>JAXGMN010000022.1:0-233074 GCA_040768665.1 Thermoguttaceae bacterium
ACCGTCCGGCGCGCTCAGCCGCAGTGACGGCAAGCGTGGAACTCGTGACGTCGAAGCCGGCGCCTTCCAGGTTGTCGGCGACAAGCCGGCCGGTCAGCTCCTCCGGCTGGTACGACAAGCTGATTACCGACACCCGCGCGATCGGATCAACGCCGTCGGCGGCCATACGGGGCCGAATGTGGCTCATCGCCGCTCTCATCGCCCGGCACGTCGTGAGCATCTCGGGCACGAAGCACTCGTGGTCCTGAAATCGCCGCCGCATCTCGCGCATCGCCGGGATGACGGCGACGGTGAGCAACTCGGCCGCGGCGGTCTCGGTGGAGAGTACCTCGCGGGCGGACTTCTCCGCGGCTTTGCAGTCGCCGCTGAGGATCGCCTGGTACAACTGGGTCGGATCGTTCATCGAGATCTCCTCAACTACCTGAAATAGGGAAGCTAAAGCGGCCGAAATCTTGCGCGCCGTCGGACGGGCACGCCGCTTCAGGCCGGGCGATCGCCGAAAACGGATGTCCCTCCGAAGCCGTGAGAATGAGCTGCTGCGGCTTCCATGCAACCGCGGCCTCCGCCCCACGCAGAGTACCGCAAGCCTTGCGCTGGTAGGTCTTCTGACTTCCGAGCTCAGGTTGTCCAGCCTTCTCGTCGTCGTTCCGGCAACGAAGCCGGGCCCTTTCGGCACCGTTCGAGAAACAACGATCGCTTCGAACCGTAGGACGGATTGGCAATCCGTCTTCAGTAAGGGACGGATTGCCAATCCGTCCTACTGAGGGCTCGCCACGAATTCCCCGAAGGATGCTTGCACGACAATGGCCGGGAGATTGGACAAACCTTCAGCCGCTCGGTTACAGCGGCGGGGGCCGTCCCGGACTCACACCGGGTTCCCTGTACGTCGGTGCTCCAGGAAGAGCGACCGACCACCAGCGCACACGTCAAATCGCAGTTCAGCATAAGCATCTGCGGGAGAGGGTCAAGACGCCGGGGGAGAAAGGCCGGGCAAATCGTCCACGGCCGGGTCGACCGATGCGCGGAAAGAGAAATCCATATATAGTGTCTTGACGCCCCTGAAATACCTGATATAGTATCCGGTCGTCGGTTCGCTTCACGTGGAGCGTCGAAAGAGGGAACCCGGTGCGAATCCGGGACTGCCCCGCAGCGGTGAGCAGGAACGACCGCCGTCAGAAAGCACTGGCCCCGGAAGCGGAGCTGGGAAGCGACGGTCATTAGGAGTTTCGGTTGGCTCGAGAGCCGGCCGAACGTGTCTGCAAGTCCGAAGACCTGCCGGCGTGCGGCGCATGGTGCGCTGCAAGCGTGTCAACACCTTCGAGGGAAAGGGACGTTTGACCGGCTGCGCGGGCGCTTCGATCGCACCTGCGTCTGCGGGCCGCTTGTCTCATCACCTCGCCCAAAGATCCGATCGGCACTGCCTTGATGCGCCGGCGGATGGAAAGGAAGCCCGCATGGCAACGGTCGATACGGTTACTGCGTGGGAAAGTGGGGCGATTGTCGACGGATTCAAGGCGATCTCGAAGCGCGACGGGAGCCTGGCCGCGTTCGACGCCTCGAAGATCACGGCGGCGATCCTCAAGGCGGGGCGAGCCACCGGGGAGTTTGGCGAGGATACGGCCAGGCTGCTGACGGTGCGGGTGCTGACCGTCGCGCAGATGCTGTGCGTCGAGCCGACGCCGACCGTCGAGTCGATTCAAGACATCGTCGAAGAGATCTTGCTCGGTTCGCCCTTCAAGAAGACCGCCAAGGCCTACATCCTCTACCGCGACCAGCACGCCCGCATCCGCGAAATGCTTCGCAAGGCCGACATCGACCTGATCGACAGCTACCTGGAGAAGCTCGACTGGCGGGTTCGCGAGAACAGCAACATGGCCTACTCGCTGCAGGGGCTGAACAACTACGTCTCCGCGGAGGTCAGCAAGACATACTGGCTGAACAAGATCTACACGCCGGAGGTCCGCGAGGCCCACGACTGCGGCGCGCTGCACATCCACGACTTGGGCCTGCTCTCGTCGTACTGCGTCGGCTGGGATCTCCGCGACCTGTTGGCCAGCGGTTTTCGGGGAGCGCCGGGCAAGGCCGAGAGCCGCCCGGCGCGGCATTTCCGCTCCGCCCTGGGGCAGATCGTCAATTTCTTCTACACCCTCCAAGGAGAGGCCGCCGGTGCGCAGGCGTTCTCCAATCTCGATACCCTGCTGGCCCCACGCGCATCAGTTCGACAGGCCGGCTATCGCGAGGTGAAGCAGGCCCTGCAGGGGGAGTTCGTGTTCAATCTCAACGTGGCCACTTGCCGTCGGCGCCGGAGCGCGTTTACCAACGCCACGCTCGACCTGCAGCCGCCGGCGATGCTGGCAGGCGAGGCGGTGTTGATCTCGAGGGCGGTTGCAGGACGAAACGTACGGCGAGTTCCAGGCCGAGATGGACGTGTTCAATCAGGCTTTTCTGGAAGTGCTGACCGAAGGGGACGCCAAAGGGCGTGTTCACCTTCCCGATCCCCACACAACATCACGGCCGATTTCAACTGGGATGCTCCGGGGCTGGCGCGGCTGTGGGAAGTGACGGCGAAGTACGGCATCCCCTATTTCGCCAATTTCGTCAACTCGGAAATGTCGCCCGACGACGCCCGCTCGATGTGCTGCCGGCTGCGGCTCGATCTCCGCTCACTGGAACGCCGCGGCGGCGGCCTGTTCGGCGCGAATCCGCTCACCGGTTCGATCGGCGTGGTCACGATCAACCTGCCGCGGCTGGGTTACCTGGCCGCCAGCGAAAGCGAACTGTTCGCGCGGCTCGACGGCCTGATGGAGATCGCAAGGACCAGCCTCGAGACCAAACGTAAGGTGCTCGAGCAGTTCACCGAGGAGGGCCTCTATCCGTACACGAGGTTCTATCTCCGCAGCGTCAAACAGCGGTACGGCCACTACTGGAACAACCACTTCTCGACGATCGGCCTGGTCGGGATGAACGAAGCCTGCCTCAACCTGCTGGGTCGCGACATCGGAACGCCCGAAGGATGCGAGCTGGCCGCCCGCGTGCTCGACCACATGCGCGATCGTTTGCACCGCTTTCAGCAGGAGACGGGCAACCTCTACAACCTGGAGGCCACGCCCGCCGAAGGCACCGCCTACCGGCTGGCACGGCTCGATCGCGAGCAGTTCCCCGAGATACAATCCGCGATCGACGCCTCGGGCATCCCGGGGGCCGATCCGTTCTACACCAACTCCACGCAACTGCCGGTCAACTACAGCGACGACATTTTTCACGTGCTCGACCTGCAGGACGACCTGCAATCCCGCTACACGGGAGGAACGGTGCAGCACGTCTTCCTGGGCGAGGCCGTGCCGAATCCCGAAACGGTCAAACGCTTCGTCCGCAAGGTCTGCGAGAACTACCGCTTGCCCTACTTCACGCTTTCGCCGACGTTTTCGATCTGCCCGCAACACGGATATCTCCGCGGAGAAGTCCCGAAGTGCTCGGAATGCGGCCGGGAAACGGAGGTCTACTCGCGGGTCGTCGGATACTTGCGGCCGGTCAACCAGTGGAACGCCGGCAAGCAGGCGGAGTTCGCCGCTCGCAGCACCTACCGGGTTTCCGGCGACGGACTGACGCTCCCCAGGATGTGACGACCCATGCTCCTCGGCGGCTTCCTGCCATTGACGTTCGCGGACTTTCCCGGCCGGTTGGCGTGCGTTGTATTCACCCAGGGCTGCAACCTCCGCTGCGGCTATTGCCACAACCCGCAACTGATCGACCGGCATGCCCCCGGTGGTGCCGAGACGCCGACGGAAACCCGGATACTCGACTTTTTGAAGACGCGACAGGGACTGCTCGACGGCGTCGTCGTCTGTGGGGGCGAGCCGACGGTTCAGCCGGCCTTGATCCCGTTTCTCCAAAGACTTAAAAACCTGGGGTTCCTGGTGAAGCTCGACACGAACGGGACCAATCCGCCCGTTCTCCGCGAGGCGCTCGATCGCGGCCTGCTGGACTACGTCGCCATGGACGTGAAGCACGATCCGGCCCGCTATGCCGCCATCGCCGGCGTTGCCGTGGATCCCGGCGTTCTCGCGGCAAGCCGCGACCTGTTGATGTCGTCGGGCGTGGCGTGCGAGTTTCGCACCACGGTAATCCCCGGGTTTCACGACGAAGCCGCCATCGAGGAGATGGCTCGGTTCTGCCGGGGGGCGTCTCGCTACGTTCTTCAGGCGTTTCGCCCGAAGGGGGCCTTCAAGCCGGCGTTTCGGGAGTATTCCGCACCCTCGGCTGAGCAACTTCAACAATTCGAACGGATCGCCGGACGACTTGTCGACAACGTCGAAGCGTGTTGCTGAATGGGAACCACGGACGTAGAATCACGAATCCTTGAACAAGCCGTTGGAGACGATTGATATGGACTGGATTTCGGCACTCGCTGAGGCGATCACCCGGGGCGATGCGAAGCAGGGCGAAACGGCCGCCCGTGACGCCCTTTCCGCGGGAGTCGATCCGCGCCGGTTGCTCGCCGACGGGCTGATCCCCGCCATGCACCGCGTGGATATTCAGTTCCAATGCAAGGACTGCCAACAGCCGGAATTGTGCTACGTCCCCGAACAGTTGCTGGTCAACCGCGCGATCCGCGCCGCCTTGGATATCCTGCGGCCGGCGTTGGGCGAGGATGCGGGCAAGGGCAGGCCGCGCGTCGTCATCGGCACGGTCGAGGGCGACCGTTGCGACCTGGGGCGCGACCTGGTCGCACCACTCTTGCAGGGCCGCGGTTTCGCGGTCGCCGACTTGGGGGCCAGCGTGCCGATCGACCGGTTCGTTCAGGCGGCGGCCGAATCGCCGCAAGCAATCCTGGTTCTTTACACTCGTAAACCGTCGTCGGCCGAGCTGATGCAGCGATTGAAAGAGTCGCTGCTCAAGGAGCCCGCGACGGCGAGCACGAGGCTGCTCGTTGTCGGCCACCACATCGATGAGAAGATCTGCGAAGAGATCGGAGCCGACGATTATTGTGCCGACGTCCTCTCGACTGTCGACAAGGTGACCGGCCTGGCCGCCGGTTTTTCGAGTTCGGGAGCAAGTTCATGAGGGAAAGGACGCCGGATTCGTGTAGGACGGATTGGTAATCCGTCTGCGCTGCATGGACGGATTACCAATCCGTCCCACGCGCGGTTGTCGATCGCTACAGGCTGGGTGGCCCTGCCGAACCTGATACGATCCCGGGAGGAACTTGTGGATTGCGAACCTACCCGTCGAGATCGTCGCCCTTGATGACCTCCGCGAAACGGAATTCCTGAGGTCTCTTGTGGCGGATGCTTCCCAGCACGCCGTGCGGATGTTTATCGGCCGTTTCATGACCGACGCCAACGTCGAGCGAATCGCTCCGGGGCTCCGTGACTGCCCGTGGATTGCATTGCGCCAGTACGGGCATAGTTGCTTCGTCAATGCCGCGCCGTTGCTGGCCGACGCCCTGCGAGCGGAAAAGGGGCTCGAAGAAGCGGAGAGGGCCGTGCGCGGCGGCGAGCACCGCATCGTCGTTCTGAGCCGGATTCTGGATGCAGTGCATGAAAACCTCGTGCAGCCGCAAGACCTCGCGTCCCTGGTCGAGAGTCGTTCCGGCAGCGTCCGCCTCATTCTCACCGGTTGCGCTGTCTCTTCTGAGGAGATCGGAGCTTTCGGTTTCACGTAACCGTTCACGCCCGCGGCAGGGGACTGGTCCATTTTTCGGCCAATTTGGGTGTTTTGGCGTCAAAGACGGGCATGGTTCAAAAAACGGGGACTGGCTCCGAGCCAATCAGCTTCTTCCCGTGAAAAACACGGTTCGGCGAGGTGCCTGTCCCCCTTTTTTGAACCATGCCCAAAGACGTTGGCCGAAAACATGGACCTGTCCCCTTCCCTGCCGCGCGACCCCAAGCAACTGGACGGTTGCAACGGTCGCGACTAGCATGAAGGGGTAGGATCCCGCCGTGCGGCGCTGAGATCAAGCCGCAACCCGGTTTCCCCGAACAGTGGGAGTCTCTCGATGCCGTCGCCCTTTCCCGGAATGGACCCGTTTCTCGAACATCCCGAGGTTTTTCCGGACTTTCACGATAGCTTCATTACCTATCTGCGCGAATTCATTCAACCACAACTCCCCTCGCCTTATTTCGCCTCGCTCAGCCGGCGAGCATGGATCGAGATCTCGGAGCGATTCGTCGGGCCCGACGTGCAGGTAAGTCGGCCTCGGAACACGTCCGGCGAGGCCCCGGCGGCGCCGGTTGCGGTCGTTGCGCGGCCGAGGACCGAGCCGCTGGTGATTCACGTCCCCCACGACGAACGAAGCGAGTTGCTCGTGGAGATTTATCTCGGACGCGGTTCGGATCGTCGGCTGGTCACTTCGGTCGAATTACTCAGCCTCACGAACAAGACACCGGGCGAACACGGTCGGGACTTGTATCTCCGTAGGCAGCGCGAGATCCTCAGCAGCAAGGTTCACCTGCTGGAAATCGACCTGCTTCGCGCCGGTCAACACACGACGGCGGTGCCGAAGGATCGGCTTGCCGAGGCCGCAAACGATTTCCACTACCATGTATCGATTCACCACTTCGACAACCTCGAAGACTACTTCGTGTATCCGATTCGTCTGAACGAGTCGCTGCCGCAGATCGCCCTGCCGTTGCTCTCCGGCGATCCGCCCGTGCCGCTGGATCTGCAGGCCGTTTTCCAGCGGACGTACGAGGCGGGGCTGTACCGGCGCGAGATCGACTACCGCGAGCATGCACCCGCGCCGCCTCTGAGCGAAGCATGGCAGGTGTGGCTCCGCGAGGTCGTCAAGGAATAGGCGGATGAATCACGTTGATCGAGCGGATTACGAAGACCCCGTGAACGAAGTCCGCGAGATGTTGATCGCCGACGGATTGCTCGGCGGCGACTCCGCGGTGCTGACGCCGCTGGCCGGCGGCGTGTCGTGCGATGTGATCAAGGTGGCCAGCGGCGACCGGACCATGGTCGTCAAGCGGGCGTTGAAGAAACTCCGCGTCAAGGACGACTGGTTTGCCGATCCTTCGAGAAACCGGTACGAGCATCGCTACATGTCGACCGTCGGCGCGATCCTGCCGGGCGCGGTCCCCAAGGTGATCCACACCAACGATCCGCGGGGATATTTTTGCATGGAGTGGCTCGGCGAGGGCTGGGGCAACTGGAAGCAACAGATGCTGGGCGGCAACGCCGACCGCGCGGTCGCCGAGGAAGCGGGTGCGATCCTCGGACGGATCCACCGAGCGACGTTCGGCGATCCAACCCTGCGGGCCGCCTTCGACAACACGCCCAACTTCTTCGACCTCCGCCTGGAGCCGTATCTGCTCACCGCGGGCCGGCGTCACCCGGAGTGGGAATCGGAGTTCCGCGACGAAGCCGAGCGGATCCGGACCACGCGAGAATGCCTCGTCCATGGCGACTACAGTCCGAAGAACATCCTGGTGCGTGAGGGAAGGGTCGTAATCCTGGATTGCGAGGTGGCGTGGTTCGGCGATCCCTCGTTCGATCTGGCGTTTCTGCTGAGTCATCTCCACCTGAAGGCGCTGTACCACGCGCCGCTTGATCGAGGGTTCTTTGCGATGCCCGGCGCCGCGGCGGCGGCCTATAATCGACAACGCGAATTCTCGCAAACGGAACGCGAGGCGTTCGATCGCCGGACGGCCCGATTGCTCCTGATGCTGATGCTCGCCCGGGTCGACGGCAAGTCGCCGGTCGAGTATCTTTCAGCCCAGGCAGGAAAGCAGGACTTCGTCCGCCGTTTCGTTCGTCGTCGCCTGCCGGGCGGGTCGCTGACCCTGGAAGCCGTGGCCCGGCAGTGGTGGGAACAGTGCCGCAAGATTCCATCCCCGTAGAGCCGTCCATGGTCAAGATCCAATCGGTCGACGCCTATCAGGTTTTCGATTCGCGTGGGAATCCCACCGTCGAAGCGGAAGTAACCCTGGATAACGGCATCCGCGGCTACGGCATCGTGCCGTCGGGCGCATCCACGGGCCAGTACGAGGCGTTGGAACTCCGCGACGGGGATCCCCGGCGGTTTCGCGGCAAGTCGGTGCTTCGGGCTGTCGAGCACGTCCGCGGGCCGCTGTGCCGGCTCGTTGCCGGAATGGACGCGACCGACCAGCGGGCCATCGACGAAGCCATGGTCGAACGGGACGGCACGGAGAACAAGTCCCGCTTCGGAGCCAACGCGATCCTTGCCGTCTCGATGGGCGTTGCCGACGCAGCGGCGCGGGCTCGCGAAATACCTCTGTACGAGCATCTCGGCGACGGCCGGGGCGACCTGTTGCCGCTTCCCGAAATCCAGGTCATCGGGGGCGGGGCCCACGCCAACTGGCGAACCGACCTGCAAGACTGGCTCGTGATCGCCACGGGGGCAGGCAGCTACGAGGAGGTCCTGGAGATCACGTTCAACGTTTCGCAAGCCGCCTGCGATATCATGAAAGCCCGCGGCGCCTACTTCGGTGCGGCGGACGAGGGTGGGCTGTGGCCCGAGTTCGACACCAACGAGGCGGCCTTCGAACTGTTTGTCGAGGCGGTAGAAAAGGCAGGTTACACGCCCGGCGAGGAGGCGTCTCTCTCCCTGGACATTGCTGCCAGCGATCTCTACGACCGCCGGACGCGGACCTACCGGCTGGCCCTGGAAGGCCGGACCCTGACCTCGGAGCAGTTCGTCGATCAACTGATCGCCTGGTGCGAAAAGTACGCGGTGGTATCGATCGAGGATCCGGCTGCCGACGACGACTGGGAGGGGTGGAAACGCTTCCACGACGCCCTCGGAAACCGCCTGCAAGTCGTGGGCGACGACCTTTTCACGACGAACGTCGACCGGATTCGCACCGGCATCGAGCGGGGCGTGGCCAACGCGGTGCTGATCAAGCTGAACCAGATCGGCACGGTCACCGAGACGATCGACGCGATCCGCCTCACGCAAAAGGCCGGCTGGGCGCCGATCGTCAGCGCCCGCTCGGGGGAAACGGAAGAGGCTTTCATCTCCCATCTGGCGGTGGCAACCAACGCGGGGCAACTCAAGGTCGGAGCCTTCGCCCGCGGCGAGCGGATGGCCAAGTGGAACGAGGTCCTGCGAATCGGGCGATCGTTGGGGCAGAGGGCGAGGTTCGTGGGAGCGGAGATTTTCGAGTCGATCCTTCCTTGCCGCCGCGGACCGAGGCGATTGCCGTAATCCGGCCCCGAGATTACCAATCCGTCCTACCGAAAGGGCAGTTGGCTTGTGGAGTTGAACGAGGGGCCAGAACTCCCACCTTGTTTGCCGGGTGGTTGGAAAAATTCTCGCCGCGGCGCTTGACAACGCCAACTGAGTTACCCATAATCGGCCGTTGTTGTTGCGTTGGTGGTCGGTCGCTTGATTCGCAAGGGCCGACGAACAGGGAATCCGGTGCAAATCCGGGACGGTCCCCGCCGCTGTAACCGAGTGCGAACGCCGCGTCCGACTCTCTCGCCATTGTCGCGAAAGCGACGAGAAGGCCGGGGCGCAGGCGGCTCGGAAGTCAGAAGACCTACCAACGCATGGTCGGCGGTGCTTCGCGAGGGACGAAGTCCGCGAAACCTGAGTTTCCTGTGAGTCCCGCCCTCTCCCGGTTTGCGGCGTAGATTGCCGTTCATCCTTTGCACAGAAATTCCCCTGCCCGGGCACTTCTGTATTGAATTAGCCATGAAGTGCGCCGTACGGGGAAGGGCGCTAGGGCTATGCCCAAGACGCACGCATGCGGGACCGGGGCCACATTGGGGCGATGGCGTGCTCCGACCTTCCGGCCTGTTAGTCCGTTCGCAGCAGAGGGTTGCCGGGAGAGCCGCTCGCCGCGCGTGCCCCGCTTTTACGTTGGTTGAGTTGCTGGTGGTGATCGGCGTCATCGGAATTCTGGTTGCCTTGTTGCTTCCCGCGGTCCAGGCGGCTCGCGAGGCCGCGCGGCGGGCGAGCTGCCTGAACAACTTCCGGCAACTGGGGATCGGCCTGCACAACTACCACAACGCACTCGGGTGCTTTCCTCCCGGTGGCATTGAACCCCGGTCGCCGTGGAAACCGCAGGCCCGTCAACTTGCCTGGTCCGTGTTTCTTCTGCCCTATATCGAGCAGCAACCGCTTTACGACCGCCTCGACACCAACAAGCCCTTCGACGCTCCGGAAAACGCCGAGCCCGCCGCAACCATTCTCCCCGTCTACATCTGTCCCAGCGTGCCGCAGGGCAACCAGTTGCGAGTGGGCCGCGGCCCGTGTCAATACGGGGGAATCTACGGCGAGCGGATCGTTTCGCCGAACAATCCGCCCAAGGGCGTGATGCTCTACGACCGCGCCGTTTCCATCGCGGAGATTACCGACGGGACGTCGGCCACCTTGATCCTCTCCGAAGACAGCCATTTCGACGACGGGCAATGGATCAACGGCCGCAATGTGTTCGATCAGGCATTTGCGATCAACCAGGCGCCGTCGTTCGAAAACGATATTCGCAGCGAGCACCCCGGAGGCGCCAACGGGCTGTTTTGCGACGGCTCCGCCCGCTTCCTCGCCGAGACAATGCCCTTGCCGACGCTGGCGGCTCTCTGCACCCGCGCCGGCGGTGAAGTGAATCAAGTACCATGACTCCTATTTTCAATCTCGACACGATTCGACGAAGGAGACTCTTGTGAACCGCATCATTCCCAAGGCGGCGGGTCTGGTTCTGGCCCAGATTCTGCTCTTCCAAACGGCGACCTGCGCCACCGCCGCTTCCGTAACTTTCGAGGATCTGACGCCCACCGAGTCGTACACGGGCCCCGGCGGAGGAAAGTACTGGAACGGTTCCGTTGGAAGCGTCGGTTTCACCAGTGGCGGAGTGAGCTTCAGCAATTCCTACAACTCAACCTATGGGTCTTGGGACGGTTGGGCTTATTCCAACACCACCGACACCACCATAGCCGGCTTCACGAACCAATATAGCGCGTACACCGGCGGCGGCTACGGGGGGAGCGGCAACTACGGGGTTTACTGCGAGCCCTGGTCGTTGTCGCCGACGGTCGAGCTCGCCCCGGGCACCGCGGTCACCGGCGCCTACTTCACCAACACCACCTACGCGGCCCTCTCCATGCTCAACGGCGATTCATTTGCCAAGGAGTTCGGAGGCGACAGCGGCAGCGATCCCGACTGGTTCAAGCTCACGATTACCGGCTTGGATGCGTTGGACGCGCCGACCGGATTGGTCGAATTCTATCTGGCCGACTACCGATTCACAGATAACGCCCGGGACTACATCATCGACGTCTGGAGTTGGGTTGATCTGACGGACCTGGGCAACGCCACGAAACTCGCCTTCGACTTGAGTTCGTCGGACAACGGTGATTACGGAATGAACACCCCCGGCTATTTCGCACTCGACAACCTCACCACACAGGCCGTTTCCGAACCTTCGACGCTGGTCATGCTGGGAGTCGGTGCCTTGATGCTCGGATCGGCCTATGCCGTACGGAAGCGACGACCGGCTTCGTCGCAGTCCGGCTAGGCCTCAGACGAAAAAACGTTTGGGGACCGTCCCGATTTTCCCGCAGGCGGAATGGAGCGGTCCCCTTCAGAGTCAGCGCGGGGCGCAACCGCGGCGGCATCACAGCTATCTTACCTCAATTGTCGATCACCAGGACCATGAGAAGCACCCCGTTCGCATTGACCTTGGCATTACTGCCGGCGCTCCTTCCCGCAACCGCCGCGCTGGCCGGCTCATACTCCGGGCCCACCGACACGTCGCACGGGATCGACGCGGCGATTCCTTCCAGCAGCCCGCTGTTTGTCGAGTGGGCCGACGCGATCCTCCCCATCGGCGGCGGGACGTATTTCGCGACCAATGGGAGCAGTTCGATCTCCACGACCGGATACAATTCGCTCGGCGATCTCAGCGCCGCCCAGATCGCCAACGGCGATTCGCCGGGCTACATCACCGTGACCTTTCCCAGCGGCATCCGAAACGGCCCCGGCGCCGACTTCGCGGTCTTCGAAAACGGCTTTATTTACCCCGGCGATCCTTACCTCTTCGCGGAGCTGGCCTACGTCGACGTCTCCACCAACGGCGTGGACTTCGCGCGGTTCCCGTCCGTATCCACCAACACGACCTACGCGGGCACGTTCGGTCCCGCGTTCGCCGGCTACGACATGACGAACGTCCACAACCTGGCGGGCAAACACGCGAGCGGCTACGGCACACCGTTCGACCTCGACGACCTGCTGCTCGACCAGTTCGTGCAGAGCAACGCGGTAGACCTGAACAACATCCAGTATCTCCGTCTCTTCGACATTCCCGGCAGCGGAGACTACACCGACAGCCTGGGCAATCCGATCCTGGACAACTGGATGACGACCGGAAGCGGTGGTTTCGATTTTCGGCTTCCCGCCGGCCAGGGGATCGGTGTGCTACACGCCGTCCCCGAGCCGAGCAGCCTGGCGATGGTCGCCGCGGCATTTGTCACGGGGCTATTCATTGTTTGTCGGCGTCGCGGCCGCCGCAATTCAACCTCGAAAGGCGCACGATGAAACGAGTCGGGGAAGCCGGCTGGATCGCCTGTTTGGAAAGGTCTCCATGAGTCGTACTGTCTTAGACGTGTTCGGACGGCTAACCGCCGCTGTCGTCGCGGTCGGCACGGCGACGTGCGCCGGCGCCGCCGTCATCGACTTCGAGGATCTCACGCCGACATCGCCGTACGCCGCCACCAACTACACCGGCCCTGGTGGCGGTTGGTACTGGAGCGGGCCCGATCCGAATGGAACAGAAGAACCGGACCCGTGGGGCCGACCACAGCCGGTCAAGGTGGGGACATTTGCCAGCGGAGGAGCGGATTTCGGCAATCGCCATAATTTGAACGGCGGAAGTTGGAGCGGTTTCGCCTATTCGAGCACGACAGACACGACCACCGGCGGCCACACGAACCAGTATAGCGCCTACGCCGGTTCGGGAGCGCAGGACAGCGCCAACTACGGCGTGGCCTACGGGTATCTTGACTTGGGGACGACCCTGTTCGGCAATCCGCCCTTCGATCCCAGCGATCCCACGCACCTGCAGCAGTTGCCGTGGTTTGAGATCCCCGACGGCGCAGTGATTCAAGACGCTTACGTGACGAATACGACCTACGCGGCTTTGTCGATGGTCACCGGGGACAGTTTCGCCAAGAAGTTCGGTGGCGCCAACGGCAACGATCCCGATTGGTTCAAGCTCAACGCCTACGGTACGGATGCCGCCGGGATTCCGTTGTCCTCGACTGTGGAACTGTACCTCGCCGACTACCGTTTCGCCGACAATGGCCAGGACTACATTCTGGGCGATTGGACACTGCTCGACCTCTCGCCGCTGGCCGGCGCGACACGCCTCTATTTCAATCTCTCTTCGTCCGACGCGGGCGAGTGGGGCATGAACACACCTTCCTATTTCGCCCTCGACAACGTCCGTTTTGCGATGGTTCCGGAACCGTCGACGTTGGCAACCCTATTCAGCGGCTGCCTTTTCCTATGCGGTCTGGCGATTCTGTGGAGCCGGAGGGTCCGTTGAAAATAGGTACTCGGGGGCAGCCTCTCTTAGAACAGCCGGACAATCCTGTTTCAAGTCGTTTCACCGAAATGCCTGGGAGGCGCTGACTACGACGTAGCCGCACATTGGGCGCAAGGCAAGGAGCCAAGGAGATGGATACCCGAGGGTATGTCCACGTTTACACCGGCGACGGTAAAGGCAAGACGACGGCCGCGCTGGGTCTGGCGGTGCGGGCCGCCGGGGCGGGCTGGCGGATTTTTTTGGGCCAGTTCGTCAAGGGAATGCTCTACAGCGAGTTGGCCGCGCTGGAATCGCTCTCGCACTGGATCACCGTCCGCCAGTTCGGCCGGACCTGTTTCATCGACCGGGAGCCCGAGCAGGCGGATCTCGACCGCGCTGAACAGGGCTTCTTCGAATGCCGAGAGGCAATCGTCTCGGGCACGTACAAGCTCGTCATTCTCGACGAGGCCAACGTGGCCGTAGCACTCGGCGTTTTGCCGCTGGACGACCTGATCGAGTTGATCGAATGCAAACCGAGCGGCGTGGAACTCGTGATTACCGGCCGCTGGGCGCACCAGCGCGTGCTCGAATCCGCCGATCTGGTGACCGAGATGCAGGAGGTCAAGCACTATTACCGGCAAGGGGTGCTCGCGAGAGTGGGCGTCGAGAAGTAGGTCCCGCTTGCCGAGCGGGACCTGGAATCGCCGACTACGTCGGAAACCCCAAGCTTGATACAGAGCGTACCAGCCCGCCCTGCTTCCGCCTGCCTAGCTCCTGCAATCGCCTCGGAGAAACCGTTTCATGGCCCGCAAGGTTTCGTCGCTCACGTGATGTTCGATTCCCTCGGCGTCGGTGGCGGCCGTTCGCTCGGAAACCCCCAACGCGACCAGGAACTCCACGACCGTCCGGTGGCGCTGCTTCGACGCCTGGGCAAGCCGCCGCTTCCTCGCTGAGCTCGACCGGGCCGTACGGCTGCGTGACGACCAGTCCTGCCCGCTGCAATCGAGCGATCGTCCGATTCACCGTCACATGGCTGACAGCGAAGTGCCCCGCCAAATCGGTCACGCGGCACTGACCCTTGGTTTCGATCCATTCGTCGATCGCCTCCACGTAGTCTTCCGCCGTCTCCGTAGCATGGTCGCGCCGCGTTCTGGCATGGCGATTGGGGATTTGCCGGCCGGGCATGACGATCCCTTCTTGCGAGCGGTGGAAGGTTGCAGAAGACACTTCGGTTTCTCAAGAAACCGCAGCCGTCGGTGCGACCGTCGCTCAATCAGTAGTCGAGCGTGAGGATCCGGCCCTTGGTGAAGGAGAAGAACCGGTCCTTGTCCGCCAGTTCGACTCCCGGCGCAAGATCGTCCTTCGACTTGCCTGCGGCTTTCAGGCATCCGGGGCACGCCATGAGCGTGACTCCCTTCTTGGGAAGCTCGGCAAGTTGCTTTCTGGACGAGGGAAACTGCGCGTAGCGGAGATCCTTGGCGTCTTTGAGCACCACGCCGACGCCTTTGACGTCGAAGTAGACCAACACGTCGCGATCTTCCGCCATGATGCTCGCCATGCTCAAGGCCATCAGGACCCAATGCGGGTCTTCTTGGCCGTGAGTGACGTGAAGGAACACCCCGTCCCTCGGCTCCGCTGCGCCGACTCCGGACACGCCTGCCAGCAAAACCCCTGCGATTGCCAGGCCGATCCACAACCAGACGCTTCTCGATTTCATCACTGCCCTCCTCCTGCGAAACGAAAGGTGGTCTGAAATGGTTATCCGATGCCGCCAGAATACGTGAAAAGGCGGTGAGGTGCAACCTGCCGGGCTTGTTCGCGTGCGAAGACGTACGGGCATGCCCGGCTCGCTCCGCCTCCGAGGCCCAGCCGCACGTCACGAGGACGTCGTCCCCGAACTGCCGACTTCCGTTTCCGGATGCCCCTCCGGATGCGCGGCCTGGTGATCGGCCGGTTCGATGTGCGAGGTCACGTGCAGCTCGTCTTTCAGCGGCAGCGCCCGCAGCGATTGTTCAATCCGGCTCACGCGGCGGTGCGCTTCGCGGGTCGTGACGTCGCCGGGAATCAGCACGTGCACGTCGACCCAAAGCTGATCGTTCGTCCGGCGGCAGCGGAGCTGGTGGAAGCCGGCGATGTGGCCCGCGTCCTGGTGACGCTGCAACTCCGCCCTGAGTTGATCGGCGATTTCCGGAGGAACCGCGTCCATGAGGCCCCCGAACGCTTCCCGGAGAAGTTTTAAACCGGTCGCGAGGATAAGTCCGCCGATCGCCAGCGCCGCCAGAGTGAGATTCTGGGGTCATGGAGATTCTGGGGTCAGGCCGGGATTAGTCATGGAGATTCTGGGGTCAGGCCGGGATTAGGGATTAGTGTTGCAGGATTAGACCGGGCATGGTAGAATTGTGGCATGGCACGACCGTTACGGATTGAATTTCCCGGAGCGCTGTACCACGTCATCTCGCGCGGCAACGAGAAGGGCCCGATCGTGCGCGATGATGCGGACCGCCAGAAACGGGTGGAGTGGCTCCGCCGCACGGTCGAGGTCTACGGCTGGCGTCTCCACGCGTTCGTGCTGATGACCACACACGACCACTTGTTCGTCGAAACGCCTGAAGCGAACCTCTCCGCCGGGATGCAGCATTACAATGGGAGCTACACGGGCTACTTTAATCGGCGGCACCGCCGCTGCGGCCACTTGTTTCAGGGACGATTCAAGGGGCATCTGATCGAGGAGGAAGGGTATTTCCTCGAGGTGAGTCGCTACGTTCATCTCAATCCGGTTCGCGCGAAACTGGTCGGGCGACCGGAAGAGTGGAGGTGGAGTAGTTGCCCGGGATACCTGCGAGCCAGCAGACGACTCGACTGGATGTGTTACGATCGCGTACTGGGGGAGTTTGGGCGTCACGGCGAGCAGGCGCGCCGCGCGTACGGAAGGTTCCTGCAAGCGGCCCTGGAGCAACCGCCGGGGTCGCCGTTCGCGGGTGCCGTGGGCGGTCTGATCGTGGGAACGAGCGAGTTTGTGGACCGGATCCGGCGCATGATCGGAGACAAGCCGGAAGATGGTGAGGTGCCCCAACTGAAGCAAGTGCGGAATCGGCCGGAGTTGGCGACGATCGTTGCGGTGGTGGCCGCCCACTTCGGGGCGGATCCGGGGCGTTGGGCAGCCGGGCGGCGGAGCAACGATGCAGCGCGGGCTGTGGCCGCGTACTTGGCGCGGTGTCGCTTCGGGCACGCGGCTACAGAAACCGCAAGGGCTTTAGGATACCGTGACCACAGCGGCGTAGGGCGCGCGGTGCGTCGAGTGGAGGAGGCCACCGCTGAGTTGCAGCGAACGGTTCAAAGGTTGGAACGACGTCTTGCTAATCCCTAATCCCGGTCTGACCCCGGTTCTTCCCCTGGCGTTGTGCCGCCCACGCGATCTTCAAGCCTCGCCTATCACTAAAGCGAAACGGCCGGGTGGAGCAGGTTCCGCTCGTCGATGGGCAGGTTTCGTCAAAGCCTCTTCCCTTCGATCGCATGCACCGCCCAGAAGCGTGTAAAGCTGTAGCGCGGACTGCGCTTGCAGAGAACGCCCAATCGGTTAAGATGACCATTCTTGATCGCCCTCTTGTTGCCGGCCGTCCAGGCAGCGCGCGAAGCGGCGCGGCGGAGCCAATGTTCGAACCATCTGAAACAGCTCGGCCTGGCCTTGCACAATTATCACGACACTTACCGGTCCTTCCCTTAGAAACACATGTTTCAGGAGGTTTTGGCATGGTTACCCTTTCCCTGCGACGGACGGCGTTCTGGGGCTCGTTCGCAATTGCGCTGCTCGCGTGCCTCGCTCAGGCTCGCGACGTCACGAAGCTCGAAATCCTCGGAGAGAACTACCCGAGGGCGTTCTTCTTCCGGGCCACCGAGGGCGCCTTCGTTGAGCAACGCTACCCCACCTATGATAGTTGGGCGGAGAACTTCGATCGCCTGCAGGGCATTATGGGCAAGTGCCTCGACGAGGAGTGCATCGGGCGCGAGTCGCGCAACCCGGAGTTCTTCTCGCGGTTCAAGGAGCAGCATGCCACCCAGGCCGTGCTCCTGCACTTCAACGGCAACGCCCGCGACCCGCGCTACGACACCGAGAGATACTTCCCGGGCCACTGGATCTACCGCAAGGCAACAGTCATCACGCGTGACGTGCCTGCGGAAGCAGGCGAGAGCGTGATCCACGTCGAGGACGCCAGCGATTTTCGCATCGGTGCGGGGCGCTACAAGACCTCGAATGACGACATCGCACTGTTCGGCGTCACCGCCGACGGCAAACACGATTGGGATCACTGCGAACAAGTACAACTGCTCGAGATCGATGCCAAGGCAAGCACGATCAAGGTCAAACGCGGCTGCTACGGCACGAAGCCGATCGCGCTGGAGGCGGGCGTGTCGCGCGCCGCGGCGCACGAGGTCGAGGGGCCCTGGGGGCGAACGAATCACATCATGTGGTTCTACAATTTCTCGGCAATCTGCCCGAGGGACAAAGACGGCAAGACCTGCGCCGATCGACTGGTCGACGACCTGGCGGAGTGGTTTGGGCCGGGTGGTGTCCTCGCGGCGTTCGACGGACTCGAGTTCGACGTAATGTTCAACACCACGCGCGGCGACACCGACGGCGACGGCGTGGTCGACGACGGCGTCATCGACGGCGTGAACCAGTACGGGATCGGGGTCATCGAGTTCGCCCGGCAGCTCCGTGAGCGCATGACCAACAACTTCATCATCCAGGGCGACGGGGCGCTGGGCCCGGGTGGAGTGCGCAGCCAGCGCGCGTTCGGTTTGCTCAACGGGATCGAGAGCGAAGGTTTCCCGAACCTCAACGACTGGGAGTTCAGCGACTGGTCGGGCGGAATGAACCGGCACTACTTCTGGCGCGACAACGCCCGCGGGCCCGCCTTCAACTACGTGAACCACAAATGGAATCAAGCGGTGCCGGGCAAGCCGGGCGTTTCGCGGCACCCGGACGTTCCCTTCAGCCGCCACCGTCTCGCATTGGCGGCCTGCCAGTTTTTCGATGCCGCGGTGTGCTACTCCTTCGCCCCGCGGCAAGATCCCGACGGGCGGTTCGGCATCTGGGATGAGCTGCGTTGCGGGACCGACACAAAAGTCGGTTGGCTTGGCCAACCGGAAGGGCCGGCAGTACGACTGGCCGCGACGACTCCGAACCTGCTCGAGGGCAAGGGCAGCGGCGAGGCGCTGGCCCGGGCCCTCTCGGGCCGCGTGAAAGCCGAGGCCACGGCCGATGGTGTGCGGATCACGAGCGCTGATCCCAGCGCAAGCGGCGTCAGCTTCGAGCTCAGCAACGTTCCGACCAACGGCCCAGATCTCTACGTGGCCGTGGAAATGAAAGGCGATCCGATGGGCGGGTATCCGCGCGAAATGGCCCGCTTCGCCCAGGTGAGCGCGGCGGGCGGGATGATCGACCTGATGGCCGGTGAACCGCTGGACACGGGGATGGGGATCCGCGGCGCGGGCGAGCAACCGCTCGACAACTCCACCGGCGCGATGGTCCGCTTCCGTCCAGCCGAGGTCGACGGGAAGCGCCAGCCGGTGATTGCCGTTCATCCGCCCTACAAGAATGCCAAGGGCTACACGTTCTGGTCGCGGGAGGTGGACGTGCCCGGCGGCAGCGTGTTGCGTTTCTCCATCGGCATGAGCGAGAAGGCCCCGGAACGCTCGGACGGCGTCTGGTTCCAAGTGTTCGCGGCCGAGGTGAGCGGGAACCGCGTTGGAAGCTACCGCAAGATCTTCGAACAGTCATCGAAAAAGGATGCGTGGTTGCCGCAGCAGGCGTCGCTTGAGCCTTATGGTGGAAAACGCGTACGGCTGAAGTTCGTTGCCGATTGCGGCCCGAAGGACAACGCCACGACCGATCAGGCGTCATGGACGGCGGTGCGAATTCTTTCCGCCGGCGCCAGCGACGCCCAGGTGACTCCCGCAGCGCGGTACATGACCTGGGTCAACGACCGCTGGTTCCCGTCGAGTTTCTACTATGGGCACGTCCGGTCGCCGAAGGTGACCCTCTCGTTTGAAGTGGAAGGAAACGAACCGGTGGTGCTCAGGTCGGTCGCCGCCTACGCGCACCCCGATGTGGTTTACCGGACCTTCCAAGGCGGCATTGTGCTCGCGAACCCTTCGCGGGAGCCGTACACGTTCGATCTCGATTCGCTTTCGCCGCGGCGGAAGTACCGGCGGCTCCAAGGCACGGCAGCGCAGGACACCCAGACCAACAACGGTCAGCCGGTTGCCGGCAAGGTTACGGTGGGCCAGCGCGACGCACTGTTCCTGGTGCGAGTACGGTAGCCTACCAGTTCAACCCCCGCCGGTTTCACGATGATACGGCACGGGCGCGTCGATTCATGCTGCCATTGGGGTCGGCCGTTGCAGCCGTGCCGGGATGTTCACCGGCCGCATCATCTACCGGTCGCCCTTCCTGGGACCGCGGCCGGGGTTCCTCGCACAATGGCTCCGAGATGAAACCGACCAGCAACAGTCCGGCGCCCAGGTTGATCCGCATTCTCCAGCGCAGCAGTTCCTCGGAAGGCATCGACGAGATGCCCGCGCATCCGGTCTTCCCGAGCCAGTGTTTCCGGACCATTCCGCGGTACGGCGGCGGCACAGAAACCGCCGAAGGCGGCAACGGACCAAAAGATTGCTCGCCAGCGTCCCAAAGGCGACACTTGTTGGTTCGCCCGGCCTATCCGCCTGCAGCCGCGACCACGGATTCCCCGAGAATCTCGCCGTATGTCGCGATGATTAGCGTGGCTGCTGCTTCCACCCCGATCCGATCCACCCGAATCACCAGGTCGTAGAGGTGAGGATCGTTAGGATCACGGCGGAAGAACCGTTGTACGAACTCGTTACGCCCCCGCTCGGCCTCCTCCATCCAATGGCGCGCGGTGGTTTCGTCAAGGTTCTCTTGTGCCATGATCCGGGACAGCCGATACTTCTCATCAGCAATGATCCGCACGGCCAGCCCATGATCCCGCGGCAACAGGAACTGAGCGCCGCGGCCCACAAAGACCACATCACCCCGTCGGGCGCGAGCCAGGATTACCCTCGCCAGGTGAACCATGTACTTTTCGTGGGAGATCAGCTTTCGATCAACCCAGGTCCCCAGGATGTCGAACGCCCAGTTGGCCGTCGTCTCGTCGACCAGTTCCAGCATGGGTTTGGAAAGCCGATACCGCTCGGCGACCTGATCAAGAAGGTTGCGATCCAAGACCTCCCAGCCGAGCTTTTCGCCCAGGCAGGCCGCAAGTTCGCTGCCCCCGGCGCCGACCTCGCGCGAGAGAGAGATGAAGCGCCCAAGCTGCGGACGCATCCGACTGGGACCGTGAGTCTCGATCGTCCGGTGGGCGATCTCCTCAGTCATCGCCCACGCCCTCATCCGTCGCTCGGCCGCCGCGAGGATTCCGGGAGACTCTCGCGTCTGCTCTTTCATGATCCGCCTCCTCAAGTTGGAGAAGATAGCAACGCGGACCAATGCTGCACGTGCGAAGTAGGCCGAAGTTCTCTGTGCCCGCGTGCGTCGATAGAAAAGCAAATCACCGCCTGGGAGGGCGCCCCCACTACTTATTCTAACGACCGAGCGACAAAAAGCAAAGCGATGCAGTTGCCTTTCTTGGCTAGCGGAGCATGTCTAGCACCCCTCCCGGGCCATAGCCGAAATCCCTTGCGGAGAAATTCTGTCCGTACCCGTAGCCAGCTTGAAAGCCAGGATAGTACCCATATCCAGGACCATACCCGTACGCGCCATAGCTGGGCTGGTACCCATAGCCCCCGGGCGAGTACCAGCCGTCTACGTATGGCCCTCCATAGTACCTTGGATACACGCGGTAGCCATATCCGTAGGGCGAGTACCGGTATCCGCCCCAATACCCGCCCCACTGGGCCTCGGCCTTGTTTGCCGGCCCAGCCAGCCACACCGCAAGCGACAACGTTAAGCCAACGGCTACAATCCAGCTCGCCTTACTCATGGAAAGACTCCCCTGTTCGTGTTATTGGCGCGTAAGTGCGCGTCTTCGAGGCCGTACAAAGGGCAGACTGGGATTCGGTCGATCAGCCCTTCCGATGAATCATACGCATCTGCCGGGATCCAGGAGAACAGTCCCGTAGGTAATTCCGATCTCGTTAATCGGCGCTGACCGCGGCAACCACCGCTTTCATCTTCGCCAGTCCCCTCTTCGCGACCTCCAGCGGATCCTGCTCCCAAAGCTGAGGATTAAACAACTCCAGCGAGAGCAAACCGCGGAAACCGGTGCCGTGGAGTGTGCGCAGGACATCGCCGAGCGGGCAAACGCCGTCCCCGGGATAAACGCGGTGGCTATCCTTGATCGTCTCGCGGGGCGGGTCCGCCGGATAATCGTTGAGATGGAAGGCGTGCATGGCGCCGCCGTTGAGCTGATTCAGTCCCGCAAAGTCGTTGCCGCCTTTGTAAAGGTGATACGCATCCAACAAGAGGCACGCATCGGGATGGGCAGCCTCGATCACCACGAACGCCGCCTCGCCGAGCCGGCTGAGCGTCAGCGACGAGCCCCACACTTCGAGTTGCGGTACAACGCCGGCTTCGCGGCCAAGTTCCAGCACGGCGCGGTAGCGTTCGGCCACTTTCCGCAGATCGATACCCGGTGTCCTATTGATCCCGGCCGGCGGAGCGGCGATATGGGTGCCACCGATCGCCGCCACCAGCTCCAGGTCGTGGCGAAATTGCTCGAGCCCCTTCGCTCGCGCAGCGTCGTCCTCCGCCGCCCACGATGCGAAGCCGATCGCGCTGGCCACGGAGAGCCCAAGGTCGGCGATGTTTTTCTTCATATCCGCGAGCGATCCGCCCTCGTCGACATAGCGCTGGATATTGCGGACCCAAGGCTCGATTGCCTGGTAGCCGGCCTTGGCCGTGATGTCGACCTCCTCGTCCAGCCGCAGCTTCTGACCAAGGATCGTCGCCGTGTTGAAACAGTACGCGAACGGTCCGGCCGACGCCGAGCCGTTTTCAGCCGCGGCGGCCATCGCCGCCGGTGCCAACGTGGCTCCGCCCAGACCGACACAGCTCCAGGTGAGCATTTCCCGACGCGAGACAATTGGGGGCATAAAATGAGATGCTCCGTAAGGGGGTGGGTCGCACAGGCTCGTCGCGGCCGCGGCAGACGACCTAATTCTCCACCAGGGTCACTCCCTGTGCAAGCCCGCCGTAGCGCCATTGGCAAGGATACCGCGACTTGCCGTCGCCGGCAGAAATAGATAGGCTAAGGTCGGCTCGCTTCGAAGAGACCCTGGCAAGACGAAAGCTGGCCTGCGAGACATGCAGTGGCAAGACCCGGAAAATAGGCGTCCCGGCGAGGTGGCTCTCCCCGTTTTGTTTGGGCCTCGAACTCAGCTCTCGCACCCGGCAACTTCAAGGAACCTCCGATGGCCGACCGCCAGCCCCTCCGCGTCATCTGTAGTGCCGCCCCGATCCGGATCTCCGATTTCGGCGGCTGGACCGACACTTGGTTTGCCAAGTATGGCCGCGTGCTGAACATCGCCGTCTATCCGTACGCGGAAGTGCAGATCCGCGTCTTTCCTCGCGACGCCAGGCAGCCGCCGGTCGCGATCTACGCCGAGAACTATGGCGAGCGGTACACCTTGGAAAGCGTAGGCGGCACGTACGACCGCCACCCGCTGCTCGAGGCGGCCCTGGAGTACATGGGAGTTCCCGGCAATCTCTCGCTTGAGATCTCGCTGTTCAGCGAAGCTCCCGTAGGCTGCTCGACCGGAACCAGTGCCGCGGTGAGCGTTGCGCTCATCGGCGCGCTGGACTGGCTCTCGCCGGGCCGGCTCACGCCGCACGAGGTAGCCAAGTCGGCGCACCGGATCGAGACCGACCTGCTCAAACAGCAATGCGGGGTGCAGGACCAATTGGCGTCGGCCTACGGCGGCATCAATTTCATCGAGATTCTCGACTACCCGCATGCGATCGTCAGCCCGATCTTGCTCCCCAATTCGATTCATTGGGAGCTCGAGCGGCGTCTGTCGCTCGTATTCCTCGGCCAGTCGCACAGTTCGTCGAAGGTCCATGAAAAGGTAATCGCCGAACTCGAGGCCGCCGGCCCGGAGGCGGAGAAGCTCCAGCCGCTGCGCGAGACCCCGGTGCGAGCCCGCGACGCCCTCTACGCCGGCGACTTCCATGCCCTCGGCCGCGCGATGCGGGAAAACACCGACGCCCAGGTCCAACTCCATCCCGATCTCGTCAGCCCCGCACACCAGGCGGTCATCGACATCGCCCGGGATTTCGGCGCTGTCGGATGGAAGGTGAACGGCGCCGGTGGCGACGGCGGCTCGGTCACGATCCTCAGCGGCCTGGAGTCCGCACGCAAACGTGAGATGCTCCACGCCATCGGGGAGCAGGTCCCCGGCACGCAGAACATTCCTATTTATTTGAGCCGTTTCGGGCTGCGAGTGTGGGAATCGCCGGTGGCCTGACACGGCTGAAGAGGAAACATCCTATGAGTTCCAGGCCGCTGGTCATCGCCTTCGCGCTTGCCGCCACGATTCTTGTGCGCCCCGTGCACGCCGATCAACACCTGGGCAAGCGTCCCAACATTCTCTTCGCGTTGGCCGATGATTGGGGATGGCCGCACGCCGGGGCGTACGGCGACAAGGTTGTCAAGACGCCCGCGTTCGATCGCATTGCACGGGAGGGCGTTTTGCTGCGGCACGCTTTCGTTTCCAGCCCATCGTGCACGCCATGCCGCAACTCGATCATAACCGGACAGCAGTTCTACCGTCTCGGTCAAGGCGCCAACCTGTGGAGTACGCTCGACGTCGAGCATCCCAACTTCCTGTTCCTTCTCCGCGACGCCGGCTACGAAATCGGCCATTGGCGCAAGGCATGGGGGCCCGGCGACTACACGGTCGGCGGCTATCGCGAACACCCCTGCGGCCCGGAGGGCCAATTCGATGACTTCCTGGCCAATCGCGACGAGTCGAAGCCCTTCTGTTTCTGGTTCGGCACGTCGGACCCTCATCGGCCGTACCAGGAGGGCTCGGGCAGGGAAAGCGGCATTGACGTCGACGCCGTCCATACCCCGCAGTTCTACCCCGAGGTCGAAACCATCCGCAGCGACGTCGCCGACTACTATTTCGAGGTCGAGCGTTGGAATCGCGACGTTGCCGGCGCGCTGGAACTACTGGAAAAGGCCGGGGAACTCGAAAACACTCTTGTTGTCATGACGGGCGACCACGGCATGCCGTTTCCGCGATGCAAGGGTAACCTCTACGACTGGGGCGTCCGTGTGCCGGTTGCCATCCGCTGGGGCAAGGGAATTCCGGCGGGTCGCACACTCACCGACTTCGTCTCCCTTACGGACCTCGCGCCCACGTTCCTCGCCGCCGCCGGGGTCGACGTCCCCACGGTGATGACCGGCCGCAATTGGTTATCGATCCTCACCTCCGAGCGCGATGGGCGGGTCGATTCGGCCCGCGACGCCGTCGTCGTCGGGCGCGAGCGCCACGCCCCTGCCCAGGAGATGCCGTCGATGGCGGGCTACCCTGCACGGGCGATCCGCACCGACCGCTGGTTGCTCATTCTCAACCTGAAGCCCGACCGCTGGCCTGCCGGTGTTCCGGAAGACGCCACGCATCCGATGGGCGTCCACGCGGACTGCGACAACGGCCCGACCAAGTCGTTCTTGATCGAACGCAAGGACGACCCGCAGTTGAACAAGTATTACGATCTCTGCTTCGCGAAGCGTCCCGCCATCGAACTGTACGACTGCGAAACGGACCCCGATCAGATCCACAATCTCGCCGGCGACCCGCAGTACGCCGAGACCGTCGATGCCCTTCGCACACGGCTCGCCGATTACCTGAAGAGGACCGGCGATCCCCGGTTCACCGAGGAGGCGGTCCAGTTCGACGAATATCCGTATCAAGGCAAATACCTCGATGCTCACCTGAAAAAGCATGGGTATTGACCGGCACCGCCGGCGCAGCTCGGTCGGCACTGCGTGGTTGCTGGCTGGAGAGCATCATTCCCCTGCCGAATGAACCGGCCGGGGCCGCGGGAGAGGGCATGCGGGTGAGTTGCTCGATCACGCGGGATCATTGTCATGGACCGGCAGGTCGACGGATCCGACGTCTTACAGGCAGCAGTCACCGTGCGGCCCAGAGAAACAGGCCGATCGCCCCCAACACCGCCAGATCCACCATGAATGCCACGATGGCGCGCCACTGGCCACTCAGCAGGAGTCCGTGGCGCACGAGCAGCCAGAGGGAATAGAGGCTCAATAGCGGAGGCACGACGGCAATGCCAATGATCGCCGCCCGCCAAGCGCGAACAAGCGTGGGATCGACGCCGTCGGAATCGTCCTCTTCGTCCTCCACGGAGATCTGGTGATGTGTCACAGCGCCGAAACGGGTTCCGGCGTCGGCAGGCTCGGCCACCTGGTCCGCGAGAATGGTGCGGGCTTCGTCGGCGTCGGCACTTCGCACCAGCAACTTCACTCCGCCCAGCGCGGTGCCGTAGTGCCACAGCCACGTCGCTGTTGCCTCCTGGTGCAGCACAGCCGCAATTCCGGTCCCTTCTAGGACACTCCTCGCAATCGCTGCTTCGTTGGCCGAGCCGAAGCGTGCGACCTCAACGAGCTCGTCGGTCAATTTTCATGCCTCCGCCAATTGGTTGTTGCATAAGGCAAGCTGCAGATGAGAGCTTACCGGGCTGATGGGAAAACCGTACGGAAAACTTCTGGGGGCGAAGGAGCCAAGCCCCTTTCCCATACTGTTGCATGCGCGACTTTCCTGAATCGATCCCCTGCCGGGCACAGGCTCAATCCGGTCTTGGACCCACCCGCGATTGTAGCACGGAGATACCACGCCAGCCAGTAGACGCGACCCGCCTAGTTGGGCAACGCCACCTTGTGGACGATATGGGACACAAGTACTTACGCTATCAAAGGTTATCCCCACCCGGCCCTGTACCGGTCGCAAGAAAGTCTGGAAACGAAAGGGAGGTGCCGCGTTGTAGTCGCCAAACCTTCCTTCCACCTGCACAGGGCCGGGTGGGGCTGAGTGGAAGCGGCGCTGTTCTGGCATAGAAACTGCTCAGGTAGATGGGACGAACTGCCAACTTCGAACCACCGGCCAACTACAGAGAGTTTACTTTCTATGGCGAATCAGCATCCGTATCGAATCGGCATCTCAGGGTCCTACGGAGGCATGAATCTCGGCGACGAGGCCATCCTTGAGGCGATTGCCAGGCAACTTTACCAATCCGTGCCCGCCGAAATCACCGTGTTCACGTTCGACTGCGACGACACGCTCCGCCGCCACGGGGTCGAGCGCGCGGTCGCCGCTCGCGAACTGACTCGCGACGAAGCGCGAGCCGAGATCGAGAAGCTCGATCTGTTGATCCTTGGCGGCGGAGGCATCCTCTACGACCGCGACGTGGAGGTCTATCTCCGTGAGGTCGCGTTGGCGAATGAAGTGGGGGTGCCGGTCGTCGTTTACGCGGTTAGCGCAGGCCCTCTCAAAGAACCGGGTAGTCGCGAACTGGTGGTCAAACACCTCACGCCTGCCGCGGTAGTAACCGTTCGCGACCGCGAGGCGATGAAACTGCTCGAGGAGGTGGGGATTGAGCGCGAGATCGTACTGACGGCGGATCCGGCCCTTTTGCTTCAGCCGCAACCACTGCCCCCCGATACACACAAACGGGAAGGGCTGGATACGGCGCGCCGTCTTGTCGGTTTCTCGGTCCGCGAGCCCGGTCCGGCGGCGCCGGACATCGAAATCGAGCATTACCACGCCCTTTTGGCCAATACGGCGGACTTCATGGTCGCCCGTCTCGATGCCCAGATCGTCTTCGTCCCGATGGAACAGAAGAAGCAGGACGTGCAGCACAGTCACGCGGTCGTCGCACGCATGCAGCACGCCCAGCATGCCACGGTCTTGAAAGGAGAGTATACTTCCCCGCAGTTGTTGTCGCTCGTCCGTCATTTTCAGTTCTCCGTCGGGATGCGGCTTCACTTCCTGATCTTCTCTGCGATCGAGGGAGTGCCGTTCGTCGCTCTCCCCTATGCATCGAAGGTAGAAGGCTTCTTGCGCGACATGGACATGCCCACGCCTCCGATGAAGGACGTGACCACGGGCGGCCTGATCGCCTACGTCGATCGCTGTTGGGACATGCAGGACGATATTCGCCAACGGATCGCCGACCGTCTTCCCGACCTTCGGGACCGGGCCCTGGAAACAAACCGGATCACGGTCAAGGTCCTCTCCGAACTTCCGATTCGCTCGGGGGGCCGCAAAGGAGCCTAATCTCCATGCCGCCGCTGCGACAGCCCGACGATTTTCGCACCCTGACGCTCCCGCCTCGCAAGGCAACCGTGGCGGCAGAGACCGACGTGCTTGTGGTCGGCGGGGGACCGGCGGGGCTGGGCGCCGCCTTCGGCGCGGCCACGGCCGGCGCCCGCGTGATCCTCGCCGAGCGCTATGGCTTTCTCGGCGGCAATGCCACGGCGGCGCTGGTGATGCCGCTGATGTCGTTCCACACGCAGAGAAGCGACCTCCGCTCCGGCGCGGCAAAACTCATGCCGGCCGACCACGGTCCCGGAGAGCCGGTGATCGGCGGCGCGCTGCAGGTTTTGCTCGAGCGGCTCGTCAAAGCCGGAGGCGCCGTTGCTCCCTCCCTCGCCACCGGCTACGTCGTCCCGTTCGATCCCGAGGTGTTCAAAGCCGTGGCCTTCGATCTGCTCGACGACCTGGGCGTCCAGTACCTGCTGCACGCGCTGGCCGGCGACGTCGTGGGATCGCCGGAGGTCCGCGGAGTCGTCTTCGAAACGAAATCCGGACCGCTGGTCGTCTATGCTAGAACCGTCGTAGACTGCACCGGCGACGGCGATATCGCCGCCCGCGCCGGCGCGCCGTTCGAAATCGGCCGGGAGCAAGACGGGCTGGTGCAACCGATGACGCTGATGTTCCGCATGGTCGATTTCCGGCCTGAGCTGTTCGATCGCTATGTCGAAGAGCATCCCGACCAATGGCGCGGCGTGCATGGCCTTTGGGACCTCATTCGACGGGCGGTGGCGGCGGGCGAACTCGATCTCGCCCGCGAGGACATTCTCTTTTTCGGCACGCCGCATGAACACGAAGTCAGTGTCAACAGCACGCGGGTCACGCGCGTGCTGGGCACCAACGTCTGGGATCTGAGCTACGCCGAGTGGGAAGGACGCCGCCAGATGCGCCAAATCGCCGCGTTTCTCCGCCGCTACGTGCCCGGTTTTGAACAAGCCTACGCGGCCCAAAGCGGCACCCACGTCGGCGTTCGCGAAACCCGGAGAATCACCGGCGAGTACCACTTGACTGCCGCCGACCTGTTCAGTGCCCGCCGGTTCTCCGACGTGATTGCCCGCGGCTCCTACCCCGTCGATATCCATAACCCGTCCGGAAAAGGCACGCTCCTGAAGCGGCTCCCGCCCGGCGAGGCCTACGACATCCCTTTGCGGGCCCTGATGCCGCAGCGAGTCGATCAGCTTCTCGTTGCCGGCCGCTGCATTTCAGGCACCCATGAGGCCCATTCGTCGTACCGCGTCATGCCCGTCTCGATGGCCACGGGCCACGCCGCCGGCGTCTGTGCAGCCCTCGCCGCGGCAAGCGCGAAGCCCCCGCGCGACGTCCCGGTGCGCGACGTCCAGGAGGAACTCCTGCGCCAGGGCGCGAATCTGGGTGAAAGCAGCGCCAAGGAGTGATCGCAAACCGGAGTTGAAACGGGGACTGGCTCCGAGAGGAGTTTTCGAGGTAATCGTTTACACCGACGGTCGGGGACTATTGCGGATTTCGCTGGGCGGCACCGCGCTCAGCACCCCGACTGACAATTAATTCACGTCGCCGCACGATTGCGGCATGCCGGCTTGATCCCGGCGAATCGATGTTGAGGACCGGTTGTATCAACCTGACCTGGCGGCGCAGAAATCCTCGACTCTCACAACTTCGCGTTCATCGCCCGCTCGACCACATCCCGGTCGAAGTAGTTGATCGCCATCCCCGCGTCGACGACGATTCGCTGCGCATTGATCCCGCTCGACCGTGGACTGAGCAGGAACGCAGCCACGTTGGCCGCCTCCTCGGTCCGGACCGCTTCCTTCCGGGGAATCACCTGCTCGGCATACAGATACGCGTCGACATAACCCGGAATGCCCGCCGAGGCGGACGTCTTGAGCAACCCCGGCGCGACGGCGTTGAAGCGAATTTTCGAGAACCGGCTGAAAGACTTCGCGAGAAACACCAGCGCCGAGTCCAGCGCGGCCTTGATCGGGGCCATGTAGCCGTAGCTCTCGCTGGCCATGGTGGTCGTCGAAATGGAAATCGTGACGACCGAAGCCTCGGCATCCAACAGGTCGGCAAAGGCCCGGCTCAGCGCGATCAGCGAATAGCACGAGATGTCCACCGCCTGCAGGAAAGCCTGTTTGGGCGTTTCATGAAACGGCTTGACACCGCTCGAATAGTCGGCAAACGCCAGCGAGTGAACCAGCCCATGAAACCGGTCGTGGCGGCGGCCGATCTCTTCGCGAAGCCGGGCGATCTGGTCCTCCGACTCGACGTCGCAGGTGAAGATCTCCGCATCGCCGAGAAGTTTGCCGACGTTCTGCCGAACCGCCTCGTTCTGCACCACGTAAACGCACTCCGCCCCGGCCTCCGCCAGCACGCGTGCGATATGGTACGCGACACTCTTGCGGTTCGCGACCCCGAACAACAGGATCTTCTTGCCGGAAAGTTGAAGGAAATCCATGGAAACAATACCCTCGATCGCTACGCCTTTTCCGCCGCCGTGCAGGCGAACTCGAAGCGGACGGCCGTCTTGCCGTCGACGGTCACCTTGGCCAGAAGGAAGAAGGCGTCGGCCAGCCGCTCGGTAAGCGATACCTCCATCCGAAGCGTCTCGCGGGGGCGCACCATTCGCTTGAAACGAACGTCGTTCATCCGTGTGGCGACCGGAACCTTGCCTTCCATGCCGGCCAGATGGCGCGACAGGAGTATGGCCCCGCACTGCATGGCCGCTTCGCACAACAAAACGCCCGGGACCAGCGGATAGCCCGGATAGTGGCCCGCAAAGAACTCCTCCCGGCCGGAAAACGCCTTCGTGCACACGATCCGGTCGTCGGTCCACTCGAGGATCTCGTCGACCAGCAGGAATGGCTCGCGGTGCGGAATGGCATCGTGGATTTGCTGGAGTGTCATTCTAGTCCTGCTATCTCCAAGACCTCAGCGACGGGCAGCTCTCAGGCTTCCGGTTGGCTGCACGACGTTTCCCGGGAAGCGTTGTTCATCAGGAAGGAATCGACGTCGTTGGCAACGATTACGCCGTAGTTCAGCGCACCCAGCCAGCCCGACATGATAATCCCGACGCTCCCGGCGTGGTAGAGCCCGGCGATCTGTTCGGGCAGCTCGCGACTGACGGCAAGGCCCTCGAACTTCGTGCCGAAGCTCGCCCCGGCGAGATGCTTCGTGTATCGTTTGAACGTCCGCGGCGTGGCACAGTCGACCGTGTCGATCTTCTCGCGAATCCCCGGTACGTACTTTTCGGCGGCATCCAGGGTGTCTTCGATCAATTTCCGCTTGCTTGTTTCGTATTCTTCGGGCGGCAGGGCGGCCCAATCGTCGTAGTTGGCGTTGGTGCTCGAGACGATGAAATAGCGGTCGCGGCCGGGGCGGGTCCGCGGATAGTAGAACGAATACGTGCGGCTGGTGACGTTGCGGCTCAGCAGCAGGTCGGTGCGGAAACAATCCGCCGTGGAACTGAACAGCAGATCCCCGCAGGTCTCCTCACCGACGACTTCGCCCGGCTTCAACGCCATGTAAACCTGCGTGCTCGAATTGTTCAGTCGAACCGCGCGGGCCTGCTCGACAAAAGAGGGGTCGAAATGCTCCTCCCCGACCATTCCGAACACGGTACCCTTCAGGTTCCCGTTCGAGACCACCGCACGGGCCTTGATGCGGCGCCCGTTGCTCCACACCGCCCGAACCCGGCCTCCCTCGACCTCGATCCTGCCTGCGTCGCACCGAATACGAACGTCCACCCCGTTGGACCGCAGTTCCTTCTCCATCAGGCCGATGAGCCGGTCCGTTCCTCCCTCGAAGGTGAAGACCCCCTTCGACATGAAGTTGGAAAACACGATCCCGTACGTCAACGCCGGATCCTCGAGCGTCGAGCCGTTGGCGTAGGTAATCGGCTCCATCAGCAGCCGGACCACGTCGTCGCGACCGGGGAAGAAACGATCGAACAATTGCTTCGTCGTCGTCGCCTGCTCGTCGAAGAAGTTCATGTTGCGGGCCGTGTCGAAGAACTCCGCCACGGTCCCCGTTGGAATGCCGAACCGGCCGCTCAATAGCCGCGTGAAATCCTCCCGGTCATACGTGGTGACCAGCGAGAACATTGGGTTGTCGAATCGGATGTTCTTGAGTTGGACGATCGAGTCGGCGACCTCGCGGCTCCAGTAGCGGCGGCAACTCTTGACCATGCCATACGGAAAACCATGGAGCGAGACGTCGAAAATGTGGCCGCCGGGCCGCCGAAACCACGTGGCCAGCCCCCCGAGCTTATAGTGCTGCTCCAGCAACAGAACGCGGTGCCCGGCGCGGGCGAGCGTATTCGCCGCCGTCATGCCCCCTAGGCCGGAGCCAATCACGACAACGTCGTAGCAGTCACGGGCGCCCTGGAGAAAGTCGCGTGGCATGAATCACTTCAACAAGTACTTGTTGGCGATGGTGATGCCGCTGATGATCGCTCCGACGATCCCCACCAGCCCCTGGTCGGTGCCGCAGACAAAGAGGTTCTCCAGGGGGGTCGTGCCATCGTAACGTTTCACCGCCGCGCCGTAGACCGCACCTTTTTCATGCCCCGTGTACCGCCGGATCGTCGTCGGGGTGAACATGTCGGTGTCGATGACCGAACTGCGGAAGTCGGGCATGAAACGCACGGCGGAAGCAGCCAGCCTGTCGTACCAGCGGAGCTTTTCCAGGCGGTACGTCGGTTCATCCAACGCTGCCCAGCGGTCGTAATTGGCAAGGGCCGTGATCCGCACCACGCCTTCCTCCAGCGGTTCCTCATAGATGTAGTTGTTCGGCGACGCGATCACGCCGCTGCGGACGTCGGCCAGGTCGTCCGGCTTCTCGTAGTGAAATACCTCGGAATCGTTGAAGAAGATGATCGTGCGGTCGCAGCCGATCTGTCGAGGCTCGGCGTCGAGAATCGAGATCGATTCAATGAACGACAGTTCGCCGGGCGGGTGCGTCTCCGCTGCCGATTCGTCGCGGCACAAGCGCATCGTCTCGCGCCAACCGGCCGACGAAAGGACGTGCCGGGCTTCCAGTTCGGTGCCGTTGTCGAGGATTACCGACCGGACCTGGCCGCCCTTGACCCCGAAGCGGGCCACCCCGGATCGCAACTTGATCTCACCGCCCAACTCCTTGTACTTGCGCACCAGCTTCTTGAGAATCAGCCGCACGCCCGAAAACGGCCGGGCCAATCCCTCGAAAAAAATCGAGCGAAACAAGATGGAGAACTGCGCAAAATCCATGTCGCGCTGCCGCGGGCTGCCGTAGTAGAGAATGGGGCAGAAGATCATCTCGACCAGCAGCGGATCGGTAACGATGCCCTCGACAACCTCGCGGGCCGACTGTTCCGATCCGGATGCTCCCAACTGATCGTAGTCCATCAATCGCGCTAGAAGACGCTCGAAATTGTCCTTTTGAGCCGGAAAACGACGGTGGACTTCGCTGCGGAACAGTTCAAAGTCGTTGCTGAACTCCAGCGAGACTCCCGGGAAAGCGATCGTCGAGCCGAGTTGCGGCACCAGCCCGAGTTCATCCCACGTGAGCCGAAGCTGGCGAAGAAGCCGTGAAAGAGGACCCCGGCGGGCCCCCTTGGGCGCGTAGTTGGTCACCGCGTGCAGGCCGACGTCGAAATTGCGGCCGTTCATCCGATAAAAGGAATTCAGCCCGCCGATCGTCGTATGACGCTCCAGGATGCAGACCTTCTGGCCGAAATGGGCCAGACGCACCCCGGCCGCCAGTCCCGACATGCCGGCGCCGATAATAATCGTGTCGTACATGAAATCGTCGGACTCGTGACGAGGCGGGGGAAAGATCCTGGAAACTACTTCTTAGTACTTAGAACTTAGAACTTAGGAATCAGTCATCACCCGCAACGTAAGCTCTAAGAACTAAGATCTCCATCCTATGCCGGCACATCCTTCATCAACGGCTCGAGGTAGTTCACCGTGCTCTCCATGCTGGCAAGCTGCGGATAATCCTGCTCCGGGATTTGCACGCGATAGCGCTTCCGCAACTCCATTACGATGTCGAGGAAATCCATGCTGTCCAGCTCGAGTTGATCGCGAAACGCGACGTCCTCCTTCAGGTTGCTCAAGTCTTCATCGGGAGCGATGTCCGACAGAATATCGAAAACCGCTTCTCGGATTTCACCAACAGTCATTCCCAGTCTTCTCCGTTTTGGCTCAAATCTTGCGCACGATGACGACCGAATTCGTCCCCAGCATGCCGAAGGAGTTGTTCAAAATCACGCGAATGTCTCCAACCTCGCGAGGCTCGTTGGCCACCAGGCCCGGCAACGCGCACTGGGGATCCAGTTCGTCCAAATTGATCGTGGCATGGCAGACGCCGTCCTCGAAGGCGGGCAAATTGCCTGCCAGTTCCAAAGCGCCCGCGGCGCCCATGGCATGCCCGATGAAGCTCTTGGTATTGTTGAAAACCGTCCGCCCACCCTCGCCGAACACCGCCCGCAGCGCCTCGCTCTCTTGTGAATCGCCCGTGGTCGTTCCCGTTGCATGCGTGCTCACCAGATCGATCTCGTCGGCCGCCAGCCCTGCCCGCCGAAGCGCCAGCCGCAGGCATTCCGCCTGCCGATCTGGATTGGGCTGGACAAAGTCCGACGCATCGCTGTTCATCCCGTAGCCGATCACCTCGCCGTACACCTTCGCCCCGCGGGCACGGGCATCGGAAAGCCGTTCGAGAACGAACATGCAGCCGCCTTCGGCCACGACAATTCCGTTCCGCTTCGCATCGAACGGTCGCGATGCCTTTGCCGGGTCCTCGTGCCGGGCCAACGCCCCCTGGCTATGGAAGCTGGCGAAAATGCCAAACGTATGAATGCTTTCCGAAACGCCTCCGCACACGGCCAGATCGCAATCTCCAAGCCGCAGCATCTGCAGCCCCTGGATCAGACCCGCATTGCCCGCCGCACATGCGGCGCCGAGCGTGTAATGAGGGCCCGTGATCCCGAGATTGAGCGTGATCTCGCCGGCCGGGTTGTTCGCGACCGTGCGGGGATTGTGGTGATGCGACCAGTACTTCGTGTCGTAGTCGTATCCCTTGATCAGATAAATCTCGTTTTCCGTCTCCACGTTGCCGTGCTCGGTCACCCCGACGTAAACGCCGACCGTGGACTTGTCGACGTTGTCCCAATCGATCCCGGCGTCGCGGATCGCCTCCTGGGCACAGAAGATACCGATGCTGCCCGCCCGCGTTCCTCGCCGCACCTCCTTGCGTCGCTGGTAGCGTAATTCATCAAAATGGCACACTCCGGCCACCGTCGAGCCGAAATAGCGGATCTCGTAAGGCACCACGCCGCTGTGGCCCGCCAAAAGGGCCTGCCGAAACTCGGGCAGATTATTCCCGTTCGGCGCGGTCAGGCCCACGCCGGTGATGACAAACCTATCCTGTTCGGGTCGCTCAGCGATCATCCCGCTATCCTCGGGGACACTTCAAACCTATCAGGTTATCCATTTACCCGTCCACTGGCAAGCGCCCACAAGTGCGGCAAGACTTACGGTACGGCCGTGGGACGCTCTACGCAGGAGGTAACGGCATCGGGATTTCCTCCGCGCGTCTTGACCTTGGCTCCTGATCCAGAAACTGGGATACTTTCTTTATAACCGAAGGCCTCTCAGCAACGTAGCTTAGGGGTGCCCCCCCAGAGCGGACCGCTCCGCTTCCACTTCTCACCCCCCTCCAAGCCCCCTAGACGTACGGGGTGGTGAAAGGCCGCTGCGATGAGACCGATTCGCCAGCCGCGATGGCTGCGCCCAGTCGGCGCATTCCCTCGGCCGTTGATACTCGTGGCTCGTATCCGAGGTCTCGCCGCGCCCGGCTGATGTCGAAATAGTGGCTGGTCGCGAGCTGCGCGGCAAGAAACCGGGTCATCGGCGGCTCCCCCCGCGGCCGGAAGAAGGTGTAGATGACTTCCATGGCTGCCCCAAGATGCCAGGCGGTTCTCAGCGAAATCGATTTCTGCACCGGCGCCAGGTTGGCCAGAGCAAGAATCTCGCCGATCCATTGCCAGCAGTTAACCGGTTCGCCCTGCGAAATGAAATATGCCTGCCCGGCGGCGGGCGAACCCGGCGACAGGGCGTCGGCGGCCAGCAGATGAGCGTGTGCCGCGTTCTCCACATAGACGATGTCGACCAGATTTGTCCCGTCCCCAATTCGACGAATCTTGCCCGCGCGGCCTCGCTCAAGCAAGGACGGAATGATATGCTGGTCCCCGACTCCCCAGATGAGGTGCGGCCGCAGAGCACACGTCAGCAGCCCGTCCTGTCCGCTGGCTGCCAGAACATGTTGTTCCGCTATCGCTTTGCTTCGCGGATAGTGGGCGAGCCATCGCTTGGCATACGGTGTCGATTCGTCGATGCCCCTTTGGTCCAACCCGTTGTAGGTAACACTGGGGCTGCTCGTGTAGACAAGTCGCCGAACGCAGTTCCGCCGACACGCCTCGACGACGTGCCGGGTGCCGACGACATTGGTCTCGTAATAGTGCCGCCAGCGGCCGCCGATTCCCGCCGCGGCCGCGGTGTGGAACCCAACCTCCATGTCTCGACACGCAGCATCGACAGCGCTGTAGTCCCGCAGATCGCCCAAGACGGTTTCCACGCCCAGTCGATCCAGCTTCGGACAACGCCGGCGGCAAAACGCTCGAACCCGGTCGCCCCTCGCGACGAGCATCTCGACCAGGTAGAGCCCCAGAAAGCCATTGGCACCGGTGACCAGAGCGTTCACGGAGAAATCACCTTGTAATCCTGGCTGCCCATCCCTAACCAATCGCCCCCTGGCCCAGTGTAGGCGGGATACCCGGTGGCCCGCCACCCCCGGCTACTGCCTGTCCAGATCCCGCTCTTCAAAACCATGAGTGCCGGAAATCACCATTGATAGTACATGATGAGAGTACTCTGCCCAGATTCTCGCTCAGTTTTCTTTCCCAGATAACGCAGTTTTCCCTGTTTCTATTACCCCAAAACGCCTTTCTCGCGTCTGGTGACCGTGATGTCTCAAGTCGCGGTCTTCAGCAGGAGAAAGGCATGTCTGGCAAGGCCGCCAAAATCAGACTCACGGAGAAACAGCAAGCAGTCTTGGAGCAAATCGCGAGTTCGGTCACGGCCCCTCAGCGGTTGATCCAGCGAGCGCGTGTGATTTTACTGGGATTTGCCCGCAGGCTCAATGTGCAGATTGCCCAGGAGATTGAATTGGACCGAAGCCGAAAGGCACCCTTCGACGTACCAGTCCATCGGCTCCCCGAGCCTGTTCTGGAATAATTCGATACGCAACAACTGGCAATTCTTCAAATTCCTTTTTGGATCGTCGTGGCAACATTTGGGTGACCGGCAGCTTGGAATCGTCGCGCGTAGGATGCAGGTCATTTTGGTGGTTTACACCGCCGGCTTTGCTGCGCTCCTGGTGTCTTTTCTCATTGTGTTTCTCATGATCGCCGCCAAATGAGTTGCAGCACCGGAGCCGACTGGGCGTTTTTCCACGCCTTGTTGGATCCGCCAGCGGGGCAGCCGTTGTCGAAGCGGGAGAGACGGGCCGTGGCGGACCGCCCGTCCCACCGGAGGGACTCTCGGCTACACTGTGGCCATGCGTGTGCAGTTGCGGTAAACTGGTGGGTCTGCGATCGATGGCCGGTGTGTCAGCGGCATTGTGGTGCAGCTATGGGACTTCTCTTCGAAAGAAGGCCGCTAAGAAACAGCGCGTACCTGACATGCTTGATGAGTACGATTTCAGCAAGGGCGTTCGCGGCAAGTACGCCCAGCGATACGTGGAGGGTACGAACGTGGTTGTGTTAGCTCGAGACGTCGCCGACTACTTTCCCGATGCGGAGTCGGTGAACACGGCCCTGCGGGCGCTGGTGAGCGTCGCTCGCGAGACGGTGAAAAAAGGCTCCACCTGAGTTCCTCGAAGAGTTGGGGTCGAGTCTTGAGGAGGCGTGCCGGTTTTATCCGCTGGGCGCGGCTGCGCTCGGCGGCGGCCGAAGAGGACGACGTGGCGTGGCAAGAGATTGGATGACGGAGTGGACGTGGCAGGGGAGAGGTCCAGCCACAATCTAATCCCTGGTTCAAGTAGCCCGCGGCGAGCAGCGAGAAAGGACGGCGACGTCTGGCATGGGGCTTGCTAGAGGGTTTCGCACTTTGCCAGGGTGATTCTGGCGAGCGTTGCAGAGCGTCGGACGGGCGGAGACGGTCGTGGCGTTGAGTTCTGGACAGCGTGTGCGTGTCGAACGGGTCGTCATTTCGGAGTGTGGGTGAAGCTGGGAGCTGGCAGAGAGCGCCGGTTTTCGCTGCCAGAGCGGACCGTCAGCGCTGGACGCGTGGGAAGTCGGTCAAAGCGAGTTTCGGACGCATCGCCACCAGATGTCAGCAGCGTTGTGGGTGCGTAGAGGTTTCCTCGGATTAGCTGGTATCGAATCGTCCCTTTGGCGTGGGAATGAAACCCAGGTAAATCATCTCGGCGCCACAATCCGGACAGGTCGGAGGATGGGCGACCGGCAGCGGCTTGGCGGCCACAAGCAACACGTAGACGGAATTCAGCGTGACGGTGACCAGCATTTTCAGCCACTCCCGATCGATCCGCTGGCGCGCATGGGCGAAGCCGTAGTGCCGGACCTTCTGAAAACCGCTTGGCAGGACGTGCTGCAGGAAGCGGCGAATGAACTCTTCGGCGGTCACGGTCATGGCACGCAGGCGGCGGCTGCCGCTCTTGCGGTAGGTGAAAGTGACGCGGCCCAAGCCGTCGGGTTCTGGTTCGCAGTGGACCAGGCGGCGGTTGCTGATTGCCACGCAGTAGACGTAGGGCGCCAGAATAGTGCAGGGCCTGGCGGCCATCCCCGACGGCCTTGCTGTGGACCACCCACTTCTTGTTGCCGACCGCTTCGCGGCTTCGTCGGCCAGGGCCGCTGGTTGTCAGGCAGTCGAGGAACTTGGCGCGATAGATCGTCGAAGCCGCCTTGACCGGGACGAAGAAATCGACGCGGCTGGGCAACCACTGTTGACCGTCTTCGCTGAACGCTCCCCCGGACGATGAAATGCACGTGGGGATGGTAGCTCAAGGTGCGTCCCCAGGTGTGCAAGACGCCCGTGAACCCCAGGCGGCTGGAGCCGACATATGCTTGGGGTTGGTGGCCAACTCCCGCAAGGTCGCCGCCGCCGCGTGGAACATGGCTCGGTAGCACTCGCGAGGATGGGCGCGTGCGAACGGGCGGAGTTCTTGCGGCAGGGTGAAGGTGATCAGGGAAGTAGGCGCAGGGCAAGAGCTTTTCCAGTTGCTGTTCGAGCCACTGCTTGGCCTTGTGCCCCTGGCACAGGGGACAATGTCGATTGCCACAGGACTGCGGCAGGGCGTGATACGTGCCGCAGGCGTCGCAACGGTATACCGCATGTCCCAGTTGTCCGGTGCGGCAGCGTGCAAGTTGGTCCATCACCCGGAGTTGCTCGTGGCTCATGCGGGCCGCGTGCTTGGCACGGTAGGCCGGGCGATACTGGCGAAAGATCTGGCCGAGGGTGGGCCGGGCCGTGGCCTGGTCCGCCTCGGCCGGTGGTGGGCAGAGTGAGGTTCCAGCCATGGTCGCCCACCTGCCGATCGTTCATCAGGGCGTTGATCTTGGCCACGGCGACTTCCTCTCCCACGGTCGTCAAGTGGAGGTAGATCGTGGTGCTCATTAGCGTGCTGTGGCCCATGTATTTCTGGATCTGCCGCAGATTGACGCCGGCTTCGAGCAGGTGCGTGGCGTAGCAGTGGCGCAGGGTGTGGGTAGTGACTCCGCGTTTGGCCCAGCCCAGTTCGTCCACCACTTTTTGATGCAACCCTGGACGGTGGTGACGGCCATGGGACGCTGGGCTGTAGTTTGACTGTAGCTTGACATTGACTGACTGTAACTCTTTTGGTATTCAGCCTTTCCTCACATTTCGAGTGCAGGAAAGGAGGAGCCGATGGAACGGCGATTTGATGTGCGATTGGAGGAACTGTTGGAAGATGCGGTTTTGGATCCCCGGATACCGAAAGGGATGCTGGACCGTTTGGAGCAATTCGTCGAACCCTACGCAGCACGTTTGACGAGCAGCGAGCAACAAGGACACGTGCGGGAGTATGTGTCTGGTCTGTGTTCGGATGTCAAACGGAAGAATTCCGAGATGATCGCTTACCTCCACGACCAGGAGCGGCATGCGGCAGAAGTTCATCGGCCAGTCGCCGTGGGACGATCGTCCGCTGATCGGAGAACTGGCGCGACAAGTCGGTGCGGAGTTGGGCGAGCCCGATGGCGTGTCGTTTTCGACCCGTCGGGGTTCAAGGAACAAGAGGAAAAGCTCGGTCGGGGTGGCGCGACAATGGTGCGGGCGTCTGGGAAAAATCGACAACTGCCAGGTGGGTATATACTTGGGGTATGTTTCTCGAAAGGAGCATGCCCTGGTGGACACGCGGCTGTACTTGAACAAGAAGAGTGGGCGAAAGACAAGAAGCGGCGGAAGAAGTGCGGTGTTCCCGCCGCGATTCGCTTTCGCACGCGGCACGCTGCTGGCCCTGGAGATGCTTGCGGAGCACGGGAAAGCCTTGCCTCACGGCTGGATTGCCGGAGACGACGAAATGGGGCGTAGCTCGGCATTTCGGCGAGATTTGCGGTCGTTGGGAGAACGGTATCTGCTCGCCGTGCCATCGAACACGTTGGTGCGCGATCTGGATGCGCCCGTCGCCGGAATACTGTGGTCGCGGACGGCGGCCGCAGGTTCCCTATGTCCGCGTGGATCGGTGGTGTGCGGCGTTGCCGGAGAACGCCTGGATGACGATCGAGGTGCGTGACGGCGGCTCGCGGCCCGCTGGCGGTGCAGGCCGTGAAGACACGCGTCCAGGCGAAGAGCGATCGACGTCGCAACGGTCCCGAAGAGCTGTTGGTGGTGGTGCGCGAGGAGCAGAGCGATGGTACGATGAAGCACGATTACCACCTCGCGAACGCGGCGCTCGAAAACGCCGCTGGCCGGAATTCACCCGTGTCGTCAAGGCCGAGCATCGGATCGAGGAGTGCCTCGAGCGTGCGAAAGGCGAAGCGGGGCTTGCCCAATATCAGGTCCGCAATTGGCGTGGGTGGCACCACCATCAAACACTCTCGTTGTTGGCCGCATGGTTCCTGACGCAAGAAGACATGCGGGGGAAAAAAATACACCCCAGCACTCACTGTTCCACGTGTTCGCACCATCCTGGCCTCATTGCTCACTCGCGCCCTCGACTGCGGTTCGCCGGACTATATCAAGCGGCACAATACCCGGGTGATGCAGCGGAACGAATGTGCCTACGCATACCACTGGAAATCACGTAATCGCTTGGCTCCTCGAAGGTTCAGTCAACGGAAATAGCGGCTACAGTCAAAGTAGACGCCTGTTGGTGATTGCGGCCTTCGCAAGGGAAGAGCCATTGGGGATGGCGATGGGTGGCCCAGTGGCGGCGGAGCAGGTGGAGCGTCTTTGGCGTGAGGGGGATGAGACGGTCTTTGTGTCCCTTGCCCCGGCGGACATGCACCAACATCCGCCCGGCGTCGATGTCGGAAACCTGCAGATGCGCGCCTCCTGCAAGCCGCAGCCCCAGGGAATAGACGGTCCAGAAGAAGCACTTCAGAGCCGGCTTGCGGATGGCGGCCATGAGTTGATCGACTTCGGGAATCGTCAACACGGTAGGCAACTTGAACTGCTTGGGGACACGGAGCTTGGTGAGCGTGGGCCAGTCCTGCGGGCAGGTGTGGCGGTAGAAGAACTTGATTCCGGAGTAGGCGACCTTGAGAGAATTGCCTTCCCATTGTTGATCGTTCTTGATGAACAGCAGGTATCGGCGCAAGTCGTTTTCCGAAGCCTGATCGGGCGACTTCTTGAGCCACTGTGCAAACTTGCGGACCGCGCGGAGGTAGGATTCCTGAGTCCGCTGGCGACAGGCCGGCCAACTGCATGTCGTGGAGCATCCGCTGGGCGAGCGGGGTGAGGGGGATCCCTTTTCGCTTGGCGGGAGTGGACGAGGGGCGAGCGGGTCGGTGAGAATGGGAGGAACGACGTGCCATGGGACAGTACTCCTGAAATTGCCTCCGCGGAGGTCGCGTGCCAAAGTGGCCCGCGAAAACCCGCCGCGGTTAAGAGCACTGTGCTTGCCGTGACACGTAAATGCAAAAACTGTTTGTCGCTGACCGCGCCGTTCGGTCACGCCACAAGCACCCGCCGCGTCAGCGGCTTACTTGAACCATCGCATGCACCGGAGTCGCCGATCCGGTGGGAATCAAGTGGAGGCGTCACTGGCGGCGACCCGGCGACGCGTGTCGTTATTTGCCATGAGTCGCGACAACAGCATCTTCTTCAAAGGCGACACGTTCCCGCATGCGGAGTGGGCAAAACTCCTTGCGCTGTATGGTGCGAAACAGTCGCCCATCGACGACTTGGACCGCAGGCACCGAATCACGCACAAATGGTGGTTTCCAACCGCTGATGAGTCGGTTATCCACCTGGACCTAAAAGACCTAAGGGATATACCTGGACGATACTATTTCCCAGACGGGTATCGTTGGCGAATTGGGATTCATGCATCTACTGGGACGAGTACGGAATGGTTCATTTACGCTGTCCCAATCATTGCGGCTGTCCGGTTTTCGGACACGATTTTTATGGATGGGCATTCCAACGGCTTCGTGACCTGTGACCTCGATGGAATCCTACTGCGAGCGGAAAGAGTGGTTCCAACACGTTGCGACGTCGAAAAGCTTGCAGAATTCGGATACATTGACGGCACATCGATGTGGCCATCTGTCGTTGAAGAGCGAGCAGCCGCCCCACCGAGTCCGCAGACGCGGGAGGTTGCTCTGCGATTCTGTATCGAAGCGAATGCAGACTTCTATCCTGAAATTGGAAGGCCAATTAACCAACGGATGCACACCGAGCGGCGGTGGCTCGATTTCTTCAAATGGTAGATCCACTCCCGCCGCCGGGTGATCCGATCCGTTATCGTGTCAAAGGGAGCCGCGGCGGTGGAGACGTGGAAGCGTGAGAACTCGATCACTCACGCACACTCTGACGCTTATCGAGGGCCTTCACATGTGGCGTGATGGGGCAGTCCTGGTGGTCAGAATCGGCGAGGAGTTTCCCGACCGATGCGTGAAGAGCAATCGGCCTGCGCATGGCCGGCGTGTACCGCAAGCCGCCGAGGGAGGCTATGCGGCGCTCTTTTTGCTCCACCTGTTGAGCCCAATCGCCGCTGCTTCGATCGGCAATTACGTGACGAGGCGTGTCACATTCGCTGTTGGTCTCAGCGATGAGTGGTGCCGCAAACGCCGAAGAGCTCTTAGCGTGGCTGGGGCATGCATCGTTGTGTCGCTAGCGGCGGTAGCGTATGGGACCAACTTGATTGGCCACGGGATGGATGCGGGCCTTTGGGTGGTGTCCCTCGGAATACTGTGCACGCTTGGGGCGCTGCTCTACGGGCTCAATGCGTCAACGCTGGTGACGGCCAAACGAATCACGACCGATTATTTTTGGCTCAGGGGCGTACACCGGGACTTCTTGGCCGAGCTTCCCGAATGGCGGCCTGAATTGACGGGCGACCTCCCACGTTCGTTCGACGTGAGTGAATGATGGCAACATTCCCTCGGTGAATCAGCCCATTGGCCCTGCGGGGTGCCTCAGATATACTTTAGGTGGCCGGTTCAGCGATTACCGCCAGACTTCAGAACTGAGATCTTCCAGATGGCCCATTTCACCTTGCCCCCCGAAATTCGGAATTTACCTGTCCCGGAGCGTGTCGCATTGGTCGAACAGATTTGGGACAGCATTGCCGAGGATGAAGCGGAGTTCCAACTTACCGATACCCAGAAGACCGAGTTGGATCGGCGCTTAGCCCGGCGCGGCTCATCGGGCTCTCGGGCGTCAGGCTGGGCGGAGGTAAAACGAAGAATCGTGGAGGGGCCATGAAGTACCGGCTTGTCATCCAGCCCGAAGCGGAAGCGGACCTGGATGAAGCTTACCGATGGTACGAAAAGCAGCGTTCCGGATTGGGAAGCCAATTCATCGAGTGCGTTGAAGCGGTATTGGATCGCATTTCGGAGAGGCCGGAATTACACGCGGTGGTTTACAGGACGGTTCGGCAGACGCTCGTGAGGCGTTTTCCCTATGTCGTCTGCTACGTGCTCGAGGGGCACTGTGTCGACGTCGTGGCGGTGTTCCACGGCCAGCGGGATCCGGCGTCCTGGAAGTCGCGAGTCGATGTGCCGGGTGCGGACCCCAGCGACGATAACTTATGAAGGATTAGATTGTGCGGCGGCCGAAGGGGACGATGTGGCGCGGCGAGAGATTGGATGACCGAATGGACGCGGCAGGGGAGAGGTCCAGCCACAATCTAATCCCTGGTTCAAGTAGCCCGCGGCGGGCAGCGAGAAGAGACGGCGGCGTCTGGCATGGCGCTCGCTAGAGGGTTTTGCATTTTGCGGGGATGATTCTGGGGAGCGTTCCAGAGTATCGCAAGGGCGGAGATCGTCGTGGCGTCGAGTTCAGGATGGGCTGTGGGCGTCGATCGTGTGGCCATGTGTGGATTGGAGTGAGGTTGGGGCGTGGCGGACAGCGCCGATTTTCGCCGCCGGTGCGGACCCTCAGCGTAGGAGGCGTGGGGAGTCGCCGAAAGCGAGCTTCCCCGGCGCCGCCTCTGGGTGCCAGCCGCGGTGTGGGGCCGTACGGCTTTGCTTGGTTTAGCTGCTATCGAATCGTACACCCGGCGCGGGAAGGAAGCCGATGTAAATCATCTCGGCGCCACAATCCGGACAGGTCGGAGGATGGGCGACCGGCAGCGGCTTGGCGGCCACAAGCAACACGTAGACGGAATTCAGCGTGACGGTGACCAGCATTTTCAGCCACTCCCGATCGATCCGCTGGCGCGCATGGGCGAAGCCGTAGTGCCGGACCTTCTGAAAACCGCTTGGCAGGACGTGCTGCAGGAAGCGGCGAATGAACTCTTCGGCGGTCACGGTCATGGCACGCAGGCGGCGGCTACCGCTCTTGCGGTAGGTGAAAGTGACGCGGCCCAAGCCGTCGGGTTCTGGTTCGCAGTGGACCAGGCGGCGGTTGCTGATTGCCACGCGGTAGACGTAGGGCGCCAGATAGTGCAGGGCCTGGCGGCCATCCCCGACGGCCTTGCTGTGGACCACCCACTTCTTGTTGCCGACCGCTTCGCGGGCTTCGTCGGCCAGGCCGCTGGCCGCCAGGCAGTCGAGGAACTTGGCGCGATAGATCGTCGAAGCCGCCTTGACCGGGACGAAGAAATCGACGCGGCTGGGCAACCACTGTTGACCGTCTTCGCTGAGCGCTCCCCCCGGGACGATGAAATGCACGTGGGGATGGTAGCTCAAGGTGCGTCCCCAGGTGTGCAAGACGCCCGTGAACCCCAGGCGGCTGGAGCCGACATACTTGGGGTTGGTGGCCAACTCCCGCAAGGTCGCCGCCGCCGCGTGGAACATGGCTCGGTAGCACTCGCGAGGATGGGCGCGTGCGAACGGGCGGAGTTCTTGCGGCAGGGTGAAGGTGATCAGGAAGTAGGCGCAGGGCAAGAGCTTTTCCAGTTGCTGTTCGAGCCACTGCTTGGCCTTGTGCCCCTGGCACAGGGGACAATGCCGATTGCCACAGGACTGCGGCAGGGCGTGGTACGTGCCGCAGGTGTCGCAACGGTACACCGCGTGTCCCAGTTGTCCGGTGCGGCAGCGTGCGAGTTGGTCCATCACCCGGAGCTGCTCGCGGCTCATGCGGGGCGCGTGCTTGGCGCGGTAGGCCGGGCCGTACTGGCGAAAGATCTGGCCGAGGGTGGGGCGGGCCGTGGCCTGATCCGCCTCGGCCGGTGGTGGGCAGAGTGAGGTTTCACCCATGGTCGCCCACCTGCCGATCGTTCATCAAGGCGTTGATCTTGGCCACGACGACTTCCTCTCCCACGGTCGTCAGGTGGAGGTAGATCGTGGTGGTCATCAGCGTGCTGTGGCCCATGTATTTCTGGATCTGCCGCAGATTGACGCCGGCTTCGAGCAGGTGCGTGGCGTAGCAGTGGCGCAGGGTGTGGGTAGTGACTCCGCGTTTGGCCCAGCCCAGTTCGTCCACCACTTTTTGATGCAACCCTGGACGGTGGTGACGGCCATGGGACGCTGGGCTGTAGACGCCTGTTGGTGATTGCGGCCTTCGCAAGGGAAGAGCCATTGGGGATGGCGATGGGTGGCCCAGTGGCGGCGGAGCAGGTGGAGCGTCTTTGGCGTGAGGGGGATGAGACGGTCTTTGTGTCCCTTGCCCCGGCGGACATGCACCAACATCCGCCCGGCGTCGATGTCGGAAACCTGCAGATGCAGCGCCTCCTGCAAGCGCAGCCCCAGGGAATAGACGGTCCAGAAGAAGCACTTCAGAGCCGGCTTGCGGATGGCGGCCATGAGTTGATCGACTTCGGGAATCGTCAACACGGTAGGCAACTTGAACTGCTTGGGGACACGGAGCTTGGTGAGCGTGGGCCAGTCCTGCGGGCAGGTGTGGCGGTAGAAGAACTTGATTCCGGAGTAGGCGACCTTGAGAGAATTGCCTTCCCATTGTTGATCGTTCTTGATGAACAGCAGGTATCGGCGCAAGTCGTTTTCCGAAGCCTGATCGGGCGACTTCTTGAGCCACTGTGCAAACTTGCGGACCGCGCGGAGGTAGGATTCCTGAGTCCGCTGGCGACAGGCCGGCCAACTGCATGTCGTGGAGCATCCGCTGGGCGAGCGGGGTGAGGGGGATCCCTTTTCGCTTGGCGGGAGTGGACGAGGGGCGAGCGGGTCGGTGAGAATGGGAGGAACGACGTGCCATGGGACAGTACTCCTGAAATTGCCTCCGCGGAGGTCGCGTGCCAAAGTGGCCCGCGAAAACCCGCCGCGGTCAAGAGCACTGTGCTTGGCGTGAGACGTAAATGCAAAAACTGTTTGGCGCTGACCGAACCGTTCGGTCACGCCACGAGTACCCGCCGCGCCAGCGGCTTACTTGAACCAGCGGATGCAGTTGACCGGGGACCGCAGTCAACGGTTTTCGAGAGGGTGCAATCGGTTACCGCGGTCCCCGGCAACTGATCCTGAGCGTTCGCTGAGCGCAGAGCACCGAGTAGCAGGGGTGGGGATGGTTGCCAAGTTTTGTAAATGTCCAGACCTGGAAACAACGTGACTACTTCGGCTTTCAAGCTGCTGACCAAAAGCCGCGGAGGTGACTGATGGTTCCCGACGAGATTCGACGGAAGCGTGACGAGCTGGCGATGGTCGACTGCCAGGTGAACTGGTGCGATGACCAGGGACTCGCCGACGAGAACATGCCGGGAGCCGGCCCTGGCGGAGACCTGAACCCGTTCGGCTGGTACGTCGTCGGCAGCACGGGCGGCGGCAACGGGGTGGTCGTGCGGGCCGACGACCCAGGCGTCTACTTCGCCGACCACGAATGGGACGCCGACAACACGGCGGACGCCGTGCGGCGGGCCCTCGTCCCACTGGCACCGTCGATCGAAGAGTTTCAGCGCAACGTGGTGGAGATCGAGGCCCTCTTGGACAAGATCGGCTGAGTTTTCATCAGGGGCGGCGGTTCCAGGCACGTTGCGCCGAACCAGCCGCTGAACCAGACCGGGCCGCCATGACCTTGGTTGCGTTACACACTGCCTCCAGAGGCGGCCCGGCTGGTTAGCTTAGGCCGCCCACACGAGATGCGCACCAACGTAACTACCCGGCACCCGGCCGAGTTTGTCGGCGATCAAGAGGACGGCGGCGAAAGCGTTCCTGAAAGCAAGGTCGGTCGCGCCGCATATCCCGGCCGGCTGATCGCGGTCGTTCGGCGGCTTGGCCCTACGTCATCAAGGGGGCGGCAACGCGAGACGTGGTGCATGTCCCTCAACATCACAGCCATTGCCGAGAAGCTCAACCAACTCGCGCCGCCGCATCCGCGCAATAACTCCAATCCCCGCCTCCACTTACGCCTCTTGTTTCAAGAAATTGCTTGACCTAGCGCGCCGCATCGGCCACAATGACGCAGGTGAATGGACATGTGAACACATGCCCCCTCGGGCCGGCACCAGCCAACTCGGCTCGCCGCTCCGAAGCTCTTTGACAACTTGGTAAACGGCTCCGCCCGACCGGCGACTTCCCTCCGCTGACCAGCGGGCCAAGACGATCCACGGCTACGGCGTGCAATTTCTGTCGGACTTGAGGTACGGCCTGATCTGGGCGTTTGCGGTGTTTCCGGCGGGCGACGGCTTCCGGCCGCAGATTACCGACTGGGGGATCCGGACGAAGCGAATCTTCCGGTGGGAGCGGATCCAGTTGACCTCGGACCGTGAATACACGATTGCCAAAGCGATTCACGAGTGGGAGAAGGAGCAGGTGTATCACTACGGTCCGCGTGCGGATATCGATGAGAAGAAGAAAGGCATCTTCACGGAGGCGGACTTCGAAGTGTACACGTTCTATGCGACCTGTCCGAACGGCGCGAGGCTGACGCGGAAGCCGAACGTGTTTGTGCGAGGATCGAGCGAACAGTGGCGTTATCAGGCGAAGGGGACGGACTGCCAAGGCTGCTCGCGTCGGGGGGAGTGTACGAAGGGGAAGAACCCGCGGATGCTTTGTGTCAACGTGTATCTTCAAAAGCATGCCGCGCGGATGAAGGCGGATCCGGAGCGGACTCGCGACCTGTTGGGGCGGCACCGGGCGACGGTCGAAGGGATCGTGAACAACCTGATGAACCACCAGGGCGTGCGTCACGCTCGCTGGAAAGGGCTGGCGTTGGCGCGCGTGCAGGTTGGCTTGGCCATCGTGCTTCTGAACACGCGGAAGTGGCACAAGATCCGTTGCGGCCAACTTGCACCGATGACGTTGAAGTCCGGTAAGCGTGCACCAGAACCATTGTTGACGTCTGGCTTATTCTGAGGGTTTTCGAGAACCCCTACAGAAAGGAGCTAGACCATGGCACGCAGATCCGATCCGGCCAAGCTGCGAGAATGGAGCGACCGCTTCCGGCGATTCAGGAAATCATCTCAGACGATTGGCGACTTCTGCCGGGCTGAGGCGGTGTCTGAGGCGTCGTTCTACTATTGGAAGCGGAGGCTTCCGGGCAGTGGCGACCAACGACGTCGCCAAAGCGTGAAGCGGCGTCCGCGCTTCGGGCCAGCCGCGGTTTCCTTGACCGGCTTCCGATCGGTGGTGGTAACGCCACCGGCAAACGCGGCATGCGTGAAAGTTCGGTTGCCAAATGGCGCGGGGATCGAGATGAGAAACGACCTGGTCGTGATCGAGCAGGTTGTGAAACAACTGCTCGATCACCAGACGAGTGCGGAGGAGAAGGGATGTTGAACCTCACCACGCCAACGAAGATTTACATCTATACGCCCGTGGCCGATATGCGAGGGATCGATGGCCTTAGCGGGATCGTCCGCAGCGAGTTTGGCGAAGATCCCACCGACGGCAGCCTGTACGTCTTCATCAATCGCCGTCGCGACCGGATGAAGATCCTGCACTTCGACGGTGGCGGGTTCTGGTTGTACTACCGACTGCTGGAGGCCGGCACGTTCGAAGAAGTCAAGGACCCGACGAATCCCACTGCCTGATCATCGATGGTACGCAACTGGCGATGCTGCTGTCTGGTGTGTCGCTGGCAGCGGCTCATCGTCGGCGAAAGCGGTATTCGTCCCGCGGATCCGGACGAGCGGCTTAAGAGCTTTCTTGGCCCGAAGACTTCCTCAGCAAACACGGTTTCGTCGCGCGGCGAAATCGTGTTTGTTTTTTTGTAACCGTTCACGGGTGCGCACTGCCAAACAGAGAGGCACGACATAGAGGCGAGCGAGTGGTGAAGGGAATCGCCGTCAGGTGCCTGACGGCAATAGGGAGGGTGGAGGAAGACCACGAAGATGAGATTCAATCGATTCCAGCAGGAACTCAAATACCGAGCGACTTTGTTGGGCGCAGGTGGCGATGGTGGTCCAGATGCGTTCGCACCAGCGGCGGCCGACTTCGCTACGCGTGCCCTGGGTAATTCGCCGGTCGATCACCACGAATCGAATTGCTTGTTCCGCCAGGTTGTTTGTCGGCTCGATGCCCGGCGTAGTGATAAACTGGAAGTAGGCTTCGCCGTGCTTGTGGAACCGTTTGGCCAAGTTCTGCATGCTTGCCTTGCGGCACCTCTGTCGTCGCCGCGCTGAGATCTCGGCCCGAGCAGCTTCCAGTTTTTGGGCAAAACCGCTTTGCTGAGTTCTTCGCGTCGGTGGATCACAGCAAACAGATCGCGAAGCTTTCGCGAATTCGCTCCCCGTATGCTTTCTGCTTCTTGTCCGGCAGCGTGGTGAGAAATTTCACGTCGCGGATCAGGTGCGCGCAAGCAAAACTGGACCAGCACACCGAACATACGCATATACTTGCGGTAAGCGCTGAAGTAGTCGCAGCCCAACACGCCGTCGAATTCTTCGCCCAAAGTGGCGATGAGTACATCCGAGCCGCGCGAGGGCTCGATGCGAAAGAGCGTGTAGAGTTCCGCACGAAAGCACCACGTCCAGAACTTCTTGGCGTTTTCCTTGTGGCCTGTTTCGTCCACGTTCAGAAAGGCCTCGCTCGGCAACCGAGCAAGCAGTTCCTCGTACGCCGGTGTCAACCACTGGGTCACCTTGGCAATTACCTTGGCCAAGTACCCCCGGCTCACCGGGATGCCAACCACGTCGCGGAGATACTTCCGGATCGTGGAAAACGAGGCATGACAGACGCCTTTCATAAAGGCCACCAGCGTCGTCAATTGCGGGCCGAACAAGCCGCTCTTTTGGATCTCCGTGGGCATGGACGCGTAATGCACCTTGCGGCACTTTCGACACCAATAGGCCAGGGCCCGATGCTCCGTGATCCGCACCGGCTGCGAAACCAACTCGACCTGCTGGATTACTTGCGGATCGGCTTTCTGCGAGAAGAGCAATTCGCCCCCGCAGTCCGGACAGCAGTCGAGCGAATAGAGCAAGGACTCATCAATCATTTCGGGCGGGAATTCAGGCCGCTCGTGGCGCGGGTGTCCTGGTTGGCCACCAGGCTTCCGCTTCTTCCCGCTCTTCGGCTTGGACTTTTTCGCCTTAACGATGTCGCTCGACGGCGGTTTGGACGAGGTCGAAGAGTTCTTGCGCGCCGCGGCCAGTTCGGCTTCCAATTGGGCAATGCGTTCCTTCAGCGGCGCCGTGGCCTCAGCCACAGCTTTGCTGATCATCCCCTCAACTTCCTTGCGCGTGAAAACCCTCGGCATTTCCCTGTCATACCCAAACGGCTCCAATTTGCCAATATCAGTTCCAAATCCCGTGAACGGTTACGTTTTTTTCTGCGCGCACGCGATTTGGCCTTGCGCGATGGAAAGAAATTGCTACACTATCAGCATGACGCAGTGGCACTCACGATCACAGCAAAGACGGCAGCCGCGATCCAAGAGAAGGACGCGGATCTGGCATCGCAACGTGAGCAACTGCGGCAACAGGACATCGCTGCTGCAAGAGAAGGACCAGACGATCGCAAAGCTCGAGCAGGAGCGTGACGAGTACAAGCTGGCTTTCGAGAAGCTGATCGAGCAGCGGTTTCGCAACCGGAGCGAACGTTATCTGGATAACCCCGATCAGCTCCGTCTGGATTTCGGCAACACGCCCGAGGCGGCCGATGCGGCAGAAGGACTCGCCGATGCCGTGGAAGATCTCAAGCAGACGATTCCCGAGCACCAGCGCGCCGGCGCCGTCGCAAGCGTGACGAAAGCCTGCCGGCTCATCTTCCCCGCTATGAAGTGACGGCGGAAGTGACCGACCAGCAGAGGATCTGCCCGACGCATGGCGAGCGGACGCTGTTGCCCGAGTCGATGTGGGATATCACCGAGACGCTGGAGTTCGGGCGTCCCAACCTGAAGGTGCGCGTGACGAAGTATCCGAAGTTTGCCTGCCAGAACGAGTCGCAGTGTGGGATTGCTTCGCCGGAGCGGCCGGCGGGCATTGTGGAAGGCAACAAGTACGACTCGAGCGTGGCGGCCGAGATCATCACCGGCAAGTACAGCTATCATCTGCCGCTGTACCGGCTGCAGGACTACTTCGGTGGTTGCGGCTGGGTGCCGTCGCGCAGCACCCAGTGCAATATCCTCGCCAACGTGTTCGAGATCGTTCAGCCGTTGCTGGGCTTCTTCAAGAGCGTAGTGCAAACGGACGGGATCATCGGCTGTGACGACACCGGCGTGACGCTCTTGTACCCGAAGGTGCTTCCCGCGTTTGACCTGAGCGATCCGAAGCAGCGACGGATGCAGGAAGTGTTTCAGGAAGCGCTGGACAAGAAGCTGCCCAGCATCAACGGGAAGATGTGGGCCTACCGCGGAATGGACATCAAGCTGAACGTGTTCGACTTCACGGTCAGCCGGCATCGGGACGGTCCGGAGCTGTTCTTTGCGGACTACGAGGGGAAGTTGTTGGGTGACTGCTGGCATGGATTCGAGGCGATTGCCGTCTCGTCGGAGGGACGCATTGAGCGTGCGGCGTGCAATTCGCATGCGCGGCGAAAGTTTGAGTCCTCGACCGCCTATCCCGAGGATCGGAAACAGTGGCTGCGTTGGTATCAGCAGTTGTACGACATTGAAGACCGCGGCAAGGCGTTGTCGCTCGAGGAGCGTCTGGCCTTGCGTCAGAGCGAAGCGAAACCGATCTGGGATGCCATGGAGGTCTGGCTGGAGGAAGTGAAGCAGCGGACGACGAACGTGATCTTGCCGAAGAGCGACTTCGCCAAGGCCCTGCAGTACGTGCGCAATCACGCCGTCGAACTACGACGTTACTTGGACGACCCGCGGCTGCCCATGGACAACAACGAAACCGAACAACTGATGAAGCAGGTCGCGCTGGGTCGCAAGAACTGGCTCTTCGCCGGCAGCGTAGCCGGCGGCGAACGGAGCGCCGGCTTCTTGACGCTAACCAGCAGTGCGCTGCGCAACGACCTGGATGTCTGGCTCTACGTCAAGGATGTTCTCGACCAACTGCTCGCGGGCAGCACCGACTACGAGCGGTTGCTTCCGTGGAACTGGGCTGCCTCCCATCCGGAAGCGATCCGCACCTATCGCGTCGAGGAGCGGCGTGACCGCTCGGCCCACCGTGCCGCCCGACGAGCCGACCGACGCAACGGCTCCCGCTCTGCCTGAGGCCCCGGCCGGCACGCACTTCACGCTGCCGCGTCCCCACGCTCTCCCCGTGTCGCCTGCCCGGCCGCACCGCCCCGGCTCCGCGGCCGCGGCAGGGACATGGTTCTGGTGTACGTTTACCCAGTTCCCACAGCGACCAGTTCCTTTCGCCGAGCAGAGGAATTAGCGTGGGCACCATTTCCAACATGAGTTGAACGTGCATCGTCTGATTGCAGAGCGAGGCCGCTTCATTCGTCTCATTGTGCTTCTCAACGCTTTCCGCCGCGCCCTCAGCGTAACCTTGCCGTCTCGCGATCTCGCGCCGCATGATTTCCTGCTTGTTCGCTACATCCTCCAAAAACGTGGAGATGGTGCTTTTGACTACCGGAACCCGGGCAGCCATCACTGCGATGAATGAGATCAGTGTGCCGAACGCGTCGTCGGATGGCAGTGATCGCATCTCTGCGATGTTGCGAACCACGGGGGCAAACTCCGCTTCGAGCCTCGACAGCGCTCTCTCAACAACGGCGGCGTCAACGGACGGCAGATCAACAGAGTAGAATCCCTTCTCCAAAGCAACATTGGCAGGCGTCGAAGACCACTGCTTCAATCGCCGCTGATCCAGCACGTGCAGTGTTCCCTCAGCCGTCCCTACCTTGGTGAACCCGATCAGGTAGAACTGAGGAACGAAATGATGCCGCTTTGGCTGGCCTGACATAATCGCTGTTCGCCATTTTCTGGAAGACGTCCTCAACCGCAGGCGTCGTCTACCCCCATCCAACAGATCAGAACCACATCATCCCGCTGGATCAGCGGCAGCGGCTCAGGCTGGACGAATGGTTGTAAACCCAACTCCCGCACTTTCTCGACCAGCACGGCCGACGCCACATACGGGTTTTCGGCATCCGCGTGGAACACCTCAGTTCGTTCTGCCGTATCTCGGTCGGTGGGTACTTCCGCAGGTGATCTGCGGCGTTGCGGAAAAAGGGCCGAATGCGCGGCTGCAAGTTGAGAGGGTCGGTGGCGAACATCCATTCCGCGTAGATGTCCTGCCTCGCCTTCGCCCAGGCGTCGTAGCTGGTGGCGGCCAAGCCCTCTGGCAGATGGCGCTTTGTCTCTTCCGCACAAGTAATCATCCGCAGACACGCCAGCGTGTTGCGCAACATCTGCCCGTCCTCGAGTGGCACAAAGCGAAGAAACACGCGATCATCTACGCGAGCGCAGAAGAAATGCCCCTTGGCTGGGCCGCCAGCAAGGCCAGAACTCGTTCCCCAGGCCAAGCCCTTCATTGCTTCACCATGAACGAGCAAGCCTTTCCGCAATTCCTGCCGGTACTCCTCGCCAGTGTGTGCCAGCGGGTCTTCGCCGGCACGCGGCGGAGAGACTCGATTTCCGTGCGGGTTTGACTGAACACGACCTCGCCGGTCCGGCCGCCGGGAATGACTTCGCTCTCCACGCCGATCGACGCGGCAGCCTGGGCCAGTTTGCGGCGAATGCGTTCTTCGAGGTTCAACAACTCGTCCAGTTGTCTGTCAGGAAAGAAACACCACATATAGACATCGGGGTGCCGGCTGCCGATGCGGTCGATGCGCCCGTGTCGCTGGACCAGCCGCATCGGATTCCAAGGCAGATCGTAGTTGATGATGTTGCGGCACTGCTGAAGGTTCACGCCCTCGGCCAGCACGTCGGTGGTGATCAGGATGTCGAAACGATCCTCGTTGCGCCCAGGCGGGGCCTCGCTGGAGACCGGCACAAATCCGAAGACGGCATCCTCCCGCGAAACCCCATAACGCGAGTCTTGACCGGCGACCGAGACAATTCGCCCTCGGTAGGCCGCAAACGTTTTTTGGCTGTCGACGATATTGCGCACGTGCCGTTCAATCCAATCGGCGGTATCGGCAAAGTATGAGAAGATGATGATCTTCCGCTTGTTTCGCGCATCTTCCTCGCCTATGCCGTCCTTCTCCGCCGAGCGGAAGATCTCGGCCAATGCCACCGTCAGTTCGGCCAACTTCGGGTCGTTGTCGGCCCCGACCTTTGCCGCCGTGTCCGCAAAACGACAGAGGATGTCCCGGTCTGCTTTGACGGCCGCCTTCAATGTTTCGACATTGTAATTTTCGGTCGGTTCCGCGCCGGTTTCTTCCAGCAGTCGCTCCCACTCCTCGTCGCTGTCAATGTTCGTCCATTCTTCCAATGCCTTGGGCGAGAGGAGGTAGCCGGCATCCAGGGCCTTCAAGAAGGCGCCGTGGCTGTCCGCCATTCGCCGTGCCGTCTGCCCGAAGGCGTAGGCCGACGACTCGAACCGTTTGAGCAAACCGGAGCGAATCAGTCCCACCAACGTCAACTGCGACTCTTCCACTTCGCGATCCAGGCGGTGCATGGAGGGGCAGTAGCGCGCCATGGTCAACAGGGGCTGTTGTTGTTCATCCTCTGGGGCCAGAGCTTTTTTCAAATCGTCGAAGAACCCCGGCAGCACTTCTTCCAGATCATAGTTGATCGCCTCGACGTGCGGCTCGGGGAACTGCACGGGCATTTCCACGCCGCCAGGGCCAATGATACGGTCGTTGGGATAGTACCGCCGCACAAAATGCCGTGTTCGGCGCACGGTTACCGCGTCCAGCACGTCGAAAAGCATATCGGGGCGCAGGTCGTCAGGATTCTCTTGCGAGGTCTCGCTGAATCGCTCCTTCAACGAGCGGATTCCACGCTCGGCGAAAACGGCGTCGTGTCCGATGAACAGCGTCAGCAAATAGTACAAGTCCCACAGCGAGTTGTTCACCGGCGTAGCGGTCAGCAGTACCAACTGCTTGGGCGGCTTTCCCAAGAGCAAACGGCGCAACGCCTGCGCACGCCGCGTGTCAGGATTGCGGAACACGTGGGCTTCGTCCACGACCACCATGGCGTATTCATTGGGCTGGTGCTTCAAGTAGCTTTCGCTGCCGCCAAGCTGCCGGTCGTTGAGGAGCTGCTCGTAGGAGTAGGTTTCGACGTGGATTTGGTGTTCGTCGGTAAATCGCGACCACATCCCGTCGCGCAGCGCCGCCGGGGCAATCAGCAACACCCGCTGTCGGCGGTCCTGCACGGCCTCCCGAATCAGTTCGCCGGCAACGAAGGTCTTGCCCAGGCCCACACCATCGGCAAACAGCACGCCGTTGTATTTGCCGAGGATTCGCCGTGCACGCCATACGCCGTCGCTCTGGAAGGTGGTCAAGCGGATCAGCGGATCCGTCGCCTGCTCCTCCTCCAATTCCTGCCCATACAACTCCCAAAGGACGCGCAGATAGATCAGGTACGGTGGATACTCCTCGTACCGTTGTTGATAGATAGCCGCCAGGTCGAACGGCTGGGCCTCATCCCAAAGGTCATCGAACCACTGCTTCACCTGCCGCACGGGCGTCGGGTCGTAGCGGCCCAGGTTCAGTTCCAAGTTGGCCGTCAGGCCGGCAGCCGTGAAGTTGCTCGACCCCGAAATAACCCCCTCCTCGTCGGCGAAGATGAACGCCTTGCCGTGCAGGAACCCCTTTTCGTAGCGGCGGACTTCAGCCTTGCCCGATTCCAACAGCGCCAGCAACCGCCGGATCGCGGCCTCAGTGGCAGGAGCAAACTCCAAGAGATTCCGGTCACGCAGCAGCCCCGCGTCGTTGGCCCGTATGGCTTCACGAACGACGCGCGCCTCGAACCGCGCCGGAGGTTCTCCGATCCGGCGGGCCGGCCGGGCGGGCGGTGGCGTCGGCTCCGCCCCCAGCAACAAACGCACCTTTGGAAGACGTTCCAAAAGATCGGCCAGCAGCCCGAACCCTTCCGGGTTGAAGTAGCCGCTGGCGATTGCTAGCTCGATGGGCCTCGCATAGGTTTCGGACAACCACGCCAGGTGTCCGCGCAAAGCCGCCACCAGCGTATTGCCGTTGCGGTTGTCGACGAATTCCGGTTTCACGGTTCACTCATACACGCTTAAAAAGGGTTTTCAGAGCGTCTGCCGCAGGCTTCACGCGCTCTTGCAGTGCCACGCCGCGGATTTCTGCGTGGCCTGGATTGTCTTCGTCAGCCACGGCGACCACGTCCAGTCCCAGCGGCTCGCCCGCGGCGTCGGCAAGTTGGCGGACTGCGCCAACGGTTGCCTGGGTGAGAAAGCTCCCGGGGATCGCCCCCGGCTTATTGAGAACGTCTTCCGGCGAGACGAGACCGGCTCGGTAAACGGAGATGCCCCTCTCCCCCTTGCGGAGCTTGAAGTTGGAGCTTGTCACGCGATCGTCGGGCGGCGCAAGCCACAAAGTCCCCCGCGGGATGCGACGAAACAGCAGTTCGTCATCGGAAATCAACTCTTCGGACGCCGCCATTCCTAGCCGGATTCACTTCTGCTAGCAGCTTCTACGTGCCGAACATACTCCACGACGATATCCAGCCCCTCGCCTTCGAAAACCACCCCTTCCTTCTGCTCTGCCAGGGAGCGATCCCTCCAGTAATAGGCCGCGGCGCGTTCTGCCGCCACTTCAAGCTCAAAGTAGCGTCCACCCGCCTCCCACTCGAACTGCACGCCGCAGTTGCGCGTCGGGTTCACGTGCGGTTGCGGCAGATTGGGAACTTGCGCCAGACACTCGATGAGGCCCTCCGCCGCCGCCACGATACGCGTATCGGGGCTTGGCGCACCATACGAATCCCACCCATCGGGAAGCGATGCGATCGCCTGCAACTGCTGGCGGACGAATGGGAGCCAGGGACACTGGGGTTCGCCGGCGCTGACCGGCCAATCCGCCGTCGCCGCGCACTCAGCACGGTATTCTGGCTGCGCGCTACGCTCGATGAACTGGCTGCTGATCGTCAGTTCATCGTTCGAAGCTGCAAAAAGCGGCTCGCCACGCCGCCCCAAGGCTGGCCGATCGCGAACCATCTCTTGGTAAATCATTGCATCCTCTCCCATTTGCGATGCATTTCGGAGCGCGTCAGTGAGGCAAAACCCCGCACGATCCACTCGTGCCCCAAGTCAATCCCGGCCATCGCGCTCGTTACGTCTCTGGTCTTGAGTTGGCCTCGCGCCGTCAAGTCGAGACGCAACACCTGCCTCTTATCGCCCAATACAACCGCAGGCTTGAGGTTCACATTCAGCCGCCCGGCATGATCGGGCATGGGGAACGCGAAATCCAGCACCACCTTGTCGGTCGCGGAGAGCCATTCGTCGCTCCACTGATCTGACCACACAGTAAGCGTCCGGGCAACCGCCGCCCCAACGTGGTCCAGCCCCTCGTACTCAATGTGGTTGATATAAGTAACGCTCCACGTCGTCGGTTCCAACTGGCCGATGCCTTGCTCGCGCAAGAACTCCTCCACTTGGCTCAGTTGTTGGCCGAACTCCTGCCGTCTCTCCAAATAGGGGCGATAGGTCACCTCCTCGCCGGTCTTCAGCCAATTCGCGAACAGGGCGTTCTTCTGGATCTGAACGACATGCTGGCCGTTCTCCGACGCCGCCCAGAGCCTTGGCGCATCGGGCCGGTCGGAAACCTGCCAGCGGATCATCGGCCCTGTCAGCCGCTCTTCTCCAAACCGTTCGCGGACCTCTTCGACCGGTGGCCGTTCCTCCAAGTTCGGGAACCGCGCGCGGAAACATCGCTCCCACAGAAGCCCTTGATGGGCGGAGGTAAATTTCTCCAACGGGCGGAAATGGGCCCCCAGCACCGTCTCAATGACCGGCGGCTTTTCGAAACGGGGTAGTGACTCACTGCTCTTGACCATGTCGCCTAATATTATTCCTCACAAGGACTTGAGTCAAATGTCGAAGGCGTTTTGCCCCCTGACGAATGCCCGAAACTGCCTACCCCCGGCAGTATAATTGGTTACGTCCACACAAGCCAGCGCCCCGTCAGCGTCCATGCACCCAAATAGGTGGGGGCGTGTCAAGGCGAGACATCTCCCCTCGTGACCTTCGGTCGCCCAAGGATCCTCGTATTATCGTCCGGAAACGGAGAACGGCTCTCCGGTTTGTGTGGTGGATCTCGCCTATGCACATGATGCAAAGTGCCTGTCCCCGTTTCCGGATAGGTTCTCAGCCTCGTTGCTTGTTTCAGCGGCAGATCGGAGGAGGTCCATCTCGCGGGCCATGGCGCACTTCTCCAATACGTATTCTTCGGCAAACCAAGGCTTCACCTCTCGCACACGTTGTGCCAGGTCGACAAGACGGTACGGCTTTGCCCCTCTGGCCAATTCGCGACCTACGTAGACGATCGTTGACATGATTTCCAACTCCGACGCCGATCTTGCGGCAAAGTTCTCCACTGCCCACGCGAGATCAGATTGGCGGGATGTCAGCCAATCGGCAACGCAGTCCTTTACAGCCGCTGCCTTTGAACCGGCCCTGACATCGTAGCCGTAGCCGGAGGGATAGTGCACCGTTCTGACGTGCAGTGCCCGGAAAGATTGGGCGGTCTCCAAGTCATTGACAACGTCTGAATCGAACGGGCCGTGGGTGTAGAGGCGGAAATCGTACCCCAAGGGCACTCCCCGCACCTCTTGAAGCAAATAGAGGAGCTTGACGATTGCAGTTCTTCCAAGTGTCCCTTGAGGCGACCGTTCGACCAGACGTATGATGGTAGCCAACTTCCGCCAGAGTGCTTCAGCGCTGCCTGTCATGGCTTCTTCCTTGCCTTTCTGTTCCGCAATGCCCCAATTCTCTAGACCAGATCGGTCCAGGCAAGCTGGCGAATCCGCCGCAGCCGTTGAAAGGGAGCTTGCGAAATGATCTCACGTTCCCAGTCGTTCAACGCGACAAAGCCGTGGACCGGGCAACGCATTTCGTATTGTCGGTGCGGGTCGGCCATGCGGACTGTCCATCTCCTGCGCCTAATACTCCAGCGGTACCCCCAAAGGTAGCGGCCCCAGCACTTGGCGTCAATAGACCTCCACCATCTTCCGCTCTGTGCGGACAGACTCTCTGGCGAGACGAATGCAATCGTCAACGGGCCGGGCGCCGGTTGGCGAGTCCCGGCAGATCACGTTCAGACGCTTGCATTAGGCCTCTCCACCCATGCCTCGAAATGCTTCCGCACGGCCTTCAAACGCGGCTGGTAGTCCCAGCCTTCGTGGAACGTCTCGAAGATGTGCGCCAGTTGTGCTTCGCTGAGGCCGTAAAGATGGGCGACTACGGCGTCGAGCTCGGCAATCATGTCATCCTTTTCGTCGGCGTTGAGCTTGCCGTACTGCACGCCGACGGCCTCGACCCATTTGGCAAACCGCTTGTCCGCGCAGGCCAGACGACCGGCCGGTGGCAAAAAGGGTGGCGATCGCGACTGTCCACCGATTTCAACGGCAATTCCAACTCACAGTCTCCCGCTACCAGAGCACCTAATCGGTGGCGATGCACTTGTTAAACGCTGTCCGGAGCGACTCAGGGCAAGCCGCATCGGAAAAGTCCTCTAAGGCGGCCGCGAGATGTTCCCTGGTAATCCCAAATCCGTTAAGGACGAAGCCTTCGATCCTGGCGATAAGATCGAACTCCGAGCATTGCTTGAGCGTGCCATCGGTACACAGCCTGTGCCCGCCCGGAAGCCTCGTCAGCCCACCCCGCATTAGAATGCACGACACAATGCGTGCCACTTGTTCCTGTACTTCGTCCGTCCAATCAGGCAACGGCATATTCGCCAAAACGGGAAGTGTCATGTGGCGGTCATTAAAGCGCCGAACCCACCAGTCGCAAATGAAGCTGTTCAAATAGCCGAGCAAAGCCAAGGTCGCTTTTGGGGAGGCGTTCTCCGTCCGCAAGCCGTGAACGTATCCTTTTGAGTACAAGTATCCTTCTTCCGCTAGAACGGTGGCAATGAGAGTCCGAGTGTCGTCGTTCCTCGTCGGATACCGATAGATTATCGAGGGATGCTCCTCGCAGATCACAGGCTTGTTTCGCTTCGTCACAACGCCCAGGCGGAGTGGCACCAACTTCTCGGGCGACGGAATGAAACGCTGGAACTCAACGTCAGCCGCGATTCTGTAGGCATGAACGTGGCGAGTCATTAGGACGCGCCATCCCTCGCCGGGATCTTTCGCCCCCACGAACTTCTTGTGTGGCCCTGATCCGCTGAAATCCCAGCGCGAGGAGTCAGCGGTTCCGGTTACCCAACCCTTTCCGCTGCCGAGGCGAGGGAACGCGCGCAGTCGCTCGAAGAGAGGGCGGTCATCCGGGCTGGAAAACCAGGGTATTACGCAGGCATCCGTCAGATCACGGATTTCTTGTTCACTTAGCCAAAGGGAGTTCTCTCTACTGGCGTTCTCCAACTATTGCCTGTTTGTGACCGAAGGCCAAATCCTGACACCGCTCTTCTCGTCACTCGTGCGAGTGCGCGTCATGAAGCAAATCATCAGGCTGAAATGAACATCCTCGAAAAGCCAGCCCGCCTTGTTTCGCGCCTGAAGCATCGTGATGAGAGCGTTTTTAACAAGCACCCTCCGAATGTCCATCCACCCACCGAGCACCAATGCAGTGCGAGGTATTACATAGCCTAGTCGTCCCGTCGGCGAAAGCAGCGAGAGCGCACGCTCGCAGAACAATTTGGCCAAGTCGTGATGTCCGTGGCGGCCACGGCCCTGGAGACTGTAGGCGCCGTCCACGGCGGTCTGGAGTCGTTCTCTCAATTCCCTCTCCTGATCCTCGGCATGCGCATCGTGTGGCCGAGCACGACGCAGTCTTTTGATCTCCGCATCGCGCCGACTTGCAGGAACGGTATTCAGCCCCGGAAATCGCACGACCCAAAACTGCTGTGCCTCGAAACGAACCTTGTCCCAGGGAGGATTGCCGAGAATCACGTCGAACCCCGGGCTCTCCCGAAGGAAGACCTCTGGAAAAGCCAGCGAGAAGTGGAATGGTTCAAGCGTACCGAGCAGCTCTTTCGCACGCTTGTGCAATCCGCGCAACACGAGGTCACTCTTTGCTTCAAAGTCCTCAGGCACGACGTTCATCTTGCAATCGGGCAGGCGCGAAGCCGACAGAATATCGAACATCCGCGCAGTAGGTTCCACGGCGCGCTTCTGCTCCTGGAACGCTCGTCTGGCCTCATTGATGTCGGCCGCGTTCGCATCGGACAGTCTGCCAAGTTGCGCAACCGCCTCCGCCGCACTTCCGACGAGCGTGTCCGCTGTGTAGTCGAACAGTGGCGTCTCACCCCTGGCTGTCAGCACCTCGCTGACTTCGTTGAACGACGCAATTCCAACCAATGAGTTGCCGCGGACGATGTTGTGGTTGAGAAACGACAAGGGCAGGCCGGGCACGAAGGTGTGGATCCACAGCGACAGCCGCGCCAACTGCACCGCGATATTGTTGATGTCCACGCCGTAGATGCATCGCCGCGCAATCTGACGTCGGAGCAACTGGACGTTTTCGATTTCCACCCCCTCGACAGAGCCGCCCGCCTGCTCAATGCCCTGAAACGCTGCTTTGCGAAGCCGAAGCAGTTCGCCCATCACGCCGGGCAGAGGTCGCTTGGCAAGGTAACTGCTCAGTCGCCGTTCGATGCGATCCACGGCCGCCACCAGGAAGTGACCGGAACCCATCGCAATATCGGCCACACGAAAGTCGAAAAAGAGGTCGGCGGCGCGGCGCTCGTCGAGTTTGTCAAGCCGGGTCAGGTGCTCGGCAATCGCAGGCTCTAGAGCATGGTCGAGCAGATGCTCCACGGCAAAGCTCTTGGTATAGTAGCTCCCCGTGGCCTTTCGCGCGCCGCTGGCGTTGTGCAGGTAGATGTGACCCCGCCGGACCTTGGGTTCCTTCTTGCCCGCCGGGACATACTGCCCTTCCTTGTCCAAGGTGAGGTCTTGCTCGGCGGCCGAAAGTTCGCTCTCCAATAGTCCTTCGTAGATCGTGCCAAAGTCGCGAACGCCAAGGCTGCGGAAATCGACCGGCCCAAAGACCCCCTCGCCTTCAGGGATCGGATCGACGAGCAGGTCGCACAAGACATGGCCGAAATCCTTGTTGGGTAGGCTGATGTCGGCCAACAGAGAGCCGGCTGGTGACACAGCCGGGTCTTCCGAGAACAATCCGCCATTGTAGGCCGGAACGCCCCATTCCTTGGGCTTGCCCACGTTCACGACGTGGAACAGTCGGACCGCTTCGTCCCAGTGTGTGGTGCTGTCGTCGAAGGTCGGTGTGCCCTGTCGCCGCAGTGCCGCCATTTCGCGGGCCTTCTCTTCTACTTTTCCACCACCCAGATATTCCTGAAATGGACCGGATTGTGGTGATCCTGCAAGAACAGAGGGCCGGGCTCGGCAGACTCGGTCTTGAGAGTGCCGCCGGGGGTTACGTCGGGCAATTCGAGGTTCTCGTGAATCGCCACACCGTTGTGCAGTACCGTCACTGTTGTGCAGTACCGTCACTTTGGCATTCTGCGTCTTTTTGCCCTCGGCATCGAATTTCGCCGCGGTGAACTCGATATCGTGGGTTTGCCAGGATAGGGGGCGGCAGGCACATGTTCACCCGTGGCGGGGCGGCCTTGTAGATGCCGCCGCATTCATTGTCGAGTAGTGATAGGAAAATTGATTTTCCACACGCGATCAGCCTAGCCCGGAAGAACTGGGGAGTCAAGGGGGTGTCGGAAGTCGAAGGCGGACCAGCAGGTTCGTTTGGGTCTTCGAAAGGATGCGTCGCGGCCCAAGGAGCCGTAGATCAACGGCGAATCCCGCCGTTGGAACGCACCGTCCCTGTGCCCGATGCGTGAGCGGGCAAAATCAGAACGTCGCCCAGAAAGTGTTTTCGTCCACGTAGGTAAGTTCCCGGGGCTCGTCGTGGACCGATCCCTCTGGTGCCGGCGGCCGAGCGTGGCGGAGACGGATCCCACAGGCCGCAGTGACGCAGAATCTTCTCGATCACCTCCTGCTGCGGCAGCTCGATAAAAGCGACCACCCTCATCTGCCCGGAACATTCAGGGCAGCTCAGCGGATCGAACTCGTACACCCGTTTGATCAGCATCGCCCACGTCTGGCTCGAGCGGCTTCGCGTCCGCACCCCTGCCGCCTCGGGACCGGACGACGCGGTAGGCAATTCTGCGGCGCGCGCCGCTTCCGCAGCCTTGGTGCGCAGACCACGTGCCTTATTAGGCCACAAACATCTCGTGACCGCAGTCTGGACACCGAGCGCGGGCGAACCCTTCGTACAAATCGCCGCACTTGAGAAAGGCCGTTACCGAATGCTCGACGACTGGCCGCCAGAAACCGTACTTCGCCTGGTATCGGTCATCGTAGACCTGCTGAAACGTGGCGAAATGCTCGTCCATCAAGCGCCACAGGTCCGAGGCCTGCGGATCGTGTGGGCGGTACAACGGTGAGCGGCTCGATACAGGTGGCCGTCATGGTAGGGGTGACACGGGTCCACGAGTGGTGTACGTGCCACTACCAGAACATGCGCACCGTCGAATCAATCGGCGCAGCCTCCCATTCCAGTAAATGCCTGTACATGGAGCGTTTACGGGGCGTCCAAGCCGGCCCACGGCGATTTTCGCGTGGGGAAAACCTGTCGGCCGCTCAAACGCAAGCAATGGCACAACAACCGTCATAACCGCCTCGATCCCAAGCGACGCGTAACGCTCCTGAACCGAATGGCACTGTCGGGTCGAAAAGCGGCAGCTAAGCCCTTCGGGCGGCGTGACTTGCGGCGTGCAGAGCGAAAAAACTCCTCCGGCGGTCTTGCGCGCAATCCTTCTCCGTGGACGGCCGGCGGCTTTTTCTGGAAACTACGCCGTGTCCTGAGCGATTTCGGCGTTGGCGCGAGGTGCCTTTGACCTATCTTGCTCATTGCGAAAGCCCTCCTTGGTCAACCCGTTCCTTGAGGAAACGGTCAAGGAGGGGCCCACATGTCTTACCAGATATGCCAGCTTGGCCATAGCTTGTCCGTCCAGCGCGTTTCTCTTCCAGGCCGAGGACCCGCCTTCGCCGACGTGCTCAGCGAAGAACAGATCCAGAACGCCTTCGAAGAGGAAAACGCCCTCGGACAGGAAGAAGGCGATGTCTACACGCCGCCGATCACCCCGTGGGCTTGGCTCTCGCAAGCCATGCATACCAGCACAGCGGGTCCTGCTCCGCGGCCGTCGCACGCGTCATCGTGCTGTGCGTCGTCCTGGGCGCCGCCGTCGCCGGACACCGGCGACTACCGCCGCACGCATGAAACTGCCGGAGGTGGTGCTGCGTCGCCTCGCCGTATCAGGTGGCCGACGAACTGGAGCGCGCGTTCCGGCCGATTGGCTTTGGTTCCGGCCGCCACGTCAAGATCGTCGACGGGAGCACGCCTGGCTCCGGACACGGACGCCAACTGCCGCCTGGCCGCAACAGGCCTCGCAGAAACCGGGCCTCGGCTTCCTTGTTACGGATCGGTCTTGATATCGTTAGCCACGGGGGCTTTGTGTGGTTTTGAGGCAGGACTGCACAAGGCAAAGAGACCGGTGAGACGGCCTTGTTGCGATCCATTCTGGATCGACTCCGTTCTGGGGATGTACTGCTGGCCGACCTATTTCTGTTCCTATTTTCTCATTGCCTTATTGCAGGCACTGGGAGTCGATGTGGTTTTCCGCCAGCATCAGCGCGGGTGACGGATTTTTTACGCAGGGCAAGAGACTCGGTCCGGAGGATCATCGGGTCACTTGGCAGCGGCCGGAACGTCCGGATTGATGATGAACAACCTATGCGGAGATTCCCGAGACGTTGAAGTGCGCGAACTGGCACGCGCATTAGCGATTCCAGGATTTCGGCCGAAACGTGTCATCGTGGTGACGACGCTGCGCGACGAGCGACGCTGGCGTAAAAGTCGAGTTGGCAAAAGCTGTCGTCAAAGCGTTGGCATGTGGAGCTCGATCTGAGAGCCATCGGCGTGGTCGATGCACTGGAGGACTTGCGTTGCCAGACTCCGGAGATGGTGCTCAAGGAGATCTGCACTGGCTGGCGTATAATCTGATCCGCAAAACGATGGGCGCAGGCCGCGGTACTTCACGAGCGGACGGCATGCCAGATGAGTTTCGCCCCGCGTTGCAGGCGATCGCGGCGGCTTGGGATCATGGCACGGTAGCGCCACGCCGCAGAAACTTCGCGAGTTGCCGCTGGCACAACTGAAGTTTCTATCGAAGCAGAAGGGGCACTGGCCGATCGCGTGAACCTCGCGCCGAAACGCCGGCCCAAACCGCACAGGCTTCTCACCAAGCCGCGAAGAAATATGTGCGGAACTGCTGGGCACAAGCACCTGATGCCGACCGGCGGCTTGCGTCTGTTCCATGCATGAAGGAGACAATCGCTAAGGAATGCTGAATCATCCTCGCTTCGCATCATGCGGCCACGCCCGCCTGCTGCCATTGCCGCGCCGTTGCAGAACAGGCAGACGATGCGCCCGGCACTTCTGTGACCCCGCGAACGCTCGCATAGATTTACCCCCGTGAATTCGGTCGCCAGCGGCAGACGCAAATCCCGGCCGAAGGCAACGCTATCTGACAGTGCCATTCGCTCCGGAACCTATTTGTGATGACTGTCCGCTCTCCGGCTCTGCCGTATCGCAGGAAGGCACTTCCGACGCAATCCAACGCCGCAATAACTCCAATCCCCGCCTCCTACTTACGCCTCTTGTTTCAAGAAATTGCCTGACCTAGCCGCCGCATCGGCCACAATGACGCAGGCACGGACATGTGAACACATGCCCCACGGGACCGCCGTGCCAGCCGACTTGCGGCTCGCCGCTCCGCAGCTCTGGATACCCTGGTAACCGGCTCCGCTCTGCCCGCCGACTCCCTCCGCTGACCAACGGCCGGGACTGGGCGGTCTCTTGCCCACGGCTCTGCTTTGCCCTCTGCCCGTAAGGGATTAGCTCTTCGTCGCTCGCCACCGGCAATCCCCCGAGGTTCCCAGCCTCAAGCCGCGGGGCGCGCAACGCCACCGGCCGTCGCCTACTCGGCGACCTTGCCACCCGTGCCGCGTGGCCACCAAACACCCTTTGATTTGAGGACCAGCTTCGGTGGCCACAATACGCAACGCACCGGCGGAGGATTGTCCCCTCCATCCCAGTTCACTTTCCCACCCAAAAGCGCGTGGTGCCCGAAGTGCCTCCGTTCTGAGAAATCGCCAACTTGGGCACCACAACGTGTGCGGCAAGATTTCCCCGCTTCGCTGGTATCGGGGCCTGTATGGCGAGTGACCGTTCCGCGGCCACTGGAGCCCTGGACTGCCACCGATTCCCGCTGCAGTCCGGTTGCCCTAATACCCGTGGCGATAACTCCACTGAATATAGTCGCCGTAATACCCACGGTGCTTGTAACAGCTTGGCCAGTAGTGAGCTCCGAAGTACCCCCACCGATACGTGGGCACGCCGAATCCGTAGCCGTGCCAGGAACTGCTCCCCTGCTGGCATGGAACATGGGAGAGAGGGACGGCCGGCCCGTCAATCACTTGCCCTGGAACAACATACGGCGCAGCCGGAACAACGCCGACATGAGTCTCTCGAGTTCCTCCGCCAGCCAGACAACGGCTGCAAAGCACAACGGAAGCGACCAGAAGCAGAACCACAATCATTCGCGGCATGGCAATCTCCTCGGAGTCCGGCGCGGACGCGACACCGTCGACGCAACCATCTCTCTTATCGTGTTCCAGGCGGGCATCGGCTCGGAAAAAGCCGATCTGCCGGCCAAAACAGAGGGCCGGCCACACGAGGGCTCTGAAAGCCAAGATCGAGGAATGCCAACTCGCGGTAATCGTCACCCGTATCGGATCAGGCTCACGATATGGCGGCCGTCGATCCGCTTGGCTCCTTCCAGAGCGACCAACTCGATCAGAAACGCGCAGCCAACCACTACCCCCCCCGCCTTCTCGACGAGCTGGCAACAAGCGTCCACCGTGCCTCCGGTGGCCAGCAGATCGTCCACGATCAGGACATTCGCGCCCGCAGGGATTGCGTCGACGTGGATTTGAAGCGTGTCGCTTCCATACTCAAGCTCGTACGTATGCGAGATGACCTGGTAGGGGAGCTTGCCCGCCTTACGGATTGGCACGAGCGGCAACCCCATCTCGACCGCCAGAGGCGAGGCGAACAGGAAACCCCGAGCTTCCGCTGCGGCGACCACATCGATTTTGCAATCGGCCACTCGCTCGACCATTTGCCGAACCGCCGATCGAAATGCGATGGGCGCAGCCAGGAGAGGGGTGATGTCTCGGAAGAGGATTCCAGGCTTGGGAAAATCGGGGATTTCACGAATGTAGTCGGTCAGATTGAGGTCGGCGAGCTGAGACATCGCGACTCACTCCTCTGGTGGGTGAAGCTAGGGTGATGAAAAAGGGGACTGGCTCTCCAAGGCTCTCGTCTTCGGTCCCAGTCACACACTGGATTGCGGTGCCTGTCCCCTTTTTCCATCAAACTCGGGTCAGGAGGGGATCGTTGCATCAGGCTTCGAGTATAGGCTGGAAAGCAGCCAGCGCGAATAGGAAACCTCGGGTGGCCCTCCGAGACGAAAAACCGCGCCCCCTACCTACCGCACGACGCACCAGGAGTTCGTCAAGCTGCTCCGTACGCACGTGAAGAAGGTGCTCGTGATCGATTACGTTGAGCGGGAGTAGTCCAGCGGACCGTTCCCTCGCGAACAATCGCTCACGGCACGCCGTTCAAGCTGTCGCCGAGCTTGTTGAGCGCCTCGGTCTCGATCTGGCGGACGCGTTCGCGGGTCAGCCCGAGGGTCTCGCCGATCTCCTTGAGCGTGCGCGGTTCGTGGTCTTCCAGGCCGAATCGCATCTTGAGCACCGTGGCTTCGCGCTGGTCCATGCACTGGAGCTGTTCGAGGACGTGTCGCAGATTGTCGTGATCGACGAGTTCTTCCTCAGGGTTCTTCACTCGCTCGTCCATCACCATCTCGCCAAGCGACCAGCCGCTTTCGGCCTGGTCAGTCTGCGGAGTCAGATTATAGATCTTGATGGCCTTCTTGATGATCGGCAGCTTCTTGCGCGGAAGCCCGAGCACGCGCGCGACCTCCTCGGGCGTCGGCGTCCGCCCGAGTTCCTCCGTAAGCCGGCTGCTGGCCCGTCGCCACTTCGAAAGCAGTTCGACCATGTAGGCCGGAATCCGAATCGTCTTGGCCGAGTTGATCAGGGCCCGCTTGATCGACTGCTTGATCCAGTAGCTGGCATACGTCGAAAACCGGGTTCCCATCGCCGGGTCGAACCCCTCGACGGCGCGAAGCAGCCCCAGATTCCCCTCCTCGATCAGGTCTTGCAGTCCGAGACCTTTGCCGGTGTAGCCACGGGCAATGTTGACGACCAGGCGGAGATTGGCACGGACCATCCGGTCGCGGGCGTGGATGTCGCCTTCTCCAATGGCAATCGCAAGGTCCTGTTCGTCATCCGACGACAGAAGCGGGGTTTCGTTAATCTCACGGAGGTAGGTTTCCAGCGGAGACTGAACGGCGGCGTCGGCAAGTTTCCGTCGAGATTTCATAAACGTCCGGAGCGGCAGGGAATCAGGCATACAGTCCAACACCACTATCGACGGACTGCTGCGGGTTTCTGCAACCTCCTATGCGGTCGACAAGGTGGGCCGAATGTCGGCAAACTCACGGCTGTACCGAAAAAAGCGGCCCCGCCGGAGTTCCCGGCGGGGCCGCTTCAGTGCAGTTCGAGATTTGCTGAAGACCGGGCAGTATGGCGATGATCCTGAGCCTCCCCCGGATTCTGACGGTTATTCGCCCGATTCCGATTCTTCCTCCGAAGATCGCATCGGCTGAATCAACGGACCGCTGCTTCGGCCCACACCGCCGCGCAGTTCGGCCGGCGGCGCAGCCGGGGCAGGAGCCTCTTTCTCCGCCGCCTCGGCCTCCGCCTCTTCCGCCCATTCGACCCGCTTGCGCGAAAGTCCGATCTTTCGCTCGTCGGTGTCGACCCGCAGGATCTTCACCTCGAGCTCTTCGCCGACCTTGACCACGTCCTCAGGATTCTCGACCTTGTGGTCCGCCAGTTCGGAGATGTGCAGCAGACCTTCCAGCCCGTTCTCCAGGCCGACGAACACGCCGAAATTGGTGATCTTCGTGACCGTGCCGCGAACGATCTGGCCGGGCTCGTACTTGCCGGGGATGTCATGGGCCCAGGGATCTTCCGCGAGCTGCTTCAGGCCCAGCGCAATACGGCGTCGGTCCTGGTCGACCGACAACACCCGGCACTCGATCCGCTGGCCCTTTTCAACCATCTCGTTGGGATGGCTGATCTTGCGAGTCCACGACATGTCGCTCACGTGCAGCAGACCGTCGATCCCTTCCTCGATTTCGATGAAAGCGCCGTAATTCGTCAGATTGCGAACGGTACCTTCGACGGCCGAACCCGGCGGATACTTCGCGGCCACCTGGTCCCAGGGGTTTTCCTGGGTCTGCTTCATGCCGAGCGAAATCTCCTGTTTCTCCTTGTTGATGCCGAGCACGACGACTTCGATCTCGTCGTCGATCTGCACCAATTCGCTCGGATGGCTGATCCGCTTGGTCCACGACATCTCGCTGATGTGGACCAGTCCTTCGATCCCCTCTTCCAGCTTCACGAAGGCGCCGTAGCTCATCACGTTGACCACGGTTCCGCGGATGCGACTGCCGACCGGGTACTTCTCCTCCACGTTCTCCCAGGGGCTGGCCGATTTCTGCTTCAAGCCCAGGGCGATCTTCTCTTTCTCGTAGTCGATGTGGAGAATCTGGACTTCGATTTCCTGGTCGATCGCGACCATTTCAGTCGGGTGGCTGATGCGGCCCCAGCTCATGTCGGTAATGTGCAACAGCCCGTCAATACCGCCAAGGTCGACAAACGCGCCGAACTCGGCGATGTTCTTCACCACGCCCTTGCGGCGCTGGCCCACTTCGAGTTGGCTGAGCAGTTGAGCCTTCTTCTCGGCCCGCTCGGCCTCGATCAGGGCACGACGGCTGACGACGATATTGCGCCTGGCCTCGTCGATCTTCAGCACGATGCACTGGATGGTCCGGCCGATATAATCTCCAATGTCCGACGGCCGGCGGATGTCGACCTGGCTGGCCGGCAGGAAGACATTGACCCCGATGTCGACGAGCAGGCCGCCCTTGATCTTGCGCGTAACGATGCCGGTGACGACGTCGTTCTCATGAACGGTCTCCATGACCTTCATCCAGGCTTCGATCTTCTCGGCCTTGCGCTTGCTCAGCGCGATCATCCCGCGGCTTTCGTCGACCTGGCCGAAGACGTCTTCGATGTCCTCGATCAGCACCTTGATCTTTTGCCCGGGCTGAGGCGGCGGCTCCTCCTCCTCCCATTCGTTGCGAAGGATCATTCCTTCGCTCTTGTATCCGACGTCCACCAGGACAAAGTCGCCTTCGATTCGCAGCACGCGGCCTTCGACAATCTGGTTGACGGAAATCTCCTCGCCACCCCAGTCAATGTCTTCCGGCGCCGTACCCTCAAGTGCGGCATTCAGTTCGTGTTCGAATTCGTCTTCGCTGACGTCCAGCCCTCGAATCAGGATGCGATTGACCATAACAGAGTGTTTCTCGAAACGTGTGATGGAGGCGGCGCAGGCTTTTGAAACCGCTCGATTGGCGGTAGCCGTTTAGACGGTGCGCGTCCCCCAGATGGTTGAAGTGTCCGCCCCGCTTTTCCCCATCTTCGCCGTAGAAGACTTCCGAGGGATCGCGAGAAACCCTAAATATAGCAAACCCTTCCAGCGGTCACAATTGCAGGGGGCCACCGCTGGGGAAAAGATCCCTTTGTACTGAGATGATGAATAATGGGGACTTGTTCCGCAAGACCTCGTATCCTCGGTTCCTTTCACCCACCATTATTTGCGGTGTTAGGCCCCTTTTTCATTAGGCCACCTTGGCACCGTTCGGCTTAGGGCAAAGACGGGCCGGCCACGGATCACGTCCTGCCCCATTCGGATCCGGGAGTACACCTCATGAACCAGATCCGCCTCTCGGTAACCGCGAACCTGTTCCGGCACAATCGGGGGGCTGTAGTGGACGTGAATCGTTCGTGGCAGGGGCAAAGCTTGGGTCCGCGGCCAGGCCCGAAATGCCCCCTCGATCGTGACCGGCACGATTGCCGCCTTTGCCCGAACCGCCAGCGCCGCAATTCCGGGTCGGAATGGCGCAATTTCGCCGTCCCGCGAGCGGGTTCCCTCCGGAAAAACCAGTACCAGTTCGCCCCGTTTCAGCCGCCGTAGCGTCTCCTTCATACCAGCCATGCCACCCCCTTCGCGGTCCAGAGGAATGGCATTGAGCGACCCGATCAGTCGGCCAAAAGGCCCGAAGTGAAAAAGGGTGTCTCGGGCAAGAAAGTTCATCCTCCGCGGGCAGCCGGCGCCGACCAATGGAGGATCGAGATGGCTCTGGTGGTTTGAGACCACGAGCGCCGCGCCCTCGTTGGGAACATTCTTAACGCCGGTGTAGCGAACGCGAAACGCGATCGTAAACGCAAGCCTCACGACCCCTCTTGCCGAATCGTACCACAGCCGTCGCGAAAGCGTGGAATCGGGGCCTTCAGCCTGGGACGAACGGGATCTTGCCGACAAACGTGCCGACTCGACAGCTAAGGACTCTTGGGAAGACATGCGGCTACGCCTGCTGGCTCCTCCTCTGCTCGACAACCTGAAGTACCCTTTCCACCACTTCTTCCAGGCTCAGCCCGTCGGTCGATATCTCCACTGCATCGACGGCCGCCCGGAGAGCGCCGACCGGCCGAGTCCGATCCTGCTCGTCGCGGCGGTTGATCTCCGCCAGAACTTCTTCGGCAGCCTTCGGCTCGCCCTGTGCTCGGAGATCGGCAAGCCGGCGGCGAGAACGCTCCTCGGCAGAGGCCGTCAAAAAAATCTTGCACTCTGCATTGGGGAAAGCCACTGTGCCCTGGTCGCGTCCTTCCGTGACGACGTCGCCGCTGGCAGCCACTGTGCGCTGCAATGCGATCAGATGCTCCCGGATCTGGGGGTTATCGGCCGCAAATCGGGTAACCGCAGTGACTTCTGACGAGCGAATCGCATCGGTCACGTCCTCTCCGTTGAGAACCACGCGGCTGTCTGCCAGCGAGAGGTTGAGCCGCCGGGCAAGTTCCGCCAATTGTTCCGGCTGATGCCAGTCGACCGCGCTGCGCATCCCGGCCAGTGCTACCGCCCGATACATTGCCCCGGTATCGAGGAAGCGAAATCCCAGCCGCCGCGCAAGCAGACGGGCGATCGTGCTTTTTCCGGCTCCTGCCGGCCCGTCGATGGTGATGATCATCAGAAAAACTCAACCCCGAAACCGGACTTCGACCTGGATCCACTCGTGGGCTTTGGCATTCATTGTGACCAAGTCTCCATCGGCCGACAACGCGGTCAGTTCGCGCCCGGTGAAATCCACTCTTCTGGCCGACTCGACGGGCCGAAACGAACGCAGACCGACACGCCCTGCCCGCCCCTCCGTTTCCAGTAGGCGGGCGCGAAAGCCCACCAGTTGACCGTCTGCGGAGAGCGGCTCCCAATCGGTCGCTACGACATTCTTTGCGTCGACGTGGAAAAGCCATCCGGACGAGGGCGTGGCGGGCATCTTCCCCTCGACTACGCACTGCGGCGCAAGAAATTCCATTGCCGCAGACACGGGGTGGGGCAGATCGATTCCGATCCCGAAGCGGAACACCCGGGCCGACTCGCCACGCACCACGAGCAGCGTGTCGAGCTTCCGCAGGCCAAACCGGCGATGGTAGGGGAGTCCGCCGGTCAACAGTGTCGTCTGTGTTTTCTCCGAGCGGATCTCGACGAACAGCGGCGATTCCAGCAGCACCGCTTCGGTCCGCTGTGCAAGCATGCCGGCACAGCGATAAACGTCCGCCGTGGCATCCCCCCACGCGAAACGAGCGGCGTAGTACGACACCCACGGATCGGTGTCGGGGGCCTGTTGGAGATCCAGTTCCACCTCAATTTCCAACACCCGGCTGCCGCGGCGTGCGGTCACGGTCTGCCGAAACCCGGCTAGACGCTGACCATCCCGGTCCAGAAGCCTGCCACGACTGACGATCCGTCCCGTGAGAAGCCCAGCGTCGACTGAAATCTCGTCGGCGGCCATCACCGAATAGTCCTGCTCGGGACCTTCTTCTTCCCAGCTCTCCGGGTGCGAGTCTTTGCGAAGTCGGCGAAGGGCCAACTGCTGACCGATCCGGTTGCCGCGCGTGACATAGTCGTCGATCGCCCGAATTGCCCCCGTTGCAGGATCGATCGTCGCCTGGAAGTATTCGTTCCGAAGCACATAGGGCTCGGCCAACGGCGGTTCCGGTTTCGCTGCCTTTCGGAACAGTCTCCGCACTGGCTTGGGGGGCGGCGGCGTGCCGTTTCCTCCGGCAGCAATACGGGCGAAACCCATTGCCGGCACGTCGACAATTGCCTGTTGCACGCCCTGGTCCACACCTGCTCGCCAGACAGGCCCTTGCGCCGCGGGCAATCGCTCCAGCGCCGGAACATCGACGTACATCCGGCGGGGGAAACTATGCGGGTTGAGCACCAGATAGCTCGTCACTCCACCGTTCTCCGAGCCCCCCAAAGCACTGGCGAATTGCTGTGCCGCTTCTTTCAAGCTGGTAGCGATGCGATCGTCGATCGAAGGGTTCGACTCCGCAGGGTCGGCCAATGCGTCGTCGATTGCATCGAGCAGGTCCCGGCTTTCGGCATCCGGACGTGCCCGGCCGCCGACCATGCCTTTCAAGGCCGCCAGGGTCTTCATGGTCTCGGCCGCAACCATTCGACGATAGTATCGCATCCATCGGGAGATCGGATCGGGTTCGCCGGCCGCCACCGCTTGCCGAAGATAGGGTGATCGGTAGTCGTCGGCCGAGTACCTCTTGTTCTGGCCCGCGTTCTGGGTCTTTTCGAAATAGTCGGTGACTGATTCGAATCGCCCCAGTGACGGCGAATAGGCTCCCATTCGTCGCAGGTCGTGGTACCAGATGCTCGCGCGGCCCGGCCAGTGGGCGAAGACCGCCGTGGCAGTATGGTCGAGATCCATGGTGCCGCCCAGCGTCTCGGGAAGTTTGAAGAAACTTTCCGGCCGCGAGGCATCGATCGGCAGACGCGCAAGCGACTCGATCACGGTCGCATCCGTTCCTTCCCACCGGATCTTGCTCTGGTTGCCCGAAGGAAACCGGCCGTCGTCCAGCGTGAAATGCGCCGCTCCGACGAATCCGAGGCCTCGTAGAATTGCCGGTAATGCCGGACTGAGGCCGAAGCGCCGACGGGCGTAGATCGCGGGTCGCCGGCCAAGATGACGCTCGTAAATTGCCAGCCCCCGCTGGATTTGCCGCAGAATCCCTTCCACCGTGATCAGCGGAAGTTCCATCTCGCGGAACTCGCCGCCCGCGATCCCGGCGGTGCCTTGTTCCAGGGCGGACTTCAGCAGGGCAAGCGTCCCCGGTTCATCGCCAGCCATTTGCTCGAGCGTCTCCGCCGACAGGATCAGGTTCATCGAAGCACCGGTCGCCAGTTCTGTACGCAACGACTCGCCGAACGTGGTTGGCGCCACCAGCGTCCAGTCGAGCAAGTGAGCCTCGACCGGGTAATAGTACTCTCGTGACTCGGTCAGCAGATCGAAGCCGCTCTGGATATGGTCGTGGGCTCCCTGATGGTCCCCCTCCATCGCTTTCTTGGCCCCGGCGACCGTTTCTCGCTCGAATCGATCCGTGTCGAGATTGCTCATGTAGCGGAGCTGCCGGGTGAGCAGTTCGACCTGAAGGTGGCAGAAGCCCATTGCGAGGAAATCGCCGACCAGGTCCGGGTCGAGTTTTGCCAAATCCGCGTCCACGTGGGCGAGGATCGCGGCGATCATCTCGGCACGGTCTGTCCGGTCGCGAATAACACGAGCTCCTGAATCGTTTGCCTGAGTCAGCCAATCGGCGGGAACGCGCGACTCGCAGCAGCGCGGCAGCAAAATAACCTTTCCGGAAAAATCCGTTGGTGGATCACTAGCGCGGACCCATCGCGGGACCCGACCGGTAGTGGCCAGTGCCGCCGGGTGGTAACCTGCCGACCAGACCGACAGGAGTTCGTGCGCGTCGTCCGGCGACCATTCCAGCGGCAGGTCCTCAATGCTGTAGCACGGCAGGAGGATAACCAGATCGTCGAAGGAGCTGTCTGTCATCTGTCTTGATCGTTCTCGAAGGCCGGGCTGGCTGCGCTGCTCACCGTTTGAATTATTCCATTATTTCAGGCCGACTGAAAGGACATGATTCGCCGCGGTCTGGCGAACCGGCTGCCGGCGCAGGGCTGCGGTTTGAGTGATTTTTCGACGCTTAGCGAGCCCTTGACAGCACTGGGGAAAGCACGAAGACTATTGGGGCGCAATGCAATGCGAGAGTGGCGGAATTGGCAGACGCGCTGGACTTAGGATCCAGTCCCGAAAGGGGTAGGAGTTCGAGTCTCCTCTCTCGCATCTTCTTATACAAAAGGGACTTGCGGAAATTGGCCGCAAGCCCTTTTTTGTTGGGCGGTGGGCCTTAGACGCCAACGACCAAGGGGGAGAGGCGGTTGCGGCCGCGGGCTTGACCCGTGCGCCGGAGCACGGCATCCTGATTGGGGATTGCCAGACCGCGAAGGGAGAAACACCATGCGACCTGTTCACCGTCCCTTGCCGAAGTTGCTTCTCTCAATACTCTTGGGAACTACGTGCTTGCCGCCAGTGGTTTCCGCCGCAGAACCATCGCCACCCGAATCGAATCGAGGCGCAAAGGTCCTCGTGGCCTACGCGTCTCTCCGTGGGAACACGGAGCAGATGGCCCGTGCCGTTGCCGAGGCGGCGGGGCGCGTGCGCGGCGTCGCAGTGATCCTCAAGAGGGTCGACGAGGTGACCAAAGAGGATCTCGAGTCGGCCCGGGGAATCATCCTCGGTGCGCCGACCTACTATGCGAACATTCCCGGAACCATGAAGACGGTCCTCGACGATTGGTCGTGGAAGATGAAGATCGACTTTACCGACAAGGTTGGAGGTGCGTTTGCCACCGGCGGCGGCCAGGCCGGCGGCAAGGAGCATGTGCTGGTCTCGCTGTTGCTGTTCATGATCAACAACCGCATGGTCGTGGCGGGGCCGCTTTACGGCGATGAGGACGGAGACGACATTTGGGCGGAGATCGGCGCTGCGGCTATGACCGGCCCGCTCGATCCGGGAGTCGGCCCCGACGAGATCGACGCCGCGCACCGGCTCGGAGACCGAATCGCGCGGCTCGCCGTGAAAATGCACTCCCGGTAAACGTTCAGGAGGTTTCCATGAATGCCCGTGAATTGGTTCTCGTGTGTATCTGCGGACTGGGATTCGGACTTTTTGCTTCAATGCCGGCAACCGCTGAAGACCTCGACTTGAAGCAGTTTGAAGAAGACCGCAACGGCGCCTACGCAGCCCAACTGGAATCGTGGTTTCGCGACTACCTGGTCGAGAAATACCCCGAGCGGGCGGCCGGCCTTTGGGAACGCGACTATTCGAGCACCGAAGCGTTTCTCAAGAGTGTCGAGGCAAACCGCGCCGGGTGGCGCGGCGTGATCAAGCCCCCGAAGCTGACCAAGAGCGGCGAAGTCGAGCGCACGCCGCATGCTCCGCTGGTGGATCTCAAGGCCCAATGGATCAAGATCCCTCTCAGCGGACTGGCCGCCGAGGGCGTCTTGGTCGTGCCCGAGGGAGCATCGCCGCAGAAACCCGTGCCCCTGGTCATCGCCCAGCATGGCATCGGCAGCTTCCCCGAACGGACCTTTGGCGTGATGGACGCGGGCGGCGCCTACCATAGTTTTGCACGCGAGCTGGTCGACGCCGGATTTGCGGTCCTCGCCCCGATGAACCTCCGTTCGGTCGAACGGAGAAACCGGATCGAGCGGCTCTGTCGGCTGGCCGACACGAGCCTGCCCGGGATTGAACTGGTCCGGACGCAGCGGCTGCTCGACGAACTGCTCGCCGATCCCCGGATCGATGGCGATCGGGTGGGAATGTGGGGGCTTTCACTCGGCGGCCTGGCCACCATGTTCTGGACTCCCCTGGAGCCGCGGATCAAGGCCGCGGTGGTTGCCGGCTGGTACAACCACCGCCGCAACAAGATGGTTCTGCCCGATCCTCGCTACAGTTGTTTTCTGGAAACGAAGGAAGACCACGCTTTCTTCGACGGTTGGCTCACGGCATTTACCGACTCCGACGTCGCCAGCCTTATCTGCCCGCGGCCGTTGCTGATCCAGACCGGAAAGCAGGACCGCATCGCCTGGTGGCCTATGGTCGTCGAAGAATTCGAAGCGGCGCAAGAACACTATCGGAAGCTTGGGATCGCCGACCGGATCGAGATGGACCTTCAAGACTGCGGCCACGAGGCGCACATCGAGAGCGGCCTGCGGTTCCTGACGAAGTGGCTCAAAGAGCAGCCGCCTGACAGTCCGATGTGAGCGGCGCAAGCGTTCGCTCCTCCTCCGGCCAGGTCTCGGCGATCGCTTCGTAAACCCGTTTGGCAGCCGCCATGCAGAGATACTGCTCCAAAGAGTCGAGCTTCCGCTGGGCAGGCTCGACAAAGCCGAAGACCGCCGCTTCATCCGACTGATCGGCTGGATCGTTGGTTACCTGCACGCGGATAAAACGTTCGCCTTCCTTGAAAACCCTGCGGAGCCGGACCTCGTAGGTGAACCGGTCACGGCGTTCAAGCGATTCGATGACTACGACGGCCCAGAGCTTCCGATTCTTGGAACGATCGTGATGCGGCTTCTTCTTGCGCCCGTGGGCGTGCTTCTTTTCGTCGGGATAGGTGACCCACATGCGAAGCTCCTTGTCCTTCAGCCGCTGCGGTCCGTCGGAACCAAAGCAGGAACGATCGGTACAGTCGTCATCCATGTCCGACCACGTGCAACGGTCGATTCGGGGGCGGGCCATAGGCAAGAGCCTCCGCGGAAAAACGGCGGGAACCTGCTCGGGCAGGTTCGGGCTACAGGCGGGACAAAGGGGGCAGGAATCCGTCACCGCAAGGTGACTAATTCCCTACATACCAGATCGCCGGCGGGGATGCAAGTATTTGATGCATCCTCCGCCTCATCTTTCGGGAGGCGAGGCCGGGGTGCTTCCGTGACTGCGCCTGGGAGTCCGGAAAACAACCACACGCCGCTCGGGAGCGGGGTGGCGCTCGGAAATCGCCCTGGCAACGCGGATCCGCAGGGCCCAGAGGTCCTGGGGCAGCAGGTCGCGGTAGTGCACCACGCCCGCATCCTCGCTGTCGGCGAATCCGGTGCCGCGGTATTCGGCGGCGAGTTTCAGTTCGCGGCGGACCGACTCGCCAAGCATCCAGCGAGGCTCGCCCCGCAGCCGCGCAAGTAGCGTCAGGTATTCGACATCCTGCTGTCCGCGGCAATACGCCTTCAGACGGACCGAGGGAACGGGCCCGCGCTGCCCAGCCGGTTCGCCGGGATAGAAGAGCGAGAGCTGGTCGGCCTCGCTCCACGAAGCGTCGCGGCCGATCGTTTGCCAGGGAACCACGCCGTCGCTTCCCAGCGTCCACGAATCGATGCACCAGCCGACCGGCTGCACGTTGCTCTCTTCGATGCCGTTGGTCGTGCCATAGTTGACGACGATCTGCCCGAACGCCTCTTTGCGGTCGAGGACCATCCGCCGATACTGCCGAAAAGCGCCCCCGCCCACGACATTGTAATCGAGCACGCCGTCCAGCGAATCGCGTTGCCATTGAGGCCGGGAAATGTCGCAGCGGTACAAGAGCTTTGCCTTCGCGGCGGACGTGAGCGCCCGATCGACTCCCTCGTGAAACAGCTCGCCGAAATAGCGCAAGGCCCAGAAGTCCTGGAAATTGGCCGGCTCGTCCAGCAGCCAGGGAGACGACGCTCGCGACCACCCCCGCTCCTTGTACTGATTCTTGTTGTTCAGATAGAACTGGAAGATCGGCTCGTGCCATCCCCGGCGTTCGAAATGCTCGGCCATCTGGCGGCAGGCTTCCACAAAGGCGTCGCGATAGCTCATCGGAAACGCGCGGTCGGCCCAGTAGTTGCCGTTGTAGTTCCCTTCCATCGGCACGGGCCAGTTTTCGTGCAGCGGCAGATAGAAACACTCCACAGGTACGCCGCTGCGAGGCAGGTCCGCGAAAGCCGAACCGTCCAGGTAAGGACCGAATCGCTTGTCCCAATCCGACCAGTCGAACGCGCGGCCGTCCCACCGCGGTGCGCAACCTTCGGCCACCGTCCCGCGATGCGAATAGGCCAATCGGTTGAGCACCGTGCGGTGTCGGTGGGCAAGCCGGTAGTAGTCCCCTTCACCGGCGGGCAAACCGTAGCAGTTCATCTCGGGGAGAAAGCTGAGAAAGTCCGGCAGGGTGAAGTCCCAGACGTGCAACAGAACGTCCAGCGACAGACGGTCGCTGCCTTGCCGAATCTGCAAGCGTCCGCGATGCGGCCCGGGTGGCGTTTCGCGAGGAACATAGATTTCGCAATACAGGCTGCCTCGCTTGTGCCCTTGGGCGGCGTCTCGCCGTTCCGGCACCGTGAACGGCTGGACGAGCGGGACGAGCGGATCCGGCAAGGGACCCTGTTTGGACGGCACGCAGCAAAATCGCGAGAACTCAACCGGAAAGTCGGTTCCGGCCTCCTTGAAATCGAGAGAAACGTGCGCGTCCTGCAATTCGCCTTCGACGAGAATCTGCATCGCCACGAACTCGTTTCGCGCGGCCGCCAGCCGGATCCGTTTCTCGCCGGCCGACCAAAGATGATTTGCGCGGAGATACTTCGACGGCTGCGCCGGCAGCGTTGCACCGGTGACCGGATGCACCTTGTCCAGCGGGTCGACGACTGCCACCCCCGCCCCGCCGATTCGCGGCAGCGGGGGTTCGCCGGAAAACCCTTTGGGCGTCTCCCCGAACTGCGCGTCGGCCGCGAGTGAGGAAACCTGAATGGCATGTTCCGAAGGCGGCCCGGAGTTGCCCACGGCGTCGACGGCACGGACGCGCACCCGGGCTTCGGCTCCGGCCGTTAACCCCATATCCCGCAAGTGCATGACCACCATTTCCGACTGCCTCGCGGCGGGCGGAATGAGATACCGCGGCACCGGCCGCTCATCCACTTCCACGATGAATCCAAGGGTACCGGCGGGGCCGACGTCCTCCGGAGTCTTCCAGCGGAGCATCGCCTCGCCGGCAGGCAGATCGCTCGCATCGGCCGCAAGGCCCGACGGCGCTTGCGGCGGCTGCGAATCGATTTGCCCCAACTCCACCGTCAGGTACGGGGCGTTCGCCTCGCCTGCCTCGCGGCTGTAAACGAATCGGTTCGGAAAGAGATGAAGCTCGAACTCTTCACCCTTGCGGGTCCACTGCGTCCCGGTGTCGTCGAACAGAAACACTCCGTAGCTGATCCCCGCCACGCGAGCCGCGAGCACCCTCGGATCGATCGGAACTTGCTGCCAGCCCTGCGACTCCGGCGGAGACGCGTCGGCCATCTGCCAGATGCTCCCGCCTTGGCCGAAGATCACGGCCGTCAGATCGCTGCCGGGGTGTGCCCACGGGACATCGGGATGGCGGCGGTGGTTGAACGTGGAACTCCCTTGCTGCGGCTCGTAGCGGGGCGAAGTACCTTCCACCCACTCGGCCGAAAAACTGCTTCCGGTAACGCGATGCAAGATCTCCTTCCCGCGCACGCGGAGGTGCAAGGTCGCTTGCTCGATCACGCGGCCTTTCAGCGGCGAGGGGTCGAAGTCGACCAGCGACATCTCCTGAATGGATTTCAGCTTGAGTTGACTGGCCCCACCCAGGTTGCAGTCGGCCTCGCGCGACACGGCCGAAAACCAGGTGTCACGGGAAATCGGCACGCGGAGGGTTTCGGCCTGGAGCAGACCGGCGGGGTGCAAGACGAGCAGTGTGAGCAGGAATTGTCGCATGGCGTATCCTCGGGAAGCTGCTGAAAAAGGGAACTGGTTCCGCCGCGCGTGGCGACTTGCAGCACAATCCGATACAAGCTGTTGCGGCGCCTGCCCCCCTTTTCAGCACTAGGGGGAGTTACGGTCCTTCCAACATCCTACTGGGCGGCGCCGGGGAACGGTACAATGGGAGGATTGTCCTACCGCAGTTCGAGGTGATGTGTGCCGCTGGTCTCTTTGCAGGACGTATCCATTCGCTTTCGCGGTCCCGCCGTGCTGGATGGCGTAAGTTTTCAGATGGATCCGGGCGAGCGCGTGGCGCTGTTGGGGCGTAACGGCGAAGGCAAGTCGACGCTGCTGCGGTTGATCCAGGGCGAGATCGAACCGGACGGAGGTGAGGTTGTCCGCGTGCAGGGCGCCAAGACGGCGCTGCTCACCCAGCAGGTCCCGCAGAGGCTCGCCGGAAACGTTTTTGACGCGGTCGCATCCGGTCTGGGCGAGCGTGGCCGGCTGCTGACGGATTTTCACCACGCCAGCCACCAGGTCGCTGCAGGAGACCGCAGTTGGCAGCGCCGGTTGGACGACCTGCAACGGGCACTGGATGCCGCGGGGGCCTGGCAGGTCCATCAGGAAGTCGAACAAGCCCTCACACGAATGGGGCTCGACCCGGAGTCCGAGGTCGGCGTGCTCTCGGCAGGGATGAAGCGGAGAGTGCTTCTTGCCGCCGCGCTGGTCGCCCGGCCCGATGTCCTGCTGTTGGACGAGCCGACCAACCACCTGGATATCGATAGCATCCGCTGGCTCGAAGAGTTTTTGCTCAAGGAAGGCTGCACGCTGTTGTTTGTTACTCACGACCGCGTCTTCTTGAGGAGTCTTGCCACACGGATCGCCGAGCTCGACCGGGGACGGCTCACGAGTTGGAATTGCGACTACGAAACCTTCCTGGAGCGGAAAGAGGCCGCGCTGGAGGCGGAGACACGGCAGAACACCCTCTTCGACAAGCGGCTCGCCCAGGAGGAAGCCTGGATCCGCCAGGGCATTCGGGCCCGAAGAACGCGCAATGAAGGACGGGTCCGCGAGCTGAAACAAATGCGTTTGGAGCGAGCTGTCCGCCGCGAGCGGCAGGGGGTCGCTCGAATCCAGTTGCAGGAAGCCGAGAAATCGGGGAGGCTCGTCATCGAGGCCAAGGCGATTCATCACCACTTCGGCAGGCGGCAAGTCATTCGGGACTTCTCGACGCTCATCATGCGCGGAGATCGCGTGGGAATCATCGGCCCGAACGGGTCGGGCAAGACAACGCTCCTGCGGATCCTGCTGGGCGAACTGACGCCCAGCGAAGGCTCCATCCGCCACGGCACGCGCCTCGAGGTGGCCTATTTCGACCAGCTTCACGCGCAACTGGATGAAGAGGCTTCCGTGGTCGACAACGTCGGGCAGGGAAGCCAGTGGGTGGTCCTCGACGGCCAGAAGCGACACATCCTGGGCTACCTTCAGGATTTCCTCTTCACGCCCGAGCAGGCGCGGGGACCGGTGAAATATCTCTCCGGCGGAGAACGGAACCGGCTGCTCTTGGCCCGGCTCTTCGCCCGTCCGTCCAATCTTCTCGTCATGGACGAGCCGACGAACGATCTGGATATCGAGACGCTGGAGCTGCTCGAAGACAAGCTCATGGAGTATTCCGGTACGTTGCTCTTGGTGAGCCACGACCGCGAGTTTCTGAACAATGTCGTCACCGGCACGCTCGTCTTCGAGGGCGCAGCCGAGGTAAAAGAATATGCCGGCGGCTACGACGACTGGCTTCGTCAGCGGAAGCACGAGGGCGCGGACACGTCTGAGAATCTATCCCAAAACCTCGCCAGGAGAAGGGGACAGGCACATTTTGCTCCGAAGACTCCGCAAAACGCGCCAGTCCCCAACGGTTCTGAAGGCTCTGACGTCAAGACGTCCTCGGAGATGCCGAAGCGAACGGCGAAGCTCAAATACGCGGAACAAAAGGAGCTCGAGGCCCTGCCGGCGCGAATCGAAGACCTCGAAACCCGTCTGGGGCAACTTCACGAGGAAATGGCTGCCCCGACGTTCTACCAGCAAGATCGCGAAGTGATCGTTCGCACCAACGAGCAGACCCGGATGCTCGAGCAGGAACTCGCCGCGGCGTACGCACGCTGGGAAGAACTGGAAGCGAGATAGCCTCCCCTCGCCTTTCTGTCGCGATCTCCCGGCAAAGGCTGGCAGATTCTGCTTGCCCGGGATGCGTCTTTCGCAAGAATAGACATGGATCTCCGACGATCCGACGGGGCTCCTGGGCCGGCGGGCAAGAACGACCCAAGCACGAGCCGGGCTCGACGCGGGAGGTGATCGGATGTCTGTCGCAGGTATTGTCAAACCGTCAAACGGCGCCGACGTGATGGCGCCGGACCACCCCGACGTGGCCCGAACGGTGCAGGCCGTTCTCAGCGAGGCGTTCCAGTTGGGTGCCTCTAAGGTGCTGGTTCTACCTGTCAAGGGGCAGATGAATGTGGTCTTTCAGGTGCGGGAGATGCCGCGCGTCCGAGACGACCTGGCCGCCGAACTCTTCTATCCCGTCATTGTGTCGCTCATGACGATGACGAACCTGTCCGGCAATATCAAGATCCAAACCGGAAAGAAAGAACGGCAGATCGGTGCGGCCTTTCGAACCACCCGGTATGGCGTTGCCGCCGTGCTGAGCATTCCGCAGGACACATCGCGGGCCGAGGTTTTTCGGGCCAAGGCGGCACAAATCGGTTTCGAATTCATCGATCTTGAGAGTGTCGCGATTCCAAAAAGCATCCTCGGACTGCTGCCCGAGAAGATCGTTCGCGAACACGAGGTCGTGCCGGTGACGCTCGACGGCGATATCCTCGTCGTCGCGATGAGCGAACCTCAGAACGCTGAAGCGCTCGATCGCTTGCGGCTGGTGGTGAACCGTCCTTTGGCGGCGGCCATGGCGGCGCCGGACGCAATCCTGGCGGCGATTCATGAATACTACGGGCCGCCGAAGATCGAGTCGTCCAACGTGATCCTTTTGGAGTTGGCCCAGCCGGTCTCCGACTCGCAGATACGCCTTGCCAACCTGCCGCAACTCGGCAGCATTGCGACGAGTCCCCTCAGCAAGCCGTTTATCGAGTATCTCCGCATGGTCTACCGCAACCCCATGCTGGAAATGTTCGATGAGATCAGACGGTCTGGGGCGCTATGTCGAAAAGAGGATGCCACCGGCGATCTGGAGCCGGTTCTTCCGCACTCCGAAGTGATTGATCAACTGCCGGCCACCTACCAGCGCCACCTGGAAGACAAGGTATGGGCGCTCAGGGAGTCGGCCATTTCGCAGTTGGAAGGGTTGCTGGCCCGAAGTGCCGCCGCACGGCGCCTTGCGATGAGCTATGCGATGTATCTCGCGTGCGGAGAGCTTTCGGAGCGAAAGCTCGTGTCGGTCAATCCCGCCCCGGCCCGCGATGCGTGGATCAATTTCCTCTACGCCTGGATCATTCGGTCCTTTCCCTCCGTGCAGTCGCATGGTGCGCTGCTGAAGCTCCTGGGAGAGCAATCCGGCGAGGTGTCGGACAAGCTTGCCTCGTTGCTGCAGGATCCTGAAATGGTCGTCGAGCCGGGCCTCACCGATGATTGGCTGGCAAGGTTCGAACGGCAGACGATCACCTGCGAGCCCATCGACGGCGGCAGTCCCATCATTGCTCACCTGGTGGAGTTGCTGATCGCCGAGGCAGTGCACGCCCGCGCTTCGCGTCTGCTCGTGCTCCCGCACGAAGGCCGCGTGGAAGTGGCTTATCGCGTTCAATGCGCAAACTACGCCCGCGACAGCCTGCCCTTGCGATTCCTGTTTCCCATTCTCGCGCGGCTGCGGCTGCTGGCCGATGTGTCGGGCAGATATCGCACCCGCGTGGGCGGCAGCGAGCGGGCTTTTCAGGTCGGTTTTTTTCCGACGCCCGCCGGCCCCATGGCCTGGCTGGACGATATCCGGGACCAGGTTCAAGAGGATGCCTGCCGCAAAGAGGCCGTGCAGCTTGGCTGCGAATTCCTCGACCTCGAAGAGGTTCGTGTGCCGGATTCACTGCTGCGGCAGATCCCCCAGGCGATTGCCTGGCAGAAGAGGTTTCTCCCTCTTTCCCTTGATGGAAATGAACTGAAGATCGCTTTGAGCACCGCCCCCGATGCCCGGCGGCTTGCCCGTCTGCGTCTGCTGTTCCACCGGCGAATCGCCGTGGCATTGGCCACGGAGGACGATCTTCTGGCAGCCGTGTATCGGCACTACCACGCCAGCGAAGGCGAAGGTGCTCCCTCGCCCTTGGCGGCCGCATTGCTCGCCCAACAGCCCGCCCGATTCGGCGAGGTGCTCTGTGGCGAGACCGCGCCAACAGGCCGAAAAATGGACCAGTCCCCGGCAGCCCCGTGAACGGTTACGGTTGTGCCACTCTGGCACGCAGAGTCTGGATCTCCCGCTCTTGCTTTTCGAGTCCCGTCCGCTTACCGGTCCTCTGCCTGCTTGAGGCGAGCTCGCAGGACCTCCAGTCCCTTGCGATCGAGGAGATATCTGGCAGCGGGCCCGCTGCCGCGGCGTGTGGCAGGTACATGGCCCTTGCGGCACAGGGCGGTGACCCGAGAGCCATACGTGCCAAGCAGCTTGGCTGCCTCCCCCGTGGTCCAGGAAGGCTTTTCGGGCGCGAATATCTTCTCCCCATATTCCTCCCGCAGGATGCACATCACCTGCCGCACCCGTTCGTGGCTACAGCCCAGGGCATCGCCGATCTCTCGAAGCGTCGCGCGCTGCTTGATCATCTGGATGAGAGTTTGCACACGCTCATCGTCAAGATCGCGCCACGTGCTAGGGGTCAGTGCGGGGGAGCGGCGTTTGATTTTGCCTGCCTGGAGGAGCTTGGCGACTACACGGGAAACGTAAGAGGGGGAGAATCCCGTTTCTTCGACAATCTCCTCGTTGGAGCGACCTTGCTTGCGCAGCCGCATGATCTGCGCTTCGCGCGCGGCGTGCTGTCGAGCCGTCAGGTTGCCGGTTCCAGTGCGTCGGCGACGAATTTTGCCCGCCCGGAGGAGCTTGGTGACTACATGGGCAACGTAAGAACGGCGAAACCCCGTTTTTTCGACAACCTCCTCGGTGGAGCAGCCTTGCTTGCGCAGCCGCAAGATCTGCGCTTCGCGCGCGGCGTGCTGTCGAGCCGTCAGGTGGGGCCCGTGTGGCTTGGTTCGGCGGCTGGCGGTCGCAGAGTTTCTTGCCATTTCCCTATCGTACCTCCGATTTTCGCCCTTCGCAACATGGCCCGGGAGCGGCTCTGAGAGGGAGGCGACCCATAGCATCGCCGGTCCCGAGGGAGAAGAGGCAGGGGGGGCTTGCGTCATAATTCGGGAGGGGATCCCGGGTGCCATGCTCAATTGTCAATGGGGCGGGACGTGAGGGGTAGGACGGGTGCCATGGCCCGAATTAGCACGAGTTGTTGTTCCCGGCATGCCGCACCCCATTCATCCCATCCGCGGCGGCCTGGCTTGGCCTCGCCGTGAAGATTTCAGCGACCCGCCGTGTTTTTGCGGACGGACTGGATCGCGCTAACGGCGTTTCCCAAAAAAAGAGCCTCGATCTCCTTGGCTGCGAGGCCCATTCGCCTGACGGCACGGCGCATCGCCCGCAGTTGTTCATAGAGGGTGAACGTCATTCCGGGCTCGCAGTGTGTCAAGTCCAGCGACTGATTGGTCGGAGAGAGGTACGCCCAGGCGAAGCCGAAGCTAATGTACTTGCCCCGAAATGCGCCGACCGGTAGATTGTCGCTGCCGTACATCACGCGTTCGACGCCGACGCCCTCCAGAAGGGCTTGGATCGCGTCGGAGTCGCACACGCTCGAGGTATCGTACCAAACGTTGGGCAACGTACGGAGCACCGCGACGGCCTTCTCGATCGGCCAATCGGAATAGCTCCTTGCGCAATGCGCAAGAATCCATTGGACTCGCGGATAGCGGTTGCTCAGCCGCATCAGATCGTCGAGATTCTGCGGGTCGGCGACCCCGCTGCGTCGCGATAGGTGCATCATCACGACCAGCCCATGCCGGTCGGCAACTGCGATCTGGTGCTCCGGCAGGAAGTCGGTGATGCGGCACTCGACCGGATCGCCAGTCGCCGAATAGAACCGGTAGGGTTTGAATCCCAAGAAACCACGAGCGATCTGGCTTTCCAGGTCATCCTCGCTCATTGACGGATGAACGAGCATCAGGGCCGCCGAGATGGAGTCGTTCGCAGTTTGCTGTAGCACAAATCGATTCGACGACCGGAAATCGCACCACCGGGAACGGATACGGAAAAGAGAGGCGATGCACCCTGCGGTCCGGCAGCAGGACCGCATCGCAGGCTTCCACCGCCGCCCAGTCCGACCTGGGAAACCGGGCTCCGACCTGCCGGCCCATCGGTGTACCGTCTTTTTCCGGGTCAGTGTTGTTCTTCCAAAGATAGAGGTGCGTGTGCACGTCGAAAATCGTCTGGGGGACAAAAGGCTCGAGTTCCTCCTCCCAGATCCGGCGGTCGATGTCTGTCCACTCAAGCGACGGGCGATTCATGGCTATGCGGGATTCCGACTCGACTTTGGAAGGCAGCGAAGGAAAAAGCCGAGCCAATTGCCGTGAAAGACGGCATCGATCTCGGCGTCCGAGTAACCGCGGACCGAGAGAATCCCACCGAGCTTCTGCAAATCAGCGATCGTGTCCAGGCCATCGGGAGTCTGCTCGGTTCCGTAGCCGCCATCGAGATCGCTGCCAATGGCTGCGTGGCGGCAGTTGCCGGCCAGTTGGCAGATGTGATCGATATGATCGGCGACGGACTCTAGCTTGACAGCCTCGCGCGGCACCTTCTCGATCTTCCAGTCCGGGTAGAGCATCCAGGCATCCATGGCAACCCCGACAATTGCCTCGCGTCCGATGAGCCCCCGGATTTGTTCATCGGAGAACTGCCGCTGATTCGGTACCAATTCCCGGCAGTTGTTGTGGCTTGCCATCACCGGCCCGGAGAATCGATCGATCGCTTCGAAAAAGGCTTCGTCGGCGAGGTGTGTCACGTCGAGGATCATTCCCAGCCGCGCGAACTCTTCGAGGAGCCGAACGCCCGCCGGCGTCAGTCCGCCCGATGCGCTCGTGCCGGCTGCGTATCGGCTCATGCCGTAATGGGCGAGGCTCACCGAACGGAGCCCGTCTCGAAACCACGCATCCGCCTGCCGGGGTGAAACGATCGGATCGGCGCCTTCCATCGCCAGGATGATGCCGACCGGCAGCCCTGAACGGTCGTCGGTTTGCCATTCGGCCCAGTGGCGGTCGAGATCGTCTGCCGTGTGGAGCATGCGGATCTCACCCTGCTCTTCCAGGAGTCGGTAGTAGGCGAGTTGCCCCTGGCCGACGGCATATGTGATCTCGGCGGAGCGGTAGTCGAGGCTCTGACGCGGAAATCCTTCGGCCGGTCGGACCTCGGGCTTGGTGCGGGCCTGGATCGTCGCCAGGCAGATCGCCACGCCGGCGCGCCGCAGTTCCGGAAGGCAGGTGGTGGCATGGCCGCGTGCGTCGTCGTCGGTCATGCCTTGCTCGTAGCGGTTGATTTCGTCAAGCGGTTGCCGCAGGTCACGGCCCCACGACAGGGCGTTCCAGGCAAGGTCCAAATGCGTATCGATGAGGAGTCTCATGGATGTTCCAGCGGAAATAACTTGTTCAAAAGCTCTCGCGTCGCCCAGGCATGCTCGCGCAGCAACTCCTCCCAGCGCCGGGCATCCTCCTCGGTGTACGGGTAGAACCCGCGGCCGTTGGCGGTTCCTCGGGCGTCCTCCTCCGCCAACTTCGCCAACGCTCGGGGGACCTCGGTAGCATTACTCAACGTCGGCAGCACCCCTCGGACCGCGCGGGCGTAGAGGGCCGGCCCGCCGCTGATATCCATCCACCGGAAAGGCCCGCAAAGGCTCGTCCATACGGCAGCGGCGTTGCGGAACGAAAGGTCGATCGTTTCGGCGTCGGCGACGCCCATCTCCAGGATGTTCAATGCCTCGCGGTAGATCGCATAACCCAGCCGGTTCACGATGAAGCCCGGCACATCCTTCTCGACCAGAGCAGGCTCCTTGCCGATTGCGCGGGCCAGTTCCGCCGCCGCATGGAACGGCCCGTCCGCCGTCTGTTCGCCGCGGATGAGTTCGAGAAAACGCGTGCAGTGCGCCGGTTCGGCCCAATGCATGCCAAGAAAACGCTCCGGGTGCGTCCGGTCGCGCTGAAGGTGGCTGATCGGCAGGGCGGATGTATTGCTGGCAATGGGGATTTCCGGGGAAACCAGCGCCTCGAGCGTATCGAAGACCTCCCGTTTCGCCGCCATGTCCTCCGCCACGCTCTCGATGACAAACTCGCACTCGGCAAACTGGTCCCAGTCTCCCACGGGCTCGTAGCGATTGGGCCACTGGGCGATCAGTTCTTCGGGAAAACCGGCCCGCTCGACAAGATCCCGAATTGCCTGGGCAATGTATCGGCGCGCGGCATCGTGGGTCTCGGCACGTCGCGTGTAGCCGATAACCCGGAAGCCGTGGGCCAGGAAACAGGCGCAAATGCCGCGGCCCAGCAATCCCAAGCCGGCGACGCCGATCGTCCGCAGGTGCATGAGTACTACCTCGCGTTCGGTCCCTCAAGTGCTGCAACAGGTGGACTTCGCCATAAGAGCCTATCCCAAAACCTCGCGGGGAGAAGGGGACAGGCACATTTTGCTCCGAAGACTCCGCAAAATGAGCCAGTCTTCGACGGTTTTGGGATAGGCTCTAACCATAACGGCTTCCAGGCCGCGCGGCAATCCTCGTGATCTGAAGGAAAACTGGTCGGGCAGTCAGGTGTGACGTACTTGCGTGGAATCCTGGACATTGCGAAGTGAGCGGGGAAGCATTACAATCGCGGGCACCTCGCCGTTGCATCCGTCGCCGAGGCTTGCTCGGCACCGGCATTGTCACGACGGATCTCCAGCCATCCTTCGAATACCCACCCCCCCCGAAGTTGGCGAGCGAAAGGTTTCGCCAGCGTCATCCACTCTGGAGCAGACCCCATATGCGATCCAGCCGCGTGAAGGCAAAACTCAGTCGGAACGAGCCCGTTCTGATCACCGTGCTCCACCTGATCGACCCGTCGCTGTTCGAACTGACTAGCCTGATGGGTTTTGACGGCATCTGGATGGACATGGAGCACCATACGTACAGCGTGGAAACGGCGGCAAGTCTGATGCGAGCCGCCCGGATTGGCTGTGCCGACATCATTGCGCGTCCGGCAAAGGGGGAATTCATGCGGATGCTCCGGATGCTGGAAGCGGGTGCCCAGGGGATCATGTATCCCCGCTGCGACGATGCTGCTGAAGCGACCGAAGTGGTTCGTTGGGCCAAGTTTGCGCCGATGGGGACGCGTGGATTTGACGGCGGCAATCCCGACATGCCGTATTGCGTCATGCCGATCGACCGGTACGTCCGCGAGGCGAACGAAGAAACTTTTATCATCGCGCAGATCGAGTCGCCGGAAGCTCTCGACCGCGTCGACGAGATTGCCGCGGTCGAGGGGGTCGATATTCTCATGCTTGGACCGGCCGATTTTAGCATTCTCAGCGGCATCCCCGGCCAGTTCGACCACGAACTGATCCATGATGCTCGCCGTCGGATCGCGGCAGCCGCAAGAAAGCATGGGAAGCACTGGGGATGCCCGAGCGGCTCCGCTGAGCTCACACGGCAGTTGCTCGAGCAGGGCGCTCGATTCATCTGCCATGGAGCGGACATCGTGTTGGTCAAGAACGGGCTGGAGCAGATTCAGCAGGCATTCGGTCCGCTCGGTTTTGGGTTCGACAACCGTCTGTGAGGGCAGCAGTTCCGACAGCAGGCAAGCGGCACCGGCCACGAGATCCCCAATGTCCCAAGAAACTGAAGTTCTCGTCGTCGGCGTGGGTTCGATCGGCGAGCGTCACCTGCGATGCTTCCAGCATACCGGCAGGGCAAGCGTCGCTGTGTGCGAGGTCAACGGCGAGCTGCGCAGGCGCATTGCCGAGACGTACGGCGTTGCCAGAGCTTACCCCAACCTGGATGCCGCTCTCGCCGACCGCCACACGGCCGCCGTGATCTGTGCCCCGGCGCATCTGCATATTCCCATGGCGAAGAGACTCGCCGAAGCCGGGATCCACCTGCTGATCGAGAAGCCGCTCAGCACCAGTCTCGACGGAGTGGAAGAGCTCCGCCAGGCGGTCGCCCGGCAGAACATCCTCGCGGCCGTGGCCTACGTTCAGCGGGCCCAACCGGCGCTGGAGGCAATGAAACAGGCGCTCGACTCCGGCCGGTTCGGTCGCCCGGTCCAACTGGTCGTCCAGTGCGGACAACACTTTCCCACCTACCGACCGGCCTACCGGGAGATCTACTACAAGGACCGGGCGACCGGCGGCGGCGCAATCCAGGATGCGCTGACCCATATGCTCAACGCGGCGGAGTGGCTCGTCGGACCGATCGATCGGGTGGCCGCCGACGCCGCTCACCAGGTCTTGGAAGGAGTGGAGGTCGAAGACACCGTCAACGTCCTCGCCCGGCACGGGGCTGTCGTGGCATCGTACAGCCTGAATCAGCACCAGGCGCCGAACGAGATTCTGTTCACGGTCATCGGCGACAAGGGAGTCTGCCGATGGGAACCGCACAAAAACCGCTGGCGTTGGATGACCGAACCCGGCGGCGCCTGGCACGACGAACCCTTCGGCACAATCGAGCGCGACACCGTATTTATTCGCCAGGCCAACGCATTCCTCGACGCCCTGGGAGGCAAACGCCCCCCTCTCTGCACACTTGATGAGGCCATTCAGACGCTTCGGGTGAACCTCGCGGTTCTTGCTGCAGCCGAGCAACAAGCCTGGCGGCGGGTGGGGAAGGACGAATGACCAAAATTGTCATCAGCCCGGCTGCTCGGAAGCAGCCGGGCTGATATGCGGGTACTGATGACTGATGACTAAGATTCTTGACAGCTTTCGGCTTACCGGCAAAACGGCCGTGGTCAGCGGTGGGGCCGGTCTGTATGGCCGCCAGATCGCCGAGGCGTTGGCCGAGGCGGGAGCGCGGACTTTTATGGCCAGCCGGAACCAGGAAAAGCTCCGGGCGCAGGCAGCGGGGTTTCGCCGTGCCGGGCTCGACGTCACCGCCTTGGAACTGGATCAGGGCTGCGAAGAGTCGATTAATTCGCTGCTGGGGCAGGTGGTCGATCTGGCGGGCGGAGTCGATATCCTCGTCAACAACGCCGTGCTCCGCCCTATGGCCGACTGGTCCAGCCCCGCAGAGGCGTTCGCCGAGAGTATGCGAGTCAACGCCACGGGCATCTTCATGATGACCCGCGCGTTCGGCGAGCATATGGCAGAGCGCGGCGGCGGCAGCATCATCAACGTAGGTTCGATTCAGGGCATGGTCGGGCCCGATTTCACCCTGTACGAAGGGCTCGACTGGGGCACCCCGCCCGACTACTTCTTTCACAAGGCCGGCATGATCAATTTCTCTCGCTTTGCCGCTGCGAAGCTCGGACCGCGGCGAGTCCGCGTCAACACGATCAGTCCCGGCGGCTTTTTCAACAACCAGGATCCGCGATTCGTCGAGCGCTATAACGCTCGCACGCTGCTGGGCCGCATGGCTGGCGAAACCGACCTCAAAGGCGTCATTGTTTTTCTCGCTTCGGATGCGTCGGCTTATGTCACTGGTGCAAACATCGCAGTCGATGCCGGCTACACGAGCAAGTAACCATGAAACATCTTTTTGATCTGAGCGGACGGACGGCCTGCGTAATCGGCGGCGGAGGATACCTCGGCGGACCGGTCTGCGAGGCACTTGCTTCTCACGGCGCCCACGTGGCGGTGGCCGACCGCCGGTTCGACGCCGCCCAAAGCATGGCAGGGCGCCTGGGCGAATTGGGTTTATCGGCCGAGGCTCTGGAACTGGACGTCTGTAACGAGTCGGGAGTTGCCGAGACGTTTGATCAACTTGCCGATAAGTACGGCAGTCTGGACATTGTTGTCAACACGACAACGTGGTCAACCGGCAAGAAGATGGAGGAAATGACGCTCGACGATTGGCAGTCGGGTACGCGCGTGGCGCTTGGCGGGGCCTTCGTCGTCGGCCGGGAAGCGGGCCGGGTGATGGTTCGTCAGGGGCGAGGCAGCATCATCCAGTTTGGCAGCATGTACGGTCTGGTGAGCCCCGATCCTCGCGTGTACGGCACCAAGTGGACCTGCAATCCGCCCGACTACGAGGCGGCCAAGGCCGGCATCCTGCAGCTCGTCCGGTATCAGGCGGTCATGTGGGCACCGCAGGGGGTGCGTGTGAATGCCGTCGTGCCCGGCCCGTACCCGAATCCGGCCGGGATGGGCGCCGACCGTGAGTTCATCGAGCAGCTCAGTCGCCGCGTGCCGATGGGGAGGGTTGGACGTGCCGAGGAGATCGCCGGCGCCGTGGTATTTCTGGCTTCCGATGCCGCCAGCTACGTGACGGGCACGTACGTCACCGTTGATGGCGGGTGGACGGCCTGGTAAGGAGGCTCGCCGTGGCTCTCGTGAGAAACCCGCAGAGAATTCGGCTGGCGATGCTCGGAATGGTGGAGGGCAACGGCCATCCGTATAGCTGGAGCGCCATTGTCAACGGCGATTACGATCCTCAAATCATCAACGAAGCCGGCTATCCCACGATCACGCAGTACCTCGGCGTCCAGCCCAAGGGCGCCTTGGGGATCGACGGCGTGAAGGTCACGCATGTCTGGTGCGACGATCGCTCCGACGCTGAGAAGGTGGCGTGCTCGGCGCGAATTCCCAATGTCGTAGCAGCTCCGGAGGACGTGATCGGTAAGGTGGACGCCGTCGTCATCCCCACCGACAAGGGTTGGGAGCACCTCGCCCGCGCGAAACCGTTTCTCGAAGCCGGGCTGCCCGTCTTCATTGACAAGCCGCTCACCGACCGCGAGGACCACCTTCGCCAGTTTGTCCGCTGGCATCGGCAGGGCAAGGCGCTGCTGTCGACCAGCGCCATGCGGTATTCCCTTGAATTCTCCCATCTCCGCCAGTTGCTTCCCGAGGTGGGCCGGCTGCGGCTGCTTACGATCACGATGCACAAGAGCTGGGAACGGTATGGAATTCATGCCCTGGAGGCGGTATATCCGTTTCTCGCGCCAGGTGGTTGGCTGAGCGTGGCCAACACCGGCAGCGTCGAGGCAAACATCGTCCATGCCCGTCATCGCGACGGCGTGGAGGTGGTTTTGGCCTCGATCCAGGATCTCGTCGGTGCGTACGGCATCCTCCACGTCTACGGAACGGGGGGTTTTCTGAGCAGCCGGTTTTCCGATTCGTACCACGCCTTTCGAAAGCAGTTGGAGAGTTTTGTCGACTACCTTCGCACCGGAAACCCGCCGTTTGGGTTCTCGCAAACGATCGAGCAGATGAAGATCATCATCGCCGCGGTCCGCAGCCGCGACCAATCCGGTCGACGGGTCTCACTGGATGAAATCGAGGTTTGACCGCATGACCATAATTCAGAGGCTATTCTAAAGCTTCGCGAGGAGAAGGGGACAGGCACATTTTGCTCCGAAGACTCCGCAAAATGAGCCAGTCCCCGACCGTTCGAGGTTTGACCGCATGACCATAATTCAGACGATTTCGCCGGACCGCCGCGTGATCGGTTCTGCGATCGAGGACCTGGACACGCCCGTTCTGCTTCTGGACGGTACGGCCTGCCAGCGCAATCTCCGCCGCATGGCCGAGTTCTTCCGCGTCCGCAAAACGCAGTTGCGGCCGCATTTCAAGAACCACAAATGTCCCGAGCTTGCCCGCCGGCAGTGGGAGGCGGGATCGCTCGTCGGCTTCACCTGTGCGAAGCTCGGCGAGGCCGAGGTCCTGGTCGAACATGGCTTCGAGGATGTCCTGATCGCCAACCAGGTCGTCGGCTGCCGGAAGCTCGGCCGGCTGACTACCTTGGCCGGCAGGGCCCGGGTGATGGTGGCGATCGACGAATTTGAGCAAGCCCGGGCGATTTCCGAGGCGGCCTCGGCGGCCGGTGTCACCGTGGGCGTGGTGGTTGAGGTGGATATTGGCATGGGCCGTTGCGGCGTTGGGCCCGGGGAGGCGGCTGTCAAGCTCGTGGAGAAGATCGTCGCTCTTGACGGGCTCCACTTCCGCGGCATCCAGGCGTACGAGGGGCACGCGGTCTATACGAACGATCCCGGCCGCCGCCGAGAGAGCGTCGAGCAGTCGATGGCCCAGGCGGTCGCTACGCGCCGGCAACTCGAGCAGCGGGGCATCCCCGTCGAGTTGATCAGCGGCGGTTCGTCGTCGACCTACGCGATCACCGGCCTGATCGACGGAGTGGACGAGATCCAGGCGGGCACCTACGCCACGATGGACTGGCGCTATGCGGAGATGGCGCCGGAGTTCGAGATCGCGCTGTCGGTGCTTGCGCGAGTGATCAGCAAGCGACCGGGGGTCGCGGTGCTCGACGTCGGCGTGAAGGGCGCCGGCGCCGAATTCGGCCCCCCGAAGATCAAGAATACTCCGCAGGCCACCGTGCCTTCGTTCATGTCCGAGGAGCATTGTGTCGTAAGAGACGCCCCCGACGCATGGCGCGTCGGCGACGCCGTACAACTCCTTCCCAGCCATGCGTGCACCACGTGCAATCTTCACCGCGCGGTGCACGTTCACGAAGACGGTCGGGTCGTGGATCTCTGGCCGATCGAAGGCTCCGGCAGGCTCGCTTGATGCGGACTACGCCCGCGACAGGTATTCACCGGTTCGCGTGTCGACCTTGACGATCTCTCCCTCTTCGAGATACTCCGGCACCTGGACCACGTATCCCGTTTCCAGGGTGGCGGGCTTGGTGCGCGACGTGGCCGAGTTGCCCCGCACGCCGGGGTCGCACTGCACGACGCGAAGCTCGACCGTCAGCGGCAGTTGAATGGCCACGACCTCTTCGTTATAGAACAGCGCCTGCACTCCCTCGAGTTCCTCGGTAAGGAAGTGCGCCTCGTCCTCCAGATCCTCCTTGGGAAACGAATACTGGTTGTAGTCTGCCTGGTCGAGGAAATGGAGCTGCGTGGGGTCGGAGTACATGTACTTGACGGGGCGGCGGGCGAAATTCGCCTCATCCAGCGACTCGCCGCCTTTCAGCACGATGTCGACCTTCTGCTTGGTGATCAGGTTCCTCGCCCGATACTTGTAGAGCGTTGCCGCGCCGCGAGCGGAAGGCGACTGCACGCTGATGTTCTCGATGATGCACGGGGCATCCTGGTAGTTGACGATCGCACCTCGCTTAATTTCCTTCGCCTGCATAGATTTACCGCACAAAGTTCCTTTTCAGCGTTCCTGTTCAGTTCACAGCAAAGCACCCGACTGGGGATCGACGGGCACACCGCCGGTCAATCGAGCCAGCGCCTCCAGCACGACCAAAAGTGCGCTGGGGTCGAGCATTTCATCCAATTCGTCGGCCTCGTCCGAAAGCTGCTCGAAATGGAGGACATCGAAGCGGGCATCCGCCTTGCGGATCCGCTCGATGCGACTCCGGTCATCCGGACCGGTCGCGAGGGCCTTCAATTCGTCGGCAAGCGCATCGATCTGCTCGGTGACCTCCTCTCCTTCGACGTAGCACACATCCAACGCGGCGAAGTCGTCGGGAGCGAGCACGGTCAGCGATTCGAGCTTGTCATCGGGACCGACGCGGAGATTCGTCAGCGTGTACCGGCCGTTCAAGCCCGCGAGTGCTTCTTCGATTTTCTTCGCCGGCGGCAGCTTGGAAGAGTCGAACAGCACAAAGTAGGTCTCGCGCCAACGGTACTGGTCGTTTTCGAACATCGACATGCCACGAGCCTCCGCGGGTTTACTCTTCGTAGTCGTCTTCCAACCCTTCGCCCGCCCACTGCTCCATGGCAATGAGCGTCGCATCGCGCTGCTCCCGATTGGCCCATACCGATTCGCCGGCATCCAGGCGGACCTCGTAATCGCCCTCGCGCTCGCAGTCGGGCGAGCCGCAGAAATGCGGCAGGGAGGACACCCAGAGGATCCGGTAGAGCGGCACGTACTTGTCGTCGATGATGCAGAAGCAGGACATGGGTTTGTCTGGCGAAAACGCCTCGCTGAATGTCAATGGGCGCCGAGTTCCGCCGAACGGCGCGTGGCCGCCTCTACGGCGGCGATCATCGCCGCACGCAGCCCGCCGGCCTCCAGGGCCGCAAGGCCGGTAATCGTCGTTCCGCCCGGACTGGCCACGCGGTCTTTGAGGACCGCCGGGTGCTCTGCGGTCGACAGCACCATTTCGGCTGCGCCCCGCACCGTCTGAGCGGCGAGGTCCTGGGCGACCTGACGCGGGAGTCCCATTTTCACGCCGGCATCGGCCATCGCCTCGATCATCACATACACGTATGCCGGCCCGGAACCGGAAAGGCCCGTGACGGCATCCATCAGTTTCTCTTCTACTTGATATGCTACTCCGACCGCCCGGAGCAGTTGGTCCACAAGCCGGAGATCTTCCTCGCGGGCGGTCGTGCCCGCACAGTAGCCAAAGGCGCCCTGTCCCAGCAAACACGGAGTGTTCGGCATGACCCGGATAATGCGGACCGATTCTCCCAGCCTCGTCGCGATGGCTGCGATCGGAATACCGGCCGCGATCGAGACGACGAGTGGCGCCGGGTTCCAATCGGGGCGCAGTCCGTCGAGCACCGTCGCCATCTGCTGAGGTTTCACCGCCAGGAAGACCACCTGCGAACGGGTCGCCACTTCCAGGTTGTCGGCGGTGGTCCGGGCGCCGGTCGCCTTCTGGAATCGCTGCCTCGCGTCGGCCATGGGATCGGCGGCCAGCACGTTTTCTGCGGAAACCAGTCGGCCGCGGATCCAACCCTGGGCCAGGGCGGTGGCCATCTGACCGGCACCAATAAACCCGATTCGCTCGTTCAACATGGGAGAGGAGGTTTGAAAGAAAAGGACAACGGGTCCACTAGCGCTATGCTACGTGAAACTGGGTCGGCGTACAATAGTAGGGAGCGGTATTCCCCTAATACGGGTTGAAAAACAACCGTCCGCTCGGCAGGGACCGGTCAGGCCTCCGTCGGTTGAGAGGTTTCGCGGCCCATCCACATCGGCGTTGCCACGAACCAAACGATTGTGGCAAGCAGCATGATCAGTTTTGCGCTGTCCAGATCCATGCTGCCTTGCAGGAACAGGATGGACGGCAGGGCGGTGGCAATCAAGGCAATCCAGGAGATCGCCTGGAGGATTCGTCTCATTGTGTTTACGCCGCCTCCATGGTTTGTGGCTGGTGCACTTTCTTCTGGTAGAACTTACTGAAAACGATGTAGAGAACGGCTGCAATGAACCAGCCGGGCAGACTGACAAAAAAGATCTGCACGCCGGCGTATTTTACCAGCGCGAAACAGATGCCCAGCGTGAGCAGCCAGGTGAGCCCGGCGGCCCAGTTAAATGTCTTGCGACTCACTTCCGCATAGCTTCCTTTAAGGCCAAGCTTGGGAATCAGCCAGAAGTCGATGAAGATGACCGCACCCATCGGCATCAGGAGCAGGCCGTAGAGGGCGACGAAATTCAAGAGCTTCATGGCGATGGCGGGAAACATGCCGGCAACCGTCGCCAACAGCCCGGTGGCCAGGGTGACGGTGAAGCGGGACATTCGGGGCATGATCGCTTGAAAGGCGAGTCCGGCGCGGTAGATGGTGGGATTGGCCGTAGTCCAGCCGGCAATTACCACACAGATCAACCCTGTCAGGCCCGCCGCTTGGTACGCCAGCGGGCCGGGCAGCACCGGCGGCGGGTCCCTTAGGACACCCAGTTCCATCAAGGTGCGGATCAGGTCGGCGTTCAGGCCGGATTGTGCCCAGGCTTCCGCCAGGTCGGAACGGCCCATCGCGGCGAGCTTTGCGACCACGTCGGCTGCCGGGCGGAGCTGGTGCAACTGATAGGCGTAGAGCAGTGCGGCTGCGATCCAGGCCATGAAATGCCCCAGGTACATGCCGGTTGACGAGGCGATTCCGTACCAGGACTTGCGGGCAAAACGCAGAACCGAGAGGTCGGACATGCCGATGTGCATGGCCATGTTGCAGAACCACGCGAAGAACATCACGTGCCAGAAGGTGAACTTGGTCTGTCCGGGAAATGCCGGGCCGCCTTCCCAGATGGTCGTCCGCGCCAGGCTCCACAGGTCGCCGGAAGAGCGGACCGAGGTTCCGGTCGAGGTGATAAACTGGGCCAGCGCCACCAGGCCGAACGCGAGGAAAACCACGACCATCCAGGGCGCGGCGATGTTTGCGATCCTGGCCACGGTTTCGTAACCGTAGGCGGCAACGATTGAGATCGCGGCCCCGACGCCCAGGACGGCGAGAACCCATCCGAGGCTGTTCGGGTAGGTATCGTTCAAGCCGGGCATCCGGAAATCGATCCAAACGCCCACGGCGGTTGCCGACACAGTGATCATCGCGCCAGCCAGGAAGCAGAACATCACCCCGTTGGCCAGGTTGTAGAGGGTCACAAGGCTCCGGCCGCAAATCTTCTCAAGCTGGTAGTAGAGCGTCAGCCGGGCGCGGGTGGCGATCGGGGCGGTCAGGAATGTCCAACTCAGCACGGCCAGCAAGTTTCCGATGAACAGCCCGACGATCAGGTCGAACGCACTGACTCCCGCGGCGACAAAAAGCGGCCCGATCATCAACTCGGTGCCGGCGCAGTGTTCGCCGGCGTACATTCCGACAAAACTCTTGAAACCCAACAGCGAGCGTTGGGGAACCGGTTCGCGCTCGAATTCGCCGCCGGAGGCCACGTGTCCGTCGTCGGGGACGGCCTGTATTCCATCGGCCGGGTGTTCTTCCATCGCCATAAGGCTGTTCCTTGCTTACGAGGTCCTAACAAAAGGGGGACAGGCACCTCGCCAGGACGCACATCCTGCGTGTCTGCAATATGTTTGGCTCGGAGCCAGTCCCCGTTTTGTTTGGGCCTCTACGTGAGGATTCGGTTGTCGATCAGCTCCGCCGGCTCAAAACTTCCGACTCGTAGTTTCGCACGTCGTCGAGCCAGTCGCCGCCGACCGGCACATCCTGCTTCAGGCAATAGTAATCCCAGACTGCCCCCAGCGGGAGCGTTTTCACTTCTTCCACCAAGGCCAGCCGTCCGGTAAAGTCGCCGCTGAGTTCTCGCTGGCGGAGCATTTCGGTCGGCTCGAGCAACGCGCCCATAACGGCCTTGATCATCGCGCGAACCCCGATGACCCAGGCGGCGATGCGGTTGATGCTGGCGTCGAAGAAATCGAGCCCAATATGTACGCGATCGAGGAATCCACCACGGACAATCTCTTCGGCAATCGCCCGGAGGTCGTCGTTGAGAATGACGACGTGGTCGCTGTCCCAGCGAATCCCCCGGCTTACGTGCAGGAGAATCTCGTCCAGGTACAGGAGCACGGACGAGATTTTATCGGCGATCGACTCGGTCGGATGGAAGTGGCCGGCGTCCAAGCACAAGAGCTTTCCGTTGCGGACCGCGTAGCCGAGGTAAAACTCGTGAGAGCCGACGACGTAGGTTTCCGAACCGATCCCAAATAGCTTGCTCTCGATCGCGTCGAGATTGCCTTGGGGATCGATAGCGACGGCGAACATCTCGTCGAGCGATTTTCGGAGCAGTTTCCGCGGCCCTTTGCGGTCGATGGTCACATCCTTGTAACCATCCGGGATCCAGACGTTCGTGACGCAGGGGGTTTTCAACTGTTTTCCCATGGCTTCGCCGACCTTCCGGCAGGCGATGCCGTGTTCGACCCAGAAGCGGCGTATGCCCTCGTCGCGACTGGCCAGGGTGAAGCCGTCGGCCGCCTTGGGATGGGAGAAGAAGGTCGGGTTGAAGTCGAGCCCGATTCCGAGTTGCTTCGCCCAGTCGATCCAGCGCTGGAAGTGGGCCGGTTCGATTTCGTTGCGGTCGACCGCCTTGCCGCCGCCTTCCTGGTACATTGCGTGCAAGCTGAATCGGTGCTTTCCCGGTATGAGGCTCATGGCTTTCTGGGCATCGGCGCGAAGCTCGTCGGGGGTTCTCGCTCTGCCCGGGTAGTTGCCGGTGGCCATGATGCCACCGCCCGAGAGCCCCGCGTCGGACTCGAACCCGCCGACGTCGTCGCCCTGCCAGCAATGGATGGAGATCGCAATCCGCTGGAGTTGTGCCAGGACGTCGTCGGTTTTGACTCCGTACTGCTGATAGCGGTCTGTGGCCCACTGGTACGCTTGCTCGATCCGAGTGGCGGTCATCGGTTCTCCGTTGTTGATTCGCAGAAAGAGGGGGCCCATCGGTGTTGACGGTCGCTCAAGGGCGCCGAACCCTGATTTTGCGCGAGGCCATTGCCGATTGCCAGGGGTGGCGGGGATCCAGGAGGTTTTTTCAGGCGACCGCGAAAGCGGAACCAATCGCCTCATCCATAAGTGTTCACAGGTTCAGATACCAGGATGATCCATGCGGCGCAACTCGTCAAGCAGTTTTTCTCGCCGAGCGGGCCTGGCTTGCGGTGAGCAGACACGAGGGGGAGGAGAGTTGTTCGACAAGCCGACTTTTCCGCGGTTGCGCTTGGGTGAGATTCGCCGTCGTAAGATGTTGATGGAATGGGACTTCCGGCGGAGGCTGTCGGCGCAAGTTCACATAGGCTGAGGGAGGGGTGTCTAAAAAGTCGCTTTTAGGATACCACAAGAGGTGTATCCGTTCATAGCTCTTTCTAGTTGGTTCTGTGAACTCGGAATCGCTCTGGACTCTGACGACGGGTTTTGCGAAACTTCCGCCCCTACTTCGGAACCCTGCCGGAGCACCTGCTTCCGGCCCGACCGTGATCAGTTGAACGATGGTGAGAGTCGGCCCCATGAAAAAGCGATGGAACCCGATGGACCGGAGGTGCCACGCAGGTGGCGGCGGAACTCGTCTCCGGAGGCGTCTCGCGGCATTGGTCGTGTTGGTGTGTCTGTTTGCCGCGGGTTGCACTTCCGTGAAAGAGCAGAAAAAGCTGCCTCGGAACCCTTACATCAAACCTCCGAAGGAAGAGCAAAGCACCTGGCTGGGTTCGTGGTTCCGGCACAAAGAACCCGACCGGCCTGACTCGGTCGTGGAGTTCCTGGAACAAGAACGTCCCTGACCCCTTTGGGGAAACCGGTTGTGAGATTCAAGGAGACCATCGGAATGCGGAAGTTGTTCGAGGCAACCGCACGCCTCTTTGTACTCGGCCAATGGACGGCACCATTCATCTGCTGTTTTCTGTTGTCTGGCTGCACTGCGGCAGATGGGGGCCTGGAACTGGTCCGCGGCGCGGATACGGACGAAGCGTTAGCCGAAGCGGTTGCTGACGATCCATTTCCCTCGGCGGCTGAACTGGGCGTGGCGTCGGCCGCAAAATGAGCCACGCGGGAGAAGACCTGATTTGCCGTCAGCCTTCCAATCGAACGTTCCAGTAGGCTTCGCTGAGGAATCGCGACCAGCTTTCCAGGCGAACATCGCGGGAGGCATACAAAGGCTGCCAGGAGGGGCGGATCGGCCGCTTGCGGAGTCGCATTCCGGCCTGCTCCGGGGTGCGATCGGCTTTGCGTTTGTTGCAGTCGACACACGCCAGGACGCAGTTTTCCCAGTTCGACCCGCCGCCCTGGGCTCGCGGCACGACGTGGTCGATCGTCAGCAGTTCGGGGCCCGGCTGGTGGCCGCAGTACTGGCAGGCGTAGCGGTCTCGCTTAAAGAGGTTGCGCCGGCTAAACGTGACGATGGCGGTGGGCACCCCGTCGTAGTGGTTAAGGACGACCACTTCGGGTGCGCGCAACTGCATGGTCACCGCGCGGATGGTGCGGTCGCGCTCTCCGGGCAACAGCCGCGACCAGTCGTCCCAAGTGTAGGTCTGGAAGCTTTCGGGATCGACGATGCGGGCCGTGTCCTGGAACACCATCACCAGGGCACGCGCCACCGTGGCTACGTGCACTGGCTGCCAGTTGCGGTTGAGCACCAGGGTCGGATGCTGCAATACCGACGCAGACATAAGTCCCTCGTAGCGGGGGTACGGATCGACTCGACTCCATTATAATCCATTTTGTCTGCGGTTCGCCACTCCCTTGCGGCTCTTGCACGTTTTTTTGCGCGGCTCGAATGATCGGCCCCGGAGTCTGTCCGATCGTGAGTACAGCCAGTGCGGACACACAGCGGTAAGCCGAAAAAGTCAGGAGTGGTTTTCTGGAGTGGCAGCAGAAGTCGCGCCACGGCCAGGCGAGGACATCGCGGCCAGACCGGCAGATGACACCCGATCCGACCACTCTCCCGGGTTCTATGCCGTCCACTCTTGCATCAAAACCTCTGTGAGGTTAGTGGGAATTTGCTTGATCTTTGGCGGCCAAGCGACTATGGTAACATCCACTCCTCTGTATGTATGTTGGCCACTTGCCCTGGCAAGGCTGGAGCTAGTCCGATGCGAAGCATACTGATAACGATGACCGCAGGGCTGCTGTTATGCGGCGGCGGGGTTTACGCAGCCCGAGTTCCCGTGGCACACCAAGCGGGTACGTTTCTCCCCGATACCGGATCGAACTACGATTGGCATTACGGTTGTTCTCCGACGGCCGCCGGCATGATGATGGGCTATTACGACCGCAATGGGTACACCAATCTCGTTCCTGGCGGTGACGCTGAGGTGACGGCGTTCCCGACGGTGGGTTCGTTGGTTGCCGATGTCATCGCGAGTTCGGGCCACGTTTCCGACTTCTACGGTGGCGGCTATCTGGCTTCCGGGGACGACGTTCCTTCACCGACTCACAGCTTCGACTGCTTGGCGGATTTCATGGGCACCAGCCAGGATTCCGTTGGCAATTCGAATGGATCAACCACGTTTTACTATTTCACCGATGGGTCGCCTTTTACCGAAAGCGATGCGGTAAACAATAATGTCGCCGACAGGAGCGGCATGTACGGAATCGGGGAATACCTGGAATACGCCGGTTATGATGCGGCTGTCCTCTACAACCAGTACACCGACACTCGAGGACTTCCGTACGGGTTCACGTTTGACCAGTACAAAGCGGAAATCGACGCCGGGCGGCCTGTGTTAGTCCACACAGAAAATCACACCATGTACGGCTACGGGTACGATGATGTCGACCATAGGCTTTACGTCTACGACACATGGAACGACCTTGACGGCAGCGGTCCGTACACAAACGGTCAGAATCCGGGCTACTTTTCTTGGGGCGGCTCTTATAGCGGCGCGGAACATATGGGAGTCACAATCCTGCAACTCAGCGCAGTGCCCGAACCCGCTTCGCTTCTCGCCCTACTGAGCATGGGGACTTTGGGGCTGGCATTCGTAATGTTCCGCAAGCGAAAGCAAGAATAGCCGCTACGCAACATCCGGGAGCGGTTTTGCCACGGCAGGATTGTCGGCTGAGAGGATCACCTCGTCGTCGCCGTGGAGGAAGGCGAGGTCCTTTCCTTCCAGGAGCCGGTAACGGATGGCGGTTTGGTCCAGATCCACCTCGAGCAGGCGGCCGCGAAGACGCAGACGGAACTTGACACCGTCGTACCTGGCCGGCGGTCGCGGGTTGAACCGGATTTGGCCGTCGGAATCGCGGAGGCCGGCCAGGCCGTAGACGACGGCCATCCAGGTGCCGCCCATCGAAGCGATGTGGCACCCGTCGCGAACGTTGCGGCCGATGTCGCCGAGATCCATCAGGGCGGCGTATTTCGTGTAGCGGGCAGCGGCATTGCGGTAGCCGAGTTCGGCTGCGATGATTCCCTGGATCGACGCGGAAAGGGACGAGTCGCCGGTGGTCAGGGGATCGTAGAAATCGAAGTTGGCCTTTTTTTCCTCGCGCGTGAACTGGTGCGACAAGAGAAACATCGCCAGGACGACGTCGGCCTGCTTGATGACGCGATGGCGATAAATTACCAGCGGGTGGTAGTGGAGCAGCAATGGGTGCTTTTCGGCCGGGGTGCCGGCAAAATCCCACGGTTTTCGATCGAGGAACGCGTCGTCCTGGAGGTGGATGCCCAGTTTTTCGTCGCAAGGGAGGAACATGCGGTCGGCAGCGTGGCGCCAGCCGGCAATTTCCGACTCGTCGAGCTTCGTCCGGTCGACGACGGCGCGATAGCGGTCGGGGGCTTTTTCGCGCAAGCTCTCGAGGGTGTTGGCGGCGTACCAGAGATTTTCGCGGGCCATGAGGTTGGTATACGTGTTGTTGTTGACAACCGTGTTGTATTCATCCGGCCCGGTGACGCCGACGATGCAGAAGGCTCCCTCCTTGCGATCGCAGAAGAATCCGAGGTCGAGCCACAGGCGGGCCGTTTCCACGAGGATCTCCGCCCCGCACTCGGTGAGGAATTCCTCGTCGCCGGTGACCTCGACGTACTTCTTGATTGCATAGGCGATGTCGGCGTTGATGTGGTACTGGGCCGTGCCCGCGGCGTAGTAGGCCGATGCCTCTTCTCCGTTGATGGTCCGCCAGGGGAACAGGGCGCCGCGCTGGTTGACCTGGCGGGCGCGCCGGCGAGCCTTGTCCAAGCCCGCGTAGCGATGCCTCAGCACCTCGCGGGCAACTCGCGGCATCGTGTAGGTCAGGAAGGGGAGGACGTAGATCTCAGTGTCCCAGAAATAATGGCCTTCGTAGCCCTGGCCGGTGAGCCCCTTCGCCGGGATGCCGGCGCCTTCGACGCGTGCGGAGGCTTGCAGCAGGTGAAAGAGATTGAATCGCAGGGCCTGCTGGCCGGCCGGATCGCCGCGAAGCTCGACGTCGGCGATCCGCCAGAATTCGTCGAGGAAATCTCGCTGGCTTTGGAGGAGTCCGGCGTAGCCGATGCGGAGCGCCCGATCGAGCGTCCACTCGGCGCGAGCCGAGAGGTCGCCGGCTTGGGCCGACGCGGACGTATGGTAGGCCAGGAATTTCGTCAGGCGGACCGGCACGCCCGGCTCGGCCTCGACCGCGAGGACCAGCCGGGCTTGATCGCCCTCGCAATCGGCGGTGGCCGTCCAGCGGCAGTCTGTTTCGATGACGTGGTCGACGCCGAAGGCGAGCGCCATCTTGCTCGATTTCGTCTCGTGGGCGAGGAGAAAACGGTGGGCCTTGGCGGAGCAGGCTGTCGGCAGAAGAACGCGTCCGCGGAACCCTTTGGGCCGGCGGGGATCTTCTTCGTCCGCTTCGTGGGTGTCTTCGTTTCGGGCCTCCGAGACGATCACCAGCGGTGCGTCGGAGTTGAGCACCGTGACCTGATAGGTGACCGCGGCAAGGTGGCGGTGCTTGAAAGAGACCAGACGCTGCGACTCGACCAGGATCCGCTTTCCGGACGGGGTTTCCCAAAGCACGCGCCGGTCGAGCGTGCCGCGGCGCATGTCCAGGACCCGTTCGAAATCGCGGATTTCGACCTTGGCCAAATCGAACGGCTCGTCGTCGACGTAGAGGCGGATGATCTTGCCGTCGACCACGTTGAGGATCGTCTGACCGTGTTCGGCGAAACCGTAGGCGTCTTCCCCGTACACGATCGGCCACGATTCGTAGAAGCCGTTGATGAAGGTCCCGTCGAGGAAGACGGGAGAATCCTCGTCGAAACTTCCGCGGATTCCCAGGTAGCCGTTCGCCAACGCAAAGAGCGTTTCCGCTTGCGGCAGCAGCGGCGGATGGAATCGTTTCTCGACCAGGCGCCATTCGTCGACCGGGTATATGTACTCCGGCCGGTCCAGCAGCTCGCGCTCACGCATGCTCAGGTTTCCCTCCGGATTCTAGCCATTGGAAAGACGGGCGACGGCAGCCTCCACGGAGCTTTCGGCCTGGAACGGAGCCGAGGGCGAGTTCCCAACCAGGCGGCAGAGCTCGAAGATGGTTTGGAGCGAGTCGGAAATGTTGCAGATGACGATCTGCCCGGCTTGCAGGCGCCGCCGCACGGCCAGGAGGGCGAGCAGCCCGATGCTGCCCATGAAGGTTACGTTCTTGAGGTCGACGACGACCCGGTCGACCTTGGCGTCGTTGACAAGCCGAAGCATGTCGTCTCGCAGCGCGTAGGAGGTCTGTGCGTCGCGGAGCTCCCGGACGTGGATGTTGATGACCAGGATATCTCCGTGAACCGTTCCGCTCGCGTAACTCATTGTCGTTTCATCCATTTTCCGATCGCTTCCTGGTTGCGTTCATGGCATGCTAACTGGTCGTCGGAACGGCCGCCAGCGGATTGGTCCAGGCGCGATTGCCGTCCTGATCTACTACTTCGATCCGAATCCACCGGCAGCGGCGACGTTCTTTGCCGAACGACCACTCCGCCTTGGTCAATGTCTCGCCGGCTTCCGCCTGAACGACATGCCCTCCCGCCGCGCCGTCAAAGTAGAAAGTGACCTGCCTGGCGGGGCTGGTGGCAATGCGAATCACGCCCTCTTCGATGCGGCAGTCTTCGATCACCGGTCCGCAAGAGCTATAGGAGCAGCCGTTCTCGATGGCGCTGAGAATCGCGTCGGTATCGAGCGCGGCGGATTTGATCATCGTCCAGCCCCGGTTGATCTCGGCGGTCTTGTGAACGTCGTCGGTGGCCACTGCCGGCAACATTCGCCCCTTGTTGAGCAACTGGTCCCAATGCACCGAGTTGTGTCCCTTGTTCCACCGCAAGTGGCATACCGCGTTGAAGACCTCCAGGGCGATATACCCGCTCACTTCGGTCATCTCTTCCAGCGAGTGCGCCGTCCAGTAGGGATGGGCGTAAATCACTTTGCCGCCGACCTCGATCACCTCGTCGATGAGCGTCTGGGCCGGCAAGTCGCGGGCCAACTCGAAGGGATGCGGAAGATTCAGGCACACGAAATGGTGCGCCGGCGCCCCGGTGCCGGTCTTGGGATGCGCTTCCATCCCGCTGATGGCGAGAAACTTGTCGTCGGAGCATCTGCTTACGTCATTTGTCTTCCAGTGGTCGGTCACCGCCACGACCTGATAATCCACCGCGCGGTACTGTGCCAGGCGCGTTGCCACGCTCACGTCTCCATCGGATGTCGTCGTGTGGACGTGCAGGGCCGCCTTGTACCACTTCCCCGCCTGCATGAAAGGATTGGCCAATGCCTTCGCCGGAGAGGTCGGCTGCGATTGCGCCGCGGCTTCGAGACAGGGCAACACGGCCACCTGAGCCGCCAGCGCGCCGGAGATCTTCACAAACGTTCTTCGGTCCATGATTGCTGACACCTTTCAACAGAACTTGGGATGCAATTGTTTCGTGGCCTAGCGCCACGCGAGTTCCACCGGGCGGCCGTGGACTTCGTGTGCGTGGTCCAAACAGTGGAGGGTCAAGCGGATGCCGTCCGGCTTGAGTTGCGCGTCTACCCAACCCCGCGGTTGTTTCGGGTCGAACAGCCAGGCCAACGCGGCAATGTTCACAAGGTGCAAGTCGCCAATCTTCGATCGCCCCCAACGATGGCTGTGGCCGAAGACATAAGCCTTAACGCGCTTTCGCGGCAAGATCACGTCGTACAGAGCGGCCGTGTCGAGTAGAGCACTCGTGAGCATGGCTGGATCGTCTTTGGGAAGGGGATAGTGATGGGCGACGACGAGAGCGGGCTTGTCCGGCCGTCGGTCAAGTTCGGCGGCGAGCCACTTCAATTGTGCTTCGCCCATTCGTCCCGGCGTAGAGTTCGTCTTGTCCAAGGAGTCGAGCACGAACCAATCAGCGTGCGGAGCTTCGATCAACGTCACGTGTCGCTCGGCGACCGGCGACGATTTGGCTTGCTGTTCGGGAAAGGCGGCCCAGAAGTGCTCGCGGTGATCGTGGTTGCCCATGGCGAACGTAACGGGAACAGGAATCGGGGCGACCAATTCCTTCAACCGTTCATAGTCGCCCGCCTCGCCTTTCAGGAAGGCGCAATCGCCGGCCAGGACGAGCCCCGCCGGGCGTGAGTTGACGGCCTGATACTGCTGGCGTGCAAGCTGGAAATTCTCGTACGGATTAGCCTCGCGCAGGACCTTTTTGCGGTCTTCGCACACGTGCGTGTCGGCCAGGAGCACAAAGCGGTTGGGATCGGTCGGAGCGTCGGCCGACCAGAGTCGACCTTGAAGAAGCAGTGACGCTACGCCAGCCCCCAGGGAATTGGCCAGCATTTCACGCCGCGACATTCTCCTTGGCAAAGCCATGACGATTTTCTCCACGAGTCAATGGGGGGCGACATTCAGATGCCTAGTTGGACAGCGCCACTTTAGAAATTGGGTAAAGATTCGCCGCCGTAAGTCCTTATTCATCGGTAGCTGCATCTTGCCCATTGTGAAAAATGGCGATGTCCAACTAGTATCTAGTATATCGTCCCGCACAGCCGGCAACCACGGGACTGCACCGGCATTGCCGCCCCCTCTTGGATCAAGGACGACAATAACCGGTATGGGTCGCCGAGGTCTTGGCCGCATAATCAGATGGACAGAAGAGTCCTTCTATCAAGTCGTTCGCTACGTGGAGCGGAATAGCCTACCAAACGGCGGCCTTGTTGGGATTCACCGCAAGAATCGGCAGATCATCGTTGCGGAACTACGCTGTCCCGGTCAGCGGTAAACCTTCGTAGCCTTGACCACAATGCGCAAGCTAGGGCCGGTGTTTTTCTGCTGGAAATCGAGCGTGGTCCGGTTTGCTCCGGGTGAAAGCGCGGGCAGTGGGCCAGCTATCTTGCCTGTTGCGATCTCGGCGCCGTCGGCACCGAATACTTGCCAGGTGGCCTGGTCGCGGCAGACGAGACGCTGCCCTTGAAGCAGCTTCGCGGGAAAACGTAGCGATCGATCGCCGATCGTCAGTATCGGGTTAGCCAAGAAAGGTTCGCTCTGAGCGGATGCATCTGCCTTCTCGGTCTTTCCAAGATCCTGAACTGCGATCTCGACCTCCAGGGCCGGCGGACTCTGTGAGCCGCCGCCGGGCGGATCGGACCTGCGTGCGATGGCCCAGACGTTGTCGACGCCGTCCAACCGGGTGACGACTCGAGGGACCTCATACTCGCGGTCCAGCCGCTTCCAATCGATCTGGGCGTCGGCCCGGCGGCTGCCGAATGGCTGGCCCAGCGACACCACGGTGACCTCGGTCCGCGCGCTGAGGCCCTCGGGCCGCGTGCAGTCGAACCGCAGCGTATTGGCGCCCTCGGCCAGCAGGGGCAAGGTGTCGACCTGGGGCCGGAACCGGCTGATCAACTCACCCCGCTCGTCGTACAGGACGCAGTCGTCGATGCTTTCCAACTCGAGGTACTGCCCGGATTGCAGGGTCACCGGGAAGGTCACCTTCGCTGCGGCAATTTCGAGCGACGGGTTCGACAATTCGGCTTTTTGGGCGGGAAGCGAGCGGATCGGGCTGAGCAGGATGTCGACCTGGCCTCCGGCCGGAATCTCGTTCAGCAGCAGGTTGACCTCCGAGATGTGCGCACGATCGACCGAGTTTCGGTAGATCGCGTGGCTTCCGCCACCGCCGCGGTACGGCCATTCATAGTTTGAAAGCCGCTCTGAATCCCGCTCGCGGAGCAGGATTTCCACGTAGCGCCAGCCGACGAAGTCGAGATCGACGTAGTGGTCGGAGATGCAGCCGTGATACTCGCGCGGGGATCGCAACTGGATGTTGAGCAGGGCGCCGCTGCCATCGCCCTTGACCCAAAGGCCCATGGCATCGCCGGGCATCATGCTGAAATAGGGATGCTGGTAGGTTCTGCCGATTTGCGCCCAGGCACCGCGAGGGGTGTTGCCGCTGTTGGCGGCGCGGAACCGCAGGCTCCGCCCACCGGCCTTGACGTCCTTGGTTTCCAATTCGACCCGGGCGCTGACGCCGGCCGCATTACGGCGGTTGTCGAGCGAGGCGAGATCGGCGAAGTCGGCGAGCACGGCGGCCTTGGGGTCGTCGTACGGCGCCACGCTATAGAGGGCTTCGAGGCGTGCGCGGAGCGGTTGGGCCGCGTACGGATTTTCGGTCGACCATTGTTCGGAGCCGTTGCCCAGCGCGCTGATGCGGTGCTTCGCCAGGTGCGCCGGGGTGAACTGCCACTGGCCCTTGGGATTCTGCCGCAGGCGAACGTCGCGGCCCGGCTCGCCGACCCGCTGCAGGGTAGCGTCGTCAAAATACCGGGCGAGGCGGAAGCGTTCGTACCAGCCCAGGATCGTGAACAGCTCTTCGATGCGGGCGTTCCAAGGGCGGCTGGCGGCATGGACGCCCTGGATCGACATGGGCCCGTCGATCGCCAGGTTCTTGGCGGCGAAATACTCCATTTCGTCGGGAAAATGTCCGCGGGCGACGGCCGAGGGCCCCCGCGGCGCCCACCAGCCCAGTTGCGGCTCCAAGAGATCGCTCAGTCGAAACCGGGATGCCAGGCGGATGTGCTCGTCGTGGAACTGCTTCATCGCCCACACGGGATGGTCCCACGCGCCGAGGCGCGAGTGGATCCACCAACTGTTGTGTCCCCACTCGCTTCCCTCCGTCACGCCGCCGTGGAGGCGCTGGAAGATGGCCCAGCGCATGGTGTCGGTTCCGAACCGGCTCCGCATGCCTTCGGAGCCGTCGAAGTAGATCATCTCCAGCCCGCACTCGTTGTAGACCTTGGCGATGCGATCGGCCAGTTCGGCGGCCAGCGGGCTCTTGGGATCCGGGTAGAAGGCGAGGTATCGCTGCTGGAGGTAGTCGACCGCGGTGCCTTCCGCATGGTCGGCCGCCTGTGTCTTGAAGGCTCCCCGCTCGCACTCCTGAAACGCATAGGGCGGCTCGCGCGAGATGGCCGCGTAGCGAATCAGCTCCGTTCCCACGCGCAGGGCGTTGCCATTGCCGGAATAGCTCCAGATGACGTCGTGGTTGGTGCCGGGAATCTCGTTGACGTAGATGGTCTTGTCGGTTGCCGAGAGCGGCCTGGCCAGGGTGTAGCGGTTCGACGCGATCAGGTGCGGCGAGGGGACCGGCGTTACCCAGGGGTCGTTCATGCTGATGCAGGCGGTGAGGGTGTGGAAGCCCGGTTTCAGGCCGGCCTGGCGAATCCGCTCGGCCACGGCCTTCATATCGGCAAGGCCGTTGGGGAAATAGGCCGTGCGGGGCTCGTAGTGGCCCAGCGAGCTCCACCAGCCATGGAGATGGATATTGGTGAAGCCGCCGCGGCGGGCCATCTCGATCCAGGCGTCGGTATCTTTCGCGGCCAGGTCGGCAAACAGATAGGACCCCCGGGTCTCCTCCGCGCCCATCGACCAGGGACCGCCGACGCGGGATTTCGGCACGGGCTCGTGCTCCGCCATCGAGCGGAGCATGGCGATCAGGTGCTGCCGCGGCCCGGCGGCCAGACCGATGCGGTGTCCGACCAGCCCGTGCTCGGCGGTCGTCGACGCGCGGAACCGCGGGGCCGGCGAGTGGAACGAGGTATCGACTTCCAGTGCCAGGCTCCGCAGGCAGACGCCCGACGCGTCGTCGGAAGCGAGCCCGGCCATATTGCCGATGTACTTCTCCGGAGCCGGGGAAAGCTGGAAGAAGGTGAACCGCTGGGCATCGGGCACGTCGAGCGCGGCAGCGGTTGCAGTGAAGTAATGTTCTAGAGCTTCGATGCGAATCGCCGCGCTGCCGGCGCCGCGGGGGAAATCCGCCACCAGCAGGCCGTTGTCGAGCCGCATCCGCCGCGCCTGGTAGCGCCGCGAGGGCGCCTGCTCGACTGCCAGCACGGGCTGGGGAGCGGCCAGAAGCTCGCGCCCGGTCTCTTTTTCCGTCAGGGAGAGGAGGGTGCCGTTGTCGCCGACAACCAGGGTGGCCCAGCGTGTTTCGAAGCGGGCAAGCTCCTTCGCGTCGGCCTTGGCCGGGCCAAGGTCCTTGTAGTCGGCGCTTTCGCGGCCCGCCGGATCGGCCAGGGCCGCTACCTCTTCCGCATCGAGCGACCGGCGGTAGATGCGGACTTCGTCGATCAACCCGGCATGGCTGGTCGATCCGGACCAACGCCCGAGCTGGATATCGCCGCTCTGCCCGACCGGATAGTCCCACCTGGCCGAACCGACCTTCTTACCGTTGACGTAGGTGGTGATTTGCGGCCGCTTGAAAACGGCCGCCAGGTGGACCCACTTCTTCATGGGCAATTCGGAGAGCAGCGGGGCGGAGGCTTCCGTCCACGCCTCCCCGGCGACTCCATGCCGCTGCCCCGGGCGGCCCATCCGGAACGAACAGGTTCGGTTGCTTACGAAGATCAAGAATCCGCCCGGGCTCCACGTCCCGCCGCTGAGGATGTTCGGGTACTGCGAGGTTCCCTCCCAATAGACCCAGACGGCCAGGCTCATCTCGTCGGAGCCATCGAGTTTCGGCATCGGCGGCAGGGTGGCGTAGCTGTCGGAGCCGGTCATACGCAGCGCGGTTCCGAACGGCCCCTGGACCCACGAGACGTTGTGCAATTCGGCCTCGCCCGCGGGATCGACGGCGTTGGTCGCGTAGACGCCTGCCCCTTCGTCGAAGCTCCAGGAGCCAAGCAGGCCGGGATCGGGGGCGTCGCCGGCGGCGGCCGTCGAGGCAACGGTCAGCATCCCTGCCAGGGCCACTACACACAATAAGTTCTTCGTTTTCATCTCTTGCTCCTGCGTCACGGATGGGTCGGATGTTCGATGGTTTCGTAAGCGTTTCTGAGACGGACGCTAGGGGGACAGGTCCATGTTTTCGGATGATATCTTGTCGGCGAAAACCACTCAACCGGCCGAAAAATGGACCAGTCCCCAGCCGCCCTGCGTCACGGATGGGTCGGATGTGCGATGGTTTCGAACCACTTCCAGAAGACCTCGTGCTGATCGGCCTGGAAACGGCTGTAGTCGTCGGGGGTTTCGTAAACGAGGCTGCCCGCGGCTGGGCGGTCGTTCCAGCCCGGGCGGACCGAGTCGATCATTCGGCCGACGTCGGCTGGATCGGCGTCGCGGTCGTGCTGGGGTGCAACCACGAGGCAGGGCCGCGGAGCGACCAGCCGCAGCAGGTCGTCGAAGTCGTAGGGCAACTCGGATTCGCGGCCGTGAAACAAGCCCAGTTGCGGCTGCAGGGCGTGCCACTGCCAGAATCGCCGCAGCCCGCCGGTGGGTTTGGCGTCGGTATCGGTCCGCATGGGCGTGAAGCCGGCGAAGCAGGCCACGCCGGCAACGCGCGAGTCGAGGGCGGCCGCGTGCAGCGCGACTCTGCCGCCCAACGCATAGCCCAGCAAGTAAATGCGTTTTGCGTCGATCGGCGGCAGGTCCTTGAGCTTGTCCTCGGGCGGTCGCGAGCCGTCGGGCTGATCGGCCAGCGTAAGCAGGTCGACGGCCGCACGGACGTCGCGGACCATTTTGCCCAGCTTCGACCAGCGAGGATAGCGGTCGTAGAAGCCGGTGGCCTCGTGCAGACGCGAGCCGAAGCCGATCTGGTCGAAGGCCAGCACGGCCACTCCCTTCTGTGGCAGAGACTGCTGGATCCGCGGCCCGACCATATAGGCCCCGTTGTAGCCCAGGTTGTAGCTGAAGGGATGCAGCCAGATGACGACCGGCAGCGGTTCTTTTGCGGCCTTGGGATAATAGAGGTCGCCGGCCACGTACTCGCCGAAGTTCACGGCAACGCGGCCTACCTTGTCGCTCTCTTGTCCTCGGCCGAGCATCTCTGCCGTGTGCGAAGCGCCGCTGCCGTACGAGCCGCCGGGCGTGGTCTGCCGGGACGGCTCCTCGCCGAGCCCCCAGGCAATTCGCTGCCGGACGTCGGCGTCGGCGGCAGGAGGGGCGGGCTGCGGCCGGCTCCGCCAGGCGTCCCAGTCGAAGTGGTGGATCAGCACCTCGGGCAGACCGGTCTGCGAGCGGCCGAAGGCGAAGTCGCACCAGTCGAGATACGCTTCGATCACCTGGGCACATGTTTCGTGCCCGCCGGGCCGCCAGAGGATCCGCAGCGATTCGGGACGCTCGAGGAAGCGATAGGCTTCGCGGGCGGCCAGGTACGACTGCTCGGCCGAAAAGGTCTGGTCGCAACCGTCGTTGTGGGCCGTGGAGATCAGGCAGTGTCGCGGAGCGATCAGGCCCAGAAGCGCGTGGTTGTCGGTCGGCAGCTTGTTCTCCCGGCCGGTGAACCAACGCAGGTGCTGGCTGAACCAGGACCCGGTCGTGCGATTGCGGGTCATGAACTCGACGCTCTCGTCGAAGGCTCGCTCGCTGCCGAATCGGTAGGAGACGGCCCCGCCCACGCCCGAGCTGCTGGAGATGACGGCGGTGAAGCGCTCGTCCATGGCGGCCGCGATCAGCGACTGCTTGCCGTTGCGGGAATGGCCGGTGATCGCCACCCGTTGCCGGTCGACCTCGGGCAAGGTGAGGACGTAGTCCAGCGCGCGGCTGCCCGTCCAAGCGCGGCGGAGCAGCCGGGCCCAATCGCAGTCGGGATAGACGGGAAGGAATTTGTCGGACTGGTCGTCGATATCGGCGCCCGGGTAGATGCACGCCATGTATCCTCGCGCCAGCGCGATCAGCCCCCAGCGCCGGTGATTGGTCTGTGTGAAGAGCACGGGGAACGGCCCGGGACCTTCGGGCGAGAGGATTTCGATCGTGATCGACACCTCGGGCGTGGTGGCGAAGGTGAGCTCGACGAGGCGCGAGATCGAGGATCCCTCGCGGCTCTCGGCAAGGACTTTGGCCTCTTTCAATCGCGGGGCCTGCTCCGGCGGCGAGCCGAGGAAGTATTGGCACAACAACCGGCGCAGCTCGGCCCTACGCTCTTGCCACTGATCCACGGTGGGGACCGGCCGCCCGTCGTAGAACTTTAGCAGGGGCGGCAGCCCGGCGAACGTGCGCATGGCCTGGAAATCGGGCCGCGGGGCGCCGAAGCGTGTCTGCCACTCGGTGAACATCGCCGTGGGGGCGGCCAGCATACGATCGGGATCCGGCGGCGCGGCCGTTACATCCACGAAAGAGAGTCCGCCGAGCAAAGTCAAAGCGATCAACAACGGGCGTTTCATCAAAATCTCCTTCCACAGGGAGCAAACATCGTGCTGCCATGGTAACGGATCGCCGAACCACATTCCAGTCGGTGCGAGGGCTCCAGATTTCGCCGGGGGCTGGTTGTCGGCGATTCACCGTACCGAGTGTACTTGGTACGTGAGGCCGGATGCGGCGAGGTTCCATGAGCTGACGATAAGAGCCTATCCCCAAACCCCCCGTCACCTCTTTTCTTCACGCTTATCTTCCACGGAGCGGGCGGCGCTGCACGAGACGATCGAGGCTTCGGTCCAAACCGGAAGAGCAATGACCACAAGCGGTACTCGCGGAGGCGATGCAACTGGCAGCGCGCGCGAATTCAATAACGCGACTACTACGAAGGGTTGGAGGTCAAACCGTCGTTTCCATTAGCGGAAGCCCTCATGACAAACGACGGGCTGCCCCAAGTCACCAAAGTAATAGTGGACATTTCCCCCTCGCTTCCGTCCCGTGAACCGTTACAGCTTCGGCGGCTCACAGAGACTCTGGTATGGGGTCCGCCTTGATGTTGACGTTGAGTACGTCAGTACACAGACGGCAGTTCCCCGCGCTGAAGTCGCGCATGGAAGCTTTGCTGCACGCCTCCGGGCCTGAGGTTCTTCCGTGGTCGCTTACTTGCCAGATCCGGCAGCGAACTTGGCAGCGCGAGCATTCTCTCGCAGAGGTTGGCGTCGTAGGTTCGCGCCAGGGCAATAACGTCGATCAGAAGCCGGCGGTATTCTCGGTATGCCGGCCCGTCAAGGTCCAATAGCTCGATGATTACTTTGGCTTCCGGTGAGCGTCCTTCCATTCTCCCATCGGGATGGACCACGACGCTTGGATAAACCAGAACCTGAGTCGGATCCGGGAGAACCAAGCTTCGTTTCGCTGCGTTGCAACAAGCGCAGCTATAAACCAGGTTGTCGTAGTCGGCAACGCAACCGGGCGCAATCTGCTGCGGAACGAAATGGTCGAGGTCGAAGGTTCCTCGCACGACTGCCCACTGCTCGCGTTTCAGGCAATAGACACAGCGGAACGAGAATTCGTCGCGCAGCCAAGGTCGGTAGGATTCGTACACGGTGTAGACCGGTCCGTGCCGGCGAATGTGCGGCTGATCGGGATACAGGAAGGGTACCGGCACTTCACGACTTCCCAGCCTGGGCCTGGCGAGCTTTTTCCATCAACTCGGCATGGAGCCGCCGCGTATCCTCAATCGGCAAGGGCGCCACCTTCTCGCGGTAGGCCCGCATCTGTTGCTGCAAGCGTTCCAATTCGGCCCGCTCCTCGTCGGTGAGTGTTCCCCGAATCTGCCGGTCGACCAACTCGGCCCGACGTTGATTCTTGTCGTCCGTCCACGGTTGGATGGAATCGGAGTGGCCCCCAAGGACGGTACGATCTTGCGACGTCCGTGGATCAACCGCCGTCCGCTCAACCCATCGGTCCTTGGGAATAATCACGTAGCGCTGGTTCGTCGAGGGGTCGACGACTTCCAGTTCGTTTTGAGTGGCGCGCAGAGCGTGCTGCAATTCTGGACTGAGCGGAAGCGCCATTGCTTGCTCCCCGTAAGGCTGGAGGATGTGAGCTGCGGGAACCAGCGTTTGCCATGCCTTTATTGTCGCACAGCCGCGTCGGACTTCAAGCATCCGCCACCTCCGGGCTCGCTACGCGCATGATTCAGTTGGCGGGGGTGTGGGGCCACGGGCGCGCGTCCTACCGTTGTTCGCGTCGCAACCTATGAATGTGCGATAGTTTATGTCATCCTGCACGCGTGCTTCCGACGTACGCGACCGGTGCTCGTGCCGGAGCGGTGCACGGCCGCATTGCCTGTCCTTTGCGGCCCCTTCCCAAGGCTTTACGTTTTCTTAATGCCATTCGGGACGGGGGTCTTTGTTGGACCCCGCTTGGTGGTATAATTCGGATGGATTGGCGGCGCGGCGGCTGCAAACGTGCCTAGTGATGTTTGTGGAGAGAGACGATGCGACGACCGTTTACGTTGGAATACTGGGTTGACGATGGCTGGTTTGTGGGGCGTCTGAAAGAGGTTCCCGGCGTGTTCAGCCAAGGCGAAACCCTTGAAGAGCTGGAGGCCAACATTGGGGACGCGTATGAGCTGATGCGGGAGGGCGAGGAGTCGCCGATCCCGGCCGGCGCGAAGTTGAGGGAAGTGGAACTCGATGTATGAAGCGCCAGGAGTTCATCCGTGAGCTGGTCCAGGCTGGGTGTCACCTGCTGCGCCACGGCAAGAGGCATGACATCTACCGTAATCCGGCCAACGGTCGGCGAGCTCCAGTGCCGCGGCATCGGGAAATCAGGGACAGCCTTTGTCAATTGATTCGTCACCAATTGGGGCTACCGTGAAGAGAGCGGGCCGAACTTACGGATGCAGTTGACCAGGGACCGCGGTCGACGGTTCTCAAGATGGAGCGATCGGCTGCCGCGGTCCCCGGCAACTGATCCGGATCGTTCGGTGCCAGTGGCCGTCCTGAGAGGGAGCATCGATGTTGTGGCTCAAGAACAAGGACAAGATCGCTCTCGAAGCGGCCGTGCGGGCTGCTGGGAAGGCCGCGACGGCGATGGTAGTCGAACGCGCGGTCACAGAGAGCCACGTGTTTCCAGCCACCGCGACGCACTTCGGTGGGAAACCCTATTTTGAGATGGGAGATAGTTGGCCAACCCTGGCCGAAGGCGGGCGCCCCTATGATTTCGTATGTCAAGTGAACCTGAAGGAGTGCCCCCAACGTCCAGATGTTGCGTTTGACCTCTTTACGGTTTTCGTATGTTGGATCCTTTTAGAGGAAGGCGATGCGGAGCGAGCCTGTATCGTACGGACATACCGAAACGCCTCCAGTGTCAAAGCATTGGCCGTCTCTCGGCCCGCTCCACGCGGTGATGAGGACTATAAGGTGCGTCCGTGCACTGTGCGCACAGAGACATTCATGACCTATCCTTGGTCGATGGAGTCGTTTCCGACAATCGCTAACGCGGCCTCGAAGTTCAGAAACCCGCGTGCGGCATACTCTGCGTGTCTCCGGCGCCTTCGCTTCTTGCACGATTTCCGGTCGCGGGTGGGCGGCTTTCCGACCTGGGTGCATGACAACACACTTGACCAAAATGATATGCTGTTCCTTGCTCAGATTGCCTATGAGCCCCTTGCCAACAACTGCATTGGCGACGCAGCCCCAATCTACATCGCGGCCTCCCCAAGCGACCCGCCCCGGGTCGAGACGGACGTGTTTCAGTCGTTTTAGCGCAGCGGCACCGAACCGCGCGATCCAACCGACCGGGATATGCGGCGGTGAAGTTGGTCCGTGCAATAAAACCAGTCGCGCCGCATATCCCGGCCGGCTGATCGCTGTCGTTACCTGGAGGCCAAGAATGATTCGGTGGTTCAGCAGGTTGGTCCGGCAGGCTCTGGACAGGGCGCGAACCGCTACAAGTGTGGGGGCTGCCAGTGAGATCGAGTGGTACCAGGTGTCATTCAATGAGACCGGAGTTCAGATAAATGCTCAACCTCCCGGCAGAGAACCTTGGTCTGCGGGTTTTCGATGGGATGCGGTCGAGTGTGTCTGCTTCAAGGCCGAGGACATGTTGGTATCGGACGGAATCTACGTATTCACGTCCGACCGGCCCGAGAGCTACGCGATCCCGACCGAAGCCGTTGGCGGATCAGAGTTGTGGGGAGAGATCTTGAGGCGCGGTCTCTTCGACCCTGAATTGGCGATGGAAGCTGCTCGTTCCCTGGGAGGTCTGTACTGTTGGCCGCCGCTCGACGAGCACGGACACAATCAGGTAACCAGTCGCTGCACCTGACCGGGGCCGCCGGTCGGGCTTTCGTTGCGGGAATCGTTCTGCTGGCGGCCCCGGCAGGTGAACTTGGTCGTTCGGCGGATCAGGAGGGGAGATCGCATTGGTGGACAGACGACAGCTCTTTCGCTCGCTGTTGGTGGTGATGCTGATCTTCTTCCCAGCGACGCCGGCATTTGCCAACTCGCTGGCGAGTTGGGTGTGAATCTGGGTTGGGGAGGAAAAGAAGAGAGGGGACATTCTGGTTTTCCGGCATAAAGTAGAATGTCCCGAATGGCATTAAGAAAACGTAAAGCCTTGGGAGAACAGAAGTACCGTTGCTGCTAGCACTGCTAGCAAATCTGTACAGGAAGAAGACCTCCGGCGAGTATGGATTAGGGAGCTCAAACCCGTTTCCAACTCACCGGAGGCCACTCAATGGTACACAATATCGCCGAAGTCGTGCGTCAATTCAAGCACCAATGGACCCACCAACTGGAGGATAAGGCAGTCGAGCAGATTTGCCAGGAAGAGGGCATGACCTGGAGGAAGCGTCTCCTGACTCCTCTGATGACCATCCGAGTCTTCCTGTTGCAGATCCTTCACGGCAACACGGCTTGCACGGACATGCGTCATGTGGCGCAGATGGCCTTTACCGGGGCGGCCTATTGCCAAGCAAGAATGCGAATACCTCTTTCCGTATTTCAACGGCTCCTCCAACGTACAGCGGGGCGCATGAAGGAAGAGATATCTGAGACGGGGTGCTGGCTCGGCCATCGTCTGTTCTATGTTGACGGTTCCGGCTTCTCCATGCCGGACAAGCCTTGTCTGCAACGGGCGTTCGGTCAACCGGGAGGACAGGCGGAAGGATGCGGCTTTCCCGTAGCCCATTTTTTGGCGTTGATGCATGCCGGGACGGGCATGATCACCAAGGTGTTGAGTTCGCCGTTGCGAACCCATGACATGTCCGGAGCGATCGAGCTTCATCCCGAACTCCGAGAAGGCGACGTGCTCGCCGGCGACCGCGGATTCTGCTCGTTTCCTCATTTGGCCCTGCTTTTACGGGGCGGCGTGCAGGCGTTGTTCCGAATCCATCAGCGGCAGATTGTGGATTTCACTCCGGGAAGACCGCACGTGGTTCCAGGAGAAGGTGCCAGTCGAAGCAAAAAGGGATTGCCGCGTTCGCGTTGGATCAAGGCGTTCGGTTTTCAAGATCAGTTGGTCGAATGGTTCAAGCCTGTCGATTGTCCCAAGTGGATGCCGGCGGAACAATATGCCTCGCTTCCCGCCAGTCTCATGGTGCGTGAGTTGCGTTATCGGATCGACTGCAAAGGGTTCCGAACCAAAGAGATCACGCTGGTGACCACGCTGACGGATGCGGACATCTACTCGGCCGACGAATTGGCGAGGGTGTATCACCGCAGATGGACCATTGAAACCGCCTTTGCTCATCTCAAAACGACCATGAAGATGGACGTGCTCAAGTGCGAGACGGTGGACGGCGTGCTGAAAGAACTAGCCGTCTTCTTGCTGGTCTACAACCTCGTCCGCCTGGTGATGCTCGAAGCCGCTCGCCGCCAAGAAGTCGACGTAGACCGCATCAGCTTCATCGACGCCTTGCGATGGCTGCGCAATGCGAAGCCCGGAGACGAACTGCCGAAGCTGGTTGTCAATCCCTACCGTCCCTACCGCTACGAGCCAAGGGTTCGCAAGCGCCGGCCCAAGCAGTACCCGCTGATGAACCAGCCCCGAGCGGTGCTGAAGAAAGAGATGGCTGCACAATGACTTACGACTATCTTAATGCCATTCTAGAATGTCCCCTCTTCTCTTTCACTTGACTGTTCATAGTAGGTCTTTTCTTCCTCCGCTGAAAACGTCATGAGCTATCCGACGCACCTGATTGTTGGAGGACTGGTAGCGATGGGCTTTGATGCTACCGGACAGTTCCTACCCACGGTTACCCATTCCGGACGTGGCGTCTTTGCGGTCGGCACTTGGGAACGAGTTGCACGCGACACACAGCTCGCGTATCCCGATGGAGGCAAGGCCATAGGCATCGGTCCCATTGAGGGCCAGGTAATCGAGGTATGGGAGCGGGATGAGCGGCGAGATCAGATTGCAGTGCGCTCTCCGGATGGGAAATTTCGCCTCGTCGGCGAGTCGGATGGCATCACAATCAGCGAACTAAGCGATGCAGCCGACCGAGGAGGAAAAAGGGGACTTTCTGGTTTTCCGGCATAAAGTAGGTCTTTTCTCTCCCATCGGCCAGCGCCATGGAACCCGTTTACCCGTCAGCGGACACAATCCAGGATTGCCTGAACGGCAGCGATATCCGCTTCACGTCCCAGATTCACAACAGCCTCCTCCGGTGATCCATCCAGTGAGATCGCATCCTCCTCGACCCAGTAGCCTACGTCTCCGCCGTTAAGGAGCTGGCACACTTCGTCAAGCTGACGGACAGGCACCGTTGTAACCGTTCACGGGGCGGCCGGGGACTGGTCCATTTTTCGGGCAATTGATGTATTTTGGTGCCAAGAACGTTGGCCGAAAACATGGACCTGTCCCCCTCTCTTCCGCCCCGTGAACGGTTACGGCACCGTTATATACGGACCGGCTGTGCCATCGGTCGAGACGCGCAGAGGTTGTTTTGTGGTACCGTCAATCACGGTCTGCTCCTGCTCTTGCGAAACGTTGCGACAGTATCCTCCCGGCAGATGCTCGCTTAATCGGTCAGAACGTGCAAGTTCGCGATCAACCAGGTCCGCAAGCGAGTCTTTGGTTTCCACGTATCCATTATACCCGCTCGCGGGTGTCGCGTCGACACCAAAGGTCGTGGCGGCCGTGACCACCAAGCGTCACATGCACATGGTTGTTTTTTCTCCTCCGCAAACCTCCGTCTTCACCCGCGCAGAATCACCGAGCGTATCGCGGCTGGCTGGTCTTCCGGTGCAGGGCGCTGTTCGGCGGCAATGTCATCGCTGACTCTCGAACCCCTCGAACTTGGGCCTCAGACGGCACTGCAGGAACGATTCAAGCAGTATAAGCACGGGCACTCCACAACCCGTGTCGAGCAGGAAATTGAACCGATCGACGTTCGCCTTGATCCATGTGCCAACAGTCGATTCCGCTACCCCCTCGAGCCCGAGACTTTCCCGGGCACCGAGAATCGATTTGGCGAGATTGCTGTTGGAACTGGACGGCAGGTAGTGCTGGCTTGTGAACCGTGCTTGGCTGTTTGGTCCAACCTTTCCAACCTTCAAGCACTTCCCCCTCCACACGAAAACGTAAACGGCCATCTTCCCCTTCGGCAGGGCCGTTGGCGATCTATGAGGGGCGGGGAGAATATCCACAGACAGGGCGTTCGGCGGTATGCGGACGCCCGCCAGCTCAGCAACCCTCCGAAAGTCGGCAATCAGCAACTGCGTGTCTAGAAGCATGAGTTCTTACGCCAAACGACAGGGAAGTCCGGCCGGCGGTCCAAGCCTCTTCCACTTTGGAACGCACGCAAGCCGCCGCTCACGCGCATCCCGTTGTTCGACACCATTTCTGGAACACGGCCCATTTGTCTTTGAACTCCGCGATGTCCTTGAGGTACACCGAGTACCAGACCGTCTTTCGTGTCCGCGACGGCTTCGACACGACGACCTTCTGCGCCACAACGGCACTCGGGACCAGGAAGAACTCGGTTCCCGACTTCCGGAGATTCACGAACGCATAAACCAGATTCTCGGACACGATTTGGGAAGCGCTCGGGCCGGCGAGCCAGAAATTGAACGTTCGGGCGTTCGTCTTGACCTGGACCGCAAAGGTGTTTCTGCACGCGGCATCGGTACCCAGCAAGTCGGCGGCCTGGGCACTGCGAGACGTCGGCGACACGATGAAGTCTCGTCGCGAGAGTTCCGCCGCGACCAGGTAAAGGCCGGTCATACCCGTGAACTGGTGCTTGCATGCCACGTTTGGCTCCTCGCCGAACATTGTAATTCTGCGGCCCGGCCGTCTCTCGAAAGCGTCTTATGCGGCCGGACCATCCGCATGAGATGCACTGCGACGCGCGCACAGTGTAGATCCTAAGTTCCAATACTGCAAGACTCTACGACGATTCCCTGCACCAACGCTCGGCGCGTTGTGCGGACCGCACATCCCGCGAAAACCCTAGAGTCTGCGTCTTCTACGGACAGTTCCAACCGCAGAACACACGCACACCTCCACCGCCCTTCGGATGCTCAGCTCCTCCGCCTGAACGATTTCCATCGAATACGTCCCCAAGGCGCGCCGGAGTTCTACTGCCGGTTCTGGCCGTCAAAGACGCCCGCCGCCAGAAAAAACAGGGGGGCTGGTTGACAACTGTACATAGTTTTTAGCTATACATCCGGTGATATGCCAGCGTCTGCGCGGCCGCTCCCGCTCGTCGCGGAAATCCCTTGCCGCGCTACGTCCCGCCACGGTGCTCTGGGAGGCTTTGCCATGACTTACTCCTGCGGACGAGGGGACGGGGGGCTTTGTTGGCATGAACGCGTCAGCGACCGTCGCCAAAACAAAGCCCCCCGTCCCCTTCCCGCCACCCTTTTCTTCCCCAGAGATGACACCCGCCGAACCGGGGGGCGATTGGGGGTGCAAGCGCGGACGGTGGAGGCTAAAATGCCGGAATGGAGGTCACTGAGCCATGAACACCGATGCGTCCATGGAATCCGTTGGTTTGAATCTGCCGCTGAGCCCTTCCGAGCGGACCTTGCTCCAGCAGGCCGCTTCTCTCACTGGACAAAGCGTCGACGATTTCGTCTTGACCGCTTTGCTGGATCGAGCGCGCGAAGTGGTTCAGACCGGGAGCACACGCGTTCTCTCGCTTCGCGATGCTGTCCGCTTCGTGGAATTGCTCGATGCGGATCCCGAGCCCAACGACGCCCTGCGGCGAGCGGCCGAGCACTATCGGAGCGGTCATGAGTAGCTGGCGGGTTGAGTCGCTCGATCACCACCATGAGCGAAGCCCGTTCTCCTGCGGACATACGACCCTCGACAACTTCCTCGAGCGACTGGCAGGGCAGCACGCGCAGCGAGATTTCACGCGAACGTATGTCGCCGTATTGGCGCCAGCCCCGCGGATCTTGGGCTATTACTCGCTGTCAGCAGGGGCATTCGACCTGAGTGTGCTTTCTGAATCGCAGCGGAAAAGACTGCCGCGCCATCCGGTCCCCGTTGTTCACCTGGGACGACTTGCCGTTGATCGAAGTGTCCAGGGACGGGGATTGGGGACGTTCTTGTTGCTCGACGCCCTGGCACGTAGCGAGCGACTCGCCAGAGATCTTGGCGTACACGCGGTCGAAGTGTACGCGATTGACGATGGAGCACGCGCATTCTACCTCCACCATGGTTTTGAGCCGCTCCAAGATGATCCGCAGCACCTTTATCTGCCTATGAAGACTATCCGGCTTTTGCGACTCAACGAGACGAAGTCAGTGGAGTAGTCTGCCAAATGGTGGTCATGGACCATTGTTCTTGGAAAGAGGGGCCGCGGTGCGAGCGTTTCCAGCTTTCCGTGCGATTTCTCGCTGGCACTAGCCGCCTATTCCGATGATCCACTGGTTTTGGAATACCTTGCCACGTTGTCTACTGAAAGCAACGGACAAGGGGACGGGGGGCTTTGTTGGCAGGTTAGCGAAAGCGGAAACGTGCATGAACGTGTCAGCGCCCGTCGCCAAAACAAAGCCCCCCGTCCCCTTCCCCACAGGGAGCAAGCGTCGTGCTGCCATGGTAACCGATCGCCTTGCCGCATTCCCCTGCCTTTGGAGCAAATCGGCGGATCAGTGATGGTGGCATCTCTGCCAAGGTCCCTGCGCGACAATTCAATCGCCAAAGGGCCGTTGCGGTGGGATGTTTGTACCGATGCACCCAATGACCGCTACTCAAAATCGCGCCGCTGCGGCGACGGCAAACTCCGCCTCCCCCTGCCTTCCGCTGATCGCATCGACCACCACAACCCGCCAGCGGCCGGGCTGTTCATTCAGTCCTGTTCGCAATCGTCCTTCGAACCGCCCGCCGACCGCCAGGACATGGTCCGTGTAGACACGGCTGAGCCGACCGGCCGAATCGTAGACTTCCATCCGCAACACGTGGTCGCCGGCGGAGCCGTCGCAGAGCATTTTGGCCGATATCGTCACGGCCTGCCCCGGCTCGACCGCCGCGGGCGAGGTCTGCGTTTTCACTCCGGCGATCTCGTAGGGCATCAGGGCCAGCACGGCCGCCGCCTTCTTCGTGAGATCGAATTCGGCCGTGTCGGTCAGCCCGAGATAACGCTTGGCGCGTACATCGTAAAGATGTTTCGGCTCGCCCACGTTCACCTGCGTCGGCTCCTGTTCGTCGTGGAGCCGGAGGATGCCGAGGACCTCGATCGGGCCGCGGCGGAACGTAGTCACCTCGTAGCCCATCCGCTCGCGGCCGCCGCTGGTGACGCGGACGGGCGAAGTGACCCCGGCGGAATCCATCAGGCTGCGAATCAACTGCCGCGACGGCATGTTGTAGCCGAGCATGCCGTTGAGATAGACCGCCTTCCCCTTGCCTGCCGAACGGACGATGACCGCCGGCGTCTGGTCTGAATGGGCCGCCGCTGCCGTGGCCTGAGAGGCTAACCGGAAACGGGGACTGGCTCCCGGATTTTGTGTCTCGGAGCCGGAGTTTATGCGAGATGTAGGGTGCCTGTCCCCGTTTCCGGTTAGCCTCTGAGTGCGGATCTTGTCGCGGCCGGCCAACTGGAGCGAAGCGGGCACAAGCGCCTTCGGGGCGCCGGAGACGGTCAGAGAACCCGGTTCGATCTTGCGGCAGACCGCCTCGCGGTGGATCCCGAACAGTTGCTCGACCGTCGCGCGGTGCGGCAGCGGCTTGCCGTGCCGGTCCGCGGCTCCGGTGCCGAGATCGGCAATGACCGTGCCGCCGCCCTCGGCGAAGCGGGCGATCGCCTCGAGGGTCTCGTCGGAGAGGCAAAGGGAGCAGGGCAGGAAGAGGATCCGGTACTTGCCCAACTCGCCGGATTCGATCTGCGATGTGCCCACGTAACGGTAGGAGAAGCCCAGTTCCCGCAGCATCCGTGTGACGTTGACTCGCGATTTGTAGTACCAGGCATAGAGGCTTTTCGTGTCGGGCTCGAACGCGCGCTCGACGTCGGACCACGCCCATGCCAGGTGCATGCTCGGCTGCGAGTAGAGCACGGCCACGGGGGCGTCGACCCGCTGGTAATCGACGAAAATCTTGCCCACGCCGCGCGTCAGGTCGTGGAGCCCCGAGGCCAGCCACGTGGAACTTTTGGTATGGGCCAACTGCGGATGGACGAAGGCCCAAAAGGTCATCGACCTGGCCCCCTCCCGCACGCCCAGGGAATCCGAGCCCCAGGGCGTGCAGCCTTTGGCGCCGAGAAAGGCCATCCACCAGGGCTTCAACTCGGCCCCCTGCTCGCTGCGATCGTACCAGATCCAGCCGGGCGACGGCGCGTCGTCGGGCATGAACGACCGCCGGATGTCGAGCTTCTGCCGGATCACCGTGCTCATCGGCACGGCATCCTCCTCAAAGGCATCCGGCGACTTCGGCGGCGAGAGCCGCAAGATGATCGTCGGGTACTCGATGGTCATGTCGACGTGACGGGAGAGCGTCTCGAAATCCCAGCCGGAAAACGGCATCTGCCCAAAACTGTTCGAGAACCCCATGCGGACGTCCGGGAAGTGTTTCTTCACACCGGATCGCGTCAGCAGAAGGCCGTCGAGCCAGACGTGCTCCATGAACGTCCGCCAATCGATCCACGGCGCGGGGTTGGCCAGCATTCTCGCCTCCTGGTAGGCCGTCTGCCGGATCTCGTCGAACGAACCGTGGCTTGTGTCCCACTGCCGGTTGAGGACGTCGATCGTGCCGTACTGCTCTTTCAACCATTGCCGGTAGCGCTTCGTGCAGTGCTCGCTGGTGCAGACCTCGAGATTGGAAAACCTCGCGCCGCTCAGCTCGCTTTCGTCCTCCAGCGAGGCGAGCGCCAGCGGTCCAAAAGGCTTGAGCACGTTGCCGAGTCGCTCGTAGGATTCGCTGATCTTCGCCCGCACCGAGGGATCGCTCAGGCAGGGCTTTCGTGCCGTGGAGGTCTCTTCTCCGTGGAAATTGTAGCCGAAGGCCCGCACGTCGGCCGCGCCCCAGTACATCACGGGACAGGCTTCCTTGAGCGCCTCCAACGAATGGCGCAAGGGGACCACCTGGCCTTCGATGCCGAACCGGCGGGCGAGTTGCAGGGCGTAGGGGCGCAAATAGGCGCTGGTGCTGCCGAACTGCGAGGTGAACACCAGGTAATCGTCCCACGCCGGCCTGGCTTCCGGGGCAAACACCCACGCGTCGGCCTCGAGCAACAGCCCGGCGGTGTCTTCGAGGCGAAGCCGGGCCCGATTGAGTGTGGTGAGCGAGTTGTCGGTCGGCAGCGCAACGCGAAACTCTCCCTCGCCCGCCGGAATTCGGTGGGGTTGATCGACTTTGGCGAGCAGGCGGTGATGCACGTCGGTCAGTTCGACGGACACCTTCACATCGCGAGGTTCGGAATCGTTCCGGAACTTCGCCGTCATGCGAGCTTGGTCCCCGCGTGTGGAGGACTCTTTCTCGGGCGCCCAGGCCGCAAGCGTCAGCGGCGAGGTCACTTCATAGCTCGCCGTGGCGAACGCGCGACACCGGCCCGCCTCGTCGCGAACCACGAGGTCGACGACATGATGCCCGGCACCGCGGTCCAAGAGGGGAAAACGCACTTCCGCCGGCGAACCTTCTTTGACGGCGACCTGCTGCGTCGCCTCGTGGACCGGCTGGTGGTAGTCGCGTCCACGATAGATGGCAGTGACCGTCGCCGCACCTCCGGTCGGGCTCTCCAGGCGCAGGACGATTTCGTCCGCGCTGCCGACGGTCGGACGCGGCGACGGTTCGACGATCGGCCGGCCGTCGGGAGTAAGCAACTGCAGAGACTCCAGCACCAGCGAAGTGCCCTCGCCGATTGTGGAAAAGCAGAGGCGGATCGGCTCCCCGGCGCCAAGCCCCTCGATCTGCCGCAAGTCGTAGCGCCGAGTTCCGGTCTCGCCGGTCGCCGGCTCGAGCGTCGCCAAGACGCGCTGGAATCCGGGATCGGCGACGAACAACGACCACTGTTTTGCCTCGGCAACACGGATTTCCAGCCAGGGCGTCTTGTCGAGGTCGACGAGAAACGTGCCGGCCGCAAAGCCGCGGTCGGCGTTGACGTTCGTTTCCCGGATCACCAACCGCCCGTCTTTCTCGCGGATCGCTGCGCCGTAGCCGCACCAGGTCGGTAGAGGCGATCGCTCTTCGATCGAGTCGATCTGCCACTCGCCCGTCGCCCGGTTCAGCCGGGGCCGAAACGTGCGGACCACCTGCTCGGTTCGCCAAGGATTCGCGATGCGGCGGTCGCTTACCGCACTGGGCCAGACCGACGAGATCGCCGGTGCGGTTTCCCTTCCCGCGGCCCACAGCGAGGCCCGGCAGAGCAATTGGTAATGCGTCTCCCAGTCGCGGTAGTCGACCTGCTCGGGGTCGACCATCGGAGTCAGGCAGTGGACGCGTGCCGCGTAGGTCAACCGCACGCTGCGCCCCTTGCCGCACCGGCCCACCTTGGTTTCCGGGCGGCAGCCCTCGGGGAGCAGGTCCAGTGGCAGTCCTGTTTCCAGAAAATCGCCGCTGCCCGAGACGTTGATCACCGCTCCGGTCTGGAGCGTGGCCGTCGAGTGGACGCTCAACACTCCGGTGCCTTGCCGCACCTTTTCCACCAGAAGCACTTGCGTCGGCTCGGGCAGTTTTGTCAGCGGCACTTTGCTAAGCAGGATCAGGTCGTAGGGTTTGCTCTTCAGAAGCTTGTGGAAATCCTCGGCCACCTCGGTGTGGAGAAGCGGGTGTTCGAATGCGACGAGGTCGTACTCCATCTCCAGACGCTGGGCCAGTTCGACCACGTCGCGCTGGGATGGGATCGGCGCCAGGCAGAGCACCTTGAGCGGTCCGCCGCCCAGCGGCCGGGCCCACGCGACGTGCGGCGTTTCCATCGGCTCGGATGCCCGTTCGAATCGCTCCGGAACGGCAGGCTCGCCCACGCGGCAGACAGCAATGAGCAACACGATCAGTGCAGAGGCATGGACTTTCATGGTGACGGCCTCCCTTGGGCATAAGCGTGGGCAATCAGGTTTCGCACCAGGTCGAAGGCCACCCCATCCGGCGAACGGAAGACCGAGGGAAGTTGACTGAATACCACCATTCCCTTGCCGGCGACGCCCTGCTGGGCGATGAGCGTCGCCCGGCCGGAATGTTCCGAATCGTAGGCCAGGACGATCTGTCGCGGCGACCATTTCTGCCACCATCCATAATGGCCGATACTCTTGGCCCCCAGCGCGACCGGTCGCACGAGCATGACATGGTCGTCCACGGTGCCGAACTGGCTCGTGCCATATCCCGGAGAGAACTCCGCGGGCGGTGAGACGTCCACCGATTTCAGAAATGCCTCCGTCTCGGGCCGGAATCGTTTGCCGTCGGACCCGGTGTGATAGTCGAAGAAGAGCATCCCGCCCCGTTCCAGGTGCGCCCGGATCGCCCGGCAGAGTTCCGGATCGGCGAACAGCGGCGACTCGTCGCAGTATTGGCCGATATAGAGGAGCTTCGATCGCCGCAGATTGTCGACGAGCGAGGCGTCGAGATTCGCCGGCGTATAGAAATCCTCGACCAGGGCAAATCGCTCCGAGAGCCGGAAGAGCGGATAGACGCTCGGACTGGGCGGCTGCCGCCCGTTGTTGTTGAAGACGGCCACGTGCTCAAGCGGCAGCAAGTCCTGGGCCGCGGCACAGGACGGCGCCAGGAACAGCACAAGGGCGAGAAGGATCGGAGACTTCGCGAACATCCTCTTTGTCTTCTGCGAAGCCCTCACGGGCAAGACGCACGTTGTCTTCATGGCTTTCTGCTTCCGAGGTTCTCCCTAATTGGGCAGCGCTATCAGAGGTTATCCCCACCCGCCCCCGTGCCGGTGGAAGGAGGGTTTGGAAACTACACCCGAGGTACCGCGTCGTAGTCGCCAACCCCTCCTTCCACCGGCACAGGGCCGGATGGGGCTTCCGGAAGTGTCGCTATCCAACTAATGTGCCCGAACGCGCCGAGTCTACCCCTGGGAAGAATGAGCGTCAATCGTCCCGCCCACACGCTGACTCCAGTCGCCCGGTTTATAGAGGTAAGGCGGCCACTCTGGCGAGTACCGTCCGTGGAAATCAAGGTTGCCGCCGCCGTAGAGACGGTCGACCGCTACCCCGCTGTTAGAACTCCATCCCCCTCGGCTTTGATGAGGACGGAAGAAGACCGCCGAGTCATGCCTTGCTCCATCACTGCTTGCGATTGTGGTAAGCCCTTCTCGGATGGACTATCGACTCAATCGCAAGCAGTGCCACACGACCACCGCAACACGGCCATGCCGCCGATGATCGTGGACCGCCACTGACGCCGCTGAAGCAAAGCGTCGCGGTAGGCGAGCGTTGATCACTCCTACCGGTTCGCCGGCGGCGGATAAACAATAAACAGGGCCCGGCACAGTTCGCAGGTCACGTCGGTCTGCAGGACGGTGCCGTACGACGAGCCGTAGCCCGCGGTCAATTCGATCACCAGGCCGAACTTTTCGCGCACGCTCGTATTCTTGAGCATCGGGGTGTTGCTGCCCATGTAGACGCGGTCCAGCAGATACTGGGAAACCGTCTCCTCGTCGTTCTGGCGCAGAAGGTGCCGCCCGCGAAGCCGCTGGTTCGCGATCCGCTGCAACTCGAAAGCCTTCAACTCGTTGTCGGGATGGCCGGTCGCCGGAAGGATCCCGAGCTTGTTGTTCGTGGCGCTGGTGTTGCCGTGATAGTCCAGGGCACAATAGAAGTTGGGCAGCTCGGCGATCTTCTTGTAGGTCTGCGCCTCGGGTTCGCAAAAAGGGGCGTCGCCCTTCCAATCGTAGTCGCCCGGCCCCCACACGCCGTCTTGGTTTCGGTCAGTCCCCTGGTATTTCTCCCAGAGAAAATCGCCCTGGCGGTTGAGATCGACGCCTTGGGCGTTCTGACGCCGCCGGTTGTCGTAGCCCCAGGGATTCAGGCACGGCAGGATCTTGATCTCGACCTTCTCCAGATCGACGACATCCTTCAATTGCCCTTCCGCCAGCCGGCGGGCGAACGTCAACAATCCGTAGCCGGGCTCCCACTCGCTCCCGTGCGCCGCGGCATAAAGGAAGTAGAGCGGCGCGCCGGGCCGGCCGAGGTTGAGGCTGTAGAGGCGGTAGTCCTCCGAGGCGGGCCCTTCCTCCTGAAAACGGATGGCGGGAAATTCATCGGCCAGCCGCTTCATCTCGTCGACGTATTCGGCGTAGGTGAACCTTTTGGGAAAGTACTGGCCGAATCTCACCGGGTTGGTCAACGCGCCGCTCACCGGCGTGTACTTGTAGTAGGCATCGACGTGGCGATAGTACGGCTCGCGGAGCGAGAGCACATCGCAAGCGACGATGGCCCCCTTGCCCGTGGTCAGCCGAACCAGCCCCGGCTCACCGCCCGGCGCCACCGCCAGCACCTCCAGCCCGGCTCGCGAGAATCCGGCCGGCAGGACGAAGAGCTTTCCCGCCGGCCAACCGGCTCGCGGCATCACCTGCCCGACTTCGAAGCCGGCCGTCGCGTCGTCCGTCTTGATCACCCGGAGTCCGGCGGCCATCTGCGTCTCCAGCGGTTCCTTTTCCACAGCTCCCACGTCGACCAGGGCGGCTTCAGCGCCGTGGGCGCGGGCGAAGCCGCGGATATCCATGAAAACCCGCCCGCCGTCGCGCGCGAAATCGGCCACCATCTTCACGACGCTCTGGGGCACTTCGGACTCGTAGAGCACGATCGCCCCCGCACACTCGCGGAGGTTCTTGCCGCCGTCCGGCCCGATCGCCATCAGCCCTTCTTCGAAAAGGACCTCCAACTCCTTCCTGCAGGCATGATCTTCCGCCAGATCGGTCAGCAGTCCGACTTTCGGCGCGGGCACCTTCGGCACCGGCGGCCGCTTGACGACGAGTTCGACGTCGTCGAAGAGGACTCGCCCCACCCCGCCGCGAGTCTGCAGGTAGGCCATCACGTAGGCGGTGCCGTCGGGAATCGTGGTCCGCATGTGCTTGCGGGTCCAGTCAAACGGCCCGGTCGCAGCACGCGACGTCGGCTGCGCCAGGATGTCGCCTTTCTCGTCCATGCAGTAAAGCTGCAACAGCGCCTCACCTTCGTCGCTCTGCTGCGACTTGATCCAGGCCCCCAGTTCGACGAGGCTGCCCGGCTCGATCACGATCGACTGATCGTGCCCCTGGCGGAGTCGCGTGAAGACGGGATTGACGTTCTCGAGGACCACGGCGGCCCCGCTCCGCCCGGCCGCTTCTTCGCGGTAGAGCTTGCGGTCGACGCTATCCGGGGTGCGCTTCTCCCAGACCGGTTCCAGGGATTCCTCGAATCCGGGGTTCTTCAGGAGGTTTCCCGTGGGATCCGCGGCTGCTGCAACCGAGCAGGCAACGAAAACGGCGGTAAGGGAAAGCAGGACGCGGATGCAGTGCATAATGTGTTTCCTGGTGATCGTGGGAACTCCCGCGGAGCGCACCGCGGACAGACGGCTTGGCCCTCGCACAGAGCCGCAAGGCAGCCCCGGCGGCTGTAACATGTTTCCAGTAGTAACCGTTCACGGGGCGGAAGAGAGGGGGACAGGTCCATGTTTTCGGCCAACGTTCTTGGCGCCAAAATACATCAACTGGCCGAAAAATGGACCAATCCCCGGCCGCTCCGTGAACGGTTACTTCCAGTATAGTCCACACCGGGGCGAGGGTAAACACGGCCGGGTCAGTCACGCCGAATCCACGCGTGTAAACGTGCTTCGTGGCATAAAACATCCACGCTAATCCCGCACTTCCTTGACTGCCGGCATCGACGGAGTTATTGATAGGCAGTGGGTCCGCGTCTTTCTCGGCAACCGTGAATACGATACAAAGGTACAAAACCAATGCAACGCAAATGGCGAAACCTGTGCGGCCTGCTGATCACCATCGCGGGCGTGTTGACGCTCGCCCCGGAGGCGTCGGCCGCAACGACGTTCTTCATAGCGACCAACGGCAACGATGCCTGGTCGGGCAAACTCGCCTCGCCCAACGCTGCAGGCGACGACGGGCCGCTGGCCACGCTCGCCGGGGCCCGCGACGCCATCCGCGCGCTGAAGGCCGCCGGGCCGCTTGCCGAACCGGTCCGCGTGCAGATCCGCGAGGGAGTCTACTGCATCACGGAGACCCTCACGTTCGGCGCCGACGATTCCGGCGGCGAGAACGCCACCATCTCCTACGAGGCCTACCCGGGCGAGACACCCGAGCTGGCAGGCGGCCGGCGCATCGAAGGCTTCCAGCCTGCCGGCGGAAACAGGTTGTCGGTGCAGCTACCCGCCGTGGAGAGAGGCGAGTGGTACTTCCGCCAACTCTTCGTCGACGGCCGGCGGCAGGTCCGCGCCCGCTATCCCAACGTCGACCGCGAGGACCCGATTCGCCGAGGATTCTTGTATGTGGCGCACAGCCGCGGAGGCTTCGGCTTGTCGGTCAACAACATCCACAACCCGGGCGACTGGACCCAGTACCGCGTGCAGATACCGGCCGATGGAGAGTATGTTTTCTTCATCTACTACGGGGCTCTGAACGCGCCGCACGGCAGGACCGATATGTCGGGGCGGACGACGCTCACCGTCGACGACGGCGAGCCGATCCCGTTGGCGGATCTGCCCGACACGGGCGGCTGGCCCGCTACGCGATGGGCCCGCGCCGCCACCGTCCGCCTGAAACAAGGCGAGCGCGTTCTGCGGTGGCAGAACGTCCAGGGCGGCGGGCTGACACTCGACGCCTTCGCCCTGTGCGACGATCCCAAGTGGACGCCTTCCGGCACGACATTGCCGCCCGTGGCGGCCGGCAGGCACCTCGTCGTGTTTCAGGCCGAGGGTTTTTCGGCTTCCCAGGGCCGGCAGTTGAGCGTCGGCGGCGGGGGCGGGTCGAAGACCGAGTTCCACTACGCTCCCGGCGAGTTCAAGCCTTCGTGGGCCGAGGTGCCCGACGCGGAACTGCACATCTTCCAGTCGGGCTCCTGCCGCGCCTTTAAAGAAATCCTTGCCATCCAGTCGGTGGATCCGCAGACGCACACGGTCCGTGTCGGTGGCCCCGAGGCCGTAGCCGGCCTGCACACCGGCGACCGTTACTTCGTGGAAAACCTCTTCGAGGAACTCGACGCTCGGGGCGAGTGGTATCTCGATCGCGCGACGGGCGTCCTGTCCTTCATCCCGCCGGACGGTTACACCAGCGCTTCCGAGGTCGTCGCTCCCGCGGTAGGGCGGGTCATCGACGTGGCCGGGGCAAGCCACCTCCGCTTTGCCGGACTCCTCATCCGCAACACCGACTACACTCCCGAGGACGGCTGCGGCGGCTACGGGATGGGCGACGACGCCGCGGTGTACTTGGGCGATGCGCAGCACTGCATCGTCGAAGACTGCACATTCACGGACACCGGCAGGTACGCTGTATGCATGGCCGCCGGCGGCGACCACGTCGTGCGGCGCAACGAGATCGCCCACAGCGGCCAGGGCGGCGTGCTGGTGCTCGGCAGCGCGCGGAATGAAATCATCGACAACTCGATTCACGACTGCGGCGACATCTACAAGCACATCGGCGGCGTGGTCCTCGAGGGCAAAGGGGCCGACGACAATCGCGTCGCCCACAACGACATCCACCACGTTTCCCGCTACGGCATCACGCTCAAGAGCGCGGGCCTGCGCAACACGATCGAGTACAACCGCGTGCGTTGGACCAACCTCGAAACCTACGACACCGGCGGTATCGAGGTCACGCAGCACGACCGCGAACTGCAAAGCGGCAGCGTGATCCGCTACAACATCGTCGCCGACACCCTCGGCTGGTACGCCCAGGGGCCGGACAAGGAGGTTCGCATGTCGTGGGGAATCTATCTCGATTCGTTCGCGGGCGGCTACACGGTCGCCAATAACCTCACCTACCGCAATTCCCACGGCGGCATCATGCTCCAGGGCGGCAAGGGCAATACCGTTGTCAACAACATCTTTGTCGACAGCACCACCGCCCAAGGCTACTTTCCCAACTTCCAGGACAACTCGACAGGTCAGACGCTCCAGCGCAACATCTTCTACTACACCGACCCCGAGGCGATCCTCATTGCCGGCGGGAATCTGACGCCGGAGGTTCTCCGCGCCGACCGCAACCTGTACTACTGCCCGGGTATCGAAACTCCGCGGATGCGAGTACGGGGCATCGCGTCGTATGCCCAGTGGCAGGAGCGAGGCTTCGACCGCAGTTCGCTCATCGCCGATCCGCGATTCAGAAACCCCGCAGAGGACGATTACTCGCTCGGGCCCGACTCGCCCGCGTTCAAGCTGGGATTCGAGGCCATCGACGTGCGCCGAATCGGACGCCTCGCGCCGCGGCAAGCCAGTGCCCGGTGACGTGATGCTGCAACCGTTCACGCCCGCGGAAGAGAGGGGGCTGAAGCGAACTCATGAAAGCGAAGATCCCTGCCGTCAGACTGTCTCCGCTCGCATCATTGCGACGAGGTGGCGATTCACGTCCAGGTTTTCCAGGAGTGCACTGCCAACGGCAAAAAGCCCCCTCTGCGGGATAAGAAAGTCTCCGAGCTGAGCCTGTACCGCAAGTGGACCGGGCGGCCCGAAGTCCTCCCCGCGAAACACAGCCTGGCTACCGGAAACCAGCCACATCCGGCGAGGGTTGACGATGAACGTCTGCCCGTTGGGCGCAGCCCCGATCAGCCGCAGCTTGCCGGTGCGTAAAACCACCCGCGCGATCTCTCCCATCGCCGATAGGACGGCTGGATGATGAACCCACGGGCTCGGCATGTAGCCGGCCAGCGCGCTGAGCAGCGCCGTACCGAACGTCGGTTTGAGCGCAAGCTCCCATTTCAACTCGTGGTTTCGTTTCATCATGACCTGGAAACTTCTGGGTCCGGTCCATTCAATCTTGATGTCTTGCAGGACGCTCTTTTTGAGAAGCTTGCCAAAGTAGCGCGAGCAGGCCTGCTGGGCGAGGATATTCTGATAAAACGTCCAGTCACCGTTCGGATCGCGATGCCAGACGGAAGCGTAAGCCGGTCCGATCGATGAGGCCGCGAATCGCCTCAAGGCCAAGACATGCCCGGAGGCGAACGGCAAACCGATCACGCTGTAGCCGGAGAAACGCTCACCGGTTCCTGGAGGCACGCAGGGATCGTTTTCCATTTGAACGACGAGATCCCTCGGCTCCTTCATACTCTGCCCCTCACTGTCTGGTGGGGTGACCGTTCAAGGGGAAGTGCGGGCTGTCCGCCTCGTTCACGATCGCATCCTCGAGGTCCGACGACCCATCCTCCAGGATAACACATTTGACTCCTTTGAGTACCCGAATGCCGCGGAGTGAGTTATTCTGCCTTTCCCTCGGCGGACAACGCCGCTAGGGGATGGCGGATCAGGGCGGCTTTCAACGCGATGCACTCGTGCTCAAGGGCGTCGATGGCTTGCTCAGCTTCGGATGCCGTTCCGCCGACGGATTTGCAGAATCGCTCTACGCCCCTGGCGGCCTCTTTGGCCGGCTCGGCGGCTAGATAAACGACGGTGCCCTTCATCCGGTGCCCGAGTCGGCCGACCTCCTCAAGGTCGCCTCGCTCCAGGGCCGCCCGCATCTGCGGGAATAAATCGTTCACCTCGTTGAAGAAAAACTGGATCATCTTCCGAAGCACGTCGCGGTTCTTGAAGCATCGTGAAATGGCCACTTCGGGATCGAAGACCCGGGAGCTTGGATCCTTTGGCTCGAGGCTCGGAGTTTGGGGAGCCAGCGGCGACAGTCGTTCTTCGCCGCTCAGGCTTCGCCCGGCCGGCCTTTGCCCTTGTTGATTCTCTGCCCTGCCGTCTTGCCCTCCGGAAAAACTCTCGACCAGACCAATCATCTCCTCGGCATTGATCGGCTTGGAGAGGTAGCCATCCATGCCGGCCGCCAGGCAGCGCTCGCGATCGCCCTTCATGGCGTGGGCCGTCATGGCGATGATCGGCACGTGACGGCCGGAAGAGCAAAGGGGGATCTTCTGCCTGAAGGGGTCTTGCGGTGTGTTGGACAAAGGGCGCCCCTCCCCTTTTGCAGCAGCCTCGCGCTTGCGGATGGCAGCCGTGGCTTCGAGGCCGTCCATGCGGGGCATCTGCACGTCCATCAGGATCGCGTCGTAGCGGTTACTCTCGACCAACGAGACCGCCTCTTGCCCGTCGCCTGCAACGTCGACCGTGTGGCCCCGGTCCTCGAGGATGTAGGTTGCCAGCTTCTGGTTCGCGGGGTTGTCTTCCGCCAGGAGGATTCGCAGCGGGACGCGCGCCGCCGGCGCGAGCGGCACGGGCGCGTCGAAGTCCGGCGGAAGCTCGGCGGCCAGCGGCATTCGGACGGTGAAGGAGAACGTGCTTCCCCGGCCCAGCTCGCTCTCCACCAGGATCGTGCCGCCCATCAGCTCCACCAGGTTTTTCGAGATGGAAAGCCCCAAGCCCGTGCCTCCAAAGCGCCGCGACATGGAAGGGTCGGCCTGGGCGAAGGGCTCGAAAAGACGCGCCAAGTTCGCCGGCGCGATGCCAATGCCCGTGTCGCGCACGGCGAACTGCAAGGAGGCTTCGCCGTCGTGCAACGACGAGTGAAGCTGAATCTCCACCTCGCCGTGCTCGGTGAACTTGATGGCATTGCCCGCGAGGTTGAGCAAGACTTGCTGCAATCGGGTCCGGTCGCCCACCAGCACATCCGGCGTTTCGCCCGGCACGCGACAGTAGAAGCACAGCCCCATTTCGCTCGCGCGGACGGAGAGGATGCGGGTGATCTGGTCCAACATCCGCCGCAGGCTGAAGGGCGCCGACTCCAGTTCCAGCTTGCCCGACTCGATCTTCGCCGAATCCAGGAGGTCGTCGACCAGTGTCAGGAGCAGATCGGCCGATCCCTTTGCGGTCTGCAGGCAGTCGCGAACGGTCGGGTCGACCGCTTTGGGCAGGGCGACGTCGATCATGCCGAGGATCGCGTTCATCGGCGTGCGGAGCTCGTGACTCATGTTCGCCAGGAATCGGCCCTTGGCTACGTTGGCGGCTTCGGCGGCTGCCTTGGCTTCGCGCAAGGCGTTCTCGGCCGCTTTGCGCTCGGTGATGTCGACCGCGGAGGGAATCAGGTGCGTGACCTGCCCGGCGGCGTTGCGGACCGGGGCGAGCATGAAGTCGATGGGCATGCGGCTGTCATTGGCCATGCGGACCACGACGTCATAACGTACGATCCGGCCCTCGGCAGCCTCGCCGACCGCTTCACGGAGCTGTTTCTGCACCTGGGCGTCGTGGCTCCACCAGTAGCAGTCCCAGAACTTCCGCCCCACAACCTCTTCCCGCGAGACCCCTGCGGCACGGAGGGCCGTGGCGTTCGCCTCAACGAGAGTTCCGTCGGGCGTCATCACTCCGACGAACGCAAGCGAATTGTCGATGATCCGCCTTGCTTGCTCCTCGCTCTCGCGCAGCGCCTCCTGCATCGTAACCAGCCTGTTGACGTTTAGCGCCGTGCCGAACCAGCGGACGATCTCTCCGGCGGCGTTGCGGATGGGGCGGCCGGTGACCTTGAACCATTCATACTCTCCATCGTGCCGGCGCACGCGGTATTCGAGGTCGTACGGGGCGTGGCCTTCGACGGCGGCCTGCCAGGCGGCGTAGGCCCGCGGCCGGTCCTCGGGATGGAGCAGTTTGTTCCAGCCGTCGCCGAGGTGTTCGCTCATCGGCACCCCCGTGTAGTCCACCCACCGCTGGCTCTGGTAGTCGCAGTAGCCGTCGGGCCGGGTGGTGAAAACCATGCCGGGGATGGAGTCGAGCGCCTGGTGGTAGAACAGCTCGCTTTCGCGCAGCGTCTCCTCCGCCCGTTTGCGCTCGGTGACGTCGACACACGTGCCCACCCACTCGACGACCTTGCCTTGCTCGTCGAGGATCGGCACACCCCGGGCCAGAAGCAGCCGATAAACACCGTCGTATCGGCGCATCCGGTATTCGATCTCGTAGGTCGATTTCGCGGCGACGGCGCGGCTCCAGACTTCCAGAGTGCGTTCGACGTCATCCGGGTGCAGGGCATCGGCCCAACCCGTGCCTTGGGCCTGCTCGTACGTCTGTCCGGTAAAACTGCGCAGGGCCGGCACGTCCTCGACGACCTGGCCGCCGGCATCGGTCACCCAGGCGTACTGGCTGGTAACCTCGACAAACGACCGGTAGCGGCGTTCGCTCGCGCGCAGGGCATCTTGCCCGCGAGCCAACTCGTCGCGCAACCTCGCGTTTTCCCAAGCTCGCGAACATTGGCCGGCCAGCCACTCGAGGAGCCGAACCAGCTGGTCGGTCCAGCGCTGCGCCTGGCCGGCATACGCCTCCAGCGCACCTGGCGGGCCGCCGTTCGTACGCAGCGGCGCGGAAAGGACCGAGCGAGGCGTTTCGCCCGAGCGCGGCAGGGGAAACAACAGGTCGGGTCGTAACCGGGTGTCTTCCAGTTGGGCGACCTGCCCGCGCTCGATCGCCATCTCCGCCAACGTCGACTCGGCGCGCAACCTGCTTTCCGGTCCGTTCGGCCCATAGTCGGAATGCGACCGAACGACCATTTCCTCGGCGGAGCGTTCCAGAATCGCCGCGCTCAGTACGCCCTCCCCCAGCAGCTTCGGGGCGGCGGCGCAGATCTCGTGAAGCAGTTCGGGTTCGCTCGTGGCGGGTCCGGCAAGCTGCAAGAGCATCTGAAGGGTGCTTTCGCGTCGGGAGAGCTCCTCGCTGAGATTCTGGAGTTCCTCGGCTTGGATGCGCAGCTCTTCGGCTTGTTGTTCGAGTTCCTCCGTCTGCGATTGCAGTTCCTCGTTTTGCCGCAAGATCTCTTCCTCGCGAGCGCCCAGCTCATCATTGCTCGTCGTCATCGACTCACTTTCGCCTTTCATAAACGCAGGGAGCCAGGCGGGCCAGAGCCGCCGACTGCGCCGGCCGCTCGGCTTTGCCCGTCACCAGGATGCCGCCGATACGAAGTGATCCTTCCAGGACATTCCACAGTCGTGCCACGGCAGGCGGCTCGAGGTAAATGGCCAGGTTTCGGCAGAGAACCAGGTCCCAGGGTTGCTCACCGGGGGAAGGCCCAGCCACGGCATCTTGTCGGCGCCACCGTGTGGCGCGGCGGAGGGCCTGGCACACGTGGAAGCCGCCGTTGTGCGGCACGAAGTACGTGCGACGAAGCCGCTCGTCGAGCGACTCCAGCCGGGAAAACTCGAACCAGCCGCGCCGGGCCCGGCAAACTGCATCCGCACGGCAGTCGGTGCCCACCAGCGTGCTCCGCTGAAGCAGCCCGCGCCGGGCCAACAGCATCGCGACCGAGTAGAGCTCCGCGCCGTCGGAGCAGCCCGCACTCCATATCCGGAGGCCGGCACCGCCGGGCGTCAGCTTCGGCAATACGACCTCGTCGAGGTAGGAGAACACAGCCGGTTCCCGAAAGAACTCGGTGACGCCGATCAGCAGCATGCTTACGGTCGCTGTCACCTGCTGCGGCTCCTGCTTGAGCCGCTCCCATGCCTCCTCGATCGAGCGGGCACGCAGCGAGCGAAGACATGCCCGTAGCCTGCGGGCCAACGGCGCCCTGCGGTAGCAGTCGGGATTCACCCCGGCGCGGTCCAAGATCCAATGGAGAAATCGCCTTGCCTCCGGATCGAGCGGATCGTCAGCCGGGTGTGGGGCTGCGGAACCGGCCGCCGAGTGCGGCCTGCCACACAACGATGGGGCACGGGCAGGCACCGGAAAGCTCCGCGGAGACAGAAACTGAATGTGGCGGTAGCGGTCCGCCGGCGACCGGGCCACAAGAATGTCTTGTTCGCTGCGGATGGCAGACATCGGTCTCCGGTTGACCGCTCGATGCGCGAGCGGCTTACTTTGCTATGGCCGCGTCTCGGCAGCATGGGGCCGCTGCATGCGCCGGCCGAAAAAGAGCTGGCAGAGATTCGTGCGGCCACTGGTTGAATCGTAAGTATGCCGATACAAGCTCCGACAAGCAAGCGTGCATCGGGAAATTCTCGCGAAGACCAACAGGACCTGACAAAACGGGACCGGCTCCGAGCCGAGCACTCGTAAAACACGCAGAATGTGCGTTTTGGCGAGTGCCTGTCCCCGTTTTGTTGGGGCCCTTAAGGAAAACCCCTATCCGCTCGCCGGGAACAGCCGGACTTACCGCGGACGTTGGGTGAACGGCAGATGAGAATTCACACGCAAATCAGCCCGGCTGCTCGGAAGCAGCCGGGCTGATGGCAATCGTGAGGGGATGCGGTCATCTGCCACACGCCTTACGAAGATCCCGATTCCAGAGGATCTGCCTGAGGTTCGAGCAGCGGCAGGTCGACGACGATGGACGTCCCGGCGCCGGGCTTGCTCTTGATCCTGCACTTGCCTCTCAGCAGTCGCGCCCGCTCTCGAATGCCCTCCAGTCCGAAATGGGTCCTCGGCAACTTCGTGGGATCAAACCCGATTCCCCAATCGCGGACTTCGATGCGAAGATGGTCGCCCCGCTCGATCAAGGCGACGCGGACCTTCTCGCTGCGGCTGTGGTTGCGAGCGTTGCTCAGACCCTCCTGCACGATGCGGTAAATCACGTTTTCCAGGACAGGGTCCAGCCGGCCGAAGGTGACCTTGCTGCGGAATTCGACTTTCGGCCCCCGGTCGAAGGCCGGGTCGTGAACCAAATGCGCGACGGCGGCAACGACCCCCGATTCGTCGAGAATAGGCGGCCTGACGCCGCTGATCAGCCGCCGGGCCTCGACGTGGCCCTGCCGCAACAAGGCCAGGCCCTGTTCGTATGCCGTCCGGGCTTCTCCGGGGTTCGTGCTCTTCTGGTGATCGTAAACCTGCAATTGCAGGATTGCCGCGGCCAGGTGCTGCGCCAGGCCGTCGTGAATGTCGTACGCGATCAGTTGGCGTTCGTGATCGCTGGCACGCAACATGCGTTTCAGGGTCCGGCGTTCTCGTTCCAATATCGTCTGCGCTTGCCGGCGCTCGGTAACATCTCGAAACAGACCGAGAGTACACGGCCTGCCGCGATAGGTAAGAGTATTGCCGGTGATGTCGACGTAGAACAGGCTGCCGTTCTTGCGGACCATGGGCACATTGTGACGGTCCGGAAGGCGTCCGGCGGCCGCGGTCTGAAACGTCCCAACGATCACCGGGAGGGCATCCTTGGGATGAAGATCCGAAATCGACATCGACAACAATTCCTCCTCCGAATACCCGAGCATCGAGCAGATCGAAGCATTGGCACGGATGAGCCGCAGCGTCTGCCGATCGGCAACGAGCAGACCGTCTCCCAGGCTGTCATGGATTGCGCGCAGTTCGTCGAACAGGCAGCGGTATCTTGCCTCGCTCGCCAGCAATGCCTCTTCGGCCTTCTTTCGTTCGGTGATGTCGGTGATCACCACGGCAATGCGAAGCGGCCTCCCTTTCTCGTCTCGAATGATGAAGGTGTGGTGCCAGGTCGGGATCGATCTCCCCTGGCGCGAAAGCATTGGCAGTTCGCCTTCCCAAGACCCTTTTTGGCCCAAAGCGGGTCGAATTTCCTCGTCTCCCCTGCGATTGGACTCTTCGGAAAAGTAAGCCGACAAGTGCTTGCCGATGGCGTCTTCCGGGTTTCTCTCGCCAAGCATCCGAGACAGCGCGGGATTGATGTACGTAATACGGCCGTCCATCTCGGCCATGCTGAATCCCTGGGTGGAGGCCTCCGCAAGCGCATGGAAGATGGCGAGTTCTGCATGGGCAACGGCCAACTCGCCGGCGAGCCCGCGCAACTCGACGCGCCGATGTTTCGTTCTGTCGCGATCCTCCATGGCGCACCTGGCGTGTGTCGCTACGCCAGCCCGTGTGGCGGCCGGGCGAAAACGAAGCTCCTCAGCCGTCTGTTACGACTCATGGCATCGACCGCGGCTCTTTCGGATCGCCGAATCACTTCGACTGGAGGTCAAAATTGATCTCGTTGCTCCCGGGCTGGACATCAGCCGTCAACTCACTTTCGGCGTTGTAGCGAGCCGGAACCTTCTCCGTGGATGGGTCGTCGCGGCCGTCGACCGCTGTGTTGATCTTTACGGTATGCGAGCCAACCACGGCGCCGTACTCGTCCGTGGTGTAACGCAACCGATAGCTGCCGTCCGCACCCGTTTCGGCGACGGAAGGGCGTCCAGACTGCGGAAGGAACTGGACTTGGGCGCCGGACAGTGGCTGCGCGTCAAGAGTGACCACACCTTTGACTTCGCCGAGATCGGGCAAATCGCCGCCTGCGCCGCAGCCGGGCAGGAAAACAGCACTTGCCATGGCCAGAAAGCAGGCGGTAATCAGACTTACGCGGGCGATCGAAACGGAGATACTGCTGGTCATCGGGGAAGATCCTTCAGAAACGGATTGGTTGGCGATGCCGCCTCAGTCGCAGAAACGTCTTTCTGTTGGCTCCACCGACACAAGACCGGTGGAGCCATGGGAATCGCCGACTCGTGAAAGTGGGGCTAGAACTCGCCGATGGTCAGGCCGTCGTTGATCTGGCCGAGCCTCTGGTAGATGCTCATCGGAGGAGTGGGACCAGGATTGGATGCGTCGATGGTCTCGCTGACGAAGCGAACGGATCCGTCAGCCAACAGGAATTGGCACCCTCCCGGGTGCAGACTGCTGGGGCCGAAGGTATAGACCCCAGGCAGGCTGTTGTGAGCCCCCAGCCGGCGCGCGTGAGCGTCAGCGCAAAGTTCGCGAGTTCATAGCCGTTCGGACCGCCGAAGCACCGGCTCGTACTTAACTGAATTGTGGTTCCGGCCCAAACGCCCCCCGCCAATTGCTGTACAGGTCAATCACAGCTCTTTCCGCAAATGCGACCGTGTTGGAAGTGCCGTCCCGGATGTCTCGCATCTTGACACGGCTGTTGTGATAGAACATACCATTGACACCCGTCGACCAACAACGAATGTCTTGATTTCCTATGATGCCCAAATGGATTTCGACGCCGATTCTCTGCCGTTGAAATTAATTGCCATCGGGCTTTGGCTGGGATCTTGCTCGGTGCTCGACGGGCACAGGTATGTACCGCTTATGACAGTGCGAGCCAACCTCAGCGTCGTTGGGTTGGTCAAGTCCATCCGATTGGTGGTATTCAACTGGTCGTACAGACTCCCTTGTTCGACAAACGGAAGCAGAAAGGCGGTCACAATCCAGCCGTGACCATCCGCTACGCCCGTTCTGTTATCCTCATCGACGTAGCCGGGCGGAAAGACCAGATGGGTGTCGTGATAGTTGTGCAGCCCCAAGCCGATCTGCTTCAAGTTGTTGCTGCACTGGCTTCGGCGGGCCGCTTCGCGCGCAGCCTGCACCGCAGGGAGGAGCAGCGCGATCAGGATCCCGATAATCGCGATGACGACCAGCAACTCCACCAACGTGAACGCCCGCCTCCCCGTGATCGGCGGCCTCGAATGGTTGCAGTACATCACAAAAACTCCTGTATAAAGGTACAATTGAACACGTCCGCAACAGTTGGACCGCCTTTGGGATCACTCCCGCATGCAGTCACCCGCGCCCGATTATGGCACAATATCCTGCGCAATGCCAGCCTTTGGCTGCGGATTCAGAAATTGCGATACCCCAACTGTAGCGGGGGTGATGTCGCGGTGATTTCTCCCACCCGGCACAGGGCCGGATGGGGTTTCCCGGAGTGGCGCAGGACCTTGGAGACTGTCATTCGGCAACGGTAGTCGTTACCCGGCCATAGCCGTACTTCTCGATGAAGCGGCTCCAGTGTCGGTCGATCTCGGCCCGCAAACGGTCGGTGATCTCGTAGCGGTTCTTTTTGTATTCCTTCTGCCCGGCTACGAAGGTTTCCAAAGCGGGCAGCGTATCGTCGAAGCCACCGAGCTGGAGCTCGTCGTAGATCCGGCGGAGTTCGCCTACGGGATCGGCGACGAGGGCCTCATAGCTGACCTCGGCCAACTGGCCGGGGCCGAGCAACTCGCGGTCTCGCTCGAAGGCGGCGTACATGCGATTCAGGGCTTCGAAGACCGTGGCCTCCAGGCCTTCGTACCTGGGAACTTGAAAGCCCTGGTCGCTATAGAGACGCTTCCAGAGATTCACCGTTGAGGGAAACACAACATACGGATCGCGGTAGATGTGGACGAACTTCGCCCGGGGAAACAACTCCACGAGCGTGCGGATTCGGGCGGTGTGCGGAGGCGACTTCAACACGATCCGCCGGGAATCCATGTACGTCAGGCACTTCAGAAACCAGGCAAAGCCCCGCTTCCAACGCTGGAGTTCTGCCGGTGAGATACCCTCGAAGTCGAGGTACTCGGGATTCTGTGGAGGCTCGTTGGGAAACGCCTGCGTCAGATAAGGAGAGCGGAGCCCCATGTTGCACAGGGCGAACTCGTCCTCCTGCGGGCGGTCCCAGCCGACCGGCACGTTGTCCATCGGCCGCTTTGCCGGCATGAGCAGTCCGACCAGCCGCGGCAACAGCCGGCGGGAAATCACGAAATGGTTCGGCGCGAAACAGGCGTAGGTATTGGGATACGTGTGCCGCGGATCGAGGACCATCAGTTCGTGCAGCAGCGTGGTGCCCGAACGCCAGTGGCCGACGATGAAAATCGGGTGCTGCTCGATCTGGGTCGCCTCGATCCTGCGGCCCAAAAACAATCGCTGGAGTATCCAGAGTGCCGAGTTGCCCAGGCTTATCACGGCGAGGATCAGTGCCATGGGAATCCGAAAGGGGTGGATCCGGAATCGGTTGCGTAGGAGCAAACCGAGCAGTCCCGGGGCCCTCATGCCGGACCAGAAGCGGGGGATCCAAAATTTGTCCCGGGAGCCGCCGATGTCGGCTTTGATATTTGGGGCGTCGTTGGCAGGCATGGCTATCTCATTCCCGGCCGACGGAGGCTACCCAGACTTCCCAGGCGATTGCCCCGTCGACACGTTCTCTATACTTTGATCTCCCGCGGAGGGCAAGCTGGAAACCTATATCGCCCTGCGGCTGCGGCAACTTGAAGACCTGACCTGGACACTTCCACCTCTTTTCAGTACCCTCCCGCCGCGTGTTTCCTCGCTTCTCGTTCGTCTGACTGGTCCGTCGACAGCCGGAGATTTGGATGGCTACTGGCGCCTTGTCGCGTGCGGGTGCGGCATTGCCGCTGGCACGGGCACAAGACTTGATACTACCCGTCGGGCTGATCGCCAGCGTGCTGGTGATCCTCGTGCCGCTGCCCCCGGCGCTGATGGACGTCCTCCTGGCGGCCAACATCACGATCGCGGTGATCGTGCTGCTCACAACGATTTACGTTCGAACTCCGTTGGAGTTCAGCATCTTTCCCTCGCTGCTGTTGGCGACGACACTCTTCCGGCTGGTCTTGAACGTAGCCACCACGAGGCTGATCCTGACCGGGGCCGAGTCCGACGGGCTGATGGCCGCCGGCGGCGTGGTCAAGAGTTTCGGCGAGTTTGTCACCGGCGGGCGGCTTGTGGTCGGGTTAATCATCTTTGTCATTATCGTCGTCATCCAGTTCGTCGTGATCACGAAGGGGGCGACCCGCATCAGCGAAGTGGCCGCCCGGTTCGCGTTGGACGGGATGCCCGGCCGCCAGATGGCTATCGATGCCGACCTGAACGCCGGAATCATCGACGAGCGCGAGGCCCAGCGCCGCCGCAAGGAGATCACCCAGCAGGCAGACTTCTTCGGGGCCATGGACGGTGCCAGCAAGTTCGTCCGCGGCGACGCGATCGCCGGCATCGTGATCACACTGATCAATATCGTCGGCGGTCTGTTCATCGGCGTAATCGAAGCCGGGATGGATCTGGGCGAGGCGGGCCGTGTGTTCACCACCCTGACCATCGGCGACGGACTGGTCAGCCAGGTTCCCGCCTTTCTGATCTCGCTGGCCGCCGGACTGCTGGTCACCCGCAACGGCAACGAAAGCGACTTGCCGGCGGAATTCATCAAGCAGCTCTTTTCCCGGCCTCAAGTGCTGGCCGTGGCAGGCGGTTTCCTGGGGATCCTGATTTTCACGAAACTCCCCGCCCTGCCGCTGTTATTGGTAACGAGCGGATGCATCGGGCTGGCGATGATGCTCAAGCGCTCGACGGCCCGCACGACGGCCAAGATCGATGCCGAGAAGAAAGCCGAGCAGGCCAAGAAGCCCGAAGAGCGGGTGGAAGATTACCTGGTGATCGATCCGATGGAGATCGGTATCGGCCTGGGCCTGATCCGGCTGGCCGATCCGAAGCGCGGCGGCGACCTCCTCGAGCGCGTCCACCGGATCCGGCAGAACGTTGCCGCCGACATCGGCATCATCCTTCCGAAGGTCCGCATTCGCGACAGCTTCCAGCTCGAGCAGCAACAGTACCAGTTCAGCATCGCTGGCATGCCCGTTGCAGTGGGGGCGGTTTATCCGAACATGCTTCTGGCGATCGACTCCGGCATGACGACCGGCAAAGTCCCCGGCGTCGCGGCGAAGGAGCCGGCGTTCGGAACTCCGGCGGTCTGGATCGAGCCGAGCCTGCAAGACCAGGCACAGATGTTCGGCTACACGGTCGTCGACCCCGGGGCCGTGATCGCCACCCACTTTACGGAGACGGTCCGCGACAATGCCGACGAAATCCTCACCCGCGACGCCACCAAGCACCTCATCGACGAGTTGAAGCAGACGTCGCCGGCGGTCGTCGACGAGTTGATCCCGGGGCAGATGAAGATCTCCGAGGTGCAGCAGATCCTGCAGATGCTGTTGCGCGAACAGGTGCCGATCCGGCAGTTGGCGGTCGTCCTCGAGGCGCTGGGCGATTCGGTCGGCCGCACGAAGGATCCGATCACGCTCACCGAATTGGTTCGTGCCAAGCTCGCTCGCGTCATCTCCACACGCTACCGGGACCGCGAGGGTACGATGCACGTGGTCACCGTCGACCCGGCGCTGGAAGACCGCATCCGAGCCGGTTTCGACCACACGGAGCGAGGGCTGGTCGTCCGCATGTCGCCGCAAGCGATCGAGAAGACATGCCGGTCGATCGCCATCGAGATCGAAAAGCTCAAACGAGCCGGTCATCGCCCCATCATCCTGGTCAGCCCGCAGATCCGTGCCGCCCTGAGGAGGATCACGGAGCCGCATCTGCCCAAGCTGATCGTCCTGAGTTTCAACGAAATCACGCGAGACACTCGCATTGAATCCGTGGCCATGGTGGCCGACAGGTAGGAGAACCGATGGACATCAAGACCTTTCGTGCCCGTACGATGCACGAGGCGTTATCGCTGGTCCGCCGCGAATTGGGTCCCGATGCCGCCGTGCTACACACCCGCGAGGTGCAGAACAGCCGGCTGTTCGGACTGATCCGCGGCGCGTCGCACATCGAGGTGACCGCCTCGGCATGCGTCAATGTTCCCAGCCGGATGCCCGTCAGGGCATCGAAGGCGGCGGCGCCGATGGACCCGCCGGCGGCCGAGCGGCATCCGGGGGAGCCGCGGGCTGCGTCCTGCCATGTTCAGGTCCGGCCGGCGGCAAGCAGTCCCCCGCACGCCCCGTCCTACGCGGAGGACATGCGCGGGCAACTCACCGATTTGCAGTCGATGCTCCAGGAGTTGTGCCGCCGCTCTCGCTGCGGCCCGCAGCATGATCTGCCCGACTGCCTGTTTCGCCTCTTTGCCCAGTTGATCGACGCCGACCTTAGCGAGGATCTCGCTCGCGAACTGGTCGAGCGCGTGCGAAGCGATGCGGCCGGGGCGGAATTGAACGATCCGGTGCTGCTTCAGTCGAGGGTTGCCCGCATGATCGAGTGCGAGATTCCCGTCACCGGCCCCCTCGCCCTGCAGCCGGGCCGGTCGCGCGTGGTCGCCCTGGTGGGTCCGACGGGCGTCGGGAAGACGACGACGATCGCCAAGCTCGCCGCCAATTTCCGGCTCAAGGAAAAGCGGAGCGTGGGACTGATCACCGTCGACACGTACCGCATCGCCGCGGTGGAACAGTTGCGGACTTATGCCGATATCATCGACCTGCCGATGCAGGTGGTATCCACCCCGCGGGAGATGCGCGACGCCATGCGGCGGCTCGAGGGGCTCGACCTGGTGCTGATGGACACGGCCGGCCGCAGCCCTCGCGACGAAATCAAGATTCAAGAGCTGAAGGCGCTGTTGACCGAGGCGGGCGTGCACGAGGTGCACCTCGTGTTGAGCAGCGTGGCCGGTGTGCGGACTCTCGTCGAGACCGCCGAGCGGTTTGCCGCCGTGGGCACCACGGCACTGATCCTCACCAAGCTCGACGAAGCGACCGGGCTGGGCAGCTTGATTCCGCTGGTCCGCGGCAGCCGCCTTCCCCTGAGCTATGTGACCAACGGCCAGAACGTGCCGGACGACATCGAAACGGCCGCGCCGCGCCGGCTGACGCGGCTGATCCTGGCGCTGGACGCCCCCTCCAACTAAGGATTATCCGGAAACTGGGACAGGCACCCTGCATCTTGTATGATCTCCGCCTCGAACACAGAACATCCGGGAGCCAGTCCCCGTTTCCGGATAACCTCCAAAAGCGGACAGAACGATGGACGACCAGGCGAACGGATTGCGACGACTCATGGGGCAGGACATCCTGCCTTGGGAGAGTTCCCCGGACTGCGGACCGAGACGGATCCTCGTCACCAGCGGCAAGGGAGGAACCGGCACGACGACGCTCGCGCTCGGGCTGGCCGCGGCGACGGCCCAGCGCGGGCGCGAGGTCGTGCTGATCGATGCGGCCGCGCACGGCGGCGACATCGCTTCGCTGTGCCGGATCGATGAGCGGTGGACCATTGCCGACGTCTTCAACTGCCGAGCGACAGCGGGTGAAGCGATTCAGCCAGGCCCGGGGCGAGTGCGCGTCCTGCCCGGCGCCTGGGGACAGGAGAATCTCGACGACTCCCCCGCGGCCGGATATCTGCGACTCAAGCAGCAGCTCTCGAGCCTCGCTGCGCCAGTCGACGACGTCGTTGTCGACGGAGGGTCCGGCTCCGGGAGGACGTTGCGACGCTTCTGGCAGTCGGCCCACTTGATCGTCGTGGTCACGACGCCCGAGATGAACTCAGTGATGGACACCTATGCCTCGATCAAGCTTCTCTCCCGCGGGCACCGTCCGGCGCGAATCTCCGCGATCGTCAACCGGGCGCCCGGCGCCGCGGTTGCCGCGAGCGTTCACCAGCGGCTCGCGCGGTCGTGCAAGCGGTTCCTGGCGATCGAACTCGAATACGCGGGCTACGTGTCGGAGCACTCGCGGTGGTTTGGCCGGCCCGAAGACGATGCGCTGGCGATCACAGCCGGGCAAACCGGCCGCCAGATTCGAGGCATCGTCGAAGGCCTGGCGGCCGGCGCGGACGTGCCTCAGCGACTGACGGCTTGAGGAGCGTCGTCCGGGCACTTCGTGGACGGACGGAAAGCGGCGATGAGCGCGGGTCACGGAGTGCCCCGCCCTACGCTGACGAACTTTCAATTGGATGCCGTGTATTCCCAACCAACCCATCACTCCGGAGAAAAAACAACAGCAACGGAAAGAAACACTCAACCGGCACGGAAAAAACGCCGATACCAGGGAACACTCTCGACAGCCCGCGGGCTGTTAAAATGTAGCGGTTAGATCAAGTCTAACGATGGTCTTGGGGTAGGCTCGTGGCTCGACTGTACGCCGGAATCCTCGGCCCCTTGGCGTTTCTGACCTCCCTGGCTTTGGGCATTCTCCATGCGCAAGAGGCCGATTCGGTCCTATTGGCTGCATGGCTGAGCCTGCTGGCGTTTTCGGCGGTCGGATGCGTTATCGGATGGATTGCCGGGTGGACGGTCGAGGAGTCGGTCCATGCCCGCATCTCCGCGGAACTTGGTTCCGAGGAGGCGGCGCCGGAAGGCCCCGGGACTGCCTTGACGGCTTGATGCCCCTTTGTGTGTTCAGACCGGCTCAGGATGTGACGGTCGGCGGAATGCAGCGAGACGGATCAAGTGGCGCAATGAGGCGCCTTCATGGAGGAATGCATGGCAACCACTGTGGCTCCAGAAGATGTGGAGCAACTCTGGGTAGAATTCAAGAAGGATCTGTCCAACCAGGAGCTACGCAACCGCCTGGTGGAAATCTACCTGCCCCTGGTGAAATACAACGCCGAACGGATCTGGGCGCGATTGCCCGAGGGCGTCGAACTGGACGACCTCATCTCGGCGGGCGTGTTCGGTCTGATGGACGCGATCGATGCGTTCGATCTGTCTCGCGGGGTGAAGTTCGAGACGTATTGCGTCCCCCGCATCCGCGGCGCCATGCTCGACGAGCTGCGGACGATGGACTGGGTGCCCCGGCTGGTGCGGTCCAAGGCCAGCAGGCTCAACGAGGCGATCAAGACGCTCGAGACCCGGCTGGGCCGCCAGCCGAGCGACATCGAGCTGGCCGGCGAGCTCAACATCACCGTGCCCGAGCTCGAGAAGATGATCCTCGACGCCAACGCGGTCAACCTGATCAGCCTCAACAAGAAGTGGTATGAAACCGACAGCTACAAGGACGTCCGCGAGATCGATATCCTCGAGGACAAGAAGGGCGAGGATCCAACGAAGCGGATCCAGAAGAACGACCTGATGCGGCTGGTGACCAAGGGGCTCAACCGCAACGAGCGCCTGATCATTATTCTCTATTATTATGAAGAGCTGACGATGAAGGAGATCGGCGCGACGCTCGATCTTTCGGAGAGCCGCGTCAGCCAGATGCACAGTTCGATCGTGCAGCGGCTCCAAGGCCAGCTCGCCCGCCGTCGCCCCGAGTTCGGAAGCTGATCGATCCAGTTCGCAATGATTCCTTCGCCCGGCCTCCTTGCGAGGCCGGGCTTTTTTCTTGCGCGGGCGGCAGATGCGACCTCTTCCGCTCACCAGCCCGGCTGCTCGGAAGCAGCGCCCGCTTAGCAACGTTCGAGAAAAAAGTGTCAGGAACCATTTGTGCGAAGCACCCGAAGGGCCGGTTTCCGGCAAATGGTTCCTGACACTTATTTCTCGATCAATCCTTATCAGCCCGCCTGCTTCCGAGCAGCCGGGCTGATGGCAAACGCGGTAGTCGATCTGAAGGGAGGCGATCCTCGGCCGCTCGCCTTGTGGGCCTCGCATCCGGTCAGCCGCACTTTGCGGCGATCAGCTCGATGCCGGCGTCTGCGCCCAGGTTGCGCGAGTACTTCTTTTCCGCGGGATTGTTCCAGTGCTCGTGGACGCCCAGACTCTCCAGGCGTCGCACGCCGGTGGGATGATCGGGATCGTAGAAGGTCCCGGATGGAGGATTATCGGCGAGTGCGGCCTCGTGGAGATAGTCGTCCACACCGGGGCGCCGCGGATAGTCCTCCCACTCGGCGTGCAGAAAGTCGAATCCGACGGAGTCGACGGCCACCGGATCCTGCGAGGCAAGAAGACTGGATGCCCAGTGGCCGTCGAAAGGCGGCGAGTTCCATTTTTGCGGTGCGGGATCGGCCGGGTGCTTGCCGGAATAAAGCCCATCGATCAGGTAGAGCACGGTCTTGCCGCCGAGGTGCGCATGTCCCATCAGGTCGACCTGCTCCCGGTAGACCCGGGTGGCCTTGGAGAAAGAATTGCGGTGCATGTCGTAGTATCCCTTCTCGACCGGCCACCGCACGAGCGAACCGAAGTGGTTCTTGCCGCAAAGCGTCACCCCAGTCGCCAGGTGCGCCTTGAGGTTGGCGAAGTTGACCAGGTATTCCGCCTCGGCAAAGCAGGTGGGCACGTAGTCGGGAAGCACGTCCTTGGGGCGGCAACTCCAGTACAGCGGCACGGACGACGCCTCGACCCGAATACGACCGAACTTGCCGGCGTAGTCGATATAGCGGACCCGGGAGAACTCCGCGTGCAGAATGTCGTAGTACTCGTGAACGAGGTACGCCAGCGTATCGCAGATGGCGATGTCGGACTGCCGGACACCTGCCGCGTGGACGAGCTGCCGAACGAGCGCAACGATCATCTGGGGGCCCGTGTTCATGTAGTCCGGGCGCCTGGTAAACCGGTAGGTATCGGGATTCACATGTCCTTCGCGCCAGATCATTCCGACCCAGTTGGGTTTGATGACGATCTTCTCACCGGGCTTGTAGGCCGCGTCGCCCTTGCCGCGGACCTGGTTGAGATGGCGAAACAGCCGGTCCCATGCCGCGGCAACGGTCGGTTGACCGGTGAGCTCGCACACCGCGCGACTCATCATCGCGTCGACGCGATCCTGCCTGGCGTGGTCGGGGTCGTACCAGTGCCCGTCGCCGGGGCCGGCCCAGTTGGTGACCTGCGGATCGTGAACCCACACGACCCGCCCCGGGTGGATCCCCTTGCCATTGCCGATCGGCTTGCCCGGCTCGGCTGCAACCGGGGCGGACTCGGCCCGCCGACCGCCGTTGAGCCCAGTCCACGCTCCGCCGATCAATGCCGTGTGTTCGATGAAGTTTCGCCTGGTGAGTTGGTCGCTCATATACAGTCTCCACGGGAAAGCGGTACGGAAGACGTGAGGATTCTCGTCCAGTCCGCCCCATTCCCGAACAGACTACCGCGTGCAACGACTGCACGCAATCGGTACGGCTCTTGAGAGCCGGTCCAGGGTGATGAAAAAGACTCGCTCCAGGCGAGAAATCGCGAGAAAAGGCGGAACCTCAACGTCCTTAACGTGTTTATACTAAGGGAATCGGTGCGCCCAGAGCGGAGTCGGGGGGTTCCGGCGCTGCTCGCAGGGGCCGGAGAACGTCTGCTCGAAAACGCCAGCAGAAAAGGGTCGGCTCATGAAAAGGCTGCCGGGAGTGCGGGGACTAGCAATCCTGATCGTCTGCTCTCTTGCAACTGCTTTTGGGCAGGGCTTTCGCCCCGGTCCCCCGTCATTTGGTGGACCGATGGGGCCAGGAATGAGCCCCGGGGGAGGCGGGGAGCGAGGCGACTGGGGTAGCCGCCGTCCCGAGGGTGACCGTGGCCATGACCGCTCTCGCGGCAGTTATGGCGACCGCGGATCGGAGGATCGGTCGTCGCGGCTTGAGGGCTTCTTGCAGAGTATGGATGCCAATCACGACGGTATGCTCCATCCCGACGAAGTTCCCCCCGAGCGACGTGGCATGTTTCAGTTCTTTGCCAGCCGCATGGGTGTGGACCCCTCAAAGCCAATACCAATCTCGCGGGTTCGGGAGGCTGTTTCCAGCCGCTCTTCGCAGAACAGCTCCGCAAGTACGGGCGGAGCAGCACCGCCGGAAAAGTCGAGCGCGAACAAGTCCGCGAAGCCGGCGGAGCCTCCTCTGGTGCCCGGCTTTGGCGTTGAACAGGTGATCGTGGCCGTGCCGGCATTCGGCGAGCGAGTCGCCAGCGATCCGGCCGTACTGGCTTCATCGGCTTCGGCCCTTGGAGCGGTGGACAGCCGGATCCGCGGCTACGCGGAAGAGCGGTTTCGGAGATACGATCGAAACCATAGTGGTTCGTTGGAGAAGGAGGAATGGGGCGAAATGCGAGGCGATCCGGCGGCAATGGACCGCAATCGCGACGGGCGTCTGACGCTGGAGGAGTATACGCTGGGCGTGGCGGACTATGCGCGGTCTCGTGTTGGGGGCAGTTCGGGCGGAGATCGAGGCAGGGGCCCCGAGGGAGGCTTCGGCGGCGGTCCCGGCGGTCCCGGCGGCCCCGCGGACAACGCAGAACATTCCGTGGCAGATGCATCGGAATCAAAGGGCGGGAAGCCCTATCGGTATGTGAGCCCCAAGGAGCGACTGCCCGAAGGTCTGCCGAGTTGGTTTGCCCAGCGCGATCGCAATGGCGATGGCCAGATCGCGATGGCCGAGTATTCCACTTCTTGGTCGGACGATGACGCCCGTGAGTTTGCTCGGCAGGATCTCAACGGCGATGGCTTTCTTACGCCGAAGGAGTGCCTTGATTCTGCTGCGGGCGCGGTCGGTAGTGCCGTCTCCGGCCCGTCGCCTTCCTCGACCAACTCATCGCCTACGTCTGCGCCGGCCGGCAGCGGCAGTGGTAGCAGCCCGAGCAATTCAACACCCTGGTGGATGCGATAAGGGGAATGCTTTGTTGACCGAGAGAACCCGAAAACGACACTTCTATGCTGCTTGGCTATCGCGCTGCATCTTCGCGGCGGCGGTTTGGTTTGGGAACTCCCAGGCGGCATGGCTGACAGCGACGGACATCATTGCTCAGGCGCCCGATGCAGGGCCCGCTTCGTTGCCCGCGGTGGAATCCGCGCTTCCGGAGCCCGTCGATGCGCCTTCGGAATCGCTGTCAGAACCTTCACCGCCATCCGCTTTGGATTTGGGGAAATCGCCGGATACGGCAGACGCTACCGCTTCGCCCGAAGTGGTCGAACAGCATGCGCCGTCTTCAGGCGAGACACCCATGGAGGCTTCCCAAACGGCGCCACCGGCGGATACTCCTTCCGAGCAAAGCGAACAGCCGGTAGAGCCGTCCGCCGAACAGCCGGCGACTCCGCCGGCCGCGCCGCAAGCGTCACCCTCGGTCGAGGCACCCGAACTCGCCCCTGCCGAGACGAAGGAAGCGGCGCCGGCCGGCGAAGAAGCCGCCGAGGCAACACCACCGAAGATGAGCTTCAATTTCCGCTTCCAGCCTTGGGAGGATGTCTTGGACTGGTTTGCCGAACAGGCGGGCTATTCGCTCCTGATGGATGCCCCGCCTCCCGGCACGTTCAACTACTCCGACGAACGCACCTACACCCCGGCTGAAGCGATCGATCTGCTCAACAGCGTTTTGTTGACCAAGGGCTACACGCTGGTGCTCCGCGATCGAATGCTGATGCTGGTGAACCTGGACGACGGATTGCCGCCGAATTTCGTGTCGACCGTTGACGCCGAGGAACTTGAGACTCGAGGCGAGTACGAGTTGGTCAGCAGCCTTTTCCAACTCGAAAACCTCACCGCCGAGGACGCGGAACGGGAGATCGAGGAACTCCTTGGGCCGCAGGGTTCGACCATCATCCTGCCCAAGGCGCGACAACTCCTGGTCACGGAAACCGCGGGCAAGCTTCGGACGATCCGCAAGGTGATCGAGCGAGCGGACAACCCGTCCGGCACGGCCGAGGAAGAGGTCGAGTGGTTCGATCTTCACTACGCTTCGCCGGACGAAGTGCTCCTCATCGTCCGCCAGTTGTTCAACATCCCGGCCGATCAATACGTGGCGACGGACGGATCGATCCGTTTCGCGCTCGATCCGATCGGGATGCGTCTGTTGGTCAGCGGCAACGCGAAGAAGCTGGGGCAGGTTCGGAAGGTGCTGGAAACGGTCGACGTGCCGGGACCCGGCGGCGCCACCGAGTCCGCGCCTCGTGCGGCGCTGCAGTTGGAAGTGTACGACGTCACACCCGCGGATCCCGAGGCGGCGCTGAAGGTCATGCAAACCCTCATGGCGGGACTTCCGGGGGTGCGATTATCGACCGATCCCAAGACCGGCAATCTGATCGCTTTGGCCAGGCCGGAAGAGCACGCTACGATCCGCGCAACCTTGGATCAGATGCAGCGAGATGCCCAGCGGATGGAAGTCTTCCGGCTTCGGGTGCTCGACCCGCAAGTGGCGATCCTGGCGATTGCGAAGCTGTTCAGCAGCGAAGGCACCAAGGCTCCCAGCGTCGACGCCGATCCGAGCACGCGGCAACTGCTCGTCCGTGGCAGACAGGCCCAGATCGAGCAGATCCGCTCGCTCCTGGAAAAGATGGGTGAGCCGGTTGCAGGAGGAGGTGGTGGCGTCAACATCGGTGGAGGCAATGTCCGTATGGTGCCGCTGCTGGGCATGGGCGGCGAAAAGGCGATCGAACGGCTCCGCAGCGTATGGCCCATGCTTCACGATAACCCGGTCCGCGTCGTCACGCCGTCGGCGGTCATCCCGACGCTTCGCGGCACGGGCTCCGAGGTGATCCAAGAGCGGATGATTCACCGTGAGCCGACGGACGAGTCGACCCCGTCCAACGCACCGCGCGGCGTGCCGGATACGTCTTCGCCAGGCTCACCACCGCCGGGACAATCGTCCACAGGCGACCGTTCGGCTTCGGGCAGAACCGCTCAGACCCCTGCAAGAATCTTGCTTGCCTCGGAACCTGCGCTAAAGACGGGTTCATCGTCTGCGGCAGAGGAGGGAGCGGCATCGCCTTCCGACGTGTCGGCGCACGGCGAAGCCGGGCCGCCGATCGTCGTGGCGGCGGGTCCCGGCGGGATTATGATTGCGTCGGAGGACGAGCAGGCGCTGGACGATTTCGAACAACTGCTCAATGCGTTTGCGAGCAATACGGAGTCGGGTCCCCGGGCGACCGTATTCTACTTGAAGTATGCCAAGGCGCAGACGGTTGCCGATACGCTTACCCGCATCCTGGCAAACGCGGCGGGCCGAAGCCCGACTCTCACGTCATCCGCGCCGGCCGGCCAGCCCGGCTCCTCTGCCAGTGCTGCTCCAAGCGGCGTCCTCGGATACATGCTTGGCGGCAGTGGCGCCGCTGGGGTGAGTTTAGCAGGGCCGGTCCAAATCACGGCCGATCCGCGTCTCAACGCGCTGGTCGTTCAGGCCGATCCGGCGGATATTCTCGCGATCGAGCAAATCCTGGTGGTCCTCGACCAACGGGAAAGCCCGGAAGAAATCCTGGCGCAGGCGAAGCCGCGTCTGATCCCCGTGTATAACACGCAGGCCTCCGACGTTGCCGAAATCGTCAAACAGATCTATCAGGATCGAATGGTGACCAGCGGTGGCAGCAGCGGCGGCGGCCGGCCCACCAATCCTATGGAGCTCTTCCAGATGATGCGAGGAAGCAGAGGCGGCGACCGCGGGGGTGGCGACACTTCGCGCGGCGGCTCCAGCTCCAGCAGCCAAGTGGACCGGCTTTCGATAGGCGTGGACGACCGGACCAACTCCGTTGTCGTCTGCGCGGCGGAGCCGTTGTTTCAGGAGGTCAAGCTTTTGGTGGAAGAGCTGGACAACGCAGCGGTGGAGACCAATGAGGCGGTCGAGGTCGTCTCACTCCACGGCGCCAGCCCCCAGGCAGTGCAGCAGGCCTTGGCGTCGTTGATGGGCGATTCGATCCAGGTCAATAGCTCTTCGCGATCGTCGTCCAGCGGCAGCTCCAGCTCGCGGTACGGATCGGGACGTCCGAGTTCATCGTCGCGAGGATATTCAAGGGGCGACAGCGGCCGGAGCAGCAGCGACATGGAGAGTCTCCAGCGGCGAATGGAGTTCTTCCGAAGTCTCCGCGGCGGAGATTCCGGGCGAGGCGGCTTCGGGTCAAGAGGCTCGGGGAGGTAGGGACCGGCTTACCCTGTCGCACGCAGTCCGGCCGCGATGCCATGGATAGTCAGCCGTAGGAGTTCCCGCGGTGCTTCGATTTCACTCGCCGGCAGGTCGGACTGCCGGGTCCGCGGGTGGTCTTCGGCCAGGTTGAGCAGGTCGAACCAAATACCACTTGCTGGCCTATTACTCAGAACGTGCCGATCCACGAATTAGTTCGTCGGCCCATCGCTGACCGTCGAGACTGAGCGGAGGCTGACAAGGCTGTTCGTAAACAATCCGTTCGCGGTAACTACCTGCCTCGTACGCTTCTTCCAAGGCCGACTGAAGATCCAGCGCTACATCGGGGTCCTCACCAGCCAAAGGAATGCGGATGCGCGGCAATCGCTGGTGAATCGTGCGAGGGTACAGTTCGAAACGGTTCCGTCGCGCCGCCGCCGGATTAACCGAGACCAGGTAATCATACGCGTATCGGCCGCGGACATAGGCTTCCGGGACGGCCAGCACGTGCGGACCGTAGCGCAGCAGGTCGAGTTCCACAAGGTGGGTTTCGCTCCGCAGCACCTCCTGCTGCTTTGCCAGGTAAGCGTCGCGCCCCGGTCCAGCGTATTTGTTCGTGGGGCTTATCAACTCGATGACCGTGACGACTCGCATCCCTGATTCTCGATCGAGGATCTCGATATAGGGCTCGCGGAGTTCCAAATTCGGCAGTTCCAGTGTCACAGGTTCGTCGGCCAGAGCTGCGCTGGACGTGGTCACGCCGGTCTCGCCCCGCGGCGCTCGCCGTAACCACACGTCGGGGCCAATCGGACGTGGTTCAGGGCCCTCTACGTAGATCCGCTCGCCAACTGATGCAATGTACCGCGGTCGAATCTGCGGAGTTAACTGGTCTCGCATATACACGATCATCGGGCCGTGAATCCCTGGAAAGACCTGTGGGTTTTCCAGGTATGGATCCATACCGGGAAAGATCATTGCCACGCGTGTTCTCCTGCGTCCAAAACCGTCGTAGTCCTCCAATATTCTACCGTACGGCGTCCTTCCCTGCATAGGCTGGACGCGTGCCGCGGAACGCCGATAACGCACTGCGCGGTGCAGGTCAGTGGGTCGCGCAAGGAGTCTGACCGCCGGCGTGTTGCACCTCTTCGGGTGGGGATTTCTTCATCAGCCGGTTTGTTGCCTCGAAATGGAGAGCGATCCATGTAAGAATGAATGGGGCGGTCGACATTCGGCGAGTTCAAGGTCAGGCAATGAAGCGTTGGCAGCAACTGACGATCTACGCAGCGATTTTGGCGGTGGCCTGGGCGGCGTTGGCCGTATGGCAATGGCGCGAATACGGCCGGCAGTGCGAGGCTGCGCGAGAGACGGTTGTCCGGCAGGCCAGTTCGATTGCCAGCGCGCTGGTCGGCGGCATCCGGTCCCACCGGCGTGTCGGGCCGTATTTCGAGGACCAACTCCAGGCGACTGTGGAGGAACTGGCCGAGGTCGAAGACATCCTTGCCGTGGCAGTCGTCGCCGGCGACGGATCGGTGATCGTCTCTGCCGGAAAGACAGACCTGTTCGGAGGAACCAATGCATCCGATGCGGAACGTGCGTGGACCTTTGCGGGCTTCCGGTACGAGGCCGATTTCCAGCTCGACGCAGAACAGGCGGGTGGATATGGTCCGGGCGGCGGCCTTGGGCGGGGACGCGGCCGGTGGTGGCGCCCGGAAGGCGAGACCGACAGTCCGTTTTCCAAAGGGGGCGAGTTCAGGGCACTATTGCTGATGGACCGGCGTCAGGCCGACAGCCAGTGTGCCGACGCCTTTTGGCTGCGTGCCTTGGTCGTAGTTGCCGGCGGGGCGGTTTTTGTCTGTGTCGGCCTGGCCTGGCTGGCGACGATCTGGCTGATCGAAGCGCGAAGCCAGGCTCGGATGTTGGAGGCGGAAGCACGCCACCTCCGCGATCTAAGCCAGGCCGCGGCGGGGCTCGCGCACGAGACCCGCAACCCGCTGGGGCTGATTCGCGGCTGGACACAACGGCTGGCGGCGTCGGACCTGCCTTCCGCGGAGCAGCAAGAGCAGGCCCGGGCGGTGATCGAGGAGTGCGACCGCGTTACGGCGAGGATCAATCAGTTCCTGGCCTTTGCCCGGCCGGTCGAGCCCGCGCCGGCGCCGGTCGACGCGAATCGGCTGGTGGCCGAGCTGGCCATGATCCTCGAGCCGGACCTGGAGAGCAAACGGCTCCGGTTCGAGCATTCGCCGGTCGACGGTGGCTGCGAGATCTCGGCCGATCCGGAAATGCTTCGCCAGGCGCTGTTCAACCTTTTGCAGAACGCAATTCAGTTCTCGCCCAAGGGCCAGATCGTTGAAGTCCGCCTCGACCCCGGTGCGGGCGGGCGGTGCCGGATCGAGGTCGCGGATCGAGGTCCCGGTGTGCCGGACGCGAGGATCGAACTTGTCTTTTCTCCCTATTACACCACGCGGCCGGATGGAACGGGGCTTGGCCTGGCGATCGTACGGCGGATCGCCGCAGCCCACGGGTGGCAAGCCGGCTACACACCGCGATCCGGCGGCGGCTCGATTTTCTGGATCCAGATTGCATGACTGAGCAACGTCCACGGGTGCTGATTGTCGACGACGAAGCCTCGCAGCGCAGGCTGCTGGGCGGTTTTCTTGCCTCGCGCGGGTTTTCCGTGGAAGAGGCCGACTCGGGAGAGGCGGCCGTGGAGACCATCCGGCAGTCGCTTCCTAACCTGGTCCTGCTCGATGTCCGGCTGCCCGGCATGGACGGGATGGAAACGCTCGCCGCGATTCGGGAGTTTGCCAGGGATCTGCCCGTGCTGTTGATCACCGCCTACGCGGATTTGCGGCAGGCGGTTGCCGCCGTGAAGAGTGGGGCGGACGACTACCTGGCCAAGCCGATCGATCTCGAGGAACTGGAGGCGACGGTGACCGACATGCTCGGTTCGCCCGATCTCGCGCCGGCGGATCGGGCCACGGGGCCGGAACTGCCGCCGGGATTCGTTTGCGAGAGCCCGGCGATGCGCCGGGTTGTCGAGACGGTCGCGGTGGTGGCGCCGTCGGAGGCTCCGGTCCTCATTCTGGGCGAAAGCGGCGTGGGGAAGGAGGTCGTGGCGGAACTCATTCACGCGTGGAGCCCGCGCCGGGGCGGTCCGCTGGTGGCGGCCAACTGCGCGGGGTTGCCGGAGTCGCTCATCGAGAGCGAGCTGTTCGGCCATACCAAGGGCGCGTTTACCGGAGCCACCCAGCCGCGGCAGGGGTTTTTTCGGGCTGCCGATGGCGGCACGCTTTTTTTGGACGAGATCGGCGAGCTGCCGCTGCACCTGCAGCCGAAACTACTCCGCGCGTTGGAATCGGGGCAAGTAACACCGGTCGGCAGCGACGCGCCCGTGCACATCGATACCCGCCTGGTAGCCGCGACCAACCGTGACCTTGGCGAGGCCGTGGCGGAAGGGCGTTTCCGTGACGATCTTTATTACCGGATCAACGTCGTGGAGCTGATTCTGCCTCCGCTTCGCCAGCGGTGCGACGACATCCTCCCGCTAGCCCGGCATTTTGCCACACAGTTTGCGCGCGGCCCCGTGCGGCTTTCGCCGCAGGCGGTACAATGCCTGCTCGCACACGACTGGTCCGGCAACGTACGGGAGCTCCGCAACGCGATTCAGCGGGCGTGCCTGTTGAGCCGCGGCGACGTGATCCTTCCAGAGCACTTGCCGGCCAGGCTCGCCGCCGCTGCGGATCGGGCTCCGCCGGGCGAGACGGACGAAGGGCGCCTGTCACAGGTCGAGCGGACGACGATCCTCGCGACGCTCGCCGAATGCAGCGGCAACCGCACGCATGCGGCGAAGAAACTCGGGATCAGCCGCAGGGCTCTTCTTTATAAGCTTCGGGCGATGGAAGGGGAGGTGTGACAAACGTTCCCTTTACAGTTAATCAGCGGCAACCCTGCGAGAGGAGTGGTTCATGAAAAGTCGGTTACTGGTCGCCATGGCTGTCGGTTCTCTGTTCGTTATCCCGCTCACATCCCTTCAGGGAGCGAACGCTCCCGAGGGGCTGTCGGGCGAGCAGTCGCTTCCGAACCGCCACGTGTACGTCGTTCAGGACGCGCTGAGATTGTGCAGTCCTCAGAAAGGATTCTGGGTGGATCTTGGAGCCGGAAAGGGGCAAATCGCGATTCCCTTGATCGAGGCCACCGGCAACCCGGTCGTAATGCTGGACCCGAATGCCGAGGCCTTGGCCGAAGGGTTGAAGACTGCAAGGGGAAAAAACCTCGAAGACCGCCTTTCCGCAGTGGTTGGAGTGGCCGAAGCAATGCCTTTCCCCGACAATTCGGTCGATTTCGTAGTGAGCCGGGGCTCGATCTTCTTCTGGAAAGACCCGCCTGAAGGCCTCAGAGAGGTCTGCCGCGTGCTGCGGCCCGGCGCGAAAGCATATATCGGCGGCGGCGCGGGCAGCGGCTACCCAAAATGGGCTATGGAGAAGCTTGTTGAGGGGCGCCAACAGAGGATGAAAGGCGACGAGGCCGAGAAGTGGAGACACTTTGTCGAGATGCGTCGCCCGGAACAGATGAGACAATGGGCCGAGGAAGCCGGGCTTCGCTCATTCCGAGTACTTGGCAAAGGCGCAGTGTCCGACGACGAACAAATTGGGCAGGGGGTGTGGCTAATCTTTGAAAAAGCGCGGGAATAAGTTGGCCACCGATGGATCATCTTTCACAGAGCGGCTCAGGATGGTCCTGCCGCGAGCGGATTGAACGAGACATGTTTTTGAGAGGTGGCAAGATGAAGAACCTGGGTCTGTTGGCATTGCTGCTGGGATTGGTGTTCTACTTGGGCTGCGCGGATCAGGGCGCTGCTCCATCGGGTGGTGGCGGCGTACCAGCCGTGGAGGAGTCAGTCGACATGCCATCTGAGCCTGCCCCGGGCGAGGAAGCGGCACCGGCCGACGCCCCGCCTGCCGAGCCAGCCGCCGAGCCAGCCGCCGAACCAGCCCCTCCAGCGGCCGAGCCGGCTGCTCCTGAAGCGAAGGAGCCGGCTGCTCCTGAAGCGAAGGAGTAGTTGGTCGATTCGTTTAGGTTCGCCTTTCAGCAGAAGTGTTGCGTCGGCGGATCGGGAAGCTCTATCTCGAAGAGGAGCGGTTTCTATGAAGCCGCTCCTCTTGTTTCTTGCATGCCACCAGAACGGATGGCGTTGAGCCACCGTGCATGAACCGATCTTGACGCCTTTAGCGGAGTTTTGCTAGTTTCTCACCTCCCCGGCAATTATGCTGGAAGGGTTCTGAGAGGCTGTGAAGGAAGCTCCCATGAAATATGCGTCGGTCGGACCCATCGCCATTCACCTACCGGAGACTGTTGAGGACAACGACTTGCTCAGGTCCCAACAGCCTTCCTGGGACATGGAACGAATCTATGCCAAGACCGGCGTTCGCGAGAGGCATATCGCTGCGCATGACGAATGCGTGTCCGATCTCGCGGTGGGGGCTGCCGAGAAGCTCTTCGAGCAGCACGAAATCGACCGCCAATCGATCGATTTTTTGCTGCTCTGTACCCAGACGCCCGACTATCCGCTGCCAACGACCGCCTGCCTGGTCCAGGACCGGCTGGGACTGCCGACGTCGATGGGTGCATTGGATTTCAATCTGGGGTGCTCGGGGTTCGTCTATGGGCTCTCGCTGGCCGACGGTTTGATCCGCGCGGGCTCCGCTCGTCGTGTGTTGCTGATTACCTCGGAGACCTATTCGAAGCATATTCACCCGAGCGACCGCTCGCTGCGGACGATTTTCGGCGACGGGGCCGCGGCGACGCTCGTGGAAGCGGCCGACGAACCGTCGCTGGGCTCGTTCATCTTCGGCACGGACGGCCGCGGTGCCACCGCCTTGATGGTGACCGAAGGCGGTGCACGCCCGCCGCATTCGGGGCTGAAGCCGAACAAGAGGAAGCGATGGCCCAGCAGCCTCTACATGGATGGTCCCGAACTGGTGAAGTTCACCTTGGATGTTGTTCCGCCGTTGGTGAATCGGATCCTGGCTGAAACCGGCCTCACCTACGACGACGTCGACTTGTTCCTGATGCACCAAGCGACCGTCTTCATGATTGATCACCTTCGCAACCGGTTATTGCTGGACGCCGACAAGGTGCCGGTTGACCTGGATTACTGTGGCAATACCGTTTCGTCGACCATTCCGATTTTGATGCACGATCTCCGGCAGTCGGGCCGGCTGCAGCCTGGAAAACGCTCCATCATGGTCGGCTTCGGGGTAGGCTTTTCGTGGGCCGGATGCGTGTGGACCGAGACCTGGGCCGCTCAGCAAGCCCTTCCCAAGTGTTCCGCATCGCATCAAGCGGCCTGATCCGGTTCCCGCTCAAGCCCATCCGCCCGGCTGCGAAGAGCCTATCCCAAGACCGCCGGGGACTGGCTCATTTTGCGGAGTCTTCGGAGCAAAATGTGCCTGTCCCCTTCTCCTCGCGCGGTCTTGGGATAGGCTCTAAGAAGCAGCCGGGCGGATCCGATGTGGCCTGATTCGCCACACGGAACGGTTGTCAGCGCGCCAGACGTCTACGATGAGTCCGTACACGCTGTCGTTGTTTTGAGTCGCCTTTTGACACTTGCTTTGCCGGTCCTACGCTGGGATGATGAAAAAGGGGACTGGCTCCGCACGATCTCGTGTTTTTGCTCCGATACAGCCACGATTGCGTGCGGTGCTTGCCCCCTTTTTCATCAAACCAGTCCTATGCAGCGGAAGCTCCCCGTGGACTCTCCTCCGATTTTGCCGTTCCAGTCCAAGCCGGGCGCTGCTGCTGTTGCTGCGGAGCTACTCTGGCAGGTTCCCCATGCCGCCGACCCGATCACCTACCTGGGTACCGTTCTGCCGGTTATGCTGTCGGCCGTAGGTGGGGATTTCGTCGCCTTGGCGGAAGCCGTGGAGGGCCGCTGGTCGGCGATCGCTCAATCGGGCAATCGCCGCAGCTTGCCGGGCCAGCTCCTGGCCGACTCACTCGACCGGGAATCACCGGCGGCGGCCGACGATTGGCTGGTCGCGCCGCTGGCTGTCGGAATCGCGCCGGCGCAGGCGGTCGTCGTTCACCTTTCGGCCGACGCGAATCCCACGAAGGCCCTGGCCGGACTGACCGAGTTGGTGCCCGTACTCCGGGAAGGGCTTGCCGCGGTCAATTCCCGCCATCGCGACCAGCGGCGTGCGCGACGGCTGGAGACGATCCTTCAAATCACCAACCAGTGGAATCGCACTCGCGAGGTCGAGCCGCTGCTGGTCAAAATGGCCGAAGCGGCAACGCGGCTTCTGGAAGCCGACCGCGCCAGCATTTTTGTCTGGGACCGGCGCAGGCACGAACTGGTTGGTCGGCCCGCGCTCGGCGTTGCCGACGGCGAACTGCGGATTCCCGACGACCGCGGCGTGGTGGGCCAGGTGATCAAGTCCGGTGAAGCTCGCCGGGTAGATGCCGCCATCGAGTCTCACGAGATCGACCGCGACGTCGATGCGAAGCTCGGCTATGAAACCCGCTCGCTGCTGTGCGTTCCATTGCGAGGCAGGTCGGGCGAACTGGTCGGGGCATTCGAACTAATCAATAAGCTCTCGGGCCGTTTCACTGCAGAAGACGAAGATGCCCTCACCGAACTCGCTGCTCACGCCGCAATCGCCTTGGAGAATGCTCAGGATCGCGAGGAACTCCTCTCGACAACCCGGCAGATTGCCGATCAGACGGCCGACCAGGTCCGCCTGATCGGCCAGAGTCCTGCCATCGAGTCGCTACGTTCCATCATCCGACGCGTGGCCGATACTGAGCTCGCGGTGCTTATCCTTGGCGAGAATGGCACCGGCAAGGAAGTGGTGGCGCAGTCGATTCACTATCTGAGCAGCCGGCGGAGAAAGCCGTTTGTGGCGGTCAACTGCGCGGCGATCCCCGACACGCTCGCCGAGAGTGAACTGTTCGGCCATGAGAAGGGCGCTTTCACCGACGCTCGCGACGTCCGGTTGGGGAAATTCGAATTGGCCTCCGGCGGCACGCTGTTTCTCGATGAAATCGGGGATCTGAGCCTCAGCGGACAGGCCAAGCTGCTGCGGGTAGTTGAAGAACGCGTGCTGGTTCGAGTTGGCGGGTCCATGCCGATCCAGACCGACGCCAGAGTCGTCGCGGCGACCAACCAGGATCTGGCGGAAATGGTCCGCCAGAAGCGGTTTCGCGAGGACCTTTATTTCCGTCTCAACGTGGTTACGCTGGAAATCCCGCCGCTCCGCGAACGGACCAGCGATATCCTCTCCTTGGCAGAGCACTTTCTGAGCGACTTCTGCCACAAGGCTCGGCGGAAGGTTCCCAGCTTTTCTTCGGCGGCCAGAAAGCGGTTGGAATCCCATGCCTGGCCGGGCAACGTCCGGGAACTGCGCAACCTTATGGAGCGGATCGCGTACCTTTCTGCGGAGGACCGCATCGAGGCCGAGGATCTCGCTTTCATCCTGTCCCCCCGCCGGCCCGAGTCGACGACCGCTGAAATCAGCGGGAAATTGGCCGACGCAACGGTGCAATTCCAAAGGGAGTATATCGCTCGAGCCATCGAACAGTGTGGTGGCAACATGACCCAGGCCGCCGAGGGGCTCGGTTTGCATCGTTCCAACCTGTACCGCAAAATGCGGCAGCTCGGAATGGCGGCGCCCGACTAGATCAGGTTTCGCAGTGGAATTGTCGTGGGGCGAGCCCGTTTTGGCCACCAATCGTGGCATCCACCGGGCACGCCTGGCGGCAGCTTATTCCCCGAATTGCGGCTTCTGATAAAGGGGGGACGGTGTCAGGCATGCCTCTTGCGCGGGTTCCCTCTTCCTGCATCGGCTCGCGTGCTTTAGGATGCGATGTTTCCGCGCAGTGCCGGCTACCGCCGCGCCCAGGTGGGGTGGGCGGCGCGCTGGTGCAGTATCCATCGGTTAACTCAAACTGGTTTCTATGGGCCTGAACCCCGCACAGTCCGAAGCCGTTCACACCCGTACCGGTCCGCTGCTGGTCCTGGCTGGGGCCGGTACGGGCAAGACCCGCGTCGTAACCTACCGCATCGCGGAACTGATGCGCCATGGAACCCGTCCCTCGCGGATCCTCGCCGTCACGTTTACCAATAAGGCCGCCCGCGAAATGCAGGAGCGGGCGGCGGCCCTCAATGGCAAGAAAGCGAAGGACAAGCCGGAGATTTCCACCTTCCACTCACTCTGCGTACGCGTCCTCCGCCGGCAGATCCGGCATCTTGGTTATCCCGAGGTATTCGCCATTTACGACCGCGGCGACCAGGAAAGCGTCGCCCGTTCCGCGCTGCGGGAGATCCGTGTCGGCGAGGCGGTGCTTCGGCCGGGTGACCTGCTCTATTTCATCGGCCGCTGGAAGACGGCCTCGCTGCGGCCCGAGCAGGCAATTCACGCGGCCGAAACCGACAAGGAACACCTCGCCGCCACCGCCTACCGACGGTACCAGAAGACCCTCAAGGCCGCCGGCGCCGTCGACTTCGACGACCTTCTTCTCTTGACCGAGGAACTGTTCGAACGATTTCCCAAGATTCGCGCCGAGGAAGCCGGCCGCTTCGACCACCTGCTCATCGACGAGTATCAGGATACCAACGGCAGCCAGTATCGCATCGTGAAGGCCCTGGCTGAAAGGCATCGGAACCTTTGCGTGGTAGGCGACGACGACCAGTCGATCTACGGCTGGCGGGGCGCCGAAGTGACCCACATCCTGCGATTCAAGAACGATTGGCCCGAGGCCAAGATCGTCCGCCTGGAGACCAACTACCGTTCCACGCAGGAGATCCTCGACTGGGCCAACCGGCTGATCGCCTTCAATAAGCTTCGCCACGGAAAGGTTCTCCGGGCGACCTGCAAGGGCGAGAAGCCCCGCATTCTGCAGTTGGACGACGGGGAGGCCGAGTCGAAGTTTGTGGTCGAAGAGATCCGCTCCCGCATCGAGTCCGGCCAGCGCAATGCCCGCGACTTCGCCATCCTCTTCCGCACCAACGAGCAGCCGCGCGCGTTCGAGATGGAGCTGCGCCGTGCGAAGGTCCCCTATGTGCTCGTCGGCGGCATGTCGTTCTACGACCGCAAAGAGATTCGCGACGTGCTGGCGTACCTCAAGCTGATGTTCAATCCTCGCGACGAAGTCTCGCTGTTGCGGATCATCAATACCCCGCCGCGAGGAATCGGCCAGACCACGGTGACCCGGCTTATGGAACAGGCCGTCGAGCAGGGCAAGTCGATCTGGGACATGCTCGGCGAGTTGAAGACCTCCACGGCCATCACGCCGGCCGTTCTCCGCGCCGTAGGCGGCTTCCGCGAGCTGATCGGGAAGCACCACGCGCGTGCGAAGCAGAATCGCCGTGTCGATGCCATGCTCCGCGATCTGTTGGGTGAGATCGACTACGAGGCCGAAATCGCCCGCCTCTATCCTGAAACCGAAGACCGGCAGGCTCGTTGGGCGGCCATTGAAGAGGTCGTCAATGCGGCGGCCGCCTACTGCCAGCGGAGCAAAGATGCGACGCTTGCCGGCTTCCTCCAGGAGATCGCGATTACCGGACACGATGACGACCGGGAGAAAGAGTCGCAGCTTGGCCGCGATGCCGTCGTCCTGATGACCCTGCACGCCGCCAAGGGGCTCGAGTTTCCCGAGGTCTACATGGTCGGCATGGAGGAAGGATTTCTTCCTCATCGCCGCTCGGTCGATTCCGATGCCTCGGCGATCGACGAGGAGCGGCGACTCTGCTATGTCGGCATCACCCGCGCCCAGCGCCGCCTGACGCTCAGCCTCGCACTGAATCGCCGCAAATGGGGCAAGCTCCGGCCGACCATTCCCAGCCGGTTTCTTTACGAGATCACCGGCCAGGCCGACAACCCGAACTACGTCGCCGCGATCCGCAACAAGCTGTTGCGCAACGATTCGCAGTCGAAGAAGGCCGCCGGAAGCCCTGCTTCGCCAAGCAAAGGGGCCAAGAAGCCGGCGCCGCGGAAGAGTCGACGCGGCGCGTGACGTGCAGGCGCCTCGGCGCGCTTCAGTTACCGGGGTCTTCGACAACCTCCTTGACCGCGTCCGGGCACTCGGCCCAGGTCGTCTGGTACGTTGTCTCCAACGGGGCCGGAACGTACGTGCCTGGATCGAGAAAAATTGGCATAGCCGGCAGCGGGTCGCCGACCGCCACGGGCTCGACGTAGGCGGTCTGAGGCGGTCCGGCAGAATAGGCAGCGACGGTCAGCGGCTTACTGGCGGGAAGTTCGAAAGGCTCTTCGCGGATTTCGTCCCAGATCGCCTTGTGGATGCCCTGCGGATCACGCCGAGAAGGCGGAAACAGATCGACGACCAGCAAATTGACCCCGCGACGGAGCAGTTCTTCCGTTTTCTGCACGAACGACCGGAGGGCGTGCTGGCTGCTCTTGTTGCCCGGCGAGACGATCTCGATAACGGCGACGATCTGGCCGAGCCGGTGCTTGATCAAGAGTCGATTCGCTTTGTGCGCGTACAGATCGGGGTCCGCCGAGGTGACAAAGCGGGCTTGCGGCGGCGCGTCGGCGACCGCGATTGCGCCGGGGCCCGGACTCTGATCGGCCACAGTCGCCTGCCGCTTCAGTGTCACCACGTCCGGAATCGGACCGGCCAAGATCTGCTCGGTCAGGGCGAAGAAGCCTCGCGGCAGCCCGCCGCCGTTCAGCGCGTTTCGGATCTCAATCGTCCATGCCTGGTGAAAGTCATGAAAGATCCCCGGCTCGACACGACTCCAATCGTGGATGGGCATAAGGGTCTTCTCCGCTGGGATGACTTGCAAGACGTCCTACCTTCATTATACCGCCCCGGCCGCGGCGGTTCGATACGGGGGGAAACACCTATTTGTGGCGAGATTCTCTCGCCAGTGAGACGGGCCGCGCGACCCGACGGTCAGCCGGGTGCAATCGCATTGGCAACGACCTCGACAAGGTCGCGCACCTTCAGACTCCGGTGGCTCACCTTCTCGAGCGAGGTCAACGTCGCCGGACATGTCGTAACGAGCACGCTGGCCCCCGTCTTCGAAGCTTCCTCCAGAACCCTTTCGGCCATCCGCCGGCTCAGTTCCGGATAGAGCATGTGAAACACTCCGCCCGGCTCACCGCACGAATAGGCCAGTTCCTTTGACCAATCCATCTCGCGTACGCTCAGGCCCGGAAGCTTTCCAAGAATTCGGCGCGGTTCCTCGTAGACACCGTGCGTCCGTCCCAGGTAGGTGCCATCCAAGAACGTGGCGACCGTCGCGGTCTGCTTGCGCAGGGAGAGGGCTCCTTGTTCCATCAGGCGATCGATGTATTGGGCGGCGTGCAACACTTCGACGTCGGATAAATCCACGCCCAGGTCGGGAAAGTCTGTCTTGAATGCATCAAAAGCACTGGGACAGGTCGTCACCAATGTTTTGGGACATGCAGCGCGAATTTCGGCAACCAGCGATTCGGCCATCACGCGAGCCTCCTCGCGATAGCCGAGCAACAGGAGGGGCTTGCCGGTCGAGTGTTCGCCGGAGAGGAGCGTGAAGTCGACCTGCGCTGCGTTGAGGACTTTGAAAAATGCGCGGGCGATCCCGGGCTGCCCGTACGCCGTGTCGCATCCCACGTAGTAGACGGTCTCGGCCTGAGGCTGAAACAGGTTCGGGGTATTCATCGCCTGGAAACGCTGCTCGGCCGGAAGTCCGAAAGGGTTGCCGGTTTGGAGAAGATGCTCCTTGATTTGCCGAACCGCGGCGGGCTCCTTGCCCTGGGCCACGATGTCCTCGCGCGCCGCCAAGACGGCGTCCGGGGGGTGACAGTCGGCCTTGCACCAGGTTTCGCAGAGCCCGCACAGGCAGCAGCGGTAGACCGTGTCGACAAGTTCCGGGTCGTAATCGGCGTGACTCTTGAGGATCTTGTACAGAATCAGGCCCTTGCCGCGCGGTGTGTCCGACTCCTTGCCGCTGACCACACCGGCCGTACAGACGTGGCGGCACATGAAGCAGAAGCGGCAGGCCTCGATGGTTTCGCTATGTTCAGAGATCAGCATGGGTGAGTTCCGAGTGAGTTGTGGTTGGCAGGTCCCGCTTGCCGAGCGGGACCTGGCTGCAATTGGGGCGAGGATCGGTCGTGTCGCAAGGTTCCGCTCGGCAAGCGGGACCTACCGGCGCGCGAAGCCCATCTTGCCGGGGTTCATGAGGTTGTTTGGATCGATTGCACTCTTGATGTTTTCCAGGATGCCGTAGGCGGGGCCGTAGAGTTCCCGCATCAGGCGACCGAGCTTCAGGCCGATGCCATGGTGCTCGTTCAAAAGGCCTCCTTCCCGCATGGCGGCGCGGAGGCAGGCGTCCCAGATGCGGTTGTAGAGCTGGGCCGCCTCGTGGGCGTCCGCGGGAGCCTCGTCGATGATGAACCGGGCGTAGAGCATGCAGCCCCATTCGTACCAATGGGAGAAGTGGCCGATGTAGCGGGCCATCGGAAACTGCTCTTCGATCACCCGCTTCATCGCCCGGTAGACGTTTTCGATATTGGCGAAAGTGGCCACCGTGTCGAGTGTGCCAAATGCCTGGGGCAAGTGGAACATGTGGTTGGGGAAGAAGAAATCGAAGCGGTGCTCCCACCAGTCCTCGCCCAGTTTCGAGCCGAGGTCTTCGTGGGGCATCGAGCGGCAGATGGCCAGCGCTTTGCCCATCTCCAGGTCGACCAGATCGCGGTCGCCGTCGAAACCAAAGACGAGGTAGGCGCCTTCTTTGTCGATGCCGAGCACGCGGCGGATCAATCGGCGGGTCTCGGCCTCGTCGTACAGGCGAATTACCGAGGGCCGCAACCGGCGGACCATGAGTTGCCGGCCGGCTTCCAGGCCCGTGTGCAGGTCGGGAAAGACGAAGGCGTGAAAGCGGCGAACCTCAGGCAGCGGGTGGATCTTGAGCGTTGCCTTGGTCATCACGCCAAACGTTCCCTCGGAGCCAAGGAACAACTGGCTCAGGTCGGGGCCGGAGGCGTGCCTGGGCACGGCCAGGGTATTGACGATCGTGCCGTCGGGAAGAACCGCCTCGAGCGACATGACCATGTCTTCGATCTTGCCGTACTTGGTCGAGAGCACGCCGGTTCCGCGGTGGGCCAGAAAACCGCCCAGCGTGGCGCAGCTAATCGAGGCGGGCTCGTGCATCGTCGAGAAGCCTTCGCGCTGAAGGGCCCACTCCAGGTGTTGCATGATGATGCCGGTCTCGGCGGTGACCGTGAGCGAAGTCTCGTCGATCTCCAGGATACGGTTTAGCTTCTTCGTGTCGAGCACAATTCCACCGTCGATCGGCAGCGCGCCGCCCTGCGAGCCGGATCCACCGCCCCAGGTGGTCACCGGAACCCGGTGATTGCCCGCGATGCGGCAGACCCGCGAGACCTCTTCCGCCGAACGAGGATGGACCACGAAGTCGGGCTCCGGGCTGCGGCAGCCGCGATCGATCCAAAGTTCGGGGATCCAGTAGTAGTCGCACGAGTAGGCGATCTTATCCGACCGGCTAGTGGAGACGTTCTCCGGCCCGACGGCGTCGGCCAGTTCCGTCAGGAGCATCTCGTGAAGGTAGGTGTCGGAAGCGATGGACATGGATGGACTCCGCACGGGGTTGGTCGTTTGATCGCAGGGCGGGGCGCTGAGGGAGATCGGACGTTCCATCAACCATGGCGCGACGCGCGGCCCGTTGGGCACTGCGGTTAAACGATGGTCGATTGTCGGGCTCTTGTGTAATAGTCGTAGTGGGTCATGATTTCCACGCGCCCGGCGGCGTATTCGAGAAACTTTCGCGTCCAGGCGAGGTGTTCATCGTCGAGGATACTCGTCCAATCGTGCTGGCAATGCGACGAGCAGAGTCCGTGGGCGGCCAATTCGTCGATCCGTGTGCACAGGTAGTCGTGATAGGCGGGCCAGTTCTCCCAGCCGTGCTCGCGCCGCCATTGGGCGTCGATCCAGCCTTGCAGCGGGATCTCCAGGAGTTCCGGGAATCCTTGCCGCCGGTACCAGAAAGGTTGCACCTCCCAGCCCAGCGGGAAGTAGTCGTGGGCATTTCGGCCGTAGGAGCGAACGTACGACATGCCGTGCCGCGCGATCAGCTCGAGAATATCCGGCCGGTCGGCCAGGCCGCGATAGTAGGTGTACGGCGCCGTCACGCCGCGGCAGCGAACACCGAGGTGTTTCTCGAGCAGTTCGACCGGCCGGGCCAATTGCTCTTCGACGCGGTCGAACGGCAGGCCCGCGAGATAGACGTTGTCGGGGCTCTCTTCGAGGACGGTCTTCAGGGGGTAATGTTCGTGGGTGTGCTGGGCGATCTCGAAATAGCCCGATTCCAGACAGGCGGCCAGGGCGGGCACGTGCTTCTCGATGTTGCACCCGACCATGAAGATCGTGGCCGGCACGCCCAATTCCCGGTGGATCCGGAGCGCTTCGCGAAGGAAGATCTCCGTGGCATCGTCCCGCAACGGACGGCCCACCCACTTCTCGCCCGGGACGCGGCCTGGAATCCGCTCCACGTCGTACCCGATCAGCAGCGTGCCTCGCTTTGCCCGATGATCCTGCATGACTCTAACAACTCAGGTTACGGTGCGGTGTGTGCCACTGCTTGGAGTTGAATAGATTCGCCATTGCGAGCGATTTCGCCACAACTCCAAGCAGTCCGGGATGTCGCATGCGACGCAGAGTAGAACGAAAATGGAGATTCTGGGCAATCCGGAGCGATGTCTTGGGTCTATTTTCGGGGCAGTGCGCGGGTGGCAAACCTGATGGTGGCGCACACTGCTTGGGATGGTGGTACGTCGTCTCGCCAGGCGAACCGGTTCCATCCCAAGCAGTGGCACACAATTCGAAGTTTCCAAAAATGGGCCGGGTCATTGACAGCGTTCTTCCTCCAGGCCAATCGTGTCGGTGGTGTAAAAGATCGTGGCGCAGGGATGATCGAGAAGATAACTCGCCGGCAGCTCCGGCGTGGCTCGGCCGTTCCGGATCTGCCGAAGCGGCTCGCGCTGCTCGGGGAAGCACGCCAAGAGCAGGATCTCGCGGGCGGCGAGGATCGGCTTCATCCCCAGGGTCACCGCCTGGCGGGGAACCCGCGCGCGGTCGCCGCCGGCGGTCAGGCGGGCGTTGGTGTCGATCGTCAACTCCGTCAGGTCGATGATCCGGGTTGGCAAGGCAGCATACGCCTCGACGGAGATTTCGGTTTCGGAAATCGGCTCGTTGAAGGCGATGTGCCCGTTGAATCCGATCCCCAGCAACTGCAGGTCGAGGCCGCCAAGCTGTTCGATCTCTGCGTCGACTGCCCCCGGGCATTCCGGGTCGGGAAAATGAACCTGGTCTCGCCGCAGACCCAGGCCGGGATCGAGACGGTCGAAGAAATTCTTGTCCATATAGGCATGATAGCTGAGCGAATGGTCGGCGGGCACCCATCGCCCGTCGGCCGCGACGTACTCGTCGAGGTTGAATGTGTGGAGCCCGGCAAGATCCAGGCGGCGCTGGTTGAGCATGGCGGCCAGCCGCTCGTACAACTGCAACATGGTGTTGCCGGTGGCCAGCCCGAGGACCGCCGGCTGGTTGGCGCAGAGGCGAGCCTCGATCGCCGCAGCGATTCGGGCGGCGCCCGCAGCGCTCATCATTTCATAATCTCCCATGCGGACCCAATCAATCGGCATGCATTCGTTTCCTCAAATCGTTTAACCGCAGTGCCCAGCGGGCCGCGCGGGCGCCACGTTCGGCTGGCAGCTATTCCAATTCATATCGAACAACCATTCCCGGCTCCCGCGCGGCCCGTTGGGCACTGCGGCTAAACGACTGTGCATGGCTTCGGAACCTCATCCTTTGAAGAGCACGGCGAAGCCCAAAACGCAGAGCGTCAGCAGCATGCAGGGGACGAGAAAGATGGGTGTCCAGCGGAACTTGCCGTCCCGGCGAAAACGGTCCATGACGATGCCGGTGAACTGAGTGCCCACGAACAGGCCGATCCCCAGCGTCACTGTCGTGTAGAGCCCCTGGGCGGAGCCGCGAATATCCGTCGGGGCGATGCGGTTGACGTAGATGAAGGCGGCGTCGAAGAAGAATGCGTATGCCAGTCCGTGGAGCATCATCGAGGCGATGATCAACGATCGGGGCCGTCGCCGGGCATAGATCAGGAACATTATCAGCCAGAATCCCGTGCCCATCGCCAGGATCCACTGGTAGCCCAGCGGTTGGAAGATGTACGGCAGGATCGCCGCCATGGCCACCACCTGGGCGATCTGCGCGATGCTCATCGCCGCCGGGATGGCTGCGTGCGACGTGCCGATGTCCTCCAGAAAGCGGGCGGTGCCCAGAAAATAAAACTGGAGTTGCGTGGTAACGATGAACGAGATTACCAGGAAGATCAGGAAGCTGGGATCGCCCAGCAGCGAGACCGCCTTGATGAACGGCAAGGCGCCGGTCCCGGTATGAGCGGGCGGGGTGTGCGGGAGCGTGAAGCAGTAAAGCCCCATGACAAACGAGCAAATCGCCGCCAGGATCAGGCTGTCGGAGCTCTGCACTTGCAACTTCCCCGAGCGGCGCCACAGCGAGAGCACCAAGCCGATCAGCACCCAGGAAACCGCGCCCCAGACGCGGACCCGGAAGTAGTTGACCTCGGGGTTCGGCAGATGGGCGAACGTCAGCGAGTTGACCAAAGCCAGGGTGGGAGCAAAGCACAGGGCGTGGCAGGCCATCAGCAGCAGAAGCGGCACGAACCGCGTGGCACGGGCGGCTGCCAACAGGAACAGGCCGCCCACCAGGTGCGACACGGCCATGTACAGCTCCGTCGGGCACCAGCGGTCGACGACCTGGCCGGCCACCATCGGCGAGAGGATGCAGGCCAAGGGGAGCGTCCCGTAGATCCAGCCTAACTGCTTCCCCGACATCTTCAGCGGCCCCAGGAGCCGAGAGGCGAGTACGGGCGCCCACGCACCCCAGATGGTGAACTCGAGGAACTTCATGCCGCTGAGGCTCAGGTACAGATCCCAGGTGACTTCGCTGCTCATGCGTGTTCTCCCGATCGGAGGTTGCGCCCGGCGTCTCGGAGCCGCGCCGCGGCCAATTCAATGTCGCCCAAACGGTTTTCGCCGGATTCCCTTTCGATCGCCAGCGAGCCGGAGAATCCGATTTCGGCCAAGGTTTTCAGAAAGGCGTCGGTTCCCACCTCGCCCTCGCCCCACGGCACCTCCGTGCCCCAGGCGCCCGGCCGGGAGGTGCGGACCGCGTCTTTGACATGAACGTGCCTGATCCAGGGCCCGAGCATCCGCACTGCTTCGACCGGATCCCCCTTGTCGTAGAGGAGCATATTGGCGGGATCGAAATTGACGCCCAGGGCCGGGTGGTCCAACTCTTCCAGCAGCGCCCGCAGACAAGCGGCCGTCTCCTGGCCGGTCTCCAGCAACAGTAGAAGGCCCTGCCCGCCGGCCGCATCGGCCAGCCGGCGGAGCCGATCGCGGATCTTCCGGACTTCCGCGGCGTCGTCGCTCTCCAGGAATCCGGCGTGCATCGTTAAATATTGGACGCCGAGTTGGGCCGTGATTTCGGCGGCCCGCAGGACCATCCGGCAGTTCTCGGGCCAGTAGTCGTCGGGCACGATGCCGCCGGTGGTGCGGATGCTCTCGAGTGACGTATAGTCTTCCTGGAAGAAACCGATCGTCGTGGCGGTGATCGTCCAGGTCTGCCCTTGAACCGCGGTCAGGTAGTCTTCACCACCTTCCCGGAAGATCGGTTTCAAGGCCAGATTCACGTGATCGATGTCCAACTGCCGCATGGCCGCGGCGACTCCGTCCACGTCGCTTCGGAGCGACCAACTGCACACGCCCACCGGCCAGCCGCTACATTGCATGGGAGCACTCCTTGAGTCCAAACCCTTCGAGCCGGATTTCGCACCCTCGGCGAATCGATTCCCGTTCCGCCGCCACGATTCGCAGCGAATTCCACGCGTCTTCCGGTGTGATCACGGTGGCGACGGTTTCACCACGAATGCGGCGGGCGAAATGGGCGATCTCGTGGACGTAACCGTCGCCGGGCTCGCAGTCCGGAGCGATCGACTCGCCCTCGGCGGTCGAGAGGCGGAGCTTTGGGTCGCGCCGGTAATCGAAGTCGAGCGTCGCCCGTTCCATGGCGATATGGAACCCCATCTGAAAGCCGAACGGGGGCATCATCGCCCAGCCTCCCTCGGCAACCACCAGCTTGTCGCCGCCGTAGTCGTAGCGCGTCGCCATGTGGCCCAATCCACCGCCAGAGAGATTCGCACCGTAACTGCACACGTTCTGGGGCATTCCAAACATGGAATGAATGAAGTCCGTGTCGTGGATGTGCAGGTCCAGGGGCATGCCGCCGCTTCGCGTCTCGTCGGTGAACCACCCGCCCGCCTTGCGAGCCGCGGTGGCGGCCAGCCGCTGGAACGTGGCGGCGATCACGCGGCCGTATGTGCCGGCGTCGACAATTTCCTTGGCCTTGGCGTACTCCGGCCAGAACCGCATGCAGTGCCCGATCTGCAGGATTCTGTCCGTCCGCTCGGCGACTTCGATCATCCGCCGCGCATCGGCGAGTTCCAGGGCCATCGGTTTCTCACAGAGCACGTGCAAGCTGGCTTCCAAGGCGGCGATCGTCGATGCGGCGTGCAGGTAGGTGGGAACGGTAATGGACACGGCGTCGAGCCGCTCCGCGGCCAGCATTTGATCGAGTTCGGCGTAAATCGCCACGTCCGTCAGATCGACGGCTCCCTCGGCCCCTGCGATATTGCCGCGGCCGGCGCTGGCATCGTCGAACGCGTGGGCATCGGCATCACACACCGCTGCGACGGTGACACCTTCCAGCGCATTCCAGCACCGGTAATGCATACGGCCCATGAACCCGAAACCGACGATTCCGACTCTCAACACGACGGCACCTTTCGTCTGACCGCAGGCAGCGAGTTCAGAAAATGCCACGGGCCTGCTCCGTGGATCGTTACGCTTCTGGCTACAGGAAGCCCCGTCCCCTTCAGAAAATGCCACGGGCCTGCCCCGTGGATCGTTACGCTTCTCGCTACAGGAAGCCCCGTGCCCTTCAGAAAATGCCACGGGCTTGCCCCGTGGATCGTTACGCTTCTGGCTACAGGAAGCCCCGTGCCCTTCAGAAAATGCCACGGGCTTGCCCCGTGGATCGTTACGCTTCTGGCTACAGGAAGCCCCGTGCCCTTCAGAAAATGCCACGGGCTTGCCCCGTGGATCGTTACGCTTCTCGCTACAGGAAGCCCCGTGCCCTTCAGAAAATGCCACGGGCTTGCCCGTGGATCGTTACGCTTCTCGCTACAGGAAGCCCCGTGCCCTTAAAATGCCACGGGCTTGCCCCGTGGATCGTTACGCTTCTGGCTACAGGAAGCCCCGTGCCCTTCAGAAAATGCCACGGGCTTGCCCCGTGGATCGTTACGCTTCTCGCTACAGGCCGAGGCCGCAAGCAAGAAACGTGAGCCTCCACCGGGCAAGCCGGTGGCATCCAGGTTGTGGGAACGCTCGTTTGTATCATGGAACGTAACCAACCACGGGGCAGGCCCGTGGCATTCTCAAGTCTCCGCCAGCGAGTCACGCCTCAATCACATAGGGTTTGCGCTGTTCGCGCTGCACGTAGATTGATTGGCTCGCTTCCCCGTCGCCGACGATCTCCTCCCCTTCTCCGGATCCCAGCGGATCGGCCGCCCCAGCCGCATTGCCACGTTGCCGAGATGGCAGGCCGTGATCACCCGGTGGGCCACGTCGACGGTACTGATCGGCTGCTTGCGGCTTCGGACGCATTCGAAGAAGTTTCCCATATGGTCATGGCTCTCGTAGAGCCGCACGGCGTCCGCCGGGAGGGGATTCTCCGCAAGCTCTTCGACCGGTTTGCCGTAGGCCTTGCCGCGGTTGGCGAACAACCGGCCTTTGTCTCCGAGGAACATGATGCCGTCTCGCTGCTCCTGGCGCCACACGTCGGGCATATCCGCAAACAGTTCGGCGTCTTCCGCCGTGGTCATGTCGCCGTCAGCCATGCTCTTCAGATACTTCGGGTCGCGAACGACCAGGAAGTAGACATCGACGTCGCCGGGATATTTCATTCGCACGGTGAAACGATCGGAGTTGTCGTAGCAATCGGGCTTTCCGCGGTTGGGAAAGAAGCCCTTCGCTTTAATCTCCAACGGCCCGCTGTTTTCCACGTCCATTCCCCAATGGGCGATATCCAGGTGGTGCTGCCCCCAATCGGTGATCTTTCCGCCCGCGTATTCCGACCAGAAGCGGAAACTGAAGTGGGTTCGTTCGCGGCGGTACGGCCGCACGGGCGCCTGGCCCTGGTAGAGGTCCCAGTCGAGCCCTTCCGGAACGGGCTGCGTGGCGAACGGCCCACCCTTGTACGAATAGAAGGGCAACAGCACAGCCACCTGGCGGAGCTTGCCGATCCGTCCGTTGCGGACCAGTTCGCAAGCGACGCGAAAATGCTCCCAACTCCGCTGATGGGTCCCGACCTGCACGATGCGGCCCGTCTCCCGGACGACCTTCCGCAGCAGCTTCCCCTCTTCGATCGTCAGCGTCAGCGGCTTCTCCGTGTAGACATCCTTGCCCGCCCGGCATACCGCGATGTTGACGGCCGTATGCCAGTGGTCGGGCGTGCCGTTGACGACCACCTCGATATCGGGACGCGCGTCGAGCAGCTTCCGAAAATCCTGGAACACCGACGCCTTGCCGCCCAGAACCTCTTTGGCCTTTTCCGCTCGAGATAAATCCACGTCGCACACGGCAACCACGTCGCCAAACTGCGCCGCCTGTTTGGTGATATAAAGGCCGCGTCCGCCGACGCCGATGGCTGCGACCGCCGGGCGATCATTTTTGGCTGCGAACGAGGCAGCCCGCGCCGGACTGCCGCTCAGACAGTAGGGTGCAAGGCAACCCAGCGCTCCCGCGGTGGATGCCGATCCGACGAACTGCCGGCGTGAGATGGTTTGAGGCATGGCGTTTCTCCTTTTCACTCGGCTCTCAAAAGCAAGTCGGCCAACTCGGCGTATGCCGGCGCCAGGACATCGTGGATGCGGCAGTACAGCGGAAACCGCTCCGCATAGAGCTCGACTGCCCGCGGATCCGGCTCCACCACGTCGCGCACACGGATACACCGCCGGGCGGCATCGGCCGTATCGGCGAACAGTCCCACGCCCACCCCGGCCAGCAGTGCCGCGCCGAAACTGGCGTCGCATCCGGCCGGACGCACGATCGGCCGTGCGAAGACGGCGCTGACGATCTCCGTCCACAGGTCGCTCTTCGCGCCGCCGCCGACGAGCCGGATCTCGTCGACCGGCAATCCCATTTCCACGATCGTGCGGAAGCAATCCCGCAGCGAATAGGCCACGCCTTCCAACAGCGCCCGGACGAAGTGCGGCTTGCCGTGCCGCATCGTCGCGCCCGCAAAGCTGCCGCGGAGGTTCGGATCCCAGTACGGACTGCGTTCGCCCAGAAGGTACGGATGAAAGAACAGCCCCTCCGCGCCGGCCGGAACCTGCCGGGCCGCCTCGTGCAGGCGGGCGTAGACGCTGCCGCCCTCCTCCGCCGCCTGCCGGCAGTCGTATTCGCAGAAGGCGTCGCGAAACCAACGCTCCGCCGAGGCGGCCGTGTTCGTGGCCGCCACCGTGTACCAGAGCCCCGGGATCACGTGCGAATACGTGAGCGTCCGCGGGTGCGGATGGGCTTCGGCCGTCATCACGTTCACGTTGCCCGCCGTGGCCAGCTTGAGGATCATCTGTCCGGGCCGAATCGCCCCGGCCGCATAGGCCTCGACCGCCGAATCGGAGCAACCGGCGATCACGGGGGTTCCTCTTCTCAAACCGGTCTCCGCCGCCGCGGTGGATGTGACCTCGCCGACGACGTCGGTCGGCTCGACCAGGGGAGGCAGAACGCTCGGGGATATCCCCGCCAGCCGGCACAATTCTTCGGACCACCGCCGACCGGCCATATCGTAAAGAAGGCTCCCCTGGGCTTCGATGTGATCGGTCTGCCAAGTTCCCGTCAGCCGGTGACGTACGTAATCCTTGGAAAACAGGATGTGCGAGGTCCGCCGCAGCGGCTCGGGGTCGTTTTCGGCAACCCAGACCAGTTGCGGCAGCGTCCAGGTGGGCGTTGGCCTCTGATACCCGATGCGGAAGATCGTCGGGCCGGCCTCGGCTTCCAGCCTGGCGGCTTGCCGCGCGCTTCGCTGGTCGGTCCACATGATCGCCGGCCGCAAGGGGCGGAACTCGGCGTCGGCCAGCACGGCATTGTGCGTCGAGCCGTCGAGGCTCAAGGCGGCGATCTGTTCCGCGCGGCATTTGCCCCGCGCCAGCACATCGCGCAAAAGCGCCGACGCCACGCGGTACCAGTCCTCCGGGCCCTGCTCCGCCCAGCCCGAGTGCGGATGCAGGTTGCGGAACTCGCCCAGCGCCGTGTCGACGATGGTGCCGCCGCGGTCGATCACCGTGACCTTGCAGCCGCTCGTGCCGATGTCGATGCCCAGCAGGAGTTCGTTCATGTCAGCCTTGTGCCACCCAACGGTGATCGGGGTCCTGTCGGGAGAGGAATCGCCGGTTCTTGCCCGCCATCACCCACAGATAATACATCGTGTAGCCCGGAGCCGTGCATACCGGGTGATAGCCTTCGGGGATCAGCACCGTGTGGTGGTCTTCGACCGTTAGCGTCTCGTCGATCGAGCGGCTGTCGGTGTAGATCTTCTGAATCCCAAAGCCCTGCGGCCGGTCGAAGCGGAAGTAGTAAATCTCCTCCATGTCGACTTCGTCGGGCAGTTCGTCGAAATCGTGGCGATGCGGCGGGAAGCTGGCCCAGTTGGCCGGCGGTACGATCGCCTCGCCAATGAACAGATAGTCGGCGGGCACTTCCTCGGTGAGAATCATCAATGCACGGCGTTGAAAGCCGGGCTTGCCCAACGCGAGTTCTTTGACGCTCTCAGGCGGAATGATCCGCGACGGCCCGGGCTGGGTCGAGGGAGCCTGGCAGACAGCGATCTCGCAATCGGCCGTCGCCTCGACCTCGCACTCGCCCCGGGCACGCACGAGCACCGTCCAAGGTTTCTCGGAGAAGAGATCGGCACGGGGACCGATCGTCTGTTGATCCAGGCCGCCGCCGCTGACCCGGGCCGCCCCCTTCAGCAGCACCAGGGCCGTCTCCTGATCGCACGCCGCCAGGCAATACGTTTGGCCCGGCGCCAGAGAGACCATTCCGAAGCTCAGATACTCCATCCCTCCGTCGCCCGGCTTCGACAGCGAAGTGAATCCGGCGGCCGGGTTCCAGACAACACGGTAGTTCATGTTCTTCCTTTCATGCGTCGACGTCCAGCGTTTCCAGGTCCAGCCAGCGTGCCAGCCGCCGCAGGTCGTCGCGGATATCGGCGTGGACCAGCACCGTGTGATGCTCCAAACCCTCGCCGATGATCGTATCGACCACGCGGCGGACCGGCGCATCGAAGCGGACCGCCCAGCAGTTGCCCGGCAGGTTCGCCCGCGGCGGAACCGACTGGCCGCCCACCAGGAACATCCGCAAGCCCCGCGGGCCGACGCCCAGCCGGGCCATCGTGACCGGCCCCCGACCCTCGATCGGAAAATTCACCGTTACGCCCCGCTTGCCGCCGCCGTCGGCCGTCGCGTGCCGGGCCAGGCGATTGACGGCCCCTTCGGCCATCAGGCAGGTAGGCGCGGAACCGCAGTGCCAGGCAAGCCCTTCGTTTCGCCCCTCGTCGATGGCGATGAAGTCGGCGAACATCGCGTGCCGGCCGCTCAGGAAATGGGCCATCATCATGCTCACCGTGCCGTAGACGTCGCCCTCGCAGGCCGTGAGCAGGCCCTGGTCGTTCAAACGGCTGATCGTGCTGCACGGCATGATCCCGTAGTGGGCGGTAAACTCCGGCCAGCATTTCACGGCGAAGCCCGTCAGCCGGTTCCGCCGGGCGATCTCTTGGAAGGCAAAGATCAGCCCGCCGGCCTTGTCCAGGTCGTCTTCCGGCACGTCGCAGGCAGCGGCCGTCGCTCGAATCGCCTTGGCCTCCTCTTGCCGGCGGCCCGGCTCGACGGCCCGAGCCGTGTCGAAGAGTTCGGCCGTGGTGACGTGGTGCACCTCGACGCCCAGGAGCCGCCGCAGGCCCATCTCGTCAAACGTCGATGTGTAGAACCCCGGCACGCGATAGCCCACCAGCCCCAACCGCGTCCGCCGGAGTCGCCGGAGGCAGTCGATTACGCGAAGCGACGGCGCCAGGGCTTCGGAGGCCTCGCGGGGACCGCAGAAAATGTAGTCGTATTTCCGCCCCAGCCGCATCAGCGTGTGGGCGTTCATGTTGATCCCGCAGAATGAATTCGAGCGGAGCTTGGGACCGTCGAGCGTCGGCTCGGGAACGCCCCAGAGAAGGATCGGCGCAGCCAGCCGGTCGGCAAAGATCGGCATCAGTGTGCCCAGGGCGAACGTGCCGTATTGCACCAGCACCACGTCCACTCGCTGGTCATGAAACCGATCGGCCAGTGCCTCGGCGTCTTCTTCCGTCACCGTGAGATCCTGCTCGTGGATCAGCTCGACGTCCATCCGCGACAGGCTCTCGAGCGACTCGCGGAAGAGCTGGCGGGCGTAGTCGCCGTCGAAGCTCAGGCGAGCGCAACACGCATATCCGACACGCAGCTTATCCATACACTATCCCTTCGCGGGCACCTTGGCCCAATCGTTGACGAACTGGTCGATGATCACGTCGGTCATCGGATGCTGGTAGAGCTGCTTCATCACATCGATGGGGATGGTGCAGACATGCGCCCCGGCCAGCGCCGATTCGAGCACGTGCAGCGGGTGGCGGGCCGACGCCACAAGGATCTGTGTGTCGAACCGGTAGTTGTCGAAGATCGTCTTGATCTGGCGGATCATGTCCATGCCGACCTGACCCATGGCGTCCCATCGGCCGACGAACGGGCTCACGTAGGTTGCTCCGCATTTCGCGGCCAGCATCGCCTGCAGCGGCGAGCAGACCACCGTCACGTTGGTCTTGATGCCCAGGGCGGCCAGCCGCTTCACGGCGATGAGCCCCTCGGTGATGATCGGGACCTTGATCACGACATTCTCGGCGATCTCGGCCAGTTGCTGCGCCTCGGCCACGATCGCGTCGGCCTCGGTGGCCATGCATTCCAGGCTCACCGGCCCGGGCACGATGCGGCAGATCTCGGCGTAGAGTTCGTGCGGCTTGCGCCCGGTTTTGGAGACCAGCGTTGGATTGGTCGTGGCGCCGTCCACGATTCCCCAGCGACACGCCTCGGTAATCTGCTCCAAATGAGCCGTATCAAGAAACAGTTTCACAGTCTGTACTCCTGGTAGGTTTTGCCCTGGTAGGTCCCGCCTGCCGGGCGGGACCTCAGTTGCCAAACGATTCGCCTTCCTCAAAACGCCCCTTCGCCCGCACTCGCTTCATCTTCATCCTCCGACCGGTGTGCCACTGCTTGTGATTGAACGAGTTCTCCACTCAAACAAGACTTCCCACAATCACAAGCAGTGGGAAGCGCCGCCCCGGCCGCGGCCCCACACTGCTTGGAGTTGTGAATGTGTTTTTCGCGATGGACAACCCATTCAACTCCAAGCAGTGCCACACGGGCTCTCTATTTTCCCAAAACCGTGCCGGTGTGCCACTGCTTGTGATTGAACGGGTTCTCCACTCAAACAAGACTTCCCACAATCACAAGCAGTGCGAAGCACCAACCCGGCCGCACACTGCTTGGAGTTATGGATGCGTTTTTCCGGGTGGATAACGCATTCAACTCCAAGCAGTGCCACACGGGCTCTCTACTCTCCCAAAACCGTGCCGGTTACAGCACCTTCGTCACTCCCGGCATCGCACATGGGTAGATGCCGTCCCCGCCCGGCAGAACCGGCGGCGTGGCGTCCCAGTCATACCGCTGCGGCGCCAGCGCAATCGGCGACTCGATCGCCGCGTCCCACGTCACGACCTGGCCGGAGTAGACCGCCATCCGGCCGAGCACACCGGTCATCGTGCTCGTGGCCCCATACTCGGCCTCGTTGTGAGGCTTGTCGTTGCGGATCGCGTCGAACAGCCGGTCGTGCTCGACCTGGTAGGGATTGGTCTTCGGGCCACGATATTTCCACGTCTCTCCCCCGACGGCAATCTGCCCACCGCTCACGTCGGCCGTCCCCTTGGTGCCGACCACGTGCTCCGCCACGCTGTTCCAGCAGCCGGTCATGTGGCGGCATTGACTGAACAGACGGGTGCCGTCGGCGTAGGTGAACTCGACGAAATTGTGGTCGTAGATATCGCCGAACTCCGGTCCGATGCGGACCTGCCGTCCGCCCTGTCCCTGCGCGGAAACCGGATGTGTGCCCATGATCCAGTTACAGACGTCGAGGTTGTGTGCATGTTGCTCGACGATCTGGTCGCCGCTGATCCAGGTGTAGTGGTAGGGATTCCGCAACTGGTAAGCCATTTCGTTTACGCCCGCCTCGCGGGGCTCGCGAATGCGATAGCCGGTTCCGTTCCAGTAAGCCCGCAGGTAGAGGATCGGGCCGACGCCTCCGTCGCGGATGCGGTCCACCGTCTCGATATAGTTGGTCTGATGATGCCGCTGAAAGCCGACGCCCACCTTGAGGTTCTTCCGCTTCGCCACCTCCGCGGCGGCCAGCACGCAACGGACCCCTGCGGCATCCACCGCCACCGGCTTCTCCATGAAGACATGCTTCCCCTGCTTTGCGGCATACTCGAAATGGATCGGCCGGAAATGGGGAGCGGTGGTGAGGATTACCATGTCCACGCCGGAATCGATCGCCTGCCGATAGGCATCGAACCCGATGAACCGCCGCTCGGGCGGCACCTCGATCCGATCGGCCAGCCCGGTGTGCTTCTCACGGTCGTACTGCCCGTCCTGTCCCGTGCAGAGCCCTTTCAGGCTCGCTTCGAGCTTGTCGGCGAAGAGATCCGCCATGGCCCAGAGTTTCACCGGCCCCGCGGTCTTCAATGCCTGGCTGGCGGCGCCGGTGCCGCGCCCGCCGCATCCGATCAGGGCGATCTTGAGCGTCTCGTCGCCCGCCGCGTGGGCGCCCCGCGCCACGGAAAGCCCTGCCGAGAAAGCTGCCGCAGCAGCCGCCCGCTGTACAAAGGCGCGACGGGTGATCGCGCTGGTTCCAAGGTCTTGTCCTGGGTCTTTCATCGTGACCTATGCCTCCCGGTTGTCGTAACCGTTCACGGGTGGTCGGGGACTGGTCCATTTTTCGGCCATTGCGCGCATTTTGGCGACAAAGACATTGGCCGAAAACATGGACCTGTCCCCCTCACTTCCGTCCCGTGAACGGTTACCGGTTTTCAGTGCCTGTCAAATGCGGCATCAAACATCGTCGCCGAAGGCGCCAAGTCGAGCCGCTTCACGAAATCACATGCCTCCTTCGCCCCGTGCTCGCGATTCATCCCCGAGTCTTCCCATTCCACCGAGAGCGGTCCGCGGTAGCCGATCTCGTTGAGGGTCCGGAAGATCGCCTCGAATGGCACGTCGCCATGGCCGGGCGAGCGGAAGTCCCAACTGCGGCGCAGGTCTCCGAACCGCAGATGCGAGCCCAGCACGCCGCTGGTGCCGTTGGGACGCACCGCCACGTCCTTCACGTGGACGTGGTAAATGCGGTCCGCGAAATCGCGCAAGAACCGCACCGGCTCGACGCCCTGCCAAACCAGGTGGCTCGGGTCGAAGTTGAAGCCGAATGCCGCACGGCCGCCAACCGCCTCCAGCGCCCGCCGCGCCGTAACCCCATCGAAAGCGATCTGCGCGGGATGCACCTCCAGGGCAAACCGCACGTTACATTCGTCGAACACGTCGAGAATCGGGTTCCAAAGCTCGGCAAAACGGGCGAAGCCCTCCTCGATCCACTCTTCCGGCACCGGCGGAAACCGGTACAGCAAGTGCCAGATCGGCGAACCGGTGAAGCCGGTGACCACGCCGATCCCTAGGTTTCTCGCCGCCCGCGCGGTATTCTTCATAGCCGCCACGGCCCACGAGCGTTTGCCTTCCGCGTCGCCCGCGCAGGCCGGGGGCGCCAGGACGTCGGTCCGCCTGTCGTCATTCGGATCGCACACCAGGTGCCCCGCCGCGTGGTTGCTCAGCGCGAAGCACTTCAGTCCGAAGCGAGCGAGTAAGTCGAGCCTTTGGCGGCAATACTCGTCGTCGGTCGCCGCAAGATCGGCGTCGATGTAGCCGCTCCGGCAGACCATCTCCAGGCCGTCGTAGCCCCAGGTTTGTGCCTTTTGGGCCAACGCCTCCGGAGCAAGATCAGTCCATTGTCCCGTGACCAGCGTAACGGGTCGGCTCATGATTGCCCTAGCCCCAAACGGTTGCTGCAAGGTTCATCCACCGCGATATCCAGCAACTGCCCCGACGAGACCGATTCTCGCCCACCGGCCGGCTTGCGGTCAATGCAAAAACGCGTAAATAATGTAAGATATTTTGTCAGACGGGAGGGATCCCGCCTTTTCGTTGACCGATGGAGACCAGCCCATGGCCGCAAACCGATGCCCGCAAATCGCCCTTCTGGTGGACACCGCGACCGACTGGGGCCGGCGGATGATTCGCGGCATCGGCCGCTACGCGCAGGAGCAGGGCGGCTGGGACATCTGGCTCGAGCAGCGGTGCCAGCACGCCCCGGGGCGTTTGCCGCCCGGTTGGCGCGGCGACGGAGTGATCGCCCGTGTGGCCGATCGGGCGATGGCCCGATATCTCGCCGCGGCGCCGGGCAAGGTCGTCAACGTCTCGTCGGCCCGCATTCCGGGCGTCGATTTTCCGACCGTCACGGCCGACTTGCGCGTCGCTGCGCGCCTGGCGGCCGGGCATCTGCTGGACCAGGGGTTTCGCCACTTCGGCTATTTCGCGCCGTTGGGGCTCTCTTACGTCGAGATCCACTATCACAGTTTCGTCGAACACTTATCGGCGGCAGGACTGAATTGCGACCTGTTCCCGGCCCGCCGCGGCAAGAGTCCCGACGCTGCATGGCGCCGCCGGCAAGACGCCCTGCGTCGCTGGCTGCTCGAGCTTCCCAAACCGGCCGCCGTCCTGACTTGGACGAGCGACCGGGGACGCGAGGTGTTATACGCCTGCCGGGCCTTGGGCCTGCTGGTGCCGGAGCAAGTGGCGGTGATGGGCGGCGACGAGGACAGCCTGTTGTGTGAGACCTGCAATCCACCTCTGTCAGGCGTGGCCCTCACGTCGGAACGAATCGGCTACGAAGCGGCCGCCCTGCTCGATCGATTGCTGCAAGGCGGGCGCTGCCCCAACGAGCCGGTCCTGATCGAGCCGACCCGCGTTGTCGTGCGGCAATCGACCGACACGCTGGCCATCACCGACCAGGACCTGGCTCGCGCCGTCGCATGGATCCGCGCCCGCGCGACGGGCCCGATCCGGGTGAGCGACGTGCTTCGCGAGGTGCCCGTGTCGCGGAGTTGGCTGGAACGCCGGTTCCAGGAGGTCCTTGGCCGCAGTCCGGCGGAAGAGATCCGCCGCGTCCGCCTGGAGCGGACCAGGCAGTTGCTGGCCGACACCGACCTGCCCGTCCCCCAGGTCGCTGCCGCCTCGGGGTTCGGCTCTCGCGAGCACTTCGCCCACGCCTTCAAACAGGCCACCGGCCTGACCCCGCGCGAATTCCGCCGGCGGACCCGCGGCCGGTGACTATCGGGGTCGCAAAACCGGCCGTGTGCACTTGCCTCCGGCCGCGATTCCGGTTGGAATGAACACGACCGATAGCACCGATCTCCATTGCCACGCTGAAAATGAGGGAGTTCTAACCATGCAGATTCACCGCCGCCGTTTTCTCGACTTGGGAACCGCTGTGCTGGCCGCAGGAGCGATAGGTACCGGCAGGGTCGCCGCGGAGCCGAAGGGCAACCGCAAGATGACGATCGATCTCTGCTGCGGGCGGATCGGCGTCCGGGCCGATCAGGTCCAGGCGATCGCTTATGCCGCACAATTCGGCTTCGAGTCGGTAGAGCCCAATGTCGGCTTCCTCGCTCAGGCCTCGCAGACCGAATTGGACGAAGTGCTCGGCCGGCTTAAGGCGCAGCGCCTGGTCTGGAGCGCAGCCGGCCTGCCGGTCGACTTTCGCGGTGAGGAAGAGAAGTTCCGCGATGGGCTCAAAGCTCTCCACCAAGCGGCGCCGGCTCTGGCGAAAGCCCGTGTGACTCGCGTCGGCACCTGGATTTCGCCGGCTCATGACGAGCTTACCTACCTGGCCAACTTCCGCCAGCATCGCAACCGGTTGCGGGAAGTTGCCGAAGTTCTCGGCCAGAGCGGGCTGAGGTTTGGGCTGGAATACGTCGGGCCCAAAACCTCGTGGTCGGCCAGGCGCTATCCGTTTATCCACACGATGGCCGAGACCAAGGAACTGATTGCCGAGATCGGGCTCGAGAATGTCGGTCTGGTCCTCGACAGTTGGCACTGGTACACGGCCGGAGAGACCAAGGCGGACCTGGAAACGCTGACCAACAAGGACGTCGTCGCGATCGATTTGAACGACGCGCCGGCCGGGCTCGAGGTCGACCAGCAGATCGACAGCCGCCGGGAGCTGCCGGCCGCCACCGGTGTGATCGACGTGGGCACTTTTCTCAACACGCTCAACGCCCTGGGGTGCGATGCGCCGGTGCGGGCGGAACCGTTCAACGCCACGTTGAGGAAAATGCCGGCGGAGGAAGCTCTCGCCGCGACGGCGGCTGCGATGAAAAGAGCATTTGCGTTGATTGAGTGAACGCTAACCGGCAGGACCGGGTCGTGAACGGCGACCGGCTCGCTGCAATTGCTCGTCGATCCACGCCGCTTCGTCGGCCGTAAGCGGCCCCGGCGGTCTTTGCGTGTAGTCGACGAGGTCGTCGTAACCGAAGATTTCGTAGACCTCACTGAATGCCTTTTGCAGGTCCAAGGCCGCGTCCGGGTCTTCAGGAAGCAGGGGGATAGGGACGACAGGCAAAGGCTGCTTAAGCGCAATGGGCCATACTCCGACCTCATGGCGCCGCCCTGCGCGACTGACAAAAACGAAGTAGGGTGCAGGAGGCAGGGGCGAGCCCGTAGGAAATCTCGCGCCGCCACGCAGCAGATCAATCTCCACCAGGTGCGCTGCGCCGGAGAGGATGTGAAGCCGTTTCGCTGCGTATTCCTCGCGGCCGGAGCCGCGCTTATTAGTCGGCGATAGAACTTCAATACAGGTTACTAACCGGCGCTCGGCCACGTCGCGAATTTCGACGCTGATGTGCGGAATGGGTTCCGAGAGATTCGCCGGGAGGATCAACGGCGCGACGATGGCCGTTGCGCCCTGAGGATGGCTGGGCGTTTGCGACGAGAGGACGCCAACATCGGGAAAGCGCTCCGCGGCCGCCCTGTCGTTCTCGTCGCGCGAAGTGAGCACCACCCGCCGCGTGGTAAGAACGGCGTATTTCGGCCGAAGCTTGGGTGCAAGCTGACGTGCGATCTCGGAACAGAAGTCGGTGTGGACGCTGGTCCACAGGTCACCCTCGAGGTAAGGGTCCATGCCGGGGAACGGGATGGCCATCAGACAGCCCTCGCAACGGACAGAAGAGTGGCAGGAAATCAAGTATAAGCTGGAATGCCCCGCAAAGGAATGGACCGTGTGCGGCAAGATCTCCTGGCATCCGGCGAAAGCGGCAGATCAGCCCGGCTGCTGGCACCCGCTCGGCAGGGGTTTTGTTAGGACCTCTAACGAATGCGGCCGGGGCACTTGTGCACGCCCGCAATTCCCGCTGCAATGGGAGATATTACGACGTCATCAGTCGAACCATCGTTCCGAACCTCGAAATCCGCATGCAACTGATCCACCGTTCCAGCGGCAACCCCGCTCGCGTCGAGCATCTCGGACCCTATGCGATCGAATCGCTGATCGATCCCGACGAGGAGGCGGCCGGCACCTTTTACCGCGTGACGATCGCTCCGCGGCAGCGGACACGAGTGAGCTATCACCGGATTGCCGAAGAGTACTACTATGTTCTTTCCGGCATCGGCACGGCGATTCTCGACGGCCGCGAGTATGCCCTTGCGCCGGGAGACTTCCTCCGGCTTCCGCCCGGCACGACCCACGGCTTTGTCGCCGGCGACGAGCCCCTGGTGATGCTCGACGTCCACACACCCGGCTCCCGTCCCGATCGCGACGTCTACTTCACCGACGGCCCGCCGCCGAAAGGCTTTTCTTAAGCCCCGATCGAGCACGAACAGAAAACGGAACAGGAGGAAACAGAGGAAACAGAGCGTGAGGTTTTTCAGGGTGCTGGTGCAACCAGGAATCGCAACTCAACGGGGTTCCCTTCGGAATCAACTGAAATCCAGGCTGTTCGTAGCCGCGGAGCGGTCATTGTCCGCGTATGCCTTAATAGTTCTCCGTTATCTCTGTTTCCTCCTGTTCGATTGCCGAATTCATGGGAGATTAGCATGACCAAACGCGACGTCGTTCGAATCGTCCTTGAAGGCAAACGCCCGCCCTACGTCCCGTGGTCGATGGGCTTCACCCGGGAGGCCAAAGCGAAACTCGAGCGGCACTACGGCTGCGACGACGTCGAGGTCCCCTTGGACAACCATCTGTTGCGGCTGGGCAACGACATCGGTTTCTTCACGGATCTGGGAGAGAACCGCTTCCAGGACGTCTTTGGCGTCGTCTGGGACCGAACGGTCGACAAAGACATCGGCAACGTAGAAGGCTGCGTGCTCCCCTCGCCGAGGCTCGACGGCTACGATTTCCCCGACCCGCGCTCCCCTCGCTATTTTGACGACATCCCGCGCAAAATCGCCGCGTTCGGCGACCGGTTTCGCGTGTTTCAGATCGGGTTTTCCCTCTACGAGCGGGCGTGGACGCTGCGGGGCATGGAGAACCTGATGGTCGATTTCGTCGAGCACCCCGCATTTGTGCACGAGCTGTTCGGCGCGATCGCCGACTATAACGTCGCCCAGGTGGAAGAAGCCCTGCACTACGATATCGACGCCGTCTACTTCGGCGACGATTGGGGCCAGCAGCGAGGGCTTCAGATGGGGCCGCGTCACTGGCGAACCTTCATCTATCCCGTCCTCAAACGAATGTATGGCGTGGTCCGCCAGGCCGGGAAGTTCGTCATGATCCACTCCTGCGGCGACGTCGACGAACTGTTCGACGACCTGGTGGCGGCCGGCCTGAATTGCTTCAATCCGTTCCAGCCCGAGGTGATGGACGTCTGGTCGCTTGTGCCGCAATACCGCGGGCGGCTCGCTTTCTACGGCGGGCTGTCGACGCAGCGGACCCTTCCGTTCGGCACGCCCGACGCGGTCCGGGCCGAGACTCGCCGGTTGCTGGAGTTGGGGGCCGACGGCGGGTACATTTTCGCTCCGGCGCACGACGTGGAAGGCGACGTGCCACAGGAAAACATGCTAGCGGCGATCAAGGTCGTACAGTCGCAGCCGGGTTATGCAATGTATTTGCCCCGCGGCGTGTAGCCGGTGTGCAGGAGCTTGTGGGCCGTGTGCCCGCAGGGACCGTCGCTCAGGAAGCGGCGGTAGAGCTCGACGACCGCCGGATTCTCGTGCGACTTGCGGATCGAGTAGGCCCGGTCTTCGGCATAGATCGCCTGGGCCCGGGCGGCGCGGATCTCGGGGCTGGTCGGCGTTGGCTGGCCGCCGCCGCCGAGGCAACCGCCGGGGCAGGCCATGAACTCGATGAAGTGGCACTCGCTGAACCGCCCCCCCGCCTTGATGTTCTCCATCACCTGCATTGCATTTGCCGTGCCGTGGCAGACGCCCACCTTGAGCGTCGCCCCTTTGAGCCAGTTCCAGCTTGGGAACAGGTGCTTGACGAGATCCGGAACGGGGCCGACTTCCGTGATCGGAAGCTCCGCGTAGCGGACTCCTTCGAAGCCGCGGACCGGCATTACATCGGCGTGTTCGTAGAGATCCTCCACCTTGTGTCCGGTGACCAGCTCGAGGACGGTGCGGATCGCCGATTCCATCACGCCGCCGGTCGCCCCGAAGATCACGCCCGACCCGGTCGCCGTGCCGAAGGGGTCGTCGAAGTCCGATTTCGGCATTCGCGGCAGGTCGACTCCCGCCTCGCGAATCATCTTGGCCAGTTCGCGCGTGGTCAGGCCGTAGTCGATGTCCTTGTATCCGCTGGAGCACATTTCGGGGCGGTTGCACTCGAACTTCTTGGCTGAGCAGGGCATCAGGGCCACGGTGACCACGTCGCGAGGATCGAGCCGGTTCACCTCCGCATAGTAGGTCTTCAGCAAAGCCCCGAACATCTGCTGGGGGCTTTTTGCCGAGGAAACGTGGTCGAGATACTCGGGATAAAAGTGTTCGACGTACTTGATCCAGCCCGGCGAGCAACTGGTGAACTGCGGCAGGGCTACCGACTTGTCGCTCTCGGCCAGTGCCCGTTTCAGCCGCAACAGTAGCTCCGTGCCTTCCTCAATGATCGTCAGGTCGGCGGCGAAGTTGGTATCGAACACCTTGTCGAAACCGCAGCGGCGAAGCGCCGTGTTCAGTTCGAAAGTCAAGGCATGGCCCGGGGCGAGCCCGAAACACTCGCCGATCGCCGCCCGGGGACTGGGCGCCGTCTGGATCACGACGTGTTTCGCGGGATTGTCGATCGCGGTCCACACCTCATCGGTAGGGTCGTTGGCCCGCAGGGCGCCGGTGGGACAGCGGTTGATACACTGCCCGCAGTTGATGCAGACGACGTCGGCCAGCGGTTTGTCGAGAAACGTGGAGACCTTCGTGCGGTTGCCGCGGCCGATCGCCTCCAGCACGCCCACCTCCTGCAAGTCGATGCAGGTCCGGATACAGCGGCGGCAGAGGACGCATTTGTTCATGTCGCGGACGACGGCATGGCTCGACGCGTCGATCTCGTAGCGCGGCTTCGCCAGCCGTCCGAAGCGAAAGAAGTCGACGCCGTACTCCATCGCCAGGGCCTGCAGTTCGCAGCCCACGTTGCGGCTGCACGTGTAGCACTCTCCGTAATGCTCGGAAAGCAGCAGGTCGATGATGTGGCGGCGAGCCCGCCGGACCTGCGCCGAGTGGGTGTTCACTTCGATCGGCGCGGTAATCGGATAGCTGCACGCCGCCTGCAGGGTCCGCTGACCGACGACCTCGACCACGCACACACGGCAGACTCCCGCCAGGCAGAGGTCTTCATGATAGCAGAGCGTCGGGATTCGGATCCCCAGCGTGCGAGCCGCTTCGAGGATCGTGGTGCCCAGCGGGACCTCCAGCGGATTGCCGTCGATCGTGATCGCAACGGTCTCTCCGCGGCTCTTGGCCTGCTGGATCGCCTCGACCGTACGAACCGTCTGGCTCTTCGGAGCCCTCACTCTCGTCGGGGTATCGATCAGGTCGTCTTTCATCGAAAAGAATCCTTTGCTTGACAGGTCCTAACAAAACGGGGACTGGCTCCGAGCCAGACATGCGCAGAACCTGTGAAACATGCCTCCTGGCGAGGTGCCTGTCCCCGTTTTGTTAGGACCTCTTGCTTAGCGGCCGGCTCCAATCCGGCCGAGGATTTCATCCTGGAAATCGCGGGCGATCGAAAGGAATGCGTTCGGGGCGGACTGCCCCAACCCGCACTTGGAGGCCAGCCGCATCGTCTCGCCGAGCGAACAAAGCTCCCTCAGATAGCTCATCGAGCAGACGCCTCTCTGGAGCATCTGGATTCCCTCCAGCAGCTTCGGAACTCCCTCGCGGCACGGCGTGCACTGGCCGCACGACTCGTCGACAAAGAACTCCAGGAAATTGCGGGCCACCTCGAGCATGTCGCGCTCGGGGCCGAAGACGATGATCGAGCCGCCGGTCGGAACGTCTTCGTAGGCGATGGTGCGGTGGAACTGTGAAGCGGGAACGCACTGCCCCGACGCCCCGCCCACTTGAACCGCCTTCGCTCCTTCGCCGCCCACCTCCTCCAACAACTCGGCAACCGTGATCACCATGGGAAACTCAAAAACGCCCGGCCGCTCGCAGTCGCCGGAGACGCTGAAGAGCTTGTGACCGGTCGACCTCGCCGTGCCGTGGCTCTTGAACCACTCCGGGCCCTTGTCGAGGATGCAGACGACCCAAGCGAAGGTCTCCACGTTGTTAACGATCGTCGGATGGCCGAGATAGCCGGTGTCGATGGGAAACGGCGGCCGGTTGCGCGGCTCGCCGCGGTGTCCCTCGAGCGACTCGATCAGGGCCGTCTCCTCGCCGCAAACGTAGGATCCCGAGCCCATGTGGATCTCGATGTCGAAGTCGAACCCTTGCCGGCCGCCGGTGCCGTTGCCCAGCAGCCCCTCTTCCCGACGCCGCTGAAGCACGGTTTCAAGGTGCCTGCGAAGATAGGAGTATTCCGCGCGAAGGTAAACGGTTCCCTTACGAGCACCGATGACCATCGCCGCAATCGTCATCCCTTCGAACACCAGGTCGGCGAATTCGGAAAGGATCACGCGATCTTTGAAGGTCCCCGGCTCGCCCTCATCGGCATTGCACACCACGTATTTTTCTTCGTCGTCGGTTTCGGCCGCCAGTTTCCATTTCACACTGGTGGGAAACCCTGCCCCGCCACGGCCCCGGAGGCCCGATGCGGAAATGACCTCGAGCACGTCGCCCGGGTCCTGCGCCAGCGCCTTGGCAAGTCCCGCTCCCGGCTCGATCGTCGCGAAGGTCAATTCGCCCGTTGTGGTAGGACTCGTCACGGCTATCGCTCCTTGGCCCCGGCTACCGCGTGCACTCCGAACGTCTGCCGGCACTGCTCCAAAATCACGTGGACCCGCTCGGGCGTGACGCGGGTGAAAATCTGATCGTTCACCAGCAGGGCCGGCCCCTGGTCGCACATCCCCAGGCAGTTCGCCCACTGAAGCGTGAACTTGCCGTCCGGCGTCGTTTCGCCAAACGAGATTCCCAGATCGTTTTCCAACTGCCGGGCGACGGGGTCCTTGCCCGCCATCTCGCAGGTGATCGTGCGGCACAGCCGGATCACGAACTGGCCTCGCGGATTCTCCTCGAGAAAGCTGTAGAACGAGACGACGCTATACACCTCGACCGGGTGGAGATCCAGCAGGTCGGCGATGACCTGCATGCAGTACTCGGAGATGCGGAAATGCCGCCGCTGCACCTCCTGAAGAATGGACATCAAGGAACTCCGCTGGCGGCCGTGCTGATCCGCCAACGCGACCAATTCCTCGCGGAGCCGCTCACGTTCCGTGACGAGCATCGGTTCCCTCCTTTCGTCGGGGCGACTGTTGGATAGCATATTCCGTCGGGTTGTGCAAGCATCAGAGCCCCCCTCGGGGGCTGCATGGCCCGACTGCCGCCCGGCGAGTGAGTCGGGCACTCGTCTCTTGCCGAACATCGCCAGCTTGTCGCAGCAGGATGGCAAGTTGACGCGTCCCCCTCTCTTCCGCGGGCGTGAACGGTCACTCAGGACGGAAGCCTGCGGAAACGGCACCCTACTTGCGACGCGTATACCGGACTCGGTGAGACGACCTGACACGAGGTGCTGAGAGCCTATCCCAAAACCGTCGGGGACTGGCTCATTTTGCGGAGTCTTCGGAGCAAAATGTGCCTGTCCCCTTCTCCTTGCGAGGTTTTGGGATAGGTGCTTAGAAGCGCAGTTCGTGTGCACAACGAGGAGCGTGAACGATGAGGGCGAAGCTTTGGCGGACGCTGCTGGCACTGCTGCTGGTCGCTCTGGTTCTCGCCATGGCGGATCTCTTCGTCATTACCTTCAGCGTGGTCCTGCTGATCTTGGCGGAATTCTGTTCGGGGTTTTCCTCAACGGCCTGAGCAGCGCCCTGAATCGTTGGACGCGTCTTCCCTATCGGTGGTCGTACGTCGTGGTCGTCGTGCTCCTGATCGCAGTGATCGCAGGCGGCGGCTACTACATGGGATCGAGCATCGTCCAACAGGTTTCAAGCTTTCCGAACAGCTCCAATCCGCGGGGGATCGCCTCGTTCAGCGAGCCGAACACTATCCGCTGCTGCAAAAGGCCGTTCCCGACAAAGCCGACCCGCAGAAACTCGCCGGCCAGGCGACCAAGGTTCTGCCGGCACTCAAGACCGGCGTAGAGTGGCTACTCTGGGGCATCACCGGTATCGTGGTCATTCTCTTCGTCGGTCTGTACGTGGCCTACGATCCGCACCTCTATCAGTCGGGGCTCGTCAAGCTTGTGCCGCTCGATCAGCGAGAGCGTGTGCGTGAGGTCCTGGGCCGCTTGCGAACGGTCCTTGGACGCTGGATCATCGGCCGGATCATCTCGATGACGATCATCGGCGTTTCCACCGCCATCGGCCTGTGGCTGTTGAATGTTCCGTTGCCGATTACTCTGGGAGTCCTCGCTGCCCTGTTGACGTTCATCCCCAACATCGGGCCGATTCTCGCCGCCGTGCCCCAGGCACTGTTGGCATTCCAGGTGGGCACCACGACGGTGCTCTACGTCATTCTCTTCAATATCGCGATGCAGGGAGTGGAAAGCTACTTGATCACCCCGATCGTGCAACGCTATGAGGTAACGCTGCCGCCCGCCCTGACCGTATGCGCGCAACTCCTGATGGGCGTGCTCTTCGGCGTGATCGGCATCATCATGGCTGCCCCGCTCACCGCGAGCCTCATGCTTGTCGTGCAGATGCTTTACGTTCGCGACGAACTGGGCGATTCTTCCCCCGGCGAGCTCGCGACGATGGAGTGACCGGCAGCCGCTGTGTGATCCGCAAGAGCAAACACCGTGAGTTCAAGATCGAGACGCGTTGACGTCCTCGCCGCCTCGACCGAATCCCGTCCAGGGAAGGAAAAGTGGAGGCCTGGATAAGAAATGCCGATTATCCCTGTTGCGCGGACTCTACCGGTGTACCCCCACGTTTGGGAGCTTCAGGATGGACGGCGTTGACCAACACTGGAAGCGGATTCCCCTGATCCTTATCCCGTTGGGAATGGTCGTTTTGGGACTGCTCGGCCTGCTGCCATTCGGTGGCCAGGTCAGCTCGCAAGAAGCAGAACCAGCCCGACCATCCGCCAACACGGGGGGGGAATCGAGAGCCGTACTCAAATCCTATCCCTGTCCGCCGGGCTCCGCGAATGCTTGTGCGGCGAGCCTCGAACGAACCTGTTCAAGCCATGCGGGCGTGCGCATTGTTGCCGACGAGCGAGCTTCTCAAGTCCTGGTCATTGCTCCCCCGGAAATTCAAAGTTGGATCGAGCAAATGATGCCTGGGCTGCCGGCTCTGGCCCAGGCTCCGGCGCCAGCGACACCTTCCCAGCCGGTTCCAACGCCCGACATGACGCAGACGTCTGGACGGCAGGAGATCCAGCTTCGGAACTGTTCAGCTCAGCAGTTGGAGGCGACTCTGCTGCGGACGCTGGGCCCAAGGCTTATACCGGCTGCCGCTGCTTCACCAGGACTGTCGGTGTACAAGCTCGGACTGTCGAGCGGCGATTCGCTGGCCGTGGCCATCGATCGACCGTCCGGTCGGGTGAGAATGGAGGGCAGCCCCCTTGCCGTCCGTTCTGCGGCCGACTTGATCCAGACGCTGGACCGGGCCGGGCAATCGCCCGAGGACGAGGTCAGCCTGTGTACCCTGAACCGGGCCCGCAAGGGCGACATTGCCACCGTGGCAGCGGCATTTCAGGCAAATCAGCCGCCTGCTGCTCCGGGCGGCGTCGAGCCTCCTCCTCCTCCCACGGTCAATCCTGACCAGCCGATGGCAACCGACCGTCCGGCCGGACAGACCCCGCAAGCAGAAATTCCCCGGGAACCGACCACCACCGAGGTCGTACCGATGCCCGGTGCAATTCCCGGCCAGCCGGACCCGGAACAGGAAGGACTGCTTGGACCCGTGCAAATCGAGATCCTCGAGGGCCTCGACGTCCTGGTGATCCGCGGGCACAAACGCGATGTCGAACGCGTGCGGCAAGTCATCGAGCAGATCGAGCAACTGTCCGCAGAAACCAAGCCGGTGATCCGGATTCTCCCGCTCAGACATGTCGAGTCGGCCGCGTTGGCCGCGCTGCTTCAGCAGGTCTATGCGGAGGTCTTTGCCACGCGGCTCGGGGCCCTGAGTATCACCGCATTGGGAAAACCGAACGCCATCCTGCTGATCGGCCGCGAGGAGACCGTCATGACGGCCGTCGACCTGACCAGGCGACTCGACCAGCCGGTGGCGCCCAGCAGCCAGTTCCAGGTGTTTCGGCTCAAGAACATCCCGGCGGAATCGGCGGTCGAGAGTATTGAAGCCTTTTTTGCCCAGCAACAACAACAGCAGGCCGCCGGGCAGACGGGCAGCCTTTCGCCGCGGGTGCAGGTGGTGGCCGACTTTCGCTCCAACTCGGTGATCGTCCGCGGCAACCCTCGCGAATTGGCCGAGGTCGCCGCCATGCTCCAGCGAATCGACCTGGGAGTCAATGCGGCAGTCAACCAGGTGCAGGTGTTCAAGCTCAAGAACGCCCTCGCCGAGACGCTCGCCCCGGTCTTGCAGGATGCCATCACGGGGCAAATCTACGGCCAGCGGACGAGCCGCGGCCAGTTCGGGATCGCCCAGGCGGCAGGAGGCCAGCAGCGACAGGACTTCGAACGGAAGTCGTCGCGGCTGCAATTCGTCACCGTCGACCCCCAGGGCCGGCAAGTGCTCAACTCGGGAATCCTCACCGACGCCCAGGTCACGGCCGACTCGCGTACCAACGCGCTGGTGGTCACCGCGTCCACCGAGAGCATGCCGCTGATCGCCGCGCTCGTTCAGCAGCTCGATCAACCCGCCGAGATCGAAGCCCAGGTTAAGGTCTTCACGCTCGTCAACAGCGACGCCACCGCCATGGCACAGATGCTCGAGCAAATCTTCGCTCCAACCGGCGCGGCGGAAGGGCTGGCCGTGCGGACCGGGGTGCCGATCGACGACACTTCGCTCGTCGGACTGAGGTTCGCCGTCGACGCCCGCACGAACAGCATCATTGTTACCGGTTCGACCGGCGCTCTGACCGTCGTCGAAGCAATCCTCTTGCGATTAGACGACAGCGACTTCCGCAACCGGAAAACCTCTGTCTACCGGCTCAAGAATGCGCCGGCCACGGACGTTGCCGTCGCGGTAAACGAATACTTGCAGGGCGAGCGGCAGGTCGAACAGATCGCCCCGGAACTGATGACCGCCTTCCAGCAGTTCGAGCGAGAAGTCGTGGTGGTCGCCGAGCCGGTGAGCAACAGCCTGATTATCAGCGCCACTCCCCGGTTCTATGAGGAAATCCTCAAGCTCGTCGAAGAGATCGACCGACGGCCGCCCATGGTCATGATCCAGGTGCTGATCGCCGAAGTGCGGTTGGACGACACCTGTGAGTTCGGAGTCGAACTTGGACTGCAGGACTCGATCCTCTTCGACCGCAGCGCGATTATCGGCAGCAACGGCGCGGGCATTCTGTCCCCGGGTTTCCTGTTTAACAGCGGCGTGATCGGCAACAGTGCCAGTGACGCCTCACTTGCCACCCGCGAAAATGTCGGCGGGCAGGCAATCACCAACCTCGGTGTGGGCCGCACGAATACGGATCTCGGCTTTGGAGGGTTGGTCCTCTCGGCGTCGAGCGAATCCGTCAGTGTGCTCGTCCGGGCCCTGCAGCAGCAGCACCGACTGGAAATTCTCAGTCGGCCGCAAGTCATGACCATGGACAACCAGACGGCCCAGATTCTTGTCGGCCAGCAGGTCCCGACCATCCAGGCCACGCAGCTTACGCAATTCGGCGTCGTCAACTCGGTTGTCTACCGCGACGTCGGCCTGATTGTCACCGTGACCCCCCGGATCAGTCCCGACAACCTCGTCGTCATGGAAATCCAGGCGGAGAAATCGGCCGTCGGGCCGATCGCCGAAGGCATTCCCATCGCCATCACCGACTCCGGCGAGACCATTCGCTCGCCGCGGATCGACAGCATCATCACCCGCACGGTGGTCAGTGCGGTCGACGGGCAGACCGTGGTCCTCGGAGGAATGATCCAGAAAGACAGCACGTTGACGCACCGCAAGGTTCCCTATCTCGCCGAAATCCCCGTGCTCGGACACTTGTTCCGGTACAAGTTCGAGGATGTGGCGAGGAACGAGCTGCTCATTATCATGACGCCGCGAATTGTCGACGACGTGGAGGATGCCGAGAAGATCAAACGCATCGAAGCCGCTCGCATGCATTGGTGCCTCTGCGACGTGATGGCCTTGCACGACGGCGACGGCCTCGGCGCACGCGGCCCCTCGTGGTTCGACGGCAATGCCGCGGTGATCTATCCGGATCTCGATCCCACGCTCAAATCGATGCAGCAGTTGGTGCCGCCGGGCGATGGAACCAATACGATGATCACCCCGGAGGTGCTGCCCACGCCGCTGCCGGGCCCGCCTGCCGGGCCGGCCATGCCGGCGCCCGGGATGCCCCCCGAAACCTCTCCGCCTCCGGCGACTGCCCCAGAGTTTGCTCCCAATCCAGGCAGTGCTGCGGTCCCCGGTCCCATGGAACTGCGGGCGCCGCAGTTCGCACACGATCCGAGCAGTCGCGCCGGTACTGAACAGAAGTTCGAACAGCCAATCGCTTCGGCCCCGGTCATGTCCCCATCTGCCGTCGCCGGGCAGCCGACGGCCGGCCACCAGACGCCCGTCGTCTGGCCGTCTTCGCCCCGGACCGGCCACCAGACGCCTGGCGGCGCGGCGCCGCCGCTTGAAACAACCGTAATCGTCGGCGGAAGAGTCCAGCCGCAGACCTCCCAGGTCAACTTTCCGTTGCAGCAGTCGGCGGAGTACTCTCCGCCGATGCCGCGAGGCGCGCAGCAGGTCTCCATGCCCGAATACCGATGAGCGAATCCATCATGCCCGCAACGATCCGGACAATACTCGGCTTTCTCGTACTCCTCGGCGCCGGCATTGCGGTCGGCTGCAAACCGATCGATCTAAGCCCCTCACAAAGTTGGTTCGTAGGCGCCGACAACAACCCGAAGATGCCGGCTTCGCTCACGGCCGTCTGGAGCCCCGCCATGCTCGAGCGAGCCGACGGCACGCGCGCACGCGGCTTCGGCGGCCGCCTCATGTTTTACGAAGCGAAAACCCGCAACCCTGTTCGCGTCGATGGCGCGCTGGTCGTCTATGCCTACGATGAAGAAGACCGCGGACTCGCCGACCATCGCCCCTCCCGAAAATACGTCTTCACGCGCGAACAGTTTGTCTCGCACTACAGCAAATCCGACCTGGGCCATTCCTACAGCGTCTGGATCCCCTGGGACCAAATGAGCGGCATTACCCAGCAGGTGAGTCTGCTGGTCCGATTCACCCCGGTCGACGGCTCCACGATCGTCAGCGAACCGTCCAAGATCACGCTGCCGGGCGAAACCCCGCTCATCGAGCAGCAGTTCCAAACCACCTCCGAGCCGACCAATTCGGCGGCCATGTCTCTCGTACAGCCCGCCTCGCACAACGCGGCTTTTCCCCAGGCCGCCGGGCAGACGAGCGAAGCCGCCGCCCGCCGCATGGCGACAACGACCATCCGAATCCCGAAATGGGGCGAGCGGCCGACAACCCCCAGCGCCCTCTCACCTCCGGCGCCCAGTGGCCGCGAACCGGCCCCTTTCGGAAGAAACGCCAATTGGTAGCAACTCGCCGACTGCGAATCGGGTAGGATCTCAGGTAGGTCCCGCTTGCCGAGATCGTCGTCCTACACATCTCCAGGACCCGCGTGGCCTCGTGCCGCGGGTGAACGAGGTTAGGCAGCTAGCAGGCGTCCTCCAACGCACTTCCGGCCCCCTGCCGCCTCGTGCGGCAGGGCCAAAGGTTCGCCGGCTAGAAAATGCACGACTTGTCGCCAGGACCCCCGTGGCCTCGTGCCACGCGTGAACGAGGTTAGGCAGCTAGCACGCTGCCGATAAGTCGCGGATGGGATGGTGAAAAGATGGGGATTTCATCGGCCTGTTCGGCTTCGGGTTATGGTCCGCAAAGTGGGGTGTTTTCTTTTGGCCGAAGGCCTTCTCATCACCGTAGCCTGGGGTCGTTCCCCAGGTGGGCGCGCAGCATCACGCGTGGTTCTTGGCCAACGGCCATATTCACCCGGATTGGCGTCGTTCCGCCTACGGTGAATATGGCCTTCGGCCAAAAGGACCTTGTTTTGCTTCCGTGCCCCTAGGGAACGACCTGGAGCGACCCCAGGGTTGCCTTCGCTGTGGGGAGGTGAAAACACGCGATCTCCTGGCGGCTTGGTGTTTTCTCGTTCTGTTCCGCAACGGCAGCAGAGGAGAACGCCTTGGGAGCCAAGCTATCCAGGAGGTCTTCTCTGCGCTCGAGCGTTTCTCTGCGTTGTCTCCTCTACGTATTGAGGATTTCAAGGGGCAACGCAGAGAAACGCTCGGCTTGCAAAGGATTGGTTTTGGGCAGTGGAAACGGAGACCAAACATGCTAATGAATTCGTCCACTTTTCACCTCCCCACCTTCGCTGTGGCGCGCGGCCCCGGGTCGTCGACGCGGCCCTGCAACTCGCGGTCGGCTCTGAGCGCACGGACGCGGCGCGCCCGACTCGGGTGTGAGGCAGATCGCAGATCATGCTGCTTCAGTGCTGGTGGTGTATCATGGAGTGACGCGGGCGACCCGAATCGCCAAACTTGCCCCCGGGACCTTGGTCCGGGTCGAAGTGATCGGCCGTCTGCGGCGGGCATACGGACCGGACCCTAAGATTCTCAAACTGTAAACGCCACCACCGCGGTTTATCCCGGTGGGGCGATGTTTGGCAACTACAAACGCCAAAGACCATCGTTTTGTGATTTCGCTTCCGCCGCTCGGCCTGTAGGGCCGAGCGGCGGCAGCGCAAATCCAAAACGGCCTACAGGATCGCCGTTTGTAGTTGCCAAACATCGCCCCACCGACGCGGGGTCGGTGGAGATTTGTTGCCATGATCTCGACGACCCGAAACGAGGCGTTGGCCGTATTGGCCGAGGTGTGCGAACTCTCGCCGGACGTGCGTCTAGGGCAACTCTTCGCTCACCTGGGGTTTCTGGGCGAGGACCAGACTGGGCGCGCTCTATGGGACATCGATGACGAGCAACTGCTCGGAGTTCTTTACCACCACCGAGCCGAATTGGCTGATCGACAACCGGCCACGCCGAACCAGGCGCGCAGCCGGCCGGGGCCAACTACTCGGGCTCTCAAGCATCCGCCCGGCAGTGACAGCCCCGGCGGCTGAGCTTGGTCGTTCGCGGGTGCCGTGCCGTTCGCGCGGATGTCGGCGCGATGGCGGACGTTCCATGAATACAATAGTGGGCCATATTCGGCCTGTTCCTCCGGCGAGAGTTTGCCTTCGCTGTCGCGCGCGGCCAGGTCGTCGACGCGGCCCTGCAACTCGCAGCCAGGTCGTGTTCCAACCGGTTCGCCCTCTCCTCCATTTTCCCGATTCTCCCGTCTTACCGTGGGGGTATTGCATTCCAACAAGGGATATGCTAGCAAGGGAGGTGTTAGCCTGTCCTCTGGACAGCTTATCCACCGAAAGGGTGCACAACCCACGGGGACGGAGTTTGCGCAGAGGGCGCGGTGGTACGCGGGGTGATCGAGGCCGGCCCTTCGATTCTCATAGGTTCCTGTTCTTGTTCCGGATGTCGCGTGGAAGCCTGCGGCGCACGTTTGCAGTCCGCGATTCGTGGATCCGCGGCAAGCGGAGGATTTTCCAGTGGAAGTGATCGACCAGCGCAAAGATGCCGGCCTATGACACGTCGCTCAACCCGCCGGCGCCCGTGGCGAAGGTAACGCTCCGCGATCCGGCTACTGAATCGACAGTTGCGGACGTGCCCGTGCTGCTTGACTCTGGGGCCGAGGTTACTCTGGTTCCAAAGCGATTTGTCTCGGAGTTGGGGGGAGGCATCGAGGTCGGTCACTCTTATCAGCTCGATGGCTTTGACGGCAGCCGAAGCGTGGCATCGGCCGGCCAATCGCACATGGTATTTCTCTCTTGCAGCAACGGAAACTGCCCAGCTTCTGAAGTGGCGCTGTCCAACTACTTCTGCGCGTGAAAAGCCAGAATTTCTCGATGGCTTTCCTCCCGCTAACTCCTGATCCCAGACTGCCCCCGCGGCTTCGCCCCATCGAGAAGGGGCCGGAGAAGCTGCAGAAGATGGTAGCCAAGCTCAAGATGAAACTGAGTTGAGCCTTTTTCACGATTCAAGCCGAGACCCCATATTCGGTACAGCTTCGGTATTTCAGGACACACTCGTATGGACTATCAATTTGAGAACCTCGGCTTCGAACGATTCCAGGAGGTCTGTCAATCGCTACTTGTTAGGGAGTTTCCCAGCGTTCAGTGTTTCCCTGTTGGCCAGCCAGATGGGGGAAGGGACGCTATTCGGTTCTTGCGTGGTGTCAGCGCTGACGATTTCATTGTTTACCAAGTCAAGTTTGCGCGACGCCCACAGGCCATCGAAGCTCCCCACAAATGGCTTGTCGACACTATTGAAGAGGAACTGCCAAAAATCCGGAAGTTGATTCCGAAAGGTGCGAGCGCATACTATCTTCTAACAAATGTCTCCGGGACAGCGCATCCGGATGCCGGTTCAATCGACATATTGAATGGCATGCTGACCACGTCGATCGACATTCCCTCGCATTGCTGGTGGCGTGACGATCTAAACCGTCGCCTGGATAACGCATGGGACGTTAAATGGAGCTACCCGGAGCTTCTAAGCGGTCCGGACATGCTGCGAATGATCGTTGAGTCGGGGCTCTCTGAAGACCGAGAGCGTCGGACCGCGGCAATAAAGAGCTTTGTGCGCGACCAGTTCGATAGGGACCAAGAGGTCCGATTCAAGCAAGTCGATTTGCAGAGCAACCTGCTAGATCTTTTCATCGACGTGCCGATCCACAGCGGAGATCAGGCTGCGCCTCGACGCAGGCACGCCTTTCATTTGGGATTACGGTATTTACGGCAGTTTCAAGGAATGCCAGAAGAAATTTTCGAGACGCGTGAAGAGGCCGCAGTCGGAGCAGCAACGCTGCTACTGTCCACAGAAGCACAAGAACACATGCCACATATTGTGCTCGAGGGGGCGCCAGGTCAGGGGAAGTCCACGATTGTACAGTACATCGCTCAGATTCATAGGCGACGTATTCTGGGAGAAAGCGTAGATTTCCCGTCAATACCGCCGACACACCGCATCTGCCCGGTCCGGTTGCCGTTCAAGATTGATCTTCGAGACCTTGCGACTTGGCTCACAAAAAAAGATCCATTCTCCGCCGCTGATGAGCAAGATGCCCCTGTTGACTGGGAGAAGTCGTTGGAAGCGTTCATGGCCGCTCAGGTGCGACACCATTCCGGTGGCATGGCTTTTTCGACCACAGACCTGATCGCCGTTGCGCGCTTCAGCTCTTTGCTCGTTGTCTTCGACGGTCTCGACGAGGTGGCAAGCGTTTCGCGGCGACAGGAGGTCGTTGAGGTGATTCAAAGAGGTCTTCATCGCCTGAAGGATCATAGCGTTTCATTGCAGGCAATCGTAACCAGTCGCCCAGCGGCCTTTGCGAATTCGCCCGGCTTATCGGAACAGGAGTTCACATATCTAGAGCTTGGCGCGATTACACGGCCTCTTATTAACGAATACGCGAACAGGTGGATTGCAGCCAAGCATCTTGACTCGAGGGAATCACGAGAAGTCCGTTCAATCCTAAAAGACAAACTCGATCAGCCTCATCTTCGGGAGCTGGCACGCAATCCAATGCAGCTAACAATCCTTCTGAATTTAATCCATACACGGGGCGCGTCACTTCCGGATAAACGTACGGCTCTATACGACAGCTACATGGAAACGTTCTTTAACCGTGAGGCGGAGAAGAGCGCGATCGTCAGAGAACACCGTGACTTGTTGATTGACATTCACCGGTATCTGGCGTGGATACTGCATTCCGAGGCGGAAACAACAGATAACCGCGGTAGCATTCCGACAGATCGTCTCAAGGCGCTCATTTCGCAATACCTCGCGGAGGAGGAACACGATTTCTCATTGTCCGAGAGGCTCTTCACCGGCATGGTCGAGCGTGTCGTTGCGCTCGTGTCCCGGGTCGAGGGCATGTTTGAATTTGAAGTGCAACCACTTCGGGAGTACTTTGCCGCGCGGTACCTTTACGATACTGCTCCGTACTCTCCTCCTGGTGCGGAGAGACGTGGGACTCGACCAGAAAGATTTGCTGCCATTGCCAAGAACCCGTACTGGTTCAATGTTGCTCGCTTCTATGCAGGTTGTTATAGCAAAGGCGAACTGGCTTCGCTCGTCGACGGGCTGGATGACTTAGCGACGAGCGATGGATACAAGTTTACCAACCATCCGCATACACTCGCGGCGACTTTGCTTGCAGACTGGGTGTTCGCTTAGCAGCCGAAATCGATCCGGCAAGTAGTGAATCTGCTTTTGGACGGAGTTGGACTTCGGCGGGTGCTAAATATGGCGGGCGCGCGGCATAGACGATACGATCCTCTTGTTTTGCCGCAACGCGCTGGTAACGAAGAGCTAATATCTCGCTGCTTTGAGATTCTTAACGAGGCTCCGCCATGGGATTTCGCGAGCTCTGTCGTGGAATTAATTCGAAGCAACGCAACTGATGATGAGAGAATGGAACGGTGGCGGCGTGCTATGCAGGCAAGCGTTGGCGCTGATCGAGTGCGCTGGATGAGGTACGGCTTAGCTCTCAAGACACTGCCTTCGATCTATCAAGACGAGCTTAGGCAGTGGATCACCGATTGCGCGCTTGAACCAGAGCTAATTCGAGTGATCATCGCCAGTGGACATAGTCGTTATCTTGAAAGCGACGAGAGTCGCTGCGAAACTGCCGTCGACGTTGTACTGGACGCGAGCTGTAGCCTTTCCGCGTTCAGCCGACCTCATTCGATGCTTGAATTGCTCGCCCAATCGCTGGATGCTAGAAGGTACGCGGGGGCTTTTGAGAGTCACGGCCCAATTCCTCTCCTCGCGCAATGGCGACACCGACAAGCAGAAGGCGAAACGTGGGACAAGATTGTTGATGAATCCGCGAATTCGTTCTCGGAACTTCCAATTAGCGCGAAGGCTAAACGCGTGATACTCCTCTCGGCTGATCTAGCGTCCAGAACGACTGCAGAATGGGCTCGCGAGATCGAGCCTTGGTCGATCCTTGTGGAATCAGCAAGGGCGGAATTCGGCGAGCGAAGGAGTTTACTGTTTCTCGCAGTAGTGGGGGCTGCGATTAGATCTAAGACGGTCCGATGTGATTCATTCTCAGAGCTGTTCGACCATTCAAAGCCTCTTTGTTATCGCGTGAGGTACGCAAGGTTGCGAGCAGGCAGTGCATCGTGGTGGAGAACCGATTTCACGAAGTGCAACGCCACAGCTACGAGGAGACTATGCTATCTCTTGTGATGCTAGCATGGGCAGGCCCGACGGTTCTTAGTAGACTCGCGTCGCAGTTGGATGACATCTTGTGCAGCTTGGGTGATGCTGAATGGGAAAAGATTGCGTTCCTGTTGAGACGTGCGCTGCGACTGACTAGAAATGACCAGAATGGCCTTCCGGATCTTCATGTCAAGGGGCTGCCCAGTGGTCTCTCAGAACGGACAGCCGTGGCGCTTTCCTATCGAACCGACAACAATCACCGCAGATGCTTATTTGATCGCTACTGCGCGCACTACTCTGGAAGGGATCGCGCCGTTGTGGAGTTCAGTCAGGAGGTCGCCATTCGTCGCGCGATTGCAGAGCCGAGCGAATGGGATCGATGCTTAGCCATTATTGAACGCGGCTACTCGCTAGGCGTATCGCCGCCTTCAATTGTATTTCATCCCAGGAGGGTACAACAATCGGGCACAACATTGCTGCCTGCTGAGATTGCACGCAATGTTGTCGCGAAGGCAGATAAATATCCTGCTGATCTTGTCGTTGCCGCGGAATGGTCGTGCCGCCGGGCGCTCGAATCGTTGATAGAGCCTGTCGGGACGATAGCGGAGCGCGAGGCGTGGTTCAATCAGTAATTAGAAGCCGTGCCGGACGTCACTGATCGAGTTCGCGGCACTATGCTTCCCTGGTGAAGAAAAGGGTGAAAGAAGTGAAAAGGGGACAGGGTGCCCGACATTAATTGGACAGCGCCACTTTGGTGCCATTGTTTGCGGTAAGTCGTGTGTTTGGAAGGCAGTAGGTCATGGTCTGGGCTTGCCGGGTATACAGGATTTGATCTTGTCGACGTCGATTTTCAAGGCAGCCAGCCGCTTTGTTGTGGTCTTGGTATGCGAGATTCGGGCCTGCCGGTTGCGACGCTGATGGTACTGCTGCTTTTTCAGTTCTTTCTCGAACCGCTTCTGTCGGATGGCAGTCGGTAGGTCGGCTGCTTCCAGCCACACGTTCGTAGCGCTGCGGACTTGCTCCACTGTGAGACGATCGGAGGGCTCGCCGGAGACGTTGTCGTATTCCTGGCGGACGCGGGCACAGAACAGATGGCTCAGTTGAGTGACGTAGAAGTGCCGATGCACGCATCGCCAGCCGCGGACTTCGTAATGGTCTAGGCCAAGTTCTTCTTTCCCCTCGCGAAAACAACTCTCGATTGACCAGCGGCCGAAGGCCACTCGCAACAGCCAACGCAACGACACCCACTTGCCCGTTACCGGATTTCGCTCGCCCGGCATCCGGTTGGACAGAAAGTACTTGACTTCGCCGGTCAGCACGTTGCGGAGAAAGATAAAGCAGAAAAGGTGTCAGGAACCTTTTCTGTGAATCTGCCCGAAAAAACAGGCGTTTAAGCAAGATAATCCCTAAAAAGGTTCCTGACACCTTTTCGCCCTTCCGCGGCGCAAGTTCGAGTCCTCGACGGCCTATCCCGAAGATCGGAAACAGTGGCTGCGTTGGTATCAGCAGTTGTACGACATTGAAGATCGCGGCAAGGCATTGTCGCTGGAGGAGCGCTTGGCCTTGCGCCAGAGCGAAGCGAAAGCGATCTGGGATACCATCGAGGGCTGGCTGGAGGAAGTGAAGCAGCGGACGACGAACGTGATCTTGCCGAAGAGCGACTTCGCCAAGGCTCTGCAGTACGTGCGCAATCACGCCGTCGAACTACGACGTTACTTGGACGACCCGCGGCTGCCCATGGACAACAACGAAACCGAACAACTCATGAAGCAGGTGGCGCTGGGTCGCAAGAACTGGCTCTTCGCCGGCAGCGTCGCTGGCGGCGAACGCAGCGCCGGCTTCTTGACGCTGGCCAGCAGCGCGCTGCGCAACGACCTGGATGTCTGGCTCTACGTCAAAGACGTTCTGGACCAACTGCTGGCGGGCAGCACCGACTACGAGCGGTTGCTTCCGTGGAACTGGGCTGCCTCGCATCCGGAAGCGATCCGCACCTATCGCGTCGAGGAGCGGCGCGACCGCTCGGCCCACCGTGCCGCCCGACGGGCCGACCGACGCAACGGCTCCCGCTCTGCCTGATGCCTCGGCCGGCACGCACTTCACTGCCGTGTCCCCGGGTTCTTCCCGTGTCGCGTGCCGCCCCGCCCCGGCTCCACGCCCCCGGCAGGTACATGGTTCTGGTGTACGCTTACAGAGATCCTGCGGCGCAGCGATCCGTTCGGTGATCGTGAATGCCGATCCGCCGCCCCTTCCGCTGCCTGGCCGAAGAGAAGATCCTTGCGGAGTTCATCGGCGACAAGCTGGAACTTCCAGGGAAGAGCAGCGCTGCCGATCGACGTACTCACGGCCAGCGAAGTGGAACGCGCGGCTGAACGAAACGGACGTGACCACGCCCTTTGGCGATTTCCCGTCTTGCCTGCTACTGACTTTTTAGACACCCCGCTCTCAGCCGGTGCGAGCTTGCGCGCATCCCCTTCGACCCAAATCCAGTCGCCTCATCCACTTGCCGCCAGCAGCCTTGCCCAAATCAAATCGCACAAATCTCGACCTGGCGAAAAAACTCCCCTCGCCGCCCCCGCTGCCGAGCCATTTCTTCTGTTTGGCTCAAAAAAGCATTGACAGACTGCGCCGCATCGACCATACTGGCACATGGACAAATGATCATATTTGTCCACGGAGCAGGCTCACCGTTGGCGCCCTCCTGCTTCGCAGATCTTTGACAATTTGGTTTCAGCCCGTAGGTCCCGCTTGCCAACATCGAGATCGAAACCATGCTGCAAATCATCCGACATTCCCACCCAGAAGCGCGTGGCCACCAAACGCCACCGGTTCTGAGAAATCGCAGGCTTGGTGGCCACACACTCGCCGCCCCCTCGTCCTCACCCCTCACCCCTCGTCCTCACCCCTCACCCCTCATCTCTCATCTCTCATCCCTCATCCCTCATCCCTTCCGCCATCCCCTCTGCAGTGACCGGGTGGTCCGGGGCATAGAGTTTTGGAAAATCGGCGCGTTTGTCCGCCACATCCCGAGGTGAGCGGCACTTCCAGGTCCCGCTCGGCAAGCTCGGCAAGCGGGACCTACTGGGGCCCTTGCCGATTCCGTACGGATCCTGGATGATTCGGGAGACGGCTCCCAAACCACCGCGGGCACGCTATGGCCAAAGCCCTCCACGCAGTCGACTATCTTGCAGCTCCCGATAAGCATCCGCCGCGCCCGGTCTGTGCGGCGTTCGGCGACGAACCGTTCTTGAAACGGCAGGTTCTCTTGCGGCTTCGCCAGGCAGTGCTCGGCGAGGGCGAGGGGGACATTTCTCTGGCTACTTTTGAGGGAAAGACCGCGAAACTGCCCGACGTGCTCGATGAACTCTCGACCCTGGCCATGTTCGGCAGCGGCAAACGATTGGCGGTCGTCGAGGAGGGTGACGATTTTGTCACTCGGTACCGGGCGGAGTTGGAAGACTACGTCGATAAGCCGGTATCGACGGGGATTCTTATCCTCGAGCTGAAGAGCCTGGCCGCCAACACCCGGCTCTATAAGGCGATCGACGCTTGCGGATTTCTGGTAGAGTGCAAGGCGCCCGCCGCCGCGGCCACCTCGAAGTGGCTCCGGTCTTGGGCGGGCCAGGCACACGGATTCCAACTCGACGCTTCGGCGGCAGACGCGCTGGTGGATCTGGTTGGTCCGGAATTGGGGCTATTGGACCAGGAACTGGCTAAACTGGCGCTGACGGTGGGGTCGGGCGGATCGGTGGGCGTCGACACGGTCCGGCAGATGGTCGGAAGCTGGCGGGCGAGGACAACCTGGGAAATGCTCGATGCGGCCATGGACGGCAGAACGGCCGCGGCCATCGTCGAACTGGATCGCCTCCTGCTGGCCGGCGAGCACCCGATTGCAATCCTCGCCCAGATCTCCGCTTCACTGCGCCGGTTGGCCGCTACGACGCAACTGGTGATCGCCGGGGAAAACGCCGGACGACGGGTCTCCATTCGCGATGCCCTCGAGCGCGCGGGAGTGAAGGGCTTTGTCCTGCAAAAAAGCGAGGCACAACTTCGCCGCCTCGGCCGCCATCGAGGCGACCGGCTTTATGGCTGGCTGCTGGAGGCCGACCTGGGACTCAAGGGCGGGAGCGATCTTCCGCCCAGAGCGGTTCTTGAGCGGTTGATTGTGCGGATATCCGCTCCGGAGGGGAGGGCGGAGGCGGCTGCCCGGAGATGATGTGGCCGTAAGAGAGATCGGGGTGGCTGGGGGCGCAAGGTCCCGCTCGGCAAGCAGGGGTACAGGCGGTTGCTGCGTAGGGCTGGTTCATGGCGTAGGATCGGGGGCGGCTCGGGGCGCGTTTGAGGTTGCTTGGTCGGCCGGCGGTTCCAAGTCCCCCTCGGCAATCAGGACCTACGGGTGGGCTTGCAGTTTTAGGCTGTTTCCTCTATGATCCGCCCCCTACTCTGTGGGCCAATTCTCACTAAGTATCTTGCCGGCCTGATGGTACGATTTCTCCGTAAGATCGTGGCGATCACGTGCGTCGCGACCGTTTTCGGTTGCACTTCGTCGCCTTGGTCGGCTACCAAGCCGGCCGCGGAACGCTCCGAAGTGCCGGAAGCGGGCACGTCGGAGTCGGCCAGCGCCGAGGCGGCCCCAACCAGTCCTTCGCTTCCGGGCCAAGGCACGACTCCCGATCCGCAGGCCATGAAGGATGTGATGGCCCAGTTGCAGGAGATGGGCGACCTGGAGCCTGCTGTTCGCGACCGCTTGATGGAGGACCTGAAGCAAACGGATCCCCGCCTCTGGCAAGGCGTAGTGCGGCAGTTCCGCGCCATGCTCGCCTGCCGGCAACAGCTCAATCACCAGCAGCAGGGCAAGCCGGGGCAACCGGCAGCGTCGCTGCCGGTTGCGAATTCGGCGGCAACCTTGACCGCGCTCGACTCTGAAAGCGCGGCCAAACGGGAGGAAAGAAGCTCAGCGGGCGGCAATCCGTCGCAATCGGCCTCGCGGGATGAGTGCAACCCGGCTCCGACGGAGGTTGCGGAGAAGAGTCTTAGCGGTTCCGTGCCTTCCGAGGGTGACCGGCAGGTGAAGTCGGCGGCTCGAGGCCGCGAGGCCGGCCGGGTCGACCATGCTTCGTATACCGATGAAGCTCTCGACGATTGGCAAGCTGATCTCGAACGGGCGATCCGCAGACTGGAGCAGAATGTGGCCTCCAGCCCGCGCTCGGCGGGCGAGGTGGCCGAGCATGCGCGGCTCCGCATGCTGTATCTCCTGGCCGATCGTCGTGACGACGCCCTGCGCCCGATCCCGTCTGCCAGTCCGTCGGTCCAGGATTTCTGGGCCAAAGAACTCTACGGGCTTGCCGCCTGGCTCGACACGCAGGGGATCGACGACCCGACGCGGCGAGCCGCCGAAGCCAAGCTTCATCTCAGCGAGGCGATCAACCGGCTGGGAGAGCAGTCGCCCCTGATCGTCCGCAATCTGGCGTTCGTGACCGACATCCAGAGTTTCGGCAGCTACAAACCGTTTCCCGAGTGCAAGTTCACTCCGGGCCAGGAAGTGCTTCTCTACGCAGAGGTCGAGAACTTCTCCAGCGAGTCGACCTCCAAGGGCTACCGGACCTCGTTGCGGTTCGGCTACCAGATTTTCGACAGCCGCGGGCAGCGGGTTGCGGAACACGAGTTTACCGCCCAAGAAGACTGCCTGAACATGCGGCGCGATTTCTTCATCGGCTACCACTTTTTTATTCCGACCCGCATCTACGACGGCAAACACACGTTGCAGTTGACGGTCGAAGATCTCCACAGCCAGAAGATCGGCCAGTCGTCGATCGACTTCACGGTTCACCAACGCACACGGTAGCAGCCGTCCCCGTTTTGCCACGCCGCCCACGTGACGTGTTTCTCGTCTGCAGCTCGCTATCGACCTGCCGTTTCGGAGGCGCTGAGCGAGTTATCGTGCGCGATCGTTCGTCAGCAGGCTTTCGATCCGAGCGGCAAGCGCATCAGCTTCGGCCCCGCGGATGAGAAAGCGTTTTTGCTGCGAAGTCTCTCCGACGATCAGCTCGATCTGCGATTTGCGCAGAGACAACTCTTTGCACAGCAAAGCAACGACGGCTTTGTTGGCCTTGCCTTTTTCGGCGACCTGCGTCACGCAGACCTTGAGCATGCCGTCTTGGACGCCGCGGATTTCGTTGCGGCGGCTGCCCGGCTGGGCTCGTACGGGCAGAACGACTCCTTGGGCATGCGGCTCCAGGGCGATCATTCGGTCACTCCCTCGAACAGAGCCGAACCGATGCGGACGATCGTTGCCCCTTCCCGGATCGCCTCCTGGTAATCTCCGCTCATGCCCATCGAAAGTTCGCCCAAGGCGACGCCGGGAGGGCAGTCTCTGCGGAGCCGATCCCGGAGCGCGCGGAGCGAGGCGAAATCGCGGCGGGCAACGTCCGGTCCGCCTTCCAGACTGGCCATCGTCATCAGGCCGCGGATCTCGAGGCGGCCCAACCCGGCCAGTTCGTCCAGGCGGCGATCCAATTCGTCGGGCGAGAATCCGTGCTTGGCCTCGTCGCCCGAGACGTTCACTTCCAGAAGCACCGGCATCGTGCGACCCGCGGCCCCGGCGGCCTCGTCGATGGCCACCGCCAGCCGGACACTATCGACGGATTGGATCATTTCGACTACCGGGAGCGTGCGTTGGACTTTGTTCCGCTGCAGATGACCGATCATGTGCCAACGGACCGGGAGATCCGCGAGGTCGGCCGCCCGGCTGCAAAGCTGCTGGGGACGGCTTTCGCCCAGGGTGGCGCAGCCGGCTTCGACCAGGGCACGGATCACCTCCGGCCCGACGTACTTGGTTACCGCGACCAAGGCGACTTCGTCGGGCGAGCGGCCGCTCGCGCCGGCCGCGGCCGCGATCTTCTGCCGGACTCCGGCCAGATTCTCCGCGACTCGATCGGTACATTCCATGGCGATTGCTCCGGAGTTGGCCTGATGAAAAAGGGGACAGGCATCCCAGGACTACGGGGCATCGGGCTCGATGCTCACCATCGCATGGGGGGCATTGGATAAAAGGATGCACGAACGATGCCGGTGTGCCAGCCGAACCAGTTCCGCGTGATCGCTGATCGGAGCCATCTCCAGGTCCTCAACCATCGAATCGTCCAGGCGGCTGAGGAGGTAGACGTCCGCCCGATCGAGTGCCTCGGCCAACTGAGTGGCCTGCAGGAGATCCTCAGGCAACTCCTTGCGGATATGGCGCATCGCGTCGCGGCGGGACCGCGCTCCAACCAACTGCTGAACCGCCGGTCCCGGCGGAGCCGAAAGCTCACAGCACAGCGCGATCGCGCCTCCCTCCTCGACCAGTCCTCCAGCCAGCGCCAGGGAAGTGCCGACGTTCTGCCACGTCTGCTGGGAAGGGCCGCCTTCGATTCCGGCGATCACCAGGCTTGCCCGGCGTGGAACGCTGCACGACCACGCCTTGTCGTACGACCGGCGGCCGCGCTCGCCCACCGCTTGGACTTCGCCGGCCAGCACGTCCAGGACTTCCTCGCCCCCTGCCGGAACGGCAACGATCGAAAAGGTCACGCCCAGCAGCCACCCGACCTCGTTGCACTGTTCGATCAGACTCGCTCGATAAGCACTGCCAGCGTGCGTAGCCGGCGGCGAGCGGAATCGCTGCTGGGCGCGAAGATCCGAGAACGTCGGATAGATCGTGCCATGGACGCCATGGTAGCCCGGCGAAGAGGGACTGCGTACGCGGCCGATCGGCAGAACAACATCGGCGTCGGTAATCGCACGATTCAGGAAAATCGGATCTCCTCGGCCCGTGGCCGCGAGATAGGCCATTTTGCGGCGGTTCTCCGGTTCGTGGGTGACGACTGCAACCCGGCTTCGCAAGTCGTCAGGCAGATCGCGCCGGGGATCGTCTCTTGCGGTTTGGACATCCGTCGACGTACGGAGCACCGTCAGACCGTCCGGATCGAGGCCAGCTTCCACTAGGCAGTGAATCACCTCCGCGACGATCTTCTCCACTTGCGGTACACCCGGCTCCAGGGCCAGAACAACCTGGTCCGCCGGAGTCGTGGCGGCCGAGAGCGGCGGGTACTCCACCGGATCGCAAAGGGCGGCCGCGGTGGCCTCCGCTATGTTAAGGATTGGCAATGTCCGTGGAACCTCACACTCCGCCACCAAGGCGTCGTCGGCCAAGTCGAATTCGACCCGGGAACCGGCTCCATATCGAAAAATCGAGATCATCGCTGTAAAAACAGGTGATTTAGGCAAAGGGCGAATTACTTCTCACTTGTCATCAATCTTACCGCTGCTTAGGAATAAGGGTCAAGAAGTCGAGCTTTACGCGATCACCGGCTTTGCCAATAATGCCGCCAACCCCACCGAAGTCTACATCGCGGGTGAACCGCGCATAAGGTGGGCAGCGTAGTACCAATTGGGGAATCGTGCGCAGACGTGCGGCTTGCTTCTCAGGCTCGATGGAAAACAGATTAGAAAGACGAACTCATGGCGATAATCAGACGAAAGAACTGGTCGGCACTGCGGGCCGGGTCGGTCGCACTCCTCGCGTTGGCCGTGGCGTTGCCCGTGTTGAGCGGGTGCAGCAAACCACAGTCGCCGCCCGCGTCGACTCCGACCGTCGAGACCGGAACATCGGAATCCCCGGCCCCGGCAGAACAGCCGACCGCTGCGGCAGGATCGCAGCAGCCAGGCGTCGACGCCACACTGCAGCCACCGAAAGCGGGGCAGCCGAAGCCCGCGGAGATTCTCACTTCGATGGTCGCCGCCTATCGGGCCGCCACGAGCTACGCCGACCAGGCAACCGTCCGGATTCAGGCTTCGCTGGGCGATCAGAAGGTCGATCAGGCAGTCGATTACTCCGTGGCGCTGGTTCGCCCGAACAAACTGCGATTGCAGGTGTATCAAGGGGTCGCTGTGTGCGACGGGTCGCAACTCTGGGCCTTTACCCAGGAACTGCCGAAACAGGTGCTCAACCGCCCTGCGCCGGAAAAACTCTCCTTTGAAGATCTTCTGTCCGACGAAATGTTCGCCAGCGCGCTGACGCAAGGACCATCGCAGACCTTTTCTTGGGTGCCGGTCCAGCTTTTGTTGTTGTGGGCGGAAGATCCGCTGAAGACCATTCTCTACCAGGCTCAGGAGCCGGTGCTTTTGGGTACCGGCACAATCGACGGGAGGGAGTGCTACCGGGTCGACGTCACGCGACCGGAGGGGAAGAACGTTCTGTGGATCGATGCCGAATCGTCGGTGCTGCGCCGGGTCGAGTTGCCCGCGGAAGAGCTCGGGCGGGCGATCGGCGGTGGGCAGCAGTTGGACAACGTCTCGCTGGTCGCCGATTTTAACAACGCCCAGCTCAACGTCGAGGTGACCGGCGATGCGTTCAAGTTTGAAACGCCGCCGGAGGAAGTCGAGGTCGTCGAGCGGCTCGCCCCGCCGACGGTCCGTATGCTGGGCAAGCCGGCTCCGGATTTCAAGTTTGTCGACTTGGACGGCAACGAGGTGACGCCGAAGTCGCTGGAAGGCAAGGTCGCCGTTCTCGATTTCTGGGCGACGTGGTGCGGCCCCTGCCGCACGAGTCTGCCGCTGGTGGACAAGGTCTACCAGCAATACAAGGACAACGAGAAGGTGAGATTCCTGGCGGTCAGCGTCGACGAGATGAGTGTCACCGACCAGCAGCTCCGCGACACATTCACCGAGCTCAAGGTAAACCTGCCGATCGGTCGCGACCCGGAGCAGCACGTGGGCCGCGCGTTTCAGACGATGGCAATCCCGGCGATGTTCCTCATCGGCCCGGACGGCGTCGTGCAGCACTCGGAGGCGGGCATGCAGCCGGCGATGGACATCGAGCTTGCGGACCGTCTGGCCGAGCTTCTGGCCGGCCGCGACGTCTACTCGAAGACGCTCGAGCGAATCGATGCCCAGCGCAAGCGCTACCACGAGTTCATCGGTGAATGGCTTGCCAAAGGACTCTATGTGCCCCCGATGAACGAGGAGAAGGAGATCCCGGAGGCACAGATCGGCGAGCGGACCGAACCCTCGGCATTCACGCTGACCTCGTTTTGGAAGAGCACCGAAGTGAAGGAGCCGGGCAACATCCTGGTGGTGCCTCGGGCCGACCAGCCGGCGCAGATCTTCGTGCTCGACGGCTGGCGAACCGTCGCCGAACTCGACGCGTCGGGTAAGGCCGTTGCCACGCACCCGCTGGATATCGGGGACCGCGAAGTCGTCAGCTTCCTCCGCACTGCGGTCGGAAAAGACGGAAAACGCCGCTTCGCCGCGTCCGGCTCCATGCAGCAGCGGGTACATGTCTTTGACGAGAATTGGGAGCGGCTGTTGAGCTTTCCGGAAAACGCCCTGGAAAACCCGCACACAGGCATCGCCGACGTGCAACTCGCCGATCTGGAAGGCGACGGCACGCCGGATATGTGTTTGGGCTACTGGGGAATCAACGGCGTTCAGGCGGTTTCGATCGACGGAAAGCTGCTGTGGTCGAACAAAATGATCAGCATGGCGCTCCGCGTCGCGCCGCTCGGGCCCGGTCCGGAAGGCAATCGCAACGTGGTGTGTACCAACAACCAGGGAAGCCTGGTCATCGTCACCCCCGAGGGCAAGTCGGAGGGCGAACTGAACGTGCCCGGCAAGATGTTCCAATGGGTCGTCGCTGCCGATCTGGACGGCCAGGAGCCATTCGACCTTTGCTGCCTCTCGGCGCGCGACGTCGGCGTGACCGAGGCCGTGGGCGTCAACCTCAAAGGCGAGCACCTTTGGGACTATCCGCTCCCCCAAGGCGTTCATCAGCGCCCGATCGAACTGATCGTCGCCGGCCAGATCAAGCCGGACGGACCGGGGCAATGGCTCCTTCCCGGAGCCGACGGTTCCATCCACGTGATTGCCGTCGACGGGACACCGATCGACAAATTCCAGTACGGCGCCGCGCTTGATGGACTGGCGACCGCGAAGATCGACGGCGAACCGGTGCTGCTCGTCTCGTCAGTCCAAGGCGTCGAGGCGTTCCGTGTAAGCTGGCCGAAAAAATAGGCGACCCCAAGAAGCGGCTCACGCCAACTAAAAGCCTTCGGCAAGCGGGACCTACTGTGCGGTGGCGCGGGAACATAGTTCTATAAGTCGTTCTGCGTCCGCGCGGATCTCTTCCTCAGGCAGCGACTGGCGAATTGCCAGCTCGAGCTTGCCGGCCGCAAGGGTAATCGGGTCAAAACCGTATCCGCCCGCGGCTCCCTTGAGTTGGTGGGCAATCCGCCGCAAAGCGCTCCAATCGTTCTCTTTCAGGCTCTCGGTGAGGCTGGCCGTGCGGCCGGGCATCTCCTCCACAAAAAGTACGACGAGATTGTTGAAGTCGGGATCTCCCTGGAAGGTGGAGTAGAGCGGTCCTGATCCAAACTCGATTGGAATGCGTGACATCGGTGTTCCTTTGCTCGGGTGGTCTGATGAAAGAAGGGACAGGCACCGCAAGTAATCGCGGGTGAATGGGACTGAAGATGTAGATATTAGGTCTTGCGGAGCCAGTCCCCTCTTTTATCAGACCATTGCCGAGGTCTCGTCGTTTGCCCCGAAGCTCACAAAACCATACTTCAGAGCTCCGAGCGAGGCGGTGGCGGACTCGTGCGAAATCGGTCAAACCGTCTGCAACCGCGGCTTTCGCCCCGCGGCACATCGGACCTATTCGGTACAACCGGACTTGGAGGGCCGAGAAGCCAGGTGGAATTGGGATATCTGGCTAAGAAAACCAGACGTCCTCCGTCGATACGGTTCGTTAGATTGGCGGCAGAGCAAGTCATGAAGCCCAGTACCGCCCGTATCCCCTGTTGGTTTCCCTATCAACTGCGTTAAGGAGTGTATCGATGAACCGTCGTGTCCTTCTCCCGGCGTTGGCTGCGCTGGCCCTGCTGGCCGCATCGACAACCAGTGCCCAAGCTGGCTGGTTCCGCGGTCTGTGTGGTCCGTCGTGCTGCGAGCCGGCCTGCTGTGAGCCCGCTTGTTGCGAGCCGGCCTGCTGCGATCCCTGCTGCGATCCGTGTTGCAGGCCCAATCTCTTCCAGAAGCTCCGCGCGAAGCTGCAGAGCTGCTGCGCCCCGGTCTGCTGCGAACCGGCGTGTGAGCCGGCCTGCTGCGAGCCGGCCTGTGCTCCTGCGCCGTGCGCCCCCGCCTGCGAGCCGGCCTGCTGCGATCCCTGCTGCAAGCCCGGTCTGTTCCAGAGGCTTCGCGCGAAGATGCAGAGCTGCTGCGCCCCGGTCTGCTGTGAGCCGGCCTGCTGCGAGCCCGCTTGTGCGCCCGCGGGTTGCTGCAACTGATCCAGTGGCACGCCGAGGTTGAACCAACCTCTCTACGTGAGCCACAAACGGCTCGCCTCATGCAAGCATGAGCGGGCCGTTTGTGCTTTCTTGACGCGACCGTGCCGGTAGGATCAGAGATGGCGCAGCTTGCGTTTGCCGAAGTGGACGGCGATTCCAGGTCCCGCCCAAGCGGGACCTACCGGTGGTCACCAGGCCTTTGTCACGCCGGGTATGGCCGCTGCATAGCTGCCATCGGCGTCGGGCATCACCGGCGGTTTTCCGTCGAGGGAATACTTCTCCGGGCCGAGACGCAGCCCCGACTGCGTTGCCTCGTCCCAGGTCACCAGGTTTCCGCTGTAGGTCGCCATCCGCCCCATCACTGCCGTCATGCTGCTGGTTGCGCCGTAGTCGCCTTCGCAACGGTAGGGGCCGTCGCCTCGGATACTGGCGATCAGGTCGATGTGTTCTTGCTGGTAGGGATTGCCGGCCGCTCCGAGGCGGCGGAGATCGCGAGGCGTGAGCTTCCCAAAGCCCCAGGGCCCGCTGCCGAGCGTGATCGAACCTTTGGTGCCGTGTACGTTGTCGGACACCTGCACCCAGGCGGCCGCCTGCTGCCGTGCCTGGGCAAACAGCCGCACGCCATTGGCATACTCGAACTCCACGGCGTGATGGTCCCAAAAATCCCCGTTGCCGGGTCCGAAGCGGACCTGTCGACCGCCCATCCCTTGGGCCCGCACCGGATGGCCCTCCATGACCCAATTCGCCACGTCGAGTTCATGGGTCGATTGCTCGACGATATGATCGCCGCAGAGCCAGACGAACATTCCCCAGTACCGGATCTGGTACTCCATCTCGCTCATGCCTTCCGGCTTCGTCTGTCCTGCGCGGCCGCCGCCCATCACGTTGAAATACGTCCGCAGGAAGAGCACATCGCCGATCTCTCCGTTGCGGATTCGCTCGACCCCCTCGAGGTAATTTCTCTGATGGCGGCGCTGGAGACCGACTACCACCGACAACTTCTTCTGCCGGGCCTCTTCGTTGGCGGCCAGCAGCGCCCGATAGCCCGGGGCATCGACGCACAGCGGCTTCTCCATGAAGACGTGTTTCCCCGCTTTCACCGCGGCCGTGTACTGGGCGGGACGGAAATGGGGGGGCGTCGCCAGGAGCACCAGATCTACTCCGGCATCGAGGACCTTCTCGCAGGCATCGAAACCGAGAAACTGCCGCTCCTCGGGCACGTCGATTTTCGGCCGCAAGTCGTCGTACTTCGTGAGATTGAACAAGCTTGCTTTCGCGCGGTCGGCAAACAGATCGCCTACGGCAATCAGCCTTACGGAGTCGGCGGCCAGCAGTGCCTCGCGGCAAGCACCGGTACCCCGGTTGCCGCAGCCGACCAGCGCGATCTTGATCACGTCACTGCCCGCAGCGTGTGCGGACCGGGCGACATGGAGACAGGCGGCGAGTGAGATCGTGGAAGCGGCTGCGCTGCTAGCAGAAGGGAGTTCGCGGGGTGGAGTCGGTCCGTGGGGCATCGGAGGCATTTCCTCGATCGAGCGGGGTGTGGAGTTTCTGCCGAAGCATGTGCGATTCATTCTACCAGCTTGCCGTCTCGCCGCACAAATCCTGCCCGGCACTTTGTGGGCTCAATACCGCTTGAGCAGCTCGAGCATCTTTCGGTCGAGCTGATGCCCGTGGAAATCTTCGTACTGGACGTCCTCGCGACCGCTGTCGAGGATGCCGAACGGACCGCGGAAATTCCACAGGGCCCAGCCGAAGCCCGCCTTCTGCCAGTTTGCCAGGCAGTCTTCCATCCAGGCAAGCACGACATCGTGGGGCGTCCGGTTGAAGGCACCGAACTCGCCGACCATCACGCCGATCCTTTTCGCCCGAGCATCATTCCAGGGGACGATCATGGTGTCCCAAAGCCACTGGCGATCCTCCATCGTGCGGCTTACGAATGGACTACCGCTCGACGAGGGCTCGTAGCGGACGGTCGCGGGCGGCTCGTCCCATCCGGCCCGCAGCGTCAGCACGTCCTCGGCCGTGTTCGGCCGCTTCAGGCCGATTTCGGTGAGCGTCATCCAGTCGCCCCCGGTCACCGCGACTTCCACGCGTCGGGTCCCTGAGGGGATCGTCACTTCATAGTCGCGGTCATACGTGCAACGGTAGATCTTCCATTGCGGCTGGTACTCGGATTTTTTCCATTCGCCCTTGCCGTCGCCGCACTGGAAATGGTTTTCCCAGACCTTCTCGCCGTCGGCACGGGCGACGAGCATGGCCTGGGAGGAAACACTCATTACGTGCAGCCGGAGCCGGGTCTCCGTCTCAAACGGCCCTTCGACGACCATCGGCTTCAGCGATTCGGGCTTCAGCCCGCCCTTATGCGGCGCATAGAGTGTTCCATAGGCTTGCGGTCTCGGCCAGGTCGGCACCGGGTACTGGTCGGATCCGGCGACCCAGCTTGCCTTGTAATGGGTGATGTCCATCGGCACGTAGCCGCGGGTCGCCTGGGCGATCTTCAGATCGGCCAATTCGAGGACCGGATGCTTTCCCCATTGCAGCCCGTCGGAAACGATCAGCCGCTGAGGATCCTCGGCGCGGATTGCCGCTGCGATCTTCTCGACGACGCCGATGTAGACTTCCGGCTCGACGTTGGCCGGTTCGTTGAAGAGATTGAAGCTCAACCGCTCGTTCGGGATACCGCGGCAACGGCGGGCGAACTCGGCCCAGTGCATCGCGCAGACGCGCTGGGCCTCGGGATCCGTCCAAAGGCTTTTTCGCTCCGGCGGCCTGGCCACCGTGTAGCCCGGGGCGCGATGGAAGTTGATCAGCACGTGGATTCCGTACTTGCCGCCCCATGCCACTGCCTGATCGATTTCTTTGAGGGAGGCTTCATGGAATTGTGTCCAGTCTTCTCCGCGGATCCACGAGCGGTAGTCCATCGGCAGGCGGACGAAATTAAACCCCAACTCCTGGATCAGCCGGAAGTCTTCCTCCAAAAAGGGTCCGCTCCGGTCTCGCTGGAATTTCTCGAGCAGGTTGAACCCTCGCCACCGCGGCAGGTGTTCGGGACTCGGCTTGGGGAGCGAGTCTGGCTGGACGCCGGCAGCGCAGGCCGGGCTCCCGGCCGCGAGGAAGGTGAAAACCGTCAACAGGCTCGCTACGATTGGATGTTTCATCGTACAACCTTTGGCAACGAACAATGCTTGAAAGACCCGGTTTACCGCTCCTGTCGCGACACCTCTACCTGGTACACCCCCCGTCGCTTCCCGTCCCGGCTCAGGGCCGCCTCAACAGTGGCATTGCCGGCCGAAAGTTCGATGCTTTCGAACGTGTATGCTTTCGAGCCGCTCTGCACGTAGCCGCGGCAAGTCTTGCCGTTGATGGCAATCTCCGCGGTTTCGGACGCGTTGGCTGCTTCGAACACCAGCCGGACATCGTACTTGCCGCCTCGATCGATCTGCAACTGCCAATGCCCGATCGAATCGCGGCCCCAGGTTCCTCCTCGCCAGTCCTGGCGGGTGAGCACGGTGGGATTCTCGTGCGGTGTGCCGACCACGATTCGCGGCGGGGCGTAGTTGTCCGGACGCGTCGTGGAGACGTCGTCGAACCAGGCGTCGTACGCGGTCTTCAAGCGAGTCGCGATCTCCGGCTTATCTTCGATCAGATTCCGCGTTTCGCCCGGATCCTCAGCGACGTTGTAGAGCTCGAACTTCGGCTCGCCGGGAAGCGTCTCGTGTCCGAATCCACCGGCGTTGAGGAGTTTCCAGGCCCCTTGGCGAACCATAAACTGGTGATAACGGACCGGCTGGTCGCCACGGTGAGACTGGAGGACGATCGGCCGCTCGGGCCACTCGGTCTTGTCTCCCACGAGCAGCGGCAAGAAACTTCGGCCGTCGAGCTTGACGTTCTTCGGCGGCTCGACGCCGCAGGCGTCGAGGATCGTCGGCATCAGATCAAAATGGGCCACGGGCTCGTCGCGCGACATGCCTGCTTTGAGCTTTGCCGGCCAGCGGATCCAAAGCGGCGAGCGAATTCCGCCCTCGTGTACGTCGGCCTTGCTGCCGCGGAACGGCCCCACGTAGCGGCGTCCCGCGGGGCCATTGTCGACCAGGTACAGAACCATCGTGTTTTCGGCCAGTTCCAAGGCCTCCAGCCTCTCCAGGAGTCGCCCCACGTTCTGGTCGATATTCGTGACCATGGCCGCGATCCGCGCCAGCCGGTCGACCTGGGCCGCCAACTGCTTCTCGGGCAGCGGGCCGATAAGCAGCCTAGCCACTTGCTCAGCCTTGGCCTGGTAATGCTCGCGCAGACCCTCGGGCACGTCGTGGAAAGGATCGTGGGGCGCATTCGTCGGCAGGTAAACGAAGAAACTCCGCCGGGCCTGGCGCGACTGTTCGATAAAGTCCAACGCGGCGTCGAAGTAGACGTCGGTACAGAAGCCCTTGGTCTGGACCTGCTTGCCGTTGCGGAAGAGGATTGGGTCCGTGTATCGGTGGTCGTTTTCCAGCGGTTCGGAAGGCTGGGCCAGGCCGCCCCCGCGGTGCACCAGCGCCTGCTCGAATCCCTGGTCGATCGGCCGCATCGGATAGCAGTCGCCGAGGTGCCACTTGCCGAAAACTCCGGTGGCGTAGCCGGCATCGTTCAAGACCTCCGCGATCGTGACCTCCTCGGGATCCATCATCGAGCGGCCGAGATACGTATCGATCACGCGGGTGCGATAGTTGTAGCGGCCCGTCATCAAGTTCGCGCGAGTCGGCGAGCAGACCGGGCTGACGTAGAACGTTCGCATCCAGGCGCTCTGGCGGGCCATCCGATCGATATTCGGTGTTTCGATCACTGGATTACCGGTGATGCCGAAATCTCCGTATCCCTGGTCGTCGCTCATCATGAGCACGACGTTCGGGCGCTCGGCCGCGCGGGATCCATGAACGAATCCGATCGACACGACCAGTGCGAGACAAACGAAGCGTTGCATGAGGATTCCTCCGCGGGTGGTCGACAGCTTCGCACATTCTACTTCGCCGGCCGCATCGAGAACAACCGCCGGGGCCGGGAATGTGGGGCAGGCCTTTGTGGCAGACGGCGGCACGGATGACGAGGATCACGGAGAGCCTACGGCCTCTCACAGCGCCTGGTCGAGGTCTTCCCAGAGATCCTCCGCGGCTTCCAATCCCACAGAAAGGCGAATCAGCTCGTCGGTGATGCCGTGCGCCACCCGGTCGGCGCGATCGTAGCTGGCGTGGGACATGGAGGCGGGCTGTTCGATGAGCGATTCCACCGCGCCGAGGCTGACGGCGAGTTGGAAAAGACGGGTGCTCTCGACGACTTTCTTGGCGGCTGCATAGTCTCCTTCCACCTCGAAGCTGAGCATGGCCCCAAACCCGCCGTCCATTTGCCGGCCGGCAATCTGGTGGCCCGGATGATCGGGCAGTCCGGGATAAAGGACGCGTCGAACGCGCCGATCGTTCGCCAGCCGGTCGGCAAGCAGTGCCGCGGTGTGGCATTGCTCTCGGAGGCGCAACTCAAGGGTTTTTATTCCACGGGAGCAGAGAAAGGCTTCCAGCGGCCCCATGACGGCCCCGGTCGCATTTTGGATGAAGTAAAGCCGGTCGTAGAGTTCTCTGTCGCGGACGACCAAGGCTCCACCCAGAAGATCGCTGTGTCCTCCAAGGTACTTGGTCGCCGAGTGCATGACGATGTCGGCGCCGAGCTCCAGGGGGCGGGTCAGAACGGGCGTGGCGAAGGTGCTGTCGACCCCGAGCAGTGCGCCGTGGCGGTGGGTGAGTTCGGCGCACGCGGCGATATCGGCGATCGACATCAAGGGATTTCCGGGACTCTCGATCCACACCAGACGTGTGCGAGCGTCGATCGCGGCGTCCAGGGCATCAAGATCCGTGATCGGTGCGAGGCGAACGTCGACCCGGTTTGGTTGCACGATCTTGTGCAGCAACCGGTAGGTGCCGCCGTAGATATCGGCCCCGGCGACGACGCGGTCGCCGGGGCGGAGAAGCATGGTCACGCAGTGCGTCGCGGCCATTCCCGAGGAAAACGCCAGGCAGCCGGTGCCGGATTCCAACGAGGCCAGCGTGGTTTCCAGGGCCTTGCGGGTCGGATTGCCGCTGCGGGAATAGTCGAACTCGCCCCACTGGCCCGCCCCCGGTTGGACGAATGTGCTGGCGAAGTGCACCGGTGGCACGACGGCGCCCGTAGCCGGGTCGCGCTCGTTGCCGACGTGGATTGCGCGGGTGCGGAAACGCATGAGACCCTCACTGTCCGGTGGGACGAATTCGATCGCCGGATTTCACACCGCAGGCCAACTGCGCGCGGAGCAGGACCTCGGCCGCTTTCTTTCTCGCGCGCGCGGCGCCATCCCCGAGGATTTCGCGAACCTGTTCCGGGTGGGCTTCCAATTCTGTGCGCCGCCGGCGTGCCTCGGCGAAGTAGGATTCCGCCAAATCCGCCAGAACCTTTTTGACCTCTCCGTAGCCAAATCCGCCGTGGCGGTATTTGTCGGCCATCTCGTTGCGCTGGCGGTCGTCGGCAAACAGGCTGTAAAGCTGGAACAGATGATCCGACTCGGGGGCCTTAGGCTCTTCGACCGGACGCGAGTCGGTGACGATCCGCATGATTTTCTTCCGCAGCGTTTTCGGATCCTCGAAGACCTCGAGGGTGTTGTTGTAGCTCTTGGACATTTTTTCGCCGTCCGTGCCGGGCACACGGGCCGAGGTATCGAGGATCTTCGACTTGGGCAGGACGAACGTTTCCCCGAAGAGGTGGTTGAAGCTCGCCGCCAGATCGCGGCACACCTCGATGTGTTGGACCTGGTCCTCGCCGACGGGCACGACGTCGGAGTCGTACATGAGGATGTCGGCGGCCATCAGCACCGGGTAGGTGAACAACCCCGCGTCGGCCGTCAGCCCGCGGGCTTTCTTGTCCTTGTAGGCGTGGCACCGCTCCAGCAGGCCCATCGGGGTGCCGGTCATGAGAAGCCAGCAAAGCTCGGAGACTTCAGGTACATCGGATTGCACGAAGAGCGTGGCCTTTTCCGGATCGAGCCCCAGCGCCAGCAGATCCATCGCGGCGTCGAGCGTATTGCGGACGAGTTGCGCGGGGTCGCGAACGGTAGTCAGCGCGTGCAGGTTGGCGATGAAGTAGAAGGCGTCGTCGCGTTTGCCCTGCAAATCGATGTACTGGCGGATTGCGCCGAAGTAATTGCCCCAGTGAAATCGGCCCGTGGGTTGGATACCGGAAAGGACTCGCATATTGGTTTTTTCGTGTGCAGGATTCGAATGCGTGGGCGGCGGTGGACTACGGGACGTTGGTTAGGGACAAGGTTCCGACCACCTCGTCAACGCGGGTTGCATTGAGGCTGGCAAGCGCGCCGGGAAGCAAGTCGAGGATCTGGATCGACACGGTGGGATTATAGAAGTTCGCCGTGCCGATTTGCACGGCGGTGGCTCCCGCGACGAGGAACTCCATGACGTCGTCGACCGAGGCAATCCCGCCGATCCCGACGATCGGGGCCTTGACGGCCTGGGCGACCTGGTAGACTGCGCGCAGTGCAATCGGCTTGATCGCGGGTCCGCTCAACCCGCCCATGACATTGCCCAACCGTGGCCGCCGCCGCCGCCAATCGATGGCCATTCCCAGGCAGGTATTGATCAGCGAGATGGCGTCTGCCCCGCCGGCCTCGGCCCCGCGAGCGATCGCGGCGATATCGGTAACGTTGGGCGTGAGCTTTGCCAGGATGGGATACGAACAGGCCGCGCGAACGCCCGCCACCACCGCTTCACACATCTTCGGGTCGGCGCCGAAATCCGTCCCGCCGGTGACGTTCGGGCAGGAGATGTTCAACTCAAGGGCGGCGATGCCGGGGACGCCTTCCAGCCGCTTGGCCATCCGAACGAATTCGTCATGGGTCTTGCCGGCGACGCTGACAATGATGGCCGTTCCCAGTCCGGCCAGATAGGGGAGCTGGCGCTCGATAAACGCCTCGATTCCATCATTGTCCAGGCCGATGGAATTGAGCATCCCGCCAGTGGTTTCCACAGTCCGCGGCGGGGCGTTGCCCGCGCGCGGAGACTGGGTAATCGTCTTGGGAAGAATGCCGCCCAACCGTCCGAGGTCGACGAGGCCGGCCATCTCGCGGGCGTAGCCGAAGGTACCCGAAGCCACCAGGATCGGGTTCTTTAATCGCAGCGGGCCAAGCTGGACGTCAATCTGGACTTCATCGGCGGTCACGATCGTGCGATGCAAAAGCTCGGTAGGGCCTTGTCTTGCCTGGCAAGCGACAAAATCTGCCAAGCGTGCAATGTACCCTTTCGAGCGGCATCGGGCAACGGCCGGCCGGGCGTCAGATCAGTCCGCCGTGCATGCGATACGGCGCCATGTGTGAAGGCTGGTCGAGGAACCAGATCCGTTCCCACGTATCGAGCACCTGCCGAAGATTCTCCGACGTATAAATCAGCTCGGGGACCCGACGCTGGGGATCACCGGAGTAAGCAGGAATGATACACCCGACCGAACTAGAGAGCATCATGCCCAGTACGGCGGCAAGTAGAAGCTTGCGCATTAGTAAACTCCTCCGTGAGATACCATGTGCGGCGCGCCAGACGCACCAGCACTCCTGAATTCCTTCACCCACTGCCGTCACCCACTGCCGTGCCCCGGGCAGAAGGCGTCCACCACGCGAGCACACTGCCTTCTGTGTATTGTTATGCGGGGGCCCCACAGCGGGGCGCATTGCTTGCCGCTACCAAGGGCGAAGTCGCATTGAACGCTAGCAGCGTCGAGGAATCGTGTCTGGGTCGATGTCTCTCGAGGCAGCGATTGGTCGGGCGACAGCTTGAGGGGTCACGAGCTGCCGGCTTACGGCTCGAAAATCCTTACCGAGGGTAACGGTTCAATAGCGTGGTCTTGCTCATCGGGTGGCAAGCTATCCGAATCGCGCCGGGCCATCTGTGCCCAGGCGGCTTGGCGCTCGAGATCGCGGACACGTTGCTCCATCTCTTTGCCTGGCTTGAACGCGACGACGAACTTCTCGGGCACGGTCACTTTGTCGCCGGTTCGCGGGTTCCTCGCCTTGCGGGGGGCTCGTCGCTTCACCTCAAATACACCAAAGTTGCGGAGTTCGATCCGGCGATCCTCAACCAATGCGTCGACGATGGCGTCGAACGTCTTTTGGACGATCTCCTTGGTCTTGAGTTGCGTGAGTCCAATCTCTTCGGAAATAGTCCGAACGATCTCTTTCTTGGTCACGACTCGATTCTCCTGTGAAACGGGTCGCCGGACGTCGCGGCGATCGTCCCCGCAGAGCAACCCAGTCACGCTCCAAGTGTAAATGCCATAAAGAGTAGTGTCAAGCTTAATCGGTCGCAGCAGGCCCTGGTGAAAGCGTTCTGATCCGGTAGTCGGGTACTGTCGCTTTGTCGCCGAGGGGTGCAGGCTTTTGGCAGTAAGTGCTTATTGTCAAAGATCTTAGTTGCGGTAAACGCAAGCCGCAAAGACGCCGCCATTTGCAAACGAATGCTACGCAAGGATTTACGCCAATTCCTCGGCGTTGTCCGATGCAACGCAGCAGCGCGGTTCGCCTGCGGCTGACACCCTATATCGGCTGGCAAAACCGAAAAACTTCAGCCAGACCGCAAGAACCTCAGAACCGCTAGCTTCCGACCCCTGCTATAGAGTGTCAGACTCGGACGACCGCTGCGAAGTCTTGGATCTCTTCTACCGTTACAAGTGGCCCATGGCCACACCCTGGGCAGGCACGGCAGGTTTCCGCCCAAGTTCGGCGGTTCTCGAGGTTCGACTGCCAGAAGGGCCAGGTCCGGCATTGGTGAGGGCGGGACTGGTAAACGGTGCAGCGGCGTGCGTCGCTGTCGAAGAAGACGCAGTCGCCGTTGTCGCGTTCGATAAGGCTCTTGCGCCGCCCCACCCTGCGGACGTACATTCTCTCAAATGCTTCTACCGACATTCCCGTATGCGAAGCGAGCGCGGCGATCTCCTTCTCGTCGACCCACACGTAGCCGGGAGCACCCGTGCAACAGTCGCCGCACCCCGTACACTGAAAATGAAGCCCCTCATGGTACCAGGGGCGGTCGCCGGCTAACGGCTGTTTCTTCGGGGCCGATTTTGGACTGGGCATCATTACTGTTGGTGGGGTGACAGCCTGCCAAACAGTAGGCCCGTTTGCCGATCGGGACCTGAAGTCGGCGAGGCGACTGGCGTGAAGCGGGAGGGAAGTCTGAGGTTTGTCCTAAGATCCAGGTCCCGCTCGGCAAGCGGGACCTACCTGACATCCTACCCGAATCGCAGCCGGCGAGTTGCTATCAATTGGCGTTTCTTCTGAAAGGGGCCGGTTCGCGGCCATTCGGCGCCGGAGGTGAGAGGGTGAATCGGACCAGCAGATTCACCTGCTGGGGCATGCCGCTCGTTTGGTCCCAGGCGATCCCGATGCGCCGGAGCTGATGGGATGTGGCTGTCAAGGAGTCCGATATTCCAAAACTCTACGCCCCGGACCACCCGGTAACCGCAGAGGGGATGGAGGAAGGGGTGAGGGATGAGGGATGAGGGATGAGGGGTGAGGCGTGAGGGGTGAGGCGTGAGGGGTG
>JAXGMN010000023.1:0-219047 GCA_040768665.1 Thermoguttaceae bacterium
ATCCAAGATGGCAGGGGGCGGGAATGGGGGTGGGGGCTTGTCAGGTTTGGGCGGCAATTCGCTGGCGCTCCTGCTCCGGGTCTAAGCCGTGGCGCATGGCCATCGTGGCTACCGACATCGCGCCGTTGCGAACGAGGATCTGGTCGGCTTGGGCTTCCTTCAACCGGTCGCGGACCGCCAGGCTCGGCGGTACGGCTTGGACCTCCACGACCGTGGCCGCTTCGCGCGGCAGTCGGCCGGCGTCGACGGCCGCCGAGACCGCGCGGCGCATCACGTCGAGGTCGTCTTCGATCATCTCCTGCTGCAACCGCTGGAACATCCGGACCGCCGGGCCCTCGGCCACCATCGTCGACGCGTAGTTGGCGTTCGAGGCGTCGCTGGTGAGCATGAACTCGGGCATCACCAAGCGGCTGGCGATTGCGCGAAGCTCCGCCTGCAGCACGACTACGTAGCGTGCCGCGTCGACGCTCGCGGCGGGGAATTCGTAGGCGGTCGCGGCCGAGGTGTCGACGATCGTACCGGGGTCGTAGCGGCGGAAGTGGGTGGTGCGCCCGGTCGAGGGATCGGTCAGCGCGGCGTCGGCCTGTTTCTCCGCGGCGTCGCGCACGGTAGGGTAGGTGCCGGTGGCGTGCTTGCGAATAATGGCAATCGCCGATTGGATCCCGGCCACGACGCTCATGTTTCGCAGCAGCCGTTCCGCGCGTTCGAGGTTCTTGCGCACCGGGAAGAACAGCGGCAGCCCTCGCTTGACGTTGGCGTCGACGTTCGCCTTGCGGTGCTGAATCTCCGACGCGTCGACCCAGCGGCCGTCGATCCAATAGCCGAGCACCGTCTCGACGTCGCGCGGATCGGTCTGGATGCCGAACGCGGCGGCCGGATCGCTCTGTCGCTCGGGCGGCGCCGCCACCTGCGCCGGCTCGACGAAGCGGACCCGCAGCCCGCCGTCCGGCAAAGGGAAGAACCGCAGGAAGGCCTCGCCGTCGCGGTCGCGGCGGCGGACAATCTCCTGCTGGCGCGAATGCCAGCGGTTTTCGCGGACGAACCGATCCAGTACGGCCTGGACTTCGCGGAGGAGCGAATCGTCGGCCGGGGCGTTCGGCCGTGCGGCGGCCCGGTAGACGTGGCCCGTGCCGACAAGATAATTGACGCGATTCTCGTGGCCATTGATGGCGAATTCATTCGAGACCGCCAGCGCACGGCACTGGGCGCGGATCTCGGCAAGTTGCCGTTCCGTACCGAAGGCCAGGCCAAGCGAGCCTTCCGAGCCGGCCATGCCCAAGGGCAGCCATCGCGATCCGTCGGCGTCGCAGTAGGCATCGGAAGGATCGACGAGTTCGTGTAAGGCTTCGAGAAGACGGGTTTCGAAGCGAGAGAGATGGGAGGTTTGCATGGGGTGCTCCTTGGTGGGTGGAATTGGAATCGGTTGTTCAGCCCCGGTGCCGAACGGGCCGGGCGCGGGCAGGGAGTAGGGTCTTTGGTCGCGAGCCCGGCCCGTTGGGCACTGGGGTTAAACGACTGTCTTACAGGCGCAGTCGGTTGCCTAATCCATCGTTCAGCGCGGGGGTCAACATCTCGGCGGCCATGCGGATGGACATCTCGGCGGCGTCGGGGCCGTCGTCGTAATCGCCGGCCGGGAATTCTTTGAGCTGCTCGACCAGGAGCCGCGTGCCCGGCGAGCGGTCCTTGAATCGCAGTCGCCGCGAGGCCAGGTAGGGTCCCAGCCGGCGAATCCGCACGAGCTTGTTCACCTGGTTGTCGATCAGCCACGGCCGCGCGGCCAAGAGCCCACGGCGTCGAAACTCCGCCTCGAACTCCGCACCGAGAAGCTCCTGGAACTGGTTGGCCTCGATCCCGATCGCGTCGGGCCGGAACGCGGAGTACGCCTCGACGCCGTCGGCGACAATTTGGGCCACGGCGCGGCGGGCGATGTCCGCCTCGAGATAGATCACGCCCCGCGGGTCGACGCCCGCCATGACCAGCGCCGAGTAGTCGCTCCGGCGAGCGTCGGTCCCCTTGCTCGGATCGATCGCCAGCGTTTTGACTTCGAGCCGCGTGGGCCACTGGGCAAACCAGATCGATTCGTCGAAGTATTCTTCCGGCCATTCGCACAGGTCGGGACGGACCGGCGAATTCTGTTTCTCGCGCTCGAAGGCCGCGGGGCCGCTCTCGGCTCGCATGCACATCAGCGCGTAGAGGTCTTCCACTTCCGGCCAGAGCAGCAGGGCTCCGGCGTCCATCTGTTGCCGCTGGGCGTCGTAGAACGCGCGGGCGTCGCGCTGGTAGTGCGGGTTGGCCAGGTCCTGGTAGATCGCCTCCCACTCGTGCCAGGCCGACATGTTCTCCGGCCATCGCTCGATCGCCCGGAAGATCCGCGAAGTCCAGCCGGGCGTTTGAGCAAGTTCCATGGCGAGGGCCTCGCGGTGCAGCGCGGTCGCCAGGTTGACGACGTTGGTCCGCCCGGTGCCGGCCTTCAACAGCGACCCGTGGAACCAGGTCCGCGAGTGGTCGCGTTGCAAGGCGGAGAGCATGTGGCCGTCGTTTTGCAGGTCGTCGCAGACGATGAGCGTGGGGCGGTGCTCGCGCCGCCGCCGGCCGCGGATCCGCTGGCCGGTGCCGAGGGCCTCGATCGTTGCCCCGTTGCGGAGCACGAGCATGCTCGCCCGCCAGGTCGGCCCGCGGCCGGCCGCCGCGGGGTAGTCGGCCGCGATCTGGTGGTTGTCGACCAGCTCCGAGCGGACGTTGTCCAGATGGGCGCACGCCTGGTGCCGGGTGTCGGAGACGATCCAGATATAGGCTTCCCAGTTCTCCACCGCGGCGCGGAGCACGTAGGCGAGCGAAGCAAGCGTCGATTTCGCTCCACCGCGCGGTCCGAGAACGTTCACGCGGCGGCCTCGCCGACGCACCATCTCGTCGAGCTGCCGGGCCAGCCAGCGGTGCATCCGCGATGGAGGCTTGGTGAAATGGTTGGGCAGATAGTGCCGCCCCCACTGCAGCAGTCCTTCGCAGTGCGGATCCGCGGCCGACGACCTTCGCTCCGACGCATAGATCCCCACGAGCCGGTCCCAAAGCATGGCGCTCAAGTGCCGGACATGCGGCCGGCAGACTTCATTCTCAAGGGGGCGCGTGCTACGTTTCATCGTCAGTCGGCCCCGAGGGGGCGTCCGGTTCCTCGAGCGATTTCCTCTCACGGCGGCTCTCCGGCCGCAGCCTCCAGAGCCGCGTCAGCACCGCTTTTCGATACCGCGAGGCCGGCAGCTCTTGCAGGATGATCTCGGTCACTTCGGCGAGAAACTCGTCGATCTCGCCGGGCGTCAGGCAATCGGGGCCTCGGCGGGCGAAATCCTCCGGATAGCGCCGCTCGAGTGCCCATGCCGCGGCCCGCCACTGCTTGTTGTCGTGGGTCGAGGCACGAACGGATTTCACCAGTTCGATCTGCCCGAGCGACTCCGCACGGGCGAGCTGCCTGGCAAAGCCCGGATCGCGGGCCGCCAGCTTGCCGATCGTATGCCGCGAGCAGCCGACGTAGCCCGCCGCGGTCGCGCGCGAGCAGCCCATCGAGAGGATTGCCAGGATTTCGCGCCGTTTGGTTTCGTCGAGATTCGATTTTCGCGACATCACACCGGCCCTCCGCTCCGCCATTCGAACGACACCACGGCCCGGCCCGCCGAGCCTCGATACTTCCTCACGATCCGGTCCGCCGGCCGCGATCCTGTCTTCTTCACGTCGACGACGCGCCACCGGGGCGAGCGGCGGCAATGCGCAACGATCGCCGGATGGCTCGCCGTGAGGTTCACGCGGTGTCCCTCCTCGCTGTGCATTTGGGCCACGGCCTCCATCATCGATGTGCCGATCCCGATGCCCTGGTAGTCGGGCAGGGTGACGATGCGGCTGATCCGCCGGCGATTTTTGTGCCCGATCAGTCCGACCGTGGCGCAGAAGGCCACGGGCGACCCTTCCCAGACGGCCAGGAAGCAGCGGGCGGCCGGGTTCAGCTCCCCGCTCAGATAGTGATGGCGCGCAAACAACCGCCACGCACCACGCGAGCAACGAAACAACTCGATCCGGATCGGCGGTCGCCGAAGACACCTCCAGGCAAACTGCGACGCGGCCATGTCGAGGACCCAGTCGGGCGCGAGCCACGCCGCCACGTCGTCGTGGCACGTGACGGCCACCAGCCGGCACGGCGCCAAACGGCCGCGAACGGCCTTGGCAACCGCAACCGACACGACGCGCGCGACCGTCCGATCGACGACGCTGGTGAACTCGTCGAAGACGACCGTCGGCAGTTCGCCCCCGGGGCCGTCCGGCCGAGCCGAGTGAAGGGCTCTCGCCAGGTCGCAGCGGAACTGCTCGCCGGTGCTCAGCACGTGGTAAGGCTTCAGCCAGCTCGGCGGCGAGCTGAAGCCGACCGCGGTGAGCAGCCCCGTGGTTGCCTTGATCGGCAGGTCGCCGAAGCAGTCGATCACTGCGCGGTCGCGGGGCCACGGTTCGGGGCGATCGATGCTCTTGTCGAATAGCCGGCGAGCGATGGTCGTCTTTCCGCTGCCGGAAGGCCCGACGATCAGACCGATCCGCCACGCATCGCCCAATTCGGGGACTTCCACCGTGAACCGCTCGGACGCGCGGCGCTCGACGGGCAGATCGAACATCCCGGCGATCTGCCGCACGCGGAAAGAATCGTGGATCGGACAGCTTACGGTAATGTCAATCGATGGCATGGTGTTCGGTCTCACAGGTTCGACAGCCGGCAGCCGTATCCTTCGCTCGTCAATCGCTCGAAAACGGCTTGCTGTTCCGCTTCCGTCCGGCATTCCACGATGACGTGAAACAGCTCCGGCACGTGGACGTCGCCGGAGAACTCTTGGGGCTTTTCGGTCGACGGCTCTCGCGGGGCCCGCATCCGATCGAGCACGGTGCGAAGCGCGTCGCTCTCGGTGTCGACCCGATCGGCCAGCTCGCCCAAGGCATCGCGGTCGATATCGGCCATGGCTCCCAACGGGTCGTAAAGGGCCAGGAGTTTGGCGGCCTCGGCGTCGTCGAGATCGACGATGAGCACGGGCACTTCCATGTCCGGAGTTGTTTCGGCCCGCAGATGCCCGTCGATCAGCTCGATCGCCCCGTCGGGCAACTCGCGGGCCAACAGGGCGCCGGCGTACCCGACCTCGGCCAGCAGAGCGCGGAGCGCTTTGCGCTGCTGGGCCGGATGGGTCCGCCAGTTGTTCGGATTGGCGCGAAGGTCGCCCGCGCGCACGCGGCGAAGTTCACGAATTCGGTCGCGGATAGTCATCATCTTGCCTCGCTATGGGGTGTGCTTGCGATTGGACGCGGTCATCATCTTGCCTCGCTATCGAGTGTGGCACTGTTTGCGATTGGACGCGGTCTCCATGCATGCAACGTCTACCACAATCGCAAGCAGTGCGAAGCGCCGACGGAGCTTGCCTGGTAGGTGAAGTAGGTTTCCAGGCTAGCAACGCCAAGCGCCCGCTCCCCGACCCCTGCCGGCTCGTCCGGCAGGTGAAGGAGGTTTCCAGGCTAGCAACGCCAAGCGCCCGCCCGCCGACCCCTGCCGGCTTGTCCGGCAGGTGAAGGAGGTTTTCAGGCTAGCAACGCCAAGCTGCCCGCTCCCCGACCCCTGCCGGCTCGTCCGGCAGGTGAAGGAGGTTTCCCAGGCTAGCAACGCCAAGCGGCCCGCTCCCCGACCCCTGCCGGCTCGTCCGGCAGGTGAAGGAGGTTTTCAGGCTAGCAACGCCAATCGCCCGCCCGCCGACCCCTGCCGGCTCGTCCGGCAGGTGAAGGAGGTTTTCGCAGCTCTCTTGGAAGCCGAGCGAACCTGATTCACCTGCCGGACGAGCCGGCAGGGGTCTACGTGTTCGGCGCGCCACTCTGCTAGCTTGTAGGAACCTGATTCACCTGCCGGACGAGCCGGCAGGGGTCTGCGGGGGCGCTGCTTTGCTAGCTTGTGAACCTGATTCACCTGCCGGACGAGCCGGCAGGGGTCTACGTTTCGTTGCGCTACTTTGCTAGCTTGCGACAAGATCGCCGGCTCCTAGCCGCCGCTGAGGCGGCGGTGGATCTCGGCGACTTTCTCCGGTTGTTCCTTGTAGTGATCGAGGATTTTCCAGAAGACGTCGTCCAGCTTGGCGAGGATCACCTCGTCGCTGCGGACCGCCCCGACGACCTCCTTGATCTTCCAGGCCAGGCCGGAATAGTCGCCGACGGCGTACATGCGATACGCCTCGGCGAACCACTTCAGGCCCCAGTCGCGCATGATCTCGGCGAACTCCAGCGCCGTCCGCCGGCGTCTCTCGCGGCGGTTATACAGCCACAGGGCCACAACGACGGCGATAAACGCTGCCGACGCCTTGCCGATCACGTCCCAGGGGATCGATTCAGACATGGAAAGCTCCTTATGCGAATGGTGCGTGGTTATGTCGTTTAACCGCAATGGCCAACGGCCTGCGCGCGCAGCGGGAGGAATGTCGGCCGCGATAGCACTGCCCGCGCAGGCCGTTGGCCATTGCGGTTAAACGTTGCCTCAGTTCTCGTTGAATTTGTAGTACGCCACGGTGGCTGCGACTCCGGCTGCCAGCACGGCGAGCCAGGTAAGCGCGGTGTCGTCGGATTTCGGGTCGGCTGGTTTCTGCAACTCGCTCAGACGCTTTTCGATCGCGTCGAGCCGGACCTGAATCGGCCCCAGATCGATTCGTACGGGCGGAGGCGCCGCGGGCGCGGCCGGCGGCTCCGGCTGCGGGAAAGGCCGGCGCCACCGGTCGCATGCGCCGCGGAGAAAGCCGCCGAACTCGATCGTCGCGCTGACCGTGCGGTCTTCCGGACGCCCACCCCAGACGACGGCTCGGAGGCGGCCGTCGCGGGTCAGCCATGCCCCGCCGGAATCGCCCGCCTCGGTCAAACCGGTCGCCTCGGCGGTTTTTCGAAACCGGCGGCTTCCATCGGTCGGATCGCAGGCGATCGTGGTTTGCTCGAGATTGCTGATCCGCCCGGCGGAGATCATCAGCGTCCGCAGGCGGCCGTAGCCGGCGGAATAGACCGCCTCGCCGACCGCCGGCGGACCGTCGCACACCGCAACGCCCCTGGCCTCTGCCGGCGGATCGCCGAGCAGCTCGAGCAATGCCAGGTCCGACGCATGATCGGCGGCCAGCACCTTTGCCTGCAAGCGTGTGCCGCCGGGGAATTCCACCTCGGCGGAACCCTGTGCGCGGCGGAGCACGTGCTCGCACGTGATCACCAGCCCGCTTCCCAGGTACGTTCCGCTGCCGCCCCACGACTGGCAGCGAATCCGGACCAGCGAATGGTAGCACTGCCTGACCGCCTCGGGAACGTCGTCCGGTAGCGCCGGCGGCACCAGAGGACGCGCCGGGCTCGCCGGCAGGCGACAGCCCTCGGGACCGCATTGGGCCGGCGCAGTGGAAACCAGGACAACGAAACAGATACCAAATCCAAAACACCCAATCCCAAACCGATTCAAAGCACGAAGCACAAAACCTCTTCGCCTGGAATTTGCCGTTTTGGATTTTGAATTGGTTTCGGATTTGGGATTGCGAACTTGGGATTCTGCAGCTCTCATGACTAAACCTCCAGCGTAAAACGGTATTTGCACAGCGCGCTGCGCGCGAGGTCGCCGGGCGTGGTGGCTCGATCGGACAGGTTGGGCATGACGTCGACGCCCGCGCCCTCGCGAAGCGCGCGAGAGACCAACTGCGAGCAGACCGGCAGGCTTCCGTTGCGGCCGTCGTCCAGATCCGGTGGCAGGATCCAGCGGAGTACGAGGGCCTGTCGCAGCGCGTGCCAGACCAGCGACCGCCAGCCGTAGCGGCGGCCGGTCGCCGAGATCATCCGGTCCACTGCGCCGGCCCGCTGGTGCTGGTTGAGCTTGAGCGAGTACACGTCGATCCGTCCCGGCACGGCGGCCACGAGGTTCGACAGGACGGTCGCGCGCCCGCCGATCCACTGGCGGGTCTCCAGGCACATAAGCCGCTCGCCCCACCACGCGGCCATGCCGGCATGGGCGTACGGCGATCGACCGGCTGCGGCAATCAAGCGCGAGTGCATCCGCGGCCGGGCGCGAAACAGCAGCAGGTCGGCGCCGCGAATCTTGCGGCGAACGTCGGCGTAGCGGACCCGATCAGGAAAATGGCGGTTCATGGCATGCGGCTCTCAAGCGGGCGGTCAGGCGGGGTTTCAGGAAGCGCGGCGGAGAGGCGGCTGTGCCGAGTTGCAGGGCGCGACGCGGATCCTCTTCCGCTTCGTCTCGGACCGGAGACGCCGGGCGTCGCCGTGGGCGTCGTGCGCCGCGGACGCGGCCTCGCGCCGCGCGACGACTTGTTCGTAGCGCTTGCGGTGCCGTTCTTTCAGTTCCAGCCGCAGGGGATCGTCCGGCCCGGGGGGCAACGGCTCCAGCTTAGAGCCTATCCCAAGACCGTCGGGGACTGGCTCAGTTTGCGGAGTCTTCGGAGCAAAATGTGCCTGTCCCCTTCTCCTCGCGAGGTCTTGGGATAGGCTCTTGATCTGATCGAGCCTCTGCCGAAGGTAGCAGAGCAGGCAGGGCATCGTGACCGTCGCGCCGCAGCCCTCGCAGTAGCGCACCGGGCCGGACGATTCGATGGGTTTGATTTTCCGGCGGCGGCCCGGCCAGCGTCCCTTGGCAATGGCAAGCACGGTGCCACGATCCACGCCGAACTCCCGGGCGATCTCGCGCTTGGCGGAGGTTCCCTTCGGCAAGACGTTGTTCGATTCGTTGCACGAGCGATGGATCGAGCATGGCAAGTCTCCTGCGGCGTGTGAATAACAGGCCCTGACAAAACGGGGACAGGCACCTCGCGAAGACGCCTATTCCGTGTTTTGCGGATGTTTGGCTCGGAGCCAGTCCCCGTTTTGTGAGGGGCCTATAAAAACAGCCCGCCGCCGGAGATCTCCGGCGGCGGGCTCTTGGGATACCTGTTCTCGTTCAGGCTCTGCGGATACCCGAGTGATATGTACGTTAGTTTACTATATGTCCCGAGCGTTTCAACCGGATTTTCAAGCCAAGTTGAACTTACGTTCACGTTGGACCGCGGAACCGTTGCCGGAGCCAAAGAGTTGCGGCCGGGCAAGAAATCACAAGTTTTTCGGGTGACGCTCCTACATTAGCCCGGATTATTCACCACCGCGTCAAACTGGGCGCAGGCACTGCACACGAACGCGAAGCGCAAGCGAGGGCAACTCGCTGTGCAGCCCTCGCTTGCGCTTCGGGTTGGTATGCGGTGGTGGTATGCGGTGGTGGTATGCGGTGGTGGTATGCGGTGGTGGTATGCGGTGGTGGTATGCGGTGGTGGTATGCGGTGGTGGTATGCGGTGGTGCAGCGGGCACGTTGTCGTTTGCCGCCTCTGACCCAATTGCCTCGGGGAATTGCATGTTGCGTTTTGTAACATTTCTGTTATATTTGGCTACATGGATAACAGCCTTGCACTGTTGGAACGCATTCAACGCACCGCCGCGAGAATCCTCGCCACCCATCCGGCGGGGCGTGGGCTTTGCCTGGTCGGCGGCTTTCGGTACCGCTTGCTCAATGAAAGCGCCCGCGCTTCAAATGACCTTGACTATCACTGGGATGGTGATCTCCAGAAGAAGCAGATGGAGATCCTGGATGCCTTCCGGAGCAAACTCCTACCGGAGGTCAAACGCCAATTGGGATATGATGGTGACGCACGGCCGGCAGCAGGTCCTGACGCGGAATCACCGGAGGTCCGAACGGTTCGACTGGCCTTCTACCGTGCGGCTGAGCCAGGAAGCCGGATCGAAATTCCAGTAGATGTCATACGTGTCGCCCGCCTCGATGCGCCGATGGTTCGTACCGTGGAAGGCACCGTGTTCCTGACGGTGTCGGATGCGGACATGATTGAGAGCAAGATCCTTGCCTGCCTGGCCCGAACTTTTTTGCAGGTACGGGATGCCCTGGACCTCTTCTTGTTCCAGGACGCTCTGCGGCCTGACTCGCCCGTGCGATTGTCCCGGAAACTGAGCAAGCTCGCGCTGCTGCCCACAGAGGCCATCGAGAGAGTCGGCAAGCTGGCGAAGAATCGGACCGTCCACGTCCGGGGGATCGAGCAACTCCTTGACGAACAGGTTGAGCCGGCCGTGACGGTCAACCTGCGTGCCGCCGGCGGCGCCCCAATGATTTGGGATTCCGTCATATCTCTGCTCCACGAAGTTCTTGCCAAAGCCAAGGAGTTGTCGGCGTGAAAGCCATTGCATGGCGAAAATTCCTGGAGGAGCAGCGCGACAGACACGGGAAAGTCCTCTTTACCCTGACCGAGCTGGCGAACGTGGCCTGTACGTCCTCGGCCGCATTGAACGTTGAGCTGGCACGGCTTCGGCGCCAAGAGATCATCGTCCGATACACTCACGGCCTTTATGGCCTGCCGGACGCCGTATCACCACAAGTCTTGGTTCCCGCAATGGATTCGCATGCTTACATCACCGGTCACTACGCCCTTTATCGTCACCATATGGTGACCCAAATGCCTGTCGCCATTACCTGCTTTACCGACCGAAGGAGTCCCCGGGCTCGGCAGCGAGTTACGCCGGTCGGACGCTTGATCTTCGCATGTGTGCGGAGCAGCGTGTACGTGCCGGTACCGGAAGGTGCAATCGCGCCTCCGGCACAGGCGCTTTGCGACTATGTCTATCTTTCGCGCCGGCACGGAGCCGCGCCGGAAGCGTTGGTCACGTTCCGAAACCTCGAACGGATTCAAGCTGGGGATCTTGCTCCGACTCTCGCGAGATACCCAACTACCGTGCAGAAGCACATCGAGCGACTCTTGCACCTCGACGGGCATGCGGAAGCCTTCCGGCCGCCCCCTCCTACACCAGCGGCCGCACCACCGACATGCTCCGCCAATAGTCGAACAGAGTCTGGATCGACAAGACGCCACCGCCCATCCCGCTCTTGTTGACGCCGCCGTAGGGAACGCCGTGCGGGAAGACGTTGTGGGCGTTGATCCAACTGTTGGCGACGACCATGGCCTCGGCCACCCGGTACGCCCGGCCGAGATCGGCGGTCCAGACGCTGTTGGCCAGGCCGTAGTCCGTATCGTTGGCCATCCGGACGGCTTCGTCTTCGTCGGCGAACGGCGCGAGATACGCGACGGGACCGAAAATCTCGTCGCGAGCGGCCACGTTGTCGAGCGATCCGGCCAGCAGCGCGGGCTGGACATAGAAGCCGTTCTTGTCCGGAACGCGGGCTTCGCCTCCGGCCAGAACGGCCTCGGCGCCCTCGGCCTGCCCTCGCTCGAGGTAACCCAGGACGCGCTTGCGCTGTTTCTCGCTCACGACGGGGCCCATCTGTGTCGCCCGGTCCAACTGGTAGCCGACGGCCACCTTCTTCATCCGCTCGACGCAAGCCTCCACGAAGGGTTTGTAGATCTTCTTGTGGATCAGCCAGCGGGTCGCGTCGCAGCAGACCTGGCCGGTGTGGAAGGTGATGGCCTGGACGAGCTTCTCGGCGGTCGCGGGGATGTCGATGTCGTCGAAGATCACGGCGGCGCCTTTGCCCCCGAGTTCCAGCTTGACCGGGACGAGGTTGCGACCGCAGGCTTCGGCCACCAGGCGGCCCACCTCCGGCGAACCGGTGAACGACATCCGCTTGATCCGGGGATGAGCGGCCAGGGCGGCCCCGGCGACTCCCCCGAGGCCGGGCACCACGTTGATCACGCCGTCGGGAATGCCCACTTCCTTGGCCAGCCGGCCGAGATAGATGGTCGAGAGCGGCGTGTCCTCGGCCGGTTTGATCACCACGGTGTTGCCGGCGGCAAGAGCCGGAGCGATACCCCATCCGGCCAGGAGGAACGGGAAGTTCCAGGGGAAAATGAAGGCACACGGCCCCCAGGGATGCCGCACGGTCCACGCCTCATGTTTGGGAACCGCGATCGCCGTGCGGTACTGGACCTGCAGCGCCATGTTCACAAAGTACCGCATGGTATCGATGAAGTTCTGCACGTCGCCTTCGGCCTGCCAATAGACCTTGCCGCAATCGAGCGCTTCGATCTGGGCGATGATCTTTTTGCGTTTTTCGACCTCATCGGCCAGGCGATGGAGCAGCACCCCGCGGTCGTCCGGAGACAGCTTCGCCCAGCCGCTCTTCACAAACGCCGTCTCAGCGGCCTCGACGGCCCGGTCGACGTCGGCGGCCTGCATGGCATGGACTTCGGCAAGAAACTCCCCGCTGCCGGGGTCGACGGTTGTGAACGTTTTCGCGCCGGATGCGTGAGCGGTTTCGCCGGCAATGACTCCACCAAGAGGTCCGGATTCCAGGAAAGCGGCGACTTCGGGGAGCAGGCGGGGGGCCGTCGTGGTTACCATGAGGGTTCTCCTAGAGTTGGGTAGGGTGCCGTGGGCGAGTTTCTCCAATCGCAGTGACTACGGCATCTTACCCAATTGGCACACCGGTGCCAATTGGTGGGCGGTACGCGCCGCCTCAGGGCTTCGATCGCAGCGCGGTCACGCAAGAATGTGAAAGCCGGGTTTCTGGCGGCGGCGCGCGACGCCGCTTTCCACCGCCGCCTTCGAAACCGCCTTCGCCACCGCGGTGGCCACGCGACGGTCGAAGACACTCGGGATGATATGGTCGGCGATGATCTCCTCTTCAGCCAGAACGCCGGCAATCGCCCGCGCGGCCGCGATCTTCATTCCTTCCGTGACGCGGCTGGCGCGGACGTCGAGCATGCCACGGAACAGCCCCGGAAAGCAGAGCACATTGTTGATCTGGTTGGGGTAGTCGGACCGGCCGGTGGCCACGACGGCCGCGTGCTTCACGGCCAGATCCGGATCGATTTCCGGATCGGGATTGGCCAGCGCGAAGACGATCGCGTCCGCAGCCATGCGCTGGACGTCTTCGGCCTTGAGCACGTCGGCCGCGGACACGCCGATGAACACGTCGGCCCCCGCCATGGCTTCGCCCAGCGGGCCCTTGATTTGCCGGGGATTCGTGTTTTCGGCCAGCCACTGTTTCACAGGCCCCATCCCGTTGCGCCCGCGGCAGATCGCTCCTTCGCGGTCACAGACGATTATCTGCTCGACCCCGACGGATTTCAGAAGCTTCGCGATCGCCACGCCGGCCGCACCCGCTCCGTTGATGGCGACGCGTATCCTCTCGAATGTCTTCCGAACCAGCTTCAGCGCATTCTCCAGGGCGGCGAGAGCGACCACCGCCGTGCCGTGCTGATCGTCGTGAAATACCGGAATGTCCACCTGTTCTTGCAGCCGGCGCTCGATTTCGAAGCAGCGTGGCGCGGAGATGTCCTCCAGGTTGATTCCGCCGAACGATGGTGCGAGGTACGTGCACGTCTCGACGATCTTGTCGGGATCCTGGGTGTCGAGGCAGATCGGGAACGCGTCGACCCGGGCGAATTCCTTGAACAGGACCGCCTTTCCCTCCATGACCGGCATCGCCGCCCGCGGACCGATATTGCCCAATCCAAGCACCGCCGAACCGTCGCTGACGACCGCGACCGTATTGCGCCGGATCGTCAGCGCGAAGGCGGCCTCCGGCTCCGCATGGATCGAGCGGCACACGCGGGCCACGCCGGGCGTGTAGGCCATCGACAGATCGTCGCGGGTCTTAATCGAGATCTTGGGAGCGATTTCCAGCTTCCCACCCAGGTGCAGCAAAAAGGTCCGGTCCGAAACGCGGACGACGTGTACGTCGGGAACCGCTTGCACACGCTCGACGATCCGGCGCCCGTGCTCGACGTCGCAGGCATTGACGGAGATGTCGCGAATGATTTGATTGCGCTTCACCTCCACGATATCGACGGCGCCGATAAAGCCGTCGGCCTCGCCGATCGCCGAGGTGATCCGGCCCAGTTGCCCCGGGCTGTCCGGGTAGCGGAGCCGCATGGTGATGCTGTACGAAGGGCTGGAGTGCTTCATCGCGATCGCTCCGCCAGCCAGCGGCAGACTTCCGGCCAAAGCTCCTTCTGCGCTTTGGTGCCCATGGCCAGCCCGATGTGTCCGGCGGAAAGCTTCATCGTGCTGCGGTCCTCGGAGCCGACCAGGTCGTTGAACGGCTCGCTTTGGGCGCAGGGGACGAGATCGTCGCCGGTCGCCATCAGGTTGAGCACCGGGCAGGTGATCCGTTTCAGGTCAACCAGGTGGCGGCCGACGGGCATTTCGCCCCGGACCAGCAGATTCTGCTGGTAGAGGTACTTGACGAATTCGCGAAAGACCTCCCCCGGGACCGGGATAATGTCGTTCAGCCAGGTCTCCATCGTGAAGTACTCATGAACGAACCGGTCGTCGTCTGCCCGCTCGAACAGCCCGAGCGGCTTGCGAATGAGGTTGTCTACCGGTCGCAGCAGCAAGAAGGAGCCCTGGAGAAATTCGGCGGGGCAGTTGCCGTAAGCATCGATAAACGCGTCGACGTCGAAGGTGTCCCGATCAGTCCAGAGATTGAGGAGGCCGTCGCGGGTCGTGAAATCGATGCCCGCCGCCAGCAAGATGAGGTTTTGCACCTTCTCCGGATGCAGCGCGGTGAACATCGCGCTCATGGTACCGCCCATGCAGTAGCCCAGCAGGCTTGCTTTGGACGATCCCGTCCGCTCCTCAAGATAGTCCAGGACGTTCGCCAGATAGCCGTTGATGTAGGTTTCCAGGGTGAGATGCCGGTCGGAGTGCGTCGGAATGCCCCAATCGATGAGATAGGTATCGAAACCGGCGCGGACGAACTGGCCCACGACGCTCTTGTTGGGCAGGATATCGAGGATATACGGCCGGTTGACCAGGGCGAAGACGAATACCACCGGCGTTTTGTACTTGGGCGGCTCGTCGCTCTGGTAGTGCAACAGCTTGAGGCGGTCTTCTTCGTAGACCACCTCCGACGGCGTGGCGCCTTTGGTCACTCGCTGCGCCTGCCGGCCGACGAAAGGCAGTCGCGACATGCGGCGCCAGAAGGCGAAAGTCTCATCGAGGACCGCCCTCTGGGCTTCGATCCAAGGATTGTGATCGCCGTTGCCGATGCTCATTCGACTATCCCCTGAATTCGACGTTCGGGCCGATCCCAAGAACAAGTCCGTGATTTCTTCGTCGAGCGGACTTCCGTCCGCTGGGGGCGGAATGAATTCCGCCCTACGAAATTGCTTGCGGACAGATGCTTACTGTTTTTCGTTGGCTCGCCGCTTTCCACCCTTCTTTGGGGCGCCTTTCGGCTCCCGGTCCTGCTTGCGGAGACGGTTTTCCAGGCGCGTGAGCCGCTTGTCGAGGGATTCGAGCTGCGTCGAAAGCCGCTCGGCCGCGTCGACGACGCGCCGCTCGACGTGGCGAAGCGACAGCATCAACTGGTCGACGTCCTGGCGGCTGGCTCCCTGTAATTCGTGCTGGGTGCGGCCGAGCAGCTCGTTGAGTTGCCTGCGGGATTCCACCGTCGTGGAAAGCGCCTGCCGCATCGCCGACCGGAATTCGTCCGAGCGGGCGAAACGGTCGAAGTAGTCGGCCCATGCCGAAAGCACGTCGGATTGGATCTGCCGCATCACCTGGGGCGGGGAGCTCGTCGGCGAAAACATCGTCCCGGCTCTTGCCATGGATGAGGCCATGTCGGACCACATCTTGACAAAAGCATCTGCTCCGGGGGCCCCATGGTGTCCGTCGCTGCCCGCCATGCTCTCTCCTTCTTTCGCTGGTTCACCGGGGTGCGCGATCAGATCCGCTCGACCGCCATGGCCACGGCTTCGCCGCCGCCGATGCACAACGAGGCGATGCCTCGCTTCGCGTCGCGCCGCTTCATGGCGGCGAGCAACGTGACCAGGACGCGGGCCCCGCTGGCGCCGATCGGGTGCCCCAGAGCCACCGCGCCGCCGTGGACGTTCAGCTTCTCGTGCGGAATGCCGAGGTCCTTCATCGCGGCCATCGGAACCACGGCGAAGGCCTCGTTGATCTCGAACAGGTCGACGTTTTCCACGCCCCAGCCCACGCGCTCCATCAGCTTGCGGATCGCGCCGATCGGCGCGAGCGTGAACCACTCGGGCTCGCGAGAGAAGCTGGAATAGCCGACGATCTTCGCCTGCGGATTCACGCGAAGCGTATCGGCTTTCTCGGCCGAGAGCACCACGACCGCGGCGGCGCCGTCGTTGATGCTGGAGGCGTTTCCGGCCGTGACCGTCCCCTCTTTACCGAACGCTGCGCGAAGCTGCCGGAGCTTCTCCTCGTTGAAGCGGGAAGGCTCCTCGTCGCGGCTCACGACGATCGTCTCCTTTCGGCCCGGGACCTCGACCGGGACAATCTCTTCGGCCGTCGCTCCTTGGGCCTCCGCTTCCAGAGCCCGCTTGTAGCTGGCCACGGCGAAATCGTCGGCATCCTGCCGCGTAAACGAGTACTGTTCGGCGCAGCGGTCGCCGCAGGCGCCCATGTGCATATTGTTGTAGACGTCCCAGAGGCCGTCGTGGATCATCGAGTCGATCAAGTCGCCATGGCCCATGCGATATCCGGTCCGGGCTTTCGGAAGCAGGTAGGGCGCGCGCGACATGCTTTCGGTTCCGCCGGCGACGATCAGCGACGCGTCGCCGCAGCGGATGGCCTGGGCGGCCAGCATCACCGCCTTCAGCCCGGAGCCGCATACCTTGGAGACCGACGTGGCGCCTACCGAAGGCGACAGGCCGGCGCCCATGGCCGCCTGGCGCGCCACGTTCTGCCCGAGGCCGGCGCTCAACACGTTGCCGAAAACCACTTCGTCGACCTGGTCGGCCGGAACACCGGCCCTCTTCAGCGCCGCGCGGATCGCCGTGCTGCCCAGCGCGGTGGCCGTAACCTCGGCCAGCGAACCGGAAAAGGAGCCGATCGGCGTACGGACGCCGCCCGCGAGAACAACGTGACCGTCCATCAGGTGTTTCCTTCCATGGGTGAGCCGTTCTTCTCGCCCTGCATCATTTGCACGATGTCGCGCCACGACTCCAGCACGCGACCGTTCGATTGAAGCATGACCTCCGTGTTTCGCCGCAGGGCGCCAATGGCCGTCTCCCACGTCTCGCGAACCCGGTTCTGGGTGTCCGACGCCGACTCGCCCTGGCGGGCCCGGAACGCCTTCTCCAGCAGATCCAAACTGGTCTTGGCGTTCTCATTCATCATGCGCAGCGATTCGTCGAGGTTCTCCTGCACGGCGCTGATGCTTCGATCGAAGATCGACTGGGCCTGCTTTTGCCATTCCTGGGCCGATCCCAGTCGTGCGGTCAACTCCGACATCGATCGGACCGACTGCTCTTGGATCCGGATGCCCGCTTGCATCGCCGACTCGAACAATCTGGCTGCCTGCTCGAACATCTCATTGGCATTTTCCGACACGTTTGGTGGAGCACTCATGGCTCACGCTCCTGTTGGATGAGGAAACTGGGACCCGTCGCAAACGACCCCCGGATTATAGAAGCTGCCGCGCGGCCGTCAACGGATCTGTTGTGCAAACGCACCAAAAAGGACGCGGGAATTTTCCCTAGGGGATTTGACGAAAAGCAGGTTAAGTGCGGAACTGATACGGAAATTAGTGCGATTGCACAACGGCGGATTGGTGCTCAAAGCAATCTTGACCCGGAGTATTCACGACCCCGGAGTTCTCGCGGCAGACTGCGCGATACGAAGTGGGGCGCGCAAACGCGGCCCACGAGGTGTTGGGCCCCCGCGGGCGCTTCGCACTTCGCCTTAGTTTTCTTAGTATGGGCTCGTGAATAATCCGGGTTAAGGCGGGTCGCGCCGCTCCCGGTCGCTCTGGAGTGCCTCCACCTGCTGTCGCAAAGCATCGATCTCCCGTCGCAGTTGGGCGGCGGACCCGGCGCTGTCGGGCTCGGCCTCTCCGGCCGGAATCGGCCCGCGACCGGCGCCTGGAAAAAACGCGTGCGCCAACGGGCCGAGCATCATTCCCGCCCAGTGGTTTGTCGGCGCGGAGGAGAGGTCCAGCCCAAAAGCCCCTCGCAGATACTGCTCGAACTGCCGCTGCGACTCGAGGAAGGCCGCCAGCGCCTGGCTGAAGTATTTCTCGACGAAGTCCCGCATCAGGGGCTCGTTCGCACGAATCACTTCGTGCAGCAATTCGTTGGGAAAAACCGTGAGCTTGAGCGGGTCGTGGTCGAGTATGACTTGAGCGAGCACCTTGGAGGTAATATCGTCGCCGGTTTTCGAGTCGCTCACCTCGATATCGAATCCGTCGAGAATCAGGCGATAGATCTCCTCGAGCGTGACATGCTGGCTGCGAGTAATGTCGTAGAACCGCCGATTGGGGTACTTGCGGAGCTTGATCTGCCGATCGGTCGAAGAATTGGCTTCGGACATACGGCAAAAACTCTCTTCTGCTAGTGCACAACGGGCGGCTGTCGAGCCTCCTGGTATCGTAGTCACGCGGGCTACGGAAAGTCAAGGTCCCGTTGCGTAAAGCACTGTACTCATGCACTTTACGCTTCAATCGCCGCGGCGGTCCTCAGATGCGCACGGCATAGCTTGCCACGCGGTCGTCGGTTGTACGTTTGCACTACGGCGCGTAGAATTCCGCCGGGATTCGTCCGCACCAAGAATTTCCGGGAGCCAACTCTGGATAGGTCGTTTAACCGCAGTGCCCAGCGGGCCGCGCGTCGGGCGAAGGGCGACGCGGCCCGCTGGCCCAAAGGTCAAATGACAAATTCGCAAGACTTCAGGACCTTGACAGGGGTGAATCCAGGAACCAGTCCTCACACCACGGGAGCTAAGCCATGCAGATCGAAGAAAAGGTTGCGGTCGTGACTGGTGCAGGAAGCGGTATCGGGCGTGCAGTGGCTCGGGAACTTGCCAGACGAGGAGCCCGCACCATCGTCCTCGTCGATCGCTCGAACGCGGTTCGCGATCTGGCAACAGCCGTGGAAGCGGAATGGAAAACCCATATGGACGCGTTTGTCGGAGACGTCACGGATGCCAGCTTTCGCCGGGAGGTCTTCGACCTCGTGATCCGGCATCATGGCGTGCCGCGGATCTGCGTTCCCGCGGCAGGCATCACTCGCGACCGCCTGGCCACCCGGATCGACAAGGAAACGGGCAGGGCCGAGCTCTACCCGATCGACGACTTTCGAGAAGTCATGGAGGTCAACCTGGTGTCGCCCGTCTACTGGGCGCTGGAAATGGTCAGCCGTATCGCCGAGGATCGGCATTCGCAGGGCCTGAAGAGGTGGGATCCGGTGGAGCACATCCAGGGAACGGTGATCTTCATCGGTTCGGTCTCCTCGCAAGGCAACAAAGGGCAGATTGCCTATGCGGCCACGAAGGCGGGCCTGCAGGGCGCGGCGGCCACACTGACCAAGGAGGCGATTTTCTACGGCGTGCGCTGCGGGGTGATTCACCCCGGTTTCACCGACACGCCGATGGTTCACGCGTTGGGCGAGGAGTTCATTCGCGAGCGCATTCTGCCGGCTACGCAACTCCGCCGCCTGATCAAGCCCGAAGAAATCGCCGAGGCAATCTGCTTTATGATCGGCAACTCCGCGGTGAGTGGTGAACTCTGGGCCGATGCCGGCTGGCACCCGTCGGCGTAAGGAAGGACTCAAGAGCAACATCCGCATTCTGAATAGCCAGGCGCCTCATGGGAACAGGAGAGAACAGAGGCAACAGAGAGATTGTCTCCGTTCTCTCTGTTGGCTCCTGTTCAGTCTCCACCACGTAATCAGCATGCCATCCGGTGCATCGATGATCGACGACCAGATCCGGAAAGATGATTACGATTCTCGTCATTGATCTATTGATTAGCATGATTAGCAACCGGCGCGCTTGACGTTTTGCCGTTGTGCCGAATCTCCGGGTTTTCCTGACTCGAAGGAGCCGCAGCTCTCGTTTCTCCTGAACCAAAGAAAGTGAACTCCCTGATGGTCAACCGTCGGCGAGAGTGTCTAATTACAACTCGCGTTCGGCTTCGATTCGGCCAGGCCAGGTGAATAGGATTGCAGGCAGAAAATTCAGGAGGAGAGAGGGAAATGTCTATCGTTGAATCGTCAAGCATTCTAACGCGGCCGCGCCCGGCAACGACCTGGTCGAACGTGCTGCAGGGAAAAACGGCGTTGGTAACAGGCGGATCTCGGGGAATCGGTCGAGCGATTGCCGTTGCCCTGGCCGAAGCAGGAGCGGACGTGGCCGTGAACTACCAGTACTCGGCCGATGCCGCCGCCGACACCTGCACGGAAGCGCGGGCGTGTGGCGTTCGGGCGCGTCTCTATCAGGCCGACGTCTCCCGCGCGGAACAGGCCAGCCGAATCACCCAGCAGGTTCTCAACGATTTCGGGCGACTCGATATTTTGGTCAACAACGCCGGGATCACTCGCGACAAGTCGTTCGTCAAGATGCCGCCGGAGTGGTGGGACGAAGTTCTGCAGGTGAACCTCGGCGGACCGGCAAACCTTCTCCGCACCGTGTTGCCGAGCATGATCGAAGCCGGCTGGGGGCGCGTGATCAATATCGCATCGATCGTGGGCCAGGCCGGCAATTTCGGCCAGGCCAACTATTCGGCCGCCAAAGCCGGGTTGATCGGATTGACGAAGACCCTGGCCCGCGAGGTGGCCCGCAAGGGGATTACCGTCAACGCGATCGCGCCCGGGTTCATCGAGACGGACATGACCAGCGGTCTGCCCGACGAAGCGCTCTCGGCGGTGAAGACGATGACGCCGGCCGGCAGGTTAGGTCGCGCGGATGAGGTCGCCGCGGCAGCCGTCTTCCTGGCCAGCCCCTCCGCCAGCTACGTCACCGGGCAGGTTCTGGCAGTCAACGGCGGCATGTACATGTAGAGTTCGAGAGGTTTGGTCTGCTCGAGCCGCACGGGGCGGCGGATAACTCGCCGATTTTCTTCCCTGCAACGGCACTTGGGCTGGTACAATGGGGTGCCGGCCGGCGGGGCATTTACTGGAAACCTCGCGGCAAACCGCTTCGAAGAAGGCCCTTTGGACTGCCGTGAAACGACGTTCCGTGGTTCAGGCGAGTTGGTACGACTCTCCCCACTACTATGACCTTGCGTTTCGTTCGGAAACGCGACCGGAAGCCGGTTTTCTGGAGGCGGCGTTCGCGAAGTATTGCGCGTTTACGGTTCGACGGGTGCTGGAGCCGGCATGCGGCACGGGCCGCCTGGTGACGGAGATGGCCGCGAGGGGCTATCGCGCGAGCGGTTTCGATCTGAGCGAGGCCTCGCTCGCCTACCTCCGTCGCCGGCTTCAACGGCGGGGGTTGAAGGCGGAAGTCGTCTGCGCGGACATGGCCGATTTCCGTCTCAGAGTCTGTTCCAAAAGGGGACTGGCTCCGAGCCCAACCAAGTATTTTCCCCGAAAAACGGCGACATGGCGAGGTGCCTGTCCCCTTTTAGAGCAGACTCTCAGCGGACCGTTCGACGCCGCTTACTGCACATTCGACAGCTTTCGGCATCTGCTTACCGAGCGATCGGCTCAAAGCCATTTGCAGGGCATCGCGGACAGCCTGCGGCCGGGAGGAATCTACATCCTCGGTTTTCACCTGCTGCCGCCCGACGCCTCCGAAGAGTGCACGGAGCGATGGACCGAACGGCAGGGGCGCACGCAAGTGACGGTCACGCTCCGCGTGCTGGCGACCGACCGCCGCCGCCGCGTCGAGACGATCCGCATCAGCGTTCTGGCCCGTACCGGGAGCAAGGAGTCCCGGCTGAGGGACGAATTTCCGCTTCGCATGTACACCGCCGGTCAGTTTCGCAGGCTGCTGGCGAAGGTGCCGGACCTGGAACTGGTCGACGTGTATGACTTCTGGTACGAAATCGATCAGCCGCTGACGTTGTCCGACGAGTTGTCGGATACGGTGTTTGTTCTACGCAGGCGTTGAGAGGCTATCCTCTTTGGAGTGCGCGTGACTTGTCACCGCTTTTTTTCCTTCCACCTCTTGTTCCACCGTTCTCCTTCTTCCCGCCTCTTTCGACTCTCATACCTTATCTTTCTTTTTTCCCTCCCGGCGCATCCGCACACTCCATGCAAAAGGGCGAGATAGTCTCCTTCCGAAAAGAACACCGGCTGCCGATTGTTGTCACGGTTGATGACGTGGCAAATCGAGCCGTCGTTCTGCCTCCCTTTTCTGCTCTAGAAACTGTGTACGACGCTCACTCCGCCCCACGGGCTGATCACCTATCATCCACGCCAGAGCGTCTAAACGATTGTCGGGCACGTTGGCCGGGGCGGGCCACTCCCGCACACTATCCAGCAGCCAACGTCGATCCTTCTTCACCCAGGTCGCCGTGAACCCCCCGTCGATGGACTCGGCATCCCTCGCGTCTGTCGAGCGAATGACTCCCTCCTCAACCGCGACGTCGGTTGTGATGAAACGGATTGTCGAAGTCGACTCGAGTTTCTCTCGTGCCGGGGGCTGGCGCACCGTCTTTACCCTCAAGCCTTCGCTGATCAAATCGCGCGCGTTGCATTCGCGGCCATCCACATCCCTGTAGACGCCCTCGGCCGTCCAAAAGGCAGCCAATGCCTCCGCATTGCCTTGCTTCCGAGCTTCAACGTAATTGGCGCTCGCCTGGCGGATGGCGGCCTCCTCGGCGGCCATGGCGCTGCGGTCCTCGCCGGCGATCGCTTGCCAACGGAGCGCCAAGATCACGGCAAGCGCCGCTGCGGCAACCGCGAAGCATCGTGAACATTTCATGCTGGTCTCCAGTCAAACGAAGAGTGTTCGGCGGAAAGTATGTGGATACCGAACCGTTCCTTTCCCCAAGCAGCGGCAGCACCGCGCCGGGCCGAACCCGCTTGATGCCAACACCATAGTATGCAATGGTTGTCGATCGTTTCGCATCGGCTGCCTCAGCGGCTCACCCGGCGTACCGACCCGGCTACGAAGCCCGGATTCTGCTGGAGTGCCGCGGCGGTGGCTTCGCGGCTGTCGCGACCGGGCATCACAACCCATCGCGGCGGCTTGGGGTTTCCCGGGGCGGGATGAAGCGTCACTTCCCACACCGAGGTCAGCCCGGCCTGAACCGCCTGCAGGTTCAGATTCATCAGGGCGATCTGCTGGCTGACCTTCTGGTTCCGCACGTGGGCGGCGGCATAGGCCGCCAGGCGAAATGCGAGATCATCGCGCTCGTCGTAAACGTGATCAGCGGCGAGCCAGTCGGCCCATCCTTGCTTGAGCCACGCCTGATCCTGCTCCGAAAAAACGAAGAAGGGGATGGCATACTCGTCTCCGTTCTCCCACTCCAGGATCACTCCCTCGATGTGAAAGGTCCGCGGCTTGCCTCCCAAGCTGAGCAGCCAGGTTCGGAGAGCCCGGTCGTCCGGAATGGCGATGCCGTCGAAGTGCTCGATGACCTCCGGCAACAGTTTCTGGTAAAGCTCCGGCAAGTTGCTGAACACGCGATCGTTCACATACATCCTGCCGCGCCGCCGCTGAATGGTGATCTCGTCCCGCACGTAGTCGACGATCCTGCCAACGAGACTCAAACCGCTCTCGCTTGTCCAAACCTGTGCGCCCTGGAGGTTTTTGCCGTTGAGTTCCTCCGCCTGCTTGGAGGTGAGGTACTGCTGGTCCGATGCGCTGAGCTCATCGATCTTGAGCATGCCCAGTTCGCCACCCTCCCGCAGCAGGATGACATTCTCGTCATCGAACCCGAAGACTTCCGCTTCAATCGAATAGGTGCCCGTGGCATCGGTCCACTGGCGGGCCTCCGCTGCCACGCTCACCACGACCACTGTGAGCACAACGCTCCACGGAAGAACGCAATGTCTCATCAAACTTCCTTTCGAGCAGGGCGGCCGGGACGATAAAGACGATCGGTCGAGCAACCCAGGAATAGGATTGTTTCGCTCCGCTTTCCCCACACGCGTTCTTGCCGGAGGCGTACATCTCGCGGGTCGGTGGACTATTTTAGTCCGAAGACGGTTATCCGACCAGACTCTCGATGACAAATTCTTACACACGGCGCGAGTCGGTATGACACATGAGTTTCTAACCAGATGCTTACTCGTGGCAAGGCTCGGAACCGGTCCAAGAGGAAGATGATGAACAGCCACTTCTCCGGTTTTGGGGGTCCAATTGCGTTCGTAATCGGCTGCTATCGGGGGCCCGCCAAACACGCCGTAAGTTGCCAGAGCCTTTGGGCATAATTCGTAGTGCCATCATCCATTTCAGCCTGACCGGCTACTTGCTTTTTGCAACCGTTCCTATAAGCTTATCTGGCTCGCAGTCCCAGCGTTGGACCGGATCCGCGACGCGTTGCTGCTCACCACGCTGCAGAACGACATGCTCGTCATTCGCAGTGTGCTGTTCCGTGGTTCCAGAATCGACAAGATGGTCGAGATCGGTCTAACGGTTCAGTCGGATCGAATGTGATCTGCCGCGCAATGAGTGGCGCAGCCATGAAGCGGCGGTGCTTGGCGATCCGGGAGAGTTTGAGGCGGATTTCGTGAACGACGCTGGCGTGGCAACGGGCAATCCAACTCGAAAGGAGAAGGACATGGCGAATCTGGTGGTGATCGAATACGATGATGAGTATAAAGCGCATGAGGTAAGGCTCGCTCTGCTCAAGCTGCAGCGCGAGTACTTGATCGACATGGCGGACGCGGTCGTGGCTGTCAAGGACGCAAACGGCAAAGTCAAACTGCATCAGGTCACCAACATGACGGCGACCGGGGCTGCCAGCGGCGGCCTGTGGGGCACGCTCATCGGCCTGATTTTCTTCGGTCCGTTCTTTGGGGTGGGCACCTTGGCGGGCGCAGCGGCCGGCGCGGTGTCAGGGGCCTTGACGGACATCGGCATCAATGACGACTTCATGAAGAAGCTGAGCGAAGGCTTCAAGCCGGGAACGTCGGCACTTTTCGTCCTGGTGCGCAAGGTTACCCCCGACAAAGTCCTCGAGGAGATCAAGAGGTATGGCGGAACCGTCCTGCAGACCTCGCTCAGTCACGAACAAGAGACGAAGCTGCAGGCCGCGTTGGACGAAGCGAAATCCAGCACCGCGGAGTTGAGCGTCTGATACGCCCCCGGACTTCAGGCGCGAATGCGGTCCAGATCGACATGCCCAACGTGTTCCACATGGACCGCAAGCTGGAACTCATCAACACGATGCTGCAGGAGTTGGAGGTGATCAAGGGACGGTGAAGATCTTTGCTCTCGATGGCCTTGCGCCCGCCGCCGGAAGGTTCCGACAACTGGAAAGGGCCCGTCGCCATTCAGAGTTCATGGGCAACCTGCAGTCCGGCGGCCGCCGCGACGTTGCTTAGCGCCGAAGGAATGAGGGTCAGCGAGCGCGAAATGGTCACGCTTTGCCTCACGGATTACGACGGCACGCCCACACTCGGGCTTTATCGTGGAGTGAAGCTCATTGCCAATCGGAATCGGCGCCAGGTCGAAATCATCGACCGCAGCCTGGAGCGCCTGCTGCGGGACGATGATTGGCCGGTTCTGATTTCCGTCCGGCTCCCTTTCGGCGTGGACGACCCCAGGTTCGCCGACGAGTGGGGTTGGATTCCCGGAACGGGACACGCCGTGGTCGCCCTCGGTCGCGCCCAGGACGAGCAACTCGTCATCGGCGATCCTGCCATCGGGCTGGAACTCTGGTCTGAATCGAAACTGAAGACTCTCTGGCAAGGTGTTGGACTGCGAGTAAAGCGGGGTGGCGCATGACCCAAGGCCCTTTGAGCCGGCACAACTGGTTCTATCGCTTGTGGACATCTTTCTCCTTCGTGGGACTGGTTTTCGGAACGCTCTTCTTTTCGGCATCCCTTTCGCCGTCGCTCTTGCCGCGGCACTACGCCGTCCAAGGCGTCCTGTCCGGACTCGCGCTGGCCGTCGGATATGGCCTGGGCGTGTTGTCCGTCTGGTTGTGGCAATTTCTCGAACTGCCGGTCGTACGGGGGAAAGCGGAGCGTATCTGCAAGCGCGGAGCGGCTACGGCCGCGGCTGTTGTCGTCGTCCTCTCACTGTGGCGGGCTACCGTCTGGCAGAATTCCATTCGCGAATTGATGGAAATGCAGCCTCTGGACGGCGTTTATGCTCCGTATGTCGCGCTGATTGCGATCGTGGTGGCTGTCCTCGTAATCGGATTCGCACGAATCCTCTGGATGTGCTGCACTTTCGTCGAACGAAAACTACAGCGGTTCCTGCCGCCGCGAATATCGTATTTCGTGAGCGCCGTGGTTGTCGTCGTCATCCTGTTGACCGTCACGAACAGACTGGTCCTCAGGCAATTGCTCAGCGCCGCGGATGCCGCCTTTCTCGAACTCGATAACCTGGTCGACGACGGAATCGAGCAACCCACCGACGCCCTGGCCGTGGGCAGTCCCGCATCGCGGATCGACTGGGATTCCATCGGCCGGCGCGGCAAGAACTTCATCGTTGCCGGACCGACGAAACAGCGCATCGCGGAGTTCTCCGGCCGAGAAGCCCTGCGGCCGGTGCGCGTGTACGTGGGGCTTGACTGCGGGCCAACCCCAAAAGAACGAGCCGAATTGGCCCTGGCGGAACTTCTGCGCGTGGGAGGATTCGACCGATCCGTTCTCGTCGTCGCCACGCCGACGGGGACCGGTTGGCTTGACCCCGGCGCCGTCGATACGCTGGAGTTCTTGCACGGAGGCGACACGGCGATTGTCAGCATGCAGTACTCCTATCTGCCGAGTTGGATGACGATCTTCGTCAACCCGGAGGGTTCGCGAGATGCGGCGCGCGCTTTGTTCGACGAAGTCTACGGTCACTGGACGACTTTGCCGCGGGACCGCCGGCCGAGGCTCTATTTGCATGGACTGAGTCTCGGGGCGCTCGGCTCGGAGACCTGTGCCGACCTGTTCACGCTTTTTGAAGATCCGATTCAGGGCGGCGTCTGGAGCGGCCCGCCGTTTCCCAGTACGGGCTGGGCCGCCATCACGAAGTTGCGGAATCCGGATTCGCCCGCCTGGCTTCCGACGTTTCGGGACGGGTCGATGGTGCGTTTCACGGGCCGGGAGAATGCACTCGAGCGGGCGCGCAAGCGGTGGGGCCCCATGCGGTTTGTCTATATCCAACATCCGAGCGATCCGATGACGTTTTTCGCTCCCGAGTTGCTTCTTCAAAGACCCGACTGGATCGCCGGCCAGCGCGGGCCCGACGTCTCGCCCTATCTGACCTGGTATCCGATCGTGACGTTCCTTCAGATCGCCTTCGACCTGCCCATGGCAACGAGCGTACCTCACGGATACGGCCACAACATTTCCCCGGCGAGCTATGTCGACGCGTGGAAGGAGGTCACCGCGCCCGAGGATTGGAGTGTTGACGATACAGCGCGTTTGAAGGAGCTGTTTGCCGACCAATAATGCCTGACCTGTGGAGCCAGGCGATGGCCTGAATGGCAATTGCCATCGCCTGGCAAGCTCAGTGCATCAGGCCTATTCGGCAACGGGCGCCCCGGGAACGGCCTCGTACGGGTTGTGCTGACTGAACTCGGTCCGGTCGGGATGGGTTCCCGGCAAGATTTCAAAGCGGGGATCGAATTCAACCATCGTCGCGGCCAGCTTCTTGAGGATACTGAGGTCTCCTTCCGCCTTGCAGGTCCCGTCGGCGATCTGCGCCTCGAGTGTCTTCGCGCCCATCATCGTCTGCTCCAGGTCCGAGCGGTTGATGGTCAGCGTCAGGTCCGGTTTCTCCGCGAGGTACCCCTGAATGTTCGTCAGGGTCGCGTTGGCCAGCTCGATCAGGAACTTCTCGCCGTTGTCCGGCGTGATGAGATTGATGGTGAAACGCATCCCTTCCGCCTTGCGGCTGTCCATGCGGATGGCGAGGAAGTTCAGAAACAACTCCGTGGACATGGCGCGGATCACATCGGGGCTGCTCGAATCGACCACCTCCCCTTGCGGAATTCCCGAGCGGAGTTCGTAGGCAGCGGCGAGGAAACTGTTCCGCAGGCCCACGTTCTCCTGCTGGTAGCCGATCTGCTCGAACACGTCCGCCAGCAGGTCCTTGGCGCCCTGGTTCTGCGGTTCGGCCTGGACGAGCTTGTTCAGAATCTCCTGGGCGAGAAGATACTTGCCCTGGTCGTGGAGTTCCCGGCCGCGGGCGAGGATCGTCGACGCCCCGCCCATCATCTCCACGAACAAAGCCGCGGATTCGCGTTGCGGCGCGGGGATGAGGTTCGCCGGATTGCCGTCCCAGTACCCGAGGAACCGCTGGATGACGCCGCGGCTGTTGTTCTCGGGGGATCCGTGATAGCCGCGGCAGTGCCACTGGTTCAACAGGCTTTTCGGCAGCTCGTATACGTTGTGGACCTCGCGGATGGTCACGCCCTGGTTGGCCAGGTGCAACACCTGGTTGTTCATGTGGGCGTACAGGTCGCGCTGGGCGCGGAGCACCTCCTGCACCCGGGCATTGCCCCACCGCGGCCAGTGGTGCGATGCGAACAGAACCTCGGCTTCCAGCCCGAACCGGTAGAGCGCGTCGGCGATGTACTTCGACCAGTTCAGCGGGTCGCGGACCGGGGCCCCGCGAAGCGTGTAGATGTTATGCAGCGTCGCGGTGACGTTCTCGGCCATCCACAGCGCCTTCAACTCGGGAAGGTAGGTGTTCATCTCCCGCGGCGCTTCGGTGTTCGGCGTGTTCTGAAAAACCATCTTCACGCCATCCACCTCGAACGCTTCGATCGGCTCGGCGACGTACCGGTTCGGCGCGATCAGGCCTGTCGCGCCGGCCGACACGCCTTTGCCGAGGGCCATGTCGACGAAACCGTATGGGCTGGCGGGCAGTAGGAGACCGTACTGGTAAAACAGCCGCCGATTCATGGCGTTGCCGGCGTACACGTTTTCGGAGATCGTATGATCCATGAACCCGGCGGGGGCGATGAGGGCGACTTTCCCCGACCGCACGTCCTCCTCCTCCACGATGCCGCGGACGCCGCCCCAGTGGTCGCCGTGCGTGTGCGAGTAGATCACGGCCGAGACAGGAAGCGCCTTGCCCACGTGCTCCTGAAACAGTTTCCACGCCGCCCGGACCGGTTCCGCGGTGATCAGCGGGTCGAAGACGATCCACCCGGTCTTGCCGCGGACGAAGGTGATGTTGGAGAGGTCGAAGCCGCGGACCTGGTAAATGCCCTCGGTGACCTTGTAGAGCCCGTAGTTGTTGTTCAGCCTCGCCTGGCGAAGCAGCGACGGGTGAATGCTGTCGAATTCGCGATCTTCTTCAAGAAACTGAAAACGCTCCATGTCCCAGGCCACGTGGCCGGCGTCGGCCTGGATTTTGAGCTCCTTCATGGGGGCGATGAAGCCCTTCTTCTGCTCTTCGATGTCCCGCGTGTCGGCAAACGGGAGTGTGTCCTTCGCTGCGGCGAGAATCCCCTTGGTAAACCGACTTGGAGGCTTCCCTTTGGGATGGAAATGACCCTTCAGCGGCTTTGCGGCAAAAGCCGCTGCCTCCGCGGAGGCACCTTTTTCACCGAGAATGCCCCAGCCGACGGCGAACGCTCCGGCCGTTGCCGGCATGGACTTGATGAATTCACGTCTTGTTTGCATATTAGTCTGTGTATTGTGTGAACCAGTTCGCTTCTCTGAATGGGCGGCGAATTCTATGCCCACCGCCACTCGGTGTCAAAGAGGCCGGGACAAATTCTTAGAGGCCCTAACAAAACCCTTGCCGAGCGGGTGCCAGCAGCCGGGCTGCTACCATCAACTCCCATGCGGAAGTTTCCGCGGCCCGATTGAGAGCAGCCTGGCTGCTCACGAACCGCAGTTTTGTTAGACCCGGCAGCGAATAATCCAAGACGGTCATACCGTCTCGCTCGGTGGTGCGCCGGCGATCTGGCGGATCATCCAGATCACGACTCCCAGACCTGCCACGAAGGTCACGAGAAACAGAACGAGCGGGCTCCACTGGACATCGAGCGGAAATTCCGCCGGCCGGTAGTACGCGCGAAGCTCGATGTTCTGAACCACTTGGCGGCTGATCGCATTGGTTCCAAGCACGAGGAACTGAGCGGCGCCCACTACCGTTGCGATCAGGGGACCGGGCATGCCATCTTCTCGACTGGTCCAAAGGATCAGCAGCCAGGGCAGCCCCGGAACCAGGGCCGTCGCCGCCGTCAACAGGACCATGGGAAAGTCGTAGAGCATTTCCTGCTTCGTTTCCGGCGCCCACGTGCCGAACACGTACCAGGACCCGGCTACTGCAAACCACACGAGGCCGACCGTGTAGAGCCGCAAAGCGAACCGGGGAGCCCATTGACGATACTCGCTGCTCTCGCGACGGGCGAACCAGCCGGCGTCGAACAGCACCCAGGCCGCCGTGGTGGTGATCGCCAGGCCGAACATCATCAACCACCGCGGCCAGAGCGTTGGATCGCCGACATTCAAGGCCGTCCCGGTGGGAGCCGCAGCAACGTTGTGGTTGCGGAACAACTCCGGCCAGGCCTCGACGTTGGCCATCAGGCTCAGCCCGTTGGCAAAGATGAACCCGATCGCGATGAACAAAATTGCCGCGACCCAACCGGCGGCATGTTTCCAGCCCGGCATCGGCCTGCCCTGGTCGCGGAGCCCGAAGGCGTAGATGTAGACGCCATAGTACGCGAAAACCAAAAGCCCGATGATCCCCAGCCAGAACCACGCCATGAGGATCGTGGCCGGGTAGAACACCTTGGCGTAGGCAACCTGGATGAACAATAGCGGCACGATTCCCAGGTTGACGCCGAAAGCGATAATCACCGGCATCTGGAGCATCAGCCGGCCCGAGAAGCGTTTTCCGTGTTCGCTGCCGAATGCCCGAAGCAGCATGGCCACCAGGATGCCGGCGTACCAGACGTTCATCGGCACGGCGTGGAGAGTGAAACCCAGCACCTTGAACAGTTCGATGAACCAGTACGGTGCGGGCAGCCCTTGGGATACCGCAGTGTCGATCAGTTGTTGCGGCTGCATCAGCGGGCCTCCTCGGTCGTGGTTTCGGGCAGCATCCACTCGGGGCGCGGCGGGGCGATCGTCGCGAGATACTCGGTCAGCAGGTCTGCCTCTTCTTCCGTGCCTGCCCACGGCGGCATGAAGAAATGCGCCAGCTCGAGATGCAGCAACAGGCTCTTGATCATCTCCGGAGGCCGCCCCTGCACGAGCCGGCCGGCGGCCGAATAGCCCTCCTTCGCCGCGTGGCAATCGTTGCAATGGTACTGGAAGAGGACCTCGCCCAAGAGCAGACGATCGCTTTGAGGCAAATCCAGCAAGCGGGATTCCACGATCTGTCCGTCTTCCATCGCTTGCGGATAGCGGTCGGCCACGTAAGCATTCGTCCACACGCCGCCGTTCAGGTAGCCGGCCTTGCGGAGTCGGCTCACCTCGCTGGGGAAGATCTGGTTGCCGAAAACGACGTTGTACACGATATACGGCTTGCGGACCGCCTCGCGCACGAACTCACCCGTGGTGAAAGCGGCGGTGCCGAACAGGAACAGCGCTCCGGCAAAGCCGGGCGTCAGCCATCCGGGATTCCGATACGGCCCAAGATACAAGAGAATGAAGACCGCGATCGTCAGGGCGAAGATCAGGGCCATGAACACGTTCAGCACGGCTGCGACCGCCAGCACCGCCTTCGCGGACTCGGGCAGATAATAGTGCCACGCCGCTCCTCCCAACGTGATGAGCACCGCTCCGAGCAGCGCGGGCCGGGCGGACCGCGACGCGATCATGTCTCGCATCGACTGGTCTTTGACCAACAGAGACGCATGGAGATAGACGAAGAGCGAACTCAGCAGCAGAGCTCCGCCCGTCCTGGCGACCATCTGCGGCAGGAACTGCGGATTGAACATTCCGATCCAGAACGTCTGATTCTGGAGCCACTGGCCCGGGTGCAGCATGAACGCCGTGATCGCGGTGATCAAGACCAGGCTGATCCAGGCCGCCCACGCGTAGATCCAGCCGATCCGCACGTGCGTCTTCTCCGGCAATCGGCCCCAGTAGTAGTAGAAGATGAAGGCGGCGGCGATTTCGATCACGAAAAAGACGTATTCGATGGCCCAGCCGAAAACGAACGTGCGAATCAGCACACCGGTGGCCAGAGGCGACGCCAGACCGATCGTCCACCAGATGCCCACTCCGGTAATCGCGCCGAAGACGACGGTGAGGAGGATGAAAAAGCGGGCGTGCCGCCGCAGGTAAGCCAGATAGTCGCGATCGCCGGTGCGGTAGGCATGCCCGGTTTCCATGGCCAGGAAGAAACCGCCGCCCACCGCGTAGTGCGAGACGATCACGTGGACGACCGAAATCAACGCGATCAGCATCGGGCTGGTCGCCGCGGGAACGTACCACCACGGATAGTGCATGGCCAAAGAGCTCCTGGAAATCAGCACCCCGACCGCCGCGGCCCACGGCGCCCCGCCGCAGACCCCATGGAGACACGCAGGCGACACCGAAATCACGTTTCACAATTCGTGAAAAAGGCCGCCGCCGGGCTTGCCTGGTGGACGCCACGATTGGCGGCTAGTTCCCACGAATCATGAAAACCGCTCTTCGGCTGCGGCCGGTTGGACAATCTTGAATCGTCTTAGGCGAGCGGCAGATGCGAATCCACCCGCATATCAGCCCGGCTGCTTCCCAGCAGCCGGGCTGATGGCAATCGCGGGGGGATGCGATCATCTGCCACACGCCTTATGGGGCGCCGCTCGGCGAACCCGGCAGCGAAGAAGGCCGCTGGGCAACACAAGGCTGGAGCCCCATCCGTGCCAATAACCATACCATGGGGCACCAGTTCGTAAAAGCGGATTGGAGAAGATTCAGCCCGGCGAATCCCGTCAAGAGCAGCCAGTATGGGTTGTGCCATACCGCCAACAAAACGCTCAGGGTAACGACCATACCGGCTGCCAGCCGTAATCCACGCTCAATCGTCATCGCGAAGTTCCTTTCGAATTTCCAGCATCCTGCTCGACTTCCTCCCCTTCGACCGGCGGCTTGCCATGCGACCGCAATTCTTCCTCGTTCACACGCCAGCCTTCCGGCTGTTCGGGAGCACGCTCACGGATGGTCGGGCGCGGATCCACCGCGCAAGATCCCGACATTCACGTAGGCACTCCGAACCGGGGCAACACCCAGCGGTTCAGCACGAACCACACGACGATTACTAGCAAAAAGACAAAGAATTCCTTATAGGCCATAGCTTTTCGATTCCTGGGTCAACTCACTCACCCATACCTGCGGTATGGAATTTCGCCCGCCAACGCTGCCGCAGCAGGCCGCACAATTTCTGATGAAACTCCTCCGGAAGCTCATAGGGCTCGCCCGCCTTGTAGAGCGTTATCGTCCTGCGAATGTTGTCGACGACGATCTGGCACGGATTGCAGTCCTTCAGATGTTCCTGAAAGGCGTCGCAAATCCCGGGATCGACATTCCCGTCAACGTATTCGTTTAAGGCGGCCAGGAGTTCTTCGCAGTTCATCGCTTCAACCTGCTCGTTGGGTGACCGCTAGTGCTCTAGCAATCTTCCTTTGACGGGTGCCGAACTCGTGAGAGTTCGCGGCCGGAAGTCTCACGACTTCCGCTACCCGTCACTTCAATTCTAACGGAGCACTAGTACCAAACGGTTTTTCCGGCTGTTGGCATTTACTTTCGCTCTGTCGCGAATGCCCGCGGCTTGTCCGCGGGATGGTTACGTTCTCTGCTACATACGCCACGATCGCCGCTATCCCCCTTGGTTTCGCCCGCGGCGGCTTTGCCGCCGCGGGCGAAACCAAGGGGTGGCACGCGGGGAGGTTCCTGTAGCGGCAAGCGTGAGCCTCCCGCGGACAAGCCGCGGGCATCCTTTATAAAACCGTGCCGTGTCAAAACGGACACTTCCAGTCGAAAATACCGTCTGGTGCTAGTACCGATGCGCGGTGTGGCGGGGCGGTTACAGGTGAGGAGTTCATGGGAATGGCATGGCGCTCACATTAACCCCCACCCCCCCTTTCGTGAGGGGAGAGTCGACGCTCCGACCTGCTGCCCTGCTGCAAGCTAGGTTTGGGGAAACGACGGTTCGGAACCTCTCCTCACCTATCCTACCGGAAAGCCGGCCTGATGAAAAAGGGGACGGGCTCCGCAAGGCTTTGTATCGGCACTCCCGTCAACCTCCTATTACTTGCAGTGCCTGTCCCCTTTTTCATCAGGCCACTGGAAAGCTCACCTATGACAAAATCCCCGCTGCTCGAAATGGACGTTGCCGAGCAATCACTCGGACCGGACCGTAAGGAGGAGGGGAAGACGACCCGGGTGTTGCACGTGGTCAACGGCGAGCACTATTCAGGGGCAGAGCGCGTGCAGGACCTTCTAGCAGGTGCGCTGCCGGATTTTGGGTTCGAAGTCGGATTCGCCTGCGTCAAGCCAGGGCGGTTCTCCAAGGTGCGGCGGTCGGCCGATGCGGCGCTGTACGAGGTGCCGATGCGCGGCAGGTTCGACCTCCGACCGGTTCGCCGGCTTGCGAAGATTGTCCGCGAAGAGGGATACCGCTTGCTCCATGCGCACACTCCTCGATCGCTTCTCGTGGCCGGTCTCGCCTCGCGATTGGCGGGTGTGCCGCTCGTCTACCATGTACACAGTCCTACCTCGCGCGATTCGACACGCCGCTGGCAGAATCGGCTCAATGCGCTCGTCGAGCGGGGCTGCTTCCCGCTTGCCGCGGAACTGGTGGCGGTGTCGCGAAGCCTGGGCCGGTACCTGGGCGACCTGGGGGTTCCCGAGGATCGAATCACGGTAGTAGCCAACGGGGTGCCCTGCCGGCAGCCTCGGATGCCGCGCGACTTGCGTTCAGACGATTGGGTACTCGGCACGGTTGCCCTCTTCCGGCCCCGAAAGGGAATCGAGGTGCTCCTGGAGGCTCTGTCCGTTCTGCGACGCGATGGCTTGCCCGTAACGCTTCGAGCGGTCGGGGACTTCGAGAGCGAGGGCTACCGGCGCGAAGTCAGCGAAATCGTCGACCGGCTCGGCCTGAGCCACGCCATTACCTGGACCGGCTTCACCACGGAGATCGACAGGGAGCTGGCGAAAATGGACATCTTCGTGCTGCCGAGTCTCTTCGGTGAGGGGCTGCCGATGGTCGTGCTGGAGTCGATGGCGGCGGGCGTGCCGGTCGTGGCAACACGCGTCGAAGGCCTGCCCGAAGTGATCCGCGACGGCCGCGACGGTCTCCTTGCCGAGCCGGCCGACGCTCATAGTCTCGCCGAGCGGATTGCCAAGCTCCTCCGCGGGGAAGCGGACTGGGCGGAATTGCGCCGGTCGGCACTCGAACGACAAACCGCCGGCTTCTCCGACCGTTCGATGGCCGAAGGGGTGGCAAGGGTCTATCGCCGCGTGCTCGAGCGGTCGTGTATGCCCGCCCGGCCGCTACTTTCCGTGCGCTGATCGCACGGCCCGCGAACCAAACCGGTCCGCGTAGAGCCTATCCCAAAACCGCCGGGGACTGGCTCATTTTGCGGAGTCTTCGGAGCAAAATGTGCCTGTCCCCTTCTCCTCGCGAGGTTTTGGGATAGGCTCTTAGCGGAACTTGGGCGCCTCGCTCGACTGCGGCTGCTCTTCCGATCCGCCGGTGGCTGCTTTCATCAGGGCTCGTTGAACCGCTCCGAGCACCTTGCGCGTGCTGGAGCCTTCGGCGGTTTTCTTGACGGCCGGTTCTCGGTCGGCGGACTGCTCGGGCATTGGCTCAGCCGCCGGTTCCTCGGCGTCCGCTGCCGCGTTGTCCGGCTCGGCAGCCTCCTGCGTCGCGGCAGGCGGCGACTCAGGGGCAGCCTGGCCGCCGGCATCAGCCGGTTCTTCCAGCACCTCCACGTGCGGGGGCGCGAAAACGGGCGGGGCGCCGGCCGGTTCTTCCCGGGCAGTCTCGCCACAGCCGCTGAGGGCCGCCGTGGTACCGAACAACAACATCGTCCATAACAATGTCTTCATCAGATCTCTCCATAGGAACCGGCTCCGACTGCACCATCGGACGCCGTAACGGTTGCTTCTTGAGAAACGAACGAACCGGCTGCGGGCTTCGGACGCCGCATCAGGCAAGACCAGCCGAGATATCCTTCAGGCCGCCGTGGGCTTTCAAATCGGAACGGGCGAAGGTCGACGAATTCGAAAAGCCGCCCCAACTCCAACCGGATCTCTTCCTGGGACACCTGGGGCGGGCCGCCCTCGGCTTCTTCCCCAGTGGCGCCGGCGAGTGTCAGGTAATACGAACCGGGCCGGGTGACCCGCCAAAGTACGTCGAGAAATCGTTCCAGGTCCGTCCGGCGGACAAAGTGATAGAAGCCCGCGTCGTACACGAAATCAAATGGCCCGCTGGTGCGACCGAACTTGAAAACGTCGTCCAGCACAAAACAGATCGAGGCGCCGGCCAGTTCCGCGCGCGTGCGAGCCCGATCCAATGCCATCGGCGAGGAGTCAATAGCGGTCAGCTCAAACCCCTGCCGCGCAAGGTAAACGGCGTCGGCACCGGTTCCGCAGCCGATTTCGAGGGCAATGCCTTTCGCGATTCTTCCTTCCGATAATACGCGGACCAATTCACGGGCGGGAATGCCCGTTTCCCAGGGGGGAGTGCCATCCCGGTACATACCGTCCCAGTCGGGCTGGTCGGCCCGCTTCAATTTCGACAACGCATTCTTTCTCCGCTTCATCGGCACCCACTCTCCGGCGTCCCTCCCGCCAACAACCCAGTGACTGCACGGGAAAAAGAGGGCCGCAGCCCGACGGCTCCATCCCTATAGTGTCGGCTTCGCGCAAGAGATTTGCAAGCGATCGGCCGCCGGTCGTCGCGAAGAGTACCCTCACTCCGTTCCGCCCTGCGCCAACTTCTCCAGTTCCGTATCGAACCGCACCAGGACCATTCGCCACGGGAGTTCGAGGGGTGCTGCGAGACTGTCTCGCGGCGGGGTCCGATAAAAGGCGAAATGCCAGACCACGGGAAAATACTCGCACTCGAACAGGTACCTGAGGACAACCAGGTTTTCGCCGATCCTTCGTGATGCGATCCGTTCAATCTTGCGGAACTCCCCGTACTTGGCCTGCAACTCGGCAGTTTTCTCCACGAGATTCTTCAGCTTCTCCGATTGCTGGAATTGCTTCATCAAGGGGCTGTCGCGAAGCAACTCCTCATAAGCGGCGTCCGATTGATCTTGGGAGACCTTTTCGAGAAACTGCCGGGCCCGGTTGTGCAGCCCGTCGAGCATCGGATCCGGGATCTGCTGGCAGCGTGCCGCCGGCAGGTAGGCGAGCAAGAGGAGGACGACGCAGATCGTGGCGGGATTGCCGAGTCGAAGCGACATGGCGGCACTCCTTCGTGGCAGGGATCACGCGAGGGCGGGTCTGCCGTCCATTCTGAACGGTCGCGAGCCGATGTGCAAGCGCATTTCCGCCGCGATGAAGAACGAACCCGCGATGCAAATCAGATCGTCTTCAGTCGCCAGCCCGCGAACGGCATCCCATGCTTCCGCGGGCTGAGCGCAGATCTGACAGCGGCGCCCGGTCAGTTGCTCGGCCAGATCGTTCAACTCCTCCGGGGCAACCGCCCGAGGATTATTCAGATAGCGGGTGAAGATCACGTGGTCGAACCTCGATAGGACGCAATTCAGCATCCCGCGGAGATCCTTTTCCTGCGTGGTTGCGAAGACCAGCAGGCGGCGGCGAGCGGAGAAACTCTCGTCGAGCAACCGGACCAGGGCATCGGCCGAGGCGAGGTTATGCGCGGCATCGACGATAATCGTCGGCCGCCTGGCGACGACCTCGGCACGAGCCGGCCAGAGCACTCCGGCCAGCCCCTGGCGAATCGCCGCGCGCGGAATGCGCCAGCCGGCACGGCTCAGCTCGGCAAGGGTCGCAATGGCGACGGAGGCATTGGCGGCCTGATGGCGCCCGGGCAGAGCCAGCGAAACGTCGTCCAGAGCAAACAGCCCGTCCATCGCCGGATAGTGGAAATCCATGCGGCCCGGCGATGCTGTGTGTTCCAGGCCTTTCGGCGGGTAATAGCGGCAATCGAAATCGACACCCAATTCCGCCAGCGTGCAGCCGAGCTGGCGGCATGTCCGGCGGATCACTTCGCGCGGCTCGTCGTCCGTGACGCCGCTGACGACGGGCACTCCCGGCTTGATGATGCCGGCCTTCTCGCGAGCGATCGCCGCCAGCGTGTTGCCGAGCTGTCGCATATGATCGAAGCTGATGCTTGTGATCACCGCGACCTGAGGCTGGCACACGTTGGTCGAGTCGAGACGCCCTCCCATGCCGACTTCCAGCACCGCTGCGCCAACCGAATGCCGGGCGAACCGGAGCAGGGCAAGCGCCGTGGTAATCTCGAAGTAGGTCGGCCCGCTTTCCGCCGGCGAGCCGGCGGCCGCCGTGCGGTCCATTTCCCGCACGATGGGCGCCACCTGCTCGACCAGCTCGATCAGTTCTTCCGCCGAACAAGGCCGGCCGTCGATCGCCAGGCGCTCCTCCACGGACTCCAGGTGCGGCGAGGTGAACGCGCCCGTGCGATAGCCGGCCGCGGTGAGCGCCGCGGCGATCATGACGGTCGTCGAGCCCTTCCCTTTGGTCCCGGCCACGTGAATGATCGGCACTGCGTGCTGGGGATTGCCGAGCCGGGCCAGGAGTTCCCGCATGCGGTCGAGCTTGAAGTCCCGGGTGCTGTAGGGAACCGCCAGCGCGCGTTCGTAGTCGATCCGTTCGTAGAGAAACCGCAGCGCGGCCTCTCGGCGCACCTCAAGCGGCTGGCAGGGAGTGATGGAAGACATACGTCGAAATACGCAGCAAAGGGGGGGCCGCCCGTTCGGGAGCGGAAGAGTTAAGGGCCCTGACAAAACGGGGACTGGCTCCAAGCCCAACATTCGCAACACACGCAGAATCGGGATCTTGGCGAGGTGCCTGTCCCCGTTTTGTTAGGGCTTCTTATTCTATCCGGAACAGGCGCCGATGTCTTCCGCAACCTCGCCACGCCAATCGGGTGGCGGGGCCATGGGAGCGGGGCGGATGGCTTGCCCTCCGAGGGCCTGCTAGAATCGAATGGTCTTCGGCGTCCGTGTCTTTTTTGCACCTTTCGCCCCGGGGAGTTCGACCATGCCTATTCGGCGCATGCTTCGAAGCAGCGTACTGGTACGACTGACCGCGTATGGATTGGCGATCGGGCTTGGGAGCCTGGCCGCGGCCCGGGACGACCAAGCCGCCGACGCGCCGCAGCCGGAACAACGCACGTGGATCGACTCCTCGGGCAAGTACCAGATCGAAGCGGCGATGCTCGGCTTCGCCGGCGGCAAAGTCCAGTTGAGAAAGTCGGACGGCAGCGAGATCGCCGTCTCGATCAGCAAACTCAGCAAGGCCGACCAGCAATACGTGCGGCAGGAACTGGCCGGTCGTCGCAAGCCTCGCCTGTCGGCCGGCCGCCCGCAGACGCAATCGCCGATGGACGGCTGGCCCGGCTGGCGAGGTCCAAACCGCGACGGGAAATCCCTCGACAGCGGCCTGCTCGACCAATGGCCGGAAGGCGGGCCCAAGCTTGCGTGGCAAGCCAAGGGAATCGGGCAGGGGTTCGCCAGCGTCGCCGTCAGCGACGGGAGCATTTACATCACCGGCGACGTGGACGGCAAGTTCGCCCTTACGGCGTTCGACCTGGAGGGCAAGCAACAATGGCAAATGCCGATCGACGCGGCCTGGACGAAAAGCCATCCAGGTGCCCGGTCGACGCCGACCGTGGACGGGGAGCTCCTCTACATTCTCTCCGGCAACGGCCTGCTGGCCTGTGTCGAGGCCGGCAGCGGCAAGCCCCGCTGGTCGCGCCGGGCGGCCGAGTTCGACGGCAAGCCGGGCGGATGGGGCTATGCGGAATCGGTTCTCATCCACGGAGACCTGGCTGTCTTCAAGCCGGGCGGTCGAAAGTGCATCGTGGCGCTGAACAAGAAGTCCGGCGAACCGGTGTGGACAAGTACGGGCTTTGAAGCCGGCCCGGAGTACAGCTCCTGCATTGCGATCGAGCACGAGAACCGGACGATGATCGTCACCGGGACGAACCAGGGGATCGTGGCCGTCGATCCCGAAAACGGGCGCATGCTCTGGGCCAATCCGTTCAGTGCCGGGAACGTGGCCAACTGCCCGACGCCGGCCTTTGCCGACGGCTACGTGTTCTGGGCAAACGGCTACCGCAAGGGCGGCCTCTGCTTGCTGCTGGAGGCGCGAGGCAAGCAAGTCACTGCCGAGCGCGCGTGGAACACCGACGACATGGATTGCCACCACGGCGGCTACATCATTCACGAAGGCCATATCTACGGCAATCACAGGAAGGGCTTCGTTTGCCTGGATCTGAAGACCGGCGAAAAGAAATGGGAAGAGGAGGCGGTCGGAAAAGGCTCACTCTGCTTTGCCGACGGGATGCTCTACCTCTTCGGCGAGGAAGACGGCGCCGCGGCGCTCGCCACGTGCTCGCCCGAAGGCGCCGAGATCCGCGGCACATTCCGCGTCGACGGTGAGGGCCCGAGTTGGGCGCATCCCGTGGTCACCGGCGGGCGCCTCTATCTTCGCTACAGCGATAACCTCTACTGCTACGACGTTCGAAAAAGCGGTTGATGCAACCGCCACCACCGACCCCGCGTCGGTGGAGCGATGTTTGGCAACTACGAACCGCCACCACCGACCCCGCGTCGGTGGAGCGATGTTTGGCAACTACGAACCGCGTCCCGTTCCCCCTCTGGCCCTCAACACTGGACTCTCTACGCGGTTTGACGGCCTCCCGCCCGTGGCCTAAAATGAGCAGGAAACAGGAGCGTAACGATGCCGTCACCCTTTCCGGGCATGGACCCGTTCGTTGAAGGCCAGGACTGGGAGGACTTCCACACCGGTTTCATTGCCGAGTTGTCCGCTGCGCTGGTTCCGCGCGTTCGGCCCAGGTACGTCGTGCGCAAGGAGCGGCGGGTCTACGTCGAGCACAGCTTCTCGGATGACGATCATCTCGTTCGCGCGGATGTGGCGGTCATGTCAGGCCCGAGGGAGTTCTCGGAATCGGCGGCGCCCGCGTCGGCCGGGGCCGCTGGTTCGCCCGTCGTCGTCCACCTGCCCATGCCCGAGGAGCGGCGCGAGGCATTTCTCACTCTGCGCGACCGCCAGACCATGGAGGTGGTCACGGTCATCGAGCTTCTGTCGCCCGCCAACAAGCGGCCGGCCGGCGATGGGCGGCGCGAGTATCTGAGCAAACGGGAATCGGTCCTGGGGAGCACGACGCACCTGGTTGAGCTGGACCTGCTACGCGGCGGCGAGCGCCTTCCTACCGTCGAGCCGCTTCCGCCGGGCGACTACTACGCCTTCGTCTGCCGCCGCCGGCGTTACCAGGCGGAGGTCTACGCCTGGACGCTCCGCGACCGGCTCCCCGCGATCCCCGTGCCGCTGGCGAGCGACGACCCGGACGTCAGCATCGACCTGGAAGAGGTGTTCACCTCAACCTATGACCGCGCCGGGTACGACTACTCGCTGGATTACCGTCGCCCGATCCGGCCGGCACTGCCGGAACACGACGCTTTGTGGTTGGCAGAAATCATGGCCGCGCGGCCTGGCGGTGATTGATTGACGGGAGGAAGCGACGTGCGTGGCAAATCAATGTGCCTTGCTTTGTTGTTGTTGAGATCGTGCGAAGGACGTTCCGCGCCTCGATGCCTGGGGTGGCTGGCTCTTGAATCTCAGCTCCTCGTGGCCCCACAGAAACAGTGCATCGAAGGAACGCAGCGCTAATCCGCATTGATCGGCCTTAATGCGGCCGTTCTTCCGGTTATCCGGTCCACAAACGAACACTGCTTGGCGTTGTGGTAAGCTCGGATGGAATGGATGGTCCATTCAACGCCAAGCAGCGGCACACCGACCGGAGGCGAACGCGCTGAGTCGAGTCAACGCAAGCAGGGGCACCCCGGCACAGCGATTGTCGGCCTGGGGCTCTTCCTGCAGTATTCCGCGCCAGAAGGTTGTCAGTGGCTGGCAGGGGAAATATGATAATGAGAGGTCCGTCTGAACGTCCCATTCTGAGGTATGTAAGCCATGACCCGCGTCGTTCTCAACCACGATAGCCTCACAAAACTTCGTGCGTTGGCCGAACCGGCCGACATCTGCGACGAGTCAGGTGCCGTCGTTGGAATCTACGCTCCCGTCGCCGGATGCGAGCTTTACGCGGGTGCCGACTCGCCGACCAGTGAAGAGGAGTTGCAGCAAAGCGAGCGCGACGCGGCACGCCCGTTGGCCGAGATCTTGCGAGATCTGGAACAGCGCTCATGATTTGCACGGTCGTGTGGACGGCAACGGCAGAGCGGGCCCTGACCGCGATCTGGGTTGACGCCCAGGATCGATCCGTCGTTACACGTGCGGCGAATTTGATCGATCAACGGTTGCGGGTCGATCCGGCCGAACAAGGCGAATCTCGCGAATCGGGTCGGCGAATCTTGATCGCGCGCAGCACGCGAAGGAGAACACTGTCGAAAGACCTCCTCGATTGGGATGCAGCGCAACCGCGACGAGAGCGCGATTGGTGTGCCACTGCTTGCGATTGAATCGATTCTCCATACGAGAAGGGCTTACCACAATCGCAAGCAGTGATGGAGCAGGGCAGACTTCGGCGGCCCCTTTCCGATTCATGAAGACCGTGGAGATTGCGTATCCCCGTTTTCATGGGGCGGTAGAAGATAACATTGCTGCCGGCAGGGAACATTCGAGGACCTCGACCGAACTTCTCGCACGATTGGCCCAAGTGTGGTTGACCAGCCAAGAGAGTGAACTTGTTATACAGCATCTCGAGCTGCCGGCGGGCGGCGTTGGGATTGCTTTTCGCGATACCGACATAATACCAAATGGAATCCAAATCCGCCTTAGCTTGTTCGGAAAGCCGGAAGCGACTCATTGCTGCTGACTGCTCTGCTCATAGCGGCGTTGGCCGCGCTGCTGCAAATCGTCGAAGAAGGCACGCAACGACACCTCGTCATACTCGGTGTACTCGCCGCGGTCCAGTTGATCCCCTCCAATCTCGAGCTGCCTGCGAAGCTCTTCGAGCCGCCGGTTTCGCTCGTTGAGAAGCCGGACGGCTTCGATCAACAGGTCGTCTTCCGACGTCTATCGCCCCGTCGCGAACGCCTCGTGCACGAGACGGCGTAGTTCAGGGGAGAATGTTTCAAGCATGGGTCGGCTCCGGCTATTCTCTCGTGATTTTACTCCGTGGCATGAGATCGTGCAAAGGGCGTTCCGCGCCCCGATGCCTGGGGTAACTGGCTCTTGAATCTCAGCTTCTCGTGCCCCCACAGAAACAGAGCACCGAACGAACGCAGCGGCCGAGTCGCGGAATTCCAGATTAGCGTGAATGAGTGACGGTCAGCGCTACCCTTGGATCCTTTCCGCCTCCCCATCCCGCTATGGCTCTCGACTCTGGACCCTCGACTCTCGACCATTTCTGCCATTTTGTCAGCCACTATCGACTTATTTTAAAATCCCAAGTTTGGCGGGGGGTGTGGCTTGGCATTATTTGCTGTGGGGCGCATGCTGCGCTGCGCCGTCGCGGTGTAATGGCCGGTCCGTTGAGGGGGTCAAGGTTGATCGCTTCTCATTGTGGTTGGGCGCTCTTGTGGGGCTCTCCTTGCCGTGGAGGAATAGACGGGAGGAAGCGACATGCGTGGCAAATCAAGGTGTCTTGCTTTGTTGTTGCTCTTGATGGCCGCTTGCGTGGAATCCGCGCGTGCACAGGACGCTGGGGAGGTAACCGTTCACGGGGTGGTCGGGGACTGGTCCATTTTTCGGCCATTGCGCGCATTTTGGCGACAAAGACGTTGGCCGAAAACATGGACCTGTCCCCCTCTCCTCCGCCCCGTGAACGGTTACCTGGGGAGCTCGCTCGCGTCGGGCAGGATCTGCGGACGTCAGGGGGATCGTCTACCTGTTTGTCGCGAAGCATGGAAGTATGACAACCTGCAGCATGGTTCAAAAACGGGGACAACTGGCTCATTTTGTGGAGTCTTCAGAGCAAAATGTGCTCTCTCCTCGCGAGGTTTTGGAATAGCGAGCTGAATGATGATGAGGGATCGGCGGCCGAGGCGGCAAAGGCCATCGCGGTGGGAGATGCGAGGGCAGCCGACCGCGGCCGGCCGGAAGAGCCGCGACACGCCCAGATGTTCGAGAGCCACAATGGGGGCACGGCGTTGATTGTTGTTCGTGGAAGCCCCAATGACAAACGACGGCGTGCCCTCAACGTTCGTTCCTCGTGATTTCCTCGCCCCTTCGTTCGACCTCCGAAAGCCGCAGTATCGTCCCTGTCACTGCTCAAGTTCAACATCAGCCAAACTCTCGACTACCCGCTTTGCAGCAACATACTCCGCCAACGTTAGCCCACCTTGGACAACCTTGCTGTTGAGCAAGGCAGTAGCTTCGCGCAATGGCTCCGGATATTGTCTCGGTTGCGACGCGGTCCGAACGGCATCACATACGTTTCCAGCATAACAGCGGATCTCGAACAATATCGTTTCGTTGCCGAGCGAAACCTCCCGAGGAGCCGACGTGACGGAAGACGACGTTTCAGACGCACTGAGGGGAGTTGCGCCTTCAAGTTGGCCTTTCGGCGATTCCAATTCAACGTTCTCGGCTGTCCAATCCAGATCTATTGGCCGGCGAAAAGTCGGTACGGTCTTTCCTTCCGATTGCCCGTCCGGCGTCTTCTGCTCCAAATGCGGAGGCTGATGAACTTGCTGGCTTTTTGCAGTTTCCGTAGCCACCCGTGCCTGCAGGCTCTGCCATGCCTGTTCCCGAAGCCTTGGGTAGCGCGCCAAACGATTGATCTCCCGTCGCGTGAAGTAGATTTCCGGCCACCGCAAATTGTTCTCCATGTAGAGCCGTCTTGCAATTTCGGCCCTGACAGCGGCCTCGGCGTGCAGCAGCGCCCGCCGCCCTTGGGCGTCGAGAACATCCGCTGTTCCTCGCAAAAAACCTTCCGAAGCGGTCGAAGCGTGGTGATAGTCGGGGTTTGCACCGATCCCCAGCAGCCCCAGCAATGGCACACCGGGAATATTGTCAAACACTTGCCTCCCGGTCGAAGCCCCGTAGCTCTCTGGCACAGCCGGCCTTTCCTGGGCGGGTGCGCTGCCGGCCGCCAATGCGAGGGCCAAGCCGGGAAGGAGGCAATGGAGGGAAAATGCGTTCATAGCTTTCTCCTGGTAGTCCAAGGTTTTCACGTTCCTGTATCAGATACTCGCAGCGAGCAAAAAGCGGCCAGCACTGTCTCCGATTTGAATTACCGCGAAAAAGACCACAGCTCACGGGCTCGCGTACAGCCATTTCCGCAGCAACAGAACTGATTGACACCCCCCTGGTGTTGTGGATATATTTGCGGAACTCAAGACTGTTCCCCAGCAAGCTGGTAGAGAGACACGCCCCGGCCCGAGCAGGAGGTTCCTCATGACTGCCGACTCCCCGGACACCACAAGCTACTACGATCTTGAAAGTCCATGCTGTATCGAGCTTGTTGTAGTGGCCGGCCCCCACGAGGGACGAACCTTTGTCTTCGCCAGGCACGACAGCTTCGTCGTGGGGCGTTCACGATACGCGCACTTTCGCTTGTCAACCCTGGACCGTTATTTCTCGCGAATCCATTTCCTCATCGAGGTCAATCCTCCCCGCTGCCGCTTGTTTGATATGGGGAGCACAAACGGAACACGTGTCAACGGCCAGCGTACTGACGCGATCGATCTTAGTGACGGCGACATGATCCAAGCCGGGCACACGTCGATACGAGTGGCTTTCAAGGGCAACTGGCGGCAATCCGAGACCCACTCGGTTGTCGAAGAGACCTCGGCAAGGGAAGCAAGCATTGCCGCAGTTGCCTGCAGCCCGAATGCAGAAGTGGCATGTGAATCCGAGCCCGGTCAGCCCCTGGTTACGGAGGTTGCCACCAGCGCTGAATCGCCGGCGGAGATCCACCTCGAGATCACTGGTTATCGTTTGCTTCGCGAGATCGGACGAGGCGCCATGGGGGTGGTCTACTTGGCGGTTCGTCTTGCGGACGACCGCCAGGTCGCCGTGAAAGTCGTTCGCCCCGCCCTTCCCGGATCGCAAGATGAAATTCAGCGTTTCCTCCGCGAAGTGTCTATACTGCGCAGGCTTCAGCACCCGCATATCGTGACATTGCACAAAGCGAGCCAGGCCAGGGAATTGCTGTTCTTCGTCATGGACTTCGTCGACGGTTGCGACAGCGAATCACTGATGAAGCAGTCGGGCAAGATTCCCGTTCATCGGGCGGTGTTTCTGCTCTGTCAGGTTCTCGATGCGATTCATTATGCTCACGAGCAAGGATTCGTGCACCGCGATGTCAAGCCGGCAAACCTCCTGGTCCGCCAGACACCTTCGGGAGGGCAATGCTTGTTGGCTGATTTCGGTTTGGCGCGGGCGTACCACAATTCACGGATGAGCGGCCTGACGATTGCCGGCGACATCGGCGGCACTTTGCCCTACACCCCACCAGAGCAGATCCTCAATTTCCGCGACGCAAAGCCGCCGGCCGATCAATACGGGGCGGCGGCAACACTGTACCGCCTCATCACGGGCCAATTCATTTTCGATTTTGGAAGTACCCCGGGTCACCACCGCATCAAGCAAATCGTCTACGACGAGCCAGTGCCGATCGCCCAGCGGCTGCCGGAAGTCTCGCCTGAGCTCGCCGAAGCGATCCACAGGGCTCTTCGAAAGGACCCCGCGGAGAGATTCCCGGATGCGAGCGCCTTTCGCAAGGCGATTGCCCCCTTTGCGATCCCGAGGTCTTAGGCTCGCGTTACCCCTCGCTGCCGAACACCCGTTGCAGCAAAAAAATGACCGAGCCAAAGCCGATGCCCCCGCACAGTGCGCCTACGACCAGCGACGGCAGCAGTGCAAGCCGGCCCTCGATCCGTGCTCCCTCTCCCCAACGTTCTCGTAATGTTCCCAGGTGATCCACCAGCCTCGCTCTCAGAGCCCCCTGTCCTTTTTCCTTGGCCGGCTTGTACCGAGGATCGGCGTCCTCGCTTTGCGCAAAGAACAAGCGCCGGCGAAAAGCCTCGATCTGTGCAAGCGGCAGGAAGGGTTGCGTGCCGCCAAGCGACGCCCGCGCGTCCGATGGCAAACGCCCCTTGCGCACGAGATCAAGAACCTGGTTTTCCGTGATGATGAGCCGTGCACGCCGGCCGCTGGCTGACAGGAATACGACGTGCCACAATGGCTCGCTCAAGTCGGCAGCATCGGCGAAGGCATCTCCCCTTTCTTCCGCATCCAGCAGTTCGAGGCAGCGGCGTGCAAGACCCGCAAAAGCGGCCGCCGTCTCCGGGCGTCTTCCGGGATCTGCGTGCATTGCCTTGTTGATCAGCGAAATGGTCGCGCAGCTCAACGCGGGGCTGAAACGCTCGGGCGGAATGTAGTCGTTCTTGATTTTGGTGACCAGTTGCTCCGCAACCGTCTGGCCACGGAAGGGGAGCTTTCCCGTTACCAGCGTGTAGAGAGTAGCCCCAAGGCTATAGACATCGGCTTGACGCCCCACCCGCTTGGCCCCGCGGAACTGCTCGGGCGCCATGTAATGAGGCGTACCAAGACCGTTTCCCAGTACCGTCAGGTTGTAGTCTTCCTCCGACGACTTCGATAGGCCGAGGTCCGCCAACATGACCTCCCCTGATCGGGTCAGCAGAATATTGGCCGGATTCACATCTCGGTGGATGATCCCCGCGTCGTGGATGGCATCCAATCCGTCCGCCAGGCGGACGATCATTTCCAGAGCCCTGCGTTCGTGGATCTTGTACATCTTCCTTACGTAAGCTGCCAGATTCCCCCCTTCAACATAGCCCATCACCACAAAGTGCCAGCCCTGGTCGCACCCTACCTCAAGAGTCTCGACGACCGCGGGGTGGTTCACACGCATAGCCAACTTGGCGCCATGGTAGAACCTCATTAGTCGCACCCGGTCGCGCGCCGCATCGGCTCGCAGCAGCTTGATGGCAACGATCCTCCCCGCCCCGCTTCGCGCGCGGTACACCGCAGTAAGCGTGCCCTGTCCCACCTTCTCGAGAAGTTGATATCCGGCCACGGACTGGGGCGGATTGGAAATGGCGTCCAGTGAATGGCGCCCTGGATGTTCGTTATTGCTTGACGGTTCGGATGCCAGAATATTTCGCGACATGGGGATCTTCCCTTTTCTTCAAGACCGAGAAATCGCGCGACCGCCCGGCAGTCGCGTCTACCTGCTCGGAGATCAATCCACGTGGACACAAGCGGCCATGTGGCCGCTTTTTTTCTCTCGCTTGATCTACTGATGAACAGAGCGTTGACGACACTTCCGCACCCCTCACAGCGGGTAGGCGGCCTGGGCAAACCTCTGAAGTTTCAAACGAGGAGACGATGATGACGTGGGCTTCTGACGACTTCGCGCCCGGTCGTGCTGGGCACGATAGCTGGAAAGACATGCCTGGACCTGCCGCCGGCAGCGACCATAAGGATCTGGCGAAGCTGCTCATGCCGGAGACGCGCCATTCCCTGATTCGCCGCCTTCAGCACGAAGAAATTGCGAGGCAGCGCACACACCAAGTGCAGGACGCCAGCGATTGGCGCCAGGAATCCGCCGACAAGCACCTGCAATCGATCGCCAGGACCGCCGGAGAACCTCGCGACTCGATTCGTTCCCCACGGAACGTCGATTCCAAAGAGACTGCATCAGGACGCCGAGATCGCCCCCGGTTCATCGGCGTCTCGGCGGGTCTGGCTGCGGCTGCTGTGGCAGGGATCGTCCTGGCTGGCGTGCCGCCACTGTTCCGGCAGGTTGCGGCAATTCAGTCGCCGCCTTCCACCGAGGTGGATTCTCCAAGTAGCACCACGAATCCGATAGACTCGGATGATCCTGCGCGTCCACCCCAGGACCGAAATACAGCGGTAGATTCTGCAATCGTCTCAACGGGCAGTGAGGAACCGACGTCACCGCCTCGCTCAGGCGAGGCTCCCGCGTCTGACGCCCCTGGCGAGAATCCGGCTTACTTCGAGGCAACTCCATCCGCTGCCCCCCCGATTCCAGTTGATAGGCAGCCCGAAGACTTTTGGGCACCACCGGTGGTCCTCGGCGCGCAGTGGAGTTTGCCCGACAGCCTCGTCGACTCGAATAGGGCGAAGTACCTGGAGTGCATTCGGCGGATGCTCAACGACTGCTGGAACTCCGAAACGGACGCGGGAGTCGCCGGGGCCAAGAGTCTATTCACCCATGCCGAGGAGCTTTGTGCGGAAGACGCACGCCTCTACCACGCCATGGCGCTCGTTCTTCTTCGCTATGGAAACGCCACAGAGGCTCTGGTGGTCCTGGAAATGGCGGTTGCCCGCACCCGTTACCCCTACTTTTCGCCCTGGCAGCAGATGGTTTGCCAGCGTCTGCAGCGCGGCGACCAGGAGCAGGCCGTCGCGGATTGTGTCCGTTTGGTACGCGTCGCGTCGCACTACGCAAACCACGGGTGGCAGGGCGCGACCCCGGCCGATCTCCCTTGCGCCCGACAAATCCTCGCTGAGAATGTCCACTTCGCCGCGTGCGTCCTGGGCTATCTCCAGTCGACCGTCTCGGCACCCCGCACCAATGCCATAGCATTTCGCATGCATGAGGCTGAACTGAGAAGGTGCCTGTTCGACGCCTGGCAACGGTTTATCGAGACCAGGGATACGGTCCGCCGGGAGTTGGAATCGCGGCACCGCTGGCAATTCAAAGTGAAGCCGAGCGATTCGGTCGACCGCGACTTCGTGGTCAGCATGGAACAGCATGTGCCGCAAAAGGTGCTCTTGGATCTGTCCGAACGTTACCTTCCCGTTGGCTTGGAGTGGCAACGCAGCCAGCTTCTGACCTCGTTCCGCTAATGCTGAAGTCTTCAACAGAAGAGTCCCGAGGGCGCTGGCGGCACTGGTCGAGCAACCACGCCTGCGCCCCCAGTCGGGGACCAGGCACTTCAACAGTCGCAACTTCGGCCACAGTTGCCGCGCAGCACTCAGAGGCACTAACAAAACGGGGACTGGCTCCGAGCCAAGCGTCGACAATTCCCCGGCAAAAGGTTGTTCCGGTGAGGTGCCTGTCCCCGTTTTGTCAGGGCCTCGCCTTAACCTGCCGGCGAGTTGTCTTCGGCTGGTGCCTCAATTGCGAATAGGTGCGCCACCTTGGCGCAGATCCGCGAGGGAAATCGGCGAAGCGTTCGGGTCGGGATGCCGGTTTCCTCAGCGATTTCTTTCTGCTTGTACCCCTCCATCCGCAGCCGGAGAAACTCCTGCTCCGCCTCCGAGATGTGCCCGCAGATCTCTTCCCACAGATCCTGAAACTCCAAGGCTTCGGCCAACCCTGGTTCGCGGCTCAAGCACTCGACAAGAAAACCTCGACCATCTTCGCCGTGCCCGCTGACCGCTACCGGTTTCTTGACCTTGTTTCTCAACTTGTTGAGTGCAATCGTGACCAATAGTTTCCAGACGGCAACGTCGTTCTCGAAAACGAAATGTCCCTGACGAACGCGACGGAGCATTGACTTCATCGCCGACTGGCAAAGGTCGTCGGCTCCGACCGAGGCCCAGTACTTCGGCGATAGTTGCGCGCTAACCACGCTGAGAAGCCGCTCGATGTATCGCTGGTACAGTTCGGTGGCCGCTGCTTCGTCGCCCAAACGCCAACGCCGAACGAGTTCGGTAGTAGGTTCGTCCATCTTCGTCGAATTCCCAATCCCTTTTCTCGCACCCGCCACACCTTGCTTGGCTAGTTTAGACGCTCACCCTTGGCGGGGCAAGTCCGTGTTTCCCCCCTCGTAAGGCTTGACTACTCAACTCCGGCGTGTTACGTTGGCCAACAGAAAATGCCACGTTGACGCGTCGAGAACCCTAATAGACCGCTCGCCATGCCCGGCCAGCCGAAGCCCGTCCCTTCAACTCCGGACCGCGGAAATCAGAGCCCGGAAACCCGCCGGAGCCCGGAATCAACACCCCCAGTCTCCTCCGGGGAGCCGGCATCAGGAATACCCCAGCAGATCGGCCGTTACCGGATCTTACGCAAACTCGGCGAAGGCGGGATGGGCAGCGTCTACCTGGCGGATGACACTCAGCTCAAGCGGCGAGTGGCCCTCAAGATACCTAAATTCGCCGCAAACGAACGGCCGGAGGTCATTCAGCGTTTCTACCGCGAGGCTCAGGCGGCAGCCACCCTGCAGCACCGCAACATCTGCACCGTTCACGACGTGGGGCAGAGCGAGGGGCTGCACTACCTGACGATGGCCTACATCGAGGGCCGCACGCTGGCCGAACTCATCCGTCCGGACAAGCCCCTACCGGAGCGGCAGGTTGCCATTCTGGTGCGAAAGCTTGCCTTGGCACTCGACGAGGCCCACCGTCAGGGAATCCTCCACCGTGATCTGAAGCCTTCAAACATCCTCATCGACCGCCAGCGTGAGCCGGTGATCATGGACTTCGGCTTGGCTAAGCGCGTGGGCGCGGACGAGGACCACCTGACAAAAACAGGTGCGATCCTGGGCACGGCGGCATTCATGTCGCCTGAGCAGGTGGAAACGCCGGAGTCGATCGGGCCTGCGGCCGACGTTTACAGTCTCGGAGTCATCCTCTATCAGTTGCTCACCGGCCGACTGCCGTTTGACGGGCCGCCCGCATCAGTCATCGGTCAGCTCCTCATCAAGGAGCCGGAACCAGTAGAATCGCTCCGGCCGGAAGTGAGCCCACAGTTGGCCGAAATCTGCCGAAAGGCGATGGCCAAACGCATCGACGAGCGATACGCAAGCATGGCGGAATTCGCGAGCGTACTAACCGACTACTTGCGGCAAAGCCTTCCGGAAGATCGAGGCCTGCCGTCAATGACTGGGGGTGTCCATAAAGATAATGCATTGACCACCTTGTTCTCCGCCGTGGCCGCCGAGGGCACCGCCAAGCGATTCAAGAGTGCGATGCGACTACCCCAGCAAAGTTCGTGGTTGCCGGAACGCAGAAGAGCCACTATGGCGGTGGGACTGGGATCGACGGTGGTAGTCGTTCTGTTGGGCACGTTGGTTCAGTTTGCCGCCAGCGGCGGAACGCTCGTAGTTGAGATTGACGAGCCTGATGCGACAATCGAGGTGCTCGATGAGTCGGGAACTGTTGTAATCCGTCAATTGGCAAAGGAAAGCCCACTCAATCTAGCCGTTGATCCCGGAAAGCACCGGCTTAGAGTCGTGAAGGATAGTCTTGGGGTATTCGAGAGAGACTTTGTCATCGCCGCACGTGGAAAAGAAGTCATAAAGGTCCGGCTGCAACCCGTGCCTGGAAACAAGTTGGCCGACTCTAAGACGGAGGTGGAGGACATTTCTATTGCTCCTGAGTCTCCAAGCGATCATGCTGCAATTCCCGAAGTATCTTCGGCGGTTGATCTCAGTGCTTATACTGCCGGCTGGAGCAAACCGGTGAATCTGGGCCCAAGGATTAATTCTAGCGTAATGGATGCCTCGCCTGCGCTTTCCAGCGACGGCCTCGTTCTGGTCTTCGCCTCAAATCGCGATGGCGGGCTCGGGAACAGCGATCTTTGGCTATGTACTCGGCGGTCGCCTGATAGAGCTTTCGATGCACCAGTGAACATGGGAAAGGAAATCAATACCAGCTCCCGTGAAAGTGACCCATCTCTTTCTGACAATGCCCTGACACTCGTCTTCAGCTCAGCACGTTCCGGAGGAGCAGGAAATAACGACCTTTGGATGAGTACTCGCAAGTCAGTGGACGCAGTGTTCAGTCAGCCCGTGAACCTGGGCAAAACCATCAATACCACTGCGTTTGAAGGTGCTCCTGCAATTTCCTCCGACAGGTTGACGCTCGTTTTCGCCTCTGATCGGCCTAGCGGTCTTGGAGGGAGTGATCTATGGATATCTGAACGCACGTCTGTCGCAGCCCCTTTTGGTCCAGCGATAAATCTCGGTCCGGCATTGAATTGCAGTCGTTTTGACGGGTGGCCCACGCTTTCAGTTGATGGGCGGACTCTGATATTCAGCTCGAGGCGAAGTGGTGGTTTCGGCATGGATGACTTATGGATTTCAGCACGATCTTCCATTTACTCTAAGTTCGCGCTGCCGGTAAACTTGGGAGCCACGATCAACAGCAGTGAGCATGATGGCGGCCCTTCTCTTTCTTGTGACAGCACACTGCTATTGTTCCATTCTCAGCGCCCCGGCGGACATGGAGATTATGACCTATGGATGTCCACGCGAAAGAGCCCAGTGCAGCCGCTCGCGTCAGCAAGCGGCGATACGGTGCAGGTCTGGGATGCCGGAGATCGGACGACGAACTGGACACGCATCAGTGATAAACCCAGCGAGGCTGCGCAAAAGGTGAAACCAGAGACGAAGCCACCGGCCGAAAACGAGCAGTTGGAGATAACAACGAAGGCCCCAAGTAATCCGATAGTATCAGCCAAAGCGATCACAAATCCGACCCTTGAAAGGGTTAAGAAGATCGGCTTTCGAACCGTAAAGTCGATCGAACGCGCTCCCCATGGGAAATTCAATACAATGGTCTCGCGGGAGGCTTACGAAGCGGCGAAACGTGCCGATCTGACGCTTGTTCAGGGTGCATCGACCATCACGGACAGCGATACAGCTATCATGGATTTAGCGATCGAAGCGGTACCTTCCGGTACGATGGCGGAGGTGGTCCTGTCTGCCGAAGTGAACGTGATGGGCTTCGACGATAGCCCAGCAAAAGTCTGGGAGCACCGCAAATCGCTCGGCATTTTTGCCGTGGATCTGCTGCGGCGTGGACTTCCCACCTCGGTGATCGGCGCCCTCAGGAATGACACTGGCGCGTTCTTCGACAAGTTCGTTGATGACTACCGCGCAGCTTCAGGCAAACAGTAGTGCTGCAGTCAAAGAGTAAGCATTCTTTCGTGTTCCCGGCGTGACGCAGAATGTCCGCTTTTGCACGCCGCGCGGTGGCAATTGCTAACATGGGGACGCAAAGGTCGCTCAGCGAGCCTTGCTGCGTCACGGAGCGTTGAGCGTCGGCAATGTCAGGACAACATGCTCCCGCCCCCTCACATGACTTGACTGTCCAGTTCCGGCGCGTTAAGTTCGGCGACGAAGCTCCGCTTGACGTGTCGCGAAGACCATAAGACCGCTCGCCATGCCCGGCCAGCCGAAGCCCATCCCTTCAACTCCGGACCGCGGAACTCAGAATCCGGAAACCCGCGGGGGCTCGGAATCAACACCCCCACTTTCATCCGGCGAGCCAGGGCAGGGAATACCCCAGCAAATCGGCCGCTACCGGATCTTACGTAAACTCGGTGAAGGGGGGATGGGCAGCGTCTACTTGGCAGAGGACACCGAACTGCAGCGTTCCGTGGCCCTCAAGGTTCCTAAGTTCTCCCAATCGGAGCGTCCCGAGGTCGTCGATCGCTTCTACCGGGAGGCCCGCGCGGCCGCGACCCTGCAGCACCGCAATATTTGCACGCTTCACGATGTCGGCCAGACCGAAGGATTGCACTACCTGACGATGGCCTACATCGAAGGCCGCACGCTGGCCGAGCTCATCCGCCCGGACAAGCCGCTGCCGGAGCGGCAAGTGGCCATTCTGGTGCGAAAGCTTGCCCTGGCACTCGACGAGGCCCACCGTCAGGGAATCCTCCACCGCGATCTGAAGCCCTCGAACATCCTCATCGACCGGCATCGTGAGCCGGTGATCATGGACTTCGGCTTGGCCAAGCGAGTGGGCGCGGACGAGGACCACCTGACCAAAGCAGGCAAGATCCTGGGCACGGCGGCATTCATGTCGCCTGAGCAGGTGGAAACACCGGAGTCGATCGGTCCTGCGGCAGACGTTTACAGCCTCGGAGTGATCCTCTATCAGTTGCTCACCGGACGACTGCCTTTTGACGGACCGCCCGCATCGGTCATCGGTCAGCTCCTCATGAAGGAGCCGGAACCGGTAGAATCGCTCCGGCCGGAAGTGAGCCCGCAGTTGGCCGAAATCTGCCGCAAGGCGATGGCCAAGCGCGTCGATGAGCGATACGCAAGCATGGCGAAACTGGCCGCAGACTTGGCCGAGTACCTGCAGCGGGCGTCCACGGGAGCATCGCTCGCGAACCGCTCGACACCCGATGCAGCGTTGGCAAGCTTCCTTCAGACAGTTGCAGAGCCAATTCCGACCCGGCCACACGAACCATCAGCGCAGCTTTTCATAGGGCGAGAGAAGAGAGTCACGCTCAAAGTCCAGAGAGCGATTGCTTCGATCGTTCGCAGGCCCATGGTGGTGCTCGCCGCTGGAGGTTTTGCGGCGGCAGTGGTTCTTCTCGGGCTAGCCCTGGCGCCTTTGCCGCGAGAAGCAATCTTTCCCAGGACAGAGGATCAGATCGATCCCGCAGCGCATCACGGAGGCGACTCACCCCGTCAAGTATTCCACGGGGAGTCCAATTGGCAGCGACCGGTCGCTCCACCACTAGCAGCCATTGCCCCCTTTGACGCTGCCCGGGCCAGGAAACATCAGCAGGCGTGGGCCGATTACCTGAGAGTGCCCGTCGAGCAAGAGGTCGCTCTGGCAGGCAATGTCAAGCTTACGATGGTGCTGATCCCGCCGGGGGAGTTTGTGATGGGCTCCCCCGCAGAAGAACGGATTCGCTTCCTGGAAGAGGCGAGGGCGGCAGGCGACCGATGGACGGTCGACCGGATTCCAGCCGAAGGGCCGCAGCATCGGGTCCGGATCACGCGACCATACTTTCTGGGCAAGTACGAGATCACGCAGGCCCAGTGGGAGGCGGTGATGGGGAACAACCCTTCCCGCTTCACCGACACTCCATCCCTACCTGTGGAACGAGTGAGCTGGGACCACGTTCAGCCGTTTCTCGCCAAGCTCAACGAGTATGGTAAGGCTCAGAGGATGAAATTCGCGTTGCCTACCGAGGCGCAGTGGGAATACGCCTGCCGAGCGGGTACGACGACGCCCTGGCACTGCGGGGAGGACGAGGCCAAGTTACAGGAATACGCGTGGTTCAATGGGAATTCGGGCGGCAAGCCCCATTCGGTCGGCGAGTTGCTGGAGAACGCGTTTGGCCTTCACGACATGCACGGCAACGTGTGGGAGTGGTGCCAAGATGGGTATGATGAAGGGTATTATGGGAGATCCCCGCTGGAGGATCCGAGTGGCGTTCCTCAGGCCTCGCACCGGGTGTACCGGGGCGGCAGTTGGATCAACGGCGCCGGGGTCTGCCGGTCGGCGATCCGCGGCGGGATCGTGCCGGCGTACCGGATCAGCATCCTGGGTTTCCGGGTGGCCCTAGTTCCGTCCGGCAAGTAGTGGGGCAGGTGCAAGTGGGCCGCGGGAGCCTGTATCGGAGGCTGAGGGGACACGGAGGCGTAGCGGAGCGAAGCCGTAGATGTCCCCTCAAGCCGTAGCGGAAGGCGAACCGGCCCGCGTGTGGTGTACAGGTGTGGAAATATAGTGTACATACGTACCATTTATCGGTTAGAGTCTTTGTTCGTACCATCTGCGCGTCGTGCGCGAATCTTCGTAGCCTGACTCTCCGAGTCGGGTAGTATTGATAGGCCCGATCGACCCGACTCGGAGAGTCAGGCTACGTCCGCACCAATCCCATAGCGTTTCGCATGCATGAGGCTGAACTTAGAAGGTGCCTGTTCGACGCCTGGCAAAGGTATATCGAAACCAGGGATACGGTCCGCCTGGACCTGGAATCGCGGCACCGCTGGCAATTCAAAGTGAAGCCGAGCGATTCCGTCGATCGCGACTTCCTGGTCAGTATGGAACAGCACGTGCCGAAAAAGGTGCTTTTGGACCTGTCCGAACGTTACCTTCCCGTTGGCTTGGAATCGCAACGCAGCCAGCTTCTGACTTCGTTCCGCTAATGCTGAAGTGTTCAACAGAAGAGCCTTGACGCAAGGACCCCGATGGCACAGGCGGCACTGATCGAGCAACCACGGCTGCGTCCCCCAGTTGGCGACCAGGCACTTCAACAGTCGCAACTTCGGCCGCAGTTGCCGCGCAGCACTTAGCCCGCCGGCGAATTGTCGTCGGATGGAGCGTCCATTGCGAACAGGTGCGCCACCTTGGCGCAGATCCGCGAGGGGAATCGGCGAAGAGTTCGGGTCGGGATGCCGGTTTCCTCAGCGATTTCTTTCTGCTTGTACCCCTCCATCCGCAACCGGAGAAACTCCTGCTCCGCCTCCGAGATGTGCCCGCAGATTTCTTCCCACAGATCCTGGAACTCCAAGGCTTCGGCCAGACCAGGTTCGCGGCTCAAGCAGTCGAGAAGAAACCTTCTACCGTCTTCGCCGTGCCCGCTGACCGCCACCGGCCTCTTAAGCTTGTTTCTCAACTTGTTGAGCGCAATCGTGACCAACAACTTCCAGACGGCGACGTCGTTCTCGAAAACGAAGTGCCCCTGACGAACGCGGCGTAGCATCGACTTCATCGCCGACTGGCAAAGGTCGTCGGCTCCGATCGACGCCCAGTACTTTGGCGACAGTTGCGTGCTCACCATGCCGAGAAGCCGCTCGATATATCGCTCGTACAGTTCGGTGGCCGCCGCTTCGTCGCCCAAACGCCAACGCCCAACGAGTTCTGTAGTTGGTTCGTCCATCTTAGTCGACTTCCAAATCCCTTCTCTGGCACCTGAAACAGCTTGCTTGGCCAGTTTAGCTGCTCGCCGTCCGCGGGGCAAGTCCGCGGCTGCCCCCCTCGCATGGCTTGACTGCCCAGTTCCGGCGCGTTAAGTTGGCCAGCCGACAATGCCCGTCGACGCATCGAGAAGAACCTGAAGACCGCTCGCCATGCCCGGCCAGCCGAAGCCCGTCCCTTCAACTCCGGACCGCGGAAATCAGAGCCCGGAAACCCGCCGGAGCCCGGAATCAACACCCCCACTCTCTTCGGGCGAGGCAGCACCGGGAATACCCCAGCAAATCGGCCGCTACCGGATCTTGCGTAAACTCGGCGAAGGGGGGATGGGCAGCGTCTACCTGGCGGATGACACTCAGCTCAAGCGGCGAGTGGCCCTCAAGATACCTAAATTCGCCGCAAACGAACGGCCGGAGGTCATTCAGCGTTTCTACCGCGAGGCTCAGGCGGCAGCCACCCTGCAGCACCGCAACATCTGCACCGTTCACGACGTGGGGCAGAGCGAGGGGCTGCACTACCTGACGATGGCCTACATCGAGGGCCGCACGCTGGCCGAGCTGATCCGCCCGGACAAGCCCCTACCGGAGCGGCAGGTTGCCATTCTGGTGCGAAAGCTTGCCTTGGCACTCGACGAGGCCCACCGTCAGGGAATCCTCCACCGTGATCTGAAGCCTTCAAACATCCTCATCGACCGCCAGCGTGAGCCGGTGATCATGGACTTCGGCTTGGCTAAGCGCGTGGGCGCGGACGAGGACCACCTGACAAAAACAGGTGCGATCCTGGGCACGGCGGCATTCATGTCGCCTGAGCAAGTGGAAACACCGGAGTCGATCGGGCCTGCAGCGGACGTTTACAGCCTCGGAGTGATCCTCTATCAGTTGCTCACTGGCCGACTGCCGTTTGACGGACCGCCCGCATCGGTCATCGGTCAGCTCCTCATCAAGGAGCCGGAACCAGTAGAATCGCTCCGGCCGGAAGTGAGCCCACAGTTGGCCGAAATCTGCCGAAAGGCGATGGCCAAACGCATCGATCAGCGATACGCAAGTATGGCGGAATTGGCTGCGGGCCTGACAGAGTACCTGCAGCGGAAGCTCGAGGAAGCGTCGCTCGCGAACCACTCGACATCCGATGCAGCGTTGGTCAGTTTTCTCCAAACAGTTGCACAACCAGTCCTGACCCGGCCACATGAACCGCCACCGCATTTTTCTATAGGACGAGAGAAGAGGTTCCGCCTCAGAGTGCAGAGGGCGATTGCTTCGGTCATTCGCAGGCCCATGATGGTGCTCGCCGCTGGGGGTGCTATCGTGGCAGTGGTTCTTTTCCTTGGACTGGCGTTGAGTCCTCGGCCGCACGGGGCAAACCCACTGCGAGGGGACCGCGCGAACGATAGGGCCGAGGGTACCAATGACGCCTCGTCCGCCGCTCCTTCCGAGAAACAACCGCCGGCGCCGGCCATTTCGCCGTTTGACGCCGCCACAGCGAAAAAGCACCAGCAGGCCTGGGCCGATTACCTGGAGCAGCCGGCCGAGCAAGAGGTGGATTTGGGTGGCGCTGTGAAGTTAACGATGGTGCTCATCCCGCCGGGCGAGTTCGTGATGGGTTCGCCGGTGGAGGAGCGGGCACGCTTCCTGGAAGAGGTGAGGTCGGCAGGCCACCAGGTGGCCATCGAGCGGATTCATGCAGAAGGGCCGCAGCATCGTGTGCGGATCACTCGGGCGTTTCGGTTGGGCCGGCACGAAGTCACCGTGCGCCAGTTTCGCCAGTTCGTTGACCAGACGGGGTACAAGACGGACGCCGAGAGGGACGGCAAAGGTGGCCGAGGTTTGGTCGATGGCCAGTGGGTTCAACATCCGCGGTTCGTTTGGAATGGTGCCCCAGGTTTTGAGCAGACCGACGAGCACCCGGTGGTGAACGTATCGTGGAACGATGCGATGGCGTTCTGCAAATGGCTGTCAAAAAAGGTGGGAACGGTGTTTATCTTGCCTACCGAATCGCAGTGGGAATACGCGTGCCGTGCGGGCACGACCACGGCATGGTACTGCGGAGACAGCGAGGGAACGCTTGATGAATATGGATGGTCCCTCAGGAACTCGGGCCACAAGACGCACCCCGTGGGTCAGTTGAAGCCGAATGGTTGGAGTCTCCACGACATGTACGGGAACGTGTGGGAATGGTGTGCGGATCATTGCACAACGGACTCCAACTCGCAATCGCCACCGAACGATCTCAGCGGTCCAGCTAAAGACTGGAAGTACTTTCGCGGCGGTTCCTGGGACCACCACGCGGCGTACTGCCGGTCAGCCTATCGAAACAACGGCGTGTCGCAGGGCCGGGACGTCCGCATCGGCTTCCGGCTGGTCGCAGTTTTGGCGGACGAGTAAGCGGAGGTCGAACCGGCGGCGTGCGGAGGCCCGAGCGGAGCCGGGCCGTAGCTGCCGACGGTTAGTACCGAAGCGGAGCACCTCGTCAAGGTGTTCCCGGGTTGGAGGGAGGAAAGCGAGACAGGTCCGATATTGGTAAAATAGGGGATTTTGCAGTATTCTGCAGCCACATGCATCGGAGATCTCTTCGCGATTGCCGGCCCTCCTCGGCCGTCCGCTGGGACGATAGGCCGATTCCAAGCCCAGACGTTCGGCAATCCGTTTCTGCCAGTCCGGAGTGCCGAAGGGGCGGCCTCGTTGTACGCTCTTTCGCAGCGACAGCAACTGGTTTTCGTGGTCGGCCTGATTGACGCGCGCCACCCAATCTGCCGGCGCATCGAGTGGCGGGGTGGCCCTGCTTGGTTGATCGCGTTGGCGGGGTGGCACTGCCGGGGTGCCCCTGCTTATGTCGACGCGGTGCGCTGCGATCGGTGTGGCACTGCTTGGCGTTGAACGTGTCGCCCATTTGAACTCAGCTTACCACAACGCCAAGCAGTGTCGGCGTACCGATTGATTCACCATCCCAGCAGATCAGACGCAACGCCGGGGGATCAAGACCGGAGGCTGCGTCCAACGGCGCTTCCGCACTGCTTGCGATTGTAGTAAGCCGCTCTTGTATGGAGAATCGATTCAATCGCAAGCACTGGCACACCACACACGGATATGGCCGGTTAACACTCGTGCGAGTCGGCGAACGAGGCTTGCGGTTGCGGGCCGCCTTCGACAGAATACGTGAGGCCGGGGTGCCCCTGCTTATGTCGACGCGGTGCGGCTGCGGTCGGTGTGGCACTGCTTGGCGTTGAACATGTCGTCCATTTGAACTCAGCTTACCACAACGCCAAGCAGTGTCTGCGCATCGATTGATTCACTATCCCAGCAGATTAGTCGCAATGCCGGGGAACTGAGACCGGAGGCGGCGTCCAACGGCGGTTCCGCACTGCTTGCGATTGTAGTAAGCCGTTCTTGTATGGAGAGTCGATTCAATCGCAAGCAGTGGCACACAGAGGACACATGCGCCTCGTTCGTCGCTGATGCGATTTGCCATCGCCGAACCTTGTCAGCACTTCGTGCTTCGACCAGAATGTCCGGAAGATGACAGGCCGTTCGACTCTGTTTGAAGCGAGACCGCCGCCGTGGGTAAGCCGCATCGCAAAACCGTCAAGCACTACAATGAGCCGGGGGATGCCCACTTCCTCACCTTCTCGCGGCGGGGTGGCCCTGCTTGCGCCGTTGCGGTCGGTGTGGCGGGGTGGCCCTGCTCGCGCGGTTGTGCTGGGGAGCGAGGATTTCGCTGGCGGTCGGCCTGGTGGCGACATTGGTTTCGCTGGTAATCGGCGTTTCTTACGGAGCGGTTGCAGGGTATCTCGGCGGCTCCGTGGGCAATCTCATGATGCGCATCATCGACGTTCTCTGCTCGATCCCGTTTATCTTTGTGGTCATCTTCCTGATCACCATTCTCAGCACCGAGCCGCTCAAGCAGACGCTCGAGGACTACGGGATCAATCGCATCATGATCTTCTTTCTGATGGTGGGTGCGATCTACTGGCGGCGTGGCCCTGCTCGCGCAGCTGCGGTCGGTGTGGTTCTGGCTGGGTGGCCCTGCTCGCGCGGCTGCGGTCGGTGTGCCCGCCAAGGTCTGTCCTGCTCCATCACTGCTTGCGATTGTGGGTCGAAACCCAGTCTCCTCTTAGGGTAACGAGGCCCGCGATTGTCTTGACAGCACACCCCGTGTCCCTCATTCTCAGAGGTATGGACCACGATCAACGCTTCAAGACCCTGATCCGGGAGTTCTTCGCCGACTTCCTGCGGCTGTTCTTCGCCCGCTGGGCCGCGCGTCTGGACCTGTCGGCGGTGCACTGGTTGGAGAAGGAACTCTATCCCGACCCCCCCGAGGGCTCGCGGCACGAGATAGACCTGCTCGCGCAGGTGCCCATCCTCGTGCCGGACGAGCCCCCGGTGACCGCCTCGCTTCTGTTGATCCATATCGAAGTCGAGGCGCCGGACCGTACCACAAGGCTCAAACCACGCCTGCCCTATTACTATCATTTCCTCCGCGATAAGTACCAGTTGCCGGTGCTGCCGATCGTGATTTACTTGAAAGTCGGGCTGGACGGCGTCGGTGTCGACTGCTACGTGGAGGAACTCTGGGGCCTGGAAATCGACCGGTTCCAGTACCTCTACGTCGGCCTGCCGGCGCTGGACGCGGTAGAATACGTACAGGGAGATAACTGGCTGGGCGTTGCTCTCTCCGCTCTGATGAACATCCCGCCCGAGCGGGTGGCTTGGCTCGGCGCTGAGGCGTTGCGGCGCTTGGCGGACGCCCCGTTGAGCGAGCAGAAACGGTTCCTGCTGGGCGACTGCGTGCAAGCCTATCTGCCGCTGGATGAAGAGCAACACCGCCAGTTTGAGAAGCTATTGCAGTCGGAATCCTACGCGGGAGTACGCGCCATGAATCAGACGATCTACGAAAGAGGAATCGAGAAAGGAATCGAGAAAGGAATCGAGAAAGAACGGGTGGAACTGGTCGAAGTGATCTGCTTGCTGATCGAAGACCGGTTTGGCCCCGTGTCGGAGGCGGTTCGGCAGCACCTGGAACGGTTGCCGGCGGATGAGTTGCGCCGGCTGATCTTGAAGATCGGCAAAGCCGCTTCGCTGGGCGATCTGGGCCTCGCATCACCAACCGAAGGGTAAGGCTGGTACTCCACTGTCATCCGTCTTTCCGGCACTCCCCCTCCCAACCTCCAAATATTTTTTTTCTTGGCCGAAAAACGCCTATTGACAGGTCCCGCCGCATCGATCATACTGACACATGGACAAATGATCATATTTGCCCACGGGGCAGGTCCAGCGGCATCGACGGCCTCCTCGTTCGCAGATCTTCGACAATTCGGTTTCAGCCTCTCGCAGCAACTGCACCTTCCCTACGGCAGTTCGCTCCCGCCCGCTATTTCGCAGCGACACTCCCCCGAGCGTTGCTGGCAAAGCCTCGCGTCGGCCGCATATCGGCGACCTTCCCACCCAGAAGCGCGTGGCCACCCAATGCCCTACGTTCTGAGAAATCGCAGACTTGGTGGCCACACCCTCCTCGACGTAAGATCGGTCTGCCTACACGCCGGCGACTTCATACGTGCCGGCTAGCGAGGGCTCACGCGGCCGGAAATCGCCGCCCTCCACCCAGAAGCGAAAATGGTGCCCAAACGCCCTCGGTTCTGAGAAATCGCCGAACTTGGGCGCAAAGAAAATTCTATCGCCGCAAACACCAATGGTTGACAGACTTACGGGTTTTGCTAGGATGAAACGACACCCAAAAGACACCGCTACCGTAAGTGGTGGGTGCAAAAAGATGGGCTCCCGAGGTGCTTGGAACACCTGGAAGCCCGGGCCCGTACCTGAAAGGGAGGTAACATGGCCAAAAGCAATTCTACCCGCGGTAAGCACTCTGCCAAGCCGCAAAAGCCCCCGAAGCCCCGCGAAGACTTCCCGCTCTTCCCGCACGATAATGGGTTATGGTGCCGAAAAATCAAAGGCACCCATCGCTACTTTGGATCATGGGCGGACGATCCCAAGGGCGAGGCCGCACTCCTGAAGTACACCGATGAGAAAGACGACTGGTATGCAGGACGTGTGCCGCGAAGTGCAAAGGGGCTGCTGACCGTCGAACAGCTCTGCAACGTGTTCCTGCAGCGCAAGGAACAGCAAGCCGATTCCGGGGACATCAAACGTTCGACGTTCCTGTATTTCCTCAAAACGACGTGCCCCCGGCTGGTGGAGGTGTTCGGTAGGAAGACACCGGTGGAAAGTTTACAGCCGGTAGACTTCCAAAAGCTCGTTGCCCACCTGGCGAAGACTCAGGCCCCAATGTCTCGCAAAACGGAAATCGAGCGGGTTCGGGCGGTTTTCAATTTTGCCTACCGGAATGAACTGATCGACAAGCCTGTCCGATACGGCGATGCGATGGCAGCCCCGTCGAAACGCGCGATCCGGCGCCAGCAAAACGGGAACGGGGGGCGGCAGCCGTTCACCGCTGAGGAAATCCGCTCGCTACTCAAGGTAGCCGATCCGATCGAGAAGGCGTGGATCCTGCTGGGCATCAACTGCGGCATGGGCAACCATGACATCGGCACGTTGCCGCTGACGGCCCTCGACCTCGACAAGGGCTGGCATTCCCACACCCGCCCCAAAACGCAAGAGCCGAGGCGTGGGAAGCTGTGGGAGGAAACGGTGGCGGCACTCAGGGCAGCTATCGCCCTCCGGCCCGAACCCAAGGATCCTGGCGATGCGGGGCTGGTGTTCATTTACCGGAAGACCGGAAGGCGGTTCGTGGGGCTGGAAGGAGACATCTGGCGGGACCGGGTTTTCGGGGCGTTTCGGACGCTGATGAAAAAGGCGGGGATCGACCGGAAGGGGCTTTCGTTCTATTCGCTGAGGCACTCGTTTGAGACCGTTGCGGGCGGGTGCCGAGATCAGGTTGCGGTGGACTTCGCCATGGGCCATGTTTCGCCCGGCATGGGAACAGACTACCGCCACGACATTGCCGACGAGCGACTGGAAGCGGTTGCCGATTGCGTCCGCCAGTGGCTCTGGCCGCCGGAGCTGGACGGCGACGGCGACGACGCGAAACAGCCCCGGCGCCAACGGAAGCCCCGAGCGGCAAAGCCGACGGCACCCGAGGCGGAAGATAGACCTCGACTGCGGCTGTTCGCTGGGTAGAATCACTCTATGCCGGGTGGCCTACGTCGATAGCTACGACGTGGGCCGAAGCGGCTGGGCTGTGCGTTGGGTTCCATCCTTCCTGACGCCAGCCCCGCCGGCCCGGACGAAAGGATGGGCTCTTATGCAACGCGAACTAAGCTCCAATGAGGTGCAATTTCTCGCAAAGCACCTGCTGCAAGCCGTGGAAAAAGCCGCGGCTGTCCCAACTGCTCTGTCGGGCGTTCACACCGAACCGTGGGGATCGTTCTGCACGGCTCTTACTCTTGCGCAGAACGCAACGAGAAACCGCACGGCACCGCAGCCTTTGGCTGACGCTATCACCGCGCTGGAATCGCAGCGAAGCACCTGGGGGCAAGCTGGCGATGGATGGCGGAAGGAATCGCGCAAAGCCATCGAATTGCTGGCCGGGATTATTGGCCGATCTCCCAACGTCAATGAATCGTTACGCGAGAAGGTGTTGGACACCCTGACGCCGCAACAAGGCCGTATCGTCGAATACCTCTGGCGTGAAAAGACGGCGAGCTATGACACCATCGCCATGATCCCCCGAGCATTCCAGGACGTGCCGAGCGACGACGCGATAAAGCAGGCCGTCAAGCGAGCCAACCGAAAGCTCTGCGAGGAAAACTTGCCCGTGTCTATCACGGTTTCATCATCAAAGCGGCGGTTGACCCTCGAAACACCCTAAGCAAAATAGGTACAGTTCTGTACCTTATTCTGTCACCTTCCCTCGTCATACTTTGACTCAGACTTGCTTTCGAGTCTTGTTTGACGAGGGTTTTTTCGTGACCGCAAACGAAGCGATCAAGAGATTCACTGAGCAGATTCCCGACCCGGAGAAAATCCGGGAGCGAATCGCTGAGAATCTGCGCGAGCGGCAGCTCTTGCGGCAAATGCTCCGTCTGTCCGAGCAACGTGCCAAGGTACGGGAGGTGTCGCAATCGTGACCCGCCCGCCGCTGCCCCCCAGCTACGTGCCCTCCGAGATAGCCGCCCACCTGCGCGTCGACGTGCATAGCGTCCTGGCAGCGATCAAGAGCGGCCGTCTGCGAGCTATCGACGTTCGCCGCCCTGGTGCGAGTCGGCCGCGGTACAGGATCACCGCTGACGATCTGGCCGACTACCGCCGACTGCTGGCCGTGCAGACCCCGGTGCCAAGGGCAAGGCGACGGAACAATATGGCCGGAGTGAAGCAATACGTTTGACAGCGCACGAAAAAAGCCCGGTCGGTCGCCAGCCGCCGGGCAAGGAGAATGCACATGGGTAAGGATACCGCATCTGCCGAATCTCGGCAACTCTTCCCGCCCCGCCCGGGGCTCGAAATCATCTGCCGATGGTGTGCCCACCTCGACGACGAGGCCGCCAACGAGGGCCACGTCGCGCCGTGCGATCGCGTCCGCTGGGACGGTCCACAACATCTGGGGCCCGCGCTCGAGGTGGTCGACGGCGCCGTCCGGTGCGCGGACCGGGAGGCGAGATCGTGACCACGAAAGTACATCCCGCCGCCAACATCTTTCCGATGCTCGATGGGCCGGCTTACGAGGCGCTGAAGGCAGACATTTTCGCCAACGGGGTCCGCGAGCCGATCGTCAACTATCGCGGCCAACTGCTCGACGGCCGCAACCGCCTGAAGGCGTGCAAGGAACTCGGGATTGAGCCGATGGAGGCGGAGCTCGACGAAGACACAGACCCGGTGGCCTACGTGCTGTCGGCGAACCTGCACCGGCGGCATTTACTGACCAGCCAGCGGGCGATGTGTGCGGCGAAACTGGCGGGACTGCCGGTTGGAGCCAACCAGCATACGAAACAGGGGGTATCAAATGATGCACCCTCACTCGCCGCCGAGCAAGCAGCGGACCTTTTCGGCGTGGGCCGTGCCTCCGTCTTCCGCGCCCTCGACGTGCTCCGCAACGGCTCTGCCTACCTCATCGAGCAATGCGAGATCGGCGAGATTGCCGTCAGCCTGGCAGCCAAGTTGGTCGACGCGGTTCCCGAGAAAAAGAAGCAGACGACGATCGTGAAGCGGGGTGAAATCGCGATCCAACGGGCGATCATGCAGGCGACTGATCGGAGATCTTCTTCGCCTTCCGCGGAGAACCTGATCGCAGAAGAACTGCGGCGACTGCCCGAAGATCAGCGAGAAGGTTGCTTTGCCGATGCCCTCGACAAATTCGGCGACGATCTGGTGGTCGACCAACTAAGTGAAGTGGTGGACCTCTGGGTGGCCGACAACGAGCCGTATCGGGAACCTGACGCCCCAGACGACGGCCACCAGGATGCCGATGGGGACGCCGCGGCCGCGCCAATCGAGGTGACTCGCGAGCCGTTCGACCAGGATGCCGTTCTTGCAGAGTCACGCAAGGTGTGGGTAGCCAAGGAAAGGGGTATGTACGTCGACGTGCAAGAGCGGATCGACGCTTTGGTCGACCTGTACGGGGCCGTGGCCGTGATCGACTGGTTGGAGGCGCAGACCGAGCGGCTGCGATGGGAGGGCGACGACTGATGGCTCCGACCGGCGACGGCATCTTCCAACCGCTCGCGTGGATCCGATCACTGACGGCCGCTCTGCCGACGATCGGACACGGAGGCGCTGCCGTGGGCTTGATTCTGTTCAAGCACGCCGACAACGACACCGGCGTATGCTGGCCGTCGATCGGCACGATTGCCGAAGAGGGCCGACTTGGGAAATCCAAGACGCTGCGTGGTGTGGCCGCATTGAAAGCGGCCGGGCTTCTGACCGTCAACCAGGTCCCACGGAAAGCCGGCGGACGTTGCATGAACGTCTACACCCTCACCACCCAGCCGAATAGTGGCACCACAGAACCGCGTCCCCCGAAGGATAGTGGCACCACAGAACCAAGCAAGGTTCCAGAATGGACCAACCAAGGTTCCAGAATGGACCTTGCAAGGTCCACCACAGAACCGGAACTTCCCTTAATAGAACTTCCCCCAAATGAACTTCCCCCAGTGAACTGCCCTGAAGGAAAACCTTCTCGTCGAACCTTGCGGTTCGACCTGGCGGATCGGGCGACTGCGGAGTGGATGTTCGAGAGGATCAGGGACCTCGACCAGACCTTTAAGACTCCGAATCTCGATAGCTGGGCCAACGACATCCGCCTGACGCGCCAGCGAGACGGCAAAACTGACGAGGAGATTCGGGAATTGTTCGCGTGGGCAAACCAAAACGACTTCTGGTGTAGCAACATCCTCAGCCCTGGCAAGCTCCGTGAAAAGTGGAGCCAGCTTACCCTGAAGCGCAATGCCAGTCGCAAGCCGACCGCCTCCCAGGCGAGTAGCGCCCGCCCCAGGGGCAACGATTACAGCCGCTTCGACGGGGACGAAACCGGCGGAGTCTGCGCACCCGGCAAAAACGGAGACGGCCATGCAAACTGACGATCTGCGAAAACTCGCCGCAGCCGGCGACGTAGACGCGCAGTGGGCTTTGCTCACTCAAGGCTCCGATCAAGACCGTCCGACCGAACCGGAGGGTCTGCGATCACTCCCGCTCGCACCGGCGCAGCGGCGGCTACTGAAGAACCTACCCCGGTCGATGCCTGAAGTAGATGCGGCGCTGCGAGACGTGTTCGGCCGCCTGGTCCGCGGCAAGGCCCCGTGGCCACTTTTGCTGTTTGGAGCTGTGGGCACGGGGAAAACCCGTGGAGCCCTGGCTCTGTGCGACGTGGTTTTTGAAGCGCCAAAGGACCCTGAGAGTTGTATCGACTGCTTCCGCGTGCCGAATCCAGCGTACATGACACTCGAAAACCTTTGTACGGCCGTCATTCGTAACCGGGACACTGACGAGTGGCGACACGTCAACGAGGGCATCTTGTTGGTGCTCGACGAAATCGGTTCGCGTGCCAACATCGGAGATCTGCAATGCAGTACGTTGCAACGCGTGCTGGACGTTCGGGAGCAACAGCATAACCGCGTCGGAATCTACATCAGCAACCTGTCGCCAAGCCAGCTTGCGGGATTGTACGACGATCGGATCATGAGCCGGCTGACATGTGGAACAGTCTTCAAACTAAGTGGGCCGGACCGGAGGCAACGATCGTGAGTAAACAACAGACGTTGTTCCGCAAAGCCCGACGACGCAAGCCGCTGGCCACCGATCTGGGCACAGTTGCCCGACTCCGAGACGTTGGCAGCGATCGACCGCGGCGAGGTCGACGACACACCTCGGCCAACGCTGGTGGAGATCATCGGCCCCCCGGTCTTGGGTCCTTTGCGCCCGGGAGCCCCACGCGGTTGCACCGAACCATGGCCGGACTTTTTTTCACACACCACCCAAAACCCTAATTTCCCTTCCTCTCGACGATGAGCAAAAAACGCCCGCGGCCCCGGCATGACGCCCTACGCTCGCTTCCTCAGACGGCTGCCGCCTGGTTGCTTGGCGTCGAGCCGCGTACCGTCCGCACCTGGAAGGACGCCCCGCGGAATCAAGATGGCACGTACAACGCTCATGATCTGGTGGAGTGGTACATCGAGCGGGACTCGACCGACCCCGACCCGTTGCTTGCTGGCGGCAGCAGTCCCGCCCTGGAGCGATACCGCGCCGCGAGGGCATCGCGTGAAGAGTTGGAACTACAGGCGCGGGCCGGCGAGGTGGTTCCGGTCGAAAATGTGCAGGTGATCTTGGGAGCGATGGCGAGCGTTGCCAGACGCGGAGCCGTCACGGCCGGCAGGCGATGGCCTGGTTCGCAGACGTTCATTCATGATCTCTGGTGGTCCATGCAGGCGCACTGTCAGACGCTGGTGGCGGACCCTGACAGATACGCGTTATGCGTTCGCGGTGCGAACGGGAAGCTGACGGAAATCAAAATCAACATGCCCAAATCTTGAGGGGGAACCATGATTCTTGAACCTACGGCCGAATGGCCGCTAACTGAACTGATGAGCGTTGCCGAGCTTGAGCGATTCGCACCGGATTACCGGCCGGGCCTGTCCGACGATGAACTGGACCGGATGACCGTCGAGGACGCACAGCGCATCGTGGGCGGCATGGCGGCGTTCGCCCATCGGCGGCGATTGGTAGACCAGCAGGCCGGGTTGTCCGGCCGGAGTTCTTTTTCCAAGGAGGTACGATGACGCACAGACGACCAGGCGTTTCGCCGCTTGGCAGCGGTGCTGTTGACGGCAACGATGCGGCGGTTTCGTTTCGGGAGGCTATCGACGCCAAGCAGCGGCTTGGCTCAAGCAAGGCGGACGCGATTCGCGCGATTGTTCGCGAGCGCCCCGAGCTGCACGCGGCGTTCGTCGAGGCGCACAACCGAGAGCACGGCCCCCCAAGCCCGTTTCGTGGCCGGCGGGGATGATTCTATTTTCTTCGCCCGATGTGGGCGGAACACCTTTTGACGTGGAGAGTGAATATGTCTTGGATTACTAACAGAGAGTTGGTTGCACGCGGCGTTCCTCAGAGCGCCATTGATCGGGCGGTTGCCGAGCGGAAGCTGAAGGGCACCCGGCTATCGGGCGACGGAATGGCTTTCGACTCCGAGGCCGTCGACCGTTGGTTGGGCATCTCGCCCAAGGGAGGACACGCGGACGACGGACCAGCGCCGGGCGAGTCGCGTACCGAATACTGGGCGCGCCGAGATGCCGAGCGATCTTCGACGGCCGGCACGCCTGCGCCGACATCGAGGCCGGCGGCGTTCCGATCGGCTGAAGAAACCATTGCCGTCTTGGCCGGTCATATCGTGGCTCAGGAGGGCGTTACGGAGCACGAAGCACGGCGGCGTGTCCTGCGCGATAGCGCGGACCTGCGGGCGAAATTGCACGCAGAGGCGAATCAGGATCACCCCGCGCGCGGCACCCGCCCGCGGCCTGACCTGGCCGACCGCGCGGCCGCGATGCGCGACAGCCTGCCGACGCGCTGAATTGATTTTCCGACTTCACTTCACGAAAGGAAATTTCCCATGGCAAAAAAACCAAGTCTTCCCGGCGCGGTTCGCCCAACGGCGACGGCGCTTGCCGATCCTCCGGCCGCGGCGACCAAAGCCGAGCCGGCGACCCCAGCGGCCGTACCGGCATCTGCCCTGGACGTGTCCGAGGGCGAGATTGCGGAGATCGGCGCGGAGGCAGAGCGGCTGTCCCATGCGGCCGAAAACATCTTCTGCCGCCTGGCCGACGGCGCAACCTTGAGCGACGGCGAACTTGCCGTTCTCCGTCGTGTCGGTCCCGCGGTTGTTCCGCGAGACAACGGCCGATCTGCGCGGCGTTCGACCGATGGCTCCATACTGAGACGAGCCGCATCAAAGCGGTTCGCCAGCTACAGGCGAAAGCGGGTTCTGCCGCCGAGCGACAAGCGGCGCTCGAGGCGGCGAGCGCGGCCGAAGCGACACTTGCGGCGCGTTCGCAAGAGATCGACCAGGCCATCGCCCGCCTGCAGACAGAGCGATCCGAGTTGACCGCGGCTGCTTCTACGGCCCGCACCGCCAGCGATCACCGGCAGGCCGCGCTGCGCAAGTTGCGGCAGTCGAGTATTCTGCCCCCGTTCGTGGCCGATCGGCTTCAGCAGTTCGAGAGGCGTTGGAGCGCAGGAGATGGTCACCGCTTGGAGGCGGCGCGTAATCGGCTTTCCGTCCTCGAAGGACTCGCCGCGCTGGACGTGTCCCAGCGGAAGATGGTCCCCGGAGGATATTCCGGCGGCAAGGATCTGGCGACCGTCGCCAGCTACGTCGAAGGACTCGCCGACTTCGGCCCGGATCCGTACAGCCGGCTGCGAGCGTTCGGTTTGCTCCGCGAGACTACGCGACCGCCCTACGGCTCGCAAATCGAGGTGACTCCCGATAGTCTCGACCGGCTGGCATGGAAAGCGTACCTGGACGGCCCGGTCGCGGCCGAGATCGAAAAGCTACGTCGAGAAATCGCGCGGCTGGAAACCGCCGAGACTGAGCATTTCAAGACCATGGCGACAATGGTCGACTACTACGTTCCCGGTTGACCAGTTGAGTGTTTTTCGACTTCCCGATTTTCGATAGGAGACTTTTCAATGACTACCACTCCCGTTTACTCGCATCGGTTGAACGAGGGAGACCGGCGATCCCTTGCCGGCGAGATTGCTTTGACAGACTCGCTAGACACGACCGCAATTATCGACTTTTCGCGGTCGGGGTCGGGTGCGATTGTTTTGCCGCAATGCCGGATTGCCGGGTTGGAATTTTACGGCGCGGCCAACGAGGATGGCCCGTTCGCGGCGGTGCTCGACGCGGCCGGCGACCCAGTGGCGCTGAGCGTCGATCCGACCGACGCGCCGTTATTTGTTCCGATCCCCGCGGAGTGCGCGACCGCGCGATTTTTGAAGATCACCGTGCAGGATTGGGCCGAGCCAGTCGAGGCAGAGGTTTGCCTCAAATCGTGATGATCCATGTCGGCGCCCGCCGTCGGTCGGTTTTTCGCTCATTCCTGGCCGGCGGTGGGCTTTTCATCGCGCATGTCTGTTTAGGCCGCCCCGGTTGTTCGCTGGGCTACCGGCGAGCCGGGGCGGTTTTCGATCCTCGAGCCCGATTCTACGACCGGCAGGCCAAGGAACGAATGAGCGAGGGCGGCGGCGACAAGAAGAGCGAGAAGGCCAAGGGAAAATCGGGTAAGGAAAAATTACCTGACCCTATCGGCCAGTCTCGCGACCAGGCCGGCAAGGCCGTCGGCGTCAGCGGCAGAATGGTGGACGCTCTGACGCTTCGCGTCGTGCGATCCGAGGGCCATGGTCGACTCCTGAGTCGTCAGGGGCCCTCCGAGGCGTTCCTGAGGCATTCTGGTGCCCGCGAGTTCTACGACCGGCAGACCGCGACGTTGAAGCAGGGAGACAAAACGCCGGTTCCGGAAAAATTACCGGGACGGGACAAAGGCGACTCTCGCGACCAGCCAGCGCGCGATGATGCGGCCGTCGCGGCCTGTGCGGGCGGGTGACTTGTCAATTTGACAAGTCGATTCCAGTTCCTTCTCCAACGCCTTCGTGGTGCCAATCTTGCTGGTGTCGATGATGCGGCCGTCGCGACCCGTCCTGACTTGGGAATTTCCCAAGTCGAGTTCGTCGCGGTACTTGGCCACCGTTTTGTGGTCCACCCCGACATGCTCGGCAATCTGGTTGTCCGATAGTTTGGCGCCGTTGGGATGTTTCAACGCCTGACGCACCGCCAGGCCGGCGAGCTGCTGCGGGAGATGGAGAAGCAGAACGGCAGGCCGATCAAAAAAGGGTTGCAGGATGCAACCGTTATTCCTCCCGTGCTGCTTGAAGATCTCGGCATCGAGAGGATGCAGTCTCACCGCTGGCAAAAGGAAGGCGGTTCCACCGGATGGCAAGGCCGGATGTTGCCCAGGGGCAACGTCAACCACGGGTTGACTCGGGCTTGACAGGGGCCGGGCCGCGGATGATATTGGTGGCGATCGCGAGTGATCGGCACGACGCGACCGAGGGCTGCAAACCCTATCGAGGATTCTTGTCATGTGCCAGACCGTGGGCCCGGCTTTTCGTGGAACACCGAAGCGACGATCCGCCATAGGGCGGGTAGCAACGGGACTCCGGCGGTCCTCGACCGCTTTGCAACGGGAAGCCGGGCCCGCGGCCTTTCTTGAGGAGGTGTGTAGCGTGTCTACCCTATCTCGACCCCGTACCCGCCACGATGATCTTGCCGATCGGTTGACCCGGGCCACCGCCGGCGCCGTCAAGATCGAGTACGCCCCCGACGTCACGGTCGACGGCGACCCGGGCGCCGCAGGCCACCAGTGGAGACTGGAACTGTCCGTCGCGGCCGAAGAGGAAATTGGCCTCAGCGAGAGCTGGCTCGACGGCCGCGATGGACCCGTGCAGCCCCAGGTTGTCGCCACGGTTCGCCAGTGGGCCGCGCAGCTTTCCGCCCTGGCTGACCGCCTCGAAGGCCGGCAGCCCCACACCGGCGACGTGGAGCCGTCTGAGTCGATCCTTGACGTCGACGACGCCAGCCTCGAGGATTCGGCCATTCGACTTCCCCGCAACCCTTTGAACGGAGGGCCCCGGCAATGACACGATCCGAATACTATGCTGGCACGTGGGACGGTATCTGTTGCACGTGCGGAGGAAACTACTTCCAGACCCGAGGCAACACCACATGCTTGTCGTGCAACGCCCAGCGGCAAGATGAGATTGCCCAGGGGCTGGTCTTCGAAGAGGATTCCGTCGACGAGCCTCCGCCGCGGCCGGTCTATACCCATACGTGTTCGAGGTGTGGGAACAAAACGTTTGGCTTCTCACCCCGGAAGCCGACGCCGCGGTGTGAGAGGTGCCATGCTGGCTGGATGGTTTGCGACCTGATCGTAGACCCTTCGACCGAAACCACCGTTCAGGCCGAACGGGAAGGCGGTGTGGAATGACCACCCTTCCCATCGAAGCCTACGTCCAGACCGACGGCCCCTGGCAGCCTGCCGCACTGGTTGACCGGCCCGGCGGCCCGGTGGTAATCGTCGACCAGGACGATCGGCCCCGCGGCCCCGGCGACGTGATGGGCATCAGGCCGATGGTGGCGGACGAGGACTTGCCCGCGGCCGACGAGCTCCTCCATCGTGCTGTGGCAGCCGGTTTCGTTGTGATCGGCTGGAAAGCCGGCAGGAGGAGGTTTGTCGGCCATGGCGCCGGCTGAGCCCCTCGACCCCGCGCTCACTGTTGCCACGCCCCGCCGGTCCCAGCGGCCGAGTGGGGCGTTTTCGTTGCGGCCGGTTCTGCTCTGACACCCGAGGTGTCATGACACCTGAGGACGCACATTCGCAACCATGGAGAAACACTTTAGGCCATTTCCCGCCTTGTTCCCCACCCGCCGCTAAAGCATTGCACCGCAAGAGTCTACGGCTATTGTTGGCAGGAAAAGCTAAGCAGGGCACCACACACGGCCGCCCGCAGCAACTGCTCCTTCCCTACAGCAGTTCGCGTCCGCTCGAGATTCGCAGCGAGACTCCCTCCCCGGCCGATGGCAAAGCCTCGCGTCGGCCGCATATCGGCGACCTTCCCACCCAGAAGCGCGTGGCCACCAAATGCCCTCCGTTCTGAGAAATCGCAGACTTGGTGGCCACACTCGGCGACCGCAATCGTCAGCACAGAGCAAAGGTTTATGCCCTTGTCCCGCCGTAGTCGCACTTTGTCGCCCGCCGCTCTCGAACTCCTCCCTGCTGTCCCCCGCCTCAAAAGCCTTTTCTTCTGCTACAATGTCGATTCCTTGGAAGACCGCAGCGTCGGGAGTGCCCATGAAAAGGTACGACACGGTAGCCATTGTTGGGGCCGGGCTGATCGGAGGATCGATCGGATTGGCACTGCGCGAGCGTGGGCTGGCCGAGAAGGTAATCGGAATCGGCCGCCGCCAGTCGAGCCTCCGTGCGGCTCGCAGGGTCGGGGCCGTGACGAACACCACGATCGACCTGGCGAAAGGCGTGGCCGACGCGGAACTCGTCGTGATCTGCACGCCGGTGGCGCGGATCGTCGAGCATGCCTTCCAATCCGCGGAAAACTGCCCCGAGGGAACGCTGATTACCGATGCCGGCAGCACCAAGCAGGTGATCGTCGAGCAGCTCGACGGAAACCTCCCTCGCAACTGCCGCTTCTTGGGAAGCCATCCGCTGGCCGGAGGCGAAAAAGCCGGGGCCTCGCATGCCGCCGCTGATCTGTTTGAGGGCCGGGTGGCCATTCTCACGCCCACGGTCAACACCCACGCCGAGGATTTCGACGAACTGGAGCAGTTCTGGTCCGCCCTCGGCTCCGTGGTCATTCAGATGAGTCCAGCCGATCACGATCGCGCTTTGGCCGTCACGAGTCACCTGCCCCATGCGGTCGCCGCCGTGTTGGCTTCGATGCTCCCGGAAAGCCTCTTTCGGTTCTCCGGCGCCGGGTTTCACGACACGACCCGCGTGGCCGGCGGCGAGACGGAGCTTTGGAAACAGATCTTCGCCGCCAACCGTACCAATCTTTTGGCCGCACTCGACCAGTTCGGCCAGCGTCTGCATGCGCTTCGGACATCTCTGGAACAAAACGACGAAAATGCCGTCGAAGAACTCCTACGTCTAGCGAAAAAGAATCGAGATGCTTTGGGAAGTTGATATCTATCCCCGCGCGGCGCAACCCGACCTGATCGGTTCGCAGGTGGCCGCCGATGCCGCGGATCTTGGGCTGGCAGACTCGCTCGCGGTGACCGCAGCGCGGGGGTACCTGATCCAGGGCGACTTGAGTCGCGAGCAGGTGTCGCGTATCGCCAATGAGTTGCTGGCCGACCGGGTCGTCGAACGAACCGTAGTCGCTCCCGCCGGCGACCCGTCGCTGGTCGCGGCACCCGACGGCCGCGTGCACCTGATCCACGTGTTGCCCAAGCCGGGCGTCACCGATCCGGTGGCCCAGAGTGCGTTGGCCGCCATTGCCGACTTCGGGATCGAGGCTCACGCCGTTCGCACACTGAAAAAATATTGGATTTCGCGACTGCCCGACGAGCAGGTTCGGCTGCTGTCGTCCAAAGTCCTGGCGAACGACGCGATCGAGCAGGTCATCGTCGGACCATTGTCGTTTTCGCTCCTGGAAGTGGGATCGGCTTACCAATTCCACCCCATCACGGTGCCGATCCGCCAGATGGATGACGACGCGCTGGTGCGGCTCAGCCGCGAGGGTCAGCTTTATCTTTCCCTGGTCGAGATGCAGACGATCCAGACGTATTACCGCTCGCTCGATCGCGATCCGACGGATGCCGAACTGGAGACGATCGCTCAGACCTGGAGCGAGCACTGCAGCCACAAAACCCTCGCCGGCCGGATCCGCTATCGCGATGACCACGGCGAGCGGCACTTCGAGAACATGCTTCGCGAGACGGTTTTCGCGGCAACGCAGGAAATCCGCGCCAAGCTCGCCGACCGGGACTGGTGCGTGAGCGTGTTCCGCGACAACGCGGGGGTGATCCGCTTCGACGACCAGTACAACGTCGTCTTCAAGGTCGAGACCCACAACCACCCCTCGGCTCTGGAGCCGTACGGCGGTGCGAATACGGGCATCGGCGGCGTGATCCGCGATCCGATGGGCACCGGCCTGGGCGCCAAGCCGATCTGCAACACCGACGTCTTCTGCTTTGCTCCGCCCGACACGCCGGCCGACCAGTTGCCGCCCGGCGTCCTTCACCCTCGCCGGGTGATGAAGGGCGTGGTGGCCGGTGTCCGCGATTACGGCAACCGGATGGGACTCCCGACCGTCAACGGCGCGATCTACTTCGATCCCCGCTATCTCGGCAACCCGCTGGTCTATTGCGGCAACGTGGGCCTGATCCCCGGCGACAAATCGAGCAAAGAGGCCAGGGCCGGCGACCTGATCGTGGCCGTCGGCGGACGCACCGGCCGCGACGGCATCCATGGCGCGACGTTTAGCTCGGCGGAGCTTACCAGCCAGAGCGAATCGCTCTCCGGTGGCGCCGTGCAAATCGGCAACGCCATCACCGAGAAGATGGTCCTCGACGTGCTCATGGTCGCTCGCGACCGCGGGCTGTACAACGCCGTGACCGACTGCGGCGCCGGCGGGTTTTCCAGTGCCGTGGGCGAGATGGGCGAGGAGATCGGCGCCGAGGTCTGGCTCGACCGCGCCCCGCTCAAATACGAGGGGCTTTCGTACACCGAGATCTGGATCTCCGAGGCCCAGGAGCGCATGGTCCTCTCGGTTCCTCCGGACAAATGGGACGCGCTTCACGACCTCTGCCGATCCGAGGGCGTGGAAGCGACCGTGATCGGCCAATTCGTGCCGACGGGGCGTCTGGTCCTGAAATACAACGACCAGCAGGTTGCCGATCTGTCGATGCAGTTCCTCCACGGTGGCCGCCCCCCGGTCGTCCGCGAGGCGGTCTACCAGCCTCCGGCACTTCAGCCACTTGCCTTCCCCAAGGACGATTCGTGGGACTACACCCCCTCGCTGCGGCAGATCCTCGGTTCGTTGAACGTGGCGAGCAAGCACTGGGTCATTCGCCAGTACGATCATGAGGTGCAGGGTGGCAGCGTGATCAAACCGTTGGTCGGTGTCCGCAACGATGGGCCGAGCGACGCCGCCGTCCTGCGACCGGTCTTGAACTCCCGCCGCGGACTTGTGATCGCTTGCGGCATGAATCCCTGTTACGGCGATTTGGATACCTACTGGATGGCCGCCAGCGCGATCGATGAGGCGGTGCGAAACTGTGTCGCGGTCGGGGCCGACCCGGAGCGGATCGCCATCCTCGACAATTTCTGTTGGGGCAATACCGAACGACCCGAAACGCTCGGCTCGCTGGTCCGCGCCGCCTTGGCTTGCCACGACGTTGCCGTCGCACTGGGTACTCCCTTCATCAGTGGCAAGGACAGCCTGAATAATGAGTTCCGCCCCGAGAATGCCGCCGAGCCGATCTCCATCCCACCGTCGCTGCTGATCAGCGCGATCGGGCAGATCGACGACGTCCATCGCTGCGTGACCATGGACCTCAAGCAACCTGGCAGCTACCTGTACCTGGTCGGCCTGACGAAGGAAGAATTGGGCGGTTCCCATTATGCGGCCGCGATGGGGCTGCGAGGCGGGCAGGTTCCCCGGGTCGATACCCGGCAGGCCCGCGATATCTTTCTCGCCGGTCACCGAGCGATTCATGCCGGTCTGGTGCGGGCGTGCCACGACTTGAGCGAGGGCGGGCTGGCCGTGGCGCTGGCCGAAATGGCCTTTGCCGGCGGACTCGGCGCACGGGTGGAACTGGGCCGCGTCCCGCAGGCGATCCCCGGCGACAACGAGTCGGCTTCGAGAGCGAAAAGCCTCGCTCCGCGTCTTCGCAAGCAACCACTCCATCCGCTGAGCACGTACGGCCCCGCAAATGCCGTGCTTCTGTTCAGCGAGTCGAACACGCGGCTGCTGTGCGAAGTCCGTCCCGAGAATGCCGATGCCTTTGAGACACTACTCGCCGATCTGCCACACGCGATGATTGGCGAAGTATCCGAGGGCGCGGCGCTTGAGATTCTTGGCATTCCCCGCCCCTCGCCCGACGATTCCGGTCGCGGCCCCGTCGAACTCGTAACGCCGCTGGTCGTCGAGGCAGACATCGCTGACTTGAAAGAGGTCTGGCAAAAGCCGCTCGGCTGGTAGCAAATCACCAATGACCAATGACAAGTGACCAATGACCAATGTATTGATTTTGCGAGCGCCGGGAACGAACTGCGACCGCGAAACCGCGTATGCTTTTGAACAGGCGGGCGCTAATGCGGAACTCGTGCACATCAATCGTGTGCTGGACACTCCAGGACTGTTCGATCGCTTCCAGATCCTTTGCCTCCCCGGCGGATTCAGCTATGGCGACGACGTGGCGGCCGGTCGCATCCTGGCCAATCAGATCCAACATCACCTCTTCCCCGAAATGGCCCGATTCAAGGACGAAGGAAAACTGATCCTCGGGATCTGCAACGGCTTCCAAGTGCTGATCAAGTCGGGCGTCCTGCTGGAGGACGATCCTGTCGCCGGCCCCCCGGCCACCCTGACCTGGAACGATTCCGGCCGCTTCGAGGACCGCTGGGTGCAGTTGAGCGTCGAGCCGTCGGACTGCGTCATGCTTCGCGAAATCGAGGCGATGTACTTGCCGGTGGCTCACGCTGAAGGAAAGTTCGTCAGCCGCGACGAGAGCGTGCTTGGCGGGCTCGATGCGGGCAAGCAGTTGGCCTTGCGGTACCGGTCGCCGACTGCGCCGACCGGCGGCGACGGACAGGTTCCGTACCCGGACAACCCCAATGGCTCCATGGCGAACGTGGCAGGAGTGTGCGACAAAACGGGGAGAGTGCTCGGGCTGATGCCGCATCCGGAGCGGCATATCGATCGGACCCATCATCCGCGTTGGACCCGGGGCGAAGGCCGGCAACCCGGCGACGGATTTCAGATGTTTCGAAACGCAGTCGAGTACTTCGCCTAGGAAGCTTGAGCAAATCGGGGACTGGCTCCGAGCCGAACATTCGCAACACACGCAGAATCGGGATCTTGGCGAGGTGCCTGTCCCCGTTTTGTTTGGGGCTTCTAATCGAAAATCCCCGCGCCGAAACTGCTTCGGCGGGCGCTCTGGGCACGGTGCGGTTGCTGCGCCGGCATCTTGTGCGGCCCGCGAGGCTTCTCCGCCTGCTGAAATTGCGCGGGCTCCATGACACGCTGCGACTGCTGCATCTCCTCGATCTCCTCGTGGTCGAAATCCTCGTAGCGGGAGACGTAGCCGGGCTGGCGGGCCCGCTCTTTCTCCTCCTCGAACGCCTCGACCACCTTCTGCTGGATCGTTTCGCGGCAGGTGGAGTTGATCGGGTGGGCAATGTCCGCATAGAGCTTCGCCCTCCCCTCGTCATCGCGAAACGTCTGGTTTTCACACAGCGCGGCGCCGCACTGGTTGCAGTAGGACGCGCGCAGGTGGTTCTTCGACCGGCAGTGCGGACAGTGCGACGTCAGTTTCCGGCTGGGCATCGCGACAAAGGGGCCGTTGGCTCCCTCGATGATCTTCAGATCCCGAACCACGAAGCAGTCGTCGAACGTGATCGAGCAAAATGCCTTCAGCCGTTCCCCCGGCTCTTCCATGAGCTTGATGCGAACCTCGGTGATCTCCACGGCCATTCTCCTTAAGATACGGGCTTTCTAGAGGCTACCTCGGACTGCGTAAGCAACTCCGACTCCGTTGGCTTCCAACCGTCTTGCCACCCGCCGCGCGTGTAGCCGGTGGCGGCAAATCCCAAAGTAGCAGGTCCCGCTGCCACTCATCTGATGGCCCAGACAATCCACTCGTTCCATGGCGTTGCGGAGCCGTTGGATCCAGGGCGATAGTGTCTCCGCGGCCGACTCGAGGCGGTTGAACATCCGGCGTGCAGCCTGTCCCAAATCGCCGCGTTGTAGCGCTTCGACAAGCGGTTCCATCGAACGGGCCGGAACACCCAGTTGACAGACCTTGTAAACAGCGGCCGTCGACAGTCCGGCCGGTGGCTGCACGACGACAAGGTGGAGGTTCCCAAAGCTGCCGATCGGATCGACGCGTTCGCCTCGCCCGCGACAGAATGCCGCCCCATTGGCGAAAAAAAGCGGAACATCGCTGCCAAGTTCCGCCCCCAGGTCCGCCAGCCGCTCGTTCGACCAGCCGAGCCGCCAGCCGGCGTTTGCGGCCATGAGAGAAGCGGCAGCATCGCTCGAGCCTCCGCCCAATCCCGCAGCCGCCGGAATTCGCTTCACCAGATGCACCGTCGCCCCCGACTTGATTCCGGCTCGCTGACTCAACAACTCCATCGCACGGACGACCAGATTGCTCGGGCCGTCGGGGACCGTTTCCTGCCCGGTGGTCGGGTGGGAACGCACGCGCGCGACACGTCGGCAAGTGAAGTCGATCCGCGGGGCCGAACTCTCGCGAAAGTAGAGGGTGTCGCAGAGACTGATCGGCGTTACCAGGGTCTCGATCTCGTGATACCCGTCCTCACGCTTCCCAAGCACCTCAAAGAAAAGATTCACTTTTGCGGGTGCGTGGACGACGAAGCCTGAGGGTGACCGGTGCACGTGCATCCTTGGTGCCTTTTCCGGAGCCTCTCCCCAAAGACTGGCAAAACTTTTGAACCGCACTTTGGAGAGGCATATACCCACTAAGCCACCTGACGATTCTACCGGGCCGTGACGCCGCGGTCAATTCCGACGTCAGGAGGGATGGAATCTCCGACCTGCTCGGTTCGAGAAATCTGGAAAAACTATTTCCCAAAGAGAAAAGATAGGAAAGATAGGCAGTCAAAACTCCCGTGGCTACTCGCTCCAATGCCGCGGCTCCAAGCTGGAAGCCAACCTCTGGAATCGTATCCGGACTTTCAAGCCCATAAACTGCGGGATAGAATGCCGGGCTTGCATTTTGGGCGAGCGGCAGATGAGAATTCACCCGCATATCAGCCCGGCTGCTTCCCAGCAGAAGGACTGATGGCAGTAACCGCGTTTTTTTACCGAGCAAACTGAGGCTGGCACCGCGCGATGACGCAACGATTCACACCGACACGCTCTGACCTGACTCATGTCGTCCGCGGCCTGCTAATGGGCGGAGCGGACATCGTGCCAGGGGTGTCTGGGGGTACGGTGGCCTTGGTCCTGGGGATCTACGAACGGTTGGTGACTGCCATCAGTCGTTTCGATTTGACGCTGCTCGGGTATCTTGGGCAGCGCCGTTGGCCAGAGGCAGCAACGCACGTCGACCTGAGATTCCTGATCTCTCTAGGAAGCGGCATTCTGCTCGGGATCCTTTCCCTGGCCAGCTTGATGAACTATCTGCTCGAGCACCAGTTGCTGCTGACCCTGGCGGTCTTTTTTGGGCTGATCGTCGGTTCCAGCTACCTGGTAGCCAAGGCGATCGAGCAGTGGACGCCGATGAATGTCTTTCTGGGGGTTGCCGGAGCGATATTGGCCTACTGGCTGGTCGGACAGCCAATTCTGCAAGGCAGCGATACCTACGCATACCTGTTTTTCTGCGGGGTCGTCGCGATTTGCGCGATGATTCTGCCGGGGATCAGCGGGGCGTTCATTCTGCTCATCATGGGCGAGTACCAGTACATCACCGGGATTATCCGTGGAATGCTGGACGGGCGGTTTGTCTTGGAGCACGTGTTGGCGCTGGCAATCTTTGCTGCCGGCTGTGCGGTGGGGTTGACCGGGTTCAGCAAGTTTCTCCGCTGGCTGCTCGCTCGCCGCAAGAACGAAACCATGGCCGTGCTTTGCGGTTTCATGGTGGGATCGCTGCGGAAGATCTGGCCGTTCAAGGAGGTGCCCTCCGTCGGCGAGGCCATCGACATCCGGCATTCGCAGCTACCCAACACCTGGCCCGATGCTGTTGACGGGCAGATCATCGCGGTGCTCGTGCTGGCGCTAGTGGCCGCGGGCGCCGTGATCGCGATGGACGCCTGGACGCGACGGATCGAAGCCAAACGGAACGAGAATGCGCCGCTCAGCTCCGGGTGAGCTTGTGGAACTGGTCGATCAACCGGCGGGTGATCGGGCCCGGGGCGCCGTCGCCGATCGAGCGGCTGTCGACCTTGACGACCGGCACGACTTCGGCCGCGGTTCCGGTGAGGAAGCACTCCTCGGCGATGTAGACATCGTGTTTCGTCAGCGGCACCTCCCGGACCTCAATGCCGGCGTTCGTGGCCAGTTCGATGACGGCTTCGCGAGTGATGCCTTCGAGAATTCCGGCCTCATTGGGCGGCGTGAGCAGGCGGCCGTTGCGGACGAGGAAGATGTTGTCGCCCGTGCACTCGGCGATCTCACCCTTATGGTTGAGCATCAGCGCCTCGATGCACCCGGCCTGCAGGCCCTCGATCTTGGCGAGGATGTTGTTCAGGTAGTTGAGCGACTTGATCCGCGGGCTCAAGGCGGCCGGATGGTTGCGGACCGTGCTGACGGTGATGATCTCGAGCCCCTTCTGATAGAGCTCTTCCGGGTACAGGGCGATCCGGTCGGTGATGATGATGACCTGGGGGTCGCTGCAGCGGTTGGGGTCCAACCCGAGGGTGCCGGCGCCGCGGGTAACCACCACCCGGATGTAGCCGTCCTGAATGCCATTGGCTTTCAGCGTGCTCTCGATCGCCCGGCCCATTTCCTCCTTGGAGATCGGAATGGCCAGCCAGATCGCCTTGGCCGAATCCCAAAGCCGGTCGAGGTGGCGCTGGAGCCGGAACACGTTTCCGCTGTAGCTGCGAATCCCTTCGAAAACGCCGTCGCCGTAGAGCAAACCATGATCGTACACGCTCACCTTGGCGTTTTCTTTGTCGTAGAGCTTTCCGTTGATCCAGACCTTCAAAGACATGGCATTTCGCGCGGTGTGAGGTTCGTTCGAGCACTACCGGCCGACAATCAGCAGACAGCAGTCCCACCCGTCCGGTTCGCCGTCGGCCGGGCGTGGCCGATCGGTGTGTCAGCCGTCCGGCCCCACGGTCTGAACCTGACCGTCCACCAAACGGACAACACGGTCTGCCTGGCGGGCGATGGCCGGGTCGTGGGTAACCATGACTATAGTGAGCTTCTCTTGCCGGTTCAAGGAGCGCAGAATTTCGAGGATTTCCCCGCCGGTCTTCTGGTCGAGGTTGCCGGTCGGCTCGTCGGCCAGGAGCAGTTCCGGCCGGGCAACCAGGGCCCGTGCGATGGCGGCCCGCTGCATTTCGCCGCCGGACAGTTCGCGTGGGCGGTGGTTCAGCCGATGGGCCAGCCCGACCATTTCAAGCAGTCGAGCGGCGGTTGCCCTGTGCCGGCGACGCCGGGCAAAATAGCCCCAAACCGACTCGCCAATCATGAGCGGCGCCAAGACGTTTTCCAGCGTCGTCAGTTCCGGCAGGAGGTGGTAGAACTGGAAGATCATCCCGAAGTGTTTGTTCCGCAACATATCGCGGTCGCTGCCGGGCAGATTGTCGATTCGCCGTCCGTTGAAGGCGACCATCCCGCTATCGGGTGCATCCAGTGTTCCCAGCAAATGGAGCAGGGTGCTCTTGCCCGAACCACTCTGGCCGACGATGGCGAGAAACTCTCCCTGTTGGACTACCAAGTCCACGTCCCGGAGGACCGGGATTTCGACGGGGCCCTTACGGTAACTCTTTTTGAGGTTCACCGTCTCCAACTGATTGCCTCGTGACGAGGCGAGCTGGCTACTGAGGAAGTCGCGAGGCCACTGAACGTGTGCGGTGGCCGCGCTCGGCTTGCTGCGGGGGCGCGGCACGATGTAAGAGCTCGTGGCAGGCGAGGGGGAGCGGTCGCCTGTCATGTGCTGCAGAGTGTCTTCCAATCCGTTACTCATAGCGCAATGCCTCCACAGGGTGCAGACAGGCCGCACGCAACGCCGGCAAGACACTTGCCATGACGGCGATGACCAGGGCACCGAATACGATCCACGCGACGGTCCACGGTTCGACGATCGTCGGGATCTTGTAGAAGTAGTAGATCGACGGGTCGAAGACCTCTTCACCGCGGATCCAGCCGATCAGATCCGCGATGGGGTTGATGTACATGACGAACAGTAAGCCTAAGACCATTCCCACTCCGGAGCCGACCACGCCGAGGGCCAGGCCGTATCCCAGGAAGATGCCCATGATGCCGGTGCCGGACGCGCCCAGCGACTTGAGTACGCCGATATCGCGGGTTTTTTCGACGACGATCATGAAGAAGATCGCCAGAATTCCGAATCCCGAGACAGCGATGATCAGAAACAGGAGGATATTGAGTATGGCCGTCTCCATCTGGACGGCGGCCAACAGCGCGCCTTGCTTGTCGCGCCAGGTCTGGACGAGGTAGAGTTCCGGTGGAAAGCGGGCGGCCAAAGTGTCGCGGACGACGTCGCCGTCGACGCCCGGTTTGAGCTTGATCTGAATCGAGTTCACCAGCCCGACCTTGGTTGTCGGGTCGATCATTCCCCGAAGTTCCTGAAGCTTTTCGATCGGGACGAAGACGAAGCTGGAGTCGTACTCGCTCATTTTGCTTTCGTAGAAGTCGACGATCGTGAAGGTATCGCTCACGGCTTTCGGCGGGGTGCTTGCCGTGGGAAACGTCAGTTTGACGTCGTCGCCGGGAAGAACGAGAAAGCGGTCCTCGCCTTCGGAGGTCCGGAAACTGCCCAGCGCGATCCCGAGAACCAGCCCCGTATGCTGTTCTTGGGTTGGGTCGAAGCTGGGAGTTTCGCTCACGGCTTCGGCAAAGGGGTCGTGCGGTTTATCGGAAGCGGAGGATCCCGTGCCGGTGTTTTCAGCCAGAGGATCGCCGGTGTCTTTCTGCTGGAAGAGGCTCTCCCGCATACGTTCAAGCTCCGCCGCACTCTTGCGGTGATACCACCCTGCCACCGCCATCTGACGCCGCTCGACGGCATCGGGACCGGCCTGGTGGTCGAGGGTGTCGTAGTTTCCATCGCGGAGACCGAAGCTCATCGCTCGCCGGTTCTCCGGGTGCTGGAGGTAGCGGCTGAAGTCGCTCACCCGGCTTTGTGTTTCCTGGTCGATGCCGATGAGCTGGACCTGGCGGGTGATCCAATTCTCGCCGCAGCGGAAGTTGAGCATGGCGGGGACGACGACCGTCGGCGTCATGCCCTCGACGGAGTCGCCGGCGATCTGCCGGATCTGCTCCATGTGCCAGTCGGCGTCGGGAAAGCCATTGATGCTCCGCGACTCGAGGACGAGATCGGAGAGGATCCCGTGGATCCGATTCTGCATCTCGGTCGTGAAGCCCGACATGACGCTGTTGACCACGATCATCGTGGCGACGCCCAAGGTGACACTGATGATCGATGCCAGCGCGATGTAGCGGGTGCGGAGATAACGCCAGCAGAGCAAAAGCTTGTACATGCGGTTTCCTTCCCGCGGTTCGGTTATTCTTCCCTGACACGTTTTCGCGGCGGGCTGCCGCCGCCGGCCTGCCGCCCTATTCTGCTTCCGGTCGCAGCAAGGGGAACAGGATCACTTCGCGGATCGTCTGCGTGCCGGTCAGCAGCATGACAAGGCGATCGATGCCGATGCCCAACCCCCCGGCCGGCGGCATGCCGTGGCGGAGGGCGCGGATGAAGTCGCGGTCCATCTTGGCCATCGAATCCTCTTCCGAGAGGCCTTCCAACTGCCGGCTGAACAGTTGCTCCTGCAGGTCCGGGTCGTTCAATTCGGTGTACGCGTTGGCGACTTCCATGCCCTGGATGAACAGCTCGAACCGTTCGGCGACGGCCGGGTTCGCGGTCTTCCGCTTGGTCAGCGGGCAGATGCTTGCCGGGTAGTCGAGCACGAAAACCGGACCGGTCAGCCGGTGCTCCACCTCTGCCTCGAAGACCTCGTTCTTGATCACGTCCGGATGTTTGTGGGCTGTTTCCAGCCCGATCTTGTCGGCATGCGTCTTAACTGCCGACGCATCGGCGGGATCGGTACCGGTGTGTTCGAGAAAGACTTCGTCGTAGGTCTTGCGGGCGAACGGGGGGGTGAAGTCGATCTCGCGGTCACCCCAGGGGAGCTGCATCGGCTGGCCTGAAGCGCGGATTGCCTCGACAATGAGCTTCTCGGTCAGTTCCATCATCGTCCGGTAATCGCCGTAAGCCTGGTAGGCTTCCAGCATCGTGAACTCGGGATTGTGACGCGGACTGATTCCCTCGTTTCGATAGACGCGGCCGAGTTCGAACACACGCTCCATTCCGCCGACGAGCAGTCGCTTGAGGTGCAATTCCAGAGCGATTCGCAGGTAGAGATCGATATCCAGGGCGTTGTGATGGGTGATGAACGGCCGAGCGGCGGCACCACCGGCGATGGCGTGCAGGGTGGGCCCCTCCGCCTCGACATAGCCTTCGTCGGCGAGGGTTTGACGGATGGAGCCGACGATCTTCGTCCGCCTCAGGAACCGCTCCCGAATGCCGTCGGTATGGATCAGGTCGAGGTACCGCATCCGGTACCGGAGTTCCGGGTCGACGAGCCCCTTGTGTTTCGCGGGCGGGGTTTCGAGCGATTTGGTGAGGAAATGCAGGTCTTCGGCAAAGATGGTCAGCTCACCGGTTTTCGTTCGCTTGAACTCGCCGTCGACTCCGATGATGTCGCCGAGGTCGAAGCATTGGGCAATTTCCCAGTTGCGCTCGCCGACCTGGTTCTTTCCGATGAAGAGCTGAATCCGGCCCGTCCAGTCCTGGATATCGACGAAGATAAGCTTGCCGGCGCGGCGTTGCAGGACGATTCGCCCGGCGGCACGCACGCGCGGCCCGCGCTGCTCCGGGGGTCGGCCGGTTTCGCAATCGCCGGTGGGTACAACCTGAATTTCGCTTTCCCGCTTGCGGATTTCACCAATCGGCGAGTGATCGTCGAATCGCTGGCCCCACGGATCGACGCCGAGTTCGAGCAGTCTTTGGAGCTTGTCGCGGCGAGAGGCTTCCAACTCGGCCATTGGCGCGTGATATCCTGTTGTGCGGTCTCACTTGCTATCCGGAAACGGGGACAGGACAGGTACCCTCCCGATTCCGGATAGCTTCTAACTTGCGGGAGCTGAAGATTCTAGTGAACCTGCCGCCGGGGTCAACGGCAACTCGGCCGGTTCCGGGTGGGGATGGCTGGCTAGCAGGGGGCTGCCCACCCGCCTCGCTGCGGCCCGGCTGGGTACAAGCACAGCGATAGGGCTCGCATCACGGGCGCGTGCTCCCGGTTGGTTGGAGGGGGCGGGCCGGGCCGAATGCGTTCTAAGGACTACTGCTCCGGACGTTTGATGGCGGTACTGAATTGGTCGCCGGCCCAGAGCTTGAGGACGCCGTAATCGGGCTGGTTTGCCGAGTGCTTCTCCTTGGACCAAGGGACGGCATAGGCCAAGAGGATTCCGGTGTTTGTTTCTGCAACGTAGACGAGGGAACGGCCGGGTCTTTGGCGAGCTGAGGCGCCGCGGCGGAGGTCGGCCACGCCGGTCACCATGAGGTAGTTCGGCGTCTGCGGGAGCTGAATCTGGCCAGTAACCGAGCGATTGCGTCCTTCGCCGCCGGCGTTGATGAAGGCCACCACGTTCGCCAAGTCCGCATTGATATTCGCTTCGTAGCGGGCCTGAAAGCTTGGCATCACATTCGACACGACTGCAACGCGGAGGGTTCCCGTCAGGAAGTCGAGGAAGTAGACCGCCTCGATCTCATCGTCGACGAATCCCGTGGCGATCGCAAAGTTGTCCACCCGATCGGTGGCTGTGGCGTGCAGCGGCGCGTCGGGCCACAAGCCTCCGAGAATCAGCCCCAAGAGGAGCCCGATCGCCAACCCGACATACCACCGATGCCTTCGCACGTAGCCCATAGCACGCTCTCCTTCCAGGGATTGTCATCTGCCGCATCCACGCCCCGCGGTTGGCGTACCATCTCGGCCGGTCGCGCGGCGGTGCTGTGGTGTATCCTAACCGGATTCCGCGAGGATATCCAGGTAAGGTTCGCGACGGCAAGCGGGACCTGCGCGGCGCCAAGCGACAGTTGCAGGACAGGTCCCTGCGGGGGTGGAGGTGATTTGGGGCGAGGCGTCAAGGGTGGCTCGGAGCAGGCTGGCATTCGGCGAGGCGGTCGGTGGTTCCAGGTCCCGCTCGGCAAGCGAGACCTACTTGTTGGTTTTTTCGGGGGGGGCCGGACTGTCTCAGGAAATCCGGATATCGCGGGTCTGCCGAACGTCGCGGTTGGGGCGCGGGGCCCCTTGCAAACGGATGCGGATCGATCTATAACCGCCGGGCGGAGCGTTTCGACATCGCTGATACCGTGTTTTAGGAGTGCCATATGCCGACCATCAACGTGGCCCTGATCGGGCAAGGTTTCATGGGCCGTTCGCATTCGAATGCCTGGGGCCAGGTTGCCAAGTTCTTCAAGCCCCCCATGAAGCCGGTTATGCATACCGTTTTCGGCCAACCTGAGGAAAACCCGCAGGCATTTGCCCAGAACTGGGGCTGGCAGAACGCGTCGACCAACTGGGAAGAGCTGGTGAAATCGCCGGAGATCGGGTTGGTGGACGTCGTGACGCCCAACTACATGCACGCTCCGGTTGCGCGCGCGGCGATCGAGGCGGGAAAGCCGTGCGCGTGCGAGAAGCCGATTGCCGGCACGCTGGCCGACGCCCGCCAGATGGCCGAGGCGGCCAAGGCGAAGGGCGTGAAGACGTTCGTCTGGTTCAACTATCGCCGCTGTCCGGCCGTCGGTTTGGCACACCGGCTGATCAAGGACGGCGTGCTGGGCGACCTATTGCACGTGCGTGCGACCTATTTGCAGGATTGGGCGGATACGTCGGTGCCGCTGTTGTGGCGTTTCGACAAGAGTCTGGCCGGGTCCGGCGCGCACGGGGATCTGAACGCTCATATTATCGACATGACCCGCTTCGTCACCGGGCAGGAGATCACGGAGGTGGTGGGCGCGATCGCCGAGACCTTCATCAAGGAGCGGAAGGTGGTCAGCGGCACCACGGCCGGGGGCATCGCCGCGGGGATGGAAGGCGGCTCGCAGATGGGCAAAGTGACCGTTGACGACACGGTCCTGTTCCTCGCGAGGTTCTCCGGCGGCGCGGTGGCGAGTTTCGAGGCCGCGCGCCAGGCGACCGGCAATCAGAACCGGAACACGTTCGAGATCAACGGCACCAAGGGTGCCTTGAAGTTCGATTTCGAGCGGATGAACGAACTGGAATACTACGACGCCACGCGGCCGCGTGCGGTCCAGGGTTGGACGACGATCATGTGCACCCACGGCGCGGACCACCCGTACGTCGGCAACTGGTGGCCGGACGCGCACATCATCGGCTACGAGCACGGGTTTACGAACCAGGCATACGATATTCTCAGGGTCTTGGGCGGTGAGGAGCCGACCTTCCCGATTCCGGATTTCGAGGACGCCTACCAGACGCAGCGAGTCCTCGAGGCGGCCCTGCTATCCGCGGAGGAACGCCGCCCGGTCAGCCTGGCGGACGTGAAATAGGCGTGACAAGACCCTCGCTCCTTGCACTGATCGTGGTGGCGGCCGCGCCGGGGCTGGGCGCGTGCCAGGACGGGGCGTCGAACCGCCCTTTGCCTTCATGCCTCCATCGGATCGACGCCCAGACCCCGGAAGGCCTTCGCCGGCTGTTTCAGTACGACGGTCAAGCGATGCCGCTGCTGAGCGCTCACCGCGGCGGCGCTCAGCCGGGGTTTCCCGAGAATTGCATCGCGACTTTCGAGAATACGATTCTGCATACGTTCTCGATTTTGGAGATCGATCTTCAGTACACGAAGGACGGCCATATCGTCTTGCACCACGATGCCACGCTGGACAGGACGACCGACGGGACGGGACGCGTTGCGGACCGGACGTTGGGAGAGTTGAAGCAACTGCGTTTGAGAGATTCCGAAGGGAGAATCACCGACCACCGCATTCCGACGCTCGACGAGGCGCTGGAGTGGGCACGCGGCAAGACGGTTGTGATCCTCGACAAGAAGAACGTCCCGGTCGAAGCGTGTGTTCGGAAAATCCAGGAGCATCGGGCGGAAGCGTACGCGATGGTGATGGCCTACCGCTTCGACGAGATCCGAGCGTGCTACGACCTCGACGAAGATATCATGATGGAGGCGATGATCGGCGATCGCAAGCGGTTCCGCGAATTCGACGCGACGGGAGTCCCCTGGTCCAACGTCGTTGTTTTCGTCTCGCACACGCCGCCGCAGGACAAAGAGCTCCTGGAAATGCTCCACGCCAAAGGCGTCTGCGCGATGGCCGGCACATCGAGAAACCTCGACCGGGAACTTCGCACCAGCCGTGCTCCCGGCGCCGTTGCGATCGAACAGGATTACCGCGAGTTGCTGGAACGAGGCGTCGATCTGATCGAAACCGATCTTCCCATCCAATTGGGAAAGCTGCTCTACGCTGAACCCGGCATTCCGGCATCCAAGTCACCGTACTTCCTCGCGCCGATCAGGGGGAGCAGGTAGAACGCCGTCTCAGGATTGGAGGCAAATAGAATGTTGAAAAAACTTCTCCTCCTGTATTTGACGGCATTGGCCTCGGCAACGACCTGCGCCGCGGACCTCGTTATCGCCGAAAAGGGCAGTAACAACCACCAGATCGTAATCCCTGCCCAAAGCGCCGGGGAAATCGTCGACCACTGGCTGCTCATCTCCGCCAAACTGATGCAGGCGGCATTTGAAAAGAATGGCTTCCAGATCGAGGTCGTGAAGGAAGACGCTGCGGCGCCCGGCAAGCCCGGCATCTATCTCGGCGCGACCGCATTCGCAAAGTCGAACGGCGTCGCGGTCGAACGGTACGACGACTGGACCTACCACATCAAGGCTGTCGGCCGGGATCTGATCATCGCCGGAAACGACAAGCAGGACCCGATCTATACCGTCCGCGGCTCGAAGGCTCCGCTGGCACTCTTGGGAACGGTCAAGGGAGTCTGCGACTTTCTGCGCCGGTACGCAGGCGTGCGATTCCTGTTCATGAACATGGATCAGAGCCTGTACGCCCCGCGGAGCGACGCACGGGGCGCTTTCAACGCCGACCGCTCGCTGAAGATCGATACGCGAAGCATCGCGTTCCTTCCACTGGAAGAGATCGCGGTGCCGGATGCGCTGGATGTCAGGAAGACGCCGCTGCTGCGGGCCAGCTACGACCACTCGCACGAGACCTTCTACGACATCGCCATGAATTTCTTTCCGCGTTTGAGCAACGTGCAAGGGTCCAAAGTGGCCTGGTACGAAGTCATCCCGACGGCCAGGTACGCCCAGAGCCATCCGGAATACTTTGCGCTCACCAAGGAGGGAAAACGTTCCTGCGAGTTGAAGTGGGGGTTCGATGACCACGTGCCCTATTGCGTAACCAACCAGGGCGCTCAGGACCTCGTCTACCAGCAGGCCGAGAAGCTGATCGCCTCCGGCGACAAGACGATCTCGATCAATACCATGGACGGGTTTCGACTGTGCCAATGCAACTGCGACGCGTGCAACAAGCTATTCGGCATGAAGGCGGAATCCTGGGACCAGATCCACGCCCGGGGCCGATCGGGCAAGCTCTGGCAGGCCGTGTTCCGCATCACCGAGCGGCTGCGCGAGAGATACCCGGAGGCGAGGGTCGTTCTGCTCAATTACCAGGACACGCCCGTCTCGGCCGACGTGATCCAGGCCTTCCCCGAAAACGTGATTGTCCAGATCCAGTTCGCATCGCAGCTCGATTTCGACAGACTCAAAGGCGTCGAATTTCCCGCGGGGATTTGCGGCTTCGAGGAGACGTTCACCGGGTTCGGCCAGGCGGGGCCGTATCTGCCCGAGCGCACGCCCGAGCACATGGCGGAAGTCGTCCAGGCCATGGCGCGGAACAACGTGAAGTGGTCGATGCGGGACGGGGCGATCGGCTATGTGCGCGGGATGCAGGCGCCGGCCTACTACGTCTACGGGCGCATGATGGACGACCCGGCGGCGGATTGGACGGCCATCTACCACGAGTTCTGCACGGCCGCGTTCGGCAACACGGCGCCGCAGATGACGCAGTTCTTCGACCTCCTGCACGCGCAGATCGCCATCTATTCCGACTTCTTCGGCGTATTTATGCCCGCCTGGAGCCGTAAGTATTCCCGCTCCCGCTACCACGACAGCAAGTGGCACGTGATGAGCATGTATCCGCCGGAATACTGCGCGGATGCGGACGCGCTTCTCACTTCGGCGGAACGGGCGGCGAACGATCCGGATATCAAGGCGAGGCTGCATCTGATCCGGATCGAGTTCGACTACATCCGGAAGATGGCCAGGACCTTCTTTCTGCAGAATGCCTGGACCATGAATCCTTCGCAGGCGATTCTGGATCCCCTGGTCGACGCGATCGACGATTGGCATGCGGACCTGAAAAAACTCGCCGGAGGCACCGGCCGGAGCACCTTCCAACCGCTGAGCGACTGGCCGGAAATGCGCCCGTTCAACGGGCATTTCTACCTGCATGCGGCGCTTGAGAACGAGGGCTACCAGCAGCAGTGGAACAAGACGTGCCTGAACTGGGACACGCGGGCGATCCGCGCCGGAATCCTCTCGGACCAGCACCAGATCAAGGTCGCCGCGGTCGACGCGCCGCCGGCCATCGACGCCCAGGCGTGGGGCGACGCGACTGAATCGTTTTTCAAGGACCGCGGCGGCATGCCGCTTGGCAACGTGAGGACCAGCATGAGAATCCTCCGCGACAAGGATGCTCTCTATGTCCGTGTCGAAAGCCTGTACCCGTCGCGGCACCCGGAAGACATGTACGAGAAAGACCCCGATGGGGACATTTTTACGCAGGAATACGTCGAACTGGGAATCATGCCGCCGGGTTCGGCCGGAAAGATCTACCGGCTGGCGGCCAACCCGGTCGCAGGCACGCGCTACGATTCGGTCGTCACGCCGGACCAGAGAAACCGCGTGACCGAGGACGTGAAATGGAACGGCACGTGGGAGTATGCCTTCAAGACCAGCGGAACAAAGGGCCCCTGGAGTTTGCCCGGAAGAATCTGGACGGCGTGGTTCAAGATTCCTTTTTCCGACTTCGGTGTGAAGACGCCCGCTGAGGGACAAACCTGGCATTTCAACGCTGCCAGGAACAGAATCGGCCAGTACATGCTCTGGAGCGACGCCCCACGCGTTACGGACACGACAGCCTCGGGGAGCTCGTTTTTCCGCACTATCGTCCGCCTGAGCTGCCTTTGAGGCGGGAGCGGCGAGCGCAGGTCCCCGGCGCTGATCTGGACGTCGGTCTTCTTGTCGCCCGTCTACCGGGCGCCGCCACAGGCATGAAGACCATGGGACGTATTGTCCCGCGTCAACGGCATTCGCAACGGTTGTGTGATCGGCCAGTACAGCGAGGCAAAATCGCCGACCACCGATACCGGAATCGGAATTTGCACCCTCATCGTTTGGCAAAGTTGAGATGCATTTGGGCGAGGGGATGTGGCGGTCAAACCTACCGATTTTCCAATTCTCCAGGTCCCAGACCACCCGGTGACTATGGAGGGGAAGGCGGATGGCGGAAGAACATGCGCTCGCCGGGTGTGGTGCCCAAGTCTGCAATTTCTCAGAACGGAGGCACTTTGGGCACCACGCGCTCTGGGTGGTGAAGCGACCAGGGTTCCACAGCCGGCGGTCAAAAGAATCGCCCGCTCTCCCAACCGCTGTTCGGTGGAGGAGAGTCGCCGTGAGTGGCGGGGGTGAATACCAGATTGTCAAAGAGCTCCGGGGCGGCGAGCCGTGAAGTCGGCGGGAAGCCGGCCCGGGGGGACATGTGTGCGCATGTCCATTTACCCGTCTCATTGTTGTCGATGCGGCCGCAGGTGTCAAGCGGATTTCTGGATCAAAGGGCACAGCGGTTGCGGGCATTGGAGTTATTGCGCCCATCAGTGTGCGTCGAAAGCACGTCACAGACCGTGATTGGACGGCTCATCTTTGGAGTGCGCGTGACTTGTCACCGCTTTCTTTGCTTCCTACTGTCCTCCCACCTTTCACCCTTCTTTCCCGCCCCCTTCGACCCCTCGCCCCCTATCACCTCAAACGGTAAACGCCACCACCGGCCCCGCGCCGGTGGGGCGATGTTTGGCAACTACAAACCGTGATCCTGTAGGCCGCTCTGTGATTTCGCTTCCGCCGCTCGGCCCGTACAGGCCGAGCGGCGGAAGCGAAATCACAGAGCGAAGGGTTTTTGGCGTTTGTAGTTGCCAAACATCGCCCCACCGGGATAAACCGCGGTGGTGGCGTTTACCGTTTGAGTACCTTATCTCCTCAAACGGTAGTCGCGGCAGCCCGGGAAAGGGGGCTGGCTCCGTCGCGCGTGAAGTATTTCCGTACAACAGTCCTGCGGCGCATTGCCTGTCCCCTTTCCCGGCGCGGGGCATCGTAGCCTTTCTCGCCGGGTGAACGACGTGGGATGGGGAGGTAAAAACGCGGGCATTCCGTAGGCTTGTCCGGCTTTCGTTTGTGGTCCTCGTGGTCATCCGTGCTCCTTTGCCTATCCGTTGTTTTCATAGCACGGATGGCAAGGCCGGGGCACGGATGAATCAAGTCGTTCGCGTGGCGCGGTAGCCGGCGAACCTTGGGTTCCTGCCGCGCGAGGCGGCAGGGGCCCGGCAGTGGTTGTCGGTGACGAATGCTAGCTGCTGAACCTCATTCACCCGTCGGCCGAGCCCACGGGGGGCCTTAGGGAGCAAAACCCGCTGCCAAGCACACGCTCGACCAGCAAGTGTTTTCACCTCCGCAGACGTGCGCCGCTACTCCCACCAGGCGAACACCCTATCGATGTTGTCGATGTCGTCTACCTTGCTGCCCGTGCCGCTGTCCCAACGTTCGATCTTCTCGAAACTGTCGAGCCACAGGATCTGTGCCAACTCATCCAGCGGAACGTCTGACGGCGGGCCGTAGCTGCCAAGGTCGACCGCCGCGTCCGTCAGCACCGCCTTATCCGCGACGCTCGTCCCAAAGGCATTCACCTCGTGAAACGATCGGGCGTGGTTGGCATAGGAGCCCGAGGAGTGCGTGCCGGAAAGCCGCACTTCCGTCGCCGTGCCGGTGAGTTCGGCGCCGTTTGCATTGCCGTGCAGGTTGGCAATGTCCAGCCCATACTTCGATTCCGCATGCACCGCGTCGAACAATCGGGCATAAAGTCGGTATTCGGGACCTTCGAGTTGCGCGAAGAGCGGTCTGCCGGTAAAGGTGTCCACTCCCGCGTGAGTGTCGTTCGGATCTTCGGCATCCGAGAAGTATGCCGTGTCGTACCCTGCGCCGCTGCTGTATGCCATCACCAGTGGGAAGCCCACGACGAGATTGGAATACCCTGGCCCCGTCATCGTCACCTGCTGCGGATCGCCCACCAGCGTGTCGTTGTGATCCGGCCGATGCGAATCGCCCAGGTTTACCCGGTCGGTACCGGCATTGTCGTACGTCCGTCGAAGTTCGACGTTCCCGAAGCCATACGTCGTAATGCTTACCCCGTACTCTTCCACGGTCAGCAGGTCTGCCTCCTGGCGTCCCAACTCGAACGTGTCCGTGCCGGGAGTATCGTTGAGCACGAGTTGGTCGATGATTCCCCCGCCTCTGCCGTAACCGACAATCGTGTCGAATCCGAACGCGATATGCCAGATGCTGCCCGAACCGCTCAAGAAACGGGCGACGGTCTGTCCATCCGCGTTATACGGGTTGACCTTGAGATAATCGTTGAGGCCCGAGCCCCGAACGACGACCTTGTCCGTGCCGTTTTGTCCCAGCTCGGCATTGGCTCTCATCGTGCTGAACCCGCGGACGTGGTGGAGGTAACCTTCTCCACGCATGCGCGCCCAGGTCGCGAAATACTCCAGCACGTCGTCCCCGTCGGAATCTTCGAATACGACCGTGTCGCCGCCGCCATACCCGCGCGCGTAGATCCTCTCGGCCGTAACGTCGATCGACACGTTCTCGCCGGTCATCCAGCCCCGCCCCGGTTGGGCCGTATACGTTTCCGTCTGCCTGGAGCCCCAAATCGTCACCTCGTCGTCTGGTCCGCCGTCGTAGTCGATCGACTCGATATTGGCGACTTCGAGCGTATATCCTTCGCCGGCAAAAGTGCCCCAGGCAGGCCGGAGCGTGGCTGTGTCCGGGCTGCTGGCGCCGATGAACTGCACGTCGTCCTTGCCATCGAGGCCGTCGAACGAGAAAGCGGTCGCCGCCCCTGCGCTAAACTGGTACGCAACGCCGTTGATCGCAACTTGCCGATCGGCGGAAGAAGCGTCCAGCGCGAAGGTATCGTTGCCATCGGTTCCACGGACAGCGACATTCGTACCATTGTGTCGCACAAGGTTTGTCAAGATCAGATTGGTCCGGCCGTTGCCGGTAATATCAAAGTAGTAGACTACGCCGGCGCTCAGCACGGCTTGGTCAATGCGTCCATGAGCAGAGGCCACTTCGCTTTTCGCGCTGTTGTAGAGTGTCAGTTCGACGTCTTCGTCCGAACTGAGCAAGGTAAGCAATCCGGCCTGCGACGTCTCCAGACGGAAGTGCAGCGGGCTGATGCCGAGATCCAAATCGGCGAGCACGCGGTGACGGATCACGCCGAGATCGACCGGCGTGGCCGCGCCCACCGTGATCCCAAACGTCTCCGAATCGCTCAAAGCCGGTTCTCCATTATCCGTCACCGTAATCGTTGCCTGGTAGCTCGCTCCGCCCTGCAACTCCGTGGGCGTCCAACGGAACTGCCCCGTGGTCGGATCGATGCTCATTCCCAAGTCGATCGCCGCCTGATCCAGCGTGTAGGTGAGCGTCTGAACCGGATCGTCCTGATCGTCGCCGACGCCTGGAACGCCAGGGTAGCCTGCTCGTCCACAACGCGATTTCCGATCGGAGCCAGCACGGGAGCCACGTTGACTTCCGCCACCGTAATCGTGATCGTCTCGGAATCCGACAACGCGGCCGGATTCGCCCCATCATCCGTCACCGTAATCGTCGCCTGGTAGCGCGTTCCGCCCTGAGACTCCGTCGGCGTCCAACGGAACTGCCCCGTGGTCGGATCGATGCTCATTCCCAAGTCGATCGCCGCCTGGTCCAGCGTGTAGGTGAGCGTCTGGGCCGGATCGTCCTGGTCGCTGGCCGATGGCTGGAATGCCAACGCGACCTGCTCATTGACTTCCCGGTCGCCGATCGACGCCAACTCCGGGGCGACGTTCACCTCCGCCACCGTAATCGTGATCGTCTCGGAATCCGACAACGCGGCCGGATTCGCCCCATCATCGGTCACCGTGATCGTCGCCTGGTAACTCGTTCCGCCCTGAGACTCCGTCGGCGTCCAACGCAACTGACCCGTGGATGGATCGATGCTCATTCCCAAGTCGATCGCCGTCTGATCCAGCGTGTAGGTGAGCGTCTGGGCAGGATCGTCCTGGTCGGTTGCCGACGCCTGAAATGCCAACGTGCCCTGCTCATTGACTTCCCGGTTGCCGATCGACGCCAGCACCGGGGCATGGTTCGGCACATCATCGTTGAGAATCGTCCCCTCGCCCTCGGCGTCGCCGAGCACCGCGCCGGTTGGACCGGACAACCGGAGATAGAACGTCTCGTCAGCCTCGAAAATCCCATCTCCGAGCACGGGCACCGCGACAGGCAATTCCGTTTGCTCGGGCAGGAAGGTCAGCAACCGGCTGACCGCCACATAATCCGAGCCCTGGTGGGCCGTGCCGTCTGCAGTTGCCGCCGTCACGGTGACATCGACCGGGCTCGCCGCCGACAGCCGCACCGTGAATACGGCGTCGGTCGATCCGCTCAGCCCTTCGACCAGCGAGATATCGTCGACACTCAGGCGCAACTGGTGGTTGCCGAAGTCGAGCCCGGAGCGGGTCTGGTCGCTGGAAAGCCCGACCGTGTGCATTCCGGTCAGCGGAGCGGTCTGCACCCAGCCCGGCTGCTGCACTTCGCAAACCGTGTACGTTCCCGGCGGGAGGTTGTCGAAGGCGTACTGGCCGCCGGCGCCGGTGGTGGCGGCGGGGTCGCCGCAGGTCAACTCGATCGCCCAGTTATCGAGCGTCCCGCTCGCTGCACCATGTTCGTACAGTTCCAGGATCCAGGTGCCGTTGGGATCCTGGTTGTCGAATGCGGACAGCGGCGTCAGCGGCCTGAACGTGCCCGTGTACGAACCGCTCCCTGCCGTGATCGGCGCCGCGGCCTCGTCGTCCAGCTTGGTGCCGATCAGACCATCGCCGAATAGGTAGCTGAGCAATTCTACCCGTGTTCCCGCCGGGCTAATGAGAAAAGCATGCAAGCCGTACAGGATCGGACTGGTGACATCCAAGCAGACATTGATATCGGTGACCAGGCCGGTCGCGCCCGCGATCTGAAGCAGAGAACTCGTGGTGAAGTCTCGGGAATAGGGCAGCGGAGTATTCTGTTGCCAGTTCTGCCCGGAAGAGTCCAACTCGCCGTTGCCGTCGCGATCCAGAAACACAGACCAGCCGGCCAGGTCGGCTTCACCCGTCTCGCGGATGCGGTCCGCGTCCCAATCGTGCCACTTCCGCCCTTCAATCCGCGCGGGCTGAACGGTGGCGAAGTTCTTGTCCACGACTGCCTGGTCGGCGCCGACATAGGCAGACTGTTCGCCCGTCCCTGGCTGCGACCACAGCCAGCCATCGTAAGGCGCGACCCGAATAGCATGGCTCGCCGACGGCAGGAGGTCGCCCAACATGTAGGTGCCGTCCGTCTCCGTCTGGGCAATCGGGTCGCCGCAGCTCAGAATCACTTCGAAGGAGACGAGTTCTCCCTCGGCGCCCGGGTCGTCGTCGGTGATTTCCAAGATCCACGTCCCGTTGGGGTCCTCACCGTGGATGGCCGACAGAGCCTGTTGGGGACGGTATCCCGAAGGGTAATTGGAGAAGGGAGCCGTTCCTTCGGAAATCGATATGGGCGCATCGTCATCCAGCAGTGTCGCGTAGAAGTCGTCGCCGCCGCCCCCGACGTCGGTGAACAGTTCCACGCGTGTGCCCGAAGGGCTGACCAGGTAAACGTCCAGGTCGGCGTCGTAGGTATGCTCGATGGTAAGCATGACGTCGACGTCGAGGACCCGCCCGGGGAGGCCGGATAGCGTGATGGTGCCCGTCGTCGTGCCGTTGTCGGGGATCGCGCGGCGTCCGGAGCCGCCGGTCCCTCCCATCAGTTCGCGTCGTCCGGGAACATGGTCGCCGTCGACGTCGAGAAAGACGGTTCGTCCGGCAAGGCCCTCCTCACCGGCGTCGCGGATGGCATCGACGTCGCGGTCGTGCCATACGGTGCCCGAAATCGAGCCCTTTTCGGTCCAGCCGAAGTTGCAGTCGGTCACAACCTGCCCGCTGCCTGGCGTCACCGAGTACGTTGCCCCGACCGGAGCGGTACGAACGTAGCCCGTCCGATTCAGCTTGTCGCGAACGAGATAGGTCGCATCCGCCGGCAAGTTGTTGAAGGCATACGCCCCACGCGCGTCAGGCAGAACGGTTGGGTCGCCCACGGTCAGATTCACGAACCAATGGTCGAGGGCCCCCAAGTCTCCTCGCGCGTCGTCGATCACGAGCAGGTGCCAGATACCGTTCGGATTCTCGTAGCGGAAATCGGCCAGGCTCCCTTCGGGCCGGTACGGGCCGTCGAGAAAAGGAGCGACGCCGTCAACGATGCTCACCGCAGCGCCGTCGGAAAGCTGGACGACGTTCGTCGCGTCGCCGAAATGATCGCCGGCCCCACCCACGTCGGAAAACAATTCCACGCGCGTCCCGGACGGCGATACCAGGTAGACGTCCAAGTCGCCATCATAGGTGTGCTGGATTTTCAAACCTACGGTTACGTCGAGAATCACGCCCGAGGCACCGCGGACTTCGCCGGGCGTCACCAGCGATCCGCGATCGGGAATCGCCTCGCTTCCCCACATCGACTGATGCGTCCATGCCATCGGTGGAATTTCCGTATCCACCAGCCAGTCGTCGTCCATGTCGATATAGGCCTTCCAGTTGCCGATTGGCTGGGGGCGCGGACCGGGATCGCCGCTGCCGTTGTGGTCATACCACTCGACCCCCTCGATCCGCGCGTCCTGGGCGATGCCAAAGTCGATGTGGTGGGCAATCCGGAAGGGAACCACGAGCTGCCGGGCCGGGTCGCGCCGCACCTCCACCGTGTCGAAGTAGAACGTCCCGCCGACGGCTCGAAACGACAGCGTCGAGGATTCGCGCAGGAATGTGAACGCCTCGAGCGACTGCCGTAAGAAGCCGTATTCCGAGTAGACACGCGCGAGGATCGACCCATCCTGGCCCCAGTGCATCTCCAGACGGTACCACGTGTCGGGGGAGAGAGATCGGCGGGCCGACGTCAAGAGCCACGATTTCTCAAAAACTCCCTCGGTCCGCCATAAACTAATCTCACCCGTTCCCGCACCGCCCGGATAGATGTCAAGCCAGACAGTGCCTTCATCGGGATCGCCGAAACCGAAGCGGCCGTGCCCCATGCCGTCCGGCGACGTCTTCATCCACACCGTGACCGTGTCGCCCGGCCGCACCACCGGCGCGTCGCCGGCGCCCATCATCCACCGTCCGGCTTGCAGCCCGAAGGCCCCGTCGCGGGCCGCCTCCGGAACAATGGCTCCCACGGGCGTGCCCGACTCGATGGGCACGTACGTGTGGGTCGGATCCTCAAAGGTTTCGGCCACCCGTGGCGGTTCCATCGCAGGCGAGGTCTGCGACCAGTTGTGCGCCCGGTCCAGCGCCACCGCGTGTTGCCCCGGCGGCAGGCGGAGAAACTCGTAATAGCCGTTGCCGTCGGTCTGGGTCACGTAGTCGCCCGTGGTGAACCGCAGGCTCCAGCCGTTCACGCGGCCTACCGCTCCTGCACGAAGCCAGGTCGTAGACCTCCAGCCGCCAGACACCCGCCGCCGGCTCGCCGTCGAAGTCGGAGAGCCAGCCTTGAGGCCTAAACCACCCGTCGAACGGCAGGTTAGCCTCCAGGGCCTGATAGTCGGTAATGGCGACCATGGCCTCGTCGTCCAGCCGCGTGATTTTGAAATTGTCGCCGCCGCCTCCCGCGGCTGAAGAGCAGCACCCGCGTCCCCAGAGGGCTCCGCAAGGAAAACCTCCAGATCGCCGTCGTAGGTGTGGTCGATGTCCAACTCGACGTCCGATCGGCGATCACCCCCGGCGTGTCGGTCACGCACGAGCTCCAGGGTGACCATGCCGTTCATCGAGATGTTCGTGGCAAGCGTGTAGTTTTCGACCAACTCGAGCGTGTCCAGCGCGCCGTTGTGGTTCTGGTCGACGAAGACGGCGACCCCCGCCGCCCCCGGTTCGTTCGGTCCTTCCAGTCCCGCTTCCGTCTGCTCTCGCAAACCGTTGGCGTTCTCGTCGTCGAAGACGGTGCCGCGGATCGTCACCGCCTGCGCCGTGCCGAAATCGGCGGTATAGATCTGCCCGGCCACCAGATCGACGGTGTTAGCACGGGCTGGCCGGCGGAAACGTCGTATCCCAGCCACTCTGACGTTCCAAGGCAATGCGGTAGCCGATCCCCGGCCGGGGCGGCAGATCGGGGAACCTGTAGCGGCCGTACTGGTCCGTGGTGACCCACTGCTCGCCGGGATCGCGAACGCCGTTCGGTACGTCGTCGAGGAATACCGTCCAACCCGACATGGCCAGAGACGTCTCGATCGAGTCGTGCAGGCCGTTAGAGGGAGCGTATCTTGCCCATACCTGCCCGTGGATGCCGACCTGGAGAAACTCCTCGCCGAAATCGATTCCCGAGACCGTTTCGTTGCCCGTGATCCGCACCGGCCGGTCGCTGAATCGGCCGGTGATTCGCTCCATGCCTTGGATACCATAGAGGGTGTCCGTCACGCCGAACTCGATCACCCGGACCGGTCCACGTAACCAGCGGTCGTCGGGTCGATGTGGCCCAAGGCGTTGCCTGCAACGAAGAAATCGTTGGAATTCGGATCCCACTCCATGCCTTGCCACCATCGATTTGGATCGTCCTCGACGATCAGCACTCCTTCCACAAGCTCCGCCGTGTTCTTGTCGACCCGCCGCAGCGTCGGCGGCGGTGAGTCATAGTATGAAAACACTTGCCCCCAATACAGATTCCCCAGTCCGTCGAACGCGAAATCACCCGTGGCGTCGTTCAAGCATTTGTAGTACCCACACCACTCAGGGAGATCGAACAAGTCGCCAACGGTCTGAACGTTGTCCCAGCTTGTAGGATCCCAGAAATCCCATGCAGAGCCGTCCCAGCTCCAGAGACACCCGTCACCCTGGATGGCGTTTAGCGTGAAGTCTGATCCCACCCCGCCGTAAAAGAGACCGCTGACAGGATCGTAGTCGAGGCCGCCGCCTCCGTTGATCTCGAAATCGACGTCCACAACCTCCTCGGAGAAAACAAGCGGCGAGCCTTCCGGCCAATTCAAGCGATACACGTAACTCTCGTAGGCGGTTTGGACGTAATACATGAGGCTCCAGTCCTCGCATTCGTCGACGAGCGCGTAATACACGCCGGGCGTCGACGGATCGGCGACAAGGCCTGCTAGGTTGCGCCTCTCGGCGTAGTCGAGTATGATCGGAGCAGAATTCACCGCATGACCCGTCTCCGGATCGATCTCCCACAGTGCCGCGTGGTAGTCGTGCGGGTACCAAGGGGTGGGGTCATAAACGACCCACGGGCCTTCCCAGGCGTTCGATCCCAGACCGATCAAGCGCGTATTCGGTGAGGTGAGTTGCCAGTTGTCTCTCGGGGCGATGGCCACGTTGTAGGCGCCCGGAGCCAAGCCGGTGAACTCGTAGTACCCGTTGGCCCAAGTCTCCATATACGGCTCGCCGGTGTCGATGTCGCCGTCGCGGTTGTGGTCGAGGAACACGATGAATCCCGCCGCGCCGTCGTCCCCAAAATCCTGGATTCCGTTCGCGTCGAGGTCGTGCCACACCGTCCCCGAGATCGTGCCGGCCAGCAATCGCCGATCCTCCAACCATTCCACGCGGAGCAGCCGCTCCACAGGCCCCCGTCCCACTGAAGGAGTTCCGTGCCGACGCCGACGGCCGTGAGCTGATACGCCGAGCGAGGGTACCTTGCTGCAAATGATGCGGAGCCATAGCATTCTCCAGCGAATCATGGGCCGTTTGATGTGACGCGGGGATCGCGCGCGAAAACGGCCAACCCGCCCGCAACCCGAGCAGAGACGAAACTGCCAATCCGACCGACCGGCATGCTTCAAAGACGGCGGCTGGCTCCGAGCCGAATGTCCCCAACCACGACAAACGCCTCCTGACGAGTTGCCTGAGTGTCCTCGCCTTTGAACCACTGCCCAACAAACGCTGCCGTTCACCGAGAACGGCTCGCGATGAATCCAAGATCGAAGAAGGAGTCTACGCTGCGGAGAACAACGGCTCGGGATGAATGCAGTTAGAAGAAGGAATTCATGCTGCGCGAAATACGCGACTCGCTGCGCCTTCGCGCAAGTACCCGCAGTCGATCACAACGCCGCGACGCCAGCACTTCCATGGTTGCGACACGAGTGGTTCCGCGCAACGACAATGCGTTACCTTATAATTGATGGATGCTGGGAATACAAGACTCCCAATTGGCAGAATCAGCAATTTCTTTATATTGTCACTTGTGCCTGTTACAATTGAGATATACTGCCCTGGGCCAGGTCCGTCCACTAATGGCCGGATGGCCCTGCTCTCGCAGTTTCGCGGCGTGTGGCCGGGTGCCCCTGCTTGCGCGGCTGCGGTCGGTGTGGCATCACTGCCCCCGAAAATAGACTTCGGGCCACGCCCGATGTCGCCAAAATCCCTCATTTTCATTGTACTCGGCGTCGCGAACCGACACGTGGGACTCCTTGGCGTTGAACGGACCACTCATTCCAACCGAGCTTACCACAACCCCAAGCAGTCCTGACGCGCCGAGGGGTTGTCCATCCCGATGGAGCCGACTCGGCCTGCGCTTTCGAGAAAGTCCGCGTCCTCTCGCAGTTCCTCACGCGTGTGATCTGCGTGGTGCGGCCGTTCATGCAGCGTTTCTGAGTTCCAACTCCGGCGTTGAAGAGGGAAAAGGGTCAGAACGATTTCTGGCCTACGCAACTGCTCCGAGCGTTCCGAACGGTTTTCTCCTGAACTGCAGAGCAATAGGCGGGGATCGAATCCGCACCGTCCGCGCACGCGGCATGCAAACGGCCCATCGACAACGACGCGCCGGGTCTCGCCCGACGAGATACACGCCGCCGGGTCCACCGCACTGCGTGGACGTTCGCAGAACCGCGCTGCGCAGCCACTTCACTTCTGGCCAAGGCCCGCCGCCTGCAGAACCGCCCGACCCTGCTCTCTCATCGGTAGCGTCGCTTGTAGAAGAAGCAGAATCCCGCTCAAGTGCGAGCACGCGGCGCAGCAACAGCCGTCAACCCTCCGCCCCCTCGGCAATTTAGGTTTTCGACGGTTCTGTGCTTCTTGGATTCCGGCCCGTGAGGTAAGACTTCGAGGAGCAACTGGAATCGCTGCTATTTTGACGGCTCGACACTGCTGCGGCGGAGGATCGTCGGCTGCAAAATGTGCGCGTCCCCTTCTCCTCCAACGTTTTGGGATAGGCTCCAAGCCGTTTTCCTGTCCCGACGTTTGCCAACAGGGCTGAGTTTGAACACAGCCGCCACGGCGGTGGCTGACGCCGTGGGAAAGGCGGAGGTGCGTGTTGAAGTGATCGTGCGACCGCCGCGGCCACCGGAGAGAGAACGACAACGGTTCCGAACATCGGAGCCTCCCGCGGGGCTCGATCCGAGGATCCAGTCGGGCACGCTTACTGCCGGCAGCTTTGACGATGTCCTGCACTTCGACGATTACCGGCGGTTCGTCGCCATGGCCGTGTCGCACGATCCGCGCGAGTCGCCGCCCCGGCTCGCCATCGAGCGGCGGGCAATGATCGAGGTCGTCACCGCCCAGGGAATGCCCGTCGGCGGGGCGAGGGTAACCGTGCATGCTGCGCGCGATCGTTTCGCGCAGAATGGCGGTAAGCCTGCGCAGCGCTTGCCAAGAAACCCGAGGATGCGATATGGTGGTATTCATTAGGTGTGCAGCGCCACTTCGCGGACGATATGGGACACAAGTGCTTACGCTATCATAAGTCATCCCCACCCGGCCCCGTGCCGGGTGGGGCTTCCGGAAGTGGCGCTGTAGAATCAGACAATGCGGTTTGTCATCGCGTGACGAGTGCCCAATCCCGTGAATACCGATGAATCGAAAACAGGTTGCCGCAGGTTTCGATTCCGCTTCGGCCTGCGGAGCCTTCTGCTTCTCACGACCGCCGTCGCCGTGCTGCTAAGCATCGAAGCGCGCCGGGCGCACGATCAAGGGCAGCTCGCGGCTCGGCTTGACGACCTCGGCGCCCAATACAGCCGCACGCCCCGCAAATGGATCCCAAAATCCGCAAGACGAGTCCTCAGTCCGGACCAAAGCCAGTTGATTGTCGACATCTCTGTTGAAGGCATGCAGGCCCCCGGCCTTTCCCGCACCGCTTCGACGGTCACCATGAGGCTGGTCGAGCCGGCGGAGATCGAATCGTTGTGCGCGATGCCGGCCATGTCCCGCATCCGGTCGATCCGATTAACAGGCAACGCGGTGACGGAAGACGTTCTCGACGAGTTGGGCGCTCTCGAGCACCTCGAGATGGCGACGTTCCACTGGACAGCCATCGCCCCCGACGCACTGGGCGAATGGGCGAAGGCACACCCGGATTGTCAGGTCACCTACGATCCGTCTTCCAACGGGCTGGAGACTGTGGCTTGCGGCGCGCTGTTGGTTACCGAGGACCTCAGCCTTTTCATTCGTGCCGATCGGGGAGAACCGGAGGCCATTCGAAAGCTGCTGCACATCGCTGGCGATCCACGCTATGAACGTCTGCGAATGCTTGTGGATTTCCTTTGGCGAATCGACGGAGACACGGCACTTCCGCTTTTCAAGGAGGCCATGCAAACCGGAAGTGCCGGAACGCGGCAGGCGGTGGCCGAACTGCTCGGCCACCTCGGCGAAGTCGGTCTCCTCCGAGAGCTGCTGAATGATCCTGGCACGCAAGTGCGCACAGAGGCGGTTCTGTCTATCGCCAGAATCGACAGCGCCGCTTCACGGCAGTCACTTCTGGTCGCGGCGACAAACAGTGAGCCCGAGGTCCGTGTCGCTGCGCTGCGAGAGTTGCCGAAGGTCGTTGGACACGAGGCACTACCATGCTACCTGGCAGCTCTCAACGATCCGCACGCCGACGTCCGTTGGCAGGCGATCTACGCGGTCCAGCAAACAGCCGACAAGACCGCGACTTCGGCATTGATCGGCACTTTGACCGACGAATACTCGCGGAATCGCTGTGCCGCCGCGCGGGCACTGGGCAAGATCGCCGATCCACGAGCCATCTCAGCGCTTCAAGCGGCCGCGGCGGAACACAAAGATTCATTTGTTCGAGAAGCGGCCAGCTCGGCTTTGGCTGAATGTTTCAGGTCCCCGGCGCCGGTGGAGGATGCGAGTAAAACGGCGAGGCGGGAATCGAAGTGAAAGGAGGGAAATTCCGGGAAGAGGCCTCGCAGTCAAATCTGCCAATGAAATCCGAAGTCATCTCTTCTGCTTCACCGGCGCCTCGGACGGATATGTTCCACCCTCCGTCGCGGGGCGGGACCAATGCGGTCGCGTCCGCTGTGGTGGCGGTTGCAAGTCAGCTTCTAGCGCTCGGCCTGGGTGTGGCAAGAAACAGGCGAGTCTTGGCCCCTTCGGGCCAGAAACGGATGGAATTCTCGCACCCCCCCTTGCCTGAGTCGGTGTCGCGTCGAACAATTCGTCGCATCGGGCGTTCAAACTCTGTTGCCCCGCAGATTCCGAGGATCTTAGTCATGGTTATGGTCGAAGATCTGTCCACGCGGCACGGGCCGGTCGGTGAGCTGTTCTCGGCTCCGCGTTCGCCCTCGGATTGGAACCGGTTCCGCCTCAGCGAAGACCAACTCGCCTTCTACCGCGAGAATGGCTATCTTACCGGGATTCGGCTGCTTGACGATCGCCAGGTGGAATCGCTTCGCAAGGAATTGGAAAGCCTGTACGATCCCAATCGCCCCGGGCACGAACTGTTCTATGAATACCACTCGAACGAATCGACCAGCCCGGACACGGTCCTCTTCCACGCCTTGGGCGCCTGGCGGATCGCTCCCGGCTTCCACGATATCTTGTGGAGCCCCGCGTTCATTATGGCGGCATCGCAGCTTCTGGAAGGGCCGGTGCGCTTCTGGCACGACCAGTTGTTCTGCAAACCTCCGCAGCACGGCGGAGTCGTGGCGTGGCACCAGGACTATTCCTACTGGACCCGTACGGTACCCATGACGCATCTGACCTGCTGGATCGCGTTGGACGATGCCGACCGTGACAACGGCTGCATCTGCTACGTGCCGGGGAGCCACCGCTGGCCGCTCTTGCCGATTACCGGGTTGGCGGGCGGAATGGATGCCATCCAGAGCGTATTGAACGAAGAGCAAAAGCGGCAGTTCAAGCCGGTGGCGATGGAGTTGAAAAAAGGCGAGGCAGCCTTCCACCACCCGCTGACGGTGCACGGCTCGTTCGAAAATATCACCGACCGGCCGCGGCGAGCGGCCGTGATCAACGTCTTCCGCGACGGGGTTCGCTCCGACTCCGATCGGCCGATGCTCAACGGCGTGCCGATCGTGCCCAAAGGACAGAAAATGGAAGGGCAGTTCTTCCCGCTTTTATTCGATCCCGACGGAATGCCTGTATGAAGGGAGCCACTGCGAGTGATTCAGTCGCGGGCGGAGAGGTCCCGGGTTGTGTTCTCGGCCTCGCGTGAAAACCAGGGGAGAAACTCCGTGTCGACCGGCAGTGCCTTGGCGAGCATGCCGACGGCGCTGCGGGCGTCGCGATCGAGATATCCCCAGCGGCTGTCGAGCGTGGAACTCATATACTGATCCAGCCTCGCCGTGGTATTCTCGCTCAGATCCGCCCACGCGGCCAGTTCACCGATTCCCGGCGGCTCCGCCGGGAAGTCGCTCTCGGCCAAGATAACGTCTCGCGATGGGGAAGGCTGCGATGGTTCGCCGACCAGGACGAGCCAGGCCGCGCAGGTGAGCAAGGCCGCAACCGTCGCAGCGGCGGCCGTCCAGGTGAATATCCGCCTTCTCCGCTCACGGGCGTGCTGCGGCGCACCCAAGCTCGCACCATGCCGGAGAACCTCGTCGCAAAGCCGCTGGTGCACCTGTTCGGAAAACGCCGGTCGCGTCCGGCTCGTCTCGTACTGAAGCCGCTCGCGCAGCATTTCTTCGGTGCGTCGGCCGTTCTTCCTAGGCATGACGGGTCTCCATTTCAACGGACCACGAAGCGCCATCCTGCCGCAAAGCGGCCGGTTCCGCGCAAGCCGCACATTGCGGCTCGAACCGTTTCAGGTGCGGCAACAGGCGCCGCCGTGCGCGGAAGAGTATTGCCTTGACGGCTACTCGCGACCGTCCCACGATCCGGGCAATCTCCGCCAACGGCATCTCCTCGACGTAATGGAGCCACACGGCCGCGTGCTCCGATTCCGAGAGGACTCGCCGAGCCGTTTGCCAAAGATAGCGGCGTTCGTCCTCCTCGATCAGCGCTTCCAAAGGCTCACGTGCGCCGCCGGCCGCGTCGTCGACGCCGGGGATCGTGCGGGGATTCGCTTTGCGATGCGCGTTGATACAGACGCGTCTGGCGATCGTGAACAGCCACGTGCCGAACCTCCACCGCGAATCATAGCGATGCAGGTTCTCGTACGCTCGGACAAAGGTATCCTGCAGGAGATCCTCCGCCTCGGAACGAGAGCCCCGGTGCTGCAAGAAGTGCAGCACCGGGACCTGAAATCGTCGCATCAACTCTTCAAAGCTCGCCGCGCAGCCCTGCCCGGCTCGACGGGCGAGTTGCTCATCGCTCAGCTCCGAAACCGCTACGGGCTGTGGCATGCGATCTTTCTGCTCGGGTTTATTGCGATCCCCCGCCGGCCTTTCTCTGTCGCTCTACCTCCGCGCGTGCTTTCTTGGCTGCTTGCCAAATCCGGTCGATCGGAGCACGCAGTTCGACCGAAACTACCTTCTCGGACAGGCCTACCTCCAGGGCGTCCAGCAGCACCTTTGCGTCGGCGTCGTTGCCGTGTTGGAGCGTTACCATGGCGCGTCCGCCCTCGATGATCTCCTTCACCTGCTGAGCGGTCTGTTGATCCGCGGCCGCCAATTCACCCTGGAAAAAGCCCTTTCCTCCGTCCTCGCCCATTGCGATCGAGATCCGTTTGGTCTTCTCCACGACGGGTGACTTTGCGGGCAGCTTCGCCCCGGCCAGTCCCACGGCCCGAGCCACGAACGCAGTTCCAGCAGGAATCTCGGCAGTCAATGCCGAGTCCTTTCCAGCCAGACTCTGCCCCTTTCCGGCCAGCGCGTTGAGAGCCTTCTTCAATTCGTCCACGGTGGAGGCGAACACGAGGACGCTGGGCTTGAAGAAAGCACCGGCAACCGCGCGCTCCCCCGGCTTTCCCTTGTCGTGCGTCCAAGTGTGGATTGTCCACTCCTCGTGCCGGCTTGCTTCGTGATCGGGTGCTTCCTGGGCCTTCTGCTCGAGGCGTGCCTTGTCGAAATCGGCCCTTACAATCAACACCCCACGGTCCGGAACGAATTTCGTACCGTAGAAAGTCAGACTGTGGAGATCTTGCCGGGGATCCATGCCGGAGATCTCCTCGACTTTCTGGAAGTGCTCCTCGGCTTGGGGGAGTTCTTGAATCGCCTGGTGGTAAGCCCGCTCGACGAGGGTCGAGTTCCGCATCGCATCGACATCGGCATGCGCGAACCACTTCGCGTCGCCAGGAATGTCCTTGAAGTCGACCGGCCCCGCCTGAACCGTTGCGGCCCAAGTGAGCATCGCAGCAATGGAAAGTGCCCAAAATCTCATCGTTTTACCTCTCCTTTTGATAACGGACCCCAGTCGTGGATTCGGGAACCTGGGCCCGTACAGGTGAGGGGGTTGCCATCCCGCGGGGCCTGTGCGGCACCTGCAGGGCAAGGTTCCGCTCGGCAAGCGGGACTACCGGCGCGGCCGACCACGAATTGTACGGGCTCAACACTGCCGACGTATACACTCGCGAGAGTCTGCCGGTTGCGCGGAATTTCCGGCAGTTCTAGAGAGTGGGCCAGCGATGCAACAGGTAGCCAGTGGATGGGGTGCTGCCTTGCAGTTATAACTCCTTTTTTATCAATGGTTTGAGACTATGTCTGGCGTCATGCAACACGGCGTGGTGCGTTGCATAGCGGCTGCCGGCCCGGCTGCTTTCGAGCAGCCGGACTGATTGCGTGTCGTGTTTTCAACTCCGATTCTTGCCTGCCAAAATGGCAACTCCCGAGGATCCGCCACTTGGGCGGAATCGCGATCGGGCCGCGGCCCCCGGTGCGCAACCTTTTCTCTCAAAGTAGTTTACTGCGACGGGTTCCCCGTTGGCACGCCGCTTGCGTTTGAGGGCACCCCAATCGGCCCCGGCTGCCATTCGGGGTCGTGGTGCGTCGGAAACAGCAACACCCATCACCCGACGACGGGCTGCGGGTGCAGCCATCGGGAACTCGTATTTTCTGCCAGCAACAGGAGGAATCCGCTGTGGCCAAACAGATGGTCTTTGAAGACGCCGCTCGGCTACCGTTGGCCGCCGGCGTGAGCAAGCTCGCGCGTGCCGTCCGAAGCACGCTCGGTCCCCGCGGCCGGAACGCCGTCCTCGACAAGGGTTGGGGCGCGCCGAAAATCACCAAAGACGGCGTGACGGTGGCCGAGGACATCGACCTTGACGACCCCTACGAGAACCTCGGGGCCAAGCTGGTCAAAGAGGCGGCCAGCAAGACCAACGACGTCGCCGGCGACGGCACCACCACCGCCACCGTCCTGGCCGAGGCCATTTACAAAGAGGGCCTGCGGATGGTCGCCTCCGGCGCCGATCCGATGGCGCTGTCGCGCGGGATCCAGAAAGCCGCTTCCGCCGTGATCGCGAACGTGGAGAAGATGGCGGCCAGCGTCAACGAGAAAAACAAGAAAGAAATCGTCCAGATCGCTACGATCGCCGGCAATAACGACCCTGCCATCGGCCAGGTGCTGGCCGACGCTTTCCTTCGCGTCGGAAAGAACGGCGTGATTACGGTCGAAGAAGGCCGCCAGAGCGAGACCTACGTCGACGTGGTCGAGGGGATGCAGTTCGACCGCGGTTTCCTGTCGCCGCACTTCGTCACGAACCAGGACGAGCAGTCGGTGGAATTGGAAAAGTGCCTCGTGCTGATCCACGAAGAGAAGATCTCCAACGCGCGCAACCTGGTACCGCTGTTGGAAGCGGTGAGCAAGGCCAACAAGCCGCTGTTGATCATCGCCGAAGATCTTGAAGGCGAAGCCTTGGCCACGTTGGTGGTCAACAAGATGCGAGGGATTCTGAACGTCTGTGCGGTCAAGGCCCCCGGCTACGGCGATCGGCGAAAGGCCATGCTCGGCGATATCGCCACGCTGTGCGGCGGCCAGGCGATCTTCAAGGACCTCGGCGTCTCGCTCGATTCGATCAAACTCTCCGACCTGGGAAACGCCAAAAAGGTCATTGTCACGTCCGACGACACGACGATCGTCGGCGGCGCCGGCAGCAAGGACGCGATCGATGGCCGGGCGGAACAGATCCGCCGCGAGATCGAAACAACAACCAGCGATTACGATCGTGAGAAGCTCCAGGAACGCCTGGCAAAGCTCGCCGGCGGCGTCGCGCAAATTCACGTGGGCGCGGCGACCGAGACCGAAATGAAAGAGCGCAAGGCCCTTTTGGAAGACGCCCGTGCGGCGACCCAGGCGGCCCTGCAAGAAGGGATCGTTCCCGGCGGCGGCGTCGCGTTGCTCCGCAGTGTGAAGGTTTTGGACAAGCTCGAGCTTTCCGGCGATGAAGCGCTCGGGGCTCGGATTGTCAAGAGCGTACTGGACGCTCCGTTGCGTGCGATTGCCGAGAATGCGGGCCAGGACGGCGCGGTCGTCGTCAACCGCGTGCGGCAGATGAAGGGCAAAAACGACGGATACGATGCTGAAAAAGACAACTACGGCGATATGGTCGAGGCCGGCATCATCGATCCGGCCAAGGTCGTCCGGGTCGCCCTGCAGAACGCGGCCAGTGTAGCCGGGCTGCTGCTGACAACTTCTTGCCTGGTCACCGAAATCCCGAAGAAAGAACCGCCCCCGACTCCTCCGGGCCACGGCGGCATGGAAGGCATGGGTGGCATGGGTGGCATGGGAGGCATGGGAGGCATGGGTGGGTTCTAGCAGAACCGTCCGGCTCTCGGCCGTGCAGCCTTTTTTCACGACAAACACTAACCAATCAGCGAAATATCAAGAAGGAATGAGACCATGAAGGACATCAAACTGAGGCCGTTGGACGAACGCATTGTGGTCGAGCCCGTGGAAGCCGAAGAGATGACGGCCGGCGGAATCGTTTTGCCGGACACTGCCAAGGAGAAGCCGCAGCGAGGCACGGTGCTCGCGGTCGGCCCCGGCAAGCTTCTGGAAAACGGCAACCGCAGCGAGTTGTCGGTCGCCGTCGGCGATGAGGTGATCTACGGCAAGTACTCGGGCACGGACATTGAAATTGAAGGACACGACGTCAAGATCCTTCGCGAGAGCGACGTTCTGGCCAAGGTAATCCAGTAAGAGGACTGACTTCCCGTATCGGTACGGAACTACCAACATTAAGGAACCGCCATCGTGGCTAAGCAATTGCTTTTCGAAGATCAGGCCCGGATCCGAATGCTCCGGGGTGTGGAAAAACTGGCCGACGTGGTCGCGGTTACCATGGGGCCGACCGGCCGGAACGTCATTCTCCACAAGTCGTTCGGCGGACCCACGGTCACCAAAGACGGTGTCACGGTCAGCAAGGAAGTGGAACTGGAAGATCGCTTCGAGAACATGGGCGCCAAGCTGGTGAACGAGGTTGCATCAAAGACCTCGGACGTCGCCGGCGACGGCACCACGACGGCCACCATCCTGGCCCGGGCGATCTTCAAAGAAGGCTTGCGAAACATCACTGCGGGCAGCAATCCCGCCGCCATCCGCCGCGGGATCGACAAGGCCGTCGAGGCGGCGGTCAACCACCTGTACTCGATGGCCAAAAAGGTGACCGACAAGAAAGAGATCGCCAACGTCGGCTCGATCAGTGCCAATAACGACCGCGCGATCGGCGAACTCTTGGCCGAAGCGATGGAGAAAGTCGGCAACGACGGCGTCATCACGGTCGAGGAAGGCAAGACCGCCGAGACCACCTACGAGATCGTCGAAGGCATGCAGTTCGACAAGGGCTATCTGTCGCCCTACTTCATCAACCGCATGCCCGAGATGGACTGCTTGCTGGAAGACTGCCTGATTCTGATCCACGAGAAGAAGGTCAGCAATCTCCGGGAATTGATCCCGCTTTTGGAGCGAGTCAGCCAGACGGGCAAACCGTTGTTGATCATCGCCGAGGACGTCGAGGGCGAGGCCCTGACGACGCTGGTGGTCAACAAGCTCCGCGGCGTGCTCAACATCTGCGCCGTGAAGGCCCCCGGGTTCGGCGATCGCCGCAAGGCCATGCTGGGCGACATCGCCATTTTGACCGGCGGCACGATGATCAGCGAGGATCTCGGCCTGAAGCTCGAGAATCTCACCCTGGAGCACCTTGGCCGGGCCAAGCAAATCACGGTCGACAAGGACTCGACCACGATCGTCGAGGGCGCGGGGAAGAAGGCGGACATCAAAGCCCGCATCGATCAGCTCCGCCGCCAGATCGAAGAGACCGACAGCGACTACGACCGTGAAAAGTACCAGGAACGTTTGGCGAAGCTGGCCGGCGGCGTGGCGGTGATCTCGGTCGGCGCCAGCACGGAAACCGAGATGAAGCAGAAGAAGGCCCGCATCGAGGACGCCTTGCACGCCACGCGTGCGGCCGCCGAAGAGGGCGTTCTTCCGGGCGGCGGCGTGGCCTTGATTCGTTGCCGTGAAGCGGTCGATAAGGCGAAGTCGAGTGCGCGCGGCGATGAAAAGATCGGTGTGAATATCATTCAGCAGGTGCTCGCCGCTCCGCTGAAGCAGATCGTCGACAACTGCGGGCTCGACGGCTCCGTGGTGGCCGACGAGGTCTCGCAGAAGTCCACCAACCAGGGCTTCGACGCGAACACCGGCCAGTACGTCGACATGTTGAAGGCGGGCATTATCGACCCCTTGAAGGTTGTGCGGACGGCCCTGGAGAACGCCGCCAGCATCGCCGGGTTGATGTTGACGACCGAAACGCTTGTCACCGACCTGAAGGACGAGGACAAGGAAAAGGCTGCCGTCGAAGGTTCCGTTCGTTAGAGCCAACATCGACCAGCCCGGCTGCTCGGAAGCAGCCGGGCTGGTAAGACCCATTACCGGCGGCAAATCTGGGCCACCCCTTTTGGGGTGGCCCGTTTTGCGGCTATCGGCTCCCCATGTTACGTGTCTACGGTTCCCAACTGATGCGGTAGAATAGCTGGTTTGACAACTCAGCTTTCAACCTGATCATGGTAAACATGGCGACAAAACGCGATTATTACGAGGTGCTCGGCGTCGGCCGGGACGCCTCCTCCGCGCAGATCGCCGAGGCCTACCGCAAGTTGGCGATGCAGTATCATCCGGACCGCAATCCGGGTGACGATTCGGCGGTTGAAAAGTTCAAGGAAGCGGCCGAGGCTTTCGAGGTCCTCAACCACGCGGAAAAGCGGGCTCGTTACGACCGCTACGGCCATGCCGGCGTGGACGGCGGCGGTGCGCAATTCCACGACGTCTCCGACATCTTCGAGGCCTTCAGCGATATTTTCGGCGGTGGCATGTTCGGCGACTTGTTCGGCGCCCAGCGCGGACGGCGCCGCGTACGTCGCGGAGCCGACATCCGCACGGAAGTGACGCTCGATCTGTTGGAAGCGGCTCGAGGTGTGACGAAGACGGTCGAGCTCCAGCGCCACGTGGCCTGCGAGGAGTGCCATGGTTCCGGCGCCAAGCCGGGGACCCAGCCGGAAACCTGCCGATATTGCGGCGGCCGCGGACAGGTGATTCAGTCTTCGGGGATTTTCTCGGTACAGACGACTTGCCCTTCCTGCCGCGGGGCGGGGAAAGTGGTTCGCGACCCTTGCCCATCGTGCCGCGGATCCCGCTTCGTTTCGCAGTCCGTCAAGCGTGATGTGCCCATCCCTGCGGGCGTTGACAACAACACACGACTGCGGATCCCGGGCGAGGGCGAACCCAGCCCGGATGGAGGTCCGCCCGGCGACTGCTACTGTTTTATCACGGTCAACGAGCACCCGTTGTTTCATCGCGACGGTCGCGACCTGATCTGCCAGATCCCGATCAGCTACGCCCAGGCAGCGTTGGGGGCGACGATCGAGGTTCCGACACTCGACGGCCGCAAGGAACTCGAGGTTCCGCCCGGCACGCAGTCTGCTGAAGTGTTTCGCCTCCGCGGACTCGGAATGCCCGACGCGCGGGTGGGCGGCAAGGGTGATTTGATGGTTCAAGTCTTCATCGAGGTGCCCAAGAAGCTGAGTCCTGAATACGAGCGGATCCTGCGAGAACTGGCCGAAGTGGAAAAAGTCCACGTCAGCCCGCAGCGCAAGAGCTTTTTCGAAACCATCAAGGAATATTTCCAGACCGGATGACAGTCCCCGGGTGGTCTGATGAAAACGGGGACAGGCACTGCAAGTAATCGTGAGTGATTGGGAGCGAAGATACAGGATCTTGCGGAGCCAGTCCCGTTTTTCATCACCCCAGCCCTCGGGCGACTTTTCGGAGTTTCTGTGACGGGAGGAATTTAACGTGTCGAAGAAAGACCCACCCCAGAGCAACGAAGCCCAGCGGCCGGGAAAGGACGCCGCCGAAGCCCAGGGCGTGGCCGGGGCGGGTGAGCCTGTCGCGCCGGACGCACAGCAGGCCGCCGAACCAGCCGTTGCTGAAATAAGCAGCGAGTATGAGACGCTCCGCAATGACCTGGAACAGATGAAGGACCGGGCGTTGCGGGTCCAGGCCGAGCTGGAGAACTACCGCAAGCGTGTCGCGCGGGAAATGGCCGAGGAACGCCGCTATGCCGAGTTGGCGTTGATGCGAGATCTCTTGCCGGTGTTGGACAACATGCATCGGGCGATCGAGGCCGCCGAAAAATCGGGTGAGGCCCCGCAGTTGCTGGAGGGGTTCGGGATGGTCCTCCAGCAGTTCGAGGGGATCCTCCAGCAGCATCACTGCACCCGCATCGAGGCCCTCCATGAGCCATTTGACCCGAATTTCCACGAAGCTATCCTTCAACAGCCGTCCGGCGATCATCCGGCCGGGACGGTCCTGCACGTCGCCCAGACCGGCTATCGGCTGCACGAGCGCGTGGTACGTCCGAGCCAGGTAATTGTGTCGGCTGCGGCGGCCGGTCAACAGAATTCGGATGCAGAGCAAGCGAACGAGTAGAGGCATGGTTCAGAAACCGGGACAGGCACCGCGTGACGACAGGTTTTTCCGTGTCCTTCGGGGAATTTGGCTCGAAGCCGGTGCCCGTTTGTAAACCATGCATGAGCAAGTCCTTTCCGCCGGGCGGCCGGTGGCGCCGATGGCGGTCGACATTTAATGAGGTTAACGAAGATGCCTACTTACGATTACGAATGTGACGGGTGTGGTCACGCGTTCGAGCTTTTTCAACGCATCTCGGAGAATCCGAAACGGAAGTGCCCCGAATGCGGCAAGCAGAAGCTCCGTCGCTTGATCGGTCCCGGAGCGGCGATCATGTTCAAGGGCTCGGGGTTCTACACGACCGATTACCGCAGCGAGTCGTACAAGAAGGCCGCTTCAGCCGAGAAGAGCAACAGTAGCAGCTCCGGCAAGTCGACCGAGAAGAAGAGCGAAACGAAGGCGGCCACCGCCGCCGCCGACTGAGACGTTCTATGGCCGAGGTCCGTTGCTCCGTCTGCGGAAGGCTGTTCGACTCCGACGAGAGCGAGGCGATGCCGTTTTGCAGCGGCCGCTGCAAGCAACTCGATCTCGGCCGTTGGCTCGATGAGAAGTATGGTCTGCCGTACGAGTCCGAGGAAGAGGCGCCGCAACCGCTCGGACCCGACATCGAGGATTCTTGAAGCGACAGGCATGGTTGTTGTGCCACTCGCTCGAAACGTCGCATTCTCAACACCGTGCAAAGCCCGCCGATGATCCACATCCGCGCCATGTCCCGGGCCGATCTGTCGCTGGGCATGCGGCTGAAGGACCAGGCAGGCTGGAATCAGACCGAGGCCGATTGGCAGCGCGTGATCGACCTTCAGCCCGACGGCTGTTTTGTCGCCGAGTGGGACGGCAGTCCGGCCGGCACGACGGCGGCCGTGATTTTCGGCGACGTTGCCTGGGTCATGATGGTGCTGGTGGACGAGGCGTTGCGCGGGCGCGGCATCGGCACGCGTCTGATGCAGCATGCTTTGGAATACCTCGAGGCGCGCCGCGCCGCCACGATCCGACTTGACGCGACGCCGCTGGGGCGGCCCGTCTACGAGAAGCTCGGGTTTCAACCGGAATACGAGCTGGCCCGGTTCGAGCACGCCGGGCTCGAGCTGCGTGCCGACGAAGGTGATCGACCCACGATGCCCGACCAGCTCGAGACCATCGTTCGCCTGGACCGCCGGGCGACGGGCACCGATCGCTCTCGGCTGATCCGCCGGCTTTATGCCGAACAGCCGTCGAACTTCCGCGTGGTTGCCGAGCGAGATGAGATCGCCGGGTACGGAACGTTCCGGGCCGGTTCGCGCGCATCCCATGTCGGACCTGTGGTGGCCACGTCTGCGGGCGCGGGCATTGCCGTGTACGAACGCGTGATCTCTCAGTGCGGCCGGGGGCGGCTTTTTCTTGACATCCCGTTGGAGAATCGCCCGGCAGTGCGATGGGCTGAAACCAACGGTCTGACGATCCAACGCCATCTTACCCGAATGCGAAAAGGCCGGAAAATCGAGGACCGGCGCGGCGAACTGTGGGCGAGCTTCGGCCCGGAAAAGGGTTAATGACCGAGTCGCTTGCGTCGGCCAAGACGCTTCGTATAATGCCGGAGGCTCGGGTAGACGGTCGCCAGTAACCGTACACGCCCGCGGAAGAGAGGGGGACAGGTCCATGTTTTCGGTCGGCGTCTTCGCGGCCAAAATGAGTCCAGAAGACGAAAAATGGACCAGTCCCCGACCGCTCCGTGAACGGTCGCAAGATTGCGGGTGGTATGGCTCGGAGCCAGGTCCGTCTTTGAACCATGACCGGTGAAGCAGCTTTGGGAGTCGTGCGATGATAGACCAAACCAACGGTACGTTGCGCTCCGTCGCCTGGGCGGAGATCTTCCCGTGGCTCGCCATCTTCCGCTCGTTTCGGCTGGCAATCGAGTTCCGCATGCTTGTGCTCGGCGGGGCGGGCATGTTCCTCACCGTGTCCGGTTGGGCCTTGCTCGGGTTCATCTTCTCGGGCAGTACTCAAGTTGCGAGCCAGGTTGAGCCGTATGATGGGTGCTCTTGGCTGGCGCTTTCATCCCTGGTTCCGGAGCGCCCGTTCGGCCCTTCGCTTTACGCGCATACTCTAGAAGCCGGCGAGTCGCCCGAGGTCCTGCCGTCGCAGTCGTATCTGCTCCGGGAGCCCGGACCGCTCTGGGGAATGTTCGATCCGATCTATGGTACATGGGAGCACCTCAGCCGCCCGGTCCGCGACTTGTTCGACCCGGGATTGGGCTGGGCCGGTTTGCTGTTTGTGCTCTTGTGCAGTTTCTGGGGCGTGGCCGTTTGGGCGTGGTTCGGTGGAGCGATCACGCGAGTCGCCGCAGTCCGCATCGCCGCCGAAGAACGGGTCGGCTGGGGCGATATGATCCGCTACTCCAATCGCAAATGGCCGGCCTATTTCATGGCACCCCTGTTTCCGCTGATTGGCGTGCTGCTGATCACGGTGCCGATCGGCATCGTGTCGCTATTGCTCCGCGTCGGATTCGGAGTCTTCCTGCTCGGGATTTTCTGGTGGTTGTTTCTGATCGGTGGCTTGATGATGGCCCTGCTGCTGTTGGCCGTGGCAGCAGGCTGGCCGCTCATGTGGCCGACGATCAGCTCGGAAGGAACCGACAGCTTCGATGCCTTGAGCCGAACCTATTCCTACGTGTATCAGCGGCCGTTGCACTACCTGTTCTATACGGTCGTCGCCTTGGTGTTCGGTGTGCTGGGTTGGTTTCTCGTCGCCAACTTCACGGGCGGCGTAATCCATCTCACTTATTGGGCTGCTCATTGGGGCGGCGGGACGGAACGTGTGGCGTCGATTGCCGCCGGCACCGGAGATGCGGGCGGTGTGCTGATCCGCTTCTGGGTGGAGGCACTCAAGCTGTTGGCCGTCGGGTTCCTCGCCAGCTACTTCTGGATCGCGTTTTCCGTGATCTACCTGCTCATGCGGCGAGCGGTCGACGCCACCGAAATGGACGAGATCTACCTCGAGGACGAGCAGGACGAAGCAGAGCACGGGCTCCCGCCCTTAGGAACCGATGCAGCCGGTGTACCGGTCGTCGGCGACGAAGAAGACCGCGAGACGGATGCGGGAGGATAATTCCGCGTTCAGACGGCTCCAGGGCCCTGCGAACCGTCGCCGATCTGAATGGTTGTCTCTGCGGGCAGCACGAAGATCTTGCCGTCGCCGATGGTCCCCTCCGAACCGGACCGAGCAACGCTGATGATCGTCTCGATCGTCCGTTCCAGGAAATCATCATTGACGACGATTTCCAGGGCGATCTTGCGAAGCAGCGTCGCCGTATACTCAAATCCTCGGTAGAGTTCGGTTTGGCCTCGCTGGCGGCCGAAGCCTTGGGCGTCGCAGACGGTCAAGCGCGCGACTTCCGTCTTTTCGAGGGCCTCGCGCACCGCGTTCAGCTTGGTCGGCTGGATAATGGCAATTACCAATTTCACGCGGTAGCCCTCCGGCTCGGCAGGTTGGACTGAGCGTTTGATTCACTCAAACAAAATACCCGCTGCCGGGTTGGAAGGCAAATCGCCGATCTTTCGACGGAGCCTGCTGAAAAAGGGGACAGGCGCCGCAACATCTTGTGCCTGCCGTCAAGTCAATCGACCACCGGTTGCCGAGCCATGCCCCTTTTGCATTAGGCTTCGATCGCTCGTGCGGTCAAGCAGCGAGCGATCGCAGCCGTTGGAGCGCTCGGCCGACCTCGGTCCGCACGCGAGGATCCTCGTCGGCAATTAGCTTTGCCAACTCGCCGAGGGCGGCTACCGCTCGGGGGCCGTGCAGACGAAGCGCCGCCGCCGCGTTGCGGCGGACAATCGGGTCCTTATGATGCAGTTTCTCGATGAGTTTCTCGATCAGCGGATCTTGGCAATTGCCCATCGCACCCCCCTGAAAGCCGAAGTAGGGCCCGCTTGCCGAGCGGACCCGCTGGGGCAAGGTCCCGCTCGGCAAACGGGAGCTGCCACAACCGCGCCCCAACTGCGCTCTTCCGTTGATATCGGTCATTCGGGGTTTCCAACTTCGACCGCAGCCCCCAAGAACGGAAGCTCCAAACCGACGAATCCTATGCGCCGGGCCGACACACGGGGCAACCGACCGAACCGGGGCGTTATTTCTCCGCGACCACGATCAAATCGCCGCTGGTTTCCCGGTCGTAAGGCTCCTGCCGATAGCTGCCAAAGTATTCCACGGTACGGGCATTCTCTCCGTATAAGGCCCGCTGGAGGTCGGGGGCTTCCAGTCCAATCAGTACGGCCGTGTCGCTGTGCATCCGGACCTTTGCCAGGGGGGTGACGATTAGATCGACAAAGCCTCGCGAAGCGGCGCGATGGACTCCTTTGATGATCAGCACCTCCTCCCCCTCGATCACGGACCGCCGGCACTTCTGCCACTGGCAGGGACCGTCGGGCAATCGCCACAGGTTCATGACCTGGATCACAACGAGGCCGCCGGGACGCACGGCGGACATCATCTCGTGCAGGGCCCGATGGACGACTTCCAGGTCGGACGCGAGCGACAGCGAGTTTCCGACACAAACGGCGACATCGAACGGTTCTGCCGGCCGAACCGGTTCGTCGAAGGCACGCACGCGCCAGCGCAACCGCTCGTTCTCGCCGAAAGCCCTGCGGGCGCGATCGATCATCCCGAGGCTGACATCGGAGCCCTCGACGTCGAGCCCCCAGGAGTGAAACATCGCAGCGTGGCGCCCGGTGCCGCAGGCGACGTCGACGATCCGGCCTGCACCGGCCCTCTCGAAAATGCTCCGGAAGAACGGCTCCTCGTTGGCGAGCCGCTTGGGCCAGTCGATCATGGCGTCGTAAACGTCGGTAAGGTCGTCGAATAAGTCGGCCGTCATGCCGGGCTCCGGGTGGTGAGGGGCTGGATTCCTCATTATTGTACGGGGCCGGTCTATCGCCGGATTTTCGCGGAGAAGTCCGGGGCGTCGGCGTACTCGATCGCGAGATCGTTCACTCGCGAGCGGCGTTTCAACTCTTCAAACGAGACACTCGCGTCGAGCAATCCCAACTCGTAAGCCAGTTCGGCGGTCAGGCCCGGCAGGAGCACGCGGTAGTCGTAGGGGACGAACTCCGGCGAGAGGTTGTTGACATGCTGGACGATGTTCGTCGTGCAGTTGTTGGAGAACGTGTTGTAGAATTCCGGATCGTCCTTGAGCTTGTTCACTCGCTGGAATACGTCGGCGAACATGGCGCGGGCCTGGTCGGGAGTCGCCTTGGTGCGGTAGAGATAGACGTCGTCTTTGCGGTAGTTCGTCCGCAATTTGACCAGGTCGCGCTCATCGCCGACGACATACATAATCTCGTACTGGCGCATCACGCCGTTGAGAAAGGCGTAGCTTTCGCCCTTCTCCTTGCGGATCTCGACGGAAACAGACAAGTAGTCGTCGCCGGCGAACCCGAAGCTCAGCATGGTGTGGGCCATGACGGGCATTCCACGGAACGGAACGGTGATGAAGTCGACCGTTTGAAGGTCGTTCAGGTCGTACGTTTTGTCGTAGTAATCGACGACGTACGCGTCCTCGCTCAGGTAGGTGCAGTTGCGGATATTGTGCACCGTCACCTCGTCGCCCTGAAACTCCGCGTAGGCCAAGACCGCCTGGTCGGGAGACCAGTCGCGATAGTTCGACGGCTGCTCGATCTTGGACAGTTGTTGCCCGAAATCGTCGACAGGAAGGAACACCTGGTCGACAGGAAGCGGAGTCGTTTGAACCTGGGTACAACCGAACGAGGCCAAGACGGTCGCAAGGAGAAATGCCCAGCGCGGCGCGCGGCCGGATACCAAGGTCGCGGAAGTACCGGCTCTCTCGTTGGGACGCGTCATGGGTGGTGCAAATCCAATCGGACCGCGCAGTCGCGGCATATCCCGGGGCTATCAGCGCCGCCAGTTTCGGATAAGATAGTGAAGTAAGGCGCGGGAATCGGCCGCCCGAGAAGCAGAGTGGAAAATCGGGGGCTTCTCATAGCCGAATTGCCGCCTTCTGACAAGACGGAAGTCGGTAGCATTCGCCCGGATTGTGGGGGGGACGATAATACGCGTGTTCATGAGCAGTTCAAGCAGGACCTACTTCGATAACGCCGCGACCAGTTGGCCCAAGCCCGAATCGGTCTATGCGGCGGTTGACCACTACCAAAGGGCTGTAGGCACATCGCCCGCCAGAAGCGTCTATGCGGAGGCTGTTGAGGCCGACCGCACGATCGATGCGGGGCGTGCGGCGATTTCCCGGCTCATCGACGGGGAGTCGCCCGAGCGGATCGTCTTCGCCTTGAACGGGACCGACGCCTTGAACCTTGCCATTCATGGCATCGTGCGTCCCGGCGACCACGTGGTGACGAGCGTGGTCGATCACAACTCGGTCTTGCGCCCCTTGAGGTGGTTGGAGGATCGGGGAGTGGCCGAGGTGACGCGGGTGGAGTGCGGCCGTGAGGGGATCGTCGATCCGGCCGATTTCCGCGCCGCGCTGCGGCCTGAGACGAGGCTCGTAGCCCTGGTGCATGCTTCCAACGTGACCGGGGCGATCCAGCCGGTCGGCGAGGTGGGCAAGATCGTTCGGGAGCATGGAGCGCTGCTGCTGGTCGATGCCGCGCAGTCGCTCGGGCATGTGCCGATCTCGGTTCGCGAGATGGGGATCGACCTGCTTGCCGCGCCGGGCCACAAGGGCTTGCTGGGGCCGCTCGGGACCGGCCTGCTGTATATCGCTCCCGGCGTCGAAGACCACTTGGAGAGCGTCCGCCAGGGCGGCACTGGGACACACAGCGACGAAGACCGCCAACCCGATCAGCTTCCGGACAAATACGAGCCGGGCAATCTGAACGCGATGGGTGTGTTCGGACTGAAAGCGGGCGTCGAGTACGTGGCGAATCGTACGGTCGAGGAGATTCGCCGTCACGCGGTCGAGCTCACGCGGCGGCTCCGCGACGGACTGGCGGCGATCCCAGGAGCGCGGGTGCATGGCCCGAGCGATCCCGAAAAGCAGGTGGGCGTGGTCAGCCTCACGCTGGACGGCTACGCGCCGCAGGAGCTGGCGGCCATACTGGACGCCAGCTTCCGCATTCAGGTTCGCGCGGGCATCCATTGTGCACCGTTGATGCACCGGGCGTTGGGAACGCTGGCGTCGGGCGGGACGGTCCGATTCAGCCTCGGGCCGTTCAATACGAACGAGCAGGTGGATCTGGCGATCGAGGCCGTCGAGGCCGTCGCCGGGGAGGGCGTGGGCAGCGGAACGGCGGGCCGGAGATAGCGCTGCTCAAAGAACAAGTTGGCGGAATTCTGTAGGACGGATTGGTAATCTGTCCGTGATTCACTGACGGATTACCAATCCGTCCTGCAGAGACAAACACGAGTTGTTCCTCGGCCGATCCGTGGCTCCGGCCCCGGTCACAGCACTGTAACGGGAGATACCGACCATGATGACCAGACGATTCGATCGACGCGGTTTTCTCAAGCGTAGCGCGCTGGCGGCGGCCGCGGTTCCGGCGTTCGTGCCCGCGACGGTGCTGGGCAAGGACGGCGCGGTCGCGCCGAGTGAGAAGATCACGGTGGGGTTCATCGGGACGGGCAGCCACGGCACCCACCATAACCTGCGGGCCTATCTGGCGCAGCCCGACGCGCAGGTGGTGGCCATCTGCGACGTGGACGGCAACCATCTGGCGAAAGCGAAGGAGCAGATCGACCGGAAGTATGGCAACTCCGACTGCGCCACGACGAAGGATTTTCGCGAGATCCTGGCGCGGGGCGACGTCGATGCCGTGATGATCTCGACGCCCGACCACTGGCACGTGCTGATGAGCGTGATGGCGATGAGGGCGGGCAAGGACGTGCAGTGCGAGAAGCCGACCCTCACGATCGACGAGGGAAAGATCTTGGTGAAGACCGTGCGCGAACTGAAGAAGGTGTTTCAGACGAGCACGGAAGACCGCTCCGTGCCGGTCTACCACCGGATGGCCGAGCTGGTCCGCAACGGCCGGATCGGCAAGCTCGAGCGGATCGAGGTGATTCTGCCTAAGCATCCGACATTTCCGGGCGATCCGACGCCGCAGCCGGTGCCGCCGGAATTGGACTACGACATGTGGCTTGGCCCGGCGCCCGAAGCGCCGTACACAAAGGACCGCGTGCACTTCAACTTCCGCTGGATCTGGGACTATTCGGGCGGAATCATCTGCGACTGGGGCACGCACCTGTTTGACACGGCCCAATGGGCCGGTGACACCGAGCACACCGGTCCGGTCGAGGTCCGAGGCGAGGGGACGCACTGGGAGGGCGGCCTGTTCGACACGGTCAAGGACTACGACATCACCTATACGTACGCCAACGGCGTGGTGATGACGTGCCGGCCGGGCAATCCGAGCATCAAGTTCATCGGCACGGACGGCTGGGTGGGCAACCGCGGCTGGCGAGCGCGTCTGGAAGCCAGCTCCGAGGAGATCCTCAACGCGACGCTCGGCGCGAACGATCTGCGGCTTTACACCAACCCGGCGGGCGAGCACCGCGATTTTCTCGACTGCGTCAAGAGCCGCAAGGATCCTTATTTCCCGGTCGAGATCGGCCACCGCGTGTCGACCGTCTGCCACCTGGCCAATATCGCCGTCAAGCTGGGGCGAACGCTCCGGTGGGATCCGGAGGCCGAGCGGTTTGTGGGTGACGAGGAGGCCAACGCGATGCTCTCTCGGCCGATGCGGTCGCCGTGGACGCTGGTCTAAAGGCCGTGTGCGGGTGTGGTGCCCAAGATGCTGATTTCTCAAATCCGTGGGTGTTTGGTGGCCACGCGCTTCTGGGTGGTGTGAGGCCGCAGGTAGTGCGTCTGACGCAGGAAGAGAGGGGGACAGGTCCATGTTTTCGGCGAACGTGTTTGACGCCAAAACACTCGAACGGGCCGAAAAATGGACCAGTCCTCGCCCGTGAGCGTGGGCTGCTGAAAAAGGGGACTGGCACCGCAACATCTCGTATTTCATCGCACAGCACCCCCCCACAGTTTTCAGAGCCGGTTCCCTTTTTCAGCAGCCTCCGCCCCCTTGGCGCGCACGATTCGGTCATCCTGCTTCCGGCGGAAAGGAACTGCTCTGCGCAGCGGCAATGCCGGGAGGGCGTTTGTTAAGCCAAGTTGCCAAAGAACTTACAAAGCCGGGAGCCATGAAGGCACGGCGGCCCGTGGACGATTCTAATCATTTGTCCACTATTTAAGTGTCAGTATGAACGATGCGGCGCAGGCTGTCAAGCGGTATTTCTCGGCCAAGGCTTGCGAATTTTGTAGTTCCGAGATGACTGGGGAGCCATCAACCGGTCGCACTAGCCGGAGGAAAGGGATCTGGGGAGGATGCGCCAGACGAGAGAAAGGAAGATGGCAGAAAAGAAAATGGGGGAACGCGTGCCCTCTCTTCCTTTCTGCCATTTTGCGGCGAAATCCCGGGTTCGTGGATAATCCGGGCTATTGGCTCTCCTATCTCTTGCTGACGAACTCCGGGCCAAGGAAAGTTGCGGGGGTAGGTCTGTCGATGTCGTACCCCTGGAAGTAGAATGGCCCCGTGCCGGCAGATCTCGTTTAGTTCTTTTGCGGGAGGAGCAAGTGCGGGTTGCTTCGCGACCACCGCTGGCCAGAATCGAGGCGATCGGCCGAGCGATTCGTGAGGGGACCTGGCCGAACGCGCCGGCGCCGGCGAGGCGGCTTCCGGAGGAGTACCCATGAATGGTCCGAGAACGCCAATTCGGGACACCGCGTTAAACGGCCCACTCTCCACGGGCATAGCGGGCCTCGTGCTCGATTTCGGATTCATCGAGGTCGATGGCGGCCACGCCGGCGCGATGCAAGCTCATGAGGAATGTTGCCCGATCCATGCCGGCAAGCCGAGCGGCTTTGCCCGAAGAGAGCCTAGCCTGCTCAAACAGTTTCGCGGCCAAGCCGAGCCTCGCGTTCGAATCCTTCTGGCGTGGTGCCGAGGCTGATCAACAGATCATCGGGATATTCGATCGTAATCTGTGGCATGGATTGATCTCGGTTTCTGTATCAGGGCGAGGGCACAACAGTTCCCCTGGGGCCGCGGCTTTTCGGCCGGGTTCGGACGTTGCGGGTCCTGAAGGAATGAGGAATCCTACACCGCGATTTCTTCGACAAAAGCGCCTTCGGGAACTGGCGGCTCCTCGGCAGGTTCGAGGTAAAGAGCGATGGCCTCGCGTACATTCTCACGTGCCTCGTCCAGCGTGTCCCCTTCGGAGATGCAGCCTGGAAGAGCAGGAACAAAGACGTTGTATCCGCCTTCGTCGAAGGGTTCGAAGACGACTTTCAGTCGCATGGGAAGGTGCTTCCGGCGGGGCTTCAGGGAACAACCTCGATGCCGAACTGCCGAAAGTGAGCGTCGAGTGCCACGGCCATCTTGATTCCCAACTCGTCAATGACGACTCTGCTGGTGCAGTCGGTGAAGCTCCAGCCGGCGTTCGCGCGCGCTTGGAAGGAAATCCAAGCACGATGGATCTCTTCGACAGTGAGGTAGTGGAGGGTGAAGAGATCGTGCTGAAAAAAGAATCGACCCGCCTGAATGGCCAAATCCGGACGTTTGCGAGCGACGAGCAATGTGAGCGTCTCGTCGATGCAGTAATCCGTGGTCAGAAGAGGTTCCTCGCCGCCATCGATCCACTCTGCCACGAGGGAGTGGTTAGGATCGTCAGGCACGATCCAGGCAAACCATGCCCCAGTGTCGACGAATACCATCAATCCTCTCCGTACAACACGCGGTCGTGGTCGGCGCCGCTGAAGGTGTCGCCGGGATTCTCGTTGGGCAAGGACTCAAAATGCCGTCGTGCTTCGCGTAGACGTCGGCGTTGTTCATCCGACATACGTTCTCCGGTTGCCTCCGCCGGGGCGCGCACGACAACCGTAACCTCCGTGCCTTCCGGCAGAGAGACTTCGTTTTCCAGGACCACGACACCGTTTTGGACCCGACCGTGGATGACCATAAGGTCATTCTGTGCTGGGGTTTACGGTCTGTCAAGGCTTCAATGGGGCCGCGGCTTTTCAGCCGCGGAAAGTCCTCGTTTTGGACAACTGCCGCAATGCAGAAGCCAGCTTCAATGGGGGGCAATATGCGCTGCAACTGATTTCCAGCGGACATGCCGACGACAACTCAGAGCGAGTATCCCTCGGGAAGCTCGCCCGCGTTTTGGCTCCTGTATAGAGGCAGTCTACCGAGTATTTCTGGCTACTGCAATGGGGAAGTTAAGTAGGGGGTTGACACCGCAAGGAACTTCGGTATAATCGCCCGAAATAAGAGAAGCCGCGCTTCCCCTGATTGGTGGCATGGAAAGCGCGGCTCGGTGGGCCGAGCGAAGCCATGTTGCCTCGCCCCTCACTCATCATGGCTCACTCTCGCGCCTCGTCAACCCTTATCCTTGAGGGGCAAGGAGAGCGCGTGCATGCGTGCAAGTGTTCGGAACTCGAGCCTGGATGCCATAGTGGCAGCTCGCTATCGAGGGTATCTCGAGCGTGGGTTGTCCGTGGACGACATTCTGACCGATCCTGACGAAGCCGCCGGCTTCGCCCGCTCCGTCAACGAGCGACTGCCAATCGGCGAGCGTCTGCCTTCGTCCGTCATCCTACGTCGCCTCATTACGCTGCGTAAACGCGGGCAGGATCGCGGAGGCCTGCCTCGAAGTGCCGGCGAGCACGGTGGCCCCGCGATTCGTCCAAAGTAGTGGCAGCCACTCAACGAATTTGGTGCGTGCGAGGTCTTGACTTCGCACGCACCTGCCTGGATTGCCAGCTTCCGGAATCCGAGGAGGAGAAGATGACAGGCACGAACGTGACTTTGACCGACGTCTATCGACTTGCGACGGGCGCGTGTGCGTAGTTGCCAACGCCTCTCCGCGCCACCCGTAAATATCACACGAGCCTGTTCACGGTCCGATCACTTCAATAATAGGCCGGGATGGGAGATTACTGGAATGACCTTCGATGAATTCTTCATTCGTGCAACCGCCGGTGCCAAGCCGTACGCGTACCAACGCCGCTTTGCGACGTCCATTGAACTACCGGCCTTGCTGCCCGTCGCCACGGGACTCGGAAAATCCGCGACTTTGATCCTGGGCTGGTTATATCGCCGACGCGAGCATCCGGAAGAAGCGATTCGGCAAAGCACCCCTCGACGCTTGGCGTACTGTTTGCCGATGCGAACGCTGGTCGAACAAACCGAGGAACGTGCGAAGCATTGGCTCGGCAATTTGAAGTTGTCTGGCGAAGTTGCCGTCCACGTGCTGATGGGCGGCGCTGAGGCCAACGCAATGCTTTCTCGGCCGATGCGGTCGCCGTGGACGCTGGGCTAGAGGCCGTGTGCGGGTGTGGCCACCAAGTCGGCGATTTCTCAAATCCGAGGGTGTTTGGTGGCCACGCGCTTCTGGGTGGTGTGAGGCCGCTGGTAGTGTGCCTGACGCAGGAAGAGAGGGCGATCCGGTCATCCTGCTTCCGGCGGAGAGGAACTGCTCTGCGCAGCGGCGATGCCGGCAGGATTGTTTGTTAGACCAAGTTGCCAAAGAACTTACAAAGCCGGGAGCCATGAAGGCACGGCGGCCGGTGGACGAGTCTAATCATTTGTCCACTGTTCAAGTGTCAGTATGGACGATGCGGCGCAGGCTGTCAAGCGGTATTTTTCGGCCAAGGCTTGCGAATTTTGTAGTTCCGGGATACCTGGGGAGCCATCAACCGGTCGCACTAGCCGGAGGAAAGGGATCTGGGGAGGATGCGCCAGACGAGAGAAAGGAAGATGGCAGAAAAGAAAATGGGGGAACGCGTGCCCTCTCTTCCTTTCTGCCATTTTGCGGCGAAATCCCGGGTTCGTGGATAATCCGGGCTGTTGGCTCTCCTATTCTTGCTGACGAACTCCGGGCCAGGGAAAGTTGCGGGGGTAGGTCTGTCGATGTCGTACCCCTGGAAGTAGAATGGCCCCGCGCCGGCAGATCTCGTTTAGTTTTTTTACGGGAGGAGCTAGTGCGCGCCGCTTCGCGACCGAAGAGACGGCCTTTGCCCCGAAGGGGCGCGACCCGAAAAGGGCGGAGTCTTCGGAGCCCTGGGGGACGGAGGCCCGCGTATTCGCAACCGATCTCACGGTTCAGGATGGGAAAGGCCCAAAGGGCCGAAAACCCAACAGGGCCGCCCCGATCTGCCGCCGGGCAATCGGCGCGGGGCTTGCGTGCCACCTGAGATGATGGTTTAATGGGCGCGATTGCAGGTAGTACCCACCCGGCGGAATGGCAGCGTTACGCGGCAGTGGCGAGGACGTGAAGATGACCAGCCCCAAACGCGGAGTGCTAAAGCGACGCAAACCCGGGTGTCCTGAGGTCCTGGCGGCCGTGAAGTGCTTGATCGCCGAGTCCCGCCGCCGCGAACTGGGAACTGGTCGCCGTCTACTGGCAACTCGGGCGAGTCATTGTGCACCAGCAGGAGGCTGCCAACTGGGGTGATGCCATAGTCGAGCATCTGGCGGCGGACTTGCGAGCGGCCTTTCCCGACGTGTCCGGTTTTTCGGTATTCAAGCTGTGGCGGACACGCAAGTTTTTCCTCTCGTGCCGCCAGCCCGATGAGTGGCTGCGATGCGGCCTGGATGATGGTCGCGGGGCCGAGGCGACAAAGCTGGCAACTGTGTTGCCGGAATTGAATAAGGACCAACTAAGGTTTTGTAGATTTCGAGGCGGTTTAGGTTCAATTGCCAAAGGCAGTTCTTAGGAGATGACTATCAATGAACGAGCACTCCCCATCCCCACTGACCTTGGATCAGCTTCGTTCCGCGGTGAGCAACGGCGCGGCAGCAATCCGAGTGATTACTCGACTTGAGTCCGCTTACGGCCCCGAGCACAAAGTGTTTCCCAGCACGTACCAAGGGGGCGAGTACGCTCGCGAGATGCGGCGACTCGCCAATGGAAGCGAGGTCAAATGCGTGGTGCTGGATTCGGTCCAGTCTCAAGCCAACCGCTTCGAAGAGGCATTGCTGGATGCGTACGACGCCGGACAGATCAAGTTCCCGCTGTTGCAGGTCACGTTTGATACGATTCCGGACGTCGGTCGCATTACCGCGCTGGACGCGCCCCACCGGATTGCCGATGCGATCTTTCGGGAGAGCCAGCTAAACGGTACGCCCTTCCGTGAAACGCGGGAAGGGCTGGCATTTGCCTCAGCGACCACGCGCAACGCGACGGCGCTATTCGAACTGTGTCCTACCGCACTGCTGTTCGGTGTCTGGGATTCCACGGGTTCACAAGGCGGGCTTGGCAACAAGTTCGCCCGGGCGTTGGTATCGGAAATCGTTGCCTTTCACGTTGCCGAAGGTGTCAGGACCGCCAGCCGGATCGATCCGACCGGCATTGAGAAGTGCCCGATCTACGAGACCGGGTCCGGTGAGTGGACCGTCTTCCAGGAGCAGGCCAGGCGCGACGGCGATGGGAACCCCGTCCTCTTTGGGCGCAATCGGGAAACGCGAGGGAAACCCTCGGCTATCAACCTTGGGAACGTAACGCCGGACATCGTTCGACGGGAGCGATCCAGCGAACCTGCTCCTGGCGGCGTCACAATGGAGTACGCCGAACAGACAACGGTTCTCTCGCTGGCAGCGCTGCGACGGCTGAGATTTCCGGACGGCAACGGCCACGAGACGACGCAGCGCAATGTTGCTGGCCGTACCGTGCTTGCGGCCTTGGCACTGGCAGCGGTCGAACACCAGCGCGAGAATGGATACTTCCTGCGGTCGCGCTGCGACTTGATTCCCACGGAGGACGCCCTGTATACCATCCTGCGCACCGCCAGTGCCAAGACGCCATTCACTTTGACGTGCTCTGCCGCCGATGCGATCTTTCGCGAGGCGGTTCAACAGGCGCGGGATGCGGGTTTACCCTGGCGCGAAGAGCCGCTGCGACTAACGCCGAAACAGGCCTTGGTCGAACTGGTTAGCCAAAGCAGGGCGCTTTCGGCCGCCCAGGAGGAGGTGAGTTGATGCTTGCCATTAAGGTGGAATACCTCCTGGGACGTGCCGTAAGTTCGCGGTACGATGACCGTACGGCCGCCGAGTGGCCGCCGCACCCAGGCCGGCTGTTTTCAGCCATGGTCGCCGCCTACGGTGAACGGGGCTACGACGAAGCCGAGCGGGACGCCTTGCTGTGGCTGGAGCAGCAGGCGCCGCCCTCGCTGGCTGTGGCAGATCTTGAACAGATGAGCGTGCGAGAGGCTGTCCCCGTCTTCGTGCCGGTCAATGACAGTACTGCCTCGGACACGGTCCCGGAAGCCGGCTTTACCGCTAATCAAGTGAACACGGGCGTCAGAGTGTTGCCGCAGAATCGCTCGCGGCAGCCGCGCTACTTCCCTGCCGCTGTCCCAGATCCACCGACGGTCCACTTCCTTTGGGGAAATGTGGACCAGCAAGAATTCGAGCGGCATCGCGAGGCTTTGACGGAACTGGTTGCCAATGTAACGTATCTCGGGCACTCGTCATCGCTGGTTTGCGCTGCGCTGTGCGACGATCCACCACCGCCCACACTGAGCCCTGCCGAGGCGGGTGAAACAGGCAGTCATACACTCCGTGTTCCGGGGCCGGGGAGGTTTCGGCGGCTCATCGAGGCCTTCGATCTATCACGGCAGGTGAACCGGCGCATCGAACCGCCGCTGGGACTGTCCGTACCGTATGCTCCCCTTGACCGGAGGGGTTACGTGCCTGCGGCGCGAGGCGTTTTCGGGGCTGCGCGCGATTGGATCGTCTTTCGCCGCGTTGCCGGGCCGAAGTTGCCGCTTCACGCCTCGCTACGGGCCACTCAGCGGATGCGCGAGGCACTGCAGAGCTTGGCGGACCAGCCGCCGCTTGAGGTGCTGACGGGGCATCGAGTGAACGGTCAGCCGAGCGGTGCTCCTCATGTTGCCTTTGTGCCTCTGGCCTTTGTGGACCATCGCTACGCCGATGGGAGCATCATGGGCTTGGCGGCTGTTCTGCCGCAGAAGCTGTCGCCCAATGACCGGCGGCATGTTCTCCGAGCACTGGGCCGCTTGGAGTCGCTTCGCATCTCGAACTCGATCACTTGGCGGCTCGAACGCGTCACGACGGCGTCGCATCTGAAATCGCTCCAGCCCTCGCGCTATATGGGTCTGGGCGAAGCGGTTCGTCCGGCGCGTGTCTGGGCCAGCGTCACGCCCATGGTGTTCGGGCACTTCCCCAAGGACGCCGACGGCCCGCGGGCTACTCGCATCGTCGCAGATTCCTGCGAAATGAGCGGGTTGCCCCGTCCGGCGTTGGTGAGGATTGGCGAGGTTTCGCCCGTGTTGGGAGTGCCGCCCAGCGCACACTTCCCGACGCTCTCGGTACGCGGCAAGCCGATCTACCCCGGCTTCGAACGAGGCCGAGACAAACCACCCGGCCGGGACGCCGACGGACATCCGCCAAGACTACGGAGGCACATCGAACTCGAATTTGCCGAACCCGTCGAAGGTCCGGTGTTGATCGGATCTGGCCGGTATCTGGGTATGGGACTATGCCTGCCCCGTTACCGGCCCTTTTCCCAGGAGGTGACACGATGAAGCCTGGCGACTTTGCCGAGTTCTTTTCTGCGCTGTACGGGAGGGACAAGTCCCCGTTCCCGTGGCAACTGGCATTGCTCGAGAGCGTTGCGACCCACGGTCGCTGGCCTGGGGCACTGGATCTCCCCACGAGTGCCGGCAAGACCGCCACGATCGACATCGCTCTGTACCATCTTGCACTGGAAGCTCCGGGCGAAAGCGGAACACCGGCCAAAGACCGGGCTTCGGCAATGCGCATCTTCTTTGTCGTCGATCGCCGGATTGTCGTGGATGAAGCGTTTGCTCGGGCGCTGCATATTGCTCGGAAGCTGGCCGAAGGGCTGCAAGGGGGAAATGGAATACTCGCCGAAGTCGCTCGCCGTCTGCTGCGGTTTGGCGGCGAGCAGCCGTTGCACGTTGCCATGATGCGCGGCGGCACGTATCGAGACGCTGGCTGGGCGCGCTCTCCTGTCCAGCCGACCATCTGCGTGTCGACGGTGGATCAGGTCGGATCGCGGCTGCTGTTTCGTGGCTACGGCCTGAGCGAGTTCGCCAGACCGATTCACGCTGGGCTGATCGGGTGCGACAGCCTGATGCTGGTTGACGAGGCCCACCTGTCCGAGCCGTTTCTACAGACGCTGGATGCGGTACGTTTCTTTTCCAGCGAGAACTGGGTTCAGCAGCGTCTTACCGCCCCGCTTTCCGTCGTGCGGATGTCGGCGACCACGCAGTCCGAAGCGCAGCCGATTCGTATCAGCGACGCCGATCGCAAGCATCCGGTTTTGCGAAAGCGATTGGAGGCCAAGAAGAAAGCCCGGCTGGAAGTGGTGCCCACCGAAAAGGACGACGAACCGCTCAATCAGCGCCGGTTTCGGGACGCGATGGCGGACGAAGCGCTCAAGCTTGCAGGACTTATTCAGGTCGCGACGATGGTCACGCCGCGCGGCCGAAAGCGGCCATCGGCAGGGAGCGAGCCGGAGGACCGCACCGTCAGGCTCGTGGGAATCGTGGTCAACCGTGTCGCGACGGCGCGGCAGGTGTTCGAGCGGCTCCGCGACCGAGAAGACTGTCATGCCATCCTGCTCACCGGGCGCACGCGGTCGTTCGACCGCGACGAATTGCTGTACCGTGCGGAAGTTGACGGCAGGCGCGGTGGTTGGTTCCGCTACTGTCGAGTTGGGCGTGAGGACGTGTTGGATAAGCCGCTGCTGGTGGTAGCCACGCAGACGATCGAAGTCGGGGCGAATCTGGACTTCGACGCGCTCGTCACCGAAGTTGCGCCACTGGATGCCTTGCGTCAGCGATTCGGCCGCCTTGATCGGCTTGGCGACCGCGGACAGTCCCACGCGGTGATTCTGGCTCGCAAGGATGCCGTGGCCAGGTCGGCCAATGATCCGATCTACGGCACCGCGGTCGTGAATACGTGGAACTGGCTGACGAGACTTTCCGGCAAGGCGAAGTCCCTGGATCTCGGCCTGGCCGCCCTGGAACCCTTCTTGCAGCGATTGTCCCCCGACGAACTGACCGCCCTCTGCACGCCCCGCAGTCGTGCGCCCGTGATGATGCCCGCCCATGTGGATCACTGGTGCCAAACCAGTCCCGTTCCGGCGCACGATCCTGACGTGGCAGTGTTCTTGCACGGACCGCAGACAGAACCGCCGGATGTGCAATTGGTCTGGCGAGCCGACCTGTTGCGAGAGGACGAGCAGGAACTCCGGAGAGATCCCGAAGCCCAGCGCCGTTACGTCGACACGGTGTCTCTCACGCCGCCCAGCAGCATGGAGGTTCTTTCCATACCGTTGCACGCTGCCCGTGCGTGGTTGCAGCGAAAACATGCCGATGTGACAGACGTGGAGGGGCTAGGGAGCACCGGCTACGAAGACAATCCGCACGAGCACGATGTGTCCGGACGAGTAGCGCTGCGCTGGCGTGGTGTGGAAACCAGTGAAGTAGTGACCGCCGACCAGATTCGCCCAGGCGACACGTTGATCGTCCCCTGCTCGTATGGCGGTCTCGAGGGATTCGGCTGGAATCCGAAGTCCGCCACTCCAGTAGCCGATGTAGCCGACGCGTGCTCGCTCCTTGCGAATTGGCGACCGCGACTGCGACTGGACCCTCGCGTTGTGCGATTTTGGCAGATGCCCGCACCGGAAGGTGAGCCTGATCTTGTTGTCACGACCAAGGAGGTCGTGGTAGGTGCTGACCGCGAAGAGTGCGAGCCGGACTTTCGCAAGGCGCTGGAAGGGATTCGGGATTCGGCACGTGCACCTTGGTGGGCACATTTGGCTGCTCGGGAGCTGCTTGCTGCAGGAGCTGCGGTGGATTGTGCTCAGTACCCCCACGATGCCACATGGTCGCTTACCGCACGTCGCCGACTAAGCCGGGAGGCCGTGCTGGCCAGCGTGTCCGGCGAAACGGAGACGGCACCACATGAGGAATTCAGTACGGAGGATGACACCTCCTGGCTGACCCGTCCGTGCGATCCGGTTGTCCTGGAACGCCACTGCCAAGCGGTCCGCCAGACCATCCGGGGTTTCTGCAGGGCGCTCAGCCTGGACCACATGGCCGATGACCTGTCGCTGGCCGGACTGTTTCATGACGTGGGCAAAGCTGATCCGCGATTCCAGGTATTGCTGTATGGTGGAGATGAGATCGCGGCTTTGGCGGGTCCGTTGCTGGCCAAGTCGCAGCTCATCCCCGACCGTTCCGTTTCGATTCGCGCAGCGCTCGAGCGAGCCCAATTGCCGCCGGGATTTCGCCATGAACTCGTGTCGGTTGTGCTCGCCGAGGCTGCACAGCCCGGGCTGGGCAGTGCACGTGACAGCGAGCTTGTCCGCTATCTGATCGGAGTTCACCACGGACGGGGCCGTCCGCTGCTCCCCGTGATCCATGACAATGAGCCACCGGGAATCGAAACGTTCCAATTGGATGGTCGGGATCTGGCCATTTGCGAGCAAGATAGGAAGCGATCGTCTCTGCATCGAATCGGCGACGCATGGCCTGACCTGTTCTGGCAACTGATCGAGAGATACGGCTACTGGGGGCTCGCCTTTCTGGAAGGCTTGGTGCGGCTCGCCGATTGGCAGCAGTCCCAGCGAGAACGCGAGGAAGTCTTGATGCAGGAGTCTACGAATGCCTGAAATAGTCCTGAATGCATTGATCGGCAGTCACCCGCTGGCGGCTATGGCTGCGTTCGGCCTGCTGCGTTGCTGCGATCAGATGGAGGAGACGGCGGAATCTAAGCTCTCCTGGCAATACGACGGCGATTGGGTAGGGGTCCTGCACGTCGCGTGTGACCTATCCCGAGAGCAACTGGTCGCCGCGCTGGTAGAGCACCAACGCGGCCGATCCCATGCCGCATTCCTCACCTGGAACGATGACATCAAGGTGCCGCCGCCGGAATTTGCCCGGCATCTGCGCGCTGCCCGGAGCGCTGCGAGTCCTTCGCACCGGGAGGCTGCCGACTTCTTCGCCGCGTATGGAAGCGAGCTGGCCACTGACAAGACGGCCAAGAAAAACGTCAAACCAACGGCATTCCACATGACTGCCGGCCAGCAGAAGTTCATCAAGTCCGTCCGTGAATTGGCCAAATCGCTGGACCCGGCATGCCTTCGCACCGCGCGGCAAACTCAGGAGGCACGGCAGCGGGAGTGCGAGGCCGCCTTTTCGGAAGCGTTGTTCGGCCCGTGGTGCTATCGCGACTCCGAACATTCGCTTGGATGGGACCCTTCGACCGAGGCGCTGCATGCCTTATCGGCCGTTGCTCCTACGACGGCGGGTCCCTCATCGGTCCGAGCAGCCGTATGGCTTGCTTTCGAGTCGCTGCCTCTGTTTCCCTGCTTCGCGGAAAACGGTCAATTGCTGACGACGGGCTTCGATGACCGAAACGAATGGTTTAGTTGGCCGATTTGGCACGAGCCTATTTCGCTGTGCGCGTTGCGTTCGTTGATCGTCGCGCCTTTGAACGACACATTCGAGCTGACTGCTCGCGGCATTGTTGCTGTGTATCGTGCGCGCCGTGTGACGGACCCGAACGGACGAGGAGTTTTTAAACCCGCCGTGCTGGCGTCGTGACTAATTAGCTCATTAAGTCTTTGACGGCAAGAAGGAAGTTTTGGCGTCCGAGGCATGTGGAGGAAGAGTTGCGGCTCCGGAAAAGCCATGAAGCTCGGGCGGCAGTATCGAGAGTCGCTCAGGCCGGGAAAGACGTCGCGGAAGAGATAATAGCTCAATGAAGAAACTCACCTCCTCCAACTACAAGAAAGACTCCCTCTACGGCCCCGTTGCGCGGGCGATGGCCGAGTTGCTCAAAACGAAGGGCTACGTCGCTCCGGTCGAGTTGCTCCTGCAGATGCAACGGATCAGCAAGGAGCAATACGAAGACTGGCGGTTCGCCCGCATCCCCTATCTGGAACGCGTCTGCGTCGGCAATCTCAGCAAACTCAGTCGCATCCTGCGGATCCTCGAGTTGCACGCCCGGTCGATGAACCTCACGCCCTCGCAGACCGTGTATCACAAGTGGGGCCGGGGTGGCAAACGGATCGTGCTGCGGTTCTCCAAGAGTGGGCATCCGAACCTCGAAGCGGCGTATTCGCGGCACTATGTGTCGAAACGGGTGAAGGCAGGGACGAGCGTTGAGAGTCGAGGGTCGAGAGTTGAGAGTGAAGAGGCAGAAACAGCAAATGACGAATGACTCACACGGTAGACGCCACCACCGATCCCGCATCGGTGGGGCGATGTTTGGCAACTACAAACGCCGAAAAACCCCTCGTTCTGTGATTTCGCTTCCGCCGCTCGGCCTCTGGGGGCCGAGCGGCGGAAGCGAAATCACAGAAGGGCCTACAGGATCGCGGCTTGTAGTTGCCAAACATCGCCCCAGCGGGATAGACCGCGGTGGTGGCGTTTTCCGATCTGGAGAACGTAAGAAGATATCTGAACAGGAGCGAACGGAGGAAACCGAGAACCCCTTGTCCGTTGTCTCTGTTGTCTGCTGTTCAAGATCGCGAATACCGTGAAGAGCCGTGAAACGGCGGCCAAAGGCCGCTGCGCTGATCTTTGACAATTGAACCATGATAAGAAGAAGCAAGAGCGCGGCTTCGTAACCGTTGACGCGGCGGCCGGGGACTGGTCCATTTTTCGGCCGGCTCGGGTGTTTTGACGCGAAACACGTTGGCCAAAAACATGGACCTGTCCCCCTCCCGCCCGCCCCGTGAACGGTTACCCGTCGCGCAGCGTACGTTCACGGGACGGGAAGGGACCAGTCCCCGCCCGCCCCCGGTTACTGCATGGAAGCGTCTTCACATCGTTCCAGTTGCGAGGGTACTAACATGATTGGAGTTTCCCCCGAACGGCAACGCCAGGAAGACGTTCCCGACCTGATCCCGGCTCGGATGCTCAACGAGTTTGCCTACTGTCCGCGGCTGGCTTACCTGGAATGGGTCCAGGGAGAGTTTGCCGACAACCTCGAGACCCGCGAAGGACGGTTCAGCCACCGCACGGTGGACCGGCCGTCGCGCCAGGAAGTGCCCGAGCCCGATGGAGAGGACGACGACGGCTCGGAGCTGGGCGTCGAGCCGATCCACACGCGGTCGCTGATGCTCTCCGCCCCGCGCGAAGGCTTTATCGCCAAGATGGACCTGGTCGACATCTCGTCGGCCGAGGCCGTGCCGGTCGATTACAAGCGGGGCCGGGTGCCGGACGTGCCCGGCGGGGCTTGGGAGCCGGAACGGGTGCAGCTCTGCGTGCAGGGGCTGATCCTGCGGGAAAATGGGTATCACTGCGAGGCGGGCATCCTCTACTACGTCGAGTCGCGTCGCCGTGTGACCATCCCGTTGGACGACGAGCTGGTGGAGCGTACACGCGAGCTGGCTCGCCAGATGCGGCAACTGGCGGCGGAGAAGACGATGCCGCCACCGCTGGACGACAGCCCAAAATGCCCGCGCTGTTCGCTGGTGGGGATCTGTTTGCCGGATGAGACGTGTCTGCTCAACGCGAGGAGAGGGGGACAGGCACATTTTGCTCCGAAGACTCCGCAAAATGAGCCAGTCCCCGGCGGTTGTGGGATAGGCTCGAAGGAGGTTCGCCGGCTGATGCCCGCGCGCGACGACGCGCAACCGGTGTACGTGCAGGAGCAGGGAACGACGCTGGGCAAGAGCGGCGACCAGCTTGTGGTCAAGTCGCGGCAGGAGGTGCTCAAGAAAGTCCGCCTGATCGACGTGTCGCAGGTGTGCCTGTTCGGCAACGTGCAGGTGACCGCCCAGGCTTTGCGAGAGATCACGGCGTTGGGGATCCCGGTGTGCCATTTCTCGTATGGCGGCTGGTTCCACGCGGTCACGGTGGGCATGGCGCACAAGAACGTGGAACTGCGGCTCGCGCAATTCCGAACCGCCACCGACCCGGGCCGGTCGCTGGATCTGGCGCGGCAGTTCGTGGTGGGGAAGATCAGGAACTGCCGCACGTTGGTCCGGCGCCACCTGGACGGCGAAAGTCAGCCGTTGCTGCGGCAGCTCGCCGCACTGGGGCAGAGGGCGGAAACGGCCGCCGATGCCGGCACGCTGTTGGGGATCGAGGGCACGGCGGCTCGCGAGTATTTTGGGGCGTTCGGCAAGCTGCTGAAGACGGAGTGCGGTTTCTCGCTCGAAGGGCGCAACCGCCGACCGCCGCGGGATCCGGTCAACGCGCTGCTTTCGTTCGTCTACGCGCTGCTGGTGAAGGAGCTGACCGTGCGGCTGTACAGCGTGGGGTTCGACCCGATGCTCGGGTTTTATCACCAACCGCGCTACGGGCGCCCTTCGCTGGCGTTGGACCTGGCCGAGCCGTTTCGCCCTCTCCTGGCCGACTCGACCGTACTGATGCTGGTCAACAATGGAGAAGTCTCGGACGCGAGCTTCGTATCTCGCGCCGGTGCGGTGGCGCTGACTGGCGCGGGCCGTCGAGCGGTGATTGCGGCCTTCGAACGGCGTCTGGACTCGTTGGTGACGCATCCGATCTTCGGCTATCGGATCAGCTACCGGCGTATTCTGGAAGTGCAGGCAAGGCTCCTCGGACGGACGATCCTTGGCGAATTCGACCAATACCCGAATTTCTGTACGAGGTAGAGCGTGGTCATTGGTCATTCGTCCTTGGGTGAGGAGGCGGTGATGCGAAATGTCTACTTGGTTTGTTATGACGTGTCGGACGACAAACGGCTCCGGCGTACGCACAGGAAGATGTGCGGTTTCGGGGACCCCGTGCAATACTCGGTGTTTCGGTGCGAGTTGTCGCACACGGAGAAGCAGTTGCTGAAGGAATCGCTGTGGGATATCCTGAATTGGGACCAGGACCGGGTGATGCTCGTGGATCTTGGGCCGGCGGGTTCCAGGGGCGACGAGTGCGTCGAGTTCTGGGGCGAACCCCGGACGCCGGTGGCGGATCGGGTTGCGGTCGTGGTGTGAAGCCGCTGCGCGCTGGACCGCCCTCGTCGGGCCTGAAAAAGAGGTGCGAGAGGTCCGGTGGCGAAAAAAGTGCCGCGACCTCTCGCAGCCTCAAGTCTTTATCGGCCAAAAGCTTGTGTAAGGAGTATTGCTTGGATGGACCGTGAACCTTATCCTGAGTCGGGACCTCTCGAAATCGTGGTTGGAAATACTGTGGCTAGCGAGACTTGCGATGCGAGTCATTTCCGCGGCTGAAAAGTCGCGGCCCCATTGAAGCCTTTGCTACCGCTATGACGATTTGCCGAAGGGGTGGCATTTCCGCGGCTGAAAAGTCGCGGCCCCATTGAAGCAGGCATCATGCACAGTTCACCATCTTCCCAAGGCTGTAATTTCCGCGGCTGAAAAGTCGCGGCCCCATTGAAGCCAAGTTGAGGTCGCGAAGCAGGTAGATGCCATCAGACGGATTTCCGCGGTGAAAAGTCGCGGCCCCATTAACCCCGCCGTTCAACCTCGCTGAATCTCCTGGAACAATTTCCGCGGAAAGTCGCGATCCGCTTGATGCGGGTGCACGTCGCGTGCCGCAATTTCCGCGTGAAAAGTCGCGGCCCCATTGAAGCGCGGGTCCAGCGTGGTTATCTTGTGGGTCAGGTGCGGATTTCGCGGCTGAAAGTCGCTAGCCAGACGCCCGCACCAGGCGGCGGCGAGGAACGTCATTTCGCGGCTGAAAAGTCGCGGCATGAAGCCGCGACGATCGCGGGTTGAAAACCTTCGTTTGGGCGACATTTCCGCGGTGAAAAGTCGCGGCCCGAGCCGGAATTCCTTGGCGAATCGTTCGCCGTCCTGTTATTTCCGCGGCTGAAAAGTCGCGGCCCCATTGAAGCCGGCGGCATGCGACCTCGGGCGTGCAGGGTTCAAATTTCGCGGCTGAAAAGTCGCGGCCCCATTGAAGCACAATTGATTGTGTTTGCTCACCCAGAAAACGCGGCTGATCGCGGCCCCATTGACTCTGCCTCAGTCTCAGCCCGAGTTGTTGCGCCATTTCCGCGGTGAAAAGTCGCCCCATGGGACCTCGCCGAACTGGACACGGCACCGCCGACTTCCGCGCTGAAGTCGCGGCCCCATTGAAGCGTCGGATCGGCGGGATGGATACCAAGGCCGCATTCCGCGCGAAAAGTCGCGGCCCCATTGAAGCTCGATCTGGCGGTGTTCGCCGAGCCGCGTTCCGCGGCTGAAAAGTCGCGGCCCGCGACGCCTTCCTGCGTCCGCCGCCCGCGTGCCAGATTCCGCGGCTGAAAAGTCGCGCCCCATTGAAGCCTACAGGCCTGCTTCCTTCTCGAGACCGAGTCATTCCGCGGCTGAAAAGTCGCGGCCCCATTGAACAATCTGGCCTGCCGTGTTGTACGCCCACCGTATTTCCGCGGCTGAAAGTCGCGGCCCCATGAAGCGTGAACTGTGGCGCGGCGTTTGAGTTCGGCAATCGCCATTTCCGCGGCTGAAAAGTCGCGGCCCCTGAAGCTGCATATAAAAATTGCACCGGCGGCATATTCTATTTCCGCGCAAGTCGCGCCCATTGAAGCGGATCCCATGACGCGCCGGCACCAGCCGGTCAAAAAATTTCCGCGGCTGAAAAGTCGCGGCCCCATTGAAGCCGAACGGGCAGTCTTTATCATTCCCGCCCGTTGCAAATTTCCGCGGCTGAAAAGTCGCGGCCCCATTGAAGCTCGAACTCGAATCCGCGAGTTTGGAAACGAGGATTGAAATTTCCGCGGCTGAAAAGTCGCGGCCCCATTGAAGCGCGGCGGCGCTGCGAACCGGGCCGGCCCTGCCGGGCGTATTTCCGCGGCTGAAAAGTCGCGGCCCCATTGAAGCTTTATTCCCATTGCTTAGAATCCCGCCACAGCTTCCACATTTCCGCGGCTGAAAAGTCGCGGCCCCATTGAAGCAGCGACCAAGGGCTTGGAAACGGTCCACGTCCACCCATTTCCGCGGCTGAAAAGTCGCGGCCCCATTGAAGCCACAATTCGCCAGTCCCTGACCGAGGCAATCCGCGGATGTCCGCGGCTGAAAAGTCGCGGCCCCATTGAAGCATCTCCTGCATCGTCGGGAGAATATCCACGTAGGCGGATTTCCGCGGCTGAAAAGTCGCGGCCCCATTGAAGCGGGCGGGGCAAGTTGCCACGAACCTTGAGAACTTCTTATTTCCGCGGCTGAAAAGTCGCGGCCCCATTGAAGCATCTTCGCACTGTTCTTCCGTGATCCTTGCCAGATAATTTCCGCGGCTGAAAAGTCGCGGCCCCATTGAAGCTGCCCGGCTATGCCTTTGTCATTGTCATTGTCTCTGATTTCCGCGGCTGAAAAGTCGCGGCCCCATTGAAGCCGGTGTGCCCGTATCACCCGATGCGTTCACGATGCCGATTTCCGCGGCTGAAAAGTCGCGGCCCCATTGAAGCGTGAGTCGGACGGCACGCACACAGACGGCGGGCTGACATTTCCGCGGCTGAAAAGTCGCGGCCCCATTGAAGCTCCGGTGCAGGGGATCGGCTCGCGGTAGCGGCGAATATTTCCGCGGCTGAAAAGTCGCGGCCCCATTGAAGCGTCCACGGGCGGTTGGTGTAGCTTGCCAGCCCGTCGAATTTCCGCGGCTGAAAAGTCGCGGCCCCATTGAAGCCGCACTCGGTCCGGCGATCGGCGGCGTGCTGGATGTGATTTCCGCGGCTGAAAAGTCGCGGCCCCATTGAAGCCCGAGATCGCCCGTGCCGCCATCGCCAAAGCAACCGACATTTCCGCGGCTGAAAAGTCGCGGCCCCATTGAAGCCCGAGATGGAACAGCAAGTCCGACGTGAACGACAAGATTTCCGCGGCTGAAAAGTCGCGGCCCCATTGAAGCAGAACCAGGTTCGCGACAGCCGTCTTGCTGATCGCCATTTCCGCGGCTGAAAAGTCGCGGCCCCATTGAAGCTCGCCACCCTGCGGTTGATTAACGCCAATCGGTGTTATTTCCGCGGCTGAAAAGTCGCGGCCCCATTGAAGCAACAATCATCCCACGGTCAAGCCGCTGGCCCTGATGCAATTTCCGCGGCTGAAAAGTCGCGGCCCCATTGAAGCGTTGATGGCCCGCTCGTACGCGCCTTGCGCGTCCCCATTTCCGCGGCTGAAAAGTCGCGGCCCCATTGAAGCGACGCCTGCTAGCCCCAAACGGTTTTTCCGGCTGTTGGCATTTACTTTCGGATGTCGCGAATGCCCGCGGCTTGTCCGCGGGATGGTTACGTTCTCTGCTACATACGCCACGATCGCCGCTATCCCCCTTGGTTTCGCCCGCGGCTTTGCTGCCGCGGGCGAAACCAAGTGGCTGCCGGAGGTTCCTGTAGCGGCAAGCGTGAGCCTCCCGCGGACAAGCCGCGGGCATCCTTTCTAAAACCGTGCCGTGTCAAAACGGACACTTCCAGTCGAAAATACCGTTTGGTGCTAGTCGGCGTCGAACCCGGCCGCCGTGCGATTTCCGCGGCTGAAAAGTCGCGGGCCCATTGAAGCGGCAATTAGGCGTGAGGCTTGAGACTTGAGGCGTGAGGATTTCCGCGGCTGAAAAGTCGCGGCCCCATTGAAGCGACGCCTGCTAGCCCCAAACGGTTTTTCCGGCTGTTGGCATTTACTTTCGGATGTCGCGAATGCCCGCGGCTTGTCCGCGGGATGGTTACGTTCTCTGCTACATACGCCACGATCGCCGCTATCCCCCTTGGTTTCGCCCGCGGCTTTGCCGCGGGCGAAACCAAGGTGGCACGCGTGGAGGTTCCTGTAGCGGCAAGCGTGAGCCTCCCGCGGACAAGCCGCGGGCATCCTTTCTAAAACCGTGCCGTGTCAAAACGGACACTTCCAGTCGAAAATACCGTTTGGTGCTAGTCGGCGTCGAACCCGGCCGCCGTGCGATTTCCGCGACTGAAAAGTCGCGGCCCCATTGAAGCGATGGGACGGCGGACAGGGGACCGGGAAGGGGCGACGGTGACGAATTCTAGCTGCCGCGGGAAAGAAGGGGACAGGTCCATGTTTTCGGACAACGTCTTTGCCGCCAAGATACGTCGATCGGCCGAAAAATGGACCAGTCCCCGGCCGTGGGCGTGAACGGTGTACGTCCTGTGTCAACCGAGCCCTCGCCCTCCGACCTTTCCACGCACTGCCATGTCCTTTTTCCACCAGACCCTTGCGATACGGTAGTCGGGTCGATTACAGTGCGAGTCAACCCATGCACTAACGCGAAAGCTGTCCACCGCATACCGACCGCGGTTTCACCCGGATGTTCGCAGTATAATGTAACGCACCCCTCAGAATGACTATTGCCGTCACTCGCCATCTACCGAAGAACAAAACGGGGACGGGCACCTCGCGAAGAGGCCGATTCTCCGTGTTTTGCGAATACTTGGCTCGGAGCCAGTCCCCGTTTTAGCCGTCTCACGTGGTGCGTTGCGCGCTGCGTTCTACCAGCAAAGGGTATATCGTGAATGATCATTCCTCGCAGATCCGCCGCGGTTTTCTGACGAGCTTCGCGGTCGCGGCGATGTTGCTTGTGTCGAGCGTCCAGGCCGCGGAGGACTCGTTGTTTGCTTACCGCTCCTTCTGGCCGGAATTCGCTGCCATGCGGCAGTTCAAGGACGCCGGCATCGACACGGTATGCATTTTCCCCGCCAATACCGACAACTCGCTCGGCCAGCCGTACAGCAAGTATCCGCCGGTGTGGCGATGGTTCGGCAAGTACGACTTTGAATCGCTCAACAAGCAGTTCGACGACGTGCTTGCCGTCAACCCCGAGGCCCAGTTCATCTGCATGATCGACCTGAACACGCCGATCTGGCTCGGGCGGCAACTGGCCCTCCGCGGACAGAGCGCGGAGTCGGAGAGCTTTACCATGCTGAGCTGCGCCTGCGCCAATCCGGATTGGCGCAAGGCGACGGCCGAGTATCTCGAGTCGGTCGTCAAGCACATGGAATCGCGCTACGGCGACCGCGTCCGGGCGTATCTGCTGGCGTGCGGGCAGACCGACGAATGGATGGACTACAGCCGCGGCGTCGCGGGCCGCACGAAAACCCAAGCCTGGAAGGACTGGCTCAATGAGCACGGCAAGCCGGAGGTGGCGGTTCCCGCGCTGGAACGCATCGACTGCGCGACGTTTGAGGACCTGATCCGCGATCCGGCTGCCGAGCAGGACGTCGTGGATTACGCCCAGTTCACGGGCGACATCCTTGCGGACACGGTCCTCGAGTTCGCTGCCAAGACCCGTGCGCTGGTTCCCGCGCAACGCCAGATCGGTATGTTCTTCGGGTACATCCTCGAACTGACGAAATCGCGCATGGTCTGGGCAGGCCACTTGGAATATGAGCGGCTGTACCGGTCGCCGGATATCGATTTTTTCATCAGTCCGGGCACGTATGGCGACCGGCCGATGGGCGGCGGCAGCGGGTTCATGGTGCCCAACGGGACTCGCCGTCTTTGGAACAAGGGCTTCCTGCACGAGATCGATCACCGCACTCCGACGTACAACGTCAAGCTCGACGAGTTCGTCTCGATCGGCTGGATGGTCCCCTGGAAGGACCAGGCGGAGACCACTGCGGGACTCAAGCGAGAATTCGCGCTGGCGATCATCAACCAGGCCTCGTTGTGGTGCTTCGACATGTGGGGCGGGGTCTTTCGGACTCCGGAGACGATGGCGGTGGTCGCCCAGAGCAAGGAGCTGTGGGACCAGTATGGCGGCATGCCGCTGAAGCCGCTCGCGGAGGTGGCGCTGGTCGTCGATCCGCACAGCGCGAGGTACCTGAACGACGGGCATGCGATGATCCCGCAGATCTACCAGGGGACGCGGAACAAACTGAACCGCCTGGGCGCTCCGTTCGAAGTGTTTTCCTTGAATGATCTTTCGCGCGTGGACCTGAAACGATACCGGCTGCTCGTCTTCCCAGGCCTGTTTGTGGTCACGCCCGAAAAGCTACAGGTGCTCGAGAAGCACGTGTTCAACGACGATCGCACGGTGTTGTTCGCTTATGCCGCGGGGATCTGCGACGGCAAGGGGCTGGATCCGAAGCGTGTGGAGTCGCTCACCGGGACGCCGTTTCAGACGCCCGGCGTCAGCACGGTGGCGCGGGACGGCTGGAAGGCCGTCTACGTGCCGGACTATGAGCAACTCACGCCGCAGGTGCTGCGTCGGGCGGCCGTGGAAGCCGGTGTGACGATCGTCTGCGACGACCCCGTGCCCGTGTACGCCAACGAGCGGCTCGTGGCGATCCATACGGCGGAGGGCGGCAAGAAGAGAATCACGCTGCCGGTCGACTGCCGGCAGGTGCGGGAGTTGTACACCGGCCAGGTGATCCCGGTTGAGGAGGGGCGCTTCGGGTACAACTTCAAGACGCCCGACACGGCGTTGTTCGAGTTGATCCCTGTTCGAGGCTCTGCCAAAACGGGGGCAGGCACCTCGCCAGAACGCGAATTCTGAGCGTTTTTCAGGTCGTTGGCTCGGAGCCAGTCCCCGGTTTTGCAGCCCCTGTAGTGACGAAAGGAAATTACTCAAACTGTAAACGCCACCACCGCGGTTTATCCCGGTGGGGCGATGTTGCAACTACAAACGCCGAGACCCTCGTTTTGTGATTTCGTTTCCGCCGCTCGGCCTGTAGGGCCGACGCTGGCGAAATCGCAAAACGGCCTCTGGATCGCCGTTTGTAGTTGCCAAACATCACTTACCGACACGGAGTCGGTGGTGGCGTTTACAGTTTGAGAAATTAGGACGAGGCTGCTCATGAAATCCGGCACAACAGTTGGAATCACGGTTCTGGGCGCCGGCATGCTCGCTGGCATCCTTATTCTCGATACGGCCGCGGCGGGCGACTGGGCGCATGGTGCGGGTCCGACGGGAAGAATATGGTTTCGGCCGAAAAGGGCCTGCCGGAATCGTTCTCGCCGGGCAGGAAGCGAAACGACGGCACGATCGACCTGTCGACGGCGGAGAACGTGAAATGGGGAGTCAAGGTGGGCGACGCCTTCTACTCGACCCCGTCGGTGGTCAACGGGCGGGTGTACGTCGGCGGCCTGGAGGAACAGAACGGCATCTTCGTGTGTTTCAACGCCGCGACCGGCGAACGCCTCTGGAAATGGACGGCCCCGCCGCGGGAAATGCCCCGGGAAATCGACGGCTTTTCGATCGGCGCCGCCACAATTCCGCACCAGCTCGGGGTCTGCGCGTCGGCTACCGTCGAAGGCGATCGGCTCTATTTCGTCTCCAACCGCTTCGACCTCGTCTGCCTGGACACCGATGGGCGCGAGATATGGACCTACGATATGTGCGAAGAGTTGGGCGTGTTTCCCTGCGACGCCTCCAATGGTTCTCCGCTGATCGTGGGCGACCTTTTGTACGTGACGACGAGCAACGGTGTGGACCACAATTCGTTTTCCAATCCAGCCAGAGAGGTCGACCGTAAGATACCGGCGCCCGACGCGCCGAATTTGATCGTGGTCGACAAGCGGGATGGCCGGCTTGTGGCCACCGACGATGCGCCGATTTTGGATCGCCTGCTGCACGGCCAGTGGTCGTCGCCCTCGCTCGGCAAGGTTGGCGACCGTACGCTCGTGTTCTACGGCGGTGGCGACGGGTTCTGCTATGCGTTGGAGGCCCTCTCGTCGGTTCCGGAGGAGCCGGTGCGGCTGAAGACGGTCTGGCGGTGCGACTGCATTCCGGACGAATACAAAGAGACGGGCGAATACGACCGGATCACGCATTTCTGCCTGGGCGACAAGCGGGTGCGAGGCACGCTGAATAAGCACGACGGCGCGTTCGTGGGCATGAGCGGGATCATCGCGACTCCGGTCTTCGTGAACGAGCGGGTGTATCTGGCGATCGGACGCGATCCGGCCCATGGCCGTGGACGCGGCGCGGTGCACTGCATCGACGCTCGAGGACGCGGCGACCATACCGCCGGCGGCAAGATCTGGACCTATCAGGGCCTGGATCGCACGCTTTCCACAACTTCGGTGTGCGATGGTCTGGTCTACATCTCCGACGTCGGGGGGCGGCTCCATTGCCTCGATGCCGATTCGGGCACCTGCTACTGGGTCCATGACGCGAAGTGCGAAACATGGGGATCCACGCTGGTGGCCGACGGGAAAGTCTATATGCCCACCTCGAGAGCCCTTTGGATCCTGGCGACCGGCAAGGAGTTGAAAATCCTCGATCACATCACGCTCGGGGCGAAGGTCTACGCCTCGCCCGTCGCGGCTGAGGGAACGCTCTTTGTGGCCACCAACGCGGGTTGGCTGTGGGCGGTTGGCAGACCGTAGGGAAAGGAGTATTCCCACCGGCGCGGGGCCGGCGGGGTGGAAAAGGAGGTGCTGTGCGGCGGCGTAGTTGCCAAACCGGTTCCCACCGGCACGGGGCCGGCGGGGTCGAGAATGAGGTGCTGTGCGGCGGCGTAGTTGCCAAACCGGTTCCCACCGGCACGGGGCCGGCGGGGTGGAGAATGAGGTGCTGTGCGGCGGCGTAGTTGTCAAACCAGTTCCCACCGGCACGGGGCCGGCGGGGGGGAGAAGGAGGTGCTGTGCGGAACGCCCTCGGCCTGAGGTGTTGCCCCCGGTCTGTCGGTCGACTATGCTCAGAGTGAACGGCGGACGCAACGAATGTGCGGACCCTCGCAGAGAAGCGTTCGCGACAAGAGAATGCCCACGAAACGAGGAGTAGGAACCATGAGGCGTGAAGAATCGTCGACCTCCCCATCGCTCTCGCGCCGCGATTTCTTGAGTTGGAGCGGAAAGCTGGCCGCGGGGTCTGCTCTGGCCGGCGTCGCGATTCCGCACGTTCATGCCGGCGAGGATAACACGATCCGCCTGGCGTTGATCGGATGCGGCGGACGGGGGAGCGGGGCCGTGGCCAATGCGCTGACGGTTCCCAACGGCAACGCCAAGCTGATCGCGATGGCCGACGTGTTCGAACAACGGCTCACCGCCTCGCACAAGAACCTGGGCCGCGAATTCGGCGACGCCGTCGACGTTCCCCAGGACCGGCAGTTTCTCGGCTTCGACGCCTACCGCAAGGCGATCGACTGCCTGCGGCCCGGGGACGTGGCCTTGCTGACGACCCATTCGGGTTTCCGGCCGACGCACCTGGAATACGCGGTGAAGAAGGGGGTGAACGTCTTCATGGAGAAGAGTTTTGCCCCTGACCCGGTGGGGATCAGGCGGATCATCCGCGCGGGCGAGGAGGCCGAGAAGAAGAACCTGAAGATCGCCGCCGGGCTCATGTGCCGCCATTCACCCGCCCGGCAGGCGCTGATTCAGAAGATTCGCGACGGAGAGATGGGCGACATTCAGCTCATCCGAGCCTATCGCATGGATGCCGGCGGCGGGCTGCGCCCGCGAAAGCCGAACGAGGAAACCAACGAGCTGATGTGGCAGATCCGCCGTGCCCCGTGGTTCTTGTGGGGTTCGTCGGGCCGGTTCATCGGACTGATGGTCCACCAGATCGACGAGTGCTGCTGGATCAAGGACGCCTGGCCGGCCTCCGTGCACGGCGTGGGCGGACGGATCGCCAACAGTCCGGATTGCAGCGAGAACCACGACTCGTACTCGATCGAGTACACGTTCCCCGACGGCACCAAGGCGATGGTCGTAGGCCGGTACATCCCGAATTGCTACAACGAATTCGCCACGTTCGTCCACGGAACGAAGTGTGCGGCGCAGTTCTCGGGCAACATCCACGCCCCGACGGTGCATACGTACAAGGACCAGCGAGTCGACGCCAACAACATAAGCTGGAACTACGGCTACAAGGAAGACAAGACGTGGTCGACGCGGTTCCGAGGCAAAGAGAGCCCGTGGCAGGAAGAGTGGAACGTGCTGTTGGCCGCGATCCGCGAAGACCGGCCGCACAACGAGGCAAAGCGGGCGGCTTACGCGGACCTGGCCTCGATCATGGGGCGTGCGGCGGTGCACTCAGGCAAGGTCATTACGTGGGAGGAGGCGATGGCGTCGAACTTCCAGTTCTGCCCGGAAATCGACACGCTGGACGAGACGAGTTCTCCTCCTGTTCAGCCCGACGCCGAGGGCCATTACGCGCCGCCGGTGCCGGGGGCGTGGACGGAGATTTGAGCGGGCGATTGGGGCCGGGGCGATTCCAGGATTTGTAACCGTTCGCGCGCGCGGCCGGGGACTGCTCCATTTTTCGGCCAGTTGGGGCGTTTTGGCGCGAAACACGTTGGCCGGGGTAAAAACGGGGACAGGCACCGCAACGAATAGCGGTTTAGCTAGAGCGACCACACAAGATGTTGCGGAGCCAGTCCCCGTTATTATCAGCCCAGGGTCGCGCTCACTCTGAACTCCGGCGACATTCTCGATGTTCTCCCGCACCCATCCGGCGTGTTCAAGGTTACGGCTGTGTGGAGATCGAAGATCGGTTGGCTGTAAACGCCGTGGAAGAGGACAGGCACCGCAACATCTTGTGGCTGTCGTCAAGTCAAGCCACTACCGGTTGCAGAGCCGGTCTTCTTCAGCAGTGTCCCCATGCCCCGGAAATTTGACGCCCAGCCGGCCCGGGGCATCTGGATGGGGAGGGGGGGACTACGTAGAATTGCCCTCAGGGCATCGACGCGGCGGCTGGTCCGAGAAAGACCGCACTCGAAGATAAGGGTCAGGGATGTCACGGGTACTGCAGAGACTGTTTTGGTGGTTCGCTCGCTGCATGCTGCGGCTGCGGTACCGGGTGCGCGTGATCGGAGCCGAGGAACTGGACGGGCTGAATGGGCCGACGCTCTTCATGCCTAACCACCCCGCGTACATCGACCCGCCGCTCGTCTTCAGCCACATCCGCTACGGTGCCCCCATCCGCCCGGTCGTTACCGAGTCGATGTATCGCCGGGCGGCGCTCTATCCGCTCATGCGGCTGGTCGAGGCCATGGAAGTCCCGGAACTGGCCGAACACAGCCACGGCGCGCGCGAACAAACCCTCGCGATGATCGATGCGGTGGTCGAAGGGCTCGGCCGGGGCGAGAGCTTTCTGATCTACCCGTCGGGCCGGGCCCAACGCCGTGGACTGGAGCGCATCGGCGCCGCGCGGGCCGCTGCCGAAATCCTCCAGCGGTCGCCCCAGGCGAACATCGTCCTGGTGCGGACCCGCGGTGTCTGGGGAAGCATGTTCTCCTACGCGCGGACAGGCGATCCGCCTAAGCTGGCGAAATGCTCGCTCCGCGCTATCGGCTGGATGATTGCCAATCTGCTGGTTTTCGCCCCGCGCCGCGAGGTCACGATCACTGTCGAGCGGCTCCACCGCAACCGTCTGCCCGGCGTCGACCGCGAACGGCTCAATCCGTTCTTGGAGGCATGGTACAACGTCGAAGGGCAGGAGATGCCGACGTTCGTCCCCTACCATTTCCTGTTCGGTCCCCGGCAGTTCCGTTTCCCCGAGTTGGACGCGGCCCAGGAAATCGATCTGTCCGACATCAAGCCGGCCACCATCCGCGCGGTTCACGAGATGCTCGAGGAGCATCTTGGCCGACAACTGCCGGAGGAAGACAGACAGCCGGAGACAACGCTTGAACAACTCGGGCTCGATAGTCTGGAGCGCATGGAGATCGCCCTGAAGATCGAAGACCGGTTCGGCTTCCGTTCGGATCGCGTCGCCGACACGCTGGGCGAACTCTGGGCCCTCGCCGCGGGCGTTGGCAACGGCGCGGACGGTAAGGCGATTGCGGTGCCGCCGCTTTGGCGGCGCGAGCCGAGTACTCTCGAGCCGGCGGCCGTCCTCGGCGCGACGCTCGGCGAAGCGTTTGTGCGTCGAGTCCTGTGCCATCCGGACGACGTGGCCGTCGCCGATCGGATCTCCGGAGCGCTCACATTCCGGCGGCTTCTGGTCGGATCAAGGCTTCTGAGCCGGCGATTGGCTGCGCTGCCGGGCGAAGCCGTGGGCATCATGCTCCCCGCCTCCGTGGCGGGCGACGTCGTTTTTTTCGCTGCCCATCTGGCCGGCAAACTTCCGGCCTTGCTCAATTGGACGACCGGCCCGGGAAATCTTGCCCATGCGGTTGAGAAGCTCAAGATCACGCGCGTGGTCACCTCGCGCAAACTGATCGACCGGCTGGGTATCGAGATCCGCGGCGCCGAGTATGTCTTCCTGGAAGACCTGAGGGCGGAAATCGGAAAGCTGGAGTCGCTTGCGGTCCTTCTGGGCACCTACATCGCTCCCAAACGGCTCCTTCGCAGGCTGCCCAAGCCGGACCCCGACACCCCTGCCGTCGTGTTGTTTACGTCAGGCTCGGAAAGCACGCCCAAGGCCGTCCCCCTTAGCCACCATAATTTGATCAGCAACCTCCGGGCGTCGATCGCGGTGCTGGAACTGACACCCGCTGACTCGCTGCTCGCCTTTCTACCACCCTTCCATAGTTTCGGCCTGTTGGGAAACGTGCTGGCGCCGATTCTTGGCGGAGTCCGCGCAGTGCACCATCCCGACCCGACGGACGCCGCCGGCCTGGTCGCGACCGCGGCCGCCTACCAGACGAGCATCATCGTGACCACGCCCACGTTCCTCGGCTACATGTTCGCCGTAGCCGGCCCGGACGACCTCCGCTCGCTTCGCGTGGTGGTCACGGGCGCCGAGAAGTGTCCGGAAGCGATTTTCAACCGGGCCCGCGAACTGGCCCCATCGGCGAAAATCATCGAAGGCTACGGGATTACGGAGTGCTCGCCGGTCGTGGCGGGCAATCGTCTGGACCGGATCAAGCAAGGCACGGTCGGTCCGCCGTTGGAGGGCGTGGAGATCTGCGTCGTCGACCCCGACACGAAACAGCCGCAGCCGGCCGGGGCGACCGGAATCCTGCTGGTCCGGGGCCCCTCGGTCTTCTCCGGCTACCTCGATTACGACGGCCCCGATCCTTTCGTGGAAGTAGGCGGCAAACGCTGGTACTACACCGGCGACCTGGTGCAGGTGGACGAGGACAACTACATCCGGTTCTGCGGTCGACTGAAGCGGTTCCTGAAGGTAGGGGGCGAAATGGTCTCGCTGCCGGCACTCGAGGAGCCACTGGCCCGGTTCTACGCGCCGACGGAAGACGGCCCTCAGGTCGCCGTCGAAGGATTGGAAACCCCCGATGGCCGCTGGATCGTACTTTTCACCACGCGCGACCTCACCCTCCGCGACGCGAACAAGATCCTCGCCGACGCCGGTTTCCGCGGCGTGATGCGAATCGACGAAGTCCGTCGCGTCGAGGCAATTCCGGTGTTGGGGACGGGCAAGACCGACTACAAGGTCCTCCGCAACGAGATCGCCGAAACGGTCCAGGGACCCTCGCTGACCTAGAGCGCCGACGCCATGCCTTCCGATGCTCATAAGCCGTACAAACAATTCCATTACTGGTTCGACGCCGTCGGTGAGCCGGTGCTGCTGGTGTCGGGAAGCGGCGTCGTGCTTGCCGCGAACAAGAGCTTTTTGCGGTTCTCCGGCCTTGCGGAAATGCTCGGCAAAAGACTATCGCGATTCACTTCGGCCCCGCCCGAGGCGGTCAACCATTACGTCGAAGCTTGCTCGACCAGCCTTGAGCCGATCGAGGGCTCCCTGATTCTCCAGGACCACCGCGGCAAGCTGCTCAGTTTCCGGTGCGAGGGGACGCTGCTGGCCTCTCATCCGCGGCCGGCCGGCCGTCGCGTTTTGTTGAGGCTATTCTCCCCGACTCGATCCGCGCCCCCGCCGGCCGGCGAGGCGGTGGCGCGGGCCGTGCGCGACCGCGATATCGAAAACCAGTTGAGGACGCGCCTCGAGCAGCTTGCCGCGACGGAGGCCCAGGTTCGTTCGGTGATCGAGACGATCGTCGACGGCGTCATCACGATCGACGAGAACGGAATCATCCTGTCGGCCAATCAGGCGACCGAGCGAATTTTTGGCTATACGGTCGACGAACTGTTCGGGCAGAATGTCTCGATCCTGATGCCCGAGCCTTACCGGACCCAGCACGATCGCTATGTCGCCAATTATTTGCGCACCGGCCGCGCGAAAGTCATCGGGATCGGCCGGGAGATCATGGCACAGCGCAAGGACGGCTCGCAGTTTCCGGTTTACCTCGCAATCAGCGAATTTCGCACGGATGGCCGGCGTTATTTCACCGGCGTCGTGCGCGACGTCACGGAACGGAAACGGAGCGAAAACGTCGCCCACTTCTTGGCCGACGCAAGCCGGTCGTTGGGAATGGTCCTGGATTATGCGAGTACGCTCCAGAAAATCGCCTACCTGGCGGTGCCCTTCTTCGCCGAATGGTGCACCGTCCACATGGTTCAGGACGACGGTTCGCTCATTCAGCTTGCAGCGGCCCATATCGATCCCGACAAGTCGGCTCTCGCGCAGGAGATTGGGAGTCGGTCTCCCCTGGCCCCCGACAGCCCGGCCGGTCCTGCACACATCCTCAAGACCGGCAAGCCGGAACTGATCGCCGAAGTCTCGGGTTCTCTGATCGAGAGCGTCGCGCCCGATCCGGAGCACCGAATTGTCCTGCGGGAGCTTGGGCTCGACTCCTACATGGGAGTGCCGCTGCGACTGCGGGGAAAGGTCTTCGGTATCATCTCTTTCTATTCCGCCGATCCGCAGCGGAAGTACGACTCCATCGACCTCGCCGTGGCCGAAGACCTTGCCAACCGGGCTGCCACCGCCATCGAAAACTCGCTGCTTTACCGGGAGCTCCGCGACGCGGACCGCCGCAAGGATGAATTTCTTGCCATGCTTTCCCACGAGCTCCGCACCCCGCTGGCTCCGATCCAAAGCGGTCTCGACTTCCTGAACGTCCGGGGCGTCGAGCCCGACGTGGTAAGTGCGATGCAACAGCCGGTCGGGCACCTGGTGCGGCTGGCCGACGACTTATTGGACATCTCCCGCATCGTCCGGGACAAGGGGGAACTCCGCCGAGAACCGATCCACTTGCCCGTTCAGCAGCCGGCCCCGAGCGAACCTGTTCCGGAGGCATCCTCGCCACCGCCGCCAGGCCGCCGAATCCTCATCGTGGAAGATAACGTGGCCACGGCCAGGATCCTCGCAAAAGTGCTTTCCGAACTTGGCAGCCATGACGTCCATATGGTCCACGATGGTCTCTCGGCCCTGGAGGCGGCGAAAAAACACCTTCCTCAGATCGTCCTTTTGGATATCGGCCTGCCTCGAATGAACGGGTATGAGGTTGCGCAGAAGCTCCGCGAGCAGCCCGAGTTTCGCGACACGGTATTGGTGGCGCTGACCGGCTACGGGACCGAAGACGACCGGCGACGCTCGGCCGAAGTCGGATTCGACCGCCACCTGGTTAAGCCGCCGTCGTTGGAGAACCTGCAAGAGGTGCTCGCCCATCCGAGGCTCGAATCCACCTGACGCGCACGAGTTCGGCAAACGGACTTCTTGCTGCTTCTGCGGCACACGCGATTTCGTCGAGCCGGTTCAAGACCGCCGGCAGCGACAAGGGATCGCTCCCGCGCGACAAAATGACGCACCGGCTGCTGAGTCCAATCGCGCTTCGGCGAGGTGCGTTGCCGAGCGGCCACGCCGAGGACTCGGCCCGAGATCGCGTGCTCGAACTCTTATCGATTGTCGCCGGCAAGAATGTCGGGTGACCGATCGAAGTCGTGGGCACACCCCCGGTCGCGGGCCGGTGATTTCCCCAGCGAAAAGCCATAAACCTCCCGAGCGACATGGCTACGGCAGAATCCTAGGATAATACTTGGTTCTCGTGAAACGGAGTTGAACTATCGGAGAAACCATGGATTTGCTCGTGACCGATGCAAAGCAATCCGGTGATGATTGGCAGACGCGGGTCGAAGCCATCGCGCGCGAAGAACTGGACCAGTCGGCGTTCTATGAGGTCCGACAGGTGAAGCCGTGCGTCCGCAAGCGGATTTTGCGCCTCAACGGGAAGGTCTCAACTTACTACTTCAAGCAGATGGCGCAGGCGGCAGTGATGCACCGGCTTGAAGGGATCGTCGTGATCGAGAACGACGTGGTGGTTCAGACGGCGGGCTCCTCGCGGATGTAAGCGGGACCTACTGGCTCGGCGGCCCGACGACAAGTTTGTTCTGCACGTTCCAGATGCCCGCTTCCATTCGTACGGCCTGCTCGGCAACTCGACGGTCGTGCTCGGAAGCGACTGTGCCTCGGAGAATCGCGGTCTGACCTTTCACCTCGACCTGAATTGGCGTCGACTTCTGGATCCGAGGGCTGGCCGTAAGCTGACGGGCGAGCTTTGCCCCGATCCGGTCGTCGTTGGGGCCGTTCACTTGGAATGCCGGGCGGAAGGTCGTGTAAGGAGCACCCGGAACCTGCAACGGGCTGACCGCCGCCGGGCCGGCGGGGCCGGACAGTGCCGCTTCCGGAGCCACCCCGGCCTGACCCATGCCCGGTGCGCCGACTCGGCGGAGCGGCAACTCGGGAGCCGCGGCCGCCGGCTGCGCAGGGGCAGCAGGAGCGGGAGACGGCGCCGCGGAGGGCGCCGGGGCTACCGTGGCGGCAGCGGGTGGCACGGGCGGCGCCAACACATTCAACGTCGTCTCGAGATCGTACGGGGCCGGGATGAAGTCGGTGGTCGGATACAGTGGAGTGTCCCGATACACGCTCCACTCCGGCGACAACGGCCCGATATCATCTTTCTGAAGCCACGGGTACGTGTGCCGTATGCCCTCAAATGTCCCGCTCGGCCCGATCATAAGACCGTCGCTGAACCGGCTTGGTTTCGGGGCGAGCGGACCGCCGAGGGCACGCGGACCGAACATTCCATGTCGGGTCGCGGTCGGGCTGAATTGCCCGAATGCTGCAACGGCCGGCAGCAAGACCAGCCACGCTCCCAACGCGTAAGTGCGAGTAATGTGCATAGCGATGCCTGCCTTTCTGTTATAGATATCGTACCGATGAGGGCCAGGACGTCAGTTTCGCAGCAATTCCTTCAATTGCCGAAGTTGCCCAGTATAGCGATCCCCCCTGGCTTCAATCTCAAATCGCCGCGATGTGTCGCCGATCACCTCGATCCGCACTTCAATTCTCTCCTCGGGCAGGCACCCCTCCACGCGTTCCGCCCACTCGACAAGCGTTACGCCCCCTGAATCAAAGTACTCTTCCGGTCCAAGTTCCAGAAACTCATCCTCATCTCGCAAGCGGTAGGCGTCGAAGTGGTAGATCGGCCGTCGTCCACGGTATTGCTGAAGGAGCACGAATGTGGGGCTTACGACGTCGCGCCGATCCACTCCCTCGGCCTCCGCAATTGCTTGAACGAGCCGGGTCTTCCCTGCTCCCAGGGTACCGCACAGCGCGACGACCGCCCCATCCGGGACGACCTTCGCCAGAGCGGCGCCAAGCTGGGCGGTCTGGGACTCGTCGGCAGCTTCGTAAAGAAATTGCTCCATCAGCTCAGCTCATGCTCGTAACCACGGGGGGCGAGAGGGACTTTTTCGAGGCGTTGATCGCTCTGCCAGAGCCCCGGCTCGTCAATAAACTCCCCGATGTTAGCAATTGGTGTGCCAAGGGGCTGGTCCGCAAGAATTCGTGAGCCCTCTTCCGGCGGCACGGCGAGGATCAATTCGAAGTCCTCGCCGTCGCTCAAAGCGTGGTCCAACGGGCTGGCGCCGTTCGAAACTTTCTCCGCCAATCGAACTGCGTCCGGAGAAATCGGCACATCCTCGGTTCGCACCAGGGCGCCGCATCCGCTTTCTTCGAGGATTCGCGCCAGATCGATCGACAGGCCATCGCTCACGTCGATCCCCGCGTGCAAGTCGTAACGCTCGTGAAGCAACAACGCTTCGGCAACGCGGGGCTCGAAATCGAAGTGACGGCCCAGGATACTGCCCCCGAACGCGCCGGTGACGAGGATCCAGTCGCCGGGCCGAGCCCCGCTGCGTTTCAACGGCCCCTTGGGGCCGACGCGTCCGAGCAGCGTCAGGCTGAGCACCAGCGGCCCGTCCCAACTGTTCGTGTCTCCGCCGGCGATCGCCAGCCCGTATCGCTCGGCAAGCGGGAGCATTCCCTCGTAGAGATTGACGGCCAGATCCATTCCGCCGCTCCGCGGCAGTGCGAGCGCCACGACGCCCGCTATCGGCTCCGCCGCCATCGCCGCCAGATCGCTCAGGTTGACTGCCAGCGACTTGCGTCCGACGCGCCTCGGGTCCGCTTCGCCCAGACGGAAATCGACCTGGTCGGTGAGCATATCGACGGTGATGACGCACTCGGGCGTGTCGGCCATCGAGAGCACGGCGGCGTCGTCGCCCGGGCCAAGTTTCAAACGCGGATGCGAGGGAAGTCGCCGACGCAGATAGTGGATCAGTTCCGATTCCATGAGCACCGCAGTCCCGCGAAGTCGTCAGGCTGTAATCCGCGACCGGTGAGCCCAGAGCCCGAGGGCAGGGTTTGGAATATAGTATATGCGTTCGCCGTCGGGCATCGTGTTCCAGCCGGGCTTGAGCACCGCCGGATCGTACCGGCGGAGGACAGCATCGAGGTCGGCGTACTGATAGCCGACCCCCTCGATCTCCTCCCGCGCCAGCTTGCCCGGGCAGTAGGTAATCCGGAAACGGCCTTCCGAAGAACCGTGGATCAGGTGGGCGGCGGCGGAAAGATTGCCGGGCAAATCGTCCGTCTCCCGAACCGCTTGCATGATCGCCGGAGTATCGCGGTAGCCGTACTTCCGAATCAGCCGATCGATCTGGGGATCCTCGCCGAACGTGGACACACCGGGGGCCAGCACGACAAGTTCGCCATCGTCGGCAATGGCCATGCGCGTGCGGTAGACCGACTTGTTGCCGAGCCAGGTGCTGTGGAACTCTTCAGGATCAAGATAGACGACCATCTTCTTCGGCGCCTCCTCCAGCACGGTGAAGTTCACCTGCACCGACAGTTCGGCAGCCTTTTCGAAGCACTCGACGTCGTCGCCGATGAACAGCCCGCGGACGGCCAGCGTTCCGTCAGCCCGTGGACCGATGACCGTCTGGACGTACACCAGGGGAAGATGGCGGCAGAAGTGATCCTGGGCATAGTTGAGGATCCGCCGCAGCGGCGTGTCGGCTCGCCCCATCATCCGCTCCATGCCGTACGCAGCACCGATGAAGTGGCTTTCGTTGATTCCGGCCGCTCCGCCGGTACCGACGAAGACGTTCTTGTTGTAATTGGCCATGCCGATCACTTCGTGAGGGACGACCTGGCCGATGGACAGGATCAGGTCGTGACCGCCCTGCCAGACGAGCTTGTTGAGCTGAGCGGGCCAGGGCTTAGTCCAGATTCCCTCGGTGGTCTCTCGAACGAATTCGGCCGGCACTTCGCCGATGGTTACGACGTCGTTCCGCCAATCGTGAGCCCGGACGAGGCTCTTCGGCAACCCGGGGAACATACGTTCCAACTGCCAGTCCGGCATGGGGACGTGGGTGCCGAGGGCCGGCATGACGTCAGTAAGACGCGGGCCGAAATGCTCGTGAACCATGCAGGTCAGCGGGCCCGCCATGCTGTTGAACCGAGTGAAATCAGGCGGCAGCGCCAGCACCTTTTCCCTGGGGCCCAGTTGTTGGAAGGTTTGGGCCAAGGCGGCCTTGAGAGCTTCGTGAGACAAGTCGCTGGTGGTCGAGCCGGCGGCAAAATACATGGTCATCCTGTGAACACTCCTACCAGTATAAGAGGTCCTAATAAAAAAAGGGGGGCAGGCACCTCACAAGGATGCCCATTCTCCGTGTTTTACGAGTGTTTGCCTCGGAGTAAGTCCCGGTTTTTGAAGCTTGTTCTACGCAATCTCCAACTTAAGTTTACACCTTGCGTGCCGGCTGACTCAAGGGAGGGGGGGTGTGCCAGGCTTGACCGGGTGTTCCATGACTACCGGATTGTGAAAACTTGGGACGGGGAAGTTGCCGAGGCGGCTGGCAGTTCCAGGTTCCGCTCGTCTCGGCAAGCGGGACCTACAGTTGCGGTTGGAGACGTGGAGTCAGGGGACAGGCGGGGGGCGCTCGAGTTTGCCGAGGTGATCGGCGGTTCCAGGTCCCGCTCGGCAAGACTCGGCAAGCGGGACCTACTGGTTGACAGCATCAAAACCGACTTTCTAGAATCATGCCACCACGGCAGTTGCGTGGTCGCCGGCGCCGCGGTGTCGGGGGAGGCGGACCAGACCCTTCATCTGCGGGTACGAAGCTCTATGGAAAAAGTTCGGTTCGGGCTGATCGGCTACGGGGCCTGGGGAAGTCACCACGCACGGGCAATATCGAGCGTTTCCGGGGCGGAACTGGTCGCGATCGCGGAGTCTCGCCCTGAAGGTCGCGAACAGGCGGCTACGGACCACCCCCGGGCGACTGTGTATGCTAACCACCGTGAGTTGCTCGGCGGCGAGTCGCTCGATGCGGTGGCCATTGTGCTTCCAACGCACATCCACTACGAGGTTGCCAAGGACGTGCTCGAAGCGGGCCATCATCTTCTGCTGGAGAAGCCGATGGCCATCTCGATCGAGCAGTGCGAGAAGCTGAATGCGCTGGCGCTCCGTCGCGGCAAGCTGCTCGCCGTTGGGCATGAGTTCCGGGTCTCGCCGCTGTGGGGAAAAGTCAAGGAATTGATCGATTCCGGGGCCATTGGCGACCCTCTCTACGGAATGGTCGAACTGTGGCGAAATCCGTACCGTCTGGGTTCGGACGGATGGCGATACGACATCGAGCGCGTCGGCAACTGGATCCTCGAAGAACCGATCCACTTTTTCGATCTGGCCCGCTGGTACTTCGCCGGGGCCGGGGAACCGATCTCCGTGTTTGCGCAAGCGAACGGCAAACGGGCTGACCGGCCCGAACTTCAGGACAACTTCACGGCGATGCTCACCTTTCCGGGTGGCCGCTATGCAGTCGTCTCGCAGACGCTCGCCGGCTGGGAACATCACCAGCAGGCCAAGATTACCGGCAGTGAGGGCGCAGTTTGGGCGAGCTGGAGTGGAGCGATGGACCGTACGTTCCAGCCGACGTTCTGGCTCAAGCTGATGCGAGGCGATGCCGTCGAGGAAGTACCGATCACGAAGATGACCGGCGAGGTCTACGAGCTCGTCGATCAGGCGGAAGTGCTGGTGCGGGCGATTCGCGAGGGGACGAGCCCCGCCGTTACGGGCGAGGACGGCCAATGGTCGGTCGCCATGTGTCTGAAGGCGCAGGAGTCGGTCGAAACGGGCTGGCCGGTAGCATTTTGAGAAAGCGGACAGGGGATCCACCTCGAGCTATGGAGGTTCACTCAACATGAGCGAAATCAAAGCCGCCCACTTCATCGCCTCCGACGGGGGTGGATTCCACTATAGCGAGAAGTCCAGCCCGCAGACGACGAATCTCCAGTGGCTGACCTACGGCGTCTATGAGTTGACCGGACGCGTCGGCACGGCCGGCATTTCGCATCCCGGCGAGGAAGCCCTTCTGTTCTGCTGGGAAGGGCAGACGCGAGTGACGATGGGGGGCTCGAAGTACGACCTGAAGCGCTACGACGTGCTCTATGTCCCCCGGTCGGAGACGTACTGTTTTTCCAACCCCGGCGACCGGTGCCGCGTGGTGGTCTGCCGGGCGACGGCCGAGAATACGCATCCCCCCTACTACGCGGCCTGGAGCGAAGTGCTGCACGATGAACGGAGAATCCGCCGGCTCAAGGGAAAGGACGTGTTCCTGATGTTCGACGTCAGCGAAGGGGCCGACAAGTTGATGGCCGGCTACACGTTTTTTCAGCCTTTCCAACGGTCCTGGCCGCCGCACAACCACACGGATCAGGAAGAGATCTACATTTTTCTGAACGGCCATGGGGCGATGGAAGTCTATGCGGAGGAGGAGACGAAGTATTTCGTCCACTCCGTCGGGCCGGGCGACGCGATAACCATCCCGATCCTCAACTACCACCCCGTCTTCAGTCGAGAGGAGCCGCTGGAATTCATCTGGTGCATCGCCGGGGCGAGGTATTGGGTGGGCGACAAGAACAAGGACTTCATGACCGGCAACGTGTCGAAGCTCACGACATGACCGTTCACGGGGCGTTTCAAGGCTGCTTCGGCCGGTAAATCAGTTCCGATGCGAGCGTCCGGTGCCCGAGCAGTTCGTCCCGGAGTTCCTCGTAGCGACAAACCGCGGTGGCGTGCTTCCGCATGACGACGCGCGAGCCGGCCGCGGCGATGTCGGCGGCGGTGCGCGCATCGGAGCCGGCGGCCAGAGCCAGACCCAAGAGTGCCAGAAAAGTGTCGCCGGCCCCGATCGCCCGCGAGTTGGGCGCCGGTTCGGCGATCGTCCGGTGCGGCGGCCGACTTCTCTCGAACAGCACGGCACCTTCGCAGTCGAGCGTCACGGCGATGATTTCCGCGTCGATGGCTTCCAGGAGACGATGTTCGGCGGCCAGGATTTCCCCGGCGTCGGGGAGCGGGCCGTCGTCGCCGCCCAGCAGTCTCGCAGATTGCGTCCGGTTGGGCTTAACCGCCGTGACGCCGACGTTTCGGTATCTTCGCAGGTTCTTCGAATCCGCCACAATGAATCGCGGCGCCTGCGACTGCAAGGCGGCCAGCGCCGCAATCACGGCCGGAGTCAGGACGCCGTATCCGTAATCCGATACGATCACCAGATCACACTGTTGGAAAAGCAGCCCGAGTCGTGCGATGATCGCCTGTTCGACGTCGTGCCCGATCGTTGACCCATCGCCTTGATCGAAGCGGAGGAGGATTTGCCCATCGGCCACGACGCGGGTCCTGGCAAGGGTGCGTCGCCCGGAACTGCAAAGCAGGTGATCCGTCCGAACGCCAGCCTTCCGCATGGCGTGCAGAAGCAGGCCGCTTTCTGCGTCCTCGCCAATCACCGACAGGCAGGTCACCGCCGAGCCCACTGCGGCGACATTCGCGGCAACGTTTGCAGCGCCGCCGGGGCGGTCGCTCCGCGCCGCGATCGCAACCGCCGGCACCGGGGCCTCCTGGCAGACGCGCCGGCAGGTGCCCTCGAGATAGACGTCGAGCATTGCCTCGCCAACGACGACCGTGCGGATGCTGGGAATCGCATCAAGGATGTCTGACACTTCCATGCGAGTGGTCTCCTCCGATGAGCACAAGCGGACTCCGCCGCCCGGGAGGGGAGTATAGCATGACCTGCGGTTGTGTGGAAGGTGGCATCATGAACCGCAAGATCGATTATCAAGGGCCAATCGGATTCCTCCCGCCGACGGGCCCAAACTGGGGGTGTATACGGTGCGGCCGACGGGTGTTATACTTCTCAACCGAGCGCAACGGGTCGTTCGAGCTCGCAATCCGGCGTTCGCCAGACTCGCCTGCGCTGCGACTGCTGCCGGACGTTCACTGCCACAACGAGGAGAATATGGTCAAGCTGTTTGTGAGAGATCGAGAGTCGATTCAGGAGGCGGTGAGGCGTTTTCGCAAGCTGGTCGAGCGAACGGGGATCAAGAAGGAGATGCGAAAACGCGAATATTACGAGAAACCGAGCATGACCAAGCGGCGGTCGCGGCTGCGTGCCGAGCGAAGAGCCCGAGCCCAACGGCAGACGCCATGAGGCCGAACGGCCCGTCGGCTGCTTTTGCCGGAGGACGACGTATGACACCGGACGAACAGCTCGATCATCTGGATCAGGAACTGACCCGGCTGGAAAGTGAACACCCCGGCGCGCAGGGGATTCTGCGGTTGACGGAATCCCGCTTGCGGGGATGTTCGAAGTGGAAGTGGGAGCAGCACGGATGGACGCTCAGCGATGGCGATGCGTGCGGGAATATGAATGGAACGGAAAGGGAGCGGCGCACCGCGCTGCTTTCTATTCTCAAAACGCGTGGCATCCACAAAGTGGAGTTCGTTCCCGGCGAGGACAGGCTGGAAGTCGTGGCGGATCGGTGACTGCGGGATGCTGTCACGTTCCTCGGACGCGACGCTGCACATCCGTTTCCAAAACACCGAAGGCGCCCTCGTGCCGCTGGATGGTCAGGGTGTCGGCCGCCTCGAGGCCGAAAACTCCGCGCACCCGGTCAGCGCGAGTGAGCAGAACAGTCCGTCCCGCCACGCGATCCGGCTGTGGCCGTACACAAACGGCGCTGCTTTCAGGATAATGCTCATGACGAACCCTATCATGATTCCACGGTGGTCTCCGGCTCGACCTGCCGCTCCAGAATCGGCACCACAACTTGGACTACGGTTCCCGAGCCGGGCGTGCTCTCGACGCTCAGCCGACCACCAAGGAGTCGCACCCTCTGTCGAATCCCCTCTAAACCGAAGTGGCCCGTCCCAACTGACTCTGGCACGAAGCCGATCCCCCAATCTTGAACCTTCAGACAAACCTCTTGGCCTTCCTGAATCAGACTGACCGCTACCTCTTTGCTGTGGCTGTGTTCGCAGGCATTGCTCAAAGCCTCTTGTACAATCCGATAAAGGGCGTTCTCTAGGATAGAGGCCAAGCGTTTAAACTGTACGCTGCAATGTAGTTCGATGTCCGGTCCTCCACGTCGCCGCTGTTCGTGAATCAGATGTGAGATAGCGGTTTCAAGGCCGATTTCATCGATGATCGGCGGGCGTACGGCGCTAATGAGGCGACGTGCTTCGTTGTGGGCCTGACGTACAAGCTCCACGCCGGTCTCGTAGGCTTTCACAGATTCAACCGGCGATTTCTCTCGAAGAGCGTCATAGCACTGCAACTGCATTCCGGCAGCACCAAGGTACTGGGCCAGTCCATCGTGGATCTCGTAGGAGATGATTTGCCGTTCATGGTCGCTGGCTTGCAGCATGTGCCAGAGCGACTGCTTTTCCCGTTCCAACGCTTCTTGCGCCTTCTTTCGTGCCGTGATGTCCCGAACGATTGCCACGACGGCGTTCAGCTTTCCTGAGCTGTCGCGGATCACCGCAGCCGATACTTCACCATCCATGCGTGTTCCATTTTTTTTCAGAAAGCCATATTCGACATTCCTCGTGATGCCCTGTTCGATGGTCTTTCGGAAATTTGCGAGGAACCTCTGATGGTCTTCTTGAGCGATGAAGTCGAGCGGGTGTCTACCGAGTAGCTCTTCGATACGGTCCGACCCGTGCATTTCCAGGATTTGCCGGGATGCGAATGTAATGTGGCCGTTCAAGTCGGCCATGACAACCCCATCCGGCGATGTTTCGACGAGTGTTCTGTACTTCTCCTCGCTGGCTCGCAACGCCTCCTCGGCCTTCTTCCGCTCGGAGATATCCGCTATTACGACGGCAGACCGAAAAGGCTGACCGGCATCATCTCGGATAAGAAAGGTGCTTTGGAATACCGGAGTTGATGTGCCGTGGGTTGAAAGAACCACCTGCTCACCTTGCCACAATCCGTCCCGAAGCACCGCAGGAATGATGTCATGTTCCCTCTTGTTCTTGTAGCCCTCCAGGTAATACGACACAACATTCTTGCCAGTCACGTCTTCGGGCTTCTCTTCCCCGAATAGCCGGCACAGCGCCGGATTTACGTAGGTAATTCGGCCTTCCAGGTCGGCCATCCCGAAGCCTTGGCCCGACGCCTCAGCAAACCATTGAAAAATGGCGAGTTCGGCAGTACGCTCCTTGACTTGTCGTTCAAGTTCGTGACGGGCCTGCTGCAATGCTTTCTCGGCCCGTTTTCGCTCCGTAATGTCACGGATGATCGCCCACATGCCGCAGGGGCGTCCCTCGTCGTCTCGCAAGAGCTTCGTCCGCAGTTCGACCGGAAACACCGTGCCGTCTTTTTTGCGATACTCTTTTTCATAGATGTCGGAATAACCCCGCAGGAGAACTTGTTTCTCGAATACGTCCTTTTGCAGAGCGTGCCATTTGGTTGGAATCAGATCCCGGAATGTGAGGGCAGCAAGTTCTTCCGGCTCATAACCGAGCATTTCCCGAAAGGCGTCGTTGTATTCCTGAATCCTGCCGTCCATCGTGAAGGCGACGAAAGCATCCCTGATGCTCTCATGTAGCCGCCGATACTTGGCTTCCGAAACGCGAAGTGCGTGTTCAGTCTGCTTCCGTTCGGTAATGTCCAGTCCCGAGCTCAGCGTTCCAACGATGGCTCCGGCATTGTCCCGCAAGAGTGCGTTGTGCCACACTACAACCCGCTCTTCATTGGATTGTGTCACCACCGGATTCTCATGATACTCTGCGGACGGCGCCCTGCCCGCAATCAATTCTCCAAAGGTGGCGTTCACCTCATCACGGATTCTCCGGGGCACACAGGTGTCAAACCAGTTCTTGCCGAGCAACGTCTCGCTGGCGTAGTCAAGGATTGCGTAGCCTTTGCGGTTCAGAAGCCGAATGTTGCCGTGGTTATCCAGCACGACCAAGATGACGCCTGCCACGTCGAGATACTGCTGAGTACGTTGGTGCTGATGCCGCAGGGCGTCCTCAGCACGCTTCTTCTCCGTGATATCCTGGCCGATCCCAAAAACGATATCTCGATCCACCAATGGAATCACCGTCCAGTTGATCCATCGGTAGGAACCATTCTTGCAGAGGTTGCGGTCTACGAAGTCGGTGGTAAGCTCACCAGACTTCAATGCGCCGAAGGTCTTCAGTGCCACCGCACGATCATCGGGATGGATGAAGTCCATGAATGGCCGAGAAAGCGATTCCTGCTCGGACCATCCGAGAATCCTTTCGAAAGCAGTGTTGACCTTCTTGTAGTAGCCGTCGGGGCCAGCGGTGGCAATCAGAACTGGCAGGCCGTCGTGGATCTGTTGCTGATCTGCTTCGGCTTGCTTTCGCTGGGCCAACTCGGCTTCCAGAACCGCATTCCGCTGGCGCAACTGGGTTATCTCGTCGATAAGTTGCTGCTGGGGCGTTCCCGGATCGCTCATGGAGCACCTCCTGCTTAGATTGACGGCCTGCGGATTCTCCGGTGCGATTGTACAACAAACCTAGTGGATCCGGGAGGACCGGTGCGCTCGGTCCCCGGCCCCGGTGGGGTTGCTAGTGCCTCGAATGCAAATGGCTCTTCAGTTACTGAGTTGTGGCGGGCGCCGTCGAAAAGCGGGAACGGCAGGTTAAGCATCAACTTGCGGCTCCATTCAAAGCGGCGATTGCCGGCTCGTTGACCCCGAGCCATCGGGGGTGGATACTGAGGTGCAAGCGGTCTATTTCCGGTCACCCGCCCACAGACGAACGGAAATCTTCCGAGGTGTTGCCATGCATTGCGTGTTCACGGCGGTGGGGCTGCCCCCCGCCAATTCACCAGGCCGATTGCTGCACAGATTTGTCACACTTGTCGTTACCGGGTTCCTGGTGATCCTGGCCGTAGGCAGCGTGAAACAGGGACTATGTGCCGGGTCTAGCAGTGTACCAAACATTGTGCTAATCCTTGCCGACGATATGGGCTTTTCCGACATCGGCTGCTACGGCGGCGAGATTCGAACGCCCAATCTCGACCGGTTGGCCGCCGGCGGGCTGCGTTTCTCGCAGTGCTACAACTGTGCTTTGTGCGGGCCGTCGCGGTCCGCGATCATGACGGGACTGCACCCGCACCAGGTCGGAATCTTCAACTGGACAGGCCTGCTGAACGACCGGTGTGTAACGGTGTTCGAACTGCTCAAGCAGTCGGGCTATGCGACCTGCGCGGTCGGCCGCCTGGACATGGTCACGGCCGAGAACTGGCATGATCCGGCAATGATTGCCCGCTACGTCGACCGGTTTCTTGGCAGCACCGGGCATACGGGCCCGGGAAACTACTTCAAAGACGTGCGAAACACAGCGTTCTACCGCGACGGCAAGCCCTTTCTGCTGCCGCCCGACGGCACCTACAAGACCGACTTGATCACCGATTTCGCCGTCGAGTTCATCGGTACTGCGCCGAAAGACAAACCCTTCTTTCTCTACATGGCCCATTACTCGCCGCACTGGCCTCTTCATGCGAAACCGGAAGACATCGCAAAATACCGTGAACTTTACCGCACGCTCGGCTGGGACCAGGCCAGGGCCGGCCGCTATCGACGGCTGGTGGAATCGGGTCTGATCAGCAGGAACTGCCCGCTGTCGCCGCGGGATCCACGCGTCCCGGCATGGGAAGACGCCGAGAACAAAGGGTGGGAAGCCGAACGCATGGCCGTTTTCGCGGCGCAGATCGACTGCCTGGATCAGAGCGTTGGACGCGTCCTCGATGCACTCGACCGCGCCGGGGCAAGCCGGAATACCCTGGTCCTTTTCCTCTCCGACAACGGCGCGTCCGACCAGGCGGTGGGCAGGTCACTGGATAAGCCCGGCCAGACCTGGCGAAGCGACGGCACACCGACCCGCGTTGGCAACACGCCTGACATTCCGCCCGGCCCTGCCGACACCTTCGTGACCGCCGGACCGGCCTGGTCAAACGTCTCCAACGCGCCCTTCCGTCGCCATAAGCAGGCGAATCACGAAGGCGGCATCGCGACACCGCTTATCGCCTGGTGGCCGGACGTGATCCGGCAGCAAGGCCGCATTACTTCGGAACTCGCGCACATCACTGACATCCCGGCCACCTGCCTCGATGTCGCGAACGTTGAGTATCCGAGCCAGTTCTTGGGCAGAACCGTGCAGCCGCCGGCGGGCAAGAGCTTGCTGCCGGTACTCCAAGGGAAGCAGCGGAACGGGCACGAGTCCCTGTGCTGGGCCACATCCGGTTCCCGCGCAGTTCGCATGGGCCGATGGAAGCTGGTCTCCGCAAAAGGCGGCGACTGGGAGCTTTACGACATGCAGATCGATCGCACCGAATTGAACGACCTGGCTCGGCAACATCCCGAGCGAGTTCGAGAAATGGCGAAAGTGTTCGAGCAGTTTCTTCGAAACACGCAGTGAACCGAGTGCCTTCAAAGCCCGTGATTCGCGAGACGGGGTTTGAAAACGGCGAGGCAGCAGGCGATACTGAAGATTCATACAAACAAAGCATTTCACCGGACTGGAGGACTTTTATGCACCTGTCGATTTCGGCTCATCTGGTGGCGTTCGGTTGCTGGCTGGCGGCGAGTTGGGCGATGGCCGACCCGCCCAGGTTTAAGACGCACCGCGTCGGCACGTTCCGCAGCGTCACCGGCAAGTGGGGTGGCCCGGTGTGGTTCAAAAACCTGAGACGGTAGGTACGTACGGCACCGTCAAGCCCGATTGGCACCACGTCACTGTCAGTTCGAAAAGCGAAGTGAAAGCATGAACTCCAAACGTCTATTTCGCGTGCCGCTGTGTATTCTCTTTGTCTGGCTCGCTGCTGCGGCATTTGCGGAGGGCGTTGCGGCCGAAGCAGCCAATCCGTGGAAGGTCTATCCGGAAAAGCTCCCGGCCCGGGCCGACGCGCTGCGATTCAACATCGACGCCTGCGTCGAGGCGTGCCGCCGGCACGAGGATCCGGCGACGAAGGAAGCCTGGGAGACCGACAGGGCCACGCTCGCGACCGCGCTGCGCAGGGCGATCGGCCTTGAGCCCTGGCCGGAGAAGTCCCCCCTGGAAGCCCGCATCACCGGGCAGGCCGAACGCGACGGCTACACCATCCAGAACGTCGTCTTTCAGAGTTTCCCGCAGTTCTACGTAACTGCCAACGTCTACATCCCCAAAGACGGGAAACGGCCGCTGCCGGCGATTGTCGTCACGGCCGGCCATGCGATGGACGATGGGAAGAACTACGATCTCTACCGCACCGCTCAGTTAGGACTCGTCCGACAGGGATTTCTCGTACTGGCCTATGATCCTGTCGGCCAGGGCGAGCGGAAGCTGCCGGGCTATTCACACCCGGTCAGCTACCCCGCCATGCTGGTCGGCCATACGAATCTCCGTTACATGCTGTGGGACAGTGTGCGTGCACTGGATTACCTTCTGACTCGCACAGACGTGGATCCGAAAAGGATCGGGATCACGGGAAATTCCGGCGGCGGATTGAATACGATGTACGCCATGCCGATTGAATCGCGATTCGCCGCCGGGGCGTCGTTTTGTTGTCTCTGTTCGTACGAGGCCTGGATCAAGGATGGCGGAAATCACTGTATCTGCAACCATCTGCCGGGCATTTGCCGCGAGATGGAGCAGTTCCAATTCGTCGGGCTGTGCGCCGCGCGGCCGTTTATGGCCGGCAACGGGGAAAAGGACCCTATCTTTCCTGTCCAAGGCACCCGCGACACGATCCGCCGCGCCGAAAAGATCTACGGGTTCTACGATGCGGCTGATCGGGTCGCGCTCTGCGAGGCGCCGCTGGCCCATGGCTGGTCGCAGCCGCTCCGCGAGAAGGCCTACGGTTGGATGAACCGCTGGCTCCGGGGGCAAGGCGATGGCTCGCCGGTGCCTGAACCGGAAATCAAGCTCGAAGACAAGAGAGCCGAGGATCTCCGTGCACTGAAGGACGGGAAGATGCCGGCCGACGCCAAGAGCTACACCGACCTGATCCGCGAGGAAGCTCAACGACTCGTGGGGAGCTACGCGAGTGTGCCGAGTGACCGGACGGCATCCACGACCTGGGCCGCTGAGACCCGGAAAAGGCTCTGGGAGACCCTTGGCGGAAAGCCGGAAGGCTTCCAGTCGAGCATCGACGAGCATGGCTCGTTCGCTTGGGAAGGCCGAACCGTCGAGCGTATGGCGATTCGGACCGAACCGGGCCTGGAAGTGCCCGCACTGTTGATCCGGTCGGGCGACCTGTCCGGTGCCACGCCCGTGGTCGTTCTGCTCGATGATGCCGGCAAGGAGGCGGTTCGCGAATCGGCTGTCGCGAAGACGCTGCTTGACCAGAAGATCGCGGTCCTGGCATTGGACGTCCGGGCTACAGGTGAGGGCAAGGTCCACGAGAACCAGTGTGCCAGCGACGCGATCGTGCTCGGACGACCGCTGCTGGGGCAGCAGACGTGGGACGTGGTCGCTGCTGTCAATGCGATTTCCCAACGGGAGGATCTGGGGCCGGTTGCCGTCTATGGACGCGGCAGCCTCGGCCTGGTGGCCATGCTGGCGGCGGCGACATCGGAGCAAATCGCCGGTGTGGCGGTGGAGCGTAGCCTGGGGAGTCTCGTTTGGGCGATTGCCGATCCGTTGCCGCAACCGCTTTCGATCTACGCCCCAAATATCCTGAAGGTCGGTGACATTCCACACGTTGCCGCGCTTTGCAGTCCGCGACCGCTTCTGTGGGTCAACCCGCAGGGGAGCGAGGGCACGCCGGTTTCAGACGTGGAGGCATTGAAGCTTCTGGAACCAGCCGTCGCCGCCTATCGGTCGGCGGGCGCCGCCACATTTCCGAGGATTCATTTGGCGGCCGATCCCGGACCGACCGTCAGCAACTTTCTTAAGACGACATTGAACCGTTAGAGCCGATCCCAAGACCCGCCAGGGAAAGGGAACAGGCATATTTTGCTCCGAAGACACCGGAAAATGAGCCAGGCCCCAACGGTTTTGGGATAGGCTCTTAACACAGCCCCTGGATGCGAGCACCAGCACTCCATGACCAAGCGAGTCAGACAGTCGGGCCGCCGCGGAGCGGTCGGCGTGGTGGTACGCAACGGGCGGTTTTTGGTGATTCGCCGCTCAAAGTTCGTGGTTGCTCCTCGGAAGTTTTGCTTCCCCGGCGGTGCGATCGAGGGATCGGAAACGGAGGAAGAGGCCCTGATCAGAGAAATCCGCGAAGAATTGAACGTCGAGATCCGCCCGCAACGCCGGCTCTGGCGGAGCGTCACCCCCTGGGGCGTACAGCTTGCCTGGTGGCTCGGCCAACTCCCTGCCGCGCCCGAGCCGACTCCGAATCCGGCGGAAGTCGAGTCCGTCCACTGGTACACGGCGGGCGAGATGGCCGCACTGCCGAGATTGCTGGAGAGCAATGCCGCATTTCTCCGGGCCGTGGCGACCGGCGAGATCGAACTCAAGTGAGAACGTATCCCAAAACCGCGCCAGCAGAAGGGGACAGGCACATTTGCTCCGAAGACTCCGCAAAATCAGCCAGTCGCCAACAGTTCTGGAATAGGCTCCAGGCCGGCTTAGTGGACGGGACCTTGGCTGGTCGGCGGTTGCGGGAAGAAACGGCGGTTGAAGATTTCCGGGTCAAAGGGGTCCGCAGGCACAAACTCCGGCGGCAGTCCGCCTCGTTGGACGCCCGAGGTGGTCGGCTCCGAAGGTGCCGATTCGCGAACATCCGAAGATGGTTGAGTTTGCGAGCCGGCCTCCATGCCGCCGGCCTGTTCCGGCAAGGACGAGAGCCCCGGTTGCGATGGGAACGCAGGTTCGACGTGCGCAGCGGGCAATGCGGGGCTCACAGCCCCAGCGGATTCCGTGTGGGTCGCCGGGAGCACAGCCGGCGACTCCGCAACCGGCGGCGGCTCTCCCTGCGCCACGAGATAAGCCCAAGCGATCAGTTGTTGGTATTTGGCCGAGTAGCGGTCGGTAAAGATTGGGGCGCGGGTCGGACCGTGCGCCCGAATCGGAGCGGTCAGAAGCGAGCTGTTTTCGATGTCGTCGCGATCGATCAGCTTGACAACCGCATGCAGATTTCGCTGTGTCAACCGCCGGCTGGGCGGCTGCCCGGCTGGTATCCGCAGCAGTCGAAAGCCGTGGTCGGCAGCCGGTCCGTGGCATCCACTGGCCGTACAGTTGTTCGTCAGAAGGGGCTGAATCGTCTGCGTAAACGTCTCCACAACTCCGGCCGGCATGCCCCGCACCATCCGATCCAACTCTTCTGGCGACGCTCCCGGACTGGCCGACCGAACAGATTGATCTTCTTCCGGCGACTCGGCCGTTCGGTCGAGCGCCATGCGGATTCGGCGGTCCACCAGGGGGATCAACGGGTGTGCGGGATTCAACGCCGCCGCCAGACGGAGTTCCTGAAAGGCTTCGCTCACCAACCCGACCCGCTCGCACCACACGGCCAGATCGAGTCGGTCGCGGACATTGTCGAAGCGGATCCGCTTGTGCAGGTGCCGATAGGCCTCCTGCAGGTTGCCACAGACAAATTGAACTTCCCGCGAGTGGAGCCGGATTTCGCCGTGATCCACGACAACTATGTAGTAGTCCCCCGCCCTGGAAATCGTGCCGGAGATCACCTGATTGTTGTGGAGAAGCATCACGCCGGCCCGTGCAGCACTCAGCTCGGTGCGTGGCTGAGCGGTTGCTTGGGGGAAAGCAACGCGGGTCAGTAAGACACAAAGGAGGAGGCTGAAGTGTCGCATAGGCGGGCAAAGGTAGGAAAACCGGCCCCCCGGGTCAAGAGAACTTTGCATCCTAAGGGCTGCCGAGTTGCCGACCGCGTGGCCGCTTGGTAGTCCACACGATTACCAGGCGCTATACTCACCGATAGCAGACCGAGCACGCCGCGTCGGCGTGGCTTCTCTCGGGAGGCCGCGCGGGCACAATGGGACTGGTGAAAAGGAACGTGGGCACCTGCCACACGTTGCAGACAATCGGCCAAGCCGCCACGGAAGGTGGTTCCCCCATTGTCGGCGGTTTCCGGGCAGGATCGGTTGGTCTGTCCTTGGGCTTGGCTGGCGAACTTTGGATTGAACGTAGGGATCTTGCAGTGACAAGACAGGTGGAGCGACGTGAAATTCACTACCGAGGTCGAGTCCAAGGAGTGGGGTTCCGCTACACCACAAGGAGCGTGGCGGCTCGTTTTTCGATAACGGGGTTTGTGCGGAATCTGCCCGATGGCCGGGTACTGCTGGTTACCGAGGGCGCACCAAGCGAATTGGACCGTTTCCTTGCCGCGTTGGAAGCTGAAATGGCGCACCATATTCACGGTCGCGACGTCGAAATCCGTTGCGCAACCGGTGAGTTCGGCAGTTTTAGCATCCGTCCCTGATTCTCAGGGTCCGTTCTGCCGTTTGCCATGCGAACCAACGCTGAACCACCTGCGTAGCGAGCGGTAGCTGCACTCTAGGTGGTTTGTTTGTTTAGTTTGATGAGGGGACAGGCACTGCGGGTAATCGAGGGTGATTCGGAGCGAAGATACAAGGTCTTGCGGAGTCAGCCCCTGTTTGTTACCCCACGCTCTAGGGTTAAATGCCGAGTACCCGCGAGTGATCGCGGGCGTCCTGCAAACCACCTAAACGGCGACCGGTATTAGGCAACGGCGATTACCAGGGGAGAGGTATGGTCTCTTTCGCGAGCGACATGGTCTTTTTCGGCGCGATTACCACTTGGGTGAAACCACTCTGGGTAGTGGCCGCCGGAGCAGCGGGGATTATCGCGGGATTGATGATCGTGGGGCTCTTTTTGCGGCTCGTTGCCCCAAAGGTGGCAGCTATTGCTCGCACGACGGCGAAGGAGGCTCTCGGCCAGCCGTTGTTTTACGTATTGCTCGTCATCGGCGTTTTTGCGCTATTGATCTTCCCGTTCGTTCCTTACAACACGTTCGGGGAAGACGTGAAGATGGTCAAGGCAGAGGGACTGACGCTGATCAAGGTGCTGGCCATTGTTCTGGCGTTGTGGACCGCCAGCCTGTCGATCGCGGACGAGATCGACGGGAAGACCGCCCTGACACTGCTGTCGAAGCCGATCGGGCGCCGCCAGTTGCTGCTGGGCAAGTTCCTGGGGATCCTCGTTCCGGTAGTGATTATCTTCGTGCTCCTCGGAGCATTGTTTCTCGGAAGCATTTCTTTCAAAGTCGTCTACGACGCCCGAGAAAGCGCGCAGCCGGAGCCAACGTCGGCTCAATGCATGGAGGAAATGCTTCAAATCACGCCAGGACTGGCGCTGGCATTTCTCGAAGCACTGGTGCTTACCTCGGTGAGTGTGGCAATTTCCACACGGTTGCCGATGTTGGCAAACCTGATGATCTGCGCGTCGATCTACGTTCTGGGGCACCTGGTACCGATGCTCGTCAATTCGGCGGTGGGTCGCTTTGAGATCGTCGGTTTCGTCGGGCGGTTGCTCTCTGCAGTGCTTCCCGTGCTGGATCACTTCAGCATCGAGACGGCAATCTCAACCGGTCAAGCGGTGCCGGCGGCATACTTGATCTGGGCGACCGTCTACGCATTGGTCTACAGCACGGTTGCAATGCTGGTCGGTCTGCTGATGTTTGAAGATCGCGACCTTGCATAGCGAAAGAAGCCGGCAATGCGTCACTTGCCGAGTCGGACGCTCCTGCCGAAGCCTCGCCTGACGAGCCGAAAAAGGGGGCAGGCACCACAACATTCTTTACCTGTCGTCAGGTCACGCAGCCACCGATTGCAGAGCCAATCCCCTTTTTCAGCAGTCTCTGACGATCGGGACGGGGTTTATGCTTTGCCGTTGCTCTTGTGGTTCTGATGCTCGAGCTCGAGTATCTTCTGGACACGTCGAGCATGCCGGCCACCCTCGAACTCCGTGTTCAACCAGATCTCGATGAGCCGGTCGACGACGCGCTCGCCCAGGATATCGGCCGAGAGACAAAGCACGTTCAGATCATTGTGGCGACGGCTAATCTCCGCGGTGAGATCGTCGTGACAGGCCGCTGCACGAACGCCGGGAAACTTGTTCGCCACGATCGACATCCCCAGCCCGGTTCCGCAAATGAGGATCCCGCGTTCGACTTCATGATCGCTCACCATTTGAGCAACTTTGGCAGCGATGTCAGGGTAGTCGACGCTCCCTTGTTCGTCGGTGCCGGTGTCCATAACTTCCTGCCCCAGGTTGTGCAGCAAGTGGACCACTTTCGCCCGCATGGCCACGCCCCGATGGTCGCTTCCGACCGCGATTCGCATCATGCTTCCTTTCTGGCAGCCTGAGTCGCCGGCCGCCGAAGCGCTACGTTGTGTTATCCTTCTCGACCTTGCCTGGGAATGTTCCGGGCCAGAAAGCTCTGGGCTATGAAAATAGCAGAGCCTTGCCGCAGCCACAATGCTTCCCGTTGCTAGCCAACTGTGGCCGAAGAGGCCGTCAAGGAAATTCAGTTTAGCCATTTACAGGGATCAACGCAACGTGCCGTCGCACAAATCGGGGGGGCGATCGCCTGGGCACGCGGGCCGGCCAGTCGCCGACTGACGCGGCTTCATACCGTCATTGCCTATCCGCCTCCTCCCGTTGCCCAGCGCAGCCAATGCTTGGGGGCGTATCGTTCTTGTGGAGCGGCGTGATGGAAACGAGATCCTCCCGGGGCCGAGAGGCTTTACACGCGGTGCACGCTGCGCAGGTACCGGGCCTTTCCCCTCTGGCCCTGCGGACCGCCCAGCGGACCAGGTATGCCACCGCCACGGCGACCGTCAGCAGCGCCCCGATATCCTGCCATCCAGGCACCATCGGACTCCCCGTTCACAGGGCACGAATATGAAAACCGCCGTCGACATTGATTCTTTCGCCGGTACTGAAAGGAAAGGAGTCGGACACGACGGCCGCCACGGCACGCCCAACGTCGTCCGGGCGGCCCCATCGCCGGATCGGCCAGATCCCCTCGCTGATCAGGCGATCATACTTGTCCTTCACCGGCGCTGTCATGTCGCTCTCGATCACGCCGGGACAGATCTCGAAAACCGTAATCCCCTCGTCGGCAAGTCGGTGGGCGAACAGTTTGGTCATCATGCCCAGAGCAGCCTTTGTCATACAGTAATCGGCCCGGTTGGCCGAGACGGCGTATGCCGAGACGGACGAGATGTTGATGATCTTGCCGTCGGCAATCTTGTTTTTCGCCAGCAGGCGGATCATCTCGTTCGCGACGCGCTGCGAGAGGAAGAACGGCCCCTTCAGGTTGGTGCTGAACACCAGATCCCAACTCTCCTCGGTGGCTTCAAGCAGGTCTTTGCGGCCTTGGGAAGTAATCCCCGCATTGTTGACCAGCACGTCGATGCGGTCGAAGGCGGTCAAGGTGCGATCGACGAGAATATCGCGATCGATGGCAGCCCCGACGTCTGCCTGGATTGCGACGGCGCGGCCTCCTGATTTGGTGATCTCCGCGACGACCTGCTCCGCGGCATCGGGGCGGCTCGCGTAGTTGACCACAACGGCATAGCCCAACCGCGCGAGTTCCAGCGCAATCGCACGTCCTATGCCGCGCGAGCCGCCGGTGACGATCGCCGCACGCGTCGTTGACATGTCCACCTCCACGCCTCCAGGATGGGATGCTCATGTTTAGGGTAGAAGGGGCGACGGGAGATGTCAACCTTGCCGGACACTCGGCAGGCGCCCGGAGCGGCGCCCCGCCGGAGGGAGCCGGGCCGCCGGTCAGGCGACTTGCTGCTTGGGAGTCTCTTCGGGATCGCGTGTGCGGCCGCCTGTCTGGTCGAACAGCGGGAGGAGCTTCTCGACCGAGCGAATGTGGATATCCTGCTGCGGGAAGGCGATCTCGATGCCGGCTTCACGCAAGGCCCGATCGATGCTCAAGTGGAGATCGTGAATCACCGCGAGCCGATGCTCCAGCGACGAGAGATAGCAGCGGAGAACGAAGTTGAGCGAACTTGCCCCGAACTCCTCCAGTCCGACGATGGGGGCAGGTTCATCGAGGACATGGGGATGGTCCTGGGCGGTTCGCAGGAGAACTTCCTGGGCGAGGCGCGTGTCCGATCCATAGGCCACGCGGACATTGATTACGATCCGGTTCACCTGATCGGAGAGCGTCCAGTTGAGCAGGCGTCCGGTAATGAACTGCTTGTTGGGAACAATGAACTCCTTGCGGTCCCAGTTGGTGATCGTGGTCGCTCGCATGTGGATGCGTGAGACCATGCCGGTGACTTCTTCAACCGTGACGATGTCACCAACTCGAACCGGGCGTTCGAAGAGGATGATCAGACCGGAAACGAAATTCGCGAAGATCTCCTGCAGTCCGAATCCGAGGCCGACGCTGATCGCCGCCACAAGCCACTGGACCCTGCCCCAGCCGATTCCGAGCGTCGAACAGGCAAAGACGAGGCCGACAATGGTAATCACGTAACGGGAAACGGCGGCGGCGGCGTAACGGAAGCCGGCGTCGACGGGGAGGTGCTGGAGCACGGCCATTTCCAAGAGGCCGGGGATGTTTCTCGCGGAAATGAAAGTGGTGGCAGCGATCAACAGCGCGAGGCAAAGGCTGGCTAGAGTGATCGGCTCGAGCTTGTCGAGGGTGCGGACCCCGATGGTGCCATCGGCGGCGGTGAACGCCTCGGTGACCTGTGTCGTGGTGCGCCAGAGTTCAACCCGCTTCAAGATGCCCAAAGCCGGCAGTACGTCGACCCAGATGAGCCATACCACGAGGAAACCGGCCAGGGCGAGCGAGTATTCGACAAGGTGGCGAGTCTGGGCATTGATTGCTGCGAGGTCGCGGTCGGGCTCGGAGGCGGTCGGCAACAGCATGGCCCCGCTCGGCTCGCCCGGTTTCGGCTCCGCCATGGCCGCGGCCCTGCGCTGTCTGGCCTGCTCGATCGCCAGCTTCCGGCGGTTGACGAGGACCCAGCGGAGGAGCAACGCACGGAGCAGCGTGAGGCCCAGCAGCAGGCAAAGGGTAATGTAGATCCGCTCCGCGAGGTGTTGAGCCGTGTAATAGTATCCGGCGACGGCAAAGCCGGCGAGGGCCAGTGGAGTAAGCACGCCCAGCCAGTACCAGGCGAACCGAAGTCGCCGGATCCATCCGTCGGGACGCAGGGCCATGACGGGCTGGAGAATGCCATCGGTCCGACGAAAGGCCCTCTGGAAAACGATCGAGACCAGGACCATTCCGAGAACAAAGGCCAACCGGCCCAGCGAGTTCCGCAGCCGCTCGTCACCTTGTGCGAGCATGGTGAAGGTAACCATGACCAGCGGCAGCAGCGCGATCGAGAGCCAGCGGAGTCGTCTTCGGAACATTTGCAGAGCCAGCACCGGCCAGCAGAAGTGCGCGCCGGCCAAGCCTTTGGAGCGGCAAGTCTCACGAATCAACTCGATCAGAAGCAGAGCACCGGCCGCCGCGCCGAGGCCGGCACTGACGGCCTTCGCAAGATCCGAGCCGTCGACGGCGGTCGCCAGTCGCCAGGCCAGATACCAGAGTGCTCCCGGCCAGACGCCGGCGATGACCCCGGTGAGCATGAGAACTTCGAGCGTGGGCGCGAAGCGGCAGTAGGTCGACCTCGCCGCAGCCTCACCGATATTGAAAACCTTTTCTCGCAGGCGCCGGCGGTAGACGAGCACCAGGATGAAGAACGGTGCCGCGGCAACGGGGACCGGGTTCTGCGTGGCGTCGGCAACGAGAAGGGCGCCGATTTCGAACCATGATTCCGGGCGGACGAGCCAACGGATCGCATCGGCCGAGGCCCGCACGTCCTCGCGTCCAAACGCGCTGGCGCTGCGGATCCAGAGGACCCGTTCATCGATGTACTTCGCGTATTCTCCAGTCCGGTCGATCAACTGCTGCTCGGCGTTTTCCAGGTCGACCAGCTTGTCGAAGTAGCTGTTATAGTCGCCGATCAGCGCATCGAGGTATTCTTTTTCTGTTTCCAGGGCGCCACGGATGGCAGTTTTCAGTTCGTGAGGGGGGCTGTGCGGCCTGAGATGACCGAGCTTGTAAAGTTCCTTGCCGACTTGCCGTTCGATGTCGGCCAGTTCAGACCGCCGGTCGGCCAGGCTAAACTGCTCCAATTGTACGTCGCGAATGGCCTCTTGTCGTTCCACGACGTTTCGCCGATACGACCACACTTTAGGTAGCATCTCCCGCTGCTGGCGTAGCAGAAGTCCAATCCAGTTGGTCATCCCGATCGCGTCGACCTTGGCCTGTGTTTGAGAGAACCGCTCCTTCAACTCGCTGAGTTTCTGGTTGGTGCCGTCGAGTTGCCGTACTGTTTCAGCGATGGTTTTGGCGAGTTGCGTCCTCTTTTCGGCCAGCGTGGAATTGTTTTGCGCAAGACGCTGCACGGCCGGCTCCGCCTGCGCGGCCTGCCAGGCTGCCTGACGGGCTTGCTGCTGCGCCTCCTCCTGACGCCGACGATTGATTGTTTCGCGCCAGTGCCTGGCTTCGTGCTGGGCGAGCGTTGCGTTGCGGGTGGCGAGGTCCAACTGCAGAGGAAGAATCTCAGCACAAGCCTCGTAGGCCGCGATTTCCTTGTCGTATGCCTGCACCTCCATGCGAGCTGCGCGGCAACGGGCCAGCAGGATGGCGCGCCGTGCAACCGCCAGTGCGGAGGGTTCATCGGCCGCCGGCGGCAAGGAAAGCTGCTTCTCGACATCGACCAGCCGCTGGCGGGCTGTCGCAGCCAATTTGGGAATCTCAACCCGCCGAGCTGCCCTGCGACGCGGCTCGGCCTCGAGTTTCGTCAACTGGCGTTTGAACTCTTCCGCCTCGGCTTCTTTGCTGGTCAGGCTCAGTTGAAGCTGAGTGAGCGTCGCGTTGGAGGGGACCACCGGTTTCGTCTTCGCAGGCGTCACTGCCGCCTTGGCTTTTGCAGTAGCCAGTTCGTCGCCGGCAGTGGCAATATCTTTCTCAAAGCGTGCGATCGTCTCGGACCAGTGGCGAGCTGCTTCGAGTTCCTGAGCAGCCTGCTGGTAGGCTTCGCGTGCCTTGGCCCTGGACGCGTCATCCAGATCGCCGGATTCGTCGAGGTGCTTGAGCCGGGCCTGGATTTCCTCTGCGGTAATCCCTTCGGCTGGCTGTTTGGCGGGCGTCGGTTCGGCCGCCAGTCCGGTGGCCGGCAGCCAAGCGAAGAGGACTGCCAGCAGAAGGCGGATCGAGAGCCGAGTGACTCGCGGTTTCGGCACCCGGGGTCGGGGCATGCTTTGGCGGTGATCCGGGCGGCAGACGCGAGTTTGGAACGCGAGGAGCATGGCGGATGGGCGAAAACTGGTCGAGTCTTCCTATTTCGAGGTCGTGCGAAATGGTCCTCGCTTGTATCCACCATGGGCGGATTCTGCAACGTCAAAAGCGCGTGCGGTGCCATGAAGCTGAGGGGCTTCAAGCCGGCAGTTCGACGAATTAGCCTTGCTTTTTTTCTGGCTTGCGAAAAAGGAGACGCGGGCGTGGAAGACACTGGTGCCGCCAGATCCCGCTCGGCAAGCTCGGCAAGCGGGACCTACTGCAAACGGGCCTCCATGTTTGACGCGTGCTGCCACTCCGAATACCCTAAGGCTTAGTGGCTAGATGGGCGGAGAAATCGTGCTGGCTGCTTCACCCCCTCGCGTAAGAGGTATTCATGCGAATTCGATTGCTGGTTCTCGTTGCGGTGACGACTTTGGCTGGGAACGGCTGCAGCGAGCAGCCAAGTGCTTCTTCTTCGGTCGCGATCGCGGAAAACGAAGCAGCCGTGCCTGGGGCGGAGATACAGCAAGAGGAACCTGCTGTGAACGCGACGCCCGCAGCGGCATCATTCGGACAGCCGGTCTCGCAGGAGACCTTGAAGAAGGCACTTCGGGAAAAGAACCCCGGGTTTGATGGCGAAATACAGGTAGGCTCGGATGGGACAAGGATCTGGGCAATCCAGATTAACGACCCTGCTGTCGAAGACATCAGTCCGCTGGCTGGCCTGAAACTTCAGGTGGTGGATCTCACAAAGACCCGTGTTTCGGACATTACCCCACTTAAAGGTATGCCGGTCGGGGAGGCGTGGCTGGGAGAGACGGACGTCGCGGACCTTGCTCCACTACGCGGTGCGCCGCTTGAGCAGTTGAATCTGGTGCGAACGCGAGTGACGGATCTAAGCCCTCTGGAGGGGGCGCCAATCCGGATGCTCTGGCTTAACGACACTGCGGTAAGCGACATATCGCCGCTTCGAGCCATGCCCTTGGAAAGCCTGACATTGGCGGGCACAAAGGTTTCGGACCTCGGCCCGTTGAAGGGGCACCCTGTTCAGCGGCTGCATATCGCGCGCTCCGAGGTGACCGACCTGACGCCTCTTCGGTGGATGCGGCTGTCACGATTCGTATTCACGCCGAGCCGGATCAAGACGGGCATGCAGTACGCCCGGGAAATGTCAACGCTTCAAGAGATCGGTACGGCGTTTGGGGAGGAAGAGTGGGGGATCAGCGGCGGGATGATGGCGCCGGCGGTGTTCTGGGAACGCTACGACGCCGGTCAAATTGACTGAGGATTGCGGAAGACCCATCTGCCGACCTTGAGATGGCGGCGCGGACGGCGCACGCGAGTGTGCCTGCTACCTTCTCTTGCGACACGGATGCGTGGAGCCTAACGCGAGGCAGGGGAGCAGTTCTGGGAGAAAGCGATTGCTTCGATTTCGACGAGCAATTCGGGCCTACAGACGTCGGCAATGGCATAAATGATGGGCAGTTCGCCCAGCCGGGCTTCGCATGCAGCCCGGGTTTCCTCATAGTCCTCCTGCCTCTTGACGTAGACACGTACCAGAGCAAGATCGCGGAGAGAGGCACCGAGGCCGGGCGTGCCATGTCCCTCAAAATTGCGTTCGGAGATCAGGGCCTCGATGTTGTCGAGCGTCTGGTGGGTCTGGGCAGCCGCGTCCTCGAGATGCCGGCTTTCCGAATCGGTGATGCTCGCAGTGCCGGACACGAAGATTGTCGCAAACTGTCCGACGGCAAGAGCCATCGCGCGGGCGAACTTGGGACTCTTAGGACTATACATGGCGGCATAGTCGCAGGCAGAAGTCTGGAACGGGTTCTCCAGCGGCACCAATCTCACGTCGCTGCGGTCTGTATCGATGGCAATACAACTCATGACGACATCGCCATTGTTGGTGCCGATACCCGTGCTCGCCGGGTAGACCGGCCCCTGATAGCACGCCGGTGTGTGACCATCGCCAAAGCAGATGCCCTCGTAGAAGTCGGTGCGAGCCCGATTCAGTTCCTTGTAGCGCTGGGTCTCACCTTCGGGACCAACAATGTCGCCAAGGTAGAGCCAAGTACGAACCACGCGATCGAATGGCACCCCGGCAGCGCAGAGTTGTCGACGCATGGCGGAGAACGCATCGACGGAGCGGTCATAAACGCCGCGGCCGTCGATCCCGGGCACCACCTGGGCGCAGTGGATCCAGGAAACGCCGCTATGGCGCGTGATGACCAACTGCTCGCTGCGTCGCTCGATTTCCACTTCGCCCGCGGGACTGCTGACGCCGAGCGCCTCGATCTCGATCAGTTTCCCTTCGCAGGGAGGCTGGGCGATATACGTGGTGGCAGGCAAATCGCTGCCATAGAAATCCTTGATAAGCCGATGACATTCTTCCCGCAGGGTATAGTCGCGGATGAAAACGGCTTGATGGACAATCGAACCGCGAGTTCCCTGTTCGTCGATGACGCGCTGTATCGTCCGGAGGGCGTCCTGCGTCTGTTCACGCAGGGTCATCCCCTTTCTCGGGACCGCAGCTGCGAAAATGTGCCGAACATCGTGCAGTTCGACGACCGAGTAACCGATGCCGTCGCTGGACTCTTTGCGAATCATGCTCTGTTCCTGAAAGTCCCTAGGCGGTCAGGCGGGTTGGTGACCAGGAGTGCCGCCTTTAATGTAAGCAAAAGGCTAGGGTTTCGTCAACCGTTTCCGGGGAAAAACCTCACAGGTGGGGTGTCGACCCCCGCGTCCCGGTTGCCAACTATACAGGAATTGGCACCAGACAAGGTTTTTTCCCGTTCTCTGTCATGAAGGTCTGTAAGTGCTTTTCGGTAGACGAAGAAGAGTCTCCCGATCGGGGAACCTATAACGGGTACAATCCGAGCCGATGCAAAGCTGGCCATTGGCACCCGTAACGACCGGCCTTTGAGCGGCGGTTTTTCCTGCGGCATTAAGGCGAACTATGGGCGCGCCGCGATCGGGCGGATGCCGATTGCATCCTCCCTCCCGTCCAGGTATTTTGGCAGGGTAATCCCTTTTGCTTTGAACCAGGCGAGGGCCGTGCAGCCCTGCTTGAAACGATCACCAATCCAGGAGCGCAACCGCCATGGCTGAAAAAACCAAGGGTCTTCCGATGACCGCCAAGTGGGACCCTGAAAAGCTCCAACGAGACATCGCGGAGTTAAGAGATCTCCAGAGCAAACCGTTTGGGGCAAGGGCGGTTGGGTACATCAAGCGGACCGGACCGGGTCTGCTGCAAAGCGCCATGACGCTGGGGGCCGGCAGCGCCGCTGCCAGCGTGATGGCCGGGGCGTCGTTTGGTTACAAGCTTCTCTGGGTCCAGCCGGTGGCCATGTTTCTCGGGGTCTGCATGCTCGGTGCCCTGGGCAACGTGGTGCTGACTACCGGCGAACGGCCCTACCGGGCGTTTGGTCGGGAATTGAGCCGGATTCTTGCCTTCCTTTGGGCCTTGGGAACCATCGTCGCATCGGTGATCTGGCACTTCCCACAATACGGGTTGGCGGCCAGTTCGGCCCGCGACCTCGCTGAGCTTTTCGGCGCAACGGTCGCAACCGGAAATACGGGCGGCGGTCCGGCCTTTACGCCGGTCGGTTATGCGGTGAGCGCCGGCATTGGAGTGCTGATTCTTGGGATCAGCATTCTTACCACTTGGAACTACGGCAGCGGCGCCCGGGGAATCAAGCTGTACGAATGGTTTCTCCGCGGCGTGATCGGGCTGATTATCCTCTCCTTCGGCATCGTGGTGGTGGCCAACCTGGAGCGGATCCAGTGGGCGGAACTAGGAAAAGGGTTCATCGGCTGGTACGGCATTCCTGAGTCGGAAGGTTCCCTGATCTTGGTACTGGGGATGCTCGGCGCGGCGGTGGGCATAAATATGACCTTCCTGTATCCTTATTCGCTCTTGGCAAAAGGATGGGGCGAGCACCACAAGACACTCTCCCGCTGGGACCTGGTCATGTCGATGTTTCTGCCGTTCGTGCTTGTGACTTCGCTGGTGATCGTGGGGATGTCGGTGACCGGGGTTTACAATCCGGCCACCGAGATGGTTCGCGAAGGGATGAAACCGCTGGACGCCTCGAAGGCTCTTTCCGGAGTGCTCGGGGAGAACCTTGGCCGTATTATCTTCGACCTGGGGCTGATCGGCATGACCTGCGGGGCGATCAGCACGCACATGGTCGTCTGCGGCTTCACGCTGTGCGAGATGCTGGGCATGGAGTACACCGTCTGGCGTTACCGGATCTTCACGCTCGCTCCGGCCATCGGCATTCTGGGCGTCGTGACGACGACGCCGATGTGGCTGCCGGTGGCCGCTTCGGCGATCTGCTTCACGATGCTGCCGATCGCGTACTTCCTCTTTTTTATTATGAACAACAAGCGGAGCTATATCGGCGATGCCGTGGGCAAGGGGCTCAGCCGGATGGTGTTCAACCTGATCCTGGTGGTGGCGATCGTCATGGCGACAATCGGGGCCGGCATCCAGATCAAGACTCGTGTGATGGACAAGCTGCCGGAGTTGCTCGGCCGACCCGCGGCGCCGGCTGCCGACGAGACCCCCGTGCCTCCCACGCCCGGAGCGCCCCCGGCGGTAAATCGCTAAAGCGGCGGCGAGCAAAGGTATTCATTCGGTAATCTGCAGCGCGAGATTGTCCAGGTAGCAGACGCCGTCGGCGTCGTCGGGTGCGACGATGCCGAGCCAAGTGATTTCATTGAACGTCGCGCGGCCGAAGGGGAGATCGTGGGTGGTTTCGCCGGCGTCGTCGCGGATCGTCAGCGTGTAGCCGCCGGTGTTCCGGTCGCCCAGGGCAAAAACGAGTTCGAAGCGGGTCCACGCACCCGGCGCCAGGGTGGCGAGATGTTTCCCATTGGCTTTCACGGTCCCATCTTGCTCGATGAAAATCGAGGGACCGGGTTCCTGTGTCTGACCGCGGCCGCGAAACTCCACCAGGAGCCTCGCCGACGTTTTTCGGGGTTGCTGGACGGCGAATGTGAAAGTGACGTTGCCCTGCTTCAGTGAACGCGGGGTCAGGCGAAGGTAGGGATAGAACGATTTCGCGAGGCCTTTTCGGTCTGTGCACTTGAGGCACTTTGGTCCTTTGATGCCGGCGACTTCACTCGTAACGGCGAAACCGGCGCCGTCGCCACCAGAGATGGCGAAGATCCCCGGCTCGTCGCCATCGTTCATCAGGTTGAAGTCCAGTGCGAAGCTGTTGAGGCGGGCGAAATCGTCTTCTGCCCAGACCTCGCTGGGCGTGCGAGGGGGATAGCGCTTCGGCAGATCGCGCCAGGCGGAATCGCCGTAGAGCCCGGCAGTGCGGATCTCGTCGTCGAAGGGAACGAACCCGACGGCCCGGCACGCAAGGGCGTCGGGTACGAGGGTAAAATCGAAGCTTCCCGGGGCGCGGCAGCCGGGATCGGCGACAATCGAGCCCTCGTCCTGCCCCTCAGCCTGCCAATCAGCGAAGGTCTTGCCGGCGAACGTCGGCGAGGCGTCTTTCGCGAGCGTGTGGTAGACATTGCCGGCTAGCACGGGCGGTTTCTCTCCGGGCTGCCAGCCCTGGCCGATCGCTAACTCGTTGTGGGCGATGTAGATGTTGCGGACCGCCTCCATGTAGTTTGCCTTCCACGTGTCGTTGAGGCTTCCGCGACCGATCAGGCCGTTGCGGGCGAACGCGCCAATATTGTTGCGGAAAACGTTGTCCATGCCCTTGTGCTGGAAATAAGCGAACCACTCGACGTTGTAAACCAGGTTGTTCTCGACGAGCGCCCCTCGCGATTGCTCGTCGAGATAGATGCCCGCGAAGCCGCAAATATAGGGGTAGGCGACGGTATCGTGGATCAGGTTGTGGTGGACGTGGGTGTCCAACGGGCCGAACTGGTAGACACCGGCCGCGTCGGTGTGGTAACGGAGGCCGAGGTGATGGAGGTGGTTGTGGGCGACTTCGATGCCATGGCAGTACTTCTCGCCTTTGAAGTTCCAACGGGCGTCCAAACCAATGGCATCCCAGTGGGTGTCGTAGATCTCGTTGTGCGTAATCCGCGTTCCGGAAGCGAAGCGATTGACGATTCCGTAGCAGCCGTGCCAGATTGTGCCAAGTCGGTGGATACAGTTGTTGTCGATGACCAGTCCGCGGACGGTCGAGTTGCCTTCGTGGGCGGTGTCGGTCTCGAACGAAGCCTTGAGCGTCGCAAGATCCGTAACACCCAGTTGCATTGCGCCCGCGCCGAGGTCCCAGAAGTGGCACTGCCGGACGGTGACGTCCCGGCAGCCGTCGGCCAGTTCCATGGCGTACTCGCCGAGCTGCGCCAACTCGCAACGCTCAAAAGAAGCGTTGCGGAGTCCTCGGGCGGAGATGGCGCTGTCGAGATACATATGGCCCTGGCGGTAGACGCCGTTGTAGCGGTCCATGTCCCCGTCGACGTGCCGGAACTCGAGATCGCGGAAATGGAGATGTTCGACGAAGCGATCCTCGGCGGGTTCGCCGGCGAACTCGATCATCCGCGATTTCATGACCGGGGCGACGACCTCGACGGTGGCCATATCTTCGCCGGGCAGCGGGAGGTAGTAGAGCATGCCCGTGTGACGGTTGAGGTACCATTCGCCGGGTTGGTCGAGCGCCTCAAAGGCGTTGCTCAAGTAGTAGCGGAAATTGCGCTCCCAGAAATCGACGTTGCGGCCGTGGCTACTGAAGAAACGAATGGCGCGGCGCTCGGGCAGGATCTCTCGGATGCGGTGGATGGTGGGCGTCCAGGAACAGAGCAGGACAACGTCGATATCGGTCGGGTTGGACCAGGAGGGGTCGACGTCGCCCGGAAAATACCGGAGGGCTTGCCGCGGATCGCCGCCGGGCTCGCGTCCTTCCGCCCGCAGGACCTTGTCGCCATAGTTCGGGTGCCGCGCCCGGGTCCGCGACTGGCCGTTGACATAGAGCGAATAGAAGCACCAGTTGCCGTCGCGCGCCTCGGGCACCTCGAGCTGCCAGAACGGCTTGCTTGGCACCTTCGCCCACTTGCCGCCGAGCCGTACGCCGCCGCTGAGCACGGCCCGTTTGCCGGGCAGGGAGGCGTAGGTGATCGGAGCATCGGGGGAGCCCGAGTCGGCCGGCGTGAAGACGATCGGCTGCGTCAGCCGGTAAAGGCCGCCTTCGAGCCACACCGTTATCGGTTCTTCAAGCGGTCCGTGCTGTTTTTGCTGCCGGATGGCATCGCGGGCCCGCCCAAGAGTTGCGAAGGGGCTTTCTTTGGAGCCGGATCCGGCATCGTTGCCGCTCGGCGCTACGTAGAGGTCGGCAGAAATGGCGGTCGTGGTGAGTGCCAGCGCAAAGACGAAGGTCCGGAGAAGATGTTTGTGCATCGGCAGAGTATTCCTGTTATGAATCAAACGATTTGCGGTACGACGAATGGTTCGCGGTAGGTTCGCCTGGAGAATCGATTCGCTTCGTCGGCGAATAGGCCGACGAAGCACTCGCGGCGGGGGTCGAGCGTCAGCCACGGGCCGGCGGCCGGCTGCGAGACGCCAAGATCCACACCGTTTTCTCGTAGGTAGTCGCGACAACGTTCGAAGGCATCGACCACGGCCGAGTTGGCACGGTTGGCTTCAAGGATCGCTTCGGGCGAAGCCTTTCGGCCGAGCCGGTACGAGGTGTTGGCCAGGTGGGCGCACGTGGCGGAGGCATGGCCAACGGCCGCCTCGGCATTGAGGTCACCGGCCCGGCGGCTGCGGACGGCTGCCACGAAGTTGGCCAGATGTGCGATCTGGAGGCCTTTGGACCGCTGGGAATCGCGAAATTCCTTGATCTGCCGGCCCTGATGGTCGAAAACCTGGCCGCCGCCGGAATCGCCGGCGAAGAATCCGCCTTCACAGTCGATCACGGCACCGCGGTCGTGGCCGCGGTACTTGCCCATTGGCGACTGCTTCGATGCTCGGAGATTGCGGATTTCGCAGATCAGCGGCGCCGGGCGGTAGTCGAACAGAGCGATCTGGGTGTTCGGGGTCTCGGCCGTATCGTCGAAGCCGAATCGCCCGGCGATACTCATGGCCCTCGGCGGCGGACCGTCTTGCCGCAGGGCCCAGCGGCAGATATCCATGATGTGGACACCGTTGTTGCCGATTTCGCCATTGCCGGTCGCCCAGAACCAGTGCCACTCGTAGTGCAACTGTTCGCGCATGAGCGGATCTTTCGGGGCGGGACCGCACCAGAGGTTATAGTCGACCGTCGCGGGCACAGGGGTCGGCTGTGTTACCTTGCGAATGCTCTCGCGCGGGCGGTAGACGAGAGCGTGGGCGCAGCGGATCGAGCCGATCTGGCCGCTGTGCAAGTAATCGAAGGCCTCGCGGAGGGTGTCGCTGGAGCGGCGCTGGGTGCCGACCTGGACCATGCGCCCGTATTTCCTCGCGGCGCCGACCATTTGCCGGCCCTCCCAAAGATCGTAGGAGAACGGCTTTTCGACATAGACGTCTTTGCCGGCCTGGCACGCCCAGATCGTTGCCAGGGCGTGCCAGTGGTTGGGCGTGGCGATCGCCACGGCGTCGATCGACTTGTCATCGAGAACCTGCCGAAGATTGCGGCACGAGGCGACTTCTTCCTTTCGCTTGCGGAATTCCCCGACCTCTTTGTCCAACACCTCCTGGTCCACCTCGCACAAGGCGGCAATTTTGACTCCCGGGATTTCGCGAAGACTCGCGATAAGCTGCCGGCCGCGGCCGCCTACGCCGCCGACGATATCGATGCCACCGAGTCCGATCATGGCCACGCGGACCTGTTCGGCAGGGCCGGCGCCCTTCGCAGTTTGGTTGCTCAGGAACAGGGCCGGTAATCCCCATCCCAGTCCTCCTGCCGCGGAACTCTTCAGGAATTCCCGCCGTGTCGCTTGTGTCATCGTTGTTCCTCATGTTGTGCTGATCGCCGCTTCACCCATTGAAACCAACTTACCGGCGGGGCGGCGGCGGCGTCAAGCCGCACCGTGCTTTCCTGCGGACGGCCCCTCTGCATGGCGTGGCGCGAGCAGCGGTGGTAAGATGCAGACGGCAATTCATTCGCACTATCCATTGGTAACGGTCACGACAAGATGAGCAAAGTTTGGATTCTGTTTCTGTTTGCGATGGTCTTGACCGATTCTCACGTTTTCGGGGAATCGTTGGATCACGTTCTTTTCGACGTCCGCGGAAGGGATGTATCGGAAGGATGGCGTCTGAATATCTATGGAGCCAATGAGAAGGGAATCAAGCGGGGTGGCAGCGGAAGGATGGAGTCGGTGGGGGGAAGAAACGCTGGGGAAACGGCGCTGCGGTTCTCGTCGGAGGACGCCGGTTCGTACAACTTTGTTTCGCCGGAGATCGGCGACGGGCCGTGGCGAGAACGGGAGTATTACGGGGCCGAGATTACCTGGCGGGGCGACGGATCGGCCGGCCGCATGCAGATCTACGCCGTGACGCCGGACGGACAGTATGCGATCACGCTGCGTTTCGACGGAACGAGAAGCTGGCAGACGGAAATCCATCCGTCCGGCTGGTCGCGGCCCGGTACGCCGCCGCTGGACTGGTCGAAGATCACACGAGTCTATGTCAACGGGCAAGGAACCCAGTCGGTCGACCTCGAGAAGATCACACTGGTAGCCGGCGTGAAACCGATTCACCTGGAGGCCGGGACGCAGGAAGGTCCTGATCCGGGGCTCCGCTCCGAGAAACGGATCGGCATTTCGCGAGCCGAACTGTTCAAACTCGACGAGCAGACGCCGCGTTATCACTGCCGAGTGTTGCTGGAAGATAAAGAGGCGAAACTCAGCAACGCGACTGTGGAGTTGCTGCTGGCGCCGCCGGGTGAGGATCGCCGTGAGGTGCAGAAGAAAGAGATCTCGCTTGGCCGTTCGGTGGAAAGCGACGTCAGTTTGCCTTTCGAATGCACGCAGACGCGCGATGGTGCTCATCTGTTCGACGTGATCGTCCGGGATGCGAAGGGCGGAGTGGCGGCGGCCGGGCAATATCGTTTCCTGCTGATGCGGCCGAGGAAATTGGACTACGAGCAGGTCGTGCTCTGGCCGGAACCCCAGATCTGGAAGCCGGGTGAAGAGCGGTGGATCTTGCCGGAGACCATCACTATCGAGACACGGGGCGAGGGCGACTCTTTCCCATCGGAGCATCTCGCGGAAAAGCTCGCGAGCCGCTATGGAATCCATGTCGCCAAGCGGCACGGCAAGCCGACGGACGTGATCCTGGAGTATGTGGACCATGGCGTCCGGCCGGAAGGCTTCGTGCTCGATGTGGGGAAGTCCGGCGCGCGATTGCAGGCGAGCAGCGGTCGGGGGATGTATTATGCCGTGCGGACGCTGCTGGACATGGCGCGGCAGAGTTCGTTTGCCAAGCTGCAAGCGGGTATCCTCTGTACTCATTGTGAGGATTGGCCGGACATTCCGACGCGGGTGTATCTGGAGGTGTTCATCAGCGAACGCTACCACCGCACGCCACTGACGGTGGAGGCGTTCAAGGAGCATATCTACGACCAGGTCGCGGGCGGACGCTACAACCTCTATGCGATGCAGATCAGCGAGCATGTGCGTTACGACTCGCATCCGGAGCTGGCGCCGCGAAACTGTTTCACGAAGGCGGAACTGAAGGAGATTATCGATTTTGCGCGCAGGCATTATGTCGACGTGGCCCCGGGCTGGAACACGCCGGGCCATTGCGGGTGGCTGGTGCAGTATGCGCACCAGGAGCTTCGCGAGGACGGCGACAGTAAGACGCTTTGCACGAGCAATCCCGAGGGCATGCGCATTTTGAAGGAAATTGCCGGCGAGTTGCTCAAACTGTACGAGCCGAAGTACTTCTTCATGTCCGGCGACGAGGTGAACCAGGGATGGGAGCAGATCGCCGAGCGGCGATGTCGGCTCTGCGCCGGGAAGGAGAGGAACGAACTGCTGCTGGAACATTGGAGCGAGTTGGCACGTTTTTTCAGCGAGCGCGGTGTCCGGCCGATCCTGTTCGACGACATGCTCTCGGTGAGATGGAACGGCGGCGAGCCGTTCCGTTGCGCGGAGATCCTGCCAAAACTTCCACGGAATCTGATCTTTGCCACATGGGGCATTCCTCCGTTGCCCGTGCCGCCCGAGCGGCTTCGAGCGCTCGGTTTCACGTCCTGGTCGGTGCAGACGGCCTATCCAGCTCTGAAAATGGATGCCGTACCGGCGTTGTGGCGGGATTACGACGCATTGGGAATCGCCGAGACGACGACCTGGGTGTGGTCGAATTTCACGCATTCGGCGAAGCAATGCAACTACTCGGCACCGGCATTGCATGCGAATGCTAGTTGCTGCTGGAATCCGGCAGTGGCGAGCGTCGCCCAGGCCGATCTGATCCATTCCGACGGCGTGCACTGGTCGCAAGTGATGCAGGTTCCAAACTGGGGGGCTCGCAAGATTTCCTATCTGCCGATACAGATTGCGCCGGCGTGCAACGAATCGACGCGAGATGAACGTGCGGAGGACGGGAAGGGCTGGATGGACCTTGGGCCGGAGCGGGATCTCGGCTCGCTGCCGAAGGGTAGGGTGTTTCTCGGCGGTGTCCCCTTCGATCGGCCGGACGAGGAGCGGGACTGCATTCTGCTCAAAGGAAACGAGCGGTCGTCGCCGGTGCGCGTGAACAGGCAAGTCCTGGGCCTTGCCTTTGCCCATACCGCGGGGGCGGACGCGGAGCAAACGAAGGCGTTGCGAGATCGGTTTTTCCGGAAGAATACCGATCCGTTGGCCTTGCCAGTGGCCTGTTATGATGTGCGCTATGCCGACGGATCGGTTCATTCGATTCCGGTAAGGCTCGGTTACGACGTTCACTTCTGGGACTGCGAGCCAGGTGCGCGCGTGATGCCGGGTCCGAGTACGTATTGGATGGGGATGACGGCCGCAGGTGCGAGGAAGGACGCGGCGCGTTCCGATGCGTGTGTGTGGGTGATGGAGTGGAAGAATCCGTGGCCCGAGGTGCCGGTGGAGGACGTGGTCTTCGTCGCGGCAGGGACCGAGGCTGCGGTGGCGTGTCTGGGCGTTACCGCCGTCGAACGGTAGCCGAGCGCCGGCGCGATGTGGTATAAGTGGGGCAGCGGTAAGCGATCAAGGCCGCAACATCAGCAAAGGAGCAATCCATGAATGGTCACAGTATGCCTTCGGTTTGTTCACGTCGGCAATTTCTCTCCGGCTGCGCGGCATGCGCCGGGTGTCTCTCGAGCGCCGCGTGGCTTCGGCCTCGGCAGGCGGGCGCGGTCGAAACGTCGGCCGGCAAGGCGAAGGTTCGGCTCGTGTTCTGCGAGACGACCAACGACAAGCCGATCTGGCCCAATATCGGCTACGACTTCGACGCCCGACGCAATCGTGTGATCGAGGTTCTGAAGGCAGGTTGCCCGGACGTCGAGTTTCTGGTGACGAAGGTGATGGACGACCCCAAGCACGCCGACGAGGTGCTTCAGGGCGATGCCGAGATCGACGGTTACTTGCTGTGTTTGCAGGGACTCGGTTGGCGGAACGACGTGGTGAAGCTCTCCGCGACCGGCAAGCCGACGCTCGTGGTCGACAACTTGTTCGGCGGCTCCGGCCTGTTTCTCACGCGACTGCCGCAGATCGTGAAGTCGGACAAACCGGTGGATTGGGTCAGCTCGTCGGACGATCAGGACCTTGTCGCCGCTGCACGCCACTTTGCCTTGCTCAAGCAGGGGAAGACGGCCGGCGAGATCGCCGCGGCGTTTCGAGCCACTCGGCGCAAGAGGACGCCGCGCGATACGGACTGGACGTGCACGGCGGATCCCGTTTCTTCGCCGAACTTCGAGGAGGCGCTTGCGAATCTCCGCAAGACGAAGATTCTTGTGGTTGGCGGTGGTTGGGGCGGCGACGCTTTCCGGAAGGCTGCCGAAGAGGTGGTGGGCGTGAAGTTTGTTGCCATCACGTTCGAAGAGTTGGCCGGCGCATACGCTGCCCCCGACCAGGACGCGGGCCGCGAGTTTGCCGAACGCTGGATCAACGCCGCGCAGGAGGTCGTGGAACCGGCCCGCGAAGAGATCGTGAAGTCCGGCCGGATGTATGTCGGGATGAAGCAGTTGATCGACAAACACGGTGCCCGCGGGATCAGCATCAACTGCCTGGGCGGTTTTTATGGCGGGCATATGGAGGCCTATCCCTGCCTGGGTTTCAGCCATCTGAACAACGAGGGGATGATCGGCGGGTGCGAGGCCGACCAGATGTCGGCGCTGACGATGGCGACGATGAGTGCACTGGTAGGCCGGCCGGGCTACATCTCCGACCCGGTGATCGATACCTCGAAGAACGAAATCATCTATGCCCACTGCGTGGCGATGACGAAAGCGTTCGGCCCGGACGGCGCATCGAATCCGTACCGGATCCGCAACCATTCGGAGGACCGCAAGGGCGTGGCGATCCAGTCGCTCTTGCCCGCGGGATACATGACGACGACGCTGGAGATCAACCCGACCACCCGGCAGGTTCTTTTCCATCAGGCGAAGGCGACCGGGAACAATCCGAGCGACATGGCCTGCCGGACAAAGCTGGAGGCGGTCGTCAAAGGCGACATCGAGAAACTGACCGAGAACTGGCGGATGGGCTGGCACCGGGTCACGTTCTATGGCGATTTGAAGGAAACGGTCACGGAGCTGTGTGGACGATTGAAGCTGGAGTTGGTTGAGGAGGCGTAGGTTCGTACCGCCTCTCATTCGTTTGCTACTTCCAGTAGCAACATGTCGAGCGCGGGGATTGTCAAGCTAACGGTTGTCGAATTATGAATCCGCTCGGCGGATTGCGTGCTGATCTCGCGGATGGTGGGCGGTTTGCTATCGGCGATCAGGGGCGAAAGTTCCACGTCGAGCGGGAAGGGCTCGGTCTGGGGATTGACGAACACGACGGCCGCGCGGCCGTCGTCCAGGGCCCAGACTTCGTGGGATATGGCGGGGACGGTGATGCCACCGGTGGCAGATCGCGAGAGGGCGCGCATGGGGATTGGCAGCGCAAGCGGAGGCTGCATCCGGCCCCAGACGAGATAATCGTGGGCGAAGGTGCGGTAACCGGTCACGCATCGGGTTAAGAGTGTCAAGAACCGCTCGCGATTGGCGTTGTTCGGCAACCCCAGGCCCTCCGGTGGGACCAAGCCCGGCATCAGCCCGACAGTGAAGCCTTTGGCGAGGCTGTACCAAGGCTGTCCGGCCGATTTCCAGGGGTAGAACGCCGCCCAGCCGATCAGGTTTTCGTGGTAGAGATAGAGAAAGAGCGGCACCGTTCGCGTCGCGGGCGGAATGGCGGGCCATTCGGTCGTGATTCCGAAGGGACGGGACTGGCAGAGGTTGAGCCACGGGAGATAGAGCTCATTAGGCTCTTCCATCGAGAGCATGAAGTCCGGATCGATCGGCCGGCAGGTTTCGCACACCTTGCGGTAGAGGTCGGCCATCGCGAGGTGTACCCAGCGGCCGTCGCCGGGCGGATGGCCATGGTCGGTCGCCCAGCAAACGGAGCTTGCGTAGCCGCCGCTGCACTCCTGGTCGAAATGGATGACTGAGTAGCCGTTTTCGACGCAATATTTTGCGACGTCGACGATGGTTTTCTTGGCGAAGTGGGTGGCCCGGCACATTCGCGACCATTTCTGCCCGTGGTAGTCGTCCTTCTTGTCCGAGGTGCTGACCACCGGTTTGCCGGTCATGTCGTGGACCATCCAGCGGGTAAGCTCTCGGTCGAAGCGTTCCTGGTTGGAGTATGGTTCGCCTTCGGGCGAGGTTTTCTCGATTGTCCAGCGGTAGCCCGAGAGCATGACCATGCTTCGGCCGCCGAGATCGCGGGCAACGGCGGCCGAGCAACGGAAGGTGGTCTCGTCGGGCATGACGGGCAAGTACTCCTGCCCGCACCACGTGCCCCAGCGCTCGTACCCACGGTTGTTCGGCAGCAACGGGGCGTTGAATCGCGTGGCATAGTCTCGCAAGAACGTTTCGAGCCTGGACGTGTCGCCGGGAGGCGTGATCCGGCGAGGGTCATAGGTGGTGACCAACGCGCCCGCGCGGAGCCAGTCGGGCGTGTCGTTTCGCGTGCGGACATTGAGCCGGGCCCACTCCTGGTTCTGCGACCATCTGCGATAGATCTCGGCGGCATCGTACCAGCTTGTGCCGCCGCGCCGGGGATTGCCGACGAAGGGACCGAGGAGGATGGGATACGGCGGCCGCAGATCCTCGCCGGGCAGGGCCGAAGCGAGATGGGCGATCGAGAAGCGGATGCCGAACCCGGGCACAACTTCGAAGCTTTTTGCATGGCCGTCGGGATCGTGGCTGGCGAGGTAGAGACCGGCCGCTGGATCGCAGAAGGCCATCACCTGGCAAGACAGGGCGCCGGGATAGGTATGCGAGATCGTTGCCGGTCTGCGGCGGAAGACTTCGCGGGGGTCGTCGATTACGCTGCCGTCGAAGGCGGGATAGAGGAGAACGTCGTCGTCGCTTTTCTCGCCGAGCGTTTCGGGGGCGTTGATGATCGGAAATGCGATTCGTGTGATGGCGGAGTCGCTGTTGTTCTCAACCTCGCTTTGACACTGGATCATGCCGGTGGCGTCGTCGATGCGATAGGTGAGGTTGACCGTTGCGCGGGGGTGCTCGGCGATGAAGCGATAGCCGCGGTGGTCTTGAAGTGGCTCAAAGCAGATCGAGTCGGCATGTGCACTGGAAACCGTATCGGTTGCAGCGTCTTTGAAGAAAGTCAGTTCGTAGGCGAGGCGGTCTTCGCTCGGCTCACTTAAGACGCGGCCGGTGGGTTTGTGGACAAGCCTGGCGATGGCGCCGGTCTTGAACAGTGCGAGCGACCAGTTCGCGGTGCTGAGTTGGGGACCGTCTGGCACGGCCGCCTGCGGCTGGTAGGTCTCGATGGCAACGCCGTCGATCCACACAGTATCTTTCGCCTCGCCGAGGAAAAAGTTGACCTTGGCGAACTGCTGCTCGCTCTTTCGTGCGCGAAAGGGGAAGCGGAACGCTTTCCACTCGGATTCGGTCTTCACCGAGTGCGAGACACCGAGGTTTTCCCAGGGGCGATTGCGATTCATGAGAATGACCTGGAAGTCAGTCGGCTGGCGGCTCTTCGCGGAGAAGCGGAGGAGATAGGCTTGGCCCGCCGTTAGTGAATCCGTAGCGAAGTCGTGGGTAAGCTGGAGACGGTGGGGCGGACCGTTGACGGTGACATTGATTCGAGCTGCCTTGCCGCCGGTGGGACTGTCTGAATCGATCACGTCGAAGTTGGCGCGGGCCATCTCCTGTTGGGAAAGGGCCCAGCCTTTGGAGCCTTGCTCGAAGTTACCGTTTGGGAGAGTCTGGGCGTTCAGAACCAGCGGGACAACAACCAAAAAAGCAATGGCGAGGATTGCTGTGATTCGACGCGGCTTTGGTTGTTTTGTCATGAGGACTTCTCCAGTACGACGTGGCCGTGCGGTGGGATGTCGAGCTTGATTTTGCCTTCGGTTGCGTTGAAGGGCTTGGGAGCGGGCGAGTGGCTGCCGCTGGTGTGGAGCGAGAGTGTCCCGTCGGCCCACGAGAGGGTCGTTTCGAACGGAATGGGTGTGTCGGTCGGGTTGTGCGCGAGGAACAGCCATTGGCCGTCGAAATGGACCTCTAAGCCACGCAAGCCTTCCGGTGTGGCGATCCGGCGGACGCTCTCGGCGGGCGTGGACCACTCCGGGAGCACCTCGACGGTGAAGAACTGGCGCGTCCCTTCGCTGTATGTGAGGGGCTCCTGCTCGTCGGTTTCGATGCTGCGCGGGTCGCGGAGCACGATCTCCATGCTGCGGAATTTCTCGGGCTTGTCGATGTAGAAGGTCTCGGATTTGTCCGTGATGATATCCGCGTAGTTGTGCTCGTGGAGGCGGCAGACGAGCGAGCCGTATTGGAACCGTGCGTTATCCTTGCGCTGGATCTCCTTTTCCAGGCCGAAGCGGATGCGGCCGTGGATGGAGTAGGCCCGCTGGTCGGAGAGGGGCTCGATCTCGAGCACACCGACGAGTCGGTGCGGCGTAAGGATCCACTGCTGGTTGCCAGCCCAGTCGGTCAGCGTCGACTTGCCGCCCCAGGCCACGTTCTGGATGCGGTAGCGGGTGGTGAGCATCGCGAAGTCGCCGGCGATTGTTACGGCATTGCGTTCGTCCTGCGAGAGGTAGCGGCACTCGCGCCAGCGGCGGCAGTTGCCTTCGTAGGGCTTGCGGGGCTCCAGGCGGAATTGGCTGGTGACAACTTGCAGGGCGGCATTGAGCGGATAACGGCGAGCCGGCTCGTCGACGACCATGCCGCCGACAAACGTGTCTTTGCCCTGCTGGCCCTCGCCAAAGAAGCGGGTGGTGCCGGCAAAACTCCAGCGGCCGAAGCGGCCCCGCGGCCCCTCGACGTTGCGATCGTAGAACAGATGCTTGTCCGGCAGCGGCTCGTCCTGGATATCCGGGCGGTAGAGCGTGGCGGCGTAGATGGCGTAGTAGTCGTTGGGCTTTTCCCAGCGGAGTTCTTCCTTGGCAAGGCGGCGGTTTTGCGGGCAGCCGGTCATGCCGGCGACGATTTCCGGACCGATGGGCGACAGCCCGGACCAGTAGTGCTTCCAAAAGCAATCGGTGTAGTATTCGGGCACTCCACCGGGTTCGACGTTGTAGGGATAGTAGGGCCGGCTCTTGACGACCGTGTCGCGGGCCAACTCGCTGCCGGTGAGCTGCCAGTAGCGTGCCAGGTGGGCGACGTTGATCCGGTGGTAGACGAAGCACTCGTTCTGAAAGCCGTGATAGGAGAACGCGCCGTCGGGATAGAGCATGTCCGCGGTGAGTTTGCAGAACCGTTCGGCCTCCTCATGGTAGCGAGGAGAATCGAACATCCGCGAGGCGAGCTCGAGCATGAGCATGTAGTGGACGTCCATGTTGGCGTAGTAGCATTCGGGCGGCTCGTTTTCGGCCCGCACGCCGTAGGTCTCGATCTGATACTCGGTGGCGACCTTGGCGGAGTCGAGCCATTCGGACCGCTTGCTGGGGAGCACCAGGTCGGGATAGGTCGCGGTGAGCAGGAGAAAGGCTTCGAAGGTCGGGACAAAGGTGAAGCGATTGATGTTGGGGTCTCTGCCGTGGACCGCCTCACGGTCGGGGTTGAAGTCGCCTCCGCGGTGGTTCTGGAAGATGGCCTGCATGAGCCTTAGGACGCCTGCGAGCAGGTCAGGATCGGCTGCATGGGGACTTTCGGGGTGGCAAAGCCCCCAAGTGCCGGCATACAGGCTGTTGCCGAGGCTGCTGAAAGTCCAGGCGTTGTTGATCTGCTTGTAGCCTTCGTCGCCTTTCTGGTAACGCGCAGTCGATTTGAGAACCGAACGGACACGGCTCAGGAGGCCCTGGGCATAGGGATTGTCTTCAAAGTCCTTGACGGGTGGCAGCAGTTCCTTTGGCGGTTCGACGCGGCGGCCGATGTCCTTGGCGAGCAGCGACTCGATGTCGGCGAGGACGTTCTTAGCCGATGTGCCGAGCCCGGCGGCGAGCGAAGCCTGCGCGTCTTCAACGGCCCAGCGGAGGACGGCCTTCTTGAGCTTCTGTTCGGTCGTGGCGTCGGGGAGCTTTTCTACGGCGGCGGCAATTTCGTCGATCCGCGCAGCGGCCTGAGCGGCATGCTCCGCGTTCAGACGGCGGCGCTCTTCGCGCCGAGCAACTTCGGCCGTGTCGAAGCGAAGCGAGACGTCGTCCCACCAGACGACGCCCGGGGCGAAGAAGTTGAACAGGTCGAGGTTGATGTGATTGACGCCGGCGGGCAGTTCGAAGGAGAGGGTGAGCGGTTGCCATTGGCCGCCGGTTGGTTCGCCGTAGACGTGGTGGGCAGCACACTGTTTGCCCTCGTCGTCGACGGCGATGAGACGCGCGACAGGGCCTTTCCTGGCTTCGGCTTCCATCCGTTCGGTTCGGTACCAGGCATCGAAGACCCAAGGCCCGGAAGCTGCGGGAGGACGAAACGAGAAGGAGCCGCGCTGCTGGTCGTTTGCGCACTCGACGCGGATGCTTCGGTTGCCGTCGTGGGCGGCGGCAGTTTCCCAGGCCGCGTTGCTGCCGGTTTTCCAGTCGCCGCTTCGCCAGAAGTCGGGCTGCCGGTCGGCGTCGAGGTCGAGTTCGAAGCCGGGGTTGGGCAGGATGTTGGAGCCGTCGAGTTGAGGTTCCTTTTGGGCTGCCTTGGCGTATATGGCATGGTATTCGGCAAGCGCCGCCGCCTGTTCGGGCGTGGCTTTGAGGACACGGACGTCGTCGAGCAGGAGGCGGGCTTCGGCGCTTTCCCCGGCGCGGGTGAGAAAGAACTCGATAAATGCCACCTGTTTCAGATCCGCGTTGGGAGCGCGACCGACGGGAGGGATGAAGTGGGCCAGGTCGAAAGAGACTTCGCGCCAGTCGGTGAAATCGAGAGTGATGCCGTCGGATTTGTTGATGTAGTAGGCGGTGTTCTCTCCGGGCTCAGCGTGGCCGAGCTGAAGTGTGAGCCGATGGGCTGAGCCATCGCCCTTGATCCAGAACCGGATGGTTCCGGCCTCGGTGAGGTCGAGTTCGGCAGGTGCGTGCCAGGTTGCCCAACCGAAGTCGAACTTGCCGAAGGTCGTGGTCCATTGCAGGGATCCGCCGCGCTCGGGGGATGGTTCAAGCGTGCAGTTTTCCTTCGTCCGCCATTGTTTCATCTCGGGGTTGTCGAGAGTCCAGCGGAAGAGTTCCTGCTGGGCGGCGAAGACGGCTGCGAGCGCGAAGAGGGTACAGAGGGAGGCAGGGGTTTTTATCATGGTTGGGCTTCGGGAGGGAGAGGTGTGCAGTTGACGGAGGGCCAGAAGACGTTCGGGTAATGGGGTCTTGGGTAGCCAAACGTGATCGGTAATTCTGTAGCCGGGGAACCTTGTTCACCTGCCAGACGAGCTGGCAGGGGTCTGGTGTACTGTAGGCTCTTGCTAGCCGGGGAACCTTGTTCACCTGCCAGACGAGCTGGCAGGGGTCTGGTGTTGTGGTTTCATTGGCGTTATTCACGGAACGGTAAGAGGCAGACGTTGTCGATCAGGACCGTGCCGGTGGCCTGGTGGAGCTGGAGAGAAAGGACCGAAGGGGATACGTCGGCCGGAATGTCGATGACGAATTCGCGACGGAGCCAGCGGTCGCCGGTATCGGTGATCATCGACTCGCGTTGGCCGAGGTTCCCGCCGGCGCTGCCTCCGCGGCGGACGTGAAGGTAGCTGTTGAAACTGCCCATCGTGTCCTTCGGGGACAGCGGGGATTCGACGACACGGACTTCATAGGACAGCGCATACTTTCCGGGCGAATGAACGATGTCGTGGATCGGGTGGGTCCACTTGAAGACCCGGCTGCGCATCATGTCGGGGTCATTGGCTTGAATTCGCATGCACCCGTCGCCGCGCCGGGATTGGCGGACCCGTGCGAAGGTGCCGTCGGGGACCGACTCGGGCCGGTTGGTCGACACGCGCCAGGGCGATGTATCCTCTGATTCGAAGTCGCCGCTAGTGAGGAGATTGGGGGCATCGGCGTGGATGGCGCGGTCGAAAAGGAGCATGGCGCCTTTGTCCAAGCGGTAATTGGGCCCGCCGGTTTTGACAGCGGCGAACCACGGACCGCCCGGGGCGTTGTTCTTCCGGAGGCCGAGATTGAAGCGGAGATGGCGCATGTCGCTCAGATCGACACCGAACGCGTCGACCGGGACGCGAAGTTCGCAGGTCCAGGCGCCGTCGGATTGGATTTTGGCAGCGTAGACGACGGACCGGCCGAACCGCTCGGCCGACTCCGCATCCGCACCGCCATCGGTGACGGCCTCGAGCTTGCCGGAGGGATAGCCGTGCAGGACAAAAGTCTTGCCCAGCCGGCGATGGGAAAACGGGGCAAAGTCGAACTCGGCGCCGCCCGAGCCGTCTTTGCCCCACGTTCCGCCTTCCGCCAGCGGACGGTCGCCGGCCGCGGTGGCGCGGACGGCGAAGTAAAGGTGCGTGCCGTCGAAGAGGGCATAGGCATCGCCGCCGAAGGGAAGTTCGTGGGATTGCTTCCCCAGAGACGCCAACGGGATCGAACGAGCGGGCTGCCATCCCGGCCATTCGTCTTGGGCCACGGTTCCGTTAATTGCGGGGGCTGTGTCGGTGGCGTAAGCACGAAACGCGGCCAGGGCGGTCGGGTCGGCGGAATAGCGGGCTTCGTAGTCGAACTTGGGTTTTGAATCGACGTGACGGGCCGAGGCGAAGTCGGGACGTTCGAAAAGGGCGCGGGCATCGGTCAGCCCGGTCACCGAGGGTAGATCGGAAACGGCAGCGGTGCCCCAAGCTCCCGTGGCGAAGGTGAGCTGTCGGGCGACGGCAACCGCAGTGGGAAGCGGCTGGGGCTGGTGCCAGTTTGAGGGAGTGAACGTCAAGGTTGTCGAGGCCCCGGCGTCTCCGCCGACTTCAACCTGGATGGATTCCAGGATTGGCATCAGCAAACGGACAAGCATGGTACCTGAGGCTCTGCTCACGGCGACGCCATTGCGATGGCCGGGCAACCAGTGCTCGCCGCCGTATTCGTACGCGCCGATGTCCGGGGCTTTGTCCTCAAAAGGGGCCGTCACGCCGTCGACGGCTCGCCCGGCGTCGATCAAAGGGGAATCCGGGCGGGGGCGGAAATCGAATTCGTCGGGAGCAACGAGCTTGGGATCTCCTTTGGTGAGGTTGTTGGAATGATCGCCGGGCAGGGGCGTTGGCGTCGGTCGGCGGCTGGCGACGATCTCGGCGGCACAGTTGTTGACTAGCAGGCTGTCTTCGTTCTGGTTTTGATAGGCCGGGACGTGCTCCTGCCACCATTTGTCTGGTTCGGGGCCGCTGTTGAAATGGATATCGGAGGCGCCGTTGGCGAAACAGGTGTTGTTGTAGACGCGGTTCTTCCCTCCCTTGGCAACGATTGCGTCCTGGGCGATGTTCCAGAGGACGTTGTGGTGGACCCGCATGCCGCGGGTCTTGTCGTCGCCGCGAATGCCGAGCGAGTGGTTCGGAGAGAGCGAGTCGTGCACCCAGTTGTAGCGAAACTCGATTCCATTGGCCGCGGGCATTGCGGTGTACAAGAGCGAGACGTCGGCGCTGATCAGGCCGCCGTGGTGGACATGGTTGTACTCGACGATCGTGTCGGGACCGCTGCAGTTGAGGATCGTGTTGCCGACGTTATAGAGGGTATTGTGGCGTGCGACATTGGCGGGCCTGTCGATGCCCTGCATGCCTCGCAGCGCCACGGCGGTGTAGTGCAAGGTACCGGTCCAGTTGACGTCGTGAACGACGCAGTTCTCGATGACGTTCCGCTCCCCCTGCAACACGACGCCGAAATTGGGGCAATGCTCGAAAGAGCAGGAGCGAATGACGTTTTCCTTGCCGCGGACGACCGTTCCGGGACAGGACTTCTGTTTGCCTTTCTCCTCGGCGTTGGGGACTCCACGGGCGTAGGCCGGATACAGCAGGTTGCAGTACTGGACGACGCATGCCTCGCAGTCGTTCAGTTGGAGAGAGCAGCCGAAGAAGCGGAATCCGGAGATTTCAACGTGCTTGAGCTTCTCGGCCAGGAAGCCGTAGTCGCGCTGCTTCGCTCGCAGGGCCAGGTTTTCGGGTTTCAGTCCGGCAGGCGGGATCAGGCTCAGGGTGCCGTCGTCGGCCAGGTGCCATTCGCCCGGGGCGTCGAGCGCTTCGCGTTTGCCACACAGGTAATAGTAGTCGTCGTGCCACCAGCGGCGACCTTCCGTGTGGAAGGGGTTCATAGAGATCGCGTACGGGAGGGTATCGCTGCCCGGCTGGTAGCCTTCGACGGTGCGACTCCAGGACCAGAACTGGTGGGCGACGTTGAGGATGGCGGTTGCGTCGTTCCAGTCGATGCCGGTGGCGGCCAGTTCGGGATCGCGCAACTTCTGGTACTCGCTTTCGGGACCGGCGGCAGCCCAGCCGTCGCGGGTGAGGATACGGTCAGGTGGGCAGTTGGGCCAGCGGGCCTCGGTGAGCACCGTGTCGTCGGCAAAGAGTTGCTCGAAGGTCAGGTCGGTCTTGGTCGTGAATACGCCATCTTCACCGCGACTGAGAGATCCGCGAATCGGTTCGGTGCCGTCCAGGAGCACGGTCTCGCCGGGGTAGGCACGGATGCGGACCGGTCGGCCGGGTGAGCCGCTGGTTGAGAGTCGGACGGTTTCGCGATAGACACCGGCGCGGACATAGCAGGTGTCATCGGGCGAGAGGGAGTCGGCGGCCTTCTGGATGGTGCGAAATGGCCTGCCCAGTGTTCCGGGATTGGCATCGTTTCCGTCCGGGGAGACGAAGAGGTTTGCGGCAGAGACCGGCCAGGTGCCGACCAGGAGGATTGCGAAAGCGATCAGTCGTTGCATTGGGGTGCCTTTTTCGGAGGTGATCGTCGCCGGGCCGGCTCCGGTTTCCAGGGGACGGGGCCGATGTGGAGTTGGTGGTCAGGATTTCATTTTTCCAGATTCCGCGTCGGTTCGCCAATCGGACGAGGGAATCGAAGGGAGCGGCTGTGAAAAAAGGCTCGGCTACGCAACGCACCACGCCAACGTTCTTGGCACCAAAATACATCAACTGGCCGAAAAATGGACCAGTTCCCGGCCGCCCCGCGAACGGCTACCCGGTAGAAGGGAAATTACGCCTTCCGGAAAGTGGAAACGGTTCGCACGGATGAGAGGAACAGGTTCAGGACGACGAGGACGTGAAGAAGGCAGTCAAAAGATGGCCGTTAAGAAATGAGGAGGGGAGGACGGAGGGAGACTGGATGCCGGAGCGAGGTGCTGACGATGGAACAGGGTGCATGGAGCATGGAGATTGGAGAACGAAACGCGGAGCCGGGAGCGACCCGCCGCGGGTGCGGCGGGTCGCTCCCGGGACTGGCCGGCAGGGGTCTTGGGGAACGGAGTGAATTGTCAAAGCTTAATTGTGTTCAGGTGTATACTGATTTCTGCCCTGGGTCCAAAACCTGTCGTTCTCGTGCCACAAACTTCCCGGGATACGTTCGATCTTGCCCTCGACGCGAGCCGTTCCGCCCCGACCGGACTAAAGTCCGCTCTACAAAGAAACCGCGGACTTAGTCGTGGACGGGCACGTGGACTGAGCCGGCGGCCGATCGAAGGCGACGGTAGGTCTCCAGGGCGTCGGGAAACGGCTCGAGGGCCCGGTCGAAAATGCCCAGCGTATACGCGATCGTCATGCCATAGTTGCAGATCGGAACTCCGGCCTGCCGGCAGCGAAGCATGCGGGTGAGCACCTCGCGGCGGTTCCACATGCACGCGCCGCAGTGGACGACGAGCCGGTAGCCGGCCAGATCGTCCGGAAAATCATGCCCCTGGGTCGTATGGATGGCCAAATCGCCTCCGACATATTGTTTCAGCCATCGCGGGATCTTCACCCGCCCGATGTCGTCGCCGATCGGGTGGTGGCTGCATGCCTCGGCGATCAGCACCCGGTCGCCCGGCTTGAGACGCTCGATGGCGATCGCCCCGTCGACAAACTGGCTCAGGTCGCCCTTCTGCCGGGCGAAGAGAATGGAAAACGAGGTCATCTTCACCCCCGGCGGCGTGTCGGCGGAAACCTTCAGGAACGCCTGGGAATCGGTTACCACGAGCAACGGCGGCCGGTTGAGCCGGGCGAGCGCGTCGCGGAGTTCCCGCTCCTTGACGACCATCGCGTAGGCGTCGCTGTCGAGCAGTTCGCGGATCGTCTGGACCTGCGGCTGGATCAGCCGGCCTTTGGGGGCCTCCTTGTCGATCGGCACGACGAGCACCGCCAGCTCGCCGGCGGGCACGAGGTCGGAAAGGATGGGCGGAGTGTTGATAAACTGTTCGGGCGCGGCGGCGATCAGGGCCTCGCGGAGCTCGAGGATGCCGCGGCCATTGGTAGCGACCGTCTCCACGTGCGCGGTCTTCGCCGCCTGCAGCCTGGAGGCCAACTCGGCGCTCGGCCGCCCGAGATCGGCCTTGTTAAAGGCCACAATCACGGGGATGTGGCGGCTGCGGAGCTCGTCGACCATCCGCTCTTCGAATTCGCCCCACTCGCCCGCGCTGGCGACCACGATGCCGACATCGGTGCGATCCAGCACCTGGGTGGTTCGTCTGACCCGCTGTTGACCGAGCGCGCCCGCGTCGTCGATTCCCGCGGTGTCGATGAAGAGTACCGGCCCGACGGGGAGCAATTCCATCGGCTTCTCGACGGGATCGGTCGTGGTGCCCGCAACTTCCGAGACAATCGAAACCTGCTGGCGCGTCATTGCGTTGAGCAGCGACGACTTGCCGGCATTGCGGCGTCCGAATAAACCGATATGTAGACGAAAGCTTTTGGGAGCAGTACGCATGGGTGGCTAGGGAGCGATTGCCCCATCGGTGGAGTTGACGTTCAGGTGCCGTAGCCCTTCATTTTATGGTTTATTCGTCGGTCCAGGCACCGGCTGGACTCGCCGAACGGAAACTGCCGCGGCAAACGACCAAGAAGAGGCTGTTGCACCGTCGCATAGGCTATCGTCCCTTGGTTGCCAACCATGTCAGGCTGGCGTAAACTGGGGCGTTTTGGACTACTGAAGCGATTGACGACAAGTATGCAACCTTCTGTAATGAATGGCCTGAAACTTCCGCCGGGGCTGTCGGGACTCCTTCAGGCGGCCCGTTCCGTGACGGTCCCCAAGAGCCGCGAGGAACTTTTTGCCCTTGCTCTTGGTACGGGTGAGACCGACTCCTTTGAAGTCGCCTACGAAGTGCCGGGCAAGGGCCGGGTGGTCGAGGCGGTCGTGGTTCGTTGCCGCAACGGCCTGGCGGTCAACTACCTGGAGTCGTACATGCGGCGGCGGGACCCCGAGTCGATGGTCGTGGCCGACGACTACCCTACCGACAAACCTCGCTATCAAGAGCGATTCGGGCAGCCGTTCGCCCCCGTCCGGCAGGAGATCCTCGACTGGCTGTCAACCCAGGACCTAGTCCTGGTGCCATTCTATGCCGGTGGTCGCAGGCTTGGCTATGGGGCCGTGATGGTCGCGCCGGCGAACGCCGCGTTTTTCGCGGCCGCCCTGGCGCATCTGCAGGGGCTCATCCCGGCTGACGAGCTCAGTGAGACGTTCGAGCCTCGGGCGGTGGTCTACGTTGCCCCGCCGTTTCGTCACACGCACTGCGAAGGCCGCCAGATCGTTGTCCACCACCGCAACGACCGGCTGCACGAGGTCTTTTCGCTGAACCTCTATCCCGGTCCCAGCGCGAAGAAGGGCATATACGGCGTACTCCTCTCGCTTGGCGAGAGCGAGGGCTGGCTGACGCTCCATGGATCGACCGTCGAGGTTGTCACGCCGTATGACAATATTCTGACGCTCATGCACGAGGGAGCCAGCGGCGGGGGCAAGAGCGAGATGCTGGAATACCCGCACCGTGAAGCCGACGGCCGCCTGCTCATCGGCACCAATGTGGTCAGCGGCGAGCAGAGATACGTGTCGCTTACGCAAGGGTGTATTCTGCATCCGGTGACGGACGACATGGCGCTGTGCCCACCGCAGTTGCAGAAGGACAGCCGGAAGGTAGTGGTTACCGATGCCGAAAACGCCTGGTTCGTTCGTGTCGACCATATCACCGACTACGGCGTGGACCCGCACTTGGAGCGGATGTGCATACGGCCGAGCGAACCACTGGTCCTGTTGAACCTCGACGCCGTCCCGGGCGCGACCTGCCTGATCTGGGAGCACGTTGAGGACGCGCCGGGCAAGCCGTGTCCGAACCCTCGCGTGATCCTGCCGCGGCACGCGGTGCCGGGCGTCGTCGACCGCCCCGTGGAGGTCGACGTGCGGAGCTTCGGAGTGCGAACCCCGCCCTGCACGCGCGAGAACCCGACCTACGGGATTCTCGGCTTTTTGCACTTCCTTCCGCCTGCGTTAGGATGGCTCTGGCGGCTTGTCTCCCCGCGCGGACATGCGAATCCCAGCATCACGCAGACCGAGGGGATGAGCAGCGAGGGGGTCGGCTCGTACTGGCCGTTCGCCACGGGGCTTCGCGTCGACCAGGCCAACTTGCTGCTTCGCCAGATCGTCGAGACCCCGGGGACGCGCTTCGTCCTGATCCCGAACCAGCATGTCGGGGCATGGCGCGTCGGGTTCATGCCGCAGTGGCTGGCTCGCGAATACCTGGCTCGCCGCGGCGGAGCGAAGTTCCGGCCCGAACAGCTTACTGCGGCCCGATGCCCGTTGTTGGGCTACGCCTTGTTCTTTATGCAGATCGAGGGCACCCAGATTCCCCACTGGCTGCTGGAGGTCGACAAGCAGTCCGAGGTCGGCACCGAGGGGTACGACCGGGGAGCGGAGATCCTCACGCGGTTCTTCCACCGCGAGTTGCATCAGTATCTCGAAGACCGCGGACTCGATCCCCTGGGACGCAAGATCATCGATTGCTGTCTTCGCGGCGGGACGCTTGCGGACTACGAGAAGTTGATCGCCATGTAGTCGGCGGCAACGGTCTCACCAAACGAAGGGTAACCGTTCACAGGGCGGAAGAGAGGGGGACAGGTCCATGTTTTCGGCCGATGTCTTTGACGCCAAAATACTCGAACTGTCCGAAAAATGGACCAATGCTCGGCCGCGGGCGTGAATGGTTACAACGAAGGAAACTTCCATGAGGCAACACCCTATCGTTCTGTTTTGCGCGCTTTCGCTTCTCGCCGCGATGGCCGGTCTCGGCCGTTCGGGCGACCTCGAGCCGCTGAATGTGCTTCGATCCGGTCATCCGCATGCGTATTTCTTTCGGGCCTCGGAAGGGATGGCCGCGAACCCGCGGGTGGGCTACGAGGAGTGGGAGTCGTGTTTCAGCCGCCTGATGGGGATCGAAGGCAAGTGCCTCGACGAAGAAGTGCCCGGCCGTTCCAAGAACATCGAACCCTTCACGCGATTCAAGCAGGAGCATCCCGAGCAGCTCGTTCTGCTTCACTACAACGGCCGATCGCGCGATCCTCGCTATCAGCTTGAGAAGTACTTCGCGGGCCACTGGGTTTACTACAACGGCGCAAAGATCCTCGCGAATGTTCCGGCCGAGGAGGGCGAGACGGAGATCAAGATCGACGATCCGCGGCTGTTCCGCACCGGAATTGGTCGCTACCGCAACTCCAACGAAGACATCGGGCTCTGCGAACTTGACGCTTCGGGCAAGCCCGACTGGACGCGCTGCGAGCAGGTCCAGTTGCTCGAGGTCGACCCGAAGCGAGGGGTGATTCGCGTCCGGCGCGGCTGCTATGGGACTCAGTCCAGGGCGTTCGCGGCCAACCGGTCTTACGCCGCGGCGCACGTGGGTGAAGGCCCCTGGGGACGCCAGTCGAACCTGCTCTGGTGCTACAACTACGCGACCTGCTGCCCGCGCAATGCGGATGGACTGCAATGCATGGACGTTCATGCCGAGGAATTGGCCGGCCGATTTCTCCCCGGCGGCGAGCTCGCCGCGTTCGACGGCGTGGAATTCGACGTCCTGATGCACGTGATCGGCGGCCGTGAAGGCAACCGCGGGCCGGACTGCGATGCCGACGGTGAGGCCGACCTCGGCGTGATCGACGGCCGGAATGTTTATGGGATCGGAGTGGTCGAGTTCTGCCGCAAGTTCCGCCAGCGGATGGGCGATGAGCGGCTGATCATGGCCGACGGCATGAGCCTGGGCAACCAGCGGGCATTCGAGATCCTCAACGGCATCGAGAGCGAAGGCTGGCCGCACTTGAGTGATTGGGAGATTGAAGACTGGTCGGGAGGTCTGAACCGCCACAACTTCTGGCAGGTCCACAGCCGGGAGCCCGTGTTCAACTACGTGAACCATAAGTTCACCACCTCCGGCGACCAGCCGGGCGAGACACGCAACCCGGACGTTCCCTTCTCCATCCATCGTCTCGTGCTGGCCGCGGCTATGTTCACCGATTCGGCAGTCTGCTACAGCTTCCCTCCGCCCCGAGAGCCCGGCGAACGGTTCGGGATCTGGGACGAATTGTGGAAGGGAACCGAGCATGAGCTCGGATGGCTGGGAGACCCGAAGAGGCCGGCGGTGCACCTGGCGGCAAAGCAACCCGACCTGCTGGAGTCGCGCGGCGATTCTCCTCGGTGGCTGGCCGAACGGATCGCAGGCGAAGGGGTCGACGTCGCGGTCGAGGAGGGGCGGGTGCGGATCGCTGCACCCAAGGAAAGCGAGGGACCGATCGAGTTTCGTCTGCGGGACATCCCCTGCGACGGGCCGGATCTGTTCGTCACGCTCACGGCCGAGGCGGAACCGATGAGAGGATATCCCGAGGTCGTTGCCCGCATGGGCTGGCTCGGAATTGCCCGGCCTGCGGGAGAACTCGTCAAGCGGGATCTGCCGGTCACCGGAATGCGTGTCCGCGGCGGCGAGGAGACGGAAATCGCCGCCGACAGCGGCGCTTCCTTGCGGTGGCTGCCGCAGCGGGAGTTCCAAGGCGAAAAGCACGACGCCTACCTCGTCCATCCACCCTACAAGGGCGCCACGGGCTATACGTTTTGGCAGCGGGAGGTCGACGTTCCCCCGGATGGCCGACTTGATCTATTTACAGCGATGGGCGAGAAGAGCCCGGAGCGGAGCGACGGCGTTGTCTTTCAGTTGGGCGTGGCCGAACTGCGCGACGGCAAAGTATCGTCGTTCGAACCGGTCTTCAAGCACACGCAGAAGTCGGCCGAGTGGGTCCGCCATGAGGTGCCGTTGACGCGATGGGACGGAAAGCGCGTCCTACTGAAGTTCGTCAGCGACTGCGGACCGAACAACAACTCGGTTACCGACCACAGCCATTGGGGCGACGTCCGCCTGATCGGTTCGGAAGATACCCCGGAGCGGACCGATCCGGTTCGCTACATGACCTGGCTCAACGCGAGCGAGTTCACGTCCGGCTTCTACTTCTCCGACGTGCGTTCGCCGAAACTTGACCTGGAGTGCTCGGTGGAGGGCACGGAACCGATCCGGATCCGGTCGATCCGTGTGTATGCCCATCCCGACGCCATGGTTCGGCAGTTTGAAGGCGGCCTGGTCCTGGCCAATCCGTCTCCGCGGCCGTACACGTTCGAACTGGATAAGATCGCCCCCGGCGAGCGCTTCCGGCGGATCAAGGGGTCGTCGCAACAAGATCCGGCCATCAACGATGGCTCGCCGGTTGCAGGGAAGGTGATTTTGCAGCCAAAGGAAGGGCTGTTCTTGGTAAGGCAATAGACAGTCAGCAGCCCGGCTGCTTCGGAGCAGCCGGGCTGCTATCTGGACCGCTCATGATTGCCCTATGCCGCTGGAGCCGCCAGCAGCCGAGATCCTGGGATCTCGGCTGCTGTTCCGGATGCCGAGTGATCTATTCGCTCAGGCCGAGGCGCGTTGACTTCCGTGAGTGGCACCGTTTCCGTCTGCTTGGCTCGATCGTCGAGTAACGCCATCAGCTTGGCGTTCTGCCGAGTGCGTGCAATTTCCCGATCGAAGTCGTCCACTTCGCTCACTACGAACTCTGTACCATCCGCGGTCCGTACCAGAATATCCCCACCGCGGGCCTGCGCGAGCAGAGCGTTGACTTCAGCAGCTTGTGGCGGAATCGTGATGGTCTTCATAACTCGTACTCCTCGCCATGTACAAACAGCTTATTGCCCCGCTTCTGGCCGACCGCTTGGACTGCAACCGCGGCCTTCTCTGGATATACGTCGTAAAACACACGAAACTCGCCAACCCGAAGTTCCCACTCCGCCAGTTGGTTCGGGCGTAAACGCTTGCGGTTCCGTGTCTCCTCGGTAGGCTGATGAGCAAGCTGACTCTCAATTGCCCCGACTATCTGCTGCTGGTCATGCTTACGGAACAAACGCAGATCGTCGATCGCCTCTGGTGTGAAGTCGATCTGGAACATCGTCCATCCGGGGCCGGAATCGAGCTGAAAATGCAACCGGTTCCATTACGATGAAGAATCCTACCGTGTACTGCAAGAATAGGGCCAATTCCGCGGCTAGTCAATAGAAGGGGGACAGGCAGGCCGGGAGGCAAGGCAGGCACTTCGCACGCTCATTCGACCTCGCCCCGGCCGGTGCCCAGCAGCCCGGCTGCTTCGGAGCAGCCGGGCTGCTATCTGGACCGCTCATGATTGCCCTATGCCGCTGGAGCCGCCAGCAGCGTCTCGAGGTCCTCGTCCGCAGTGGTGATCGGAGCGATTCCGAACTTGTCGACCAGCACCTGCAAGGCCGTCGGGGTGACGAACGCCGGGAGGGCCGGCCCCAGGCGGATGTTCTTGATCCCGAGGTGCAGGAGTGTAAGCAGGATCGCGACCGCCTTCTGCTCGTACCAGCTCAATACCATCGACAGCGGCAGATCGTTCACGCCGCAGCCGAAGGCATCGGCCAGCGCGGAGGCGATCTTGATGGCCGAATAGGCATCGTTGCACTGACCGATATCCAAGAGCCGCGGGATGCCGCCGATCTGGCCGAAATCGAGCGTGTTGAAGCGGTACTTCCCGCAGGCCAGCGTGAGGATCACGCAGTCGTTGGGCACCTTCTGGGCGAACTCGGTGTAGTAGTTGCGCCCGGCGTGGCGGCCGTCGCAGCCGCCAACGAGGAAGAAGTGCCGGATCGCCCCCTGCTTGACGGCATCGATCACTTTATCGGCCACGCCGAGCACCGCGTTGTGCCCGAAGCCGACGAGAATCGTCTTCTCCGGCTCGTCTTGGGTGAAGCCCGTCGCAGCCAGCGCGGCTTCAATAACCGGAGCGAAATCGCGATCGCGCCCGATGTGGGTCAGCCCCGGCCAGGCGACCAGCCCCGTGGTGAAAATCCGGTCTTCGTAAGTCTCCTTGGGCTTCTGAATGCAGTTGGTGGTCATCAGGATCGCGCCGGGGAAGGCGTCGAACTCCTTGCGCTGATCTTGCCAGGCGCCGCCGTAGTTGCCGACCAGGTGCTTGTACTTCTTGAACGCCGGATAGGCATGGGCCGGGAGCATCTCGCCATGCGTGTAGATATTCACTCCCTTGCCCTCGGTCTGTTTGAGCAGTACTTCCAGGTCCTTCAGGTCGTGGCCGGAAACGAGGATCGCCTTGCCCTTGACCGGCGTGATGCGGACCGGCGTCGGCTCGGGATGGCCGTACGCGCCCGTGTTGGCTTCGTCCAGCAGCGCCATCACCTGCAGGTTCAACTCGCCGATCTTCATCGCCCAGCCGAGCAACTGATCGACTGTCGGGGCTTCCCAGGTGAGAAAGTCGAGTCCTTCGTGGAACGTGGCATAGACCTGCGGATCGTCTTTGCCGAGTACGTGGGCGTGATCCGCGTAGGCGGCGGTGCCTTTCAGGCCGTAGAGAATCAGTTCCTGCAGCCCGGTGACGTCTTCGCCCAGCGCTCCGTTGCGGGCGGCGATCCCCACTTCGCGTCCCTGGAAGACGAGCCCATCGAGATCCGCCGCCGGCTGCCACGCGGCCGGGCCGTGGAGGGTTTCGGGTGTCCGGCCGGCCTCGGCACAGGCGTGATGGTAGAGGCTGCGAGCCCGGTCCCGGAGATCCGCCGCACGATTAACCCACTGCTGGAGCCGCTGGGGATCGAAATCGACGTTCGTAACCGTCGTAAAAAGGGCTTCGACGACAAACTCGTCGACCTCCTCATCCCGGGCCTTCAACTCCGCCGCGCGGTGGGCGTACATCGCGACGCCCTTCGTGGCATGAATCAGCAGGTCCTGCAATGCGGCGACCGTCGGGTCCTTGCCGCAGATGCCAACCATGGTGCAACCCGTCCCTTTGTTCGTCTCTTCACACTGATAGCAGAACATGCTCATTTCGCTCTCCCATTCGCCTTGAAAGTGTTGGGTAACCGTTCACGCCCGCGGCCGGGGACTGGTCCATTTTTCGGCCAATTCGGCTATTTTGACGTAGAAGACATTGGCCGAAAACATGGACCTGTCCCCGTCTTTTCCGCCCCGTGAACCGTTACCGTGTTGGACGTCACTCGCGTCTGTCTTGGATTCTACAGTTTGACTCGCGGGGCGACCTTGATCCAGGTCAAGGGCAACCAGGAATTGCTCGCTTTTTCTCAGCGGCCCGGCTTTTTTGCCCGAAAGTCTCCCCCCGCTTGCTTGAATGAATTATCGGGGCGGGCAGCCACGAGGTCCTTGACCTGGATCAACCTCCGCCGGAATTCCGGCACAAATGGATGAAAACCCTGGGTCGCCCGTCTTCCCGCGCTGATCGGGGGGTGGCCGGTATGCAGCGGGCCCCGCTCAGTGAGGCTCCTGCCTCGGCTTTTGCCTACCTGTTTTTTTCTCGCGACTTGATGCGGATCAAGGAAGCACGCCGACTTCGGGGCGATAATTAGGAACAGAGGCTTGGATCAGAAACGTGCGTCGGCACAAGCAGTTTCTGGCCATCAAGCGTGAGTTGTTCGGCGCCGAACGGAAGCGGCGGTTCCAGGTCCGGCTCGGCAAGCGGGACCTACCGGCGGAACCATGCCCCTGACCAGATTCCCAAGCAGCCAGCCCAGAAGGAAGAGATTCATGGTGATGCGAAAAATCGTTCATATCGATGAAGAGAAGTGCGACGGCTGCGGTCTCTGTGTCCCCTCGTGTGCCGAGGGCGCCATTCAGATCGTCGATGGCAAGGCGAGGCTCGTGGCCGACGTCTACTGCGACGGGCTGGGGGCTTGCCTCGGCCACTGCCCGCAGGATGCGATCTCGGTCGAAGATCGCGAGGCGGACGAATTTGACGAGCAGGCAGCTCACCGCCATGTCGAGCGTCTGAAGTCGGCCCGGAAGCCGCAACGGGCCGGGGGCTGCCCCGGTACCGTGGTGCAGAGTCTGCTGAACGTGCTGCCGACCACGCAACCGGCTGCTGCGACGGCGAACGCAGAACCTTCAGACTCCGCCCTGGGGAACTGGCCGGTGCAGCTTCACCTTGTTCCTCCGCACGCTCCCTTCCTCCGCGATGCGGATCTGTTGCTGGTGGCCGACTGCGTACCCTTTGCTTACGCCGATTTCCATGAGCGCTTTCTCCGCGGGAAGCCGGTCGTGATCGGCTGCCCCAAGTTGGACGACGGCCGGGCCTACGTCGAAAAGCTGGCGGCCATCCTCGCGCAGGCGGCGCTTCGCAGCCTGACGGTCGTCCACATGGAAGTACCGTGCTGCACGGGCCTGGTTCGGATCGCGGAAGCGGCGATTGCCCTGGCCGGACACCGCGTGCCGCTGGAAGATGTCACAATCTCGACTCGCGGGCAGGTTCTGGAGCCGGTAACGCGCTAATCCGGCAATCTAAGAGCCTATCCCGAAACCACTGGGGACTGGCTCATTTTGCGGAATCTTCGAAGCAAAATGTGCCTGTCCCCTTCTCCTCGCGAGGTTTTGGGATGGGCTCTAAGCACAGGACGTCACGTTTTCGATCACCTGAGGTGAAAGAGTTCCCAGCCCGCGGTCCGGACGATCGCTGCGTGCGAGGCGTTCGCCCAAGTTCGCGTAAACTGCGGCAAGCGTCGGCCGACGCAAAGTGCCGGTCTTTCGTTCGAACGCCGTTCCGAGCGGCCCCACCAGGATCGCCGGCAAGAGCAACAAATCACCCAGCAGCGCCGCGCCCAGCAACGTGACCATCAGCCAGGCGAATCTCGCCATGGGTACGAATCCGCTGAGGCTCAGAGGCATCAATCCCAGACCGCAGACGAGCGTGGTCTGCAGCATGGCGGCGGTGCACTTGCGAAGCGAAGACGCAACGGCCTCGCGACGCGATTCGCCCTGCCGGAGCGACCGGGCAAACCAGTTCAACAGGTGGATGGTGTCATCGACGGCGATGCCCAATGCAATGCTGGCGGTCATCATTGCTCCGATATCGCAGACCAGGCCGGTTCCGCCCATCACGCCGAATACGACCAGCGCGGGAAACACGTTGGGCAGCATCGACAGGATTCCCGCCGAGGCGCGGCGGAGCACGACGACCATCATCAACCCAATCAGGGCGAAGGCCGATACGAAGCTTGTTGCCAGATCGCTGAGCATCTCTCGCTGTGCCTTGTAGATCACGGGCATCGCCCCGGTGTAGGTGATGCGAACCGGTCGGCCCTCAACGATCGGATCAACCTCGCTGCGGAGTTGCACGACGAAACGGTCGTAGTCGAGCCCCTGCAAGGCACCGATACGGGCACTGACTCGCCAGAGCTGGCCCTCGTCGGTGTCCTGCAGGTAGGCGGCGATCTGACCTTCCCGGGCGGCGGTTTCGATCTTGCGATCCAAGACCTTACGCCGCGCGTTCGCACGCATTCCGCTCCCCTCAGGCAGCGGGGGGAAGAAGGTGGCCGCCGAGATTGCCCCGCCGACTTCCTCGGCCCGTTCAACGCGCGACTGAATCTCGGAGACGAGTTGTAGCCGGTCGACTTGCGGCATCGTCGAAGCCGGATCGAACTGCACAACAACCTCCACGGGAACCAGGGAAGCGACGTTCTCTTCCAGCCAGCGGTAGTCGGCGACGATCTTCGCTTTGGGCGAGAAGAGATCGAGGACTTTCAACGACGTTTCCAATCGACAGACTCCGACGCACAGCAACGGGATCGTCAGGACACAGGCCAGCACCACCGCACCGTGGCGGCGGGTCACCACATCGACAACAACGCCCGCCAAAGCATGTCCAGTACCGTTCCGGCTCGGTTCGCAGCCTGCCCGACCCGACGAGTTCGTCCCGATCGGCCATGCCTCGAGGATTGCCGGCAGCAGAAGCAGCAGCGCCGGCAGGGTGCACAGAACGCCGAGGGCCGAGTAGAGGCCGAAAAGCCGGACGGGCACGATCTCACTGACGGCCAGCGAGACCATGCCGATCGCTGTCGTCAACGCGGCGAGCGTACAGGGTTTCCAGGCAGCGGCGAGGGCGCGAGCGGCGGCACCCGCGGGGCCGCGGTGGGAAAGCTCTTCCCGATAGTAGTGGATGATGTGGATTGCGCCGGAGACCGCCAGCACGTAGATCAAGATCGGCATCATCACCAGCACGACACTGAGCTGCCCGCCGGTGTAGTACACCAACGCGACTGCCGTGCCCGCCGCGAACAGCGCGGTGGCAAATACGGCCATGACCAGGCGTAGTTCTCGCAGGCACCGCCACGCCAGGACCAGCGACAGCACAACGGCAGCGAGTCCCAGCGACTTTCGAGACCGCTCGCTTTCCGTGTCCAACGCAACGCTGTCGACCGTCGGCCCACCCAATCGCAATTCGGCCTGACCGAGCCCAAGCTCGCGGGCGGCGCAACGATAAATCACTTCCACCGCGGCGTGCCGGTCCTCCGCCCCGGCTTCGCTCACGACCGCCACGATGCCGGTTGTCTGCCCGTCCGGGCCAATCAGAACACCCTGGAGACGCCGGACCGCCTCCTCGCGAGGCAGGGTGAGAGGATCCGCCATAAGTTGCCCAAGAGCTTCGCGGCCGGAGAGGACCTGGCGAAACAGGGGACCGGTAGGACGCGAACCGTCCGAAGTGTTGTTGCGATCGCCAACGGCCGCCTGCCTCAGGGATTCTGCAAGGCGATCGATCCGGGGGTCGTCCAATGTGGCTCCGGGCCAACTGACCAGGAGCATCTCATCGCCCTGGAAATGCCGCTCAAACCATCGGTATTGCCGAGTCTCTGGAAACCCCTCCGGGAGCCACTGCCGAACGTCGTTCCCCGTATTCTGTAGGGCCCCTACCACACCGTAGAGGATCGCCGGTACAAGGCACAGGAAAGCGGCAAGGAGATAGCCTGAGCTACGTAGTGACGGAAATTTCGCGGGCACGACACCCTCCCGCAGGACTGTTAAGGGCGGCTTGGTTGACAGGTGGACTACCGAATCTTCCGTGACTCACCTAATGTCTTATGGTCATCCGCCGCCGAATGCGGACACGCCGGTGGCGAAAACTGCCGCGAAATACGCTGGTGAACCAACCCGGGCACGGCGAGAGATGCATCGCCGCGGGTTGCAGGGAGTCGTGCGATGGCCGCCCGTAGGAATTACAATAGGTCGTCGAATCAAACCAATTTCCTTTTCGCCTCGTCGGAGCAGCAAACCCATGAAACGCGCTTCGCTTGCACTCGCTTTCCTTCTGGTAGCCCCCGCCGCCGCCATCGGTGCCGCCGACAAACCGAACGTTCTTTTGATCTGTGTCGACGACTTGAAGCCGCTGTTGGGCTGTTATGGGGCGCCGGTCGTTCGGTCGCCTCACATCGATCGGCTCGCATCGCGTGGGGTGCTGTTCGAGCGGGCGTACTGCAACCAGGCGGTCTGCGCCCCGTCGCGCAACAGCCTGATGACCGGCCTGCGTCCGCAGACCATCGGCATCTATGATCTGCCGACCAACTTTCGCAGGGGCGTGCCCGAGGCCGTCACCGTGGCGCAGTACTTTCAACAGCACGGCTATCGCACCGAGTCGCTGGGCAAGATCATGCACGTCGGCCATGGCAATTTTGAGGACGAGGCTTCGTGGACCGTCCCGCACTGGCGCCCGAAAGGGGGTGGTTACCAATTGAAGGAGAGTACGGCCAGCACGCGTCCGGCACGATCCGGCGGGCCCCGCGGTG
>JAXGMN010000024.1:0-215852 GCA_040768665.1 Thermoguttaceae bacterium
GTAACCGTTCACGCCCGCGGAAAAGAGGGGGACAGATCCATGTTTTCGGCCGACGTCTTTGACGCCAAAATACTCGAACTGGCCGAAAAATGGACCCGTCCCCGGCCGCGGGCGTGAACGGTCACTGCGCACGCTCGGCCGTTGACTGGCGGCGGAGGTGCTCGAGAAGCACGGTAAAGGCTTGTTCGCGGGGATACTGTTGGACAAGCCGTTCGGCTGCGGCAATCGCGCGCGGCCACTGGTTCTGCTGGGCGTAGAGGATGGCAATCGCGTGCAAATAGTCGGGCGTCGCGGGGGCAAGTTCCCGGGCTTTGATGAGCGCCTTCTCGGCACTTTCCAGCCGTCCCAGTTTCTGCAGGGCGAGGCCGTAGTTGTAGTGCACCCGAGGATTGTCGGACAGGAGTTTTGCCGCGGTGGACAGCATCGTGGCGGCTTCCTGAAGGCGATTCTCGTCTTCAGCCAGGAGGAGGCCGAGTGAATAATAGACGTCACCCTGCTTGGGGTCGATCTCAATGGCCTTGCGGAATTGTTCTTCCGCTTTGTTCTTTTGGCCGCGGCTATCATAGAACATGGCAAGGTTGATTCGCGCGGGAATGAACTCCGGATCGATCCGCAGGGCCGTCCGATACGCGGCCTCGGCCTTGTCGAGTTGTCCCCGGGCGGCGTGAATGACGGCCATATTGAGATGGGCGGCCGGCTGGTCGTTCACCGCTTCCTGGCCGGCCATATACTCCGCCAGCGCCGCCTCGAACGCTTCGCGGTCGTCGCGAGTGTACACGCTCGAGGGAGCCTGGCTGAGGGCGAGTAGCCGGGCGGCCTCTACGCGAACCGAACGAACCGGGTCGCGGAGCACGGGCACCAGTCGTCGGACAAGGTCCGGCCCCGACACCAGGTCTTGCAGGCTGCGCGCGGCCGTGGCACGCACCAGCGCCTCCGGGTCTTCGAGTCCCCGGAGGGCGGCCGCTTCGGCATCGCCGCTGCGATAGCGGCTCAGGAGCGAGATCGCGCTGGCGCGGACCATGGCGCTGGTGCCCTTGCGGCGGACCACGTCGACCAACAGGTCGTGTCCCTCGGGCTTGAGCCGGCGTCCGGCGGCGATGGCGTGGGCGAAGTGAGGCGGCCCCTTCGGCGGGCCGTACCACTCTTCGCATTTCGCCTGGGCCCACTGGGGCGTTTCCCCCTTGCTCTTGTCGTTGTGACAACCGTTGCAGGCGTTAGGAATGTCGAGCGAGACCGTCAGGTCGGGACGGGGGATGCGAATGCTGTGGTCGCGCCGTGGGTCGACCACCATGTACGTCGTCTCCGGCATGTGACACTCGACGCACTTCGTGCCGGGCTGCGTATCGTCCGGATGATGATGGTGGTTCGGCGTGTCGTACGTAGCCGGCAAGTGGCACTGGCCGCAGAGCTTGTTCTCGGTGTACTTGACGCGAGGCGAGCCGGGCTCTTCGAACTTGATCCGCGCGGTATGGGGATCGTGGCAATCGGTGCAGCGAACGCCCTTGTGGTACATCAGGCTTTGGATGAACGATCCGTAGACGTAGTCCTCTTCGAGGATCTGCCCGTCGGCGTAGTAGAGCTCGCCGTCGATCAACTCGTTGTTGTAATGGTCGAGATACGGCTTGCCGGGCCGGTGGCCCGGATGCACGATCCGCCGCCGCGAATGGCAGGGGGCGCAAGATTCGATCTCCACGCGTGAATCCGGGCTTTTCAGGTTCGGCAAGCCATATCCGTGGCGCCGGTCCCAAAACAGCGAATTCGACTCGGCGAGTTCCACGTGGAGACTCCCGGGACCATGGCACGCCTCGCAACTGACGTCGATCTCGGACCACGTGGTGTGGTAGGTATTGTCCGCCAGGTTGAAGTTCTTCTGAAGATCGGTCGAATGGCACTCGGCACACATGTAGTTCCAATTCTGCAGCGGCCGGGTCCAGTGGAGCGGATCGTCGTGCGGGATCGGCTCGTCAGGATAGAGATGGAACCATCGCTTTCCTTCGGTATCCCACGCCAACGGCAGGCATTGCACGCGGCCGTCGGGAAACTCGACCAGGTACTGCTGCAGCGGCCGAACACCGAAAACATACTTGATCAGGAACGTTTCCAGTTCGCCCTTGCGGTTATCGGTCGTCACGAAGAACTCGTCGCCGCGGCGGAAGAAGTTCGACGTCACACCGAAATGCGCGAACCGGCGGTCGTTGAAATCGCCGAGGACCGTCTCAGGCGTGGCCGGATCCATTGCCAGGTCGTGGTCGGACCCGTGAAACAGCTCGGTCTCCTTGGCATGGCACTCGGCACAGGTCTGTCGGCCAACGTAGCAGGCTTTCTCCAGTGCGTCCGCGGGCCAGGCCAGCCACCAGTCGATCCCGGCCCAGACCGTTGCGACGGCTGGAATTACCAGGAGGCCGACGATCAGGGAGCGTCGCGCTACGGGCATGAGAAACCGTTTGAGGATGGATGGCCGAGGGGGGCAGGAGTCTTTTTCGCGTCGGCTCCGTATCGCTCCGGTGCGGCGGACGAAATTCCGACCGACGCGCAAAAGAGACGTCCGACTTCGTCTCCCCTGCGTCGCTGGTTCATCGGCCAGCCTTACTTTCCGTTTCGCGACGCGAGTTCAAACGTGCAGCACGGAGAGCCTTCGTGCCGGCATGCCGTGCGGCGGACCGGCGCTCCGACGGCTTCGGAGATCATTTCCTGGTCGATACAGCAGACCGCCTTGGTCCGCTCTTCGAACATGCCGTAGAAGGGGCAACTCCGCCGGTGCAAGCGGAGTTGGCCCTGTTGATCCCGTTCGACCTCAACGACGCTCCCCTCTTCCCGAAGCAGCTTCAGCATTTCCTTGAGCCGTTTCGCCGGGGTGGTACCGCGGAGCCGGCTCCGATACTGCTCGGCCAGGGCATGGCTCACACGGATGAGCACCTGACGGACCAGATCGTCACCGCCGACATCCGCAATCGCCCGCCAGACGGCGGGGGACACTTGTCGCTGGTTGCTGGCAAACAGCAGGAGCAGGGCGTGGTTTGTCGTCGAATAGACGTGGCGTGGGCGGCCACGACCGGCGAGTCGCTCGGTCTTTCGTTCCACGAAACCGGCAGTGACCAGTTCGTTAAGCTGCTCGGTTACTGCTGTTCGGGTTACGCCGGCAATGCGAATCAGATCAGTCACCGCTGTTGGGGGGCGACCGACTAGTAGTCGTATGATCCGCATACCTGCGGCGCTAACTGTTGCCTCGGGGCGAACCGCCTGTTCCATGCCGTTCACGTTGAATCGGGGGCCGCAATGTCGGTAATTCTGTCAGCTTCGTTTGATAATAACAGCAGGACGGCTGTGTGGTAAACCCCATGCCATCCGATTCGTCACGGCGTTGCGGCGGGCGGCCTTGGCTTGGCCTGATAAAACAGGGGACAGGCGCCGCAGGTAATCGGGCTTTGAGTTGAGTGAAGATGCCAAGTTTCGGGGGTCCGATCCCCTTTTTGTCACCCGGCCTTTGGTCCGCCGGCCGCCCGTGGCTCAAGAATTCGGCCCGACGCAAACGACGGCCTGATGCGGGCGCGGAGGGCGCACGAGATCGACTTCCAGTTGGTCGCGAATGCATTCTTGAAGCTCTCGCGGGTCCGTCCGGTCCAACCGCTCCAGGACCTTTTCCCAGCGATACGCGAAGCTGCCGGCCTCGTCGCGCCGCCGGTGCCTGAACAAGGTATCGAACCCTCGGCGAAGCTTGCGGTACTCTCGCTGGATATTCGAGAACCGCTTGAGAAAGGCCGTCAGGTAGATCCGGGCGAAGCTTTCGCGGTCGGAAACGAGTCCGAGCCGTCGATTGATCGGGGCGGCGTAGTGCGGGGCGACGGCCTGCAGGTCCCGGACGTAGTCGTTGAACGTGCCCGTCTGATCCGTCACAATCAATTCGACGGGCATTCCCGAGGCATCCTCCTGGATGACTTCATCCCCGTCGTCAAAGAGAACCTGCCCGCCGAGGTCGCAGCGTCCGACGATGACGTTGGGGGCAGCGGCGGCGCCCAGGAGGCGGGCGAACTCGAACGCGAACCGATCGTCGTCGAACTTGTGGTGCGGCATCTTATCGGTGGCGATCCCGTGGATGTAGTCGCGCTCGAAGTAGGGCGACCAGATGGTGATGCCCTTGCACGCAGTCTGCGTCCCCTCGTAGCGTTCGCTGATTTTCCGTGCCAACACGCGGCTCGGGAGATTCATCCCGAGTTGCCTGCACCCGAGCCGCCGATCGAGGATGTACTCGGTATATTCTTCCGACTCGATCATGGCGTCCAGAAGCGACTTGCCGCAATCGAGATGTTCGCGAATTCCCCACTTCTGCATGCGGAGGATGCTGACGATCTCGCGGCTGCTGTCGCGGAGCTTGAGCTGGGCGATGTAGACGTCGCGCCGTCCGCCCGACTGGGGGCGGCAGCGGGAAAGGGAATTCATGACCCGCCCGATATTCACGTATTCCAAATCGCCGTACTCGCGGACGAAATTGAAGATGAACTTGCGGGCGTTGTCATCGCACAGGGGGGCGGCGCCCGAGCACGCGCCGGGTTCCCGCGACTGCTCGAAAATCGGATCGAAGATCAGTTCGCCTTCCTCGATCCAGCCGCCCGGAAGCCACTCGATCTGCATATAGAACTCGGGACTGAGCCCAAGCAGCGTTTCTTCGGAGAACAGGTCTTCCTCACGCGCGACGAGGGCGGCAAACATGCGATTTCGCCAGGGGACGCTGTTGAGGTCGTCGCGTTGAAACTCCAGCGGCACTGCATCGCGAAAAGTGGTCCGCAAATGCTCATAAGCATCCCGGAGAGGGGCGGATTCCATGACGCGAAAATCGTATCTCGCAAAATCCGCCTTTGGAAATCGCCTGTTCGCCTGAAAGAACGCGACCTCGGGGTTTCCGTGGAGATTGGTGCTCGACGAGTAGTCGGAAATCTCGATGAGGTGCTTCTGCAGTTCGGGATCGTTCAGCAATCCGAGCCGGTCAAACTCGTGGAACGTGAGGAACCGCGTTCCCGTGGCGCGGTTGTAATAGTAAATCTCTCGTCCCTCAATGCTGGTTCGAGAAGAAGCGACCATGTCGGTCAGTTCGGCCGGCGACCGCGGCAGAGGCGCGATCCGCCAGGACTCGCCGCGCCGTTTGATCGCTTCGCGGACTTGCTCATTCAGGACGTACAGGAAGCGGATCCGGTCTTTGGAGACGATCTCCTGAAGGACTTCATCCGCCTGGAAAGCCAGCGACATTTTCGCGGGGTCGGGACGGATCAGGATCGCGTCGGGTTCGATGATCAGATCGACCGAATCGTCCCAGAGTTCGGATTGCTGGTAACGCGACAAAGGCGGCAGCCCTTGCTCCGCCCGCTGCCCGTTGAGCAACTCGACGTAAGCGGATCGTTGCGTGGCATGGATACCCGGCAGCGTGACAACGGCCCGGTGCGTAGGAAAGACGGTCCCGATCCGCGACTGAAGGCGTCCGTCGGCTCGCCGGGCGAAAGGATGCTCGCCAACGATGCGTGTTCCGCTCGCCCTACGTTGGTAGTCCTCGGCCACGGTCCAAACCCCTAAAGGATTCCAGCGGTTTACCCAGTTGCTTTCTTCTATCGTACTCCAAGCAACGTTCTGATGCACGCCCTCGACTGGGCCAAACGGTAGGCTGGTGAAAAAGGGGGCAGGAACCGTCGCGGCAGGCTCGAATCTCGCCGAGAATCTACATGTGTGATGGAGCTGGCAGGCAACCGCGGAGCTTTACCATCTACGCGGCATTCTGGCGGCTTGCCTCGACCGACTACTCCGAGCTAGCATAAACCCGGAAGCCGGCAAGGTTCTCGCGGCTTGGTCAACGCATAGAGCCGTGCACAATCGCAGCTAGGATTGTCCAACTGTGTCCAGGACCACGAAAACACTGTCTGTCCGCCAAGACCGTATATGGCTTGGTCCTTCTGCGGTGGCAGTTCTGGCGGTTCTGGCCAGCGTGGCGACTCTTCAGCCGGGCCTGACCGGACCCGGGGTCACCTGCGACGAGTTCTACCACGTCGTAACGGGAAAACAATCGGTCATCACGCTGCGTCACGCCGGAATCGGGTACTTTCTCCATGCGAAGAATTGGCGGGACCCGGAAAAACGGGGCGACGAACCGCCGGTCCACCCACCTTTGGGAAGTTGGATCCTCGGCGGAGTTCATCACGTGTTTGATGTTGATCCCGACGATATCCGCTCGCTTTCGATTGCGGGTGCGCGGTTTGCCCCGGCGCTGGCCATGGGGCTGCTGGCGTTGTTGGTGGGCCTGGCGGTTGCGAATCGCGACGGCGGCCTGGCGGGGACGGTTTCGGCGGCCGCGGTGGTCCTGGTTCCGCGGGTGTTCGCCCACGGACATCTGGCTGCGCTGGATATGCTGACGACGTTCTTCTTCGTGACGGCGGTTTTGGCGGTATCGGAGGCGGACGCTCGAGGCGGACGACCTTGGCAGTTTGCACTAGCCGGCGTCGTCTGGGGCCTGACGATGCTCGTGCGACTGCATGGAGTCCTGCTGCTGCCGCCGATCGCCGCATGGATGGTTTGGCGATTCAGGCGTCGCGTGATCGGTCCGCTCGCCGCGTGGGGCGCGGCCGGTGGCCTGACCTTCTTTCTCGGCTGGCCATGGCTCTGGGCAGATCCGGTGGGGCGGCTACTCACCTTCCTGGCAACCGGCACGCAGCGGCAGACGATCCATGTGTTCTATTGGGGGCAGGTCTGGGCTGACCGCGCAGTCCCTTGGCACTATCCGGTCGTGATGTTTCTTGTCACCGTTCCGGTTGGACTCCTCGTGTTGGGACTGCTCGGCCTGTGGAGCAAACGACGGAGTCTCCGATCGGACGGGAACGCTGCACTGGCCGCAGCCGGTTTACTGGTGAGCCTGGCCACCTTCGCTTGGCCCGGCACGCCTGTCTACGATGGCGTTCGACTGTTCCTGATGGCATTCCCTCTCTGGGCCATTTTTGTGGGAATCGGCGCGAAACGACTGGTCGACTGGCCCGGCGCATGGTGGCAGCGGCGTCCGCGCAAGCTGCGAGTTGCCGTCGTCGCGACCCTTGTCTTTTGCCAGGGATTCGGAATTGTCGCCTATCATCCGTGCCAACTGAGCCACTACAATCTACTTGTCGGAGGCCTGCCCGGGGCAGAGCGGCTGGGGTTCGAAATCTGCTACTGGGGCGATGCCGTCGTCGAGCCGATCCTGGCAGAAGCGGAACGGCACCGCGCCGGGGGAGGAATCCTGTTGGTCCCCGCCCTGGCCCCGTTTCATGCGATCGGGATTCGCATGTCTTCGCCGTCGCTGGCCGACAACCGGGTCGATCTTCGCACGTCGGTTTCCATTTCGGCTGAGGATCCCACGGCGCCACGCTGTGTGGTCGTTTATCGGCGGCGGGCAGATATACCAGCCACCCCGGAGTTGGTATGGAAGGGAAAGATTCTGGCGGAGTACCAAAAGCAGGGGGTGTGGCTTTCGCGGGCCATCCAGTTGCCCATCGTTTCCCCAACGCGACCCCCTCGACGGAACGCTGCTGCCGATTAGAATGAGAAGAAACCCTCACGGCAGCACAGGTCGCGATGCCCGCCGAACTCCCCACCTCCGCAAAGTCGCTGAGCCATTTCGACGCTAAAGGTGCGAGCCGAATGGTGGATGTCGGTGAAAAGGCGGTCACGGTGCGGATAGCGCGCGCGAGCGGCCGGGTCCGGATGCGGCGGGAGACCTTGCGCCTGATTCGCGATCGGGGGGGCTCCAAGGGAGACGTGTTGGAGGTCGCACGGCTGGCCGGCATGATGGCGGCGAAGCGGACGTGGGAATTGATCCCGCTTTGCCATACAGTCCCTCTGGATGCTGTTTCCGTGTCTTTCACGTATCCCGACGAGGAAACGGTGGCCATTGAAGGCGAGGCCAGGGCGACGGCTCGCACCGGGGTGGAAATGGAAGCCCTGGTCGCAGTGAACATCGCCGCTTTGACGATTTACGACATGTGCAAGTCGGTAGACCGGGAGATGGTCGTCCAGGATGTGCGCCTCGAAGAGAAAACCGGGGGACGGAGCGGACATTTCCGCAGGAATTCGTAACATCGCTGAACTTCGTCAGGAAAACGATTCATGGCCAAGCGGCTCGACATTCGCGAATACACTCCCGACGATCTTCAGAAGTCGTATGCGCTGATTCGCGACGAGTTGGACCGCACCGACCAGGTGATCCTCGATCAACTCCAAAGCGACTATCCATTCGTCGACCGGCTGGCGAAGTACGGCTTCCGTCTGGGTGGAAAGCGGCTCCGGCCGGCGCTGGTCCTTCTTGCCGGAAAGGCGTGCGGTTCGCTGACGGACGAGCACATTGCCCTGGCGGCAGCGGTCGAAATGATCCACACGGCCACCTTGATCCACGACGACGTGCTGGACGAGGCGACCATCCGCCGCCATATCGCCACCGTCAACGCCCAGTGGAGCAACGAGGCCAGCGTCTTGTTGGGTGACTACTTGTTTGCGCGGGCGGTTTCGTTGGCGAGCTCCGTCGAGACGATTTTCGCCTGCCGTGCGATCGCCGAAGCGTCGAAGACGGTGTGCGAAGGCGAGTTGCGGCAGGTCGACAGTCGCGGGAACTACGATCTGACGGAGGAAGAGTACATCGAGATCGTGGCCGAGAAGACGGCCGCCCTGTGTGCATGCTGCTGCCGTCTCGGCTCGCATTACGCCGGAGGCCACGAAAACGTCCGCGAATCTCTTGGGAAATACGGCCGCAATCTCGGGATCGCCTTTCAGATTACGGACGACATTCTCGACGTTCTGGGCGATGAGGCGATAACCGGCAAGTCGCTGGGCACCGACCTTGTCAAGGAGAAGCCGACGCTGCCGCTGATCCGTCTGTTGAACCGCGCCGGAGCGAATCGTCGCGAGATCGTCTCGCTGCTGTCGCGGTCGGAGAATCATCGCCGCGAGGCGCTGCGGCCGTGGTTCGAGCAGAGCGACGCCATCGTTTACGCGCAAGAGCGGGCGGAGTCGCACATTCGCCAGGCGAAGGAGTCTCTCCACTCCCTTGCCGACTCGCCGGCCCGCACGGCCCTTGCCATGCTTGCCGACTTTGTCGTCGCTCGCGAGCGATAATTCACGACGTGGGAGAATTGCTCGACCACGAAATCACGACCGCTCCGGCTGACCGTCGTCGGTTGGTTTGTCGGCGAGCCGCGCGAGGGAGACGATTCCTCGCAGGACGTCGATCGAGAGGTGCGCCATCAGGAAGACGACATAGGCGGCGAGTGGGAGAAGTGCTGCGCCGAATAGGACTACCGCAGCCTCCCAAGCGTCGATTGCAACCGGGACGAGCGCCTCTTCCGGCGCGGTGACCGCTTGGAAGGCGACGAACGCGAGGCGCGCGGTTCCCCAGACCACGCCCACCCCGAATGCCACCGGGACTGTCTGCATTGCAACCTTAAGAAAGAACGAGACGATTCCCAGCGCCTCCTCGCCGGCGCCGGCGGTGGTCGTGATCGTCACGTATACGGATTGGGGGTTGATGGCGATGCTGGCCGCGTACTGGCAGAGAATGAACGCTGCGAGTGCCGGAATGATCCAGTCGAGCCGCTGCGACTGCACGCCCAGAATGGTCAGCCCCAGCAGCCCCGTTGCGCCGGCGAAGAAACTGATCAGCGCGAAACTGTCGGTTACCGCCGAAGAGGTCAAGCGGCCGGGCGTAACGCGGTTCAGCCGTTCCAACGCTTCCAGGAAACGCCCGGCGACGTATTGAAGAACGACCAGGGCCGGGATGGCGAGTGCCGCCAGCGCCGCCTGCGACGCTCCGACGCCCCGGACTGCTGCGGCAAGTGCGTACACGGCGGCCACGACGATCGTCGCGTAGAGCACATAGTAGCCGCAACCAGCGAACAGGCTCGATGTGGTGTCGACGAACTGGGCGGTGAAATGCGAACGTGCAAAATCAAGGAGGTAATCGAACACGTGATGGGACGATTGGTCGCGGATTCGGCGATACACGGCCGACCACTCGAACGCCGCTCGCGTGCCCTGGCCGACCTCGCCCGGCCTGGTGGCGACGTCGATTTCCGCGGACGCGTCCGAGACATCCTCAAACAGACCCTTGACACGCCGCGCGGCGGTCCAGTCGTTCATGCCGTACCGCCATACCAGATCGTCGCCTTTCAACTCGCCGCGCAAGACGAGTTGCCGCAACTCGGCCGGCGAAACCGGTCCGAGCCGTTTGTTGTCTTTCGCGTAAAACCATTCGATCGAGGCCATAGCTCGACCCTTCTGTTCCCAACCGACCGACCGCGGCCGCTGACCGAGGTATTTCGCAAGACTTTATCGTGCCCCCTCGGTAGCAGAAACGCAAGGTTTCCGCTACAGCGGTTCGACCGCATTTTCCGATAAGAAATGTAGAATTCCGGGAGGGCGGGATAGGATATTCCCGCTACAGGACAGAGATCATGGTATGTCGATGGAACGACATACCATGATCTTTCTTTTTTCCGGCAGCCCCTCGATCGGCTTGCACCAAACCCTACCGCAGGCGATCGCAATCTTCTTTCAACCACCCGCCAGAACATCAAGCAGCCCGGCTGCTACCATCGGGCGCCGGCCAGACGTCATGGGAATCGGATGGCTAGCAGCCGGGCTGCTCGGCCGGAAACCCTACCGCAGGCGATCGCAATAGGTGGTTGACCGGCTCTCTCCGGGTAGTATGATGGGGCAAACGTACCAGCCGTTCTGGCGCCTTGCTTCCCACTCCCCGGAGGATCTGTCATGAGCTGGTTGAAAGCCGCGTTCGCGGCAGTTGGGTTGGTATTGCTTTGCATGGCCGAAGTCGCGCCATCAGGTGCCCAGCAGACCGCGGGCCCGGCAGAGATGGCCTTAGGGGCTGCGGCCGACGGGCCGCTTCCGCTCGGCGCTTCGCGCTCGGCGTTGTCATCGCCGATCAAGAAATTTCGCGGCAGACTGCCTGCGTATTTCGCGAAAGTTGTCGACGATCAGCAGCGGCGTGCGATTTACGAAATCCAGGAGGTTTATCACCAGCGGATCGAAGCGCTCAAGGCCCAGTTGGCAGCACTTACCGCAGAACGGGACGTGAAAATCGAGTCGGTGCTTTCGGAACCGCAGCGCCTTGAAGTCGAACAAATGAGGGCAGCCGCGAGGGCGAAACGGAACGGCACCGCAGAAATCTCCGCGACGAACTAACCCCTCGCAGGCTATTCGCGGAGCGATACGACCCGCTTTCGGCCGTCCCCTCCGATCGAGATCTTGTCCTCGCGTGCGAGCCAGCCCAGCGCCTGCATTACGGTATCCCTCGGCTCTCCGACTGCTTTGACAAGTCCAGTGACCGTCAAAGGACCGCTCTCGGCGAGGGCCCGCCAGACGAGCCCGGCCGCTTCCCCAATCCGGGTGACCGATGCGTTTGAGTCCGTTGTCGACATGAACATCTCCTCGCGTTCTCCTAGGATCGCTGGCGTGGGAGAAATGCCGCTTTGCTCCCAGTATATCGCTGGGGCAATGAGCGCCTCAAGGGTCGCGGACAAACGAAAAAAGGGCTCGGACTGCTGTGGGGGCGCAGCAGGCCGAGCCCTTCAACCGTGAAAAACTGGCATTCCCGTGGCGGGTCGTGCATCGCCATACACCGGCGACTAATCACCTTAGATTCACGGTGGTCACGGCGGTTGCCGGTCGGCCGGGCTCTCGCGGTGCGGGATCCGCGAGGGTTCGCCGGCCGGCCGGCTGATCGCTGGCTCTGTTTATCGCACATGGCGCGCCAATTGGAGGCAGCGTTGCCCTGCCGGGAAGTAGCTGCATCGCAACCTGCTGGCCTTGATGGCTTTGCGGAAACGACGCACGGGCGAAGCCGGTGCAGGACGGCTGCCCGTCTCCGTTGTAAGAACTACAAAGCGGGAGAAACCCTGTTGCCGACGGGGGAGAATCTTGGGCGGCCTGGCGGTGGCCCGATGAAAAAGGGGTACAAGCACGGCAAGAAATAGTGGGTGAAGGGGACCGAAGATACAGGGTCTTGCGGAGCCAGTCCCCTCATCTCCCCGGCCTTACGGCCTGTGGGAAGCGTCGAGATTACTGATCAAACTGCTGGTAATCGCGGCAAAAACCATGCGGAGGCGATCGAATTCCCGGTCTTCCGCCTGGCAGAAAACGCTATAGACCGCTTCATCGGTGGCAAAACAACGGATTGTGGCGGCGTTGATCAGGTCCAAATAGTAGAAGCTGATGTCGTAGCCCGAAAGCTCCCGGGCTCCGAGTTCCTCTCGCGCCGCGTCGACCTCGAGCTCCTTGTACTCCTCGCGCATGGCGTTCACCGCGGCATCGGCCAACTTCTGCAAATCCGTCCCGTGCGGGTGGATGCCGATCGAGCAGAACGCTCCTCCGGGACTTGAGACCGTGACCGATCCCCGCCCGGCCATCGCGTCGCCCTCATCCAGCGACCAGTTGTCGGGATAGAGGAAAGCGATTCCTAGTTTGCGAAACTCCGCTGGCATCGAGAAAAGCTCCTGAAGCGCCGCGCTTTGCTGTTCGTCACGGGCGTCGTCGCGGGCGGGGACGCAGGATGAGAAGGCCGATCACGATCGGCAATGCAATCAAGAACCAGCGAGGACGCACCGCCACAACAAGCGCCAGTGCCGGGATAACCGCCAAGATCCACGAGGGGAGTCGCATCACCTCATCGTACGCCAACCACCAGACGGCCATCAGTGCGCCCACCCGCCAGCAAGCGGCCTGCAGTTGCTGGTAACCACTCTCTTGGGGCGGCCAGATCAAGAAAGCCGCGGCACCGAGCAGCAGCGCGATCGCGAGGATTCCGACGGCGTGACGTCGCATGAACGGTTGACTGTTTTCTGGCGGGGCACGGTCATTCAAATCCGGTCGAGAGCGTCGATCCAGCGGAGCAGGTCCGATAGCTCTTCCTCGGTGAATTCGCGAGGATCGTCGCCCAGACTCTTTACGGTAACCGGATATTTCTGCTCACGCAACCGAGCGATCGACGACTCGACGCGTTTGGCGTGGTCCGAGTGCTCGGCTTTGCCTACATAGAACGCCAATCGGTGCGACGGCTCGTTTTCGGGAGGCCGCCCTAACATCGGTGCATCGATCGCGATAACCGCTGCAGTTGTCTGCGGGTCCTGGAAGGCAATGAGATAACCGAGTGTGCCGCCCCCTTGCTGCCCGGCGACGACGCTCCGCCGCGGATCGATCGGGTATGTGGTTTTCAGTTCCTCGATCAGCTTCCGGACAAAAGCCAGATCAGCCAGACTCCATTCGTCGGGATCGGCGGCCTCTGGCGCCAGGAGGATCAGACCGTCGCGGTCGCAATGCGTCTTCCACCGAGCAAATAGGGTCTTCTCATCCAGCCCGCCGGGAGCATGCAACCACACGACCAGGCCATAGGCGGTAGAATCGCCCGGCAGCCGCGGGACATACGCGGAGGCTTCATTTTCGAGCTCCGGTGCCTTCATCTTGAACATCGCGGTCTTTTCGGGCCCCTTGTCGGCGGGCGTATCGTTCTTTGCCCGGCCCGATGCTTCGTGAGCCGGCGGAAGCGTTGTCGGCGGCATGTCCTCGGACTGCGCTGCCAGCTTCACCTCAGCCTTTCGCGTTTTGCCCTGGGAGCGGATTTCCAACTCGACCGTGTCGCCTACCGATCTTCCGCTGATTTGCCGTCGAAGCTCCTCTGCATCCGAGACGGGGTGTCCGTCGATCGAGACAAGCCTGTCGCCGGGCCGCAATTCCGCCGTTGCCGCCGGGCTGTTCGGGTACACAAAGCGAACGACCACGCCGTCGGGCTTCTCTTCGTTCCCGCCCGCGCCCCGCATGGGCAAGACACCCAATAGCGGATGCTGATACGGATCGAGTTCGGCCACAAGCGGCACTTCCCATTCGATCCGCTTCTCGTCCCGGACAACGGCGAAACGGACCGTGTCGCCGGCATAACGGCGTGCAATCTCCGCCTTGAGCTGCACGAGGCGTTGGATCGGCCGGCCATCGATCTCGGCGACGCGATCGCCCGCTCGTATCCCTGCTTTGAATGCCGGCGAGTTGGGGCGAACGGTCGCGATGACCGGCTCACCGGCAAGGAGCTTGTCCTTACCCAGCCCGACACCGAGCAACCCCGGCACCAGGTCGTTACCCGTCTTGAGCCGCGGGAAGACGTCCAACACGTCTTGAAGCGGCACGGCGAACCCGATACCCGAATCGTACCACGGATATCCGGCCACCTCTTCGGTTTCGTCCGGCGACATCGGCATCAGGACTCCGAGGACGCGACCGCGGATGTCGACCAGCGGACCGCCGTAGTTGTTGGGGCCGACCGCCGTATCGGTCTGGATCGCTTTTCCCCAGACCCGCCCGAGCGCGCTGATGATGCCGACGGCCACATTGGGTTCGTTTCCGGGGAAGGTCCGGCCCACCGCGATCGCCCACTGGCCGACCCGCATCGCTTCAGGCGGCGCCGGTTCGGGAATCGGCAGCGGCGTGTCCGGCTCGATCTTCAGCAGGACCAGCATCCGATTATGGTCCGTCGCCACGAGTTCCGCCGGCTTGCGGGTCCGGTCCGGCAGTTGGATGAGGATGGAGGTCGGCTCGTTCACGAAGTTGAAGGCGCTGGAGACGATGTAGCCGTCTTCGGAAACGACCAGGCCGGTGGTTGGGCCTGCGCCGAACTGCACGTCGCCGACCCGCTCCAACCCGCCGATCGTTTCGATCCGCACGACCGACGGGGCTACCCGGTCGACCGCGGCGAGAAACGCCTTCTGCTCAAGCGACTCGAGGTCGTCGGCCGCTGTTGCCATGGCGGCAAAGGCAAACGCGAGGGCAATAGCCGGCAGGATGCGGGTCATGGGGCGATCTCGGCTTCCCGATTGCGAGGCTCGAGGACGAATTCCAATAACTGCTGTCCGCGGAGAACCGTCAGGCGGACCGGGTCCTGGTAATCGATCAGGTTCAACTCTTCTCGGAGCGACTTGCAGGAGGGCACCAGCCGATCCGCGATCAACAGTACAAGGTCGTCGATGCGAATTCCGGATTCTGCCGCAGGGGATCCGGACAGCACGCGGTCGACGAACGGCGGCGTCCGCTCGACGACGTCCGGCACGAGCACGAGGCCCAGTTCCGCCAGCGTCACCGACCGCTCGGGGCGTTTTTCGGTCTCCGCGCGTCGGGCGGTGAATTTCCCTGCGAGAATCTGCTCGACGGAACTGCGGACCTCGTCGATCGGCAGCGCGTAGTTCAGCCAGGTGTTGTTCAGGGCGTTGCGAAGCTCCTTGCCGAGGATGCCGATGAGTTCTCCGCCGCGCGTGACCAGGGCGCCGCCGGCCGCGCCGGGGTTGTTGGTGACCGCGTCCAGGATGTACACGGGGCCGTCGTAGGGCGTCTCGAACACACCCCGCCGGGCCTCGAGCTGCGTCTTGACGGAAATCACTCCATGTTGGACGCTCGCCGGTTCATTGCCGGTGGCGATTCCAAAAAGATTGCTCAGCGCCAGGACACGGCGGCCCGCCTCCACCTCGACGGCATTGCTCAGATCGAAGTGCGGCAGGTCGGCGGCCTCGATCTTCAAGACGGCGATCTCCAAACGCGGATCCGCCCCGAGAAGCTTTGCTTCGAATCGCCGGCCGTCGGATAGGACGGCGGTGAGATAGTCGGTATCGAGCACATAGCTCCACGCTGTGAGGATATGTCCCTCGGGCGAAATGAGCATTCCGGTCTGGTAAGCTTCCATCTGCTGAAAGCCGCCCGCGCCATGGATCTTCACGATTTTCGCTTGCGCCTGACGGATGACATGGCTCAACGGCGGGCTCGCCGTGGCAGCCCTAACGGGCGAGGCCCCGGGGCACAGCGTACAGGCAAGCATCAGACCGCAGACGACGGACCCGGCGTGTTGTCTTCGCATGCGAATCCCCTACTGTCCGTCTGCCGGCTCAAAAGTGAACTGCTCCAACAGAAATGCGCCGAACGGATCATCGCCGCAACGGATTTCCATCCGCTGCGGCAGCTTGCGTCCTTCGGTCTCACGGAAATCGGAAAAGTAGATCTCGCAGGGATCGGCGTTCTCTTCCGCGTACATTTCCATAGCCAGCAGATTTCCCTCCGCAGGATCGAAGTAGAATCGCGATTCGACGCCGCCGTACAGGCCCACCAGAACGTCAACCAAACCGGTGTGGCCGACGAGCGGGGCCGTACCGAGATAATAGACGTCGCCGAACCTCGCCGGTCCAAGCACCGCCAGCCTCCGCCACAGGTAGAGCGCCGGCATCAGTCCGCCACTGCCCGGCGGATCGGGTGACGAGGCGAGTTCGCCGGTTGCGGTCCAGGTTGACGAGGCAATGGGCAGTTCCAAGGCGACCTGATCGTCCTTCAGCCGAAGCGTGTACGCGGGGCCTCCCTCGAGCTTGCCGGAAAGGGTCCAAGCGCCGCCGTGCGTGGAAAGCCCGCTCGCATCCTCCCAGGCGTGCCATGCCCGATCGCGATGGACCTGGTTGAAGTAGTAGTTCGCGTATCCTCGCTTCTTCTGAAAATGCTTCTTGACGATTTCCGGCAGTTCCACCGACCGCGTCGCCGGATGAAACGGATGGGGCAGGCCGCCTGGCTGCGGACGGCCCTTCTGATCGGGAGGTTCCTTCTCCTCGCCGTCCTCCCGCTGCGGCCCGTGGTCCGGCTTGGGGATCGGCATCGGCATTTCCTGGCGGCCTGAGGTCTTCTCCAGCAGTTCACCCTGGGTGTGGACCCCTGCGAGCCGAACCAGGATATCGTGTCGCGTGCCGTCGCGGCGGTAGCTCAACGGCACTCTCCAGCCCCGTGGCAAGATCCCCAAGACGTTCTTGAAGCCGTTCGGAGTTGAGATCGGCCGACCGCCGAAGCTGACAATCTCGTCGTCGTAGCGGAGCCCGCGACGGTAAGCATCGGACTGTTGAAGGATGTCGGTCACGACGACTCGCCCCTCGCCGTCGAATCCGACCACCGCGCCCAGCGTGGCATGGTCGACGATACGGCCGCTGTGAAGGTAGCCCAAGAAGTTCTTGATTTGGTTGATCGAGACGGCGTAGCCGACCCCGACGTTCACCCGCCCTCGCTTCTCGAACGAGCCGCGGCCGTTGATCCCGATGAGCTTGCCTTCGGCATTGAACAGCGGGCCCCCGGAGTTGCCCGGATTGATCGAGGCGTCGGTCTGGATGCAGTCGGTATATTCGAGAATCGTTCCCGCCGGGTATTGATAACGATGTACCCCGGAGATAATCCCGTAGGTAACCGTGGGCTGGAAATCGGCCGCCAGGAGAAACGGGTTGCCCATGGCGAACGCCCAGTCGCCCACTTCGACGGTATCGCTGTCGGAAACCTCGGCGGCGGGAAAGTCGTCTCGGCCGAACAGTTTAATGAGCGCCACGTCGCCGGTGGGATCGATGCCCACGATCACGGCGTCGTACAGCTTCCCGTCGGCCATGCCGCATTTCATCGCCTCGCCACACGGTTTGACGACGTGAAAGTTGGTCAGCGCGTAGCCGTCGGGCGTGATCACCACGCCCGATCCGCCGCCACCGCCGTCGGCGGAAAAGATTGCCACAACGGCATCTTCCGCCTGGTCCATCACCGCCACGCGGCGGGCTTCCGCTTCGAGCACGACCGGCGCGACCTCGCCCCTTCCTGTCGCGGCAATGCCGAGCCAGGCGAAGCAGGTCAGGGCGACAATCTCTCTCATTTCACAATCCTTGCCTCGCAGAGATCAAAGTGATCGGCGACATCGAGATCGTCGCCGAAATCGACGAGAACAGACAGACGCCGAACACCCGAAATATCCACGTCCAGCGGTTTGGGGGGATCGGTGCCGGCGACGACCGACTCGAAGAGCACCCGATCGTCGCCTCGCAGCACGAAATGAACGTTTCCGCGGGGGCGGACGGCGTCGTCAATCCCAACGGTCGCCTGGAACCGGCGGAAATCACCGGGCATGCGGTAAACCAGCTCCGTACGACTATGCAGCGCAAGCCCCTTGGAATAGGCCCTGCCGTCCAGTTCAAGAGGGCCGCCGCCAAGGTTCGTGTCTTTTCGCGGTGCGTAGAGGTCGGACCGCGTGGCAAACTGCCGGAGCGGTCCCAGGTACGGCACCCAGCGAATGATTCCGGCTCGAGATCACTAAGAAAGACGATTTTGCCGGGGGAGAAATCGATTCTCGCAACCGAGGACAGTGGGCGACGAACTTCCAGCCCCAGAAGCGTCGTCCACTTCAGCACACCGTCTTCGAGCGAAAGGCTTTGGACCTGCCAGCCTGATCCGGAGGTATCGGTAACGCGGCAGATCGCCTCCGGCAGTTCTCGGCCGAGCGGATGATAATACACGATGCCGAAGACTTTCGCCCGCTTCACTCCGAGCACGTCGCCATCGAGCTGAAACTGGATTGTCGCATCGTTTACCTCTCGTACCACCCCGTGGTGGAAATCAAGTACCTCGTTTTTGCGGACCACCAGCAGATCCGTTTTTGCGTCGCTCCCGCGAGTTTTCGCCCACTGATCGGCGAGCGTCTCGCTCTGGGGTTGGAGGCGGACAGCGAGAACGTCTTGCGTGGGGAATTGAAGCGTCTGGCCTCCAGCCAACTCGATCTGCGCCAGTCCGTCGCGAGCCCGATACTTGGAGGCAAGCACGGAAGAGCCGTCGGCCAGTTCGACTTGCAGTCCGATTTCCCCGGTTTCTCTTTCGTCCCCTGCGGACGCTTCCTTCGGCACGAGCCCGGCAAGTTGCTCAAGATTGATGGAGACTGGGCCGTCCGACGTTTCAACGGTCACCCGCTGACGGTTGAGCTCCTTGATCGGTCCGGTCAGAGTCTGTCCGCCCAGGGTGTGGACCTCCGTCGTCGGGGGGGCGACAGCGATCGCGGTAATCAGTAGCATCATCCACATAAGTTGCTCGGTGTGCCTACGAAATGTGCATCGGGCCGCCCGTTGCAGGGTTTTTCAGCTACCAGGAAACCTCGGGCCACGAAGCCCCTGGGATACGCTACTCTATTTTCCGTATCGGACCGCTCTCGGGCCAGCTCCAGCCCTGGGATTGTTCCAGCGCGTGCCGGAACCCATGGACGTCTAAGAGTCTGCGATTCGCCGGAACCGACCCGGACACTGGGCTGATAAAAACGGGGACTGGCTCCGCAACATCTTGTGTGGTCGCTCTGGCTAAACCGCTATTAGTTGCGGTGCCTGTCCCCGTTTTTATCAAGTTTTATCAGCCCACCCGGACACCCCCCAGGTCGTGTGCACATCGTGTGCCGGAATGCCTCTATTCTGCGGTAATATCGGATAGCCGCAGCGCCCTTCTTCCACCGGTTCCAAGGACCGCGTTATCCGCCCCGCTTGATGGGGTTGTCGTTTGACGGAAACCGCTCCGTCAATTAGTGTAATCCTTATGCTCCGCTTTCTTATTCTAAGCGCTCTCGAACGAATTGCCGCCATTCAGCGTCTATACCTTATGCCCGCGGCCGGGTAGTGACAATGCTGCGCCCAGAACGGCGTGCAGCACATCCCTGACGGAGGGGTTATTCTGTGGCTCTCCATGGACGCAAACGCTGTCGGTCCAAGCAATGCCGCTCCCGTCGGCCCTTCTTGGAGCTGCTTGAACCGCGGGCTCTGTTGTCGGCCGGCGCGGCCGACCTGGGTGCCTTGCAGTTGGGTGAAGGCGATCTGCCGAACGAGGCACCGAGCTTTGTCAAGGGGCCGGACCAGACGCTGAACGAAGACGCACCAGCGCAGTCTGTGCTCACTTGGGCCACCGAGATTTCGCCGGGACCGGCTGAGGAGGCGGGACAGCAGCTTGAGTTTGTTCTTACCACAGATAACGATGAGTTGTTCATCGATCTGCCTGCCATCGATCCGGCCACCGGCACGCTCACCTTTACGCCTGCGCCGGATGCCTTCGGCGTGGCAACCGTTACGGTGACATTGAAAGACGACGGTGGAACGGAAAACGGAGGCAGCGATACCTCGGCCGAGGAGACCTTCACGATCCCGGTCAATCCGGTCAACGATCCGCCGTTGTTCGACGGCAGCGGCGACACGACGGTGGAGGAAGACTCGGGCATGTACGCCGGCGCCGGATGGGCGACGCAGATTGCGGTAGGCCCGGTCAATGAGGCGGGCCAGCTTATTGATTTCCGCATTCTCGTCGAGAACGACGATCTGTTTGCCATTCTGCCGAGCATCGATTCGCTCACCGGCGACCTCACGTTCGAGCTTGCCCCGAACGCCTACGGCACCGCGGTGATCCGCATCTGGCTTGTCGACGACGGCGGCACCGAGAATGGCGGAGTCGATACCTCGCCCGAGCAAACGATTACGATCACCGTCACGCCGGCCAATGATGCGCCGACGGTAGCCGACCCGGCTGAGGATCAGACAACGCCGCAGCGGGCGCCTTTCAGCTACACGTTGCCGGACGGCATGTTCGAGGATGTCGACGGCGACTCGATGACCTACGAAGCGACGTCCGCCGACGGCTCCCCGCTCCCGCCGTGGCTGTCTTTCGATCCCGCGACGCGGACCTTCAGCGGCACGCCGACGAACGACGACGTCGGGACGGTTTCGATCAAGGTTACGGCGACCGATCCGGCGGGTGACTCGGCGGAAGACGAGTTCTCGATTACCGTGACGAACGTGAACGATGCGCCGGTGCCGGAACCGGGGGGGCCCTACTACTTGGCCCCGGGCCAGGACCTGGTTCTCGACGGAAGCGGTTCGTACGACCCCGACGCTCCATTTGGAGACTCGATCCAGTTCTATCGCTGGGATATCGGCGATCGGGGGACATGGCTCGATACCGGTGCGCAGGTGACAATCCCCTGGGAACAACTGGCGGGGTTGAACTGGGACTTGCCCGTCCCGGTGCGTCTGGAGGTGACTGACGGGTTCGGTGTGAGTTCAATGGCCACGGCCCAGGCAACGACTCCTTCGCCAATCGTTCTCGAGCCGCTCGATTTCACCGAGATCACCTCGCCGGACCTGTCGGCCGGGGACGCCTGGTACCGTATTCCGGCAAGCCGGGATGGCTGGTTTACTATCGCAGCGTCGCGAGAAGATGTCGAGTTGGCGCTCTATAACGAATCACTGGGGATCTTGCAGACGTCACCGGCTGCCGGCGGTACTCCACGTCTCGATCGGCTTGTCACGGCAGGCGAAACCCTCTACGTGCGGCTCAGCAGCGATACCGGCGGGACGGCTGACCTCCGGATGGCAAACCTCGTCGAACACGTGGGCGACTCCGTCAAGGTCATCGGCACCGCGGGGGACGACACGTTCCGGTTCGATGCAACGGCCGCTCACAAACTCGTTATCCACGGCTTCGACTACGAGTTCTCTTTGGATGAGGCCACCAGTTTCCTCTTCGACGGCTTCGGCGGCAGCGATCGCATCGAGATGGTCGGCGCCGGCGGCGCCGAAGAGGCCGTGCTCCGGCCGACGGAGGGAACCGTGACCGGCGAGGCGTACACGCTCCATTTCGCCAACGTCCGCACGATTGCGTTTGACGGCGGCGGCGGCATCGACGAGGTCGAGCTATGGGGCTCGCGAGGGCAAAACGTCTATCACGCGCATCCCGGCTGGTCGGAGATGAGTGGAGACGGCGTGTCGATCGTCGCCACTGCCGAGAGGATCTTCGGTCGCGGCTACGGCGGCGGCGATACGGTGACCTTCCACGACGCACCCGGCGACGATGTTCTCGAGTATTTTCCGGTGTGGGCCCGCATGACGGGAGAAGGATACTTCCATCACGTCCGCGGTTTCCGGACGATGATTGCCCAAGCCGAACTGGACGCAGGCGGTTCCGATAAGGTGGTTCTGCGCGGTTCGGGTCTGAACGACTATTTGAAGGTCAACCCCTACAACGAGAATCTGGCCACTTCGGTCGCCCGCTTTTTGAGCGGCACTGGCAGCGTGTGGCATACGGCGTACGGATTCGAGACGGTGGTCGCGTACGGCCGAGGCGGAGGGCTTCGCGACCAGCTTTTCGTCGACGACAGTCCCGTCGCGGATACGTTCGACCTGGGACGGTTGGAGGCAAAGCTGACTACCGAGACGGGCTACTTCAGTCTGACTGCCCAGGGCTTCGGTTCAGTCGAAGTTCACCGGAAGAATGAAGACGGCGGCGAGGACAAGGTCAACCTGACGGATTCCCGGCAGCCGGAACACAATGATACGCTGGTGGGCAATCCGGAGCAGGTAACGATGAGCGGGCCCGGCTATTCCAACAGCGTCCACGGGTTTCCGCTCGTCAGAGCATCCAGCAGCGGCGAAGGGCACGACACCGCGTACTTTTCGGACTTCACCGGTCCGGACGACGTCCGTGAGGAGAACGACACGTTCGAGGCGAGACCGACCTGGTCGCAACTGTCGGGGCCGGGGTATACGCTGTGGGCCTACCTGTTCGACGAGGTCTACGCCGAGGCAAAGCTGGGCAGCGATCTTGCCATTCTGAACGGCTCACCCCGCCCCGACCAACTGACGGGTACGGCCACGGAGATAAGCCTCGCGGGCACCAACGTCGCCGGCCTGAGCTACGCGAACTATGCCCGGCACTTCGACGAAATCCGCGTTGGCGGAGGGGGCGAGCAAGACCAGGCGGTCCTCACCGACGCCGTGGTCGATGAGCCCGCTTACGAACCGCCGCAAGGCGTTGCGCTGGACTCTCTGGCCCAGGCCCTCCGGCTGGACAGTTTCGAGAGAATCGAATTGCTCGATTCCAGTTCGGGCGGCAAGAGCGAGATCAACGACGTGGATGCCGTGTTTGCCTACTGGCCGCTCTAACAAAACGGGGACTGGCTCCGAGCCAAACACCTGAGAACTGCTTAGAATACGCGTCCTGGCGAGGTGCCTGTCCCCGTTTTGTCAGGGCCTTACATTACCCGCCGATCTGATACATCGCGCGCTCGGGAATCGCGAATTCGCCGGTATCGGTGCCGTGGGCTTTCTTCTTGGCCCCGACCGCCGCGTGGAGAAGCTCCGCGATTTGTGCATCCGTGCCGCCATTGCGCAGCAGATCACGAACATCCCATTCTTCCAACGAGAAAAGGCAGTTGCGGGCTTTGCCTTCCGCGGTGAGCCGCAGCCGATTGCACTGCTCGCAAAACGGTTCGGTGACGCTGGCAATCAGCCCGATCCGGCCGCTTCCGTGAACAAACCGATATTCCGTCGCGGGCGCGCCGGGCACTTCCGGCGCGACCGGCTCCAAAGGCCCGAGCGATTCTTGCAGAATTCGAAGAATCTCCTTTGCAGGAAGCACCTGGTCATTTTGCCATCGCCGGGCACCGTCCAGCGGCATGAACTCGATGAACCGGAGCTGCAGGCCGTGTTCCCGGGCAAATCGGGCCAGCGGTACGACCTGGTCTTCGGTCTGACCGCGAATCGCCAGGGCGTTGAGCTTGATCTGCCGGAAACCCGCGCGGTAAGCGGCCTCGATCCCATGAAGCACCCGGGGCAATTCGTCGCGACGGGTGATCTCGTGAAACTTCTCGCGGTCGAGCGAGTCGAGGCTGATGTTCAAACGCCGGACGCCGGCTGCCTTGAGCCGCTCGGCGTATTCGCCGAGCAGGATCCCGTTGGTGGTCATCGCCAGATCGTCGATGCCGGGCACGGCCGCCAGCATCCGGACCAGGTCGACGATGCCGCGCCGCACCAGCGGATCCCCGCCGGTGATCCGGACCTTACGAATTCCCAGGCATGCGGCCACACGGACGACTCTTTGGATCTCTTCAAAAGAGAGAATAACCGAGTGCGGGCGGAATTCCACCCCCTCGGCCTGCATGCAATACACGCACCGCAAATTACAGCGGTCGGTTACCGACACCCGCAGGTCGGTGTGAGTTCGTCCAAAGCGATCGATTAAAGGGCCGTGGCTGTTCACGAAAGGCTCTTCCCCGGAGCGGTCGGAGGCGTCTGAAGGCCCGGATGGACCCATTGGCTCTCTCCGTCCGCCCAATTCTCGCGTTTCCAAATGGGCACGACGTGCTTGATCTGGTCGATCAGCCACTGGCCCGCTTCGAAGGCCGGCTGCCTGTGGGCGGAACTGACGGCGATGGCTACCGATGCCTCGCCCACCTCGAGATGCCCCACGCGATGCACTACCGAGCATTCTATCAGCGGCCACCGCCGTCGCGCATCCTTTTCCAGCTCCAAGAGCTGCTTTTCCGCCATTTCAGGATAACACTCATAGTCCAGCGAGGCTGTTTGTCTCCCCCCGGTTTCTCCGCGAGTCGTTCCCAGGAAGAGTACCACGGCGCCCGCGGCCGGGTTTTCCACTCCCCTGAGAACCCTGGCAACATCAATCGGCTTTTCGGTGAGTTCGATCATCAGAAATCGTTGCCGAAAACGTGTTTAGGATTGATCGAGAAATAAGTGTCAGGAACCATTCGCCGGAAACCGGCCCTTCGGGTGCTTCGCACAAATGGTTCCTGACACTTTTTTCTCGAACGTTGCTTAGCCGCCACTGACCGGAGGAATGCAGGCGATCTCGCCCTGCGGGGGAACCGGTGCGGCGTCGTCGACGTACCGTGCGTCGACCGCGAAAAGCATGGGGCCGAGTAGTCCGGCCAGCCCCGGAACCTCCAGGGCCAGACGCCTCCGCAGATCGCCGATTGTTGCGTGCCCGGCGAGATCCACTTCCACTGAATCGCGCCCGGCGATCTGACGGGCAACGGCAAATAGTCGAATCGACACTCTCACGTAACGATCAACTCCTGTCCCGGGGTGGTCAGCAGTTCGATGATTTCCGGCATCAGCCCGTAGGATAACGCAAAAAGCTTGAGCGGGTGGATGGTCGGCTTGGTCGTTCCCTGCTCCATCTGCATTTTGCAGGTGCTGCACTCGGTGGTTCCCGCCTGGTACACCGGCTCGCGCAACCGATTGATCAGGTTCATTCCAATCCGCAAGCTGGTACGATAGTTCTCGCGTCTCAGGCCGAACGTTCCCGCCATTCCCGAGCATCCTTCTTCGATGCGTTGCACGGTGAGGCCCGGTATCAGTCGCAGCAGGTTTTCGCCGGGGGAACCGATTCGCATAGCCTTGATGCGACAAGGCATGTGGTAGGCGAGGGTGGCCGTGACCGGCTTCAGGTCGAGCTGCAGCCGGCCGTTGGTATGCAGGTTCCAGAGATACTCGCAGGCGTCGCTCGTGTTGGCGGCGACCAGGCGGACGTCGTCGTCGTCCAACAGGTTCGCATACTCGCGGGTCAGGCAGACGGCCGCACCGGGCTCGGTGGTCACGATGTGGTAGCCCTGCCGAACCGCGTCGGCAAGGATCGCCGTGTTATGCCGTGCCAACCGCCGCGCCACGTCCAACGCGCCCACCGAGATTGCCGCCATTCCGGCCTGGCGTTGAGTCGGCGGCACGTAGACGGCGACCCCATTGTGCTCGAAAACCGAGACCAGGGCACGGCCGAGTTGCGTATCATGATAGTTGACATACATATCGACGAAGTAGGCCACCTTGTGGCCGCTGCGGCGGCTCGGCTTCGTCAGCCGCCGCTTCGCCGCACGACGAATGAAGCTCCGGGATTCGATCCGCGGCAGCTTCCTCCCCTGCGCCACGCCGGCGATTTTCTCAATCAGCCATCGCATCTGCCGGTTCTTGAGCGACCAGTTGGCCAACGGGCTGACGGTACTCGCCACCCGGCTGATGACGTCCAGATGCGTCAGCACCCGGTCGCTGAGCGACAGCCCATTGGCGGCCACATAGGCGCCTTTTCCCTCGATCATCAACTTGGGAATATCGACCTGCGCCGGACATTCGTGCAGGCACATATGACAGTTGATACAGAGGTCGGCGACCTTCTTGAATTCGTCGCTCGTCAGACTGTTCAGGTCGAGTTCGCCGGTCAACACGCCGCGGATCAGATTGGCCTTGGCGCGGGGCGACGCCTCTTCCGCGGGCGCCGCACGGAAAACCGGGCACATCCGCGAGTCCGACGCCTGCGTCCGGCATTCGCCACAGCCGTTGCACGCACGCGTCACGTCGGCCACCTGGGCAGGATCCCAATTAAGCTGCAATTCGACCAGGTTGCGCAGCCCCGGCGCATCGGGGTTCTTCGGGTCGCCGGTGATGATAGGCTCGGCGGAGATGATCGGCCGAAGATGGCGGGTCAGCAGGTCAGGGTCGTCTCCGACGATCTTTCCCGGGTTGAGGATCCCCGACGGATCGAAGATCCGTTTTACCTCCTGGAAAACGGAGTAGAGTTCCCCGAATTGCCTCGGCAGGAAGGACGTGCGGCTTAACCCGCAGGCATGCTCGCCGCCCAGGCTCCCGCCGCATGCGAACAGCTCCTCGTAGACGTCGTCCGCCAGGCGACGCATCTTGCCGATACTCTCCCGATCCGCAAGATCCAGAAACGGCCGGATGTGCAACTCTCCGTGGCCGGCATGGCAGAAGTGCGAGGCCGTGACTTGATGCCGCTTCAACACGTTCTGCACACGGACCAGGAATTCGGAAAGAGCCTCGGGCGGCACGACCACGTCGTCGACGAACGAAACCGGTTTGGCTCCTCCCTTCAGCCGGTACAGCGCGGGCTGCGCCTTGTGCGCGAGCTGCCAGAACAGATCCAGTTCGACCGAATCAAGCGCCTGGCGGCTCCCGAACGCCAATCGCTTCCGCTCGCAAATCTGATCGATCAGGTGATGAAGCCGTTGGCGGACCTCTTTGGCCCCGTTGCCTTCCTGCTCGACCAGCAGCACGGCCTCCGCCGAACTCGGCACGAGCTGGTCGAGTCGCGCGTCGAGTTCCCGGGCAAGGCTCACATGGCGGCGATCCATCAGGTCGCAGGCGGTGGGCTGGTGGGGCAGGATCTCCATGACGGCCCGAGTCGCCTTGTCCAGGCTGTCGAACAGCAGCAATACCGCCCCGGTGGACTGCGGCAGCGGCTGGGTCGCCAACAGCGCCTCGGTCACCAATGCCAGCGTCCCTTCGGAGCCCGCCAGCAGGCGAGCAAGATCGAGGTGTCCGTCGTCGAGAATCCCCGCCAGCCTGTAGCCGCACCGGCTGGGCGATTGGGCCGGCTGCTTCTCGCGGATGAGGCCCTCGTGACGTTTCAACAACACGGCCAATTGGCGAACCAGTTCGCGCTTCCGCGGATGAATCCCTTTCTGGCCGTTCTCCTCCAGCGGTTCGCGCCCGACCTCCAGCACCTCGCCGTCCGCCAGCACGACCTGCAATCCCAGGACGTGCTGCCTGGTCGATCCATACTTCAGCCAGCGGCTTCCCGACGCATCGGTGGCTACCATGCTGCCAAGGGTCGTCGTGGTGCTGACTGCCGAATCGGGACCGAAGAGCCGACCACGCTGGCGAAGGTGCACGTTGAGCCGGTCGTGCACGACGCCCGGTTGCACGCGAACCCGATTGTCATCGGTGTAGATCACGCGGCGCAGATACTTGGAGAAATCCACGACCAGTCCCGGCCCCAGCGCGGCCCCGGCGGCGCCGGTACCCGCGCCGCGAGCGTGCAGCGGGATCTGCCTATCGGCCGCATACTGCACGCATGCGACGACGTCGGCGGTAGATCGCGGCCGAACGACCCCCAGCGGCTTGATCTCGTAGATGCTGGCGTCGCTGGCGAAGAGTTGACAGAAAACATCGTCGCAGCGGACTTCTCCCGCTAGGAGTCCGCGCAGGTCGTCCTGGATCCGCTCACGCTGTTGGTCAAGTTGAGGCATCGCTCAGTTGCGCGTCAGCGACGGTCTCCGTAAATCAGCGTCATGATCTCCGCGCGGGTCGACGGATTCTTGCGAAACGCCCCCTTCATCGCCGAGGTAACGCACATGCTTCCGGGCTTGCGAACGCCGCGGATCGCCATGCAGCTATGCATCGCCTCGATCACCACGGCCACGCCTCGCGCCTGCAACTCCTCCATGAGAAGATCGGCGATGGTTTCCGTCATCCTTTCCTGCACCTGTGGGCGGCGCGCGACGACTTCCACCACGCGGGCGAGCTTGCTCAATCCGATCACCCGCCCGTCCGGCAGGTAGCCGATATGCGCCTTGCCCATAAAAGGCAGCATGTGATGTTCGCACATGCTGTTGAAGCTGATATCTCGGACCAGCACGACCTCGTCGTATTTCTCGGTGAAAAACTTCTGCAGGTGGGCCTTCGGGTCTTCGTGCAGCCCGCCGAACATCTCGGCGTACATCCGGGCCACTCGCCCCGGCGTTTCCCGCAACCCTTCGCGGTCGGGATCCTCTCCCACCGCGGCAAGTATCTCCCGCACCGCGCGCTCGATCCTCGGCAGGTCCACGTTAGCCACCGGCGGGCATCCCGCCTCTTCCAATTCGTCTGCGAGACTTCCGGAAGCAACGCTATACTGGTTAGAACGATCACTCATGCAGTTCGCTTTATCCTCTGCCAAAACGGATTCGACCCGGATCAACCCTCATCTTAGACCCCCCCGGCAAGACGGTCAAGGAGACATCTCGGAGCCTACCGATGGCCCAGACGGAAACGCTCGCCCACCTGATGCACGTTATCTGGCAACGGAAAGACGACCGTCCGACCGGCTCTTATACTACGTTGCTGCTGGACGGGGGGATCGAGCGGATCGGAGCGAAACTCTTGGAAGAGGCGGGAGAAGTGGTGGAAGCCGCCGGTCAACCGCCCGACGCGCAGGGCAGTAGTGTGGTCCATGAGGCAGCCGACCTCCTTTACCACCTGCTCGTGCTGCTCGCCTTCTGCGGCCGGGATCTGAGCGAAGTGGAGGCTGAACTGGCCAGGCGATTCGGAGTATCCGGCCTCGAAGAGAAGGCGTTGCGCAAGAAATAGCGGTTACGCAAAGCGCAGCGGCAAGGAGAGGATTCCGCGGGCCTCAGCGCTTCTGACCACTTCCTGATCGAAACACCTCCTCGCCGCCGCACCAGGTGGCGACCACCGGCAGATCGCCGTCCAGCAGCGCTTCATAAGGGTCGACCGTATCGCATTCCGGCAGGGCCACCACGGCCAGGTCCGCGCGCTTGCCCGGCTCGATGCTTCCGACCTCGCGGTCTAACCCGAGCGCCCTCGCCGCACGCGACGTGGCCAGCTCGAGTACCGTGTGTGGATCAACCGCCGTATGTCTTCGAGCAACCGCCCGCATCTCCGCCAGCATGCTCAGATCGGGCGACGACGCACGGCTGTCCGTTCCGAGGCAGATCGACACACCTGCCGCCAGCATCTCCTCGAGCGGATAGCGCTGGTGCGCGAAGTATTCGTGCGTTCGTGGACAGTACACGACCGACATGGACTCGCGATGTTCCGCAAGCCAATCGATCTCGTCGCGGTCCAGGTAGTTTCCGTGCACCACCAGCACCCGGCTCGCGTCGACCAGGCGGCGAAGATAATCGAGCGGCCGCGCCGGCGGGCGAACCACGCCGGGATCCCAACTGTCCAACCCGCGCAGGAAATCCGCCAACGGTCCGGTACCGGTCCGGAGCAGTTCGAGTTCTTCGCGCGACTCCGCGAGGTGGAAGGCGAGCGGAGCCCGGCAAGTTGCACAAAGAGTTGCCGCCTGGTCCAGCAGATCGGGGCGAACGGTGTACGGCGCGTGCGGACTCACTCCCGGAGTCCAGCCCGAACCGCGGCATTGAACATGTCTTTGGGCTCGCCCCATGGCAGGCTCAACTCGGTCCTGTGTAGGGGCAATCAGCTCGAGAAAAACAATCGATTTTGTGCGGCTGTGTTCGAACACTTCGACCGGCCAGTCCGCTTGTGCGATTTCTCCCAGTGTGGTGGTGCCGAGACGAATCGACTCCGCAAGCCCCTGCCCGACGACGCCGCGGAAATCGGATTGCCGATTTCGCCAGGCAATGACCTGCCCGATCCAATCCGGCAGCCGGATGCCGGGCTCGCCCAGCGGCCGCTTGACTCCGCTGAAATCAAGGTGGGTGTGTGCATTCACGAATCCCGGCAGAATCGCGACGTTGCCCAGATTCTCCACGCCGGTCTGACCACTCCGTGATCCAACCCCGACGATCCGGTCGCCACGGATTGCCAGGGTCCCTTCAACGATCGGCCGGCCTGCCGCAGGAAAAACGTATCGGGCTCGAATGCGTCGGACTTCTTCCACAGAATCCTCTCACCGAACGATCGGATTGGCACGTTTGCGGAGTCTTCGGAGCAAAATGTGCCTGTCCCCTTCTCCTGGTGCGGTTTTGCGATAGAGGCGAGCGACGCGATGAATTACTCCGGCGCGAAGAGGACCGCATGGATCTTCTTGAGCTCTTGCGGCGGGATCTTTCGGACCTTGCGGTCGTAGGTGATCAGGCCGTTGATCTCGTTCTCGACGTCGGTGGTCTGGGTGTAAATGCCGGCAGCAATGCCCTGGGCCTTGAGATCCGCAAGCATGCGGATCGAGGTGCGATAGCGTTCGAACCATTCGTCCTTATCTTTGGGCAGACCGCCGTAGCCCCAGTTCTTGGCGCCGGGGTTCCAGAGGTGGCCTTCGACGGGGAAGCCATGGCCGCCGAGCTCACCGACCACCTTCACGTAGCCGTCGAAACGCCCGCCTTCACCGAGCTCGAAGGGGAAGCCGGGGTGCGGATACTGGTGGTGGTCGACGACGTGGCCGACCGGGAACCAGTTGCCCCCGGAGGCGATGTTGACCTGGCGGGTGGGGTCGTATTGGACCGTCCACTTGCCGATCTCCATGGTGCGATGCTGGCCCCAGGCTTCGTTGAAAGGGATCCACACGACGATCGACGGATGGTTGTAGAGCGTGTCGATCATCGTCTTCAGTTCGAACATGTACTGCTGGTGGGCAGCGACGGGCCAATCGGCGTCGACGGGCGAAGGTTTCAGTCGGGTCCACGCCGGGCTGGACGACTCCTGGCCGCGCTGCTTGCCCGTGCCCGAAGAAACCTGGTCTTGCCAGACGAGCATGCCGATCCGGTCGCAGTGCATGTAGTAGCGGCGAGGCTCGACCTTGATGTGCTTGCGCAGGCCGTTGAATCCGGCCGCTTTGAGATATTCGAGGTCCGATCGCATGGCAGCGTCGGACGGCGGAGTGAGAAGGCCGTCGGGCCACCAGCCCTGGTCGAGCGGGCCCCAGTGGAACAGTACCTGGCCGTTGAGGCTGAAACGCAGATGGCCGTTGCTGTCTTGGACGACCTTGGTTTCCCGCAGGCCGGTATAGGAGCGGACGGTGTCGTCTCCAACCTTGACCACAAGATCGTAGAGGGTCGGCGAGTCCGGCGACCAGAGCTTCGGATCCGGGATCCGTAGTGTGAGCGAGTCGGCCGGGCCCGTGGCGGTGGCGACCTCCTGGCCGTCGAGCGAGGCGATGACCGTGGCCTGCGGTGTGGAAGCCCCGGTGGTGTTGATTCGCAGGGAAACCTCGCCGGAAATCCGCGGAGTGATCTTCAGGCTCGCGATATGAGCGGCGGGCACCGTCTCGAGCCAGACCGTCTGCCAAATGCCGGTGACGGGCGTGTACCAGATGCCGCGGGGCTGCCGGACCTGCTTGCCGTGGAGCTGATACGCGCCGAATGTGTCGGTCGCGTCAGTGACGCGGACGGTAAGCGTGTTTTTGCCGGGCTTGAGCGCATCGGTGATGTCGAAGGAAAACGGCAGGTAGCCGCCGGTGTGCGTGCCGACCTGAGTGCCGTTGACCCAAACGGTGGACTGGTAGTCGACCGCTTCGAAGTTGAGCAGGGTATGTTGGCCGCCGGTGATTGACGGTGCGTCGAACGTGCGACGGTACCAGAGGGCTTCCTCGGGCGCGATGCGTTTCTCCACGCCGGACAGAGCGGACTCGATGGCGAAGGGGACGAGGATCTCGTCGTCCCACTCGCCGGGCGGAGCGGCCTGGTCTTTCGGCGTGACGGCGTAGCGCCACAGGCCGTTGAGATTGGTCCACCGGGAGCGGGCCATCGCGGGCCGCGGATATTCCTGCCAGGCGTTGTCCGGGGTGACCTTCTCACCCCAGGGTGTCCGCATCGTGACCTTCGGACTGGCCACTTCGACGGCATGGCTAACGATCCGGCCGTTGAAGGCGTTGGGCACCTGGTAGTCGCCCACCGGATGCACGCCGTCAAAACCGACGTAGAGCCCGAGCCCCGGCTCCTCGTCGAGGAGCCCCGGCGACGGCTGCGAGGCGACGACTTTGCCATCGACCTTGAGGGTGACGGCCTTCTCCTCCACGGTTGCAGCGAGCTGCACCTTTCCGGACACAGTCCGTTCGGCGAGGAGTGTCGTGAGTTCTTTGCGGTTGCGATAGGCGAATGCCGGTTTGCCGTCGACGAAATAGAGCGAGTAGCCGAAGGCCACGCCGCCGTGGGCCAGCACGACACCGTGCGGTTTCGGGCTCTCGATCGTCGCATGGACAGTGAAGGCTTTTCCCTGGACCTGCGGCGGATTCGGCTCCGGTCCGATCTCGGCGCCCCAATCGGTCCGCGGGCCGCCTTCCCAGGGATCGACAAAGCCGGCAGCGGCCCAGGATTCCCAGGCGGCGGCCAACTCGCGGACCTTTTCGGGATGCTCTGCCGCGAGATCGTGCTGCTCGGTGCGGTCGGCGTCGATGTTGTACAGCTCCCAGGACCCCAGGAACTTCATCACGGCCTTCCACGGTCCGCTGCGGACGGCGCGGTTGCCCTCGTGCTCCCAGAAGATCGGTTTGTCGCGACGAAGAGGCCGGCCAAGGAAGGCCGGAGCGAGGCTGATTCCTTCCGCCGGGAGAATCGATTGGCCATTGCACTGCGCCGGATAGGTCGCGCCGCCGAGGTCAACGGCCGTGGCCATGATGTCGACCAGATGCCCGGGCTGGTGAACCAGTTGGCCATTGCGGTCCGCGGGGATGCCGGCGGGCCAGTGGGCGATCAGCGGCGTGGAAATGCCGCCTTCGTGGGTGAAGTGCTTGTAGCGGCGCCACGGCGTATTGTTGAGCGTGGCCCAGCACATACCCAAGAAGACCCGGGAATCGGGCCCGCCCAGCGAGTCGCCTTCTGTAATGCCGCGCGGACCGCTCTCGGCGTTGCCGCCGTTGTCGCTCAATAAAAGGATCAGCGTGTTCTCGAGCATCCCACGCTCTTTCAGCCCCTGGACCATGCGGCCGACGCTCTGGTCGATGCAGTCGATCATGGCGGCGTAGACGGCCATGATGTGGTCGAACCGGTCCTTTTCTTCATCCGTCAGGTTCTCCCAGGCGGGCACGTCGTCGGGTCGCGGGCTCAGGGGCCAGTTGTTCTGGATGATGCCGAGTTGCTTCTGTCGAGCGTAACGCTCTTCGCGGAGCTTGTCCCATCCGGCCATGTACTTGCCGCGGTACTTGGCAATCACTTCCTGCGGGGCCTTCAGCGGGAAGTGGGGCGCTCCGTGGGCGAAGTAGAGAAAGAACGGCTTGTTCTGCGAACGGGCGTCGTCGACGAATCGCAAAGCCCAATCGGTGAACATGAGCGTGGAATACCAATCGCCTTTGCCGACTTCGGAGGAATCGGCCGGGACTTTGCGGCCGTCGAGATAGACATACTTGGCTGCCTCGGGGCTCCGCTCGCGTGGAAAGTAGAGTTCGCCGAACTGGGTGGTGGCCGTGCGCCGGAAGCCTCGCTCCCAGGGCGGCGTGCCGCGATGCTGGCCAAGGTGCCACTTGCCGACGATCGACGTGTGGTAGCCCGCCGGCTCAAGCACCTGGGCGATGGTCACCGAGCGGTCGTGCAATCGGCCGTGCGTGCCTTGAGACTCCGGTTTGCTGAGGCTGTCGAGATAGCCCATGCCGGCCTGGTGCGGATAGAGGCCCGTCATGAGCGAGGCTCGCGTGGGGCTGCAGCGGGCGGTGTTGTAGAACTGGGTGAAGCGGACGCCGCCGGCGGCCAGGGCGTCGATGTTGGGCGTAGCGATCTCGCCGCCGTAGCAGCCGATATCGGAATAGCCCATGTCGTCGACGAGGATGAGCAGGATATTGGGCCGCGATCCGCTGAGCTGATCAGCCGGTGGTTCGGCGGCAACCGCATCCAAGGCTCGCAAGGGACAGGCAAGCGACCAAAGCAAAAAGATCAGGTGGGCTCTGCGGTTCATAGCTTGGACCTTTTTCTCCCAAGTTTCCTCTTGCTGCAATACGTCGGCACCACGAGTTTACCGCAATCCAGACCTTGACGCCACAACCGTGCGGAATCTCTAATAGAAACAAGCACAGTCAGCCCCGGAATCAAGCAAGAGAGGAGAAGAAACCTATGATGAACTACCGGCGCGGAGCTTTTGCTTTGATGGCGATTTTCGCCGCGGCGCCGCTTCCGGCGGCGTCGGGGCCTTTGGCGTTTTCCGTCGACGAGCCGACGCAGAGCTACACGATCACCGAGGATGGGCTGCCGGTGCTGACCTATCGATTCGGCGAGGTTCCGCTCCCAGAGGGGGGCGAGGCGCATCATTTCTCCAAGGGCAAAACGCCGTACAACGGCGCCTACTTCACCGACGGAAGCCGCTTCGGGGGCGAGCGGAGCGACTACATCCATCCGCTCTACGGCTTCCAAGGCGAACCGCTCACCGCCGACTATCCGAAAGATCATCTGCATCACCGAAGTCTCTGGTGGAGTTGGTGCGAGGTCCGCCGGAACGACAAGATCGGCGACCTTTGGGCCGTCTGCAAGATCCGTGCCTATCCGGTTGAAATCGCCAGGATGGAAGCCAATGCCGATGGCGCCGAACTTCAGGCGGTGAACGTGTGGCGGTACGACGACGAGCCCGACCCCGTGGTGAAGGAGATCGTCACAATCCGTGTCGCGAAAACCCAAGGCGCGCCGGGGGCCAAGAGCCGCGCGGTCGACGTTGACGTGAGGCTCGAGGCTTTGGTCGACGGCATGGCGATTACCGGGCGCCAGAAAGTCGATTACGGCGGCTACGGCGGCATGACGGTCCGGTTGAATCCGGATGTGAAGGAGTTCTCGCTCCGCGCGGTGCATCCGAACCCGGACAAGTGGCGGGGCGACGACCTGGCGATCGCCCAGCGGGTCGTCGATCCGGCAGCGCTGGGCGACGCTGCATGGATGGCCCTCTACGGCAAGTACCCGGCCGCCGGGATCGAGACGCCCGGCTTCACGACGCTCATGATGTTCGAGTCGAAGGCGACGCCGCTCTATCCGAACAACTTCCGCTATTACGGCTCGACCTGCACTTCGTTGGCCTTTCCCGCCAAGACGATTGTCCCGCTGGCCAAAGGTAAGCCGCTGGACTACAAAACCCGCTTTGTGATCTGCGAGGGAAAGACGACCCTCGAGCGCGAAAACACCCTGTGGCAGGCCTATCAGCGCTAGGGGCCGATTGGTGGCGCGGGAGCAAGGAGGAGATTGAGGCATGATCACCAAGGCGTGGAAATTCCTGATCGCTATGGTCTTGGCCGGGACCTGCGTGGAGGCGCTGAAAGCCGACTCTCCCGCGCGTCCCTTCCTGCTGTTCACCGGCGGCGATCTGCCGGCCGTTCGAGCTCGCATCGAGCAACCGCCGTATGCCGCGGCCTGGCAGGCCCATCTCGCCAAGGCGCGAGGTTTTCTTCGCTCGGCCGAGGTCGTGGACCCCGATGTCCCTCGGGATTGGGGCCAAGAGGACCCGCGGCGGGCAAAGATGCTGATCGGGCACAGGATCGGACGCAACCTTAGTGAATGGATGGAGACCCTCGGAACCGCCTATCACGTTACGGGAGACAAAGCCTTCGCCGAGAAAGGTGCTACGTTGCTTAGGACCGCGGCACGCCGGTTCCCGGTCAGCCAGGAGTGGATGAAGCGAGGCTTCGCCGGCGGCCGCGGCGATTTCATGCGGGGGCTGGCGCTCGGCCACGATCTCTTCAACGACCATCTCGGACCGGAAGACCGCGCACTGTTCAGCGAGGTCGCGGAAGGCTACCTCGCAAACTTCCTGGCCGAGGCGCAGGAACCTAAGACGTGGTGGTATGGGGTCCATAATTACAACGGCGTTTGCGGCGGAGCGGCGGGCATGCTCGCGATGACTCTCCGAGCCGGCCATCCCGACATGTCCGACGAGCAGTTGGACCGTTGCATCGCGGTGTTGCGGCGATGGTTCGACAGCGCCTTCGACCAAGAGGGCGCGTATTGCGAGGGCGTCGGCTATGCGCAGTATGGGCTGTCCAATGCGCTGCTGTTTGCCCGCGCATTGCGACGCCGAGGCGGACCGGATCTGTTCGACCATCCGCGCCTGCGGCGTGTTCCCCGGTTCTTTGCCATGTCGCTGCTGCCGGGCGAGACGGTCATGGACGCACGCAACGACTCGAACTACACTGAGCCCAACATCGAGTCGCTCCTGCTGGCCGAGGCGAACCAGGACGGTTTGGCCCGCTGGCTGTATGACCTGCGCGGCGGGCCGATGGCCCCATGGGACATGCTGTTCGATTCCGGCGCGCCGCCGACGGGGCCGCGCGAGACCGACTTGCCGTCAAGCCTGCATTTCGAGGGGCGCGGGCTGTGTATCTGGCGGACGGGATGGGACGTCAACGACATCATGTTTTCCATCGAGGCCGGCCCATTCTATCCGGTGACCCACAACCAGGGCGACAAAGGCCATTTCACGCTCTATGGCTACGGCTACCGCTGGGCCGTCGACGCCGGCTACGGAAACGACCGCAGCCGGCCCCTCAGCCGGGACCACACCCTGGCCCACAATTGCATTCTCATCGACGGCCAGGGGCAGGCTCCCAGCGGCAGCGGCCTGGGGACCGACGGAAGTATTCTGCGATTCGTGGGCGAGGATTCGTGCGGCTATGCCTTGGCCGATTGCACGCCCGCCTACAACGCCAACTCGCGGGGGCAACCCGGGCCGGGCGTCGAGCGGGCGCTGCGCCACGCGTTGTTTCCCCGGCCGGACCGCGGCGTGCCTCCCTATGCCGTCCTGTTGGACGACATCGGCACCGCCCAGCGGCCTCGCGAGTACACCTGGCAGATGCTCACCTGGCCCCAGATGCAGATCACCGAGCGCGACACGGGCTTTCTCATCGAGCCGCGCACGGTCCTCAGCCATGCGTACCTCTCCACGCCCGCCGATGCGGAGGGATCAGGGCGCTGCACCTGGACCTTCAAGGTCCCCGCGGCCGGCGCCTACCGTGTCTGGGCACGAGTTGCGGCGGGCAGCGCGGAACGCGGCAAAAGCGATTCGTTCTTCGTACATGTCGGCAACCAGGCACGTGTCGAGTGGCACATGCCCAACAGCCGGACGTGGACCTGGGGCGCCGTAGCCCATGGCGTCAACGCCGAACCTCGCGTCTTCGAGCTCCGCGCCGGGCCGTGCGAAGTGACATTCGCGACGCGGGAACGCGAGGCCCAAGTAGACGTGGTGGCGCTGGTTCCCGTTGAGGCGGAACCTCCGGCCGACGACCGTCTTCCAGCCCTGCTTGGCCGAGCGTCGGAGGCCCGCGTCGAGGCCCCGATGGTACGGCACGACGCCCCGGCCGCCGCGCGCATGGTGGTCTGTCTCAATGCCGCCGCACCGGCAGGTCTTTCCGTAGATCGCTATGAACCCGGCGACGGCCGCCGCCCCGCCTCCTTTCCGCGCATGCGCGCGCTTGTGAACCACGCGGCCCCGCGTTTCGCCGCTGTCCTGGCGCCTCTGCCGGCCGACGTTCGCGAACCGGATATAACCGTCAACCGGACAGCCGCCGCCACGACGATCGAAGTGAACTGGGCCACGGCGCGAGATTCGATCCGCTGGCCCCACGAGGGGCAAGGGCAGGTCGTCTTCGAACGCCAATAAAAGACCTCCTATCCCAGTCGCAGGAGGGTCTGCTCATGAAGCAGTCGGAAATGTTGCACCGGATGTGCCACGAGGTTCTCAGCGATGCCGACGTCAAGGCCGTCTGCAAGGCCCGCCAACTGCCGCGCCAAGCCACTTCATCGCGCAGCCTGTTGGAGAGCCTCTTCCTTACCGAAACCGGCATTGCCGCCGCGATGGCGACACTCGATCGCACCGAGGTGGCTCTTCTGCACCAGTTGAGCGCGCTGAGCAAGCCGGTCGACGTTTCGTTCTTCACGCCCATCGCCCCGCCCAAGCGAGAAAACTGGTCGTACGGCACCTTCACCCAGCGTTTCCAAAGCGTCTTCGCCAAGGCCAGAGAACGGCTGGTCCGCAGAGGCGTCCTCCTTCTCGCGTTTGCCCCCGAGACGTTCTCGAAGAAAACCACCATGGAGCGATGGCGGTTTCTGCTGCCCACCCAGTTTGCTCACCACCTGCCGCCCTTGATCGACCGCGTGAGACGCTTCGATGGCAGCGGCGACTGGCAAAGCGGCGTCGCTCGCGCCAAGCTGAAGAGCGTCGTCGATCCGCGTGCGCCTGCGACCACCGGCGGCTACAAGCTGGAAATCGTCGACCGCGAACTTCGCCTCAGCGGAGAGCCGTTCCGCGCCGCCCGACTGCTCGAGTGGCAAACCAGCGGCTGGCATGCCGAGACGGGTTCCCCCAAGCGACGAACGGCCGAGGAGTCCTACGCGCTTTCGCCCGCCGACGCGGCGGCTTATATCCTTGGTCGGCTCGAACCGGGTGTTTGGTGCGATCCCGACGCGCTCCGCGAACCTCTCGAGGTCTTCTGCTCGGGAGAGATCGATAGCCATGCGGTATGCGAGAGCGGATGGCGGTGGGGCCGCCTGGCACGGCAGGAATCCGAAGGCAAATCGTACTACCGGCTTGTCCCACCTCCGGTGGACGCAGACGTTCGACCGGATGAATACCTGAATGTCTTGCCCGACGGCAGTGTTGTGGTGAACTTGAACACCGTCGGGTTCGAGTCCCTCGAAGCGCTGGTGACGATCTCCGACCAGCGGCCCGCGCCGGCCGGCAGACCCTCGCTGTTGATCGCGCCGAATCTGGTCAAGCTCGGCAGGGCGGCCGACGCCGTTGCATCGCTTTCGCCGGCCGAATGGCTCCGCAAAAACTCCCCGGAGTTTCACGAGGCGTTCCAGACGGTCCAGCGCCGCCGGGGCAAAACGATTCTCCACGAAAAGCTGTCCGTCGCCCGCGTCGGCGACTTGAGCCTGAGGGTTGCTCTCGAGAAGGCCCTGGGCGACCGCGTCGTTTCCCTGGGCGACGAATTCATCGCCTTTCCCCTCCAGGCGACCGCGGAAGTCAGGCGGATCGTGGCAAAGTCGGGACATGTCATCAAGGAGGCCGCACACCGTGACTCTTGACACAATCGACGTCGCCGGCTTGGACATTCCGACCCGCCTGCCGGACCTGCGGCGCGACCTTCACGTCTTCGTCGACTACGTCGCCCATCGCGAAGTCAAACGCGCCCACCGCGACAACAGCCTGAGCAAAGCCGATGCCCGCCGCCTGGCGAAGCTGATGTCGGAACCGGACGCGACGGACGATGTGGAAGGCTACGGCTGGTCGAACTGGCTGGTCTTTGTCGACCATCTCGCCCTCGAACTCGGTTTCGTCCGCTACGATACCACGGGCGAGTACGCCGGCTACACGAGCCAGTCTCCCTCATTCCCGGATAACTACATCGAGGTGCTCGCGCAGCCGTACGAGAAGTACCGTGCACTGGCCCCCGCGAAACAAGAGACGTTTCTCCTGGAAAAGCTGCTCAAACGGACCCAGGGCGGGGGAAGCGAGTTCTTCAGCACGAGCGTGCTGGGCCGGCTCGAAAGCTTCACGTCGTGGGGCTCGGCGCTCGGCGTCGTGCCCACGATCGATTTCACGGCCGTCCGCCGCTTTCTGCTCCAGCGGCTGGCCGAATGCCCGGTCGGCCAATGGCTGAGCACGGCCTCGCTGATTGCGGATCTCAAGAAGAACCACCGCTACTTCCTCATCCCCGCGAAACCCACCTTCGCGAAAAAGAGCGAGTCGGAGAGGGGTCGCTATGGCAATTTCCATGAAGGCAAGGAGTGGTGGGGCCACGAAATCAATATCCACGACGATGATCCCGATGCATTCGAACGCGTCGAGGGGCGGTACGTCGAGCGGTTCCTCGAGGGCATTCCGCTGCTGTTGCGCTATGTCGACGTGGCTTACCTGCCCGACTGTCCCAAGCCGGTCTACCCGTCCTTGGGTTGCCTCAAAGCCTTTCGCACCAGCGAACTGCTCGGCCATGCCCTGCGCGGGCAGATCCCGGTGCCGCGCATCACGGTCACCCCCAACTTCGACGTCTATGTCGAGTCCGAGGTGTATCCCGCGGCGGTTCTCTCGCAGCTCCACCCATTGTGCGAAACCGTCTCGGAAGACAAGGCGATCGTCTTGAAGCTTCAGAAGCAAAGCGTGGCAGCCGCCTGCGCCGCGCGGGCCGACCTCGACCCGGCCGCCGTGCTGCGGAAGCTCACGGGCGGGGAACTGCCCGCCAACGTGGCCCGCGAGCTGTCCGCCTGGTCCGAACACGGCGAGAAATTCGTGCTCTACAACGATTGTGCGGTCCTGGAGTCCGACCAGGATGTTCCGGCGGCCGATCCCTTTACCGTCGAGCGCCTCGGCTCGGCTGTCCGCATCGTCCACTCCCCCGAGAAGCTGTTCGCGGAACTGGAGCGGCGGGAACTCATGCCGCTGCGAATCCGACATGCCGCCGAAAGCTTTTCGCCGCTGCCCAAGTCCGCGAACACTCGCTTTCCCAAAGCCGCTGACCAGCGGAAGGCACGGCCTGCCCGTAAGACCAGCGTCGTCCTGACCCGCGTCACCCGGGTGCAACTGGTCTGTCCCGATCCCGAGTTCCTCGACAAGTTCCACCGCATCCTTGCGGAGAACAAGTGTCCGGTCGAACTCGATCGTCAAAACCTCACGCTGAGCTACCTCAAGCAGTACGAATCCGGCGTATCCGACGCGATCCGGCAGTTGAAGGCAGAGTACCAGGTCGAAATCAAAGATACCGCCTGACCCATCCAGGGCCGAGGCGCCTCCACCGCTCCCGCCTCCTGCCCTTCTGGTTTCCTCGCAATTTTTGGCCAAAGGCCATCGCCATCGTACCCTTGGGTCCCTTATCTGGTTTCTCCTGCAGACTGCTCGTGAAAAGGAGTGCGTTTTCTTTTTGGCCGAAGGCCTCTTCTCACCGTAGCCTGGGGAAACTCCCCAGGTGGGTTGAGTCGAAAGCGTTGTTTGGCCAACGGCCATATTCACTGCTGCCTATCACGTCGGCACATATCCAGCCAACACCCCCTAGCCCGAACACCGCAGCCTTGCACCCGCCCGGCCCTTCTGCTCCGTACTCGGTACTCTGTATTCTGTACTCGGCCCTCGGTACTCGGTACTCCGCACTCGGTACTCGGTACTCGGTACCCGCGGCGGCCACTTCGCCGGACGCGGCTGCCACAGGCTCCCGCCCCCACAAACTCACCCGGAATTCTTTGCCAAGCAATCCTCCTCCGTGGTCTCTGCTGACTCCTGTGCCAATCCCCTCCTCATGAGCCCGCCCCCGCTGCTTCCCAAAGCACTGCCGGAAGGCTTTTTTCATGCCACCTACAACCCCACAACGCAACTTCCCAAACCTCTGATCCTCAACCCTCAACCCTCAAGCCTCAACCCTCAACCCTCAACCCTCAAACCCCCAATTCTTAGACACCCGACCATCGGCTGGTGCGAACTTGTGCACACGCGCCTGATCACAAGGTCAACCCCGCCAAGCCTTTCCGGCCGATGGCGTCACCCGAGTCAGATCGCAGAAAAGCCGCCATGTCCAAAAAGTCCACCAACGATCCCACGACTCCTCGTAGGTCCCGCTGCTTCCTGGAGCGAGCCGTATCCCGCCCGAATCGTTGAACCCCGTCTCACGGGCCTGTATGCTAAAGCTCCTGCAAAAAACCAAGGCGCGAACCCCTAAACTCACACCACATTGCAGCACAACATGAAACGCCTGAAGCGATTCTCGACCCTCGCGGCAATCCTCTGCAGCGTCTGGACTGCCTCGTCGTCAGCCGAGTCGACAAACACTCCATCTCGGCCTAATGTCCTCGTTTTCCTGGCCGACGATGCCGGCTGGGGCGACTACCCGCACTCCGGCAATGTCGCCGCGCGCATGCCGAATATCGATTCGCTCGCCAAAGGCGGCGTCTCGCTCGACCGCTTCTTCGTCTGCCCCGTCTGCTCGCCGACGCGGGCCGAGTTCCTCACCGGGCGCTACCATCCCCGCGGCGGCGTCTATGGCACGTCCACCGGTCAGGAGCGGCTCGACCTGGATGAGAACACGGTCGCCGAAGCCTTCCAGGCGGCCGGTTATGCCACCGGCTGCTTCGGCAAATGGCATAACGGCAGCCAATGGCCCTACCACCCGACCGCCCGTGGCTTCGACGAATATTTCGGCCACACCGCCGGCCATTGGGGTGAGTATTTCGACCCGCCGTTGGAGGACAGCCGTGGCCGTATCGTTCGCACCAAAGGCTACATCGTCGACGTCTGCACCGACCGCGCGCTGGAGTTCATCGAAAACAACAAGCGGCGACCGTTCTTCTGCTACGTGCCGTTCACCACGCCCCACTCGCCCTGGGCCGCGCCCGACGAGTATTGGCAGCGGTACAAAGACAAGCCCATCACGCAGCCCGCCACCCTGCCCCAGCAGGAAGAAGTCGACCAGACCCGCTGTGCGCTGGCCATGCTGGCAAACCAGGATTGGAACGTCGGTCGCGTGCTCTTGAGGCTCCGAAAACTCGGGCTGGCGGAAAACACCATTGTCCTCTACTTCTCCGACAACGGACCCAACAGTTGGCGGTTTAACGGCGGTATGAAAGGCCGCAAGGGCAGCACCGACGAGGGCGGCATCCGCTCGGTTTGCTACATCCGCTGGCCTGCCAAACTGCCCGCCGGCCGCACGGTCACCCAGATCAGCGGCGCCGTCGATCTGCTGCCGACGCTTACCGCCCTGGCCGGCATCGCTCGCGTCGGCGACAAGCCGCTCGATGGCCGCGACCTCTCGCCGCTCCTTCTAAACCGGAACGTCGACTGGCCCGACCGCATGATCTTCAGCACCTGGAACCGCAAGGTCAGCGTCCGCACGCAAAACCACCGCCTCGACGACCGTGGGCGGCTCTTCAACATGGTCGCCGACCCCGGCCAGACAACGCCGATCGACGAAAAAGAACCCGAACTGGCGGCAAAGCTCGCCCAAGCGGCGAAAGCATGGCATCAGGAGATGTATCCGGAGGACGCCGAGGCCACCGAAAAGCCTCAAGGCAAGGCCAAACGCCGGGCCGACGGCGGCGCCGTCGACACCCGCCCGATTCCCGTCGGCTATCGCGAATTCCCCATCACCATGCTCCCGGCCCGCGATGGCGAACCTCGCGGCGGGGTCCAGCGCAGCGCTCGCGCGCCCAACTCCTCCTATTTCGTCAACTGGACCAGCAAGGAAGACAGCATGGTCTGGTTCGTCGACGTCCATACGACTGGCCGCTACAAGGTAACCGTCGACTACACGTGTCCCATTCCCGACGCCGGCTCGACGGTCGAACTCTCTTTTGGCGGCCGCCGCCTCACCGGCAAGGTCGCTTCCGGTTGGGATCCGCCCCTCTACACCAACCAGGACACGCTCCCCCGCCCGCCCGGAGAAAGCCAAATGAAGGAATTTCGGACGCTCACCCTGGGTGAAATAAACCTCAAAGCCGGCCAGGGCTCACTCACCCTCCGCGCCCTGGAAATCCCCGGCAAATCAGTCATGGACGTCCGCCGAGTAACATTGACGCTAATGGAGTAGAAGAAAAATCCCTGGAACGACAACAAAGGTCAGCTACTATGAAAGCGATTTTCGCGTTCGCATGCTGTCTTCTCGGCCCCCTCGCCGCGTTCGCTGCCGACCCGCAGCGGCCCAACATCGTCTTGATCATCTCCGACGATCACGCGTGGACCGACTACGGCTTCATGGGCCACCCGGACCTCGAAACCCCGAGTCTCGACAAGCTCGCCGCCCGTAGCGCCATCTTCACGCGCGGCTACGTGCCCACGGCGCTCTGCCGCCCGGCGCTTGCCACGCTGGCCACCGGCCTCTACGCCCATCAGCACAAGATCAGCGGCAACGATCCCGCTCTGCTTCCTTCCATGGCCGGCCCCGGCCGAAAAGCAAAACGCGGCGAGCCTACCGAATATGCGGCGCTTCGCGAGAAACTGATCTCCCGGATCGACAAGCATCCGACCATTCCCCGCCGGCTCGGCGAACTCGGCTATCTCAGCCATCAATCCGGCAAGTGGTGGGAGGGGAGTTACCGTCGCGGCGGTTTCACGCACGGCATGACCCGCGGCTTCCCCGAGCCCGGCGGGCGCCACGGAGACGACGGCCTCAAGATCGGCCGCGAAGGCATGGTTCCGCTTTTGGAGTTTATCGATCAAGCAACTGCGGAGAAAAAACCGTTCTTCGTCTGGTATGCGCCGTTCATGCCGCATTCTCCTCACACCCCTCCGGACCGCCTCTTCCAGAAGTACAAGTCGAAAGGCATCGAGTCCGACTTCGTCGCCCGCTACTACGCGATGGTCGAGTGGTTCGACGAAACGTGCGGCCAGTTGCTCGGCAAGCTCGACGCCGACGGCCTGACCAAGAACACCCTGGTCGTCTACATCGCCGACAACGGCTGGATTCAGCAGCCGGACAGTCCCGGCTTCGCTCCGCGTTCCAAGCAGTCGGCCAACGAAGGCGGCGTTCGCCAGCCGATCATGTTTTCCTGGCCTGGCGTAATCCAGCCCGGGAACCGTGGGGAGCAGCTTTGCTCGAGCGTTGATATCGTCCCCACCGCCCTTGCCGCAGCGGGTGCGGCGGTTCCCGAAAACCTGCGCGGTTACAACCTGCTTCCAATCTTGAAATCCGGCAAACCCACGCCTCGCGACGTGGTCTTCGGCGAAAACTTCGCCCACGACGTGGCCGACATCGACAAGCCCGAAGAAAGCCTCCTCTACCGTTGGGTGATCGAGGGCAAATGGAAGCTTCTCTTGACCTACGACGGCAAAGTCGGCCGCTACGGCCGTCACCATCCCCGCACGGACCCGCGCCCCCAGCTCTACAACGTGCTGGCGGATCCGCATGAAAACGAGAACATTGCTGCCGCGCATCCCGAAGTGGTTGCTCGTCTCGCTGAGAAACTGGCCCAGTGGTGGCCGGTCACCGAGCGGAGGGTTGTTACCAGGTGGAGCGAATGATCATGAACAGAAAAATACGCTTTTTCCTCGGGCTCTCTCTCCTCTTCGCTGCGGTTGCAGCCGCCGCGGGCGCAGAGCCGACTTCGAAACCGAACGTCATCCTCATCATGGCCGACGACTTCGGCTATGAGTGCGTGACGGCCAACGGCGGCCAGTCGTATTCGACCCCCAATCTCGACCGTCTGGCCGCCGCCGGCATCCGATTCGAGCAGTGCCATACGCTACCGCTCTGCACGCCAACACGCGTCCAACTCATGACCGGCTGTTACAACGTCCGAAACTACTTCAAATTCGGTGTCCTGCCGCGATCGGAAACCACCTTCGCCCATTTGCTCAAGCAGGCCGGCTACGCTACCGCCGTCTGCGGCAAATGGCAGCTCGGACATGAAAAGGACTCGCCCCGGCACTTCGGCTTCGACGAGTCCTGTCTCTGGCAGCACACCCGCCGTCCCCCTCGTTATGCCAACCCGGGCCTGGAGTACGACGCCGTCGAGAAAGACTTTGCCAATGGCCAGTATGGCCCGGAACTCGTCAACCAATTCGCCCTGGATTTCATCACCCGCCACAAGGACGTGCCCTTCTTTCTCTACTATCCGATGATCCTTACGCACGATCCGTTCCAGCCCACGCCCGACAGCCCGGACTGGGATCCAAAGGCGATTGGCGAGAAGGTAAACCGCGACGTCAAGCATTTTGCCGACATGACCGCGTGGATGGACAAGATGATCGGCCGCGTCGACGCGAAGCTCGCCGAGCTTGGCATCCGCGAAAACACCCTCCTGATGTTCACCGGCGACAACGGCACGCACGGCACCGTGACCAGCCGCTTCCGAGGCAGCGACTACCGCGGCGGCAAGGGTACCACCACTCGCCACGGCACCCACGTGCCGCTCATCGTGAGTTGGCCCGCCGTAATCAGGCAGGGCTGCGTCAACGGCGACCTGGTCAGCACGGCCGACTTCCTGCCCACCATCTGCCGGGCGGCGGGCGCAGCCGTGCCCGCCGGCATCGATGGTGTCAGTTTCCTCCCGCAACTGCAAGGTAAACAGGGCACGCCGCGCTCGTGGCTCTACTGCTGGTACTCCCCACGCCAGCGCGCGGACATGACCGTCCGTGAATTCGCCTTCGACCACCACTACAAACTCTACCGCGACGGCCGCTTCTTCGATTTGGCAGCCGATCCGGATGAAACAATGTCTTTGGAGGTCGCCGAGCTTCAAGGTAAAGCCGCAGCGGCAGCCAGAAGCTTGCAAGGGGTGCTCGACCGTTTCAACGATGCCCGCCCCGCCGAAGTTGATCGTCAATTCGAACAACAGATGAAGAAATTGCCGGCCCCGAAAGCGAAGAAGAAACGAAAGGCCCGATCATGAAGCGACATCTGCTTATCCCTGTTCTCGCCGCGCTGGCGTTGATTCCGGCCACCCCGGCCATCTCGGCCCAGACCCCGGACTCCGCGCGAAAGCCGAATATCATCTTCATTTTCGCCGACGATCTGACCACGCAGGCCATCAGCGCGTATGGTCACCCGTTGAAACTCCTCGCCACGCCGCACATGGACCGCATCGCCCGTGAAGGGATGCGATTTGACCGCTGCCTGGTTCCCAATTCGATTTGCGGCCCCAGCCGTGCCGTGATCCAGACCGGCAAGTACAGCCACATCAATGGTTTCCTGCGCAACGGCAACCGCTTCGACAGCTCCCAGCAGACCTTCCCCAAGCTGATGCAGAAAGCCGGCTACCAAACCGCCGTTATTGGCAAGTGGCACCTGGACAGCGACCCCGTCGGTTTCGACCACTGGCACATCCTGCCCGGCCAGGGAATCTACTACAATCCGCCGATGATTCGCGACGGCGAAAAGGTCCAGCATACCGGCTACACCACCGACCTGATCGGCGATTTTTCCATCGAGTGGCTCAAGAACCGCGACAAGAGCAGACCCTTTCTCCTCATGAGCCAGCACAAAGCCCCGCACCGCGAGTGGGCGCCCGCGCTGCGGCACCTCGGCTGGAACGCGGACCGGCAATTCGCCGAACCCGACACGCTGTTCGACGACTACTCCGGCCGCGGTCGCGCCGAGCATGAGCAGGACATGACGCTCGAGAAAACGTTCACGGATCGCGACGCCAAGCTGGTCGCGCCGCCCTACCTCAATCCCGAGCAGCGCCGCCAATGGGACGCCTACTATGAGCCGCGCAACGAGGCCATGCGGCGGGCCAATCTCGCCGGCAAGGACCTCGTCCGCTGGCGCTACCAGCGCTACCTGCACGACTATCTCGGCTGCGTCAAGGCCGTGGACGAAGCGGTGGGACGGATCCTGGATTACCTTGACGAGGAACGGATCGCCGAAAACACCATCGTCATTGTCTCCTCCGACCAGGGATTCTACCTCGGCGAGCACGGCTGGTTCGACAAGCGTTGGATCTACGAGGAATCGCTCACCACGCCTTTGTTGGTGCGATGGCCTGGGGTTGCCGAGCCCGGCAGCAGCTCCAGCTCGTTGGTTTCCGTCCTTGACTTGCCCGAGACCTTCCTCCAGGTGGCCGGCCTGCCCGTTCCTCCCGATATGCAAGGTCGCAGTCTGGTGCCGCTGCTGCGAGGCAAAACGCCCGCGGATTGGCGCACCAGCTTCTACTACCACTATTACGAGTTCCCCGGCGCCCACAGCGTGCGACGGCACTACGGGGTCGTCACCGATCGTTACAAGCTCTTCCACTTCTACGAGCCGGAGATGGACTATTGGACCCTGATCGACCGGCAGCGCGACCCGCGAGAGCTGAAAAACGTCTACGACGATCTGGCCTATGCCGACACGCGGGCGTCGTTGCACACCGAACTGGACCGCCTCCGCGCGGAACTGAAAGTGCCCGCCCAAGACCCGCCCGCGTCCTTCCCCGCCCGCCGCGCCGCCCCAAAGGCCAAGGCAAAAGCGAAGCCGCGGGGGAAGCAGGGATGAGGGATAAAAGATGCGATCCGTTGAAAAAGGACATGACCCCAAGAAGAGAGGGGGTAGGGACGGATGATTGGTAAGGGACGACGGCCATACCGCTCGTCACCCCTTTTATCCCTTATCCCTTATCCCTTATCCTTTACTCTCGTTCCATAAGGAGACCGACCATGAACCGCCTCGCCTTCGTTCTTTTATTCCTCCTGCTCTTGCCGTGTCTGTCTGTCGCCGCCGCCGAGCGGCCCAACATCGTCGTTTTTCTCGTCGACGACATGGGCGTCATGGACACCTCCGTGCCGTTTCTGACCGATGCGGCCGGCCAGCCGAAGCGCTATCCGCTCAACGACTACTACCGAACTCCGAACATGGACCGCCTCGCCGCCCGCGGCATCCGTTTCAACAACTTCTACGCCATGAGCGTCTGCTCGCCCACTCGGATCTGCATCATGACGGGCCAGAACGCCGCCCGCCACCGCACCACGAACTGGATCAACCCCGACAAGGACAACGCCGGCCCCCAAGGTCCGCCGCAGTGGAACTGGAAAGGCCTGGAGAAAGACGATGTCACCTTGGCACGCCTCATGCAGGCGAACGGCTACCGCACGATCCATGTCGGCAAGGGCCACTTCGGCCCGCGCGAGTTTGAAGGAGCCGATCCGGGGAATCTCGGCTTCGATATCAACGTGGGTGGCGCCTCCATCGGCGCACCGGGCAGCTACTATGGCAAGGACAACTACGGCCACGGCACCCGGCGCGCGCGGAGCGCCGTTCCGGGTCTTGAAAAGTACCACGGCACCGAGACGTTTCTCACCGAGGCGCTCACGATCGAGGCCAAGTCGCACGTCGCCGACGCCGTGAAGGCCGACAAGCCGTTTTTCCTCTATTTCGCCCACTATGCGGTACACGCGCCGTTCCAGAGTGATCCTCGTTTTGCCGACCACTACAAGGATTCCGACAAGCCGGAGCCCGCCAAGGCCTTTGCGACCATGATCGAGGGCATGGATAAATCGCTCGGCGACGTGCTCGACCATCTGGATGCTCTGGGCATTGCCGACAACACGCTCGTCTTCTTCCTCGGCGACAACGGCTCCGACGCACCGCTCGGCCACCAGCACGACGTCGCTTGCGCGGCCCCGTTGCGCGGCAGAAAGGGCGCCCATTACGAAGGCGGCATGCGCGTGCCGTTCATCGCAGCTTGGGCGAAGGCAGATGCCAAGAGCCCACACCAGAAACGGTTGCCCATCGCCGCGGGCGCAATCCAAAGCCAACAGGCCGCGGTTTTCGACCTGTTCCCCACGATCCTCCAATTGGTCGACCTCCAGTCGCCATCGGATCACGCGGTCGACGGCAAGCGCCTCGACGCCCTGCTGACCGGCGAGCCTGACATCGGCCGCAAGGAGGCATTTCTGATGCACTACCCGCACGCGCCCCACCGCACCGACTACTTCACCTGCTACCGCGAGGGACCGTGGAAGGTCATCTATCACTACTTTCCCACCGAAGTGTCCGGCAGCTCGCACTACCAGCTCTTCAACCTTGCGGCGGACCCGTTTGAACAGCAGGATCTCGCCGCCTCGCAACCGAAGCAACTTCACCGGATGATGCAAGGCCTGATTGCCGCCCTCGAACAGCACGATGCGGTCTATCCGGTGGAAGACGACGGCGTCACACCGCGAAAGCCGAGACTGCCGTAGCTGGGTCCTCTCCGGAGACGCCAAAATGCCACGCCTGTCCATCGAGTTGTCAGCCGCCTGGGCTGTGATTGGTTGGTGCACCGCTTCACCGATCGCCGCGGCGGAAGACTCCTCCGCGAGCCGCCCCAACATTGTCCTGGTCATGGCCGACGACCAGGGCTGGGGCGAGACCGGCTACAACGGCCACCCACACCTCAAAACCCCCGTGCTCGATGAAATGGCTGCCCGGGGCCTGCGGTTCGACCGTTTCTACGCCGCCTCGCCCAATTGCTCGCCCACTCGGGCCAGCGTAATGACCGGCCGCCATGCAAACCGCTCGGGTGCCTTTGCCCCGAATTACCTGCTCGCTGACCCCAAGGAAACAACGAACATTTCATCACAACATCCTGACGTGGTGAAACGCATGACTGCCGAACTGCACCAATGGCAGCGGTCGGTCGAACAGAGCCTCACCGGCGCCGATTACTGACGCATCCCTTGCCCCATGACCTGCGGATTCAACCATGCCTCGTTTCGTTTTGCTAAGCGGCCTTCTCGCCTGGTGCCTGTGCGCTTCTGCAGGTGAGAGCCAGGCTGCCGACAAACCCAACATCATCGTCGTACTCGCCGACGACCTCGGCTATGGCGACGTCTCCTGCAACAATCCGCATTCCAAAATCCCAACACCCAACGTCGCCCGCCTGGCCGCGGAAGGCATGCGTTTCACCGACGCCCACACGCCCTCGGCCGTCTGCACGCCTACCCGCTACGGCCTGCTCACCGGACGCTACTGCTGGCGGACGCGGCTGAAGGAGCGGGTGCTGGACGGCTTCGATCCGCCGCTGATCGAACCGGGCCAGGTCACCGTGGCTTCGCTGCTGAAGCAGCACGGTTACGCCACTGCAGCGGTCGGCAAGTGGCATCTCGGCCTTGGCTGGACGGACAAGAACGGCGAGCCGGTTTCGGCGGTCCCGCCGGATCGCAAAGGACCGCCGCGCGGGGGCGACGATGTCGACTACACGAAGCCCTTCACCGGCGGCCCCACGGCCGTCGGTTTCGATCACTACTTCGGCATCTCAGCTTCGCTCAACATGTCGCCGTTCTGTTACCTGCAGGGCGACCGCCCTCTGCACCTTCCCGTGCTCCATCAGGAAAGAATGCGAGACACCAACTTCATGGCGGTCGACGAGGGGGTTCGCTCGCCCGACTTCACGATTCACGGCGTCATGCCCCGGCTGGCCGGAGAGGCCGTGGCCTTCATCGAAAAACAGGCTGCCGCAACCGGCGCGAAGCCCTTCTTCCTTTATGCTGCCCTTACATCCCCGCATTTGCCGGTGGTCGTCAACTCCGAGTATCGCGGCAAGAGCCAGGCCGGCGAATACGGCGACTTCGTCGTCGAAACCGACGCATTCTTAGGAGCCATTCTCGACACCCTCGACGATAACGGTCTGGCCGATAATACTCTCGTGCTCTTCACCTCCGACAACGGCGGGCTCTACCATTACTGGGAGGCCAAGGAAACCGACGACCTCAAGCACTACAAAATCCGCGGCCGTGGGGCCCACATCCGCGAGTTCGGCCACCAGGGAAACGCCCATCTCCGCGGCACGAAAGCCGATATCTGGGAAGGCGGCCACCGCGTCCCCTTCGTTGTCCGCTGGCCCGGTAAGACTCCCGCCGGCACGGTCAGTGACGAGTTAATTGAACTGACTGACCTGCTCGCCACCGCAGCCGCCATCGTCGGCGCGGAACTGCCGCCCGAAGCCGGCCCCGACAGCCGCAATATCCTCCCGGCCTTGCTGAACGTGAAACCCGACCGGCCGGTCCGCGACTTCGCCGTGCACCATTCGCTCTGGGGCGTGTTTGCGATCCGCCAGGGCCCCTGGAAGTTGATTCCCCATCGCGGCTCCGGCGGGTTCACCCATCCCCGCGATCTCGACCCGGCCAAAGAAGGCGGCCCGCCCGGCCAACTGTACAATCTCGAATCGGATCCCTCCGAAACCCGCAACGTCTACGCCGAGCATCCCGACGTAGTCCAGCGGCTGTCCGAATTGCTCAAGAAGGTCCAGGGCGACGACGCGTTCACGTCAAGTATGCGTCCTGAACAGCTCGCTGATAGCAGCCCCGGCGGCCTGGACGATCGATAGCTCGCATCACGTCGAAATAGCACCATGCGATACCTCATTACCGTTGCCATCCTGGTTCTCGCCCCCCTGTCCACCGCCCGCGCCGTCGACGGCCCTCCGGCAGCCCCCTCCCAGCCCAACATTATCTTCCTTCTCGCCGACGACATGGGCTGGGCCGATCCCGGCTTCAATGGCGGCGATCCGGAGCTGACGCCCCATATCGACCGGCTGGCCGCGCAAGGCATGCGCATGACCCAGTTCTACGTGACGCCTGTCTGCGCCACCACCCGGTCGGCGCTGTTGACCGGCCGATATCCTTTCCGCCAGTGGATGGACTGGCGAAGCGAAGACTTCGGCAAGCCCAGCTATCTGGCCAAGCTCGGCATGAAGCTCGCCCATTTGCCCGACGGAACCCCCACCCGCCGCATCCATGGCCTTGATTCTGCGGAGCGCATGCTGCCCGAAGCGCTCCGCGAAGCCGGCTACTTCACCGCCATCATGGGCAAGTGGCACCTCGGCGAATGGCTGCCCGAGCATCTGCCCATGGGGCAAGGGTTCGATCACCAATACGGCCACTACGGCTGGGGCATCGACTACAACAACTACACGATTCCCCACAACGCCCCCGCGACCTTTTGCGTCTACGACTGGCATCGCAATCAACAGCCCGTCTTCGAACAAGGCTATACCACGGACCTCATTGCCAACGAAGCCGTCCGCATGCTCGCTGAGCGGCCGAAGGACAGACCGTTCTTCTACTACGTCGCGTTCAACGCGATCCACGGGCCGCTCGAAGAGATCCCCCGCTACCGCGACAAGTATGACAAGCGCGACGCCGCTCTGAAATGCCTCGACGATGCCGTGGGCCGCATCGTCGGCGCCATCGATCAGCACGGCCTGGCCGATAACACGCTGGTCGTGTTCACCAACGACAACGGCGGCCTGACCGAAGAAGTGAACCGCCCGTATCGCGGCACCAAGAACACCACGTACGAAGGCGGTATCCGCGTCCCCTGCATCCTCCGCTGGCCCGGCAGGCTCGAGGCCGGAACCGCCAGCGACGAAATGATGCACGTCGTGGATTTCTTCAACACCTTCGTCAACCTCGCCGATGGATCGCTTGAGCAGGAATATCCACTCGACGGCATCGACATGACCGGCATGATTCTTCACGGCAAACGGAGCCCGCGCGACGAAATCATCATCGAGGTTTCAGGAAGCGTCCGCCTGCCCAGCATCCGCAAAGGTGATTTCAAGCTTGTTGGCGACGCGCTGTTCAATCTGGCTGCCGATCCCCGCGAGACCACCGACGTAGCCGACAAGCATCCGCAACTCGTTGCCGAGTTGAAACGGCGTCTCGACGAGGTCGGCCGGCAGCGCCCTCCGCTCGGCGAACTGCCGATGCTGATGGATCCGGCCTTGCCCTACGTCTATGGGCAGGCGGAAAATGAGCAGGCGCCCGAGTGGGTCAAGGCCCACGTGGAAGCGATCCGCGCCATGCAGCCTCAGCATTGGGCCCCCGGCGAGACTCCCTGGCCCCAGGCTCCCAAGGAAGGCGGCGTCATCATTTACACCGGCGACGGCCGCTGAAACAACCACGGTGCGCAAAGCCGCTCAACGCGCCATCTCTACCTTTACGAAAGGCAACCAGATGAAAACGACAACGGCAAAACACATACTCCTGCCCCTCCTTCTACTTGCCCCGATGTTCGCCGCGGACTCCCGGGCAGCCTTAAATCCCCACATCATCTTCGTCATGGCCGACGACATGGGCTGGGGCCAGACCGGCTATCGTGGCCATCCGGTCCTCAAGACCCCGAATCTCGACGCGATGGCCGCCAATGGCTTGCGCTTCGAGCGGTTCTATGCCGGCGGCCCCGTCTGCTCGCCCACCCGAGCCACGGTCCTCACCGGCCGCACCCACGACCGAACCGGCGTACTCAGCCATGGCTACGCCCTGCGGTCCCAGGAGAAAACGATCGCCGAGGCGCTGAAGACCGCCGGCTACGTCACGGGCCATTTTGGCAAGTGGCATCTCAACGGCCACCGCGGACCCGGCGCGCCGATCCTCGCCGCCGATCCTCGCCATCCGGGCCGGTTCGGCTTCGACGAGTGGGTTTCCGTCTCGAATTTCTTCGACATGGACCCGCTGATGAGCCGCCAGGGCCGGATCGAGCAGTTCACCGGCGATTCCTCGGAGATCGTTGTCGCCGAGGCGGCGAAATTTCTCGAGAAACACCGCGCGAGCGGCAAGCCGATGTTCGCCGTCATCTGGTACGGCACACCGCACAGCCCGTTCAAAGCGCTGCCCGAGGACAAGGCGCATTTCACCGAACTCGACGAAAGCTCCGCCAATCACTACGGTGAGCTGGTCGCCATGGACCGCAGCATCGGCACGCTGCGAAGCCGGTTGCGAGAGATGGACATCGCCGAAAACACGCTGCTGGTCTTCTGCAGCGACAACGGCGGGCTGCCTCGCATAACACCGGAGACCGTCGGTGGTCTACGCGGCAACAAAGGCTCCGTCTACGAGGGCGGAGTGCGGGTGCCCGGCATCTTCGAGTGGCCCGCGGTGATTAAGCCCCGGGTCACCAATTATCCCGCCTGCACAATGGATCTCTTCCCGACCGTCGCCGACGTCCTCGACCTGCCGGACGACGTGTTTGTCAGACCGCTGGACGGCATCAGCCTCGAGCCGCTGTTCGCTCGGGAGCTTTCTCAGCGGACCAAACCCATCGCGTTCCGGTTCGGCGCGAAGGCCGCACTGGTTGACAACCGCTACAAAGTACTTACCAACGACCTTAACAAGGGCGACCTCGAACTCTATGACCTCGACGCCGATCCCCAGGAGACCCGCGATCTCAGCAGGGAACAGCCCGAGCGGTTCCAGAAATTGAAGAAAGAACTCCTCGCCTGGAACGAAGCGGTCGAAGCGAGCTTCGCGGGCAAGGATTATCCGGAGGGCGAGGTCTCTCCACCCGATCCCGAGCCGCAGGCCTGGTACGACACACCGGCCTACGCCCCATACCTGCCGGAGTGGAAAGACCGCTGGGAGTTCAAATCGTATATCGAGCGGCAGAGGAAGACTGGCCAAGGCGCCCGGAAGAAACAGAAATAGTGGATTGACCACTTCCTCTCTGACTTTGTCCAACAAGGCATTACCATGAACAAAGAACTCTTCGCTGCCCTTCTGCTACTGACCCTTTGCCCCTTCACCATCACCTCGGCCGCCCAACCGGCCCCGAACATCCTCTTCTGTATCGCCGACGACTGGAGCCCCCACGCGGGCGTCTACGGCACGCCTTGGGTGAAGACCCCCGCCTTCGACCGCGTCGCCCGCGAAGGGCTCTTGTTCACCCGCGCCTATACCCCCATGGCCAAGTGCGCTCCGTCCAGAGCGATCATCCTCACCGGACGCCACCTCTGGCAAAACGAGGAGGCGGGCAACCACATGGCCTACTTCCCCGCCAAACTGAAAAGTTGGCCGGAAGTGCTCATGGATCGCGGCTGGCATATGGGCATTACCGGCAAGGGCTGGGCCCCGGGAATCGCCAACGACGCCGATGGTAAGCCTCGCCTGATCACCGGCGTGCCCTACAACAAGCGCAAAGCGGCGCCGCCCGCCAAAGGTATTTCCAACAACGACTACGCCGCCAACCTTGCCGATTTCCTCGATGCCGCCCCCAAGGGCAAATCCTGGTGTTTCTGGTACGGCGCCACCGAGCCGCATCGCGGCTACGAGTTCCAGTCCGGCGTCAACAAAAGCGGCAAGAAGCTCGACGACGTCGACCGTGTCCCCGCGTACTGGCCCGATGAGGAAATCGTCCGCCACGACATGCTCGACTACGCCTTCGAGGTCGAGCACGTCGACAACCATCTCGCCCGCATGATGGCGGAGTTGGACAAACGCGGCATGCTCGACAACACGCTCATCATCGTCACGAGCGACCACGGCATGCCTTTCGCCCGCGTCAAAGGCTATGCCTACCACGATTCGAACCATATCCCGCTGGCCATCCGCTGGCCGGGCGGCATCAAGGCGCCGGGCCGTGTCATCGACGACTTCGTCGACTTCACCGACATTGCCCCCACCATCCTCGACGTCGCGGGCATCGCACCGGAAGGCAGCGGAATGCTGCCGATCACCGGCAAGAGCTGGCGGCCCATCTGGAAAAGCGAGAAACCCGGCCGCGTCCTGCCCGACCGCGACCACGTACTCGTAGGCAAAGAGCGAACCGACGTCGGCCGCCCGCACGACTGGGGCTATCCCATCCGCGGCATTCTCACAGCCGAATACCTCTACCTGCGCAACTACGAACCGTCGCGCTGGCCGGCCGGCAATCCCGAGACCGGCTATCTCGATACCGACGGCAGCCCGACCAAGACGTTGATCCTCGAGCGCGGCCGCCAAGATCGTTCGGACCGCTACTGGCAGCTTAACTTCGGCCTCCGCCCCGCCGACGAACTTTTCGATCTGACCACCGACGCCGACTGCGTGAACAACCTCGCCGCCGATCCCGCGCAGGCCGAGCGTGTCCAAAGTCTGCGCGAGCGGATGGAAGCCAAACTCCGATCCCAGCAGGATCCGCGCATGTTCGGCCAGGGACACGTCTTCGACCAGTACAAACCCACCAACGGCGCAGGCTTCTACGAGCGATTTCAACGTGGCGAGAATCCTCCGGCCGGTTGGGTGGAAAAACCGACTTCGAAAAGGAGCCGATTCCTCCGCCGAACGAACCCTAAGCTAAGGATCGGCGAATGAAGGAGTGTCGTGTCCAGGACGGCGTCGGGAGGTGAAAACGGGGCATGCGATCGGCTTGCTGGGTTTCCATTTTTTTCCTCATTTTCATCCGTGCCCCGGCTTTGCCATCCGTGCTACTCGTGTCTTTGAGTTGTTCTGATAGCACGGATGGCAAGGCCGGGGCACGGATAGAAAAATCGGTGGAACAGAACTGGAGATCGAATCAGCCGATAGAACCACTGAGTTTTCACCCACCCACTCCCGACGTAACCGTTCACGGGGGCGGCCGGGGACTGGTCCATTTTTCGGCCAATTCGGGTGTTTTGGCGTCAAAGACGTTGGCCGAAAACATGGACCTGTCCCCTTCTCCTCCGCCCCGTGAACGGTTACCTCCCGACCCCCTTCGGCTTCCACATCCCAGGTCTATACCGGCCCAACTTCTTGAACTTCCACCACCGCATGTGGCAGAATGTTCGGTGTTCCCTGAAACGGCCCGATCTACTGCTGTTCGATCCGCACCATGAGTTCCCACGAGTTCGTCACCGTCGCTTACTCGTTGACAAGCTGAGGTCACCGATGAAAACCATCCCCCTACTTGCCACACTCCTCTGGATCTTCGCCGCTTCTGCGCAAGCCGCCGAACAGCGCCCCAACATCATCCTCCTGATGGGCGACGATCACGGCTGGGAGGAAACCGGCTACAACGGCCACCAGCATGTGAAGACGCCGGTGCTCGACAAGATCGCTGCCACCGGGCTCCGGTTCGATCGTTTCTACGCCGCCCATCCGAGCTGCTCCCCGACGCGGGCAAGCTTTCTCACCGGCCGCCATCCCAACCGGATGGGCACATTCACCCCGGGCTGGTCGCTGCGCCCGGAAGAGATCACAATCGCCCACATCCTCCGCCAGACCGGCTATCGCTGCGGGCATTTCGGCAAGTGGCACGTCGGCACGGTCAAAGCCGGCTCCCCCACCAACCCCGGCGCGATGGGATTTCACCAGTGGCTCTCGCACGACAACTTCTTCGAAATGAACCCTTCGTTGTCCCGCAACGGCGGCCCCCCGGAAGTCTTTCGCGGTGAGAGCTCCGAAATCCTTGTCGACGAAGCGATCCGTTTCATCGACGCGGTCCGCCAGGCAGCCACCCCCTTCTTTGCGATCGTCTGGTTCGGCTCGCCGCACGAACCCTACAGCGGCCTGCCCGCCGATCTCGCCCTTTACGACGACCTGCCTGCGAAGTACTCGAAACCGGTCCGTCTCACGTCCAACGAAACCGGTGCCCAAGTCACACGGCCGCAGGGCGAGGTCCTCCGCGAGCGCTATGCCGAAATCACCGCGATGGACCGCGCGATCGGCACGTTGCGAAAACACCTTGCGGACCAGGGCCTCAGGCAGAACACGCTCCTGTTCTATTGCGGCGACAACGGCACGTCGGCCGACTCCGCCCTCGGTGTTCCACACCGAGGCGTCAAAGGCCAGGTCTACGAGGGAGGCATCCTCGTCCCCGGCCTCATCGAATGGCCGGCCAGGATTCCCGAGCCGCGAAGCACCTCCGTCCGCGCGACCACCAGCGACCTGCTGCCCACGCTCTGCGCCCTCATTGGGCAGCCCCTGCCGAACCGGCCCCTCGACGGAATCGATCTGACGGGCGTTCTGGATGGCCGGATGACCGAGCGCTCTGGTCCGCTCTTCTTCTGGGCATACAACACCGCGCGCCTCAGGCAATCCAAGCCCGAGCCCTGGATCGACCCCGAACTGCAAAAAGGCACCACTCCGCTGGTGAAGTTGATGGGCGACAAAGCCACCCGCGACTTCACGAACTACCACCACCCGGCCCTCACCGACGAAGACTATCTCGGTCCGCGGGCGATCATCGACGGGGATTTCAAGCTCGTCGTCCACGAGAGAAAAAACAAAAAGACCGAACTGGAACTCTTTGATCTGGGAGCCGACCCGGCTGAACAGTCCAACCTGATCGGCGAGCAAACCGAAATCGCGAAGCGGCTTCAAACCCGCTTGCGCCAATGGCAAGACTCGGTTCTCCATAGTCTCACGGGCGCGGATTACTCGAAGTGAAAGTATTCACCATGAAACGCATCCTCCTGGCCGTTCTCTGTCTCCATCCGTTCGCCGCCGCAGCAGCCGACACACCGCCGAACATCGTCTTCTTCTTTGCCGACGACCAGACCACCGGGATGCTCGGCTGCTATGGTCACCCGATTATCCAGACCCCCAACCTCGATTCACTTGCCGCACAAGGCGTACGTTTTCAAAACGCCTTTGTCAGCCAGTCGATCTGCTGGGTCAGCCGTACGACCATCCTTACCGGGCTGACCGGCCGCAGTTACGGCACGCCGGACAACCCGGAACAGACGCGCCCCGACGCGGCACAAACGCTTTATTCCGATCTCCTCCGCGCCCGCGGCTACCGCACCGGCTTCTACGGCAAGTGGCATGCCAAGATGCCGCGAGGCTACAAACCTGAGGACCATTTTGACGAGTTCGAAGCCATCTTCCGCAACCCGTACTACAAAAAACAGCCCGACGGCAGCCTCCGCCACGAGACGGATCTGATCGTGGATCGCGGGATCGAATTCTTGAAGCGCCAGCCGAACGACAAGCCCTTCGCGCTGAATCTCTGGTTCAACGCATGTCATGCCGAGGATGGCGACCGCCGGCCCGGCATCGGCCACTTCCCCTGGCCCGAGAGCACAAACGGCATGTATGACGGCAGGGACATGCCAGCGCCCCGCCTCAACGCCCCGGCCATCTTCGAAAACCTACCCGACTTCCTGCAGACCACGATTAGCCGCGAGCGCTACTTCTGGCGGTGGAACACCGATCAGAAATACCAGACCAACCTGCGGGCCTACTACCGCATGGTCGGCGGGATCGATGCCGCGATCGGCCGCTTCATGAAAGCCCTGGACGACGCCGGGCTGGCCGACAACACCATCATCGTCTATTCCGCCGACAACGGCTATCACATGGGCAATCGCGGACTGGCCGGCAAGTGGTCGCATTTCGAAGAATCCCTCCGGGTCCCGCTCATCATCGCCGACCCGCGTCTGCCTGCCGCCAAGCGCGGCAAGGTCACCGGCGCAGTGGCCCTGAATCTCGATTTCCCCGCGACCTTTCTCGATTGGGCGGGCGTTCCCGTCCCGGAGCGTTACCAAGGTCGCAGCCTTCGGCCGATCGTCGCCGGAGAGGTGCCGTCGGACTGGCCGGCCGAGACCTTTCACGAGCATTTTGCCGTCCGCAACCGGATCCCCGCCTGGGAAGGCCTCCGCAACGATCGCTTCAAATATGCCCGCTACTTCGATCACGACCGCGAATTTCTCTACGACCTGAAGAACGATCCGGACGAACTGGTCGACCTCGCCGCCGACCCGGCCCACGCCGAAACCCTCAAGGCCATGCGCGCGCGTACCGCCGCCCTCGTCGCCAAGTTGGGCGGCCCGCTCGATCCTCTGAAACAGCCTTTCACGGAATCCACCGAACCCCACCCCGTCGCCTCAGCCGCCGTTACCGTCAAACCCGGTCCCGACGGCTTCGTCACCCTGTTCAACGGCAAAAACCTTCACGGCTGGGCCGGCGATTCGCAATACTGGTCGGTCGAGGATGGCGCACTCACCGGCACCACCGACGGCTCGCTCAAGATGAACCGCTTCATCACCTGGACCGGTTCCACCATCTCCAACTTCGATCTCACCATGAAGGTCAAGATCAGCGCCGGCGGCAACAGCGGACTGCAATACCGCGGCGCCTCGCGCCCCGACCTCGGCCTCGACGTGGTAACCGGCTACCAGTGCGACGTCGTCGCCGACAACCCCGACTACAACGGCATGCTCTACGAGGAGAAAGGCCGCCGCATTCTCGCCCACACCGGCGAGAAAGTGATCGTCGCCCCCGACGGCCAACCCTGGATCGTCGGCCGCATGTCCGTCAAGGAGTTCCCTCCCGACCAGTGGCACGACTACCGCGTGCTCGTCCGCGGCAACCATCATCAGCACTGGATCGACGGCCACCAGACCGCCGACCTGATCGACCTGGACGAAAACGGCCGTGCACTGGAAGGCGTGCTCGCCATGCAGGTGCATGTCGGCCCCGCCATGAAGGTCCAGTTCAAGGACATCAAGATCAAGCACCTGCCCGACGACCTGCCCCTGCTGACCGCCGAGGATCATCCCATCCCCGCCGGCTCCCTCGGCGTCAAGCCCCAGGGCAAACTCCCCAAAGACTGGCAGCCCCCGGTTTATGGAAAACCGTGAAGCATTCAGAGCCTGTCCCAAAACCGCCGGGGACTGGCTCATTTTGCGGAGTCTTCGGAGCAAAATGTGCCTGTCACCTCGTATACTCGGATCAGAAGCACTTACGGGAAAGGGACTTACGGTTCTACTTCCCTGGCCAAGTGCATATCTGAGTTGTTCTCTGCTTCCCTGGATTGAATGTGCTTCCTCCAGGGTTGCTTGTTCCATGGAATTTGCTTCCGAGTATCTGCTTCCCGCTGCATGTCGTTGCAGTCCAGTTCTTCCCATCAGTTCTGTTTTCCCGCATTTGCGAGTTCTTCGCCTGGGAGGGCTCCGTCGAGTAGTGATCAGTGATGCAGTAGTGAGGATTGATGCAGTACGACTTTTTTCACCGAGTTTGAAATGGCCACACCCGACGCGCCGAAAAGCCTACCGGTATCGCGAACCATTGACGTCTTGGCACATGTTTACCGTTGGAGGCAACGCTATGCCGCTGAAAAAGCCCTTGCCTGTCCTGGAGCCTCACCGGCTCCGCCGCATACCGCGCTCGTTCGCATGGATCGACCATCGCCTTCGAAGCGAAGGTCTGCTCAAGAAGCTTCGCCCCGAAGATATCGGACTGTACCTGTTCCTCACGCTGGCCGCCGATCGCGACGGGCTTTCCTGTTGGCGGTTGGACCGCATCGAACGGGACATCCCCTGCTTCGACCGCCATGCGCTGTGGGACGCCCGTAGCCGACTCGCTCAGTTGGATCTCATCGCCTATCGGCCCTGGCGCGACGGCGAACCGGACGGCTGCTACCAGGTGCTTGCCGTCGACCGGCCTCGTGACAGCCTCTCGCCCCAACTGACGGCGCTGCTGGACAACATCGGACGACGCATCGAGACTCGCTGACACACACTTACCCCACGCGCGGGATGCCACGCCTGTCACCTCGGAACCTGATCCGCAGCAAAGATTGTGACCCGCGCTTTTTGGACCACGCCTAAAGGCCAAGTATGAGTCGGTTGGAGACGATGCTTGGGCCGCTCGCGCGCCCAACCACGGACGCTCCGGATCACCCACGAGGTTTTGGCTTAGGCCGTTGGATATCGAATCTTCCTCCATCCTCGCACCAACATCGGACCGCAACCGCGGTCGCCCAGCAATACCTTCAGGAGAATCACCATGATTGCTAATCCTCAAGAAGGCCCCATCCACGCACGTGGCCGGGCTGTCGTCGGCATCGATATCGGCAAGCGGAAACATTCGGCAACGGCCGTCTCGCCGCAGGGTGAAGTCCTCGCCCGACTCGCTTCCTTCTCCAACACCCGCGAAGGCATCGACCTGCTGGAAAGCGAAGTGCTCCAAAAGGCCGGCGGACCAGGCAAGACGCTCATCGCCATGGAGGCCACCGGCCACTACTGGATATGTATGTATTGGGAACTGACCCGACGCGGCTACTGCTGTGTCGTGCTCAATCCCATCCAGACCAATGCCCGCATGGGCGCACGCATCCGCAAGACCAAAACTGACCCGATCGATTCCCTCGGGATCGCCAGGGTCATCCTCAGCGGCGAAGCCCGCGCTACCCGCGTCCCCGATGAGAAAACCGTCGAACTGCGATTGCTGGTGCGGCATCGCTGGCGGCTGGTGCAGGCCCACACCGACATGGAACGCTACGCGCAAACCCTGCTGGATCGGGTCTTTCCCGAATACGAAAGCGTCTTCTCCAAGCCGTTGCTCCCGTCCACACGCGCGTTGATCCGGGAAATCGGCATCGATCCGCGCCAGATTATCTCGCGCGCCGACGAGGTTCGCAATCTGCTTCGCCGTGTCAGCCGCCGCCAAATCTCCGACGACAAAATCGATCAACTGCTCCAGAAGGCAAGCCACTCGATCGGCACGCCGCAAGCGACCACGCTGATCGCCCAGCAGCTTCACGACATCTTCCAGTACTTCGAACTCATCGAACAGCAGGTGGCCCAAATCGACGAGCAACTCGAAGCCCGCATCCTCGAAGCCGGCTCGCCCTTGCTCTCGCTGGGAATCGGACCCGTGCTGGCCGCATCCATCCATGCCGAGAGCGACAGTATCCGCGACTTCTCCACCCCAGGCCAGTACGTTGCCTATGCGGGGCTGGATCCCAGTGTCCATGACTCCGGCGACACGGTCCGCGGCCGCTCGAAGATCAGTAAACGCGGCTCCCCCACACTCCGACGAGCTCTCTACCAGGCCGCGTTCGTCATCTATCGCAAGCACGACTACTTCCTCCGCCGCTACAAAAAGTACCGCCGCAAAGGCCGCAGCCACACCGAAGCCTCGATCATCGTCGCCGACCGCCTGGCCCGTGTCGTCTGGCGACTGCTCACCGACAATCGCCCCTTCAAAAAACGCCCTCCGAAGAAGTCCTAACGAATTACCCACAAGCCCGGCTCAACAAACTCTTTCGAAAAAAAATCGGGAATCTTGCCATGACGCCCTTGACTGTTCATAGTAGGTCTTCTTCCAAAACCGTCGGGGACTGGCTTCCTCATAAGGCTTTCGTCATTCCCGGCATCGGCACCGGGTAGAAGCCGTCGGGGCCGGGGAGGACGGGCGGGTCGGAGTCCCAGGCGTAGCCGGATGGGGCCAGCACCAGTTCGGACTGGATCGCTTCGTCCCACGTGACTCGCTGGCCGCTGTGAGTCGCCATGCGGCCGAGGATCGCGTGCATCGTGCTGTGGGCCATCGTCCGGCTGTCGTTGATGGGCTTGCCCGTCTTGATGGCCGCAAACATCTCCTCGAAACAGGTGACCTCCGGGTGTTTGCCGCTTGGCGCTGCGGTCCACGTGGTCTCGCCCTCGATGTTATGGAGGCTCCAGGTCCGCCCCGACTGCAACTGGCCGAGCGTACCGATGGCCCGTTTCGAATTCTCGTTGTAACAGCCCGGCTGCTGGCGGGTATAACAGTGAACCCGGGTGCCGTCCGCGTACTCGTAGACCACGGCGTGGTGGTCGAAGATGTCGCCGAAGCGGGCCTCGGTCCGAACCTGGCGGCCGCCATAGCCCCAGGCGTGCAACGGCGGCTGCTCGTGCATCAGCCAGCAGATGACGTCGTTGTAATGGACATGCTGCTCCACGAGATGGTCGCCCGAAAGCCAGGTGAAGTAATACCAGTTGCGCATCTGGAACTGCATTTCGCTCCAGTCGGGCTGGCGTCCCCGGTGCCATAGTGGTCCCGTGTTGTAGGTTGTCTGAATGGCTTGGAGGCGGCCGATCTGGCCGTCGTGCACGCGTTGGATCGCCTCGCGTGCGGCGTCGCTATAGCGGGTTTCAAAACCGCTGACGAAGTTGAGATTCTTCGCTCGCGCCTTTTCACCGGCCGCGAGCACTCGGCGGACGCCGGGGGCATCGACCGCCATCGGCTTCTCCGCGAATAGATGCACGCCCGCCTCGACGCAGGCCTCGATATGCATGGGCCGGAAATGAGGTGGCTCGGCCAGGATGACCACGTCCACCCCGCTCTCCAGGAGGCGGCGATGTGCGTCGAAACCTCCGAAGCAGTGGTCGTCGTCGACCGCCACCTGCTCGGGAACCCTCGCCCGCAGGGCCTTGAGCGAACTTTGGGCGCGGTCGGCGAACGCATCGGCCACCGCGGTCAGACGCGCGGCCGCGTCGACCGCCAGGGCGTTGACCACCGCTCCACAGCCGCGGCCACCGCAGCCGATCAGACCGACCTTCAGAACCTCGCTTCCCGCGGCATGTGCAAAGCGGCTGATCGGCAGCGCAGCAGCAGCCGCCGCCAGGCAACCGGAGTGTTTGAGAAACTCGCGGCGCGACTGCCCGCCGGGCTCAGATCGATTGGCCATTTTCTTGTCCTTTGTCTCTAAGAGCCTGTCCCAAAACCGTCGGGGACTGGCTCATTTTGCGGAGTCTTCGGAGCAAAATGTGCCTGTCCCCTTCTGCTCGCGAGGTTTTGGGACAGGCTCTAAATCAGATTTCACAATTTCTGGAATGGGCCGCCGCCGGGCTCGCCCGGTGGGAGCCACGATTGCAGGCTAGAACGCCAGCCCCGCCCCCACGATAATTCCACGAATCGTGAAACTTCATTTCGCGGAGCCGGCGAGCCAACGTCGGCCGTCGCCGATCCTGCCACCGTCCATTTCTCGTATCCTAGCCACCGTATAGGTTGAGTGCAATCCGGCGACCGGTTGCTCGGCCGCTCTCGCCGCAGCCGGTGCTGCGAATGGAGAGAGGTCCGACTTAGAGGCCCTAACAAAACGGGGACTGCCTCCGAGCAGAACATTCGTAGAACACGGAGAATAGGCGGCTTTGCGAGGTGCCTGTCCCCGTTTTGTTAGGGCCTCTTATGAAGAGCCGTTGTTTTTCGCGCTCCCGCCGCCCGTCTGCAAACTTCACTGTCCGAAGTCGATCTTGCACTCGGGCAAAGCCTCGCGGAGCGAGGCAATTCCTTCGGCGGTCAACTTGGTTCCTTTCACGTTAAGCGCGCGGAGCGTCCGGATTTGTTTGAGATCATGCAGTCCCCCATCGCTCACCTGCGTTGCCTCCAAGTTGAGTTTCTCCAGCCCCGGCATGTTTCGCAGATGCACAAGACCTTGATCGGTGATTGCCGTAGAACAAAGGTCCAAGTTGCGGAGCGAGCCGATATGGGCAATTTCCACGAGCCCCGCATCGGTCACCTTCGTGCGGCGGAGAACGAGGTGATTGAGACGCGGCAATGCCGTGAGGTCCCGCAGCACCGCCCCCGTCACGGGCAGACCGCCCAAACCGAGCTCTTCCAGGTTTGCCAGGGCGGCAATGCGAGAAACACCCTCTGCGGTGATCTGCGTATCCGTGACGTAGATCCGTTGAAGCGAGGAGAGCTGGAGAATTACCTCGATCGCTCGGTCGGTAATCGGCATGTTCTCCAGGGCGAGCCCCTGGAGCATCCGAAGCTTGGGAAGGATTTCCAGATCTTGATCGCGGACCGTTTGCGCGTCGTAGAAATGCATCACCTGCACAAGGAACGGCTCTGCGGGCAAATCCTCTTCGCGCGTGACCCGATGCAGTCCCGTGTAGTCGCTGCTCGAATTCAGGTGTAGGCGAATGGCTCCGGCACGCAGCGCCCAAAGAGCGACTTCGCGTTCCCAGTCGGTCCCGGTCGGCTTCGCAGCCTGTTCACCCGGAAGCTTGATTTGCACATTTCCGTTTTCACAAACGGTGACTTCACTTTGGGCCGGCAGATGAACGACCGTCTCTTCGTCGCCTCGGCGGATGCGGAGCACGATCGCCAGGCTGATCCCGACCGCCACGAGAGCGGTTGCCGCGGCAACGCTTGTCAGGAGTCGTATCGTTCTCTTCGGCAGGCGGGGCGTCCCTCGCCTGTTCCGGCTTGCGTTGCCGCGCTGGCGGCCTTCCGACGCAAGCCGATCGTTGCCACAGCCGGCGGTCTCACCTTCACTGCCGTCGGCAGGCACTTGCCAAAACCGCTCGATCAGCGAATCGAGCCGGCACCCTCGCGCGAACGGTTCCAAAGCGGCGGCCACCTCCGCGGGCTGCGAAAAGCGGTCGTCCGGGTCCTTCGCCAGCATCCGCTCCAGGACGGTCGTGAGCTCCATCGGCACGTCGCGCCGAAACGCATCGAGCGGCGGAACCGGATCGCGAACGTGTGCCGTGAGCTGTTCAAGCTCCTCCTGATATCGCGGGCCGGCAAACGGCGCCTGGCCGGCCAGCAACCGGTAGAGCGTGCAGCCCAGGCCGTAAATGTCGGCGCGGATGTCGACTCGGTGGCTGTCGGTCACCTGTTCGGGCGCGATGTAGCCGGCGGTGCCCATCGCTAGGCCCGTCCCGGTCATTTCGCCACCCGATGGGTCCACCGTCATGAACCGCGCGAGCCCCAGGTCCAACAACTTCACCTGTCCTGTCGAGGTAAGCATGAGGTTCGACGGCTTCACGTCGCGGTGCACCAGCCCGTGCTCGTGGGCGTGTTCGAGCGCCAGCGCGGTCTGGCGGACCATCTCGCCGGCGTCGGCCACGTCCAGCGGCCCGAGCCGGCGGGCCAACTCGCTGAGCGTTGCCCCCTCGATACACTCCATGACCAACACCGGAATCCCGTCGATCTGACGCGCGTCGTAAGCCTCGACGATGTTCGGGTGCCGCAGCAGCCCCACCGCTTTCATCTCCCGCTCGAATCGCGCAATCGCCTCGGCATCGCACAGTCTTGCGCGGGAGAGCGTCTTCAGCGCAACGATGCGGTCGAGCTTCGTATGCCTCGCCCGGTAGACATTTCCCATGCCGCCGCGGCCCAGCGTTCCGAGAATCTCGTATTCGCCCAACACCCAAGGAGTGCTTCGTTCGCCTGCCGCCCCATCGCCGACGCTCGGCTCCATGGAGTTCGCGTGCGTACGGGTTTCACGGACCGGTATCCGTTCACCCGACGGCCGGGAACTAATCCACTTCTCCGCCGCTTTGCCCATTTTTGCGTCAAAGACGCCGGCCGAAACCTTGACCTTGGCGACGGCCTCCCGGCACGCCGGCTCGCGGCAATAGGGTCCGGGCAACGGGTGGCCGCGGAGCCGGGCAACAAGTGCGTCCGTGCGGTCATCGAGCGTCGCCAGGGTTGCATGGCAGCGCTGGCATTGACCAATGTGGCCTGCAAGCCTCTCCGATGTCTCTTCGGAGAGTTGGCCCACGGCATACACCAGCAGTCTACCCCGGCTCGGACAGTCGTCGGAATTCATCGTGCTGTCCTCCGCTTCCGGCCGCGTTCCGGAAGCTTGCTACCCGGATCAGTCAAGCGGCAGGATGGTTTCTTGGAGATGTGGGTGCGGGGACATCGCCGGAGTTCCACAATAGGAATGTCTGTCGCCCGCGTCAACCGTTCCGCTCGCTGTGCGTCTGCAACATCCGCCAACTCGGACCGCACTCTTGAAAACAAGATGGTCGCCAGGCGGTGACTCGCGGTATGTTATTCCAGCCATTTGCACCACCGTCTTAAGATCACCATGCCTGTAAGTCCTAGGAAAAAAATCAAGAGCGAACTGGGCTCGGGCACCACTGGGCCGCCACCATTCTTTAGTGTGATGGCTCCATTCTCGACAATGGTATCAACGCCGGGAAAACCTGAGCTACCCATGAGAGTATCTTTCATCAGCAGACCCCAAGTGTGGATCGTGTCCGTGCTGAAAAAACCCACCGTGCTGATTGTCGCCGTGGCCAACAGGCCATTGGCGGGAACAGAACCGGAATTGGTCGTCGTCCCGCTCTGCCAGAATTGTGGCACCAACGACCCGCCGCCTGTCTGGCCTGTGTTGTTTCCGTCAAATAGGGTTCCCGTAAGAATGTCGACATTGGTAATGGCCGGTCCGTCGATTGCCCCACCCGCCTCCGGCCCTCCGTCGGCCACCTGCAGAAAGAACTCAATCCCCTGAACCGATTCCCCTCCGGATACGAAGATTTCGATCTGTTGATCGGCCATATCCTCTTCTAGCTCCCAGGTGCCAACGGTAATCACGGCTGCCGGCATTTCCGTGGTAAACAGCAGGATTAAGGCCAGGCAACAAACAGTCACTCGCTTCATGATGACCTCCATCGTCCTTCTGGTTCAGATAGTAGTATCCTCAAGTCCACAGACTTCTTCGTACATTTCTCGAACATTCACCCGCCCGCCCTTTTTTCATGCGGTACGGATGTGTCGGCTACCGCCACTCCTCGTTCGGCCACTGCTCATCGATCCAGTCCACCGCGAATATCTCGTCAACAGGCGAGTTGCCCTTTCCTGGATTCGAGGCCAAGGCAGACACGAGGTCCACACTTCGTAACCACTTCACTGCGGTCTCGGTGCTCTCGTCTTCCACGGGCGCGGCTTGCCATTCCGAAGCGTCATCGAACAGGACATCGTGAGCAGCCCAGACACCCTCCGACGTTGGCTTGGCGCGGACCGCCACGACTTGATCAGATGTCCGACGCTCTGCAAACACCGGTGTCGCCAATAATGCTCCATCCAGTTGGGTCCCTGAGGCAATAGTCCGTTCCGAATCACCCGACGCACCGGCGCCGGAAGGCGGCACTGCGATGATTTTCAGGGCGTTAAGAAAGTTCGTCCCGTTGTTTCGCGCGATCAACTCGTCGGTAATGGTCACAAAACTGTCCCGGTTGTAGTCGACGAAATCCTCGACGCCTGCCCGGTTCAGGAAGTTGTGAGGATTGTTCCGAGCAGCCAGTTCGTCGGTAACCGTCACAAATGCAAACGCAGTCGTGTTGCCAAGGCCCGATTCGCCGATCGCGTTGCCCCAATAGAAGACGTCCGGTTCCGCCAGCCCCGTGTGATCCGTCACCTTCACCGTCACCTGCAGCCACTGCTTGGCAATCGCACCCGGCTCAACCGTCGGCGTCGTCCAGTCGTCGTCCGCCCAAATGATCGTCACGCGGTCCGAACGACCCACCCCCTCGCCCCAGCGCACCGTAATGCTCTGCGGGTCGGGAGCCGCGGGCCACGCGGCTGGGTTGTCGTCGTTGCCCACTCGGAAGTCGAAATCCCCGAGAATTGGAATGTCCGACAGATCATCGATGTCGACCATGATCCCGTTGATGCCACGGCAATAGCTCGTGTAGTTGGCGAAGGTTGCCGTGCGACCCGGCAGCAAGGCGGTCTTGCCGAGGCCGACGAGCAGATATTCGTCACCCGCGTCCCAATCATTTTCCATGCCGCCGGCAAGACTTGCCGTAACCGTGGTGGCCGTGTTCGCGCTGACGATCCCGGTGCTGCCGTCGGTGAGGTTGGCCACCTGCATGCCAACCCACGTACCGGGAGTCCACGACTGCGTGGGATCACTGAGAACGAGTTCGTTGTCGGCCCCCCGGTGTGTGCCGGCCTCGCCAAGATCACCGGGGCTGGGCGCGATCGCGCCGTCATCCGCTGGGCCGGCCGCCGGATCGTTGCCGTCAAAGTACGACCGGTTATAGAAGATGTGCCGCCCCACTACCGTGGAGGGCATGTCCAGGGTCGTGAAATTCCACGCCGTGGCCCCGCTGACTCCCGGGAAACTGTTGCCGGCGAGGTCCTCGAACGCACCCGGGGCGATTTCTACGTAATAGCTGGTGTCTTCCAGCAGGACTGCCGACAGGTCGATCGTTGCGACCGCACCCGCCACGCTCACCTGGGCGCCTCCCACGTCGATCGATTCCACCGTTGAGTCGTCGTCGGTTCTTTTGATGAAAACGGCGCCCGCCGCCTTCCGGATCTCTTCACTGAACGTAATGACCAGGTTTGTATCGAGTGCCACGTCGATCGCATCGTCGGTCGGCGAAAAGGTACCGGCACTTGGCGGCGTTGTGTCCTGCACGCCGCCGTGGTACGTGGTCACGTCGACTTGTCCCTCGTCCAGCCGCGCCGATTCGAACGAAAGCGGGCTCGGCACGGCCAGCGGAGCGAGTACGTCAAAAGGAAGTTCCAGCAACGTTCCCTCGCGAACCGCCAAGAGACTGCCCGCCATGCCGATCCGCAAGACACCGGGATTGTTGGAGTTGATCTGCAAGGCCATGTCACTGCCGGCGCTCCCCACCGCGGCCTGGCCGGCCTGAAATTCGAGAACCGCTGCATCGTAATGGATCACGAGATCGGCCGCTTGAAACGCCGGACCACCCGCTTCGACAAGGATCGGCACATGGACCTGCATTCCATTCTGCCCCTCGACCGTCGACACGCGAAGGCCGACAGCCGTCGGGGAATCCAAAGCGAAAATGCCTGCGCCGCCTGCTCCGGCCGGCGGCTGCCAGTTGCCCGTCACATCGCCAAGAAGAATGGCGGTGAAGTTCTGTCCCGTCTGGTCCGAATTGATCAACGGGTACGTTCGCTGTTCCGGCACGAAATCCCAAACGCGACCGGCGCCGGGAAAAGGTACGGTAATCAGGCCCACGGATTGCTGCAGGACGAGCGTGGCATCATAGGACGTGATGTTTCCACTGCGGTCGACGTCGGCCGCCGTGGTCTGGTTCACCGACAGGGTGCGGGAGCCGACCACTTTCTGCAGGATCCAAGAGGCATCAAGCGCCGAAATCTCGCTGACGTCGCCGGTTTTGGCGGGTGTGAGCGTATAGGCGCCTGTTTGCAGATCGCTGATCGTGTAGTCGCCGGCCGTGTCGCTCAATCCCTGATGTTGTCCCACGCCCACCATATTCAACTGCGTGCCGCCGACTGCGCCGCCGCCCGTGTAGTACGTCACACGGCCGGAAACGCTGAAAAGCCCGTTGACGGTGAGCGAGCCGTCGCTGAGGTCTCCGGTGAAGGTGTTGCCGTTGATTTCGGCGCTCTCGATGATCAGATTCGATTGCGAGGTCGGCGCGCCGACGACCTGGAACGTGAGCCGCGCCAGGTCGCCCGTCCCGCTGACCGACGTGGAACCAGCCATGGCCAACCGCACGCGTCCCGCCGCGGGCGAATGGGTCTCCAGCGACCAGCCAAATGTCAATGCCCCAACCGCGGCCGATTGCAGCGAGATCACCGCCGGGTTGAAGGACACCTCGACCGAGGCCGACAGCAGCCCGTCGGCATTCGATACCGACACGGGGATTTCCACGATGGCGCCGTGATCGGCGGTGCGGTTCGGCATGGAGAGGACGATGTCGTTGTCGACGAACCGGAACCCTCGCAAGAGCGTCACGGTTGTCTCGTCGGGGTTGACGACGGTCACATCGACCGTAGCTGGATAATGAGGCGGCGTCGTGCAAGCGATTTGATTCGCTGTGAGCACGTTCACATTGGCGGCGGGCAATCCGCCGAAGTAAACGGCAGCTCCCGGCTGGAACAACGTGCCGCCGATAGTGACCAAGGTGCCGCCGTCCACATCTCCCTGGTTGGGGCTGACCGAAGTGATCGTAGGCGTGTTGTCCACAACGACCGTGTGCGGAGCCGCTGGCGTGCCATGGTAGACGGTACTGATCCCGTCGCTTGCGGTGACGTAATACTCGACTCCCGGCGGCTGTACCGCGGCCCCCGGGATGGTCGCCGACCAATCGTTGCCCGAGACGTTGTTCATGGCCAACGTGGTGTAAGCACCCGTGCTTCCGCGGGCGCGGTGATTGACCACCACGCTTTCCACGCCCACGTTGTCGGTGACCGCGGCCGTCAGCCGCAAGCCCGCGCCCGCGGTCGCCGACGTCTTGGGCACGTGCGTGATCACCGGCGGGATGGAGTCCAGGGCGCCGGCCGCGGCGACGTTCGAGAAGTCGGATTCGGTCATGTCGGTCGCCACTACGGTGAACTTGTAGTACATGGGCACGGCGGGCGTGACGTTGGTGTCGACAAACGATTCCTGGCCCACGGGGATGATCGTGCTGTTGATCCGCTGGTACGTGCCGTCGGCGCTCGTGGAGCGGTAAAGGTGATACCCGGCCAGCAGGTCGAAGTCGTCCTGCGCCCAAGTGAGCCCGATGGAGCCTTCCTGCCCGGTCGCCTGGAGCGTCATCGCGGCCACGCCCATGGTCTTCACCTGAAAACGGAATCGCCCCACGTCGTAGCCCGAGACCAGCCAGGGATCGTCCGCGGCCACGGCCCCGGAGATCCGCATCAGGTGATAGCTCTCGCCGGTCATCGGCGTGATCCAGAAGGTCCCCTGCCAGGTACGGGAGTTCACCCAGCCGTTGAAGCCCTCGGCGGCCGTCGCGTCGCCGATCGAGATCAACGCCGTGTCGTCGTCGGAAATCGTCCCGACGGCCTGCGCGCGAAGCAGGGGGACGCCGGGACTGCCCGACAGCACGACGCGGAACTGCTCGTCCGACTCGTCCACCAGATCGCCCGGGATCGGGATCGCGATGACTTGTTCCGTTTCGCCGATTGGGAATTCCAGGCTGCCGCTGGTCGCCAGGTAATCCAATCCGGCCCGCGCGGTCATGTCCCCGGTAGCGAAGTCGACCGAGATGAACTGCGCGGCCGGCTCGGTCAGCCGGACGGTGAACAGCATGTCGGCCTGGCCCGAATCGCCTTCGACGAGCGAAGCATCCTCGATCATCAGTTTCGGGCCGTCGTCGTCGGTGATCGTGCCCACGCCTTGAGCCTTGATGAAAGGCTCAGCCGCTGCCCCCGTCGCGTTGTTCAACTGGACCGTGAACGTCTCGTGGATCTCGTTTAGCGTGTCGCCGATCAGGTAGACGGAAATCTGCTGATGCAAGGGGCCGCCGGGCTCGAAGGTCAAGGTTCCGCTCGTAGACAGGTAATCGTTGCCCGCCTTGGCCGTGCCGGGGGCGGTTGCGTAGTCCACGGTCACGGGCGCGAACAGCGGCTGGGAAACCGTCACGGTGAACTCCATCCGCGGATTGCCGCTGTTGCCTTCCTCCAGGGAGACGTCGTCGATCGACAGCACCGGATCATCGCACAGGATCGTGCCCACGCCGCGGCTGCGCGAGATGCCTGCGAGCGTGGCGTTGGTCAGGTCGACAAAAAAAGTTTCATCGCCTTCGTGCAGGCGGTCGCCGAGCACGGGGACCAACAGCGTCTGCTCACTGGCCGGTCCGGCCGGAAAGATCAGCGTGCCGGCCACGTACTGATAATCTTCTCCCGCCTTGGCCGTGCCGTCCGCCGTCGCGTAGTCGACTCGAACCTCTTGTGCGATCGCGTCCGACAGGCTCACCGTGAACTGCGCGTACGTCGTGCCGCTGTGCCCCTCGATGATTTCCACGTCCGCAATCGACAGCAGGGGACCATCGTCGCCGATGATGGTGACCACCGCCTGCGGATCGGCGATAGCGGCCGCGCTTGCGTTGGACAGTTCGACGAGAAACGTCTCGTTGGGCTCGGCGAGCGTATCCCCGTGAACCAGAATCTCGATCGCCTGCTCGGCGCCACCGCCGGGTAAAAAGGTGAGTGTTCCGCTGACGGCCGAATAGTCCTCGCCGGCAGCGGCCGCGCCGTCACGTGTCGCAAAGTCGACGGTCACGGGAAACTGAGGCTCGGCGGACAACCGCACCGTCACCAGAACGCTGACGGTGCCGCTGTGCCCTTCGACCACCTGCACGTCGTCGATGGTGATCGTCGGCTCGTCATCTCGAATCGTGCCGAGACCTTCCGCCCGCGCGATCTCGGCGTGAACGGCGCCGGTCAACACCAGGTACACGGTCTCGTCGGGTTCGTCGAGCCGGTCGCCCAGCACCGTCACGACCACGGTCTGCGTCAAAAGGCCATCGGGTTCGAAGACGAGCGAACCGCTCATAGGCAGATAGTCGCTTCCGGCTTCCGCCGGGCCGTCGGCGGTTGCATACTGGACCGTGACGGTTTCCGCGGGCGGCTCGCTCAAACTGATGACGAACTCCAGTTCCGCGGTGCCCTCGTCTCCTTCCATGGCCCAGGCATCCTCGACCGACAGGGAGGGATCATCATCGTCCACGATCGTGGCCTGGGCCACCCCTTGGTGGATTTCGGCGCCCTGAGCGTCGAACAGCCTCACAAAGAAGTGCTCGTCGGGTTCGTCCACCGTATCCGGCAGAATGGCAATCGTGATAAACTGCGGAAGCGATTGGCCGGCCGGAAACGTCAAGGTGCCGCTGCTCGACACGAAGTCTTGCCCGCCGGCCGCCGTGCCGTCCATGGTCTCGTAATGTACGGTCACCGTTTCACTCGGAGCTTCCGAGATACCGACTTCCAGGACGATCTCGGAAACCCCTTCGTCTCCTTCGACTCCGAAGGCGTCGCCGATCGACAGCCGGGGATCGTCGTTCAACAGGGTTGCCACGCCCACATCCTTGGCGATGGCGACGTTGGCGTTCAGCAGCCGGACTTCGAACGTCTCATCCGGTTCGAATCGCCGGTCGGCCACCAGCGGAACGACGATCTGCCGCTGCAGCCCCAGATCGACCGCTTCGTGCTGAATCGTGGCTTCGACCAGCGTGGCGTCGTTGGTTGAACTTCCGTTGGGTGCGACGACAAAATTGATGCGATCCCCCGCCGCCACCCGGACGCCCGCAATGGTGATCGGTTCTGCTCCGGACTCCCCCCCCTCGGCCAGCGTGCCGGAGGCCAGGGTGTAGACGCTGTTGTTCACCTCGACGAACCATTGCACCCCGCCGCTGCCGCCGAGGTCCAGATCGGCGAAGCGGTAGGAAACATCGACGGTGGTGTCGATGGGGCTGCGCCAACTGAGCACCGAAAGGCTATCGGTTGCGGGATGCAGCATCACCGTGCCGGCGGGCCAAGACAGCGTGCCCGATACATAGTCCGCCCCGGTATCGTTGCGAGCCACCGAGGGCTGGGCGGTGCCGGAGGCGTACCACGTATTCAATCCCGGTTGCGGCTCAGCCGATGCGGCATTCAGTTCGTATTGGCCGTTGCGGACCAGATCGGTCTTGTGCCGGTAGGACCACGTGTTCCAGACGGCGTTTTCAGATGCCGAAAAGTCCGTCGAAATGGAATAGACCCCGGGCAGTTCGCCGAACGCCAACAGACCGCCGTGCGGCCGGTAGTCGAAGGTCTCTTGGGCGGTTCCATTCGCCATGGTGAATTCAACCATTACCGGCTTGGCGGGCGTTTCGGACAGACTGACCGTAAGCACGGCACGCTCACCCGCGGGCTTGTCGCCGATGCGGGCTAGAAAAGCGTCGGTCGTGCCGCCCAGCGTCAGATCATAGCCACCGGAAACCCAGCCCGGCGATTCAGTCTGGCCCACCACCCAGGCATTCCCGTCGGCGTCCACGGCGACGCCTCGTCCCTCCTCGCCCAGATCGCCGCCCAGGTAGCTGGACCAAAGCAACTGACCGTCGGTGTCCAGCTTCGCCAGGAAAGCATCCGAGGCACCCTGAAAACCGATGTCGACTCCACCTGTCACCCAGTCGGGCGATTCAGTCTTGCCGACGACCCACGCGGCACCCGAAGCATCGATGTCCAAGGCATACGCCCGATCGGTTCGATTCGCCCCCAGGTACGTCGACCAAAGCATCTGCTGACCATCGCTGCTCAACTTGGCCACAAAGCCATCCGTTTCCCCGCCATACGATGTATCAAAGCTGCCCGCGATCCAGCCCTCGGATTGCGTCTCGCCCACGACCCAAACATCGTCCCACGGGTCGATCGCAACATCCCAGATGGTCTCAGAAGCGTCCCCACCGACGTAGGTTGCCCATTCGGCCAGTTCACCATTGCTTCGGATCGCGGCCACGAACCCCGTTCGAGAACCAGGGTAGGCAGTGTTCAAACCCCGCCACAACCAATTGCTGGACTCCGTCCAGCCGGCGACAACAATTCGACCATCGTGCTGAACGGTAACCGCACGAGCTTCGTCATTCGAACTTCCACCCAAGTAACTCGACCAGAGCAGTTGGCCGCCAGAGTCGTACTTGGCGACAAACCCGTCCCATGTGCCGCCCTTGGATAGATCGAACCCATTTTGAATCCAGTCCGTTGATACGGTGCCACCGACGACGATCGGGGTGCCAGAGCCGTCGATGGCCACGCCATACCCTCGATCTTCCGCAGTACCGCCCGAGTAGGTTCCCGAAAGGACTCGTCCGTTCGGCCCGAGCTTCACCAGGAACGCATCATAACCGCCGAACGGAGTGACCCGTCCTCCCGAAAACCACGCGACGGTTGAATTGCTGTCTCCCGTGATCCAGGCATTGCCGGTGGAATCGAGGGCGATGGCTCGGCATACGTCGACGTTATTAGCACCCAGGTACGTGGCCCAAAGTAATTGGCCATCCGGCGCAAACTTGGCGGCAAATCCATCTGTGTTTCCGCCAAATGTTGTGTCCAGCCCCGACGTTGCCGGGAAATTGTTGCTGGTGGTCGAACCGACAACCCAGACGTTGCCCTCGGCATCGACGGCAGTGTCGAAGATGGTCTCGGCCCCGGTGCCCCCGAGATAACTGGACCAGACCCGCGGTTCGGGATCTCCGACGGCAAGCGTTCCTTCCGTGACTACGACATCGGAGATGGATAGCAGCAGACCGTCATCACCGATAATTGTTCCGATCGCTTCCCCTCGGGAAACCAACGCTCCGTTAACACTCGTCAAACGCACATAGAATTCCTCGTTGACTTCGACCTCGGTGTCGCCGAAAACGGGGACCACGATCGTCTGCTCGCTGGGACCGCCGGGTACAAAAGCAAGCGTGCCGCTGACGGCCTCATAATCGCTACCCGCTTTGGCCGTTCCATCCGCCGTGGTGTAACTGACCGTCACGGGTTTCAGCGCTGGTCCCGATAACCGGACCCGGAAGACCGCATCCACGGTACCGGTGTCACCTTCGACGACCGATACGTCTTCGATCGTCACCGACCGGCTATCGTCGTCGATGATCGTAGCGGTGGCGATGCGTCGGTCCAAATCCGCGACCGTCGCATGGGTCAGCCGCAGCCGAAACGTCTCGTCCGATTCCGGGAGCGTGTCGCCGATGATCGGCACGGAGATCGTCTGCTCGACCGACCCCGGCTCGAACACCAGCATCCCGCTGCTCGCGAAATAATCGACTCCTGCAAAGGCCGTCGCGTCTTCGGTGAAGTAGTGGACCGTCACCACGTGGTCGCTCGGTTTGGACAGTGTCACCGTGAACACCGCTGCTGCCGCGACGTCATCGCCCTCGATCACCGAGGTGTCCGCGACGCTCAACACCGGGTTGTCATCCAGGATCGTGCCCAGAGCTTCGTCCACGGCCAGGTCGCCGATGGTTGCATTCGACAGCCGCACGAAGAAACTCTTGTCCGGCTCTTCCTGCGTGTTTCCCAGAAGCGGCACGTTGATCACAGCCTGCATCACACCCGGTTCGAACGTGAGCACCCCACTGGTGGCCGTGTAATCGACGCCTGCGAGCGCCGTACCGTCGACCGTACGGTAGGCTACGCGGAGCGGTTCGCTGGCGGGCTGCGATAGGCTGACCGTGAACGGTATTTCGTTCCGGTTGTAGCCCGCGTCGTTGCCGCCGACCGGGTGGACCTGGAAATCGGTGTGCGGAGGCGAAGGGCCGAAACCCACAAACGGCTGGAAGGTCGTGTCCATGTCGCGGTTGAATGTGACGGTGAACGTCGTCGGGCCGGCCCCAACGGTCGGCACCGTGATGGCATTCACGCCGTTGACAAACACCTCTTCCACGAAAGGATACGTCGATTCGTATCCGAAGTCCGGCGGCGTGCCGTAGTCAACGCGCGCGGTGGTGAAGTTGTCGTAGTAATCCGTAATTGCATGATCGATAAGAGTTGTGTTACTGGTGCCCCAATAGTTGTCCCGCAAGTTGACGCAGGCCGGCACGCTCGCGCTCGGTGCAGTTACACGCATCCAACTGGTCACGCTGGGGTTCCAGTACGAACTCAAGAATGCATTGTAGATGCCGGATCCACGCAATCTTTCCGAAACGTATGCTTCGACCTGTCCGCTTGCAAACGCGGCTATCAGTTGGTCTTCCGAAAGCTGTCCAGGAAGCTCCAGTATGTATGTATCTACACCCCAATCATACACGTGGGTACGGTTTCCCCAGGCTTTGGAGTCTTCTCCCCAAAGCGTCAAGGACTCACGAATGTTTCTGTAGTTCGGGTCAGGCCACTGCGGTCGCCAATTCGTGTATGCAAGCGGTGTGCCATCAATCCACTCGTAGTAGCCATAGCCGTCGGGCTTTAACCCGAACGCCGCCCATTCCCAACTTCGAATTATTGGCCGACTCTCCCAGTAGGCGACGAGAAATCGGTCTTTTTCCTGAGTCTCCGCGATTGCCAAGTGACCGCCGAAAAAGTTGGCCGTCAGTTCCATAGACACATGGGATGGCAATCCACCTTTGTATCCTTGCAACAGCGCATAGGTGTGGCCGTCATGATGTACCACATGGTAGGGTCTGGCGTTTGGGTCCGGCAGCCAGTCAAGCTGATACGACATGGCCGCGGGATAAGTCAACGGTTTGTTATTCTCGTTGTCTTGTAGTACCACGCTGTTCCGCAGATCGGCACCATAGGGTCCGTACGCCTTCGGGCCCCACCACCCGGCGTCGAACAGCACGGTGTCATAAGAGAAATCGGCACGGATGTAGTTCTGGCTGTCATCACCCGCACTGCGGAACTTGTGGAACAGGCTGTTCGAAATCCGCTTGGCCGACACTTTGGAGTAGGCGCGGTCCCAGTCAAAATAGCCGTGATCGATGGTGTTGAACCCCGTCATCGACGGGTTGCGGACCTTGACGTACGACAGATCGCCTCGGCCGCCCGACTCGACCCGCACGTCGACCGTCTGTCCGGAAACCAAGTAAGACGGCAGGAAAACGACCGGGCGCTCGTACGTGCCCTGCACGTCCAGTGTCCCTCGGACGATGATGTATCCGGATTGCGGGCCCGGATTGTAGGGATCGCTGCTGATCGCCCCCCACTGGACCATCGTGCCGTCCTCGATCCGCAGGGTCGCGCCGGGTTCCACGAGCACGGGCCCGCCCACGATCCAGAAGTCCTCGGCGGTCAGCGTCATGTCCTCGCTGATCACCGGCGGCAGATTGCGGCCCCGCTGCACGATGAACTGGAAGGTGTCGAGCCGCTCGTACATCACCACTTCGGGCTCGGCGTTCCAGCCGTCCTCGAAATAGATCGTGACCACGAAATTGATCACGTGGTCGTTGGGACAATTGGGATCGATCTCGACGACCCACGGGGCTTCGACCCCCGTGATCACGCCGCCCTCGTCGTAGATCAGCCCGTTGTCATCCAGCGAGAACGGGCCCATACCCCGCATGATCACCGTGTTGGAAAGAATCTCGACGTACGGATCGGGCTGCGAAGCTCCCGCGGCGTAGGCGTCGAGGATCGCAATCACGTGATCGGCCTGACCCGAGCGATTGATCAATTCGAACCCGATGTGGATCGTCTCGCCGGCATCGGCGCGCCCGTCGCCGTCGTTGGCCGGGTCGATCGACGGCGAGTCGAACAGCCACGTGTTGTGAAGCCGCACGCCCGGGGCGGGCAGCTTGATCAGCGCCGTGTAGGCATCCACGACGCCGCCCGAGGCGGCGATGCCGCCCATCAGAAAACGCGAGGAATAGATGTCCCGCTGCCAGAAATAGGACCGCATCAAGGCCGCCACGCCCGAAACGACGGGCGTGGCCATCGAGGTGCCGCTCCACTTGGCGTATTGGTTGCCTGGAAGCGTGCTGTGGATCGACGCGCCCGGCGCCATGATCTCGTAGCCGTAGTTCGAAAACGACGCCCGCTTGTTGCTGCTCGTCGATGCCTCGACGCCCAACACATAAGGCAACGCGGCTGGGTAGAGCGGGGCACTCCAGATTGACAGGCTATCGTTGCCCGCAGCGGCTACCAGCACGGCCTGGTTCAAAGCGATTTCCAGCGCGTCTTCGACGATCTGCGACCGGGTGTAACCGCCGAAACTCATATTGATCACGTCGGCGCCGTGGTCCACCGCGTACAGGATGCCCTCGGCGATGTCGTCGATCGTCAGCACACCGCTGTACTGCGCGGCTCGGATGGCCATGATCCGAGTGTTGAAGGCCACCCCCACGCCGCCCTTGCCATTGAACCCCTGCGCCGCGATGATCCCGGCCACGTGCGTGCCGTGGCCGTGATAGTCGATGGGGTCGCCCGTGTGCATGTTGGGGTTCGAAACCACGCTGACTCCGTGGACGTCGTCGATGTATCCGTTTCCGTCATCGTCGATCCCGTTACCCGGAATCTCGCCGGGGTTGACCCACATGTTGGCGGCCAGATCTTCGTGGGTGTAATCGACTCCCGAATCGATTACCGCGACCACGACATCGTGCGCCCCTCCCGGATAGACGCCGTTGTGGTTCAGATGATCCCACGCCTTCCAGGTCCAGGCGTTCTCGTGGAACCACTGCTCGTCGTAGTCGGGATCGGTCGTGGCGTCGGGCAAGTTTTCAATGACCGGCGGAATTTCGTCGGTCAGTGTCCACACGTAGTTCGGCTCGGCATACTCGACCTCGGGCAGAGCTGCGAAAGCCGCACACACTTGCTCCAGGTCCGTCTCCGCCGGCACCTGCAACCGGTGCCATCGAGCGAGTCCCGCCGTGGCTTCCCCCAGCACGGGTACGACTACGTCAGCCAATCGCGAGGCTGACGCGCCGCTTGAACTTTTCGCGTCTGCTGAATCCGGGAAGATTCTCTCGACGGACCCGACCTGATAGAGCGACACCAGACCGCTATACGATTCTCTGGCCCGGTGGGGGCCCATACGCTGCGTGAACTCACCACCGCTGCGCTTGGCCGCAGGAAGAGCATTCCAGCCTTCGCGGAACTTCACCAGGATTTCCCCGGCTGTGGTTGCAGTCCGCCGGACCAGATCGCTGTCGTCTGCGAACATCTCCGCAAGCGGATACTCCGCATCGGTCGGGGCGTCGAACCGTTCGGATTCCGAAAAACCGGCCGCCGACGCCTCCAGCAGCGAACGCTCTTCCAACGGTTCAAGCCGAAGTGTTCGCGACCGGCCAAAAGGCGTCCTCGGATGAGCACGTCCAGCAACTCTCAAGCGGCCTCGTTTGCGCCTCAGAAACCATTGATTGCTCATGGTTGTTCCGCCTTTCGCCGGAGGAAACACCACCACCTCGTCACGTTGCCCCGCCGGGGCGCACGAAATATCGCAATCAATAACCCCCTGTGGTGGTCATCCAGTTTTTCTGAAATTGGTTGCTGTTTCGACCGCTTGAGAGGCTCTGACAAAACGGCGGCTGGCTCCCGGTCATTGCGCAAGCACATCGGCGCAGCACTTCCCTATAGGGAAGACGCCGAAGTCTGACCACATCCTCGCGAACCGGAATCGGTCCACGTTGCGTTCGGGCTTCTAAGACAACTCCAGATCCCGATACGCCTCGCGCAGTCGCCGCAGAACGCGACTCTTGGCCTGATAGACGCTGTCCACCGACACACCGAGTTCCTCCGCCACCTCGGCCGCGGGACAACCATCGACCGCCGTCCTCCAGAAAGCGGCCCAAACCCGTTCAGAAAACCCGACTTGAACGATTTCGAGCACGTGGCGGCGGACCTCTTCCACGTCATCCTCGACCACACGCTCGTCCAACTCCGGCGGGTGTTCTGCCACCTGCATCAATCGCTGGCAGGCCGAAGTGCCACCCTCCCCCGGCGTATGGTTTTCGTTCTTGCGCAAATGGTCGTTGACCTTATTTCGTGTGATCGTCCGTAGCCAGGCACGGAACGCCCCGGCTCGCCCACCACGAAATCCGGCGATTGCCGTGGCAACCGTCGCAAACACCTCCTGCACGATATCCGCCGCGTCGTCCGCGTGAAGGCCGAGTTGACGGCACCAAATATAGACCATCGGTCCGTACAACTCCGCCAAACGGTCCCACGCACTCTCCTCCCTGTGTTTCGCACGCTCGATGAGCGTCGGTGATGTCGCGGAGTCGGCCTCCGCCGGGCGACTGCCGCAAGCACGGCCCGACTCGCCGCGACCGCTTGCCCATCGCTCCATGATCCGTCTCCAGGCGGGTACCGGTTTCGGTGAGCTGCAACCCCATCTCGCGGCGATGAGTCTAAGGCCTTCCCCATGCCAATGCAACCCCCTGAGGCAACCTCCTCTTTAGACGCCTAACAAACCCGACAAATCTCGACCCGGCAAAAAACTCCCCTCGGCCCATGCCGCTGGCGGGCCATTTTTTTCCCCGGGCTGAATACGGTTACTTCGAGCGGTGCCTGGGGTCCGGTATCCCGTAAATAGCACTCGCGGCAGACCGAAGCCCCCAAAGCCCAACTTGGGCGCGGCCGACCCTCCCCCTCCCGAAACTCGAAAAAACTTTGCCTCGGCCGAAAAAAACCTCTTGACCAGGTGCGCCGCATCGATCATACTGGCACATGGACAAATGATCATATTCGTCCACGCTCGCAGGCCCAACGGCATCGACGCCCTCCTGCTTCGCAGATCTTTGACAATTTGGTTCTCGGAAGCCCACAGGGGGAGACCACCGAATGAAGACCCCGATTCCAGACCCCTGCCCGCTCGTTGGGCCGATCAATGGGGTCCGGCAGCCACCGGAACTGCCCGGCGCAAACCTTCTTCACCGTCCGGTCGAGTTGGCCGCGCTCGGTTGGCGCCCCACCATGCTGCTACCGTGCCGACATGGACAACATATAATCCGCGCCAACCGCCGCCCAAGCGGCGGTCTTGCCGCCCAAAAGCGCGTGGCCACCAAATGCCCTCAGTTCTGAGAAATCGCGAACTTGGTGGCCACACGCGACCCACCGTCCAATCCCCAACTCTCCCGGCCTGGGCAACCTTTCCACCCAGAAGCGCGTGGTGCCCAAACTGCCTCCGTTCTGAGAAATCGCGAGCTTGGGCACCACATTCGAAAGCCGGTACCGGACGACCTGGCCCAGATCCTCTGGCTCGACAGCTTCGAGAAAATCGAACGCTCGGACAGCGCCAGCGGCAACAAGGTCGACGACATCGACAACATCGACGCGGTCTTCGCCTGGTGGGATTAAGGAACCTCTTGAAGTTCAAGGCGGTGCCCGCACCGCGCTCCTCATCCCTTGTCTCGTGCACTTCATCCCTCAACCCCTCCTGTAGGTACCGGGTGGTAAGGGACCTTGAAAACTGGATTTACCGGGCATTGACAGCCACATTGCCACGCTCGAATTCGTCCTGTCTCGACGCGGAGTCTCCGCAGCCGATCGGTTGAATTTGGATGCGGGTGGAGGCACAATAGATGGAATGCGAATCGCCGAGTGAAGCAGGGGGTATCTACGGAGATGGCCCCTCGCCGGAAGCACCATTGAATGAGCAGCCCTTTGGCCCGGAAAAGTGAGATTATGCCAGTCCACGACTCCCATTCTGTTTTCTCCCCTCGCTACCTGTCGGTCTTGGTCTTGATCGGTGCGATTTCGCATCCAGGGTTGGCCTATTCCGATTCGACGGCCGACGCCGCGGCGCAGACCGCAGCAACGGAAGCCCGGAGCAGCGAAGAGGATCTAGACCACGCGTGGATGGGCGAGTTTGCGGGTCCGGTCGCCCTCGGACCAAACCGGTACCAGGCGACCGCGCTGCAAATCCGGCCGGTCGGCGAAGGCAGCTTCGAGGCCATTCAGTACGTCGGGGGACTTCCCGGCGAGCGAACGTTCCGCGATCAGCCGGTGACGCTCATCGGAAAACGGGCGGGCGATTTCCTCGTGCTTTCCGGCGCCCCGTGGGCGATTTTCGTCGGCAAGGAAGTATGCGTCGTCATCGATCGAGCGGGTAAGGAGATCGGCCGGTTGCAGCGCGTCCAACGGCAGAGTCCGACGCTTGGAGCCGCACCTCCGAAAGATGCCATGGTCTTGTTCGACGGAAGCGGCACCGAGCAGTTCACCGTGGCCGAGATGACCGAAGAGGGATTGCTGACCGAAGGCGCCGATATCCATCAGTTGTTTCAAGATTTCAATCTCCACCTCGAATTTCTACTCCCTTACATGCCCGCCATGCGAGGCCAGGCGAGGGGAAACAGCGGCATCTACGTGCAGAGCCGCTACGAAGTGCAGATTCTCGATTCTTTTGCCACCGAGCCGGTATTTGACGGTTGCGGGGCGCTGTACCGGTTCCGGAAGCCCGACTTGAACATGTGTTTCCCGCCCGGAGAGTGGCAAACGTACGACCTCGTTTTCACGTCGCCTCGCTGGGCATCGGACGGAACGAAACTGCGAAACGCCCGCGTGACGGTGTGGCTCAACGGAGTGAAGGTTCAGGACGACGTTGAATTGGCCGATAAGACCGGCCACGGCGAGCCTGAGGAGCCGGTGCTCCTGCCGATCCGGCTGCAAAATCACAAGTGCCCGGTTCGCTACCGTAATATCTGGATCGTGGACCGAGGGCTTGTCAACACCGGGCAGTTTCCGGTCCACGCCAGGCCGGAAACGACTGTTGAGAAACGGTCTGCCAAGGAGGACAACGGCGAGAAGAAACCGATCGCTGCCAAGGAAGAGAAGATGGCGAGCGGGGGAAAGGACCAGGACAAGGCGAAGCGGGGCGAGGAGAAACGCAGTCCGCCCGTGGAAGAGCCCCGTCCTGAACCGAAAGCCAAGCCGGCGGCCGAAGCTCCTGCGGCAGCGCCGAAGGAAGAATCGGCTGGAAAGTCCGAAAAGAAGGAGCAGCCGCAGAAGCCGGCGGCCGCTGACGCGAAACCCGCCTCGGCGAGCCCTGAGAAGGCTTCCGACGGCAACAGCACCGCCAAAGCGTCGAAGCCGGACCCATCGGAGCCGGAATCGGATTCGCCGAAAGAAGAGGAGCCGCGCGAACAGAAGAGGCCGTAGTCGTCAGCGACCAGAGCTGTTCGGCCGAGCGTTTGAAAAGGGGCAATACATTGGAATCGGTGCTGCGGATTCTGCACCTGGAGGACGACACTGTTGATAGCGAGCTCGTGCGGCAGTTGCTTGTCGAGGAGGGGCTGCCGGCCGAAATCCAGCGCGTCGACACCCTCGCCGACTTCCGCTCAGCCCTTGCTCAAGCGACGCATGCACTGATCCTCTCCGACTACCGCGTGCCCGGAATCGATCCGATGGAGGTGCTGCAACTGGCCCGTCGCGAGCGGCCGGAGGTGCCGTTTCTTTTCGTGTCCGGCGTGCTGGGGGAAGAGTTGGCGGTCGAGACGCTGAAATTGGGCGCGAGCGATTATGTTCTCAAGCAGGGAATGCGACGGCTGGCGCCGGCCGTCCGCCGCGCGCTGCAGGAAGCGGACGAGCAGACGCGTCGCAGGGCCGTCGAGGCAGAGCTCAAGGCCCTCAACCAAACCCTTGAACAGCGAGTGCTGGAGCGCACGGCGATCGCCGAGCAGCGCGCGGATCAACTGCGGCTGCTGGCCGGGGAATTGATTTTGGCCGAAGAGCGCCAGCGACGCCGCCTGGCCAAAATCCTCCACGACCACCTCCAGCAACTGCTGGTCGCCGCGCGGCTGAAAGTCGGCCGACTGCGCCGACGCTCCGAGGGAACGGAAATGGCCAACGTCGCCGCGGAAGTCGATCATCTTCTCGAAGAATCGATCCGGGAGTCGCGATCGCTGACGGTCGAACTGAGTCCGCCGGTTCTCTACGATCGCGGGCTCGCCGGCGGCCTGGAGTGGTTGGCGAGACAGACCGAAGACAAGCATGACCTGCCGGTGGAAATCGATATCGCCCCGGATACCGAGCCTGCGGAGGAGAGCGTCCGGATATTCCTCTTTCAGGCCGCACGCGAACTGCTGCTCAACGTGGTCAAGCATGCTCAGGCGGATACCGCATGGGTCGAGCTGAACCGCGTCGGCGAAGATCGGCTGCGTCTGGCGGTCTTCGATACCGGAGGAGGTTTCGACCCGTTGCGGCTGACATCCCAAGGGCACGCGAGCGGCTTCGGGCTGTTCAGCGTCCGCGAACGGGCCGAGCTGTTCGGCGGGCGGTTCGAGATGCAGTCCACCCCGGGCGAAGGAACGCGAGTGGTCATTGAAGTTCCGCGAGGATCTGTGGCGGCCGCCGCCACGGGCGAGGCGGTCCGGGCAGCGGAGGTGGCTGCGGCGGACTTGCGAGGGATGGCCGCGGAGGGCCCCGCCGATGGTCAACAGCGGAAGATCCGCGTGCTGTTGGCCGACGACCATGCGGTGGTTCGGCAGGGGCTGGCGGGATTGCTGCGGGAGTTTACCGACTTCGAGGTGGTCGGCCAGGCGGCCGATGGATTCGAGGCCGTCGAACTTGCCGCCGAATTGAAGCCGGACGTAGTCCTGATGGATATCACGATGCCGGGCATCAACGGGATTGAAGCCACTCGCCGCATTCTGGGCATTTTGCCTCGGACACGTGTGATCGGGCTGTCTATGCACGAAGAGGCCGATATGGCAATCGCCATCCGCAAGGCGGGGGCCGTCGGTTACCTGCGCAAGGACGCCGACACGGATGATCTTGTGGCGGCAATTCGCTGCCGCGGCTCGGAAACTTAAGCCTCCAAAACGCGCCGCCATCGCAGGGGAACGCCGGACCAGGCTTGCTGGTAGGTCGCTTCCAACGGAACCGGCACGTAGACATCCGGTGTCAAGAAGAGCGGCATATCGATCAACTTCTCGCCGATCGCCACCGGCTCGATAAAGGCTGTGATGGTATAACGTACGGCATAGGATACGAGAGTGAGCGGCCTGTCGGTCGGCGACTCGAAATCCCCGGCCATCAGTCGCCCCCAGATCTCCCCATGGAGACCACGGGGATCGAAGCGTCCTGGGGGCAGCGGATCAATGATGAGGACATGGACGCCGTTGTGGAGCGCGGCTGCGACCTTGTCGACAAAGTCGTCGACCGGCCGGCAAGCATGTTTGTTGCCTGGGGACACGATCTCAAGCAGCGCGATCACCCGGTCCCCGGAGATATGCCGGATCACAAGCGAACGCTGTCTTGCGAGATAGAAGTGGATGTCTTCCGCCGCATCCTGAACCAAACTGACCTTCGGCGGCTTTTCCGCGAGCAGGATCGCACCGCCGGCCGGATCCTTTATCGCGGGAAGCAAACATTCAGGTTCCGCGGACGCTTTGACTGCCTCATCGCTCCGGGCGCGAAGCGTCAATACGTCGGGGCCGATATCTCCAGACTGCTGCTCACCCAGGGCATAGTGGTCGGGAGGCAGAAGGCCGCCGTTCAGCGCCTTCTGGAGATCGCCAATCCACGTGTTGTGAAAAGCATGGAATATACCCGCCGGGACACGGGTCCAATCGTGCATGGGCATGGTGCACCTCTTTGACCGTTCGCTGACGAAGCCGAGCGCCGCTCATTTCCATTATATCGGGCCGGGACTGGAAGTGGGCCGTCGGGCAATCTTTCACAGGGCGGCCGGGGACGGGTCAATTTTTCAGCCGATTCGGGCGTTTTGGCATCAAAGACGTTGGCCGAAAACACGGACCTGTCCCCCTCTCTTCCGCGGGCGTGAACGGTTACGCCGTTGGTTTCAGGTCGCGGCTACGACGCGTTCCGTAAGATGGAAGTACCGTCAGTGCGGTGTGACGCGAAGAGATTGAGGTAGGCGCTGGTTACGGCTTCCTCCGAGAACTGGTCGATCAGGGTGCGGGCTCCGCCGGCGACCAGGGTTTCCGCCAGCGCCGGCCGGGAGAGGATTTTCCGGAAGCCATCGACGAAGCCGTCGACGTCGCCGATGTCGACCAGCAGCCCGTTTTCCTCGTGACGCATGAACCATTGCGGGCCTTCCGCACGCGTCGACACGACCGGCACGCGCTGCGCCCACGCTTCCAGAACGACATTGCCCAATGGCTCGTGGCTCGACGCCATGGCGAACACGTCGCTGGCTGCCAGGTAGGGGCGAGGATCCGCCTGCCAGCCGGCGAACCGGACGCGGTTTTCGACTCCGAGGCTCCTGGCCAACGCCCGAAGATTAGCCGCCTGCTCGCCGTCGCCGAGAATCCAGAGGTAGGCGTCATCCATCTTGGCGACCGCATGAATCACCACGTCGAATCCCTTGCGGGGGACGAATCGACCGAGGCTCGAGATCAGTGGGACGCCGTCGGGAGTATCCAGCACGGAGCGGTCGACCGGGGCGACGTGCTCGGTGCTGGTGAAATTCGAAATGACCGCAATGCCGCGCGGCCAGCCCATCGCTTTGACGTGCCGGGCGATGCCGGGCGTATTGCAGACGAGCACGTCGATGTTTTTGAAGTAGTCGAGCCGCAACGGGTAGTCGCCGAGCCTCGCGATGCGTACGCACCCATGATAGTTGGGCATCAACCGTGCGGCTCGCGGCATCCAGGCGAACAGGGCATCGGGCTTCCAGGTCCGCGCGGTGCGGCTTACTCTCAAAGGGAGCAGGATGCGGTCGAGCGAGGCGTTTCGAAAGTGACTCTCGGTGATCTCCGCGGCGCGTTCGATGCTCTTCCTCCAGGTCCGCTTGGGCCGGATGACCACTTTTTGGGAGACGTCTCGCTTCGCGAGCGCGTTGACCAGGTGTACGAAGAACCGCTCGGCCCCGCCGTCCTTGCCAAAATGAAAATGCATGACTTTCATGACACCCATGTCCTTCCAAGTGCACGAAGCAGCGAGCAGTCCCGCGAATCAAGCTCCTTCGACACCGTCGACCGGCGGCTTGGACTTCATTGCCCGCCGCTGGTAGATCTTCGCCTCCGTCAGAAACGAGTAGACCGCGCCGGTCATCGCGAAAATGAAGCCCGGAATTCCGCACCGCCACAGCCCGTGCCAGAAGTAGAGCCGCAGGAAGTAGCCGGGCGGATTGCCGAACATGCGAAGCAGGCTCCTCGGCCTCCCCTCCGCGATGAGCTGGTCGGCCTTGAGGGTCGAGTACTTGTTCTCCTTGAGGATCTGCTCGTCGATCGGCAACGGACGGAAGTGCAGCAGGCTTCCGTGCCGCGAGGTCCTGACGCGACCGTCGGCCACGATCCCCTCGTGGACCCGCTGCGCCAGGTCGAAGGCGCCGCAGCCCTTGCGGATGAGCCGAAGATTGCACCGCTCGTGCACGTGTCTGGGCGTGTAGCCGAATCCGATCAGATGAGGCCGCCGGGCAATCCTCCATCCGACGATCGGCTCCCGGGCCTCGAGGAGTTGCGGCAGGACAGCCCGCAGAGGCTCGTCGAGCCGCTCGTCGGCGTCGATGCTGAAGCACCACGGCTGCGTGCACTGCTCAAGCGCGAACTGCTTCTGTCCGGCATAACCCCGCCAATCTTCATGCATGAAGCGGATGGGCCATCCGTGGTCGATATAGCGCTGGACCATTTCCCGCGTACCGTCGGTCGAACCGGAGTCGACCATGACGATCTCCGCGCACTGCCCCAGGCTTTCGATGCACGCGCCGAGGTATTTCTCCTCGTTCATGCAGATGATAAACGCCGACAGGGGCAGCTTGGGTCCGCAGAAGCTCCCGGCGCGCCGCACGGTGTCGGCGATGTGTCTGGCGTCGTTTCCTGGCGTTGCCGCCTTGAGCATCGCGTCGTTCCTTCGTGCAGACATGACTCGAATTGTGGATTCGTCAGCCCGGGAAACCGGAGCCGGCTCTGCCGCACAGGAAGACCTTCTCCGGGCGGCAGGGTCTCGCCCGCCTATTCCCAATCCAGGTAGAGCTTTCCTTGAAACTTCTCTTCGGCGGCCCTACGGAGCATTGCCGTCCGCTCGGCGAGCGCCGGGATGCGTGTCTCATGCGTTTCGACGAAGAAGAAATCGGCAGTCTCGAGAGATCCGGTCTCGATCATATACTCGAGGAGGGGGACCTCGGCGCCCTCGATGTCGATCTTCACGAGTCGTAACGGGCGGGCAAGGCCCTTGATGAACGAAACGAGGTCGATCTGGTCAACCTCAACGTAATTGTCCGCGGCAACATTGAGCTTGTCGGGATAGATCGAGGAACTGATCGAGGCTTCGTCGGGCGACGTAGCGAAATGGGCGGCGCGGTGCAACCGCACGCGCGTTTGGCCCACTCCGACCGCCCGGTTGTGGCAGACGACGTTGGGTAAACCCGCGGTATTCTCGCAGAGTCGCGAATAGGTGTAGGGATCGGGCTCGAAGGCGTGGACCGTCGCCCCGCCGGCCGCCAGGATGCGAGTGAATTCGCCGAGGTTGGCTCCGCAGTCGATGACAACGTCGCCCGGCCCCAGGGATCGGACGACCCCGTCGAACCGGTAGCGAGCCGCCCAAGACGGCTTGCCGAAACGCCGCTTGTAGAGATGCCACTTGAGCGTCTTGAACCAGTAGCGATCCTTGAGCCGGGGAGGACGGTTCGACAGCAACGGGCGATAAATCGCGGCAAGGTTTTCCGCTTCGCGCTCGAGGGGGAAGTTTTCGGCAACGTGTTCTCGGGCGGCCTTTCCCGATATCTCGCGAAGCGCCGGGTCGTCCAGGTAAACGGCGGCGGCCGCGGTCATCCTCTCCACAGCATCCGGCTCGATCACCGAACCGGTTTTGCCGTTGACGACGAGTTCGGAAAAGGCTCCAACGTCGGCGGCGACCACAGGTACCCCGCAGGCCATTGCCTCAAGCGGCGTCAGGCCGAACCCTTCCCACCGTTGCGGAGCAATAAAGAGTGAAAGGACTTGATACCATTGCTCGATCGCCGGTTTCTCTCCGACGAACAGGATGCGGTCCGACAGTCCGGCGGCGGCGATCCTTGCTCGAAGCCCCTTTTCAAATGCCCGGTGCTCGGCCGTGGTCCGCCCGGCGATGATCGCCATCCAGTCAGGGCGCTCGGGGAGCAACCGAATCATCGCGTCGACGAACAGGTCGGTGCCCTTCTGCCGGCGGACCCTGCCGAAACAGCCGACAAGCTCTTTGGCCGGATCGAAACCCAGCCGCCGCTTTGCGGCCGCCCGATCCGCGACCGGGCAGAAACGTGCCGTGTCGATGCCGTGCATCACGACGGTATTCGGCACCGTGAGATAGGCCGCGGTCTTCCGGCTCGTCGCAATCACCGCATCCATCCGGCGAATCAGCCACTTCGTGAAGAACTTGTGACGGCGTTGAGAAGCCGATGTGAAAACAAGCTTCAGCGGCGCACGAAATAGATCCCGCAAGATCAGCCCTGCCACCATCTCGGTATTGCGCCGCGCGTGCCACACGCGAACCCGCCGTTTTGAGGTTGGGCGGAGCAGCCATGGCAGATGCCACCAGCGAATCCGCGGCACGGATCGAGGCAGCCCCGGCCCAAACGCCGCGATCTTGACCCCCAAGGCTCTCATGCGAGGCACCAATTGGACGATCGTCGACGTCACACCGGACAGGCGTACTTTCAAATTCGGTGCGACAACCTCCGTCTCGCGGACGTTCAACCGTGGTGGGCGGGCGCCCGCACACAGGTCCTCACTTGCACCTCCTTCAAGGGGAGATCGCTGCACCCGGTGCAAATAAAAGGGGTTGCGGGCTCGGCGTTGTCCCTGATTTGTCCGGATAGGGTGGGCCATACCTGAGACCTAAGGTCGTTCCGTAAGGACGTGGGTTGCTTTCCGCGTCCTGGAAAAATACCAAAGCAACGCCAAATTCGCCACAGCAAAAAAGACAATCACCCGCCACGATTTCAATAGGCTCAGCAGCCCGGCTGCTGGCAAAGGGATTCCCGCTGCCCCAAGCGGTCGCTCGATGTTAGCAGTCGGGCTGCTTGATGTTCCGGCAAGTCGTTGAAAAAAAGAGCCACGACCGGCCAACATGTCATCTTGATCGGCTACCCCGCCTTTAGCGGGTCGCCTCGCCAAGCAGTTCGCGAAACTGCCGCTTCAATTGGGGCCCGCCCAGTTCCGGGTGAAGGATTTCCAGGAGACGGATCATTTTTTCCGCCTGCTCCGGATTGCCCAGCCGGTAGTGCAGAGCGGCTACCTGGTACTTGGCCCGGAACCATCGCGGGCTTGCCGGCGGAGCCTTGGCTTCGATCTCCCGCCATTTTGCCAGGGCCTTCTGCAGGGAAGCCGGATCTCCGCCGGCGAGCAGATGCTGGGCGTGAGCTTCCTGGATTTCGCCATTGTGAGGGTACTGTCTTGCGAGCCGAGCGAAGGCCTCGCCGGCTTCCTCGGCCCGGCCCGCATCGCGAAGCGCCTGGGCACGGCTGAACTCAAGCGCCCGCCGGTCTTCCGGCGCGAAGGCTTGCGGTTGAACTTCCAGCCGCTCGAGCGCAGCCAGCCGAAGGTTCGCCAGATCGGCTTTCACTTCGGGGCGAGCCGTGGCAGCCACTCGCGACAGTCCCATCACCAGCGCGAGCACCTCCCGTCGCGAGCCAGCCGACATCTGCTCCAGCGCCCTCGCCGCTTCCTGGTGTTTGCCCTGTCCGGCCAGAGCAAATACCAGCAGTGATCTTGCGGCAGTCTGCCACGCCGCCGGCGCATCGGTCGCGCCGGCGATCGCTGCCGACAGAAGCTGCTCGGCTCGCGCGAACCCCGAATCGGTCTCGACCAGCCACAACTGCGCTGCGGCAAGTGCAGAGACTCGAGCGACCGGGCTCCAACGCTCGGGCAGTCGTCCACCCTCGCCCAGCACCAGCGATTCCAGCCAGCCCGCAGCCTCGGCGACGATTTCGTCGATTCGTTCGCCTGCGGACCGGCGCGCTTCGATCCATGCCCGATAGCAGCGCACGGCTGCCTCGACCGCCTCGACGCGTTTGGCGTCGCCGGCTGAGATCTCGCGGAAGGCGGCAACGGCGCCCTGCCAATCCTGTTGATGTTCGTGGAGACTTCCGAGACGCCAGCGGATACCGTCGGCGGTGGGCGCTTCGGGCCAAGTGCGAAGATGCTCCTCGAGAAGATCGACGTACTGTTTCAACCGATCGCGCGATTGTTTCGCCAGTTGCGCGGAGTGGTAGATCCCCAACGCGTGAGCCTCGGGCGCCTTCGGGTGCTCGGGCGTCTCCATCGCCAGCCGCCGGTAGCGCTGCAGGGCTTCCTCGTGACGATCTCTCTGGTGCTCGATTGTCGCCGCGACATGCCCCAGTTCGAAAGCCTGGTCCGGAGCGCCTTTGGCCAGGGCGGTCGCCCCTGCGCGGTCGTAAGCAGCCAGGGCATCGTCGATCCGGCCGCTGCGGTACGAACTTTCCGCGGCGCGCACCTGCACGGCCAGATCGCCCGTCCCGGGCGTGCCGCGAACGTAGCCCGCCAGAAGCATTTCCGCCCGGCGTGTCCAGTAAGGTCCCTGCCGTTGCTCGATCTGTTGCACCATCTCCGATGCCTGTGTCTGCCGTTGTTTCGCCGCGGCGCCGTCCCCAGCGTCGACCGCCGCTCGCCATGCCGACAGGTAGGCTTCCACCCACGCATAGTCGAGGTCGCCTGACGTGATTCCCTCGACTTCCCGTCCCAGCGCGATCGCGTCAAGGGCTTCTTTCAAACGGCCTTGCGCCAGCGCCAAGCGAATCCTTTCGGCGCGTCCGCGAAGCAAGATGTTTGCCGGAGGATTCGCCGCCGATAAGGCGTCCAGGTTGTGTTCTGCGCTCGTGTAGTCGCGCAGCAGACGATGACAGACGATCTCGTCGATGCGGCTTTTCCATGCGAGCGATTGAGCGGATTCGAGCTCGCCAAGCGGCTCGAGCATGCGGACGGCCTGCGTCAGCGAATTCGATCGATCCGGGCTCTCCGGGGGATAACTTTGCCCCTGGTTTCTCAGCGCTCGGGCCAGCTCATACTGAACGTTCTTCTGAATCGAAGCCAGTTGATACGGCGAGAACAGCTCGGCCGCATCCGGCGACTCCTCTGTGCGCCGCGGACCGTTCCTCTCGCGCAAGGCAGCGGCGAGTCTTACGTCGAGTTCCCGCAAGGCACGAACCGCCTCCCGAAGCCATGTCCGTGCCTCTTCCAGCAACAATGCGTTATCGGCAACGACCTGTGCCTCCTGGAGGGCCAACTCGCCGCGAGCCAGAAGCCCAAGGGAGCCTTGGAGCCTGACCAACACCGCTCGCGGATCGTCCGGGTAACGTCGCAGGAAATCCTCCGTCACCTGCCACGCGTCGCGCCATAGAGGCTCACGCTCCGCGGGTGGCGAATTGGTTGCCCACTCGGCCAGCGTGAGCGACAGCTCGATCGTGAGATCGGCCTGCCGCCGTTGTGACAGAGCGGCATCCTGCAACTGCTCCACGCAATACGTCCGCGCCAACTCGAACAATCCCCGCTCGCGCAGACCCGCCAGAAACCGCTGATCGCCAGTTGGCTCCTCGGCCAGACCTTTGGCAGCAAGCACAAGGATGAGGGTTACAGCGGCAAAGGCCGATCGCAGGCCAAGACGAGTCAGCGCCAAGCAGCCCCCCATGCCTCTTGTTTCCCATCCAGAATTCTGCAAAACCACTTACCTCACGATGCCAACGATGCGGCGAACTGGATCCGCTGAAGCCTCAACTGCCGGCAGACGTCATACACATCGATCACGTTCTCCAGCGGAACGTCGTCGTCCACGTCCAGGATCACCGGCAGATCAATCTTCACCTGAGCCACTCCCGCCAGCACGGCCTGCACGTCATCCAGTCTCGCATAACGCCGTTGATTGATCTCCCAGCCGATTCCACCTTCCAGCCACAGGATCTTCACCACAATCTCATCAAGGTCTTTCCACTCCGGATCGATTTCAATTTGGCTTTCGACGCCGCCGGGCAGCGAGAGACTCGTCGGAAGCACCTCTTCCGCCGCCTGGAAACTGGCCGTGCAGACAAAGAAGACCAGGAGTTGAAAGATGACGTCGATCATCGGCGTCATGGTGGCCCCGAGGTTCCAGCCGTCGCGGTGATAAGGTGGGCGTCGCATTGGCGAATTTCAACCTCCCGCGACTACGGCGAACGTGACTTTCCAGACGCCTGCCCGTGCGCAGGCGATCATGATCGGTTCCACGACGCGGTAGGGCACGCGTCGGTCGGCTCGAATGCGAACCTCGATCTTCCCGCCGGCCTGCCTGCTCTCGTATCCGATCAAGCGATCGAGGTCCTCCGGTGCGACCGCCTTGCTGCCAACCTGGAGCCGCGGCAAGGGGCCGCCATCGGGGACTACGTTGACCACCACTCGCCGGATCTCATCCTCCGCCGGCCGCTCGCCGCTGGCGGCGGTGGGCAGATCCAGTTCAAGTTGCGTCTCTTGCTGAGCGAGATGGCTCGACACCAAGAAGAAAATGATCAACAGGAATACGACGTCGATCATCGGCGTCATGTTGAAGCCGAGCCCCCCGCGAGCCCGCGCCGGCGGCAACCGCATCACCGGCCTCCTTTCACCGGCGGCGGCATCGGCGGCTGCATCGACGCCGCTTGGGGCGAGACTGCTTTGAGTTGCCGCTTCATCGGCGCCAAAACGTGCTGGGCCGTATAGGTCACCTCTGCCACCAACTGGTCAACCCGGCTGCGAAACACCGCAAACGCCCCCAGCGAGGGAATAGCAACGATCAGGCCCTGTACGGTGGTCACCAGCGCGAGATAAATCCCGTTGGCCAGGTCCGCAGCCCGCGCGGCGCCCTGCGTCAGAGCCACCTCGCGAAAGGCCATAATCATGCCGATCACCGTGCCCAGCAGACCCAGCATCGGCGCAATGTTGCCGATCACATTCAGGTATTCGATCTTTCGGAAGAGTCTTGCCGACTGCTCGGCAACCGCGTCTTCAACACCCTTTTCGACTTCCGCCCAGCCGCCATCCACTTCCGCCAGTCCGGCTCCGAGTACATACGTCAGGACGCTCGGCTCCATGCGGCATCGTTGCTCGGCCTGGCCAAACCTGCCCGCAGCGAGCAACTCGCGGACTTCGTTAGCCAGTCCGGGCGGCATCAGCATTGCCCCACGGATCGTCATAGCATGTTCGATAACCAGGGCCACCGCACCGATCGACAGCAGCATGATCAACAGGCCGACAATGCCGCTCGCCTTGAGGATTTCCCAAAAGGTTTGGGGCGACTCGGGCCGATCCGACCCCGCCGAATCCTCTATCGTCGCAGGGGCGGCTGCCGTCCCGGGGACCGCAGTTCCCGCGCCCGGCGACTGGGCATGGGTCTCGACGAACCACGCCCCAGCGAGTGTCAACACGACGATCAGGCCAAGAACGCTCGTGCGCAAAGTCTTCTCCTGTTCTATTGCGGTCCGCTTGGAGCCCGCCGGAGTGATTCCAGGCGGTCGCGGGCTTCCGTTGCCTCGCGCGAGGAACCGTTCATCGCGATCAACTCCTGGTACAGCCGGGCTGCCTGCTGAGGCCGCTCGAGTCGCTGCAAAGCGCCGCCGGCATCCAGCAGCGACCGGTTGGCCAGCTCAAGATGTCGCGGATAGAGGATCGGCACGCGGAGCAAAGCCAGCGCGGCCGGTTCCCACTGCTGTTGCCGCAATAGCGCCGTTCCCACCACCACATACGGCCCCGCACGCAGTTCTTCCGGCATCGCGTCGACCGCTCGCCGCCAGCCGGCCACTTCCTCCTCGCTGGCGGTGACCGTCGCGGCGCGCCACGCCTGGGCGATCGCCAGTTGAGCGATGCTACGGTCCGTCGATGTGGCGAGACGCCGAAGCTGATCCAACGCCTGGGCGCGGGCAATCGACATGAGGTGGCTCGCTCCGAGAAGGACGGCCGCGGGCATCTCCTCGCGCTGGATCCAACGTCGCGCCGCCTGCTCCAACTCAGGCGACGGCTGAGCCGGCAACCACGCCAAAGGAATGCAGGCGAAGTAGAGCGTGACGGGATCGCTGCGGATGAGCAGCAGGAATTCTTCGCCCGCCGCGGTCGTTTGCCGCGTCGCCTGGTAGCACCACACCATCTGTGCCGTGATGAGTCGCCGAACCCAGGGCCGCTGGTCCTCGCCACGGGCGCGGCCGTACAACGGTAAAGCCTGTTCGTATTGGTGTTGCGAAAAAAGGCGGTCGGCCAGAAGCTGGTCCCGCGTGTACTGGGTCTCGACGCCGATCACCTGGTCGGCGGGAATGCTTCGTTCGTCCCCGGTGGGCAGCGCAAGGCGAAGTTCGCGACCTGTGTATTCGACGATCCGGCCGGGAATCCTCGTCTCTGCACGGGCGTCACCGGGGCTGGCAATCCTGACAACGTCTTCCCCGCAAACCGGCAGCGCGAACGCGACGACCAGCAATAGCGCCGCGCAACGGGTAGGTCCCGCTTGCCGAGCGGGACCTTGCGACCCGCATCCGCGTTGCCGGGACAGTACGGGGCCTCGATTGTGACCTTGCCGCTCCAATACTAACCCGAAGGGCAGGCGAAGGCTCCAACGTACCCCCTCGCTTGCGCTTCGGGTTAGTGTGGCATGACAGCAGTCGGCGAGGTTACGATCGAGGCCCAGTGCGGTGTCCCTCCCCTTTTCCCAAACTCTCTGTCGAGCGGCACCTTGCGCCCCAGGTCCCGCTCGGCAAGCGGGACCTACCTGTAACGCCTGCCAACTTCTCAGCCACGGCCGGAGCACTATCGGCTTCCTCCGACGTATGGCTTGGCGATATCGACATACCCGTACTGGCCTCCGTTCTGATGGGCCAATCGCATCAGGAAGTTCTCGCCGCCCGTCTTGGGCCCCAGTCCGAACTCGATCGTGTTGATCGTAATGCCGTTCGCGCGGCGGCCGATCTCCTCCAGTTGGCCGGCCGAAAGCCGCGGTTCGTCGGCGTCGGTGAGAAAGAAAACGACATCGGGCTGAAGCGAAATGGCCATCTTCAGCGCGTCTTCATGGCGGGTTCCGCCATCGGGTGTGATCGATCCGATAAACCTCGCGGCTCGCTCCTTGTTTTGAGGAGTGGCGAAAGCCAGCTTCCCCCGCTGGCCCGACGGGTTGAAAACTGCCGGTTTTTCGTTGTAGAAGATGATCTGAAACTGGTGGACCGTGTCCAGACTCTCCAGGCTGTCGGCCAGTGCGGCCTTGGCCATCGCCAGCGCGTTTCGGCCCGATCCACCCATGCTGCCGGAGCGGTCGAATACGTAGACGAACTTATTTCCTTCGCCTCTTACGCCGAACAGGCTCGTCGCGGCCTTGCCACCACCGCCGGTCCCGCTACCTGGCCCCCGGGGTCCCTTACCGGCGTCCCCCGCATTGCCGATTCCGCCGCCTTCGGCGGCCGCCGGGCCGATGACCGTCATCGCAGACGGCAGCGCCGTGGTCGGGTCCACCGGCGGCCGATCATCGAAAAGCTCCTCGAAACTTCGATCGCTCGGCACACTGGCTGCCAGTGCCGCCTGCGTGCGAGCCTCCCCTGCGCTCTCCCCTTCGAAGTATTCTTCCCCCTCGCTTTGGTGTTTAAGCACAATGCCAACATTGGCCGTTCGCTCAGCCATCGCACCTTGGCGTGTCGGGACCTGAAAGGTCAAGCCCAGCACAACGAGGACCAGCACGTGAAAGAGGAGCGACATCAACCATGGCGGCACTCGCAAGCTCGCGCCGCCCGGCCTGAACTCCCGGCTTTGCGGCAGAGCGGTCTGCCGAGAAAGAACCATGGAAGCGACTCCGGACAACCACGAAAAGACAAGTAGACAAAGCAGTTACGTCTCGGACTGCATTCTAGTTCCGCCCGAGATTTACGTCAACGCGAGTAGGCGAAGCCGCGGCGGCAACACGAGAGCAAGAAAGGCCACAACGCGAGCAACATCTCCGCACCGTAAAGTGGAGAGATGTCGACCCGCGTTGGACGGAATCGTCTTCCGGCTAGAATGAACTCATTCGATGACCGCGCTGGGCGTAACCGGGCGCTGATCGTCGTTGTCGTCGGCAGTTATGATGGTCACCGGGATAGCGATTGCAGCGGCGATTGCGGCAGGAACGGCCAGCGTGGCCCAACAGGGAGGACCGCACGGACCGCAACCGAACTGCCCGCGCGCCAAATCTCTGCCCGCGACCAGCAGGGCGCCTTGCTGCGAACCCGAAGGCGCGGTTCCGGGTGCCCAAGCACGAAAAGCTCCGAGGCCATCAGCGGCGACGACCTGGTACGTACCGCCACGCAACCCGCTAAACGCAAAATAGCCGTTCGCGTCGGTCTTGGCGATGCCAAGCTCCTGCTTACCCGTCCTGATCGAGACCGGCACATCCTTTTGCGGAGCACCGGACGTGTTCAAGACTTGACCGAGCAGCACGCCGCCGTTCTGCAATGCGACGTCGGTGACAACCGATCCTTGCGATTGGGGTGCGGCGAAAGCAACTTGCGGCAAACAGAACCCTACGGTCGCAAGCGCTACCGCCCAGCTTTGGAATACTCTAATTGGCTTCATTGGTCGGATCCGTCCTCAAAAACGAGAGTAGAGACGCGTTTCCCAGTCTGTGTGTAATGCCCCGCCCCATCCGCCTCTGACCAAATTACCCCAGCAGGCAAGCGGCGAGTATTCATGCTATCGGCAGGAGCAAAGCAGCAACTGGAGAAAAGGTACTGAGACAATTCGGGCTCAGTTCGACGAAGAGCCTATCCCAGAACCTCGGAGGAGGAAGGGGACTGGCACGCTCAACGGTTCCAGGATCGGAAATGGGCGCGGAATCGCTCTTCGCTGTCCGGAAGGCGGCTTCGCAGACGCTGGCTGAAGATTCCCGGGGGGGTGTGGTTCTGAAGGTCCGCCAAATACCGCACGAGTGTATCGTGGGCCAGATAGGGCCCGTGGAGCATGAAATGGACCCAGGCCCAACTGTCGCGATATTCCGCCCCGCCCATTTCCGTCACGTCCGCCTTTTTTTCCAGCTTCTCCAGTCGAGGCGTTATCCCCAGGCGTGCCATCCACCGTACGCCCGTGAGGTACGGGCTGTCAAAGGCTCGCTCGGCCGGGGCCATTTCGAAGTACTCGGCCAGCCCCTCGTCGAGCCAAAGCGGAACCACCGGCAGGCTGGCGTGCAGCAACGCATGGGTGCACTCATGCCGCAGGTCGACTTCGATCTCGCGACTCCAGTACGCGAGCACCATTCCTCGCCCTCCCGTCTTGACATACAGCGCTCGACGGTAGGGAACATGGGGAAGATAATGCGACAGGGCGTCGCGATAGGCCCTTTCGTCCCGGAACAAGTATAACTCGATCGGTTCTGATGCCCGACGGATGCCGAGATGATGCACAAGATCGGCTTCGAGTTGGCCCAGTTGCCTGAACAGTGGGTCGATGGAGTCAAGCGCGAAATCGGCCCTGCAGACAAATGGTCCATAGCTCCGCCGCTCGGGCCAGCCGCCGGGGTCCATTCCGACGGCCTTACCAGAGCAGACCGCCAGAGAGAACCAGATCATCGCAGCAACGAGAATCCGGTGCGTTAGGAGTTCCATCAGCCCGCTTTGCGTGAGGTGAACCAGCGGGCAAGTCCTTGACGTCGAACGGCGGACCTTCCCCTCACGACCTGACGATTCGCAACCAAGAGAGAAGGATTACGGCAGCAGAGATCCCGCGCTGCTTCAACGCCGGCCAGTTCCGCGGCCCGTTCGAATGCCCGCCGCATCAGCGGGCGACGGGATTTCGGCCCGTGGGCGTCGGTCGCCAGGAAATGCACCAGCCCGCGGCTGACGAGGCGTTCGGCCATCGCCGCAATCGGAGGGCCAAATGTGCCGATCAGGCTTCCAGCGGTCACCTGCATCAAGCAGCCGCCGTCGACCAGCGAATCGACGATCTGCGGCTGAGCGAGCAGACCGAGATTACGCTCCGGGTGCGAGAGGACGCCCACCAGACCGGCGCCCTCGAGTTCGCTCAGCAGCCGCTCGAGCGGAACATAAAGCTCGTGCGGCAGTTCGAGCAGGACGTACCGCGTGCGGCCTCCTAACGTCAGGACTTCGCCCTTGAGTACCTTGGAGACCATCTCGGGCTCGATTCTCACGTCAGCTCCGGGCAGCACGCGAAGCGGAATATCTTCTTCGTCGATGAGCCTTTGCAATTCCTCCGCCAGGCATCGAATGGTGCCGGAACGGTTTTGGCTGTAGTTGCCCAACTGGTGCGGCGTGGCCACGATGGCGGCGATGCCGTCGTCGGCAGCCATTCTCGCCATGGCCAACGATTGAGCCCAGTCGGCTGCCCCGTCGTCGATGCCGGGCAACAGATGGCAGTGAATATCGACGAACCGGTCCGTACTTCGCACGGAAACTCCTCCAATAGAGACGGGTTAGCGGCCCGCCGCCGGCCACGGGTAACCGTTCACGGGGCGGAAGAGCGGTTACGACCACGGATATCGGGACCGCACCTTGTTCAGTGCATCAGCTAAGCAGCTTTTCTACGGCGGATCCTCGGCTGCACCTCCTGCTGCGGGGATTTGTAGCGCTTTGGCTCGCGTGGAGGAGTTGCAGCGCTCGTTGCCGGCGCGATCCGTAGCTGAGGGGGGTGGATCTGCTTGCCTATCGTGGAGAACCACATCACCACGGATTTCTCGTAGCAGTGATGGCATCTCAACGGCACCAGCAGTGCGCACGAAAGCAAAAATCCCCTCCAACCGGGCACGCTACGCACATATGCCTTGTCAGACCAGCAGTAACGGCACTTCACCGCCTCAATCCTCCATCGGCGCTGCCCTATGAACTAAGCTTGCGTAGAGTAGGTAGGCGTTCAGTGCGAGTCAAGAGCAGTCGCCCCCACCGATTGTGGAAAACAGATGCAGGTCAATCCGAACTTTTTCAAACGAGGAATCTATCCTCTGTTGATTTTCTTCTCGTGTGCTCCGCTGGCCGCACAGGAGTCTCTTCGGAATCAAATCCCGCTTCCACACCGTGGTATTCCGCGCGATCTGCCGCCGATTCCCCCGAAGCCGTCGCTGCCAATGCGGCACTTTCATCAAGACAGCATACTGCCGGCCTCAATACCGCCAGCGACGATTCCCAGAGACAACATGGTCCGGGAAAACCTGCGACCGTCCGATCTCGAGAAGCGCGCCCTTCTGTTCAGCCCGACCGTCATGAACTCCATTCGGCCGCAACCAATCATCCAGCCAGAACTTGCCCCGCGACGTCTTCATCACGAACTATTGCCACCAAAAGGAAGGGTGCATCAAGGTTCGATCATTTTCCTGCCGCCGCTTACCCCCCCGAAGGCAGTTCGCAAGGAAAAGCCTCAGTACACCGGTGCCACACCGCGGCCGGACCATCGTCGGATTCTTGGATGGTGAAAGCCTCCCGCACGCCAAGCTGTTCAGGGACGTGTGGCGGCTGCCCCTGACACAAAGTGCGAAGCGCAAGCGAGGGCTCTGGTACCGCCCCTCGCTTGCGCTTCGGGTTAATATGGTGCGCCGTAAACGAGCCATTCCTGGCCGCGAGCGGTATAAACGATTTGCCGATGGGTGTTCGCCAAGCTACGATATAGGTCCGTGAGCCCACCCGTACGGCGAGTCGCGGAGCCTCGCATCCCGATTCTTCAATGGAACGTCAGCCGCCATGAAAATCGTATCTCGAATCGGTTTTACGCTGGTGGAACTGCTCGTGGTCATTGCGATCATCGGTGTGTTGCTGGCTCTGCTGCTTCCAGCAGTTCAGGCGGCACGCGAAGCAGCGCGGCGTTCCCAGTGCTCCAACAACATGAAGCAACTCGGGGTGGCTTTGCACAATTACCATACCTCGCATGGTGTTTTTCCTCCGCTGGGCATCGATTTCGGCTGGGGCAGCCATTGCCATGGGGACGAGTCGGCCAACAAGCTGGCGAAGAATACGAATGGCTTGGTTCTCTTGTTGCCTTTTCTTGAACAGCAGGCTATCTACGACAGATATGACTTTGGCCAGTGTGCTTCGCATTCTCACGGGGGCGCCATCGAGCCCTGGGGACCGGGAGTACACTATCCCGGGTCCGGTTCCTATTGGAACAGCCAGGCGCCAAGCGTGGCAGGCGACGCGGTGGCAAGCGGCAACGCGGATCTCGCTGCTCACGTGCTCGCCGTGTTTACTTGCCCGTCCGACGCCTATCCTCCGTGGCACGACGGCGGAGTCGTGAAAGACGGTTACACGGGAAATATCTACAAGACGAATTACGACTTTGCCGCCTCGCGGACCGGTTGCTTGGACACGCACCGTGCGACCCCCAAGCTGCGCATGTTCGGAGAAAACGGCGCCACGGGAATCCGCGACATCACCGACGGCACCAGCAACACGGCGGCGATGAATGAGACCCTGCATTCGTGCGCAGCCGGCTGGCCCCCGGCCTGGGGGCTTCGCTACTATCGGATGACCGGCGCTGATTTGGCGACGTGCAGTTCCTGCTCTCAAGAGTGCGGAATCAACGTCTGGAAAATCGAACCCGGTTGCCTCGGTTTCCCAGGGAGCCGAGAACCAATACCGGGGCGACTCTCGGAATATGGGATGGCAGGCAGCCTCCATCCCGGAGGCTGCAACAGCCTTTTGGCTGATGGCTCGGTTCGATTTCTCTCCGAAACGACGAGCTATGCTGTACTGACCGCGATCTCAACTCCTCAAGGCGGCGAAGTGGCCAGCGTGCCGTGATCCGTAGACGAGACGTGCCGCGTCGTCGACGGCTCCACGGATGATGGGCAATTTCGGCTTCCGTGGCAGAGCATTCCGAAGCCCCGGTATTGCGAGGTGGTAACCGTTCACCGGGCGGAAGAGAGGTGGAGAGGTCCATGTTTTCGGCCAACGCCATTGGTGCCAGAACACTCGAATTGGCCAAAAAACGGCCCCGTCCCCAGCCGCGTGCGCGAACGGTTCCCGCGGTGGTTTGCCCCACATAGGGTGCCCTTCTATACTGTATTTGCGGCTCGGCGTCGATCACCGTTCACGCACACGGTCGGGGACGGGGCCGCTGTTCGGCGAATTAATGTATTTTCGCGAGAAGACGGTGCTCGAAAGCGTAGACCAGTCCCCGCTTCCGCGCCGTACATGGTTACGGCGTCGTTGCCTGACCAGACCGCGCATCTACTTCCGGAAAGGAATTGCCCCATGCCCGCCCGCTTTGGGTTCGCACTTTTCGCCGTGATGTGTCTATCTTCCGGCTGTGGCCGTGTTGTCGGCCCGGATACCGCATCTGCGGCGGGACCTTCCAGCTCAGAGGGGAAAAAATCCATGCCGACCGTACGCGTTCGTGTCATCGGTCCCGACGGCCTGCTTGCCCCGCCGGGCGATTCGCCCAAAGTCATCCTTTCCGATGCAGAATGGAAAGAGCGGCTTACTCGGGAGCAGTATCATATTACCCGTGGCAAGGGCACCGAAAGGGCGTTCTGTGGCGGGCTGTTGGACAACAAGCAGGCCGGCGCCTACGTCTGCGTCTGCTGCAATCTTCCTTTGTTTGAATCCGGTTCCAAGTTTCATTCCGGCACCGGATGGCCAAGCTTCTATCAGCCGGTTGCCGTCGAGAATATTCGCGAAGAAGCGGACCGCAGCCACGGCACTGTCCGCACCGAGATACTTTGCATGCGGTGCGACGCCCACCTCGGGCATGTGTTTCCGGATGGCCCGCCACCGACCGGGCGCCGCTACTGCCTGAATTCCGAGGCCCTTCGTTTTGTCCCCAGTAAGCTGTTGAAGACCATCGCCGAGACCTTGGCGGATCCTTCCGAAAGTTCCGAGATCCGTCCCACACCTGCGAACAATGACTCGCGGGTGGGACTTGCCGAGGCAGTGTTTGCCGGGGGGTGTTTCTGGTGTGTCGAAGCCGTATTCGAACAACTCGAGGGTGTTGTCGACGCTTTGAGCGGATATGCCGGCGGGTCGGCGGAGACAGCCAGTTACAAGGCCGTCTCCACGGGAACGACCGGCCACGCCGAAGCGGTAAAAATCGTCTACGACCCGAAAAAGATCTCGTACGAAGATCTCTTGAAGGTCCATTTCGAAACGCATGATCCCACGACGCTGAATCGTCAGGGCCACGACATCGGCACCCAGTATCGCTCGGCGATCTTCTTCGCCAACGAGCGGGAAAGGCAGATTGCCGAGGCGTTCATCGCCGACCTCACCGATGCCAAGGCGTTCCGGCGGCCAATCGTGACGACCCTTGAACCGCTCAAGGGATTCTACCCGGCGGAAGACTACCACCAGGATTACGTGAGCTGCAATCTTCGACAGCCTTACGTCCGTTCGGTCGCGCTGCCGAAAGTGAGAAAGGTCCGACTGAAGTTCAAAGAGATGCTCAAAGCGGATCAGGACAAACGAGACGACAAGAGGGACGCGGAAGACGAGGATCCGAAGGAGTAAACGGCGCCGACCGTGCGACTCCTGCTCCGACGACCAACTCTGCCGTGCCTCGGCCCTCGGAAGATTCCCAAGCTCCCGAGAGTCTGAAGGACGACGAGGAGTAGAAAAGGCGAGTTCTTCATGAGACGCCGTGCTTTCTTGCAGACAGCGGGCATGGCTTTCGCGGGAGGCGAGGCTCTCGCGGAGGGCAAGCCGTCGCAACTCCACGCCGGCGAACCGGGCACCAAGACGGTGCTGATCACGCCGGCCCGGTCGTCGCTCGCCGGTGCGCTGGCAGTCGAATTGGCGGAGCGCCTGCGCATCGTCCTTGCCGACACCCGCGACCTCGATTCCGAATACGAAGTCCGGAAGGCCGACCTGTTGGACGAGCAGGCGGTTGCGTCCGTCGTGAATGGCGTCGATGCGATGGTTCACCTGGCGGAACCGCATGCCGGCGTCTCCGCCTCCGAGCAGATCGATTACCGTACTCGCGGCACCTACAACCTCCTGAAAGCTGCCGGCAATGCGCGCGTGTCGGCGGTGGTCTACGTCAGTTCGCTTGAGGTGATGCGAGGGCATCCCGACCGCTTTGCCGTGACCGAAGATTGGCGGCCGGAGCCCGGGGCCGCTCCCGAGGCGCTGTCCCATTATCTGGGCGAATTCACGTGCCGGGAATTCGCCCGTGAGGGTGCCATGAGTGTCGCGGTCCTGCGGCTTGGCAAGTTGGCACATCCGGGAGAAAACGAAGGAGCGGAAGCCACCCTTCCTGCCCTGGCTCAAGGCGATGCGGTTCGAGCCGTGATCCTCGCACTGCAGTACCTGGAGAAGTTGTCCGCGGCGGCCGGTCGCTGGAACGTGTTCCATATTGCCTCCACGTCGACGGCCAGGTTTCCGCTCGGCAAGGCGGTACGCATACTGGGCTACAGACCGCCGGCGGACGGCTGACCTTCCGCTCACAATGCTCCAAGAGGGACGAAGATGAAGGTCCTTATGATTGGCGCCAACGGATATCTCGGACCACACGCAGTCCGTGCGTTGGCGCCGCACCATCGCCTGCGGATTACCGACGTCAAACCGGCCCCCGAGGAAATCCGGCGCGAACTGCCCGGCCACGAGTATTTCGAACTCGACATCACGTCGCGCGATCAAGTGCTCCGCGCGGCCGAAGGGGTCGACGCCATCGTGAACCTCGCTGTCGTGCGGCGGAAGTCCGAACTGGCATTCCGTGTCAACCTGCTGGGTTGTCTTCACGTGGTCGAGGCGGCCGTGAAGCACGGGATCCGGCGGGTGATCAACACCGGGCCGCATTTCACCGTCGCCGGACCGACCTACGAACAGCATGATTTCGCCATTCCGCCCGACGTTCCGCCGCATCCGGGGACAGGGCTCTATCCGATCACCAAGTCGCTCGGGCAGGAAGTCATGCGGATCTACGCCGAGCAGCACGACCTCTATGTCCAGGAGTATCTCTTCTACAGCCTTCGCGACTCGGTCGAACTGAAACCCGGCGCCGGCGGTGTGCCCTTCGTGGTCACGTGGTCGGATGCGGCGGAAGTATTTCGGCTCGGGCTCGAGATCGAGTTGGAAAAACTGCCGTCGAAGTGCGAAGTCTTCTTCATCCTGGGCGATTGTCCGCAGGCAAAGTTCCTCAACGAGAAGGCAAAACGGATCCTGGGATTCCGCCCGAAGGACGACGTCTCCGTCCTCTGGCAGCAACAGGAAGGTCGATCATCGGAAGCGTAGAAGAGAGAAAACCCATGCAAGCAACATTCGTGAAGGGGCTGGCCTGTTGGCTTCTGGTTCTCGGCATCCCCGCGGCATCTTTCGCGGCCGAGGTGCCAACGTGGCATGTCTCGCCTGACGGCAACGATGCCTGGTCCGGGCGGACGGCTGCGGCAGACGAGAAGAAAGACGACGGTCCGTTGGCTACGCTCGGAGCCGCGCTGCAATCCAGCCGCAAACAGACCACGGCAGCGAGGCGGATTGTGCTCGGCCCGGGCCGCTACTACCTCGAACAAACGCTCGTCCTGGACGCCCGAGATACGGATTTGACCATCGAGGGCGCCGGCATGGGCAAGACCATCGTCTACGGCGGGCGGTGGATCACCGGCTGGCACAAAGAGGGTGAGCGATTCTGGGCGGCCGACGTTGCTGAAGTCAAGGCCGGCACGTGGGACTTTCGAGCGTTGGTCGTCAACGACCGGCTCTGCCCCCGAGCACGCCTGCCGAAAACCGGCCGGCTCGAGCACGAGTCGCGGTTTCCCGTCCGTTGGATGAGCACCGCCGGCGGCGGATGGGAAAGGAAACCAACGCAGGAAGAGTTGACCACGCTAAAGTACGCGGAAGGCGATCTGGGGTCGTGGCTGAGCGTCCGCAATGCGGAAATCACCGTGTACCACATGTGGGACGAGTCGATGGTCGGCATGGCCGCCCACGATCCGAAGACCCGGACGCTGACGTTCTCCACGCCGTCGAAGAGCCCGCCGGGGGCATTTGGCGTGAACGGCTATGTCGTCTGGAACCTCCGCGAGGGGATGACGGAGCCGGGGCAGTGGTACCTTGACCGCGACGCCGGCCGGATTCTCTACTGGCCGCCGGCCGACGAAGACATGACCAAGGCGCTTGCCGTGGCGCCCTGTGTCGAATCGATCTTCGACATTCAGGGCACGAGCGAGAAACCGGCGCAATCTCGCCTTGAAGTCGCTGACTCTTTCCTGCACGACCACGCCCTGCACGGCGGGTGGGTTCGGCGCCTACGCTTATCGGGGCGCCGTCCAGCTTACGCGCGGCGAAGGGATTCGTATTGCCGATGTCGAGATCACCAACGTCGCCGGGCATGCCATTCGCGATTCCGGCACTCGCGAGCTAGCGGTCGTCGGCTGCGACCTCCATAACCTTGGCGCCGGCGGTTGCCGCGTCGGCGAGGGAACCGGCCGGATCGAGAATAACAGAATCCACCACGTGGGCATGCTCTACCCCAGTGCCATCGGCCTTTCGGCGGGGGGAAGCAAAGCGTCCTATACGATTTGTCGGAACGAGGTCCACGATACGTCTTACTCGGGGATGGCGATCGGCGGCTCGGAGACCGTCATCGAAGAGAACCTCCTCTACCACTGCATGCAGCAGATGCACGATGGGGCGGCAATCTACGTGAGCGGCGCCAAGGCCGCGGTGATCCGGCGCAACGTCGCACGCGACATCGTCAAGGTGGGCGAGGGTTACGGGGTATCGTCGTATTACCTGGACGAGAAGTGCCGCGACTGCGTGGTGGAGAAGAATGTGTCGATCGGCGTGGCAAGGCCGACGCACAACCATATGACACTCAACTGCGTGCTCCGCGACAACGTCTTTCTCACGGATGGCGACATGGACCTGTCGTTCGCGCGCAGCGCCGGTATTCAGGTAATGGGCAATACCTTCCAATTGAACGGAAAGCTCAACATCGGCGATCCCGACGCGGTGACCCGCTGGGAAGGCAACCTGATCGTTCAAACCGGCGATGCGGGCCCTGCGATCAGCGACGCCATGCCGGTCGTTCCGCGGACGCCGCGAGAGAAGCCGCTTTATGCGAATGCCACCGCGATGCCGAAGCCGCCGGTGGTGGACGGCAAGCTCGATGGCGACGAGTGGCCGTCCGGCGGCATCGGTCTCGGCGAGTTGCCCGACCAGCGCCGCGCACGCGGCGCCCCGTTGTTGGCCAAGCTGTGCGCGGACCCGGCGCATCTGTATGTCGGCCTGACGGTGGTCAACATGTTCCCGGAAGACCGCAAGCTGGGCCATCGCTGGGCCGCCGACGAAGGCGCGGAGTTGGCCGTCCAAGGGAAGCGGGCCGACGGGCAGCCGGTTGTCTACGTGCTGCGCGGCTTCGCCGACGGGACAATGGAGAGCCTGACGTCGGCCGGGGCCTCGGCCGACGAAGCGGAAGCTTTCCGCCGGGCGGCCGAATACGCAGCCGCGGTGGACCGAACGGTCTGGCGGTGCGAGTGGAAGATCCCGCTTTCGGCCCTTCGAGCTACGCCGAGCGACGACACGTTGCCGTTAAATGTGACGGTCTATCGCAGCGAGGACGACCAGTTCATTCAATGGGCCGGCACGCGGGGTGAGACCTGGGACCTGAAATCCGGCGGCCGCCTCGTTCTTGGCAAAAGGAAGTCGGGGTAAGGGTGGGCCATCGCATGATTCCGTTTGCACTTGCGGTGGACCCCATCTATGCTGAATTCTCCTCCAAGCGTTACCAGATAGAGGTGGACCGTCCATTCGCAACTCCCATCGATGCTTTCCATCCTCCAAAACTCCCACAGCCGCCACTTTCTCCTCACACTGCTGGTCGCCGTCGGATTGGCAGTCTATTTGTCCGGTTCGGTCGAACAGATCTACGGCTTCAACCTCGCCATGCTGCTGGCCCTGGTTGGTGGGCTGCCGATCTACATGGAGTCGCTCGCGGAACTGGTGCGCGGAAGGGTGTCGGCCAGCCTTGCGGTAAGTCTTGCGGCCGCCGCCGCCCTGTATCTCGGCCAATACGACCCTGTCCAATACGCCGTCGCGGCGGAAGTGATTTTTATCATGCTCATCGGCGAAGCCCTGGAGCACTTCGCCATCGGCCGAACCCGTTCTGGTATTGCCGATCTGCTTGCCCTGCGGCCGCACTCGGCCCGCGTCCGCCGTCACGGTCATGAGCATGAGGTCCATCTCGAGGAAATCCACGCCGACGACATTATCCTGCTCCGGCCCGGGGATCGGATCCCGGTCGATGGCCGCGTGTTGGTGGGCAATTCGTCGGTCGACGAGAGCCCCATCACTGGCGAATCGCTTCCCGCCGACAAGGGCCCCGGCAACGAGGTCTTCGCCGGCACGATTAATCTCTATGGCGCGCTGGAACTGGCCGTCGAGCGCTTGGGCGAAGACACGGCGCTCGAACGGATCATCCACCTCGTTGAAGAAGCCGAGGCCGCCCGCGCCCCCACCCAACGTCTTGCCGACCGCTACGCGACGTGGTTTGTTCCCATGGTGCTGATGGCTGCGGGGCTGACCTATTACTTCAGCGGCGAGTTGATACGAGCGGTCGCGGTGCTGGTGGTCGCCTGTCCGTGCGCGCTGGTCCTTGCCACACCGACCGCAATCGCCGCAGCGATCGGCCGCCTGGTTCGCAATGGCGTGCTGATCAAGGGCGGAGCGGCACTCGAGCAGCTCGGCCGAGTCAAAGCCGTGGTGTTCGACAAGACGGGCACACTCACGTTCGCCCGCCTGCGGATCGGCGAGGTGATCCCGGCGTCCGGTCGCGACCGGCGCGATCTGCTCCGATTGGCGGCGGCCGTAGAACGACAGTCCGAGCACCCCGTGGCCAGACTTATCGTCCGGCAGGCCGAGGAAGAGGCAGTCGAGGCGCCCGAAGCGGTCGACTTCCAGGCGAATCCCGGGCTTGGCACCCAGGCGACGGTCGACGGACATCCTGTACGCGTCGGGAGCCAGCGATTCCTTAATACGTTCGGGATCCGCACGGACGAAATGGCGTCCGAACTCGTTCGAGCGGCCTCCGACGGCCATACGATCGTGCTGGTTGCGGAAGATGATGGTGTGATCGGCGCGATTACGCTCACCGACACCATTCGTCCGGAGGCTCGCGCGGCAGTCCACCGGCTCGAACACCTCGGCATCCGACGAATCGTCATGCTCACCGGCGACCACGCTGCTGCGGCCCGGGCCGTGGGAAGCGCGGTCGGGGTCTCCGAGGTGCGCAGCGATCTATTGCCGACGGACAAGGTCGAGACAATCCGCCAAATCCAGCGCGAAACCCGGCCTGTGGCAATGGTCGGCGACGGGATCAACGACGCCCCTTCTCTCATCGCGGCGGACGTAGGAGTAGCGATGGCCGGGATCGGTTCCGACCTGGCGATCAACTCCGCCGGGGTGCTTCTTGTCGGCGACGACCTGCACAAGCTGGCCGACGCGGTGGAGTGCGGCCGTCGGATGCTGCGGATCATCTGGCAGAACATTCTGGCCTTCGCACTGGTCTTTAATGTGCTCGCCGTGCTCGCCGCCTCGTTCGGCTGGATATCGCCGGTGGCCGCGGCGGTCCTGCACCAGGTCAGCTCGCTCACTGTGGTGCTCAACTCGCTGCGGCTGTTGATCGATGTGGATTCATGGCGAGATCGCCTTCACGATGCGTGGCATGCGATCGAACGCCGGCGATATCGGATTGCGGCCGCGGCCGCGGGGGTGCTCGCGGCCGGCTATCTGCTCAGCGGCTTGCACCAGGTTCGCATCGGACAGATCGGGGTCGTGCAGCAATTCGGCAAGCTGGTCCAGCCGATCGAGCAGCCCGGCCTTCATTACCGTCTGCCATATCCTCTGGCGGTCCACTGGATTGTGAAGCCGGCGGAAGTGCGGCGCGTAGAGATCGGTTTTCGAACCATGCCCGGCGAGTTCAACGAGCCGCCGGCCTACGACTGGAACGTGCAACACCGCGGCGGACGGAATGTTCGGCGCGACAAAGAAGCGGAGCTGTGGCTCGGCGACGAGAACCTGGCCGACGTATGTTTTGTCGTCCATTACCGCGTCACCGACCCGGTGGCGGCGTTGTTTCGACTGGGTCCGCCCGACGCGGGAAGTCCACAAAAATGGGACACCCTCGTGCGCGACCTTGCCGAGGCGGCCCTCCGAGCCGAGATGTCGGGGCGAGAGATTGATTCAATACTGGGTGAAGAGCGCCCGGAGGTTGAGAAGGCCGTGTGGACGCGAGTCGACGAGCATCTGAAACAGCTCGGCGCAGGGCTCACGATCGATCGGGTTTGCCTGAGCGACGTGCATCCGCCTCTGGAGGTCGTTCCGGCATTCCGGGAGGTGGCCAGCGCACTGGAAGAAAAAGAATCCCAGATCAACGATGCGTACGCGTACCAGGCCGAGACGCGGGCCGTTGCGGCCGGACAGGCCAAAGAGCGAATACTGGCCGCCGAAGCCTTCCAGCACGACCGCACGCAACGGGCTTCCGGCAGTGCTGAGCGGTTCAGCCAGATCGCCGATGCCTACCAGGGCGGCCCGGAAGTGATGCGATTACGGCTGTATCTCGAGGCTGTCGAAGCCTCCCTCGCCGGGCGACGCAAGGTTATCCTCGATCGGCATGCCAACGGTGCGCGCAGACAGCTCATTCTCGGCCCCAAGGGTGCGTGGAATCTCATGCCGGCTTCCCCGGAGGCGCCAGCTCCGGCGGGGTCTCCCGAAGACAATCCTACAGAAGTTGGTTCGCTGCCATGAAATACCGATGGGTCGGGTATGCACTGCTGATCACTGCAATTGTCGCCGGGATCCGTTCCTTGATCTTCGTCGACGAAAGCGAGCACGTGATCGTAACGCAGTTCGGACGTCCGATCCGGACGCTCCGCGAGGCGGGTTTGCACTTTAAAGCCCCGTATCAGTCGACGCTCCGGATCGACAAGCGGCTGCAGATCTACAACCCCCGGCCTTCGGAATTCCTTGCCGCCGAGAAGAAAAACGTCGACCTGGAGGTCTTTGTGTGCTGGCGGGTCGACGATCCCCGGCGGTTTCTGGAGACGGTGAATGATGTTTTGGGGGCCGAATCGCGATTGCACGACATCGTCTGGTCCGAACTGGCCGCGGAGGTGGGTCGCAGTCCGCTGGAGGCCCTTGTATCCGTTGATCCGGCCAACCACCGGCTCGACGAACTCGTTCACGGCGTGGCCGAGCGGTGTGCCGCGGCGGCGAAGTCGGCGTACGGGATCGAGGTCGTCAACGTGCAGTTGAAGCGAATCGGGTTGCCCTCGCAGGTTCGCGAAAGTGTATTTCAGCGGATGCGTGCCGAACGGGCGCGGATGGCACGCCGCTACCGGGCGGAAGGCGAGGAAGAGGCCCTGAAGCTGCGGGCGGAGGCCGACAAGGAGAAGACCGTTGTCCTGGCTCAGGCTTACGCGGAAGCGGAAAAGACCCGCGGTGCCGCAGAGGCAGAAGCTGCCAGGATTTACAACCAGGCCCACCAGAAGGACCCCAAGTTCTATGAACTGCTGCGGACGCTGGATGCCTACAAGAAATTTCTTGACGAGAAGACAACGGTCCTGCTCTCGTCCGATTCCGACCTGCTGAAATACCTGACCGGCCGGCCGGCAGAGTTGACGGTCGAGAACAGCACGCCCCAGACGCCGGCCGCTTCTCACTGATTTCCCCGGGAGCACCACGGTGCATCGCAAGTACGAACCACACCGCCATGACCACCATGATCACGATCATCGTCATCGCCTGCCGCAAATCTCATGGCGTACGATTCTGATCGGACTGCTGGTAATCTACGCGGCGACGGGCCTCTACATGGTTCGGCCCAACGAACGAGCGGTCGTCCGCCGCTTCGGCAAAATCACTCCGCCGCTACGAGCACCAGGACTGCATTTCGGATTTCCGTATCCCATCGATCAAGTCACTCGCGTGAAGATGGAAGAACTCAAGCGGGTGAGCGTGGGGATGACGCTGACGGATCGGAGTCTCGGGCGGACCAGCGAACCGCAACTGGCCGAATGCCTTACCGGTGATCGCAACTTGATTGTCGTTTCCGCGATCGTTCAGTACCGCATCGCCGACGTGGAGGATTTTCTGTTCAACGCCTCGGATGTGGACAGGCTCGTGGAGGATTCCGCGGCCGCCGGTCTGACGGCGGCTATCTCGTCGCGGACGGTCGACGACGTACTTACGGTCGAGCGGCTGGCGGTGCAGAGCGAGGTGATCCGAATCGCTCAAGCGAAACTCGACCGGGTCGGCGCGGGCGTCCGCCTCACGTCGGTATCGCTTGAGGGCACCTCTCCGCCCCAGGAGGTCGCTGAAGCCTTCCGCGACGTGGCCAGTGCGAGGGAGGACCGGCAACGGGTGGTCAACGAGGCGGAAGGCTATGCCAACCGTGTTCTGCCGCAGGCTCGGGGCGAGGCCCAGCGGATCGTTCTCGACGGTGAAGCGTACGCCGCCAGGACGACTGCCGAGGCCCGGGGAAACGCCGCCCGGTTCGAGCAGATCGTCGCCGAATTGGGCGAAAGCCGCGAGTTGACCATTCGTCGGCTACTCATCGAGGCGATGGAAGAGATCCTCCCGCGGCTGAAAAAGATCGTATTGGACAGCCGCGACCGCGGGAACTTGGATCTTGGTCTGATCGAGGTGGAACCGTGAGAACGTGGGCGGTGCGTATCGCGGTAGGAGTCGCCGTTGTGGCGGCGGCTCTCCTGCTCCGCAGGGACAGCCTGCCCGAGTCGCCGGAACAGGCTGTAGCCGATCTGTTCGATGCAGCCGGTCGAGGCGACGACGCGGGCTACCTCCGCGTTCTTGGCGGCGACCTGTCCGCTTCCGTCCGGCAGACGCGTTCGCAACTGGGCACGGAGGCGTTCCGCGAGAACCTCCGCCGTTCGGCGGCTGGGATCAAGGGGATTGCCGTGAGCCGGGTCGCAACACTCGAATCGGACGCCGTGGCCCTCGACGTCGAGATCGTCTTCACCGGCCGCAACGAGCGGCAAAGGGTTCTCTGCGAGCCGACCGGCCGGGGATGGGCGATTACCGAGATGGCCGCTGCCGAGATGGAAAAGCCGGCGATCGCGTACGGCACCCCGGTGTTTGACGAAGGCGCGGCGCAAGAAGTACCAAAGAGGAGCCCGCGGAGGAATAAAGTGTGTGGCAGATGATCGCATCCTTTCACGATTGCCATCAGCCCGGCTGCTGAAAGCAGCCGGGCTGATATGCGGGGAAATCCTCATCGGCCCCTCGCCTACACGCCGACTCCTCCTCTTGCAGGTACATTACCGAGCAGCAGGGCTGCTTCAAGCTATGGACAGCAGCCGACCGGCGGGCTGCAGCAGGGCGGTTGTTCGCAGCAGACCGGGGCCGGTTTAGGAACGCAGACCGGCACCTGGATCGTTTTCGGCACCATTTGGCATACCTGGACCGGCACAACCTTTTCGACCTCGTAGGGAACGCACACGGTGTACGACCGCGTCACCTCGTACGGAACGCAATTGTACGTGGTTACCGGCCGGGTTCGAGTAACAACCTGCGGCACGCAGACTGTCTCATTGCACACGCGGCTCTGCACTTCGGGAACGTAGTCATACACCGTTGCCGTGCACGTGCGAACCTCGGGACGGCACAAAGTCACGGTGTACGTGCACGGCTCCTGAACCATCGTCGGTTTCATGCACGTTTCGGGGATCTCGCGAGTGACGATGTTTGGCACCCAGACCTTGTACGTTCGCGTCTCGCACGCTGGTGCACAGGCTTGCGGAGCACACGTGGCGGGAGCACAGGCGGCCGGCGCGCAGGTCGCGGGCGCACAGGTTGCGGGAGCACAGGGAGCCGGTTGGCACACCCGCTCCTCCCAGTGGCCCTGATCCTCGCAAACCGTCCGAGTCACGGTCGTGGGAACCATCTTGCAGACGTTGCGCACGCCCTGCCGGACCTCGGTGTACGGAATCATGACGGTGTATTGCCGGGTCACTGTGCGGGGCACGGCGCGACACACGGTGTACTGTACCGTCCGCTGCCGGACCTCCGGTACCATGATCGTGCACTGGTAGGAAACCATGTGTGTCTCGGGAACCTGCCGGTAGCAGGTCTGGGTGCACTGCCGGACTTCCGACCGGTAGCAGACCTCTTTCACGGTTCTCTGCTCCGTGACCATCACGGGGCACATCACAGTCTTCTCAACATACTGCACTTCCATCTCACACGGCGCAGCCTGGCAGACGGGCGTCGGACAACATGCCTTCGGACAGCACCTACCGGCTTCGGCGACGGTTGCCACCAGCACGACCACCGCCCCTGTCAGCAGCATTCCACAGCGTTGCATTCGCATTCGCCAACCCTCCTATCATCACGGTGTTATCAAAAATGGGAAAACGGGGTTAACTTTGCTGCCTAGTGGAATCGATGCTAGCAACGAATGCAATTCCCCAAGCGGGTTATTCGAGGCTCAGATTGCGGGCATATTTTCTGACTCCTTCGCTTGGCTTAAGGAAACTGCCGTGCACCGGCAGCCGCAGCTCGGCCGGTCTCGTACAAAGGTGTGGCTCTTGGCTACCAGCCCGCGAGGGCGGGCATAGATCTCCGGACTCGGGCTTACGAATACACTGCCGGGGGGTAGCCGGAAAAAATTCTTGTTTCGCCCCGATCCAATTTGGCCGTTCTGTGGTTTAATAGGTGGCGTTGTTGCGGTATTCTGGTGGAGTTGCCGCTCAACGGCCCGCCCGCCCCGCTGATCCCCACCTGAGTTGCGCTGGATAGCTTTCCTTCGGCCGTTGCGGTATGGCCGCAGATGCCGACACCTCTTTTGGCAGTCAAGGTCCGCCCGTGATGAGAACAAAAGCGTTTTCGATCCTGATGAAGCGAGTACTTGTCCTCACCGCTATAGGTTTGACGCAGGCGGCCGAAACGCCTGCCGAGGAGTGCAAGCCTCATCCCGTATTTGAGAATCCCGCCCCCTTAAAACCTGCCAACGAAATTGACAGACTCGTTCTGGCGAAGCTATCAGCTCTGAATATCGAGCCGGCGCTCTGCTCGGATGCCGTGTTTGTCCGTCGCGCATATCTTGACGTGATCGGTGTCCTGCCGACGGCGGAGGAGGCCAAGCGTTTTATCGACGACAAGGATACGAAGAACAAACGCCGCGCCCTGATCGACCAACTCCTCGAGCGGGACGAGTTTGCAGACTACTGGGCGATGAAATGGGGCGACATTCTCCGCATCAAGGCAGAGTTCCCGGTGAACCTCTGGCCCAATGCCGCCCAGGCGTATCATCGGTGGATTCGGGCATCGCTTTCTGCGAACAAGCCGTACGACCAGTTTGCCCGGGAAATGCTCACCGCCAGCGGCAGCAATTTCCGCGTCGGCCCGGTCAATTTCTATCGTGCGGTTCAGAGCAAGACTTCCGAAGGGATCGCAAGCGCCGTCGCTCTGGCGTTCATGGGATCGCGGACCGACTCATGGCCAAGCGAGCGGTTGGCGGGAATGGCGGCGTTTTTCTCGCAGGTCGGCTACAAACCGACGAGTGAATGGAAAGAGGAGGTTGTTTTCTGGGATCCTTTGGGCGCCAGCGCAATCGCGTCGAACGTGGCGCCGGGGAAGGACAAGGTGAGCGTGGAGCCGGTAGCAGGCCAGCCATCCCCGGAAGCCACGCTCCCGGTCAAGAGCAAGGCGCTGGCGGCCGTTTTTCCGGATGGAACCAAGGTCAAGCTGCCGCCGAACCGTGACCCGCGCGAAGCCTTTGCCGACTGGTTGATCACAAAAGAGAATCCCTGGTTCACTCGGACTATCGTCAATCGGGTCTGGGCGTGGCTGCTGGGCCGCGGCATCATTCATGAGCCGGACGATATCCGCGACGACAATCCGCCGAGCAACCCGGCGATTCTGGCCTATCTGGAAAAGGAAATGGTGGCCGGCGGCTACGATCTGAAGCATCTGTACCGGCTGATTTTGAACTCGAAGACGTACCAGTTCTCCTCGATGCCCCGGTTCGATCATCCGGAAGCGGATGCCAACTTTGCGAGCTATCCGCCCCGTCGGCTGGACGCCGAGGTGCTGATCGACGCGATCAACAAGATTACCGGCACCTCAGACTTGTACACCAGCGCGATCCCCGAGCCCTTTACCTATATTCCGCACGACTTGCCCGCGGTCGCCATCGCGGACGGCAGCATTACCAGCCAGTTCTTGACGTTGTTCGGGCGACCGGCACGCGCCACGGGCACGGTCGGCGAGCGCGACAACAAGCCGGTTCCTTCCCAGTGGCTTCACCTCCTGAATTCGAGCCACATCCAGGGAAAGCTGGAGAAGAGTTCCAACCTGAAGACAATCTTCGATCCTCGTCGCAAGCCGGAAGAGATCCTCGACGAGCTCTACCTCACGATTCTGTCGCGCCGTCCAACCCATGAGGAGACGCAAGCCGCGACCGAGTATTACCAATCCACGAAGTCCAAGCGGGATGCAGCGATCGACCTCGCTTGGGCCTTGATCAACACCACCGAGTTCAGTTATCGGCATTGATGCCAGTCCGCGATCGCAAGGCGAGAGACATGGGTCTGTTCGGTAGTCATGAAAGGAAGAGTCCATGAGTGCGAACCACGGTTCAGTCGATGCAGTGCGGATATCTCGGCGTGAGGCGATGTGGCGGGGGCTCGCCGGCGCTGCGGGGTTGGCGGCGGTCCAGCGTCTCGGCTCCGGTGTTCTGGCGGCTCCGGCCGAGCCGTCCAAAGCCGCGATCGAGGCCAAGGCGAAATCGGTGATCCAGGTCTTCCTGTGGGGCGGGATGTCGCACAACGACACCTGGGATCCGAAACCGGAAGCCGGCAGGGAATACATGGGCGACTTCGGCCAAGTCATTCCGACGAACGTGGAGGGGATCCGGCTCGGCGCCCTATTCCCGGAGTTGGCGAAGCAGGCCGACAAGTTCTCGCTCATCCGCAGCATGACCCACGGCAACAACGGGCACGAAACCGCCGCCTACCTGATGCAGACCGGGCACATGCCGGGCGAGCGATTGGCCTACCCGAGCGTCGGGGCGGTCTTCGCACTGAACAAGACCGAATACAAGGGAATGATTCCGCCTTATGTGGTGCTGACACGGGCCCAGGGCCGGTTTTCGGAAGAAGGCTTTTTGGGCCCGAAGTTCAAGCCCTTTGCCACGGGCGGCGACCCGAACGCGCCGCGGTTCGAGGTGGAAGGCGTCGTCGCCCGAGGCATCAGCGACGACCGGCAGAAGGCGCGGCGCGATCTGCTCGGCAAGTTGAACACGATGGCCGAGGCCATGAAGGCCAGCCCCCAGGTATCCAGCGCCGAAGAAGCCAAGGAAGCGGCCTACGAGTTGATTCTCGGCTCGGGCAAAGAGGTGTTCGACCTGTCCAAGGAAAAGCCCGAGTTGCGGGATCGGTATGGCCGGCACACATTCGGACAGGAGTGTCTCGTGGCGCGGCGGCTGGTCGAGTCGGGTGTGCCCTACATCGTTATCAACTATCCCGGCGGATGGGACACGCACAGCGGGCACTTCGAGCGGATGCGCCGTCAATGTCCCGAACTGGACCGAGGACTCGCGGCCCTCTTGGCGGATTTGAAGGACCGTGGCCTGCTCGACTCAACGCTCCTCTGGTGCTCCGGCGAATTCGGCCGTGGCCCCAAGGTCGACTGGCAACCGCCCTGGAACGGCGGCCGCAACCACTACGGCAAGGTGTTTTCGGTCCTGGTGGCCGGCGGCGGGTTCAAAGGCGGTTGCATCGTCGGATCGTCGGACGAGACGGGCTCCGAGGTCAAGGAGCGGCCCGTGTATCCGGTGGATCTGCTGGGAAGCATCTATCAACTGGCCGGGATCGACCCGAACGGCAAACTGCCGCACCCCGAGGGGCTGGACGCCCATGTGCTTCCCGCTCCATCGGATAAGGTAAAGTCGGCCGGACTGCTGACAGAGATCATGTAGCGAAAAACACAGGAGCAATCCATGAATCGAGTTCAGTGGCTTGGGGTCTTCAGCCTCGCCGCGTTGCTTGCCGCACCGCAGGCATCGCAAGCGCAACGGACCGCGTATATCGGTTACGTCTACCCGGCCGGCGGTCAGCAAGGGACGACATTCCCGGTCAAGCTGGGCGGGCAGTACCTCGATGGCGTTGACGGCGCGATCGTCACCGGCAGCGGTATCTCCGCCAAAGTGGTCAAGTACTACAGCAAACTTGGTCCCCAGGAGATGTCGCTTCTGCGTGAGCAGGTCAATCTGTTGAAGCGAAAGAACAGGCCGGGGAAGCGGTCCAGGGACGCCATGATGATGGACGCCTCCCGAGGCAAGACGCCGACGGCGCCGGGAACGGACAAGGCAACGCTGGAGCTGATCGAACGGATCGAACAACGGACGGCCGCGTACGTGAACCGGCCGGCCTGCATGTCCTTGTCGAGCCTCGTGTTCCTTGAAGTGACCATCGCCCCCGATGCAGCCCCTGGTGCGCGGGAGATTCGGCTGGTAACGCCGCGCGGGGTATCGAACCCGATGGCATTTCATGTCGGGCAGTTTCCCGAGACGGCTCGAAAGCCGATGAAGACCAGCGATTTCCAGGTGCTCGGCAAGGAGGAGCTCGCGCAGCGCAAACGTCCCGAGGAGGAGGTCGAGGTGCGGGTTAGCGTGCCGTGCACGGTGAACGGGCAGATCGCATCGGGCGAAGTGAATTACTACCGGTTCGAAGCCCGCAAGGGCCAACGACTGGTGTTCTCCACGCAGGCACGACAGTTGGTTCCGTACATTGCCGACGCCGTTCCGGGCTGGTTCCAGCCCGTGCTGACGCTTTACGACGCCGACGGGAACGAAGTGGCCTACAACGACGATTACCGCTTCAAACCCGATCCTACGCTTTATTATGAAGTACCCCAGGACGGCGAGTATGTGTTTACCATCACCGACGCCATTTTTCGGGGCCGGGAGGATTTCGTTTACCGGGTGACCGTGGGCGAGGTACCGTTCGTGACGAGTATCTTCCCGCTCGGCGGCAAGGCCGGCGCGCCCGCCACGTTCGAGATGAAAGGCTGGAATCTCGACGCGACGGAACCGGTCCTGCCATTGCCTGATGCGGCGCCGGGAGTCCACTGTGTCGCTGTGCGCACCAAGGACGGCTTCGTGTCCAATTGCGTTCCGTTCGCTCTGGATACGCTGCCGGAGTGCTTCGAGAAGGAGGGCAACGACGGGCAGGCAAACGCACAGAAGGTGAAAACCCCGATTGTCGTCAACGGACGCGTCGATCGCACGGACGACTGGGACGTGTTCGAGATCGATGGCCGCGAGGGCCAGACGGTCGTTGCGGAAGTCTTTGCGCGGCGGCTTGATTCGCCGCTCGATTCGGTGCTTCGAATCACCAATGACAAGGGCGAGTTGCTGGCGTTGAACGACGACCACGACTCGCCGGCTTGCGGGCTGAACACGCACCACGCCGATTCCTACCTGATGCTCGAGTTGCCGGCGGACGGAAAGTACTACGTTCATCTGGCCGACGCGGCACGGAGCGGCGGCGAGGCGTACGGCTATCGGCTGCGCATCAGCCAACCGCGGCCCGACTTCGCGCTGCGGGTCGTTCCCTCGAACATGGTTTTTCGGGGCAAGAGCACCGCGGCCGTCAGCGTCTACGCGATACGCAAGGACGGGTTTACGGGAACGATCACGCTGGGGCTGAAAGACCCGCCGAAAGGCTTCGTTGCGAAGCCCGTTTCCCTGTCGAAAAATCAGACGGTGGTGAGGTTTTCCGTGAAAAGCGAGCTCAGGGCCACGAACGAGCCTGTGACGCTCGTGATCGAAGGGCGGGCCAAGATCGGCGACGAGGAAATCGCACACGAAGCCGTGCCGGCAGAGGACAGGATGCAGGCATTCTTATGGCGGCACCTGGTTCCGGCCGAGGAGTTGAAGGTGCTGGTGTACGATCCGTCGTACGAGCCTCCACCGAAACGCGCTCCCAACGAGGAAGCAATCAAGAAAAAGGCCGAAATTGCCGCGGCCAACGCGCCGGACAAACCGAAATTCACCAAGCGGCAGGTAGCCGGACGGCTCAGGCAGCTTAAGGCTCTCTATGAAGAGGGGCTTCTCACCGACGACTTCTACGAAGACAAGGTTGCGGAGTGTGAAGCCGCCAACGGGGATTCGTAGCGGCGAATCGACCGCGTTGCGGGTAATCTCTGGTAGGTCCCGCTTGCCGAGCGGGACCTGGAACTCGACACAAGTAGCGGCGAACCTGCCCCGCCGCACGAGGCGCAGGGGGCCGGCGTTGGAGGACGCGTGCCAGCCGCTACTCGTTCACCCGTCGCAGGGCCCGGGGCCGGGACTAGCTTGCGAGCGGCCTAACCTGTAAACGCCACCACCGGGTCGATCCCGGTGAGTCAGTGTTTGGCAACTACAAACGCCGGCTTGGCCCAACCGCGGGACGTTCACCGCGGTGGAAAGACCGCGCGAAACGCAGCGCCGGCGGCTCCACTGTCCGCAAACGGCGTGAAAACCATCTTCCTGGCTGCTCCGCCCACGTCCACCGTCGCTTCATATCGTCGGCGGTGGCTGCCTTCCGGGGGCAGCGGCCGCAGGTCCGGTTCGGAGCATGAAGAAATCCTGACCGCGTCAAGGTCCAGGCCGGGATTGTCTCGGCTGTCCAGGGCGAGAACCTCGGGGCCACGGACGAGAGCCGCGCCGATGCCGGTAAATGCTTCAAAACGCGAGGCCATCGCGAACCGGAAAACCACGACGTCGCCGCCGGACCATGTGCGATCGAGCCGGCAATGGCTTCCCGGCGAGATGTCGGTTTCAACGCGTTCTCCGTTGACTTCCACTGTTGCGTCGACCGTCCACGCCGGCATGCGGAGCCGCACTGAGAACGTCAGGGGCTTTTTGAGCGCCAAACGGACGGTCGTCCGGCCGTCGGCCGGATAGGAAGTCGATTGTTCGACGGTCACCGACTCTCCTTGAACCAACAACGTGGCTTTGCTGGCCTCAAAAAGGTCGACACGAATTCCATTGCTATCGGTGGCATAGATCCAGAGCGGCAACCTCGCCAAACCCCGCGGGCCGGACCAGAAGCAGCACTCGGTGGGCCCCTCGAACCATGCTTTTCGGCCGTGGAGCGGCGCGAAGTAGGTCCATTTCGTGCCGTCGGCCGACTGGGCGCCGAGGAGCGCGTTGTACGCGGTCCGCTCCATTGCATCGATGTAACGCGGATTGCCCGTGGCCTCGTACAGGCGCGCGGTCCACAGAAGCCATTCGACGGTTGCGCAGGTTTCCTGGATGCGTGGGTCGTCGGCCAAGGGCGGCTCGTGGAGCTTTTCACCTCGGCCGATGGAACCCGTAGGGTATTGATGGTGATGGCGGATTGCTTCCCAAACGCGTTCGATCCATGCGAGCTCCTCAACGTTGTCCACGGCAACCGCCCAGCGTGTCAAGCCGCCCAGATAGGCGCACAGGACGTAGGCGTGGGTAAGGTGCGGCCGGCCCGTGGCTCGCATCTGGTTGATCGGCGGATAAGCGCTCGCGACCTGTTTGACAAAGTCGAGGTACTTGCGCTCGCCGGTAATTTGGGCAACGCGCACCATCTGGCCGACCACATCCACGTTGCATCCGCCGCCCCAGGCGGCTCGAAAGAAGCCGGAATCCTGAGGCGGATCAAATCGAGCAGTAATCCAGTCGGCACACCGGATCGCCGCGTGCCGCGAGCCGGGAGAGCCGAATTGTTCGTCGTGGGTCAGCCATCCGGTGATCGCATACCACTGGTTCCACACGTCCCAATTCGACGGCGGCTTCTGCTCGATGCCCATGTACCCGTCGGGGGCCTGAAGGTCTCGCATCGCTGACGCGAAGGTCTCCAGTCGGCAGCGCAGTCCCTGATGGCCTGTCCCCGCGGCCATCAGGGCGGCGGCGTCGAGCCATTTCCCCGCGTACTCGGCGTCCCAAGGCCGCGTGCCTCGCCAGGCATCCCCCCGGTGGCGAGCGCGCCAGGGTTCAAGCATACTCCACGTATGCAAATGCCTGTTATTGTCGTGGAGATCGATCAAGTAAGCCACATTCGCCTGGTACCGGCTGCCGAGTTGTCCATACCGGTCTGCCATGCGAACCTGACCGGCGGCCGGATGACTTACCCGCGACGCTGACGAACCTCCGACTTCCGACAGGCAGAGGACTGCGATCGCCAAGGATGCCAAGGATGTCTGCACCTGTGCTCCTCCGACTCAAGGGTTTTTCACTGCGTGTCGGCGTTTCCGCCCTACTGACGAATGCGTGAGAGCCCCATTATAGCCGGCTTTGGCCACTCAAGCCGACCAATCAGGAGGGAAGAGTTGAGACCAGGGCAGGCTCGCCCGTCGCGGGCAAAACCTTGTCTGCTACGCGACAGCGTTATTTGCCCTCGTCGAGCCTTGCGAGGTATTTGTCCGGATTTTCCTTGATCTCACCTTCGCAGCCTTGGCAGCAGAGGAAAACCTCGCGGCCCTTGACGGTCACCTTGTAGGGCATGCCCATTGAACCGAGCGGCTCACCGCTGACCGGGCAGACCTTCTGTTTTTCGGCCAGGCGCGGTCCTCGGGCGAGAGGTTTGTTAGCCGCTTCCGCCTGCTTGCGTTCCGATTCAGAAATGGCATGGTCATGACCTGCATGCTCGCCATGATCGTGATCAGTATGTTCCATGTGGCCACGAACCGGCTCGTCGCTCATTTCCATTGCGGGTCCTGAAATATTGCCCGGCGGCGCGGGGGCCTCCTCCCGGGCGCAGCCCATGACGACAGCCACCGCGGCGGTGACGGCAAGACTTCCGAAAATCAATACAAGTCGCGACATTCCATAGCCTCCTTTGGGAGAAACGGGAAACAACGGCATGGTTCAAAAACGGGGACAGGCACCTCGCTATGACATGTTTTCCAGGGGCTTTCGGAGGACTGGCTCGGAGCCAGTCCCCGTTTTTGAACCATGCCGAAACTAGGGGCTCAGGCCGATTCCGAAGCCACTTCCAAACCAGCTCTGAGTTTCAACTCCTGAATCAAGCAATACGTTACCGGTACAAAAAAGAGCGTCATCAGTTCGATCACCATTCCGCCGAAGCTGGGGATGGCCATGGGGACCATCACGTCGCTGCCCCGGCCCGTGCTGGTGAGCACAGGGATCAGCGCCAGGATTGTCGTGGCGGTGGTCATCAGGCAGGGGCGGATCCGCCGGAGACCGGCCTGGATCGTTGCCTCACGGATTTCCTTCTTCGTGGTCGTGCGCCGATCGCGAAACGACTGATCGAGATAGCTGGCCACGACCACACCATCGTCGGTGGCGATACCCAACAGGGCGATGAACCCGACCCAGACCGCCACGCTGATGTTGAACGGGCGGACCTGGAAGAGATTACGCATGCTCACTTCAAATACCGAGAAGTCGAGGAACCACTCGGTCGAATAGAGCCAGAGCATGATAAACCCGCCCGAGCAAGCGACGAACACTCCTGCAAAGATCAGCAAGGTTGTCCATACGGAGCGGAACTGCAGATAGAGGATGATGAACACCAGGAACAAGGCCAATGGGATCACCACGGCGAGGGTCTTGGCGGCGCGGATCTGGTTTTGGTAGCTGCCGATAAACGTGGGCGCGGCGGTGCCCGGCGGCAGGACCAGTTGGCCATCGGCGATCTTTTCGTCGAGATAGGCTCGGGCGGCCTCGACCACGTCGACCTCGGCGAAGCCGGGCTTCTTGTCGAAGATGACGTAGCCGACCAGACGCGTGTCTTCGCTCTTGATCACCTGCGGTCCGCGGACGTAGTCGATCGAGGCCAATTGTTCCAAAGGGATCTGCGATCCGTTGTTGGCGGCAACGAGGATGCGGCCCAACTGCTCGATCGTATCGCGGAGTTCGCGCTGGTAGCGGACTCGGACCGGGTAGCGCTCGCGGCCTTCCACGGTGGTGGTGATCCGCTGGCCGCCGACGGCCGTCTCGATCACGTCCTGCACGTCGCGGATATTGATCCCATAGCGGGCGATGGCCTTGCGATCGATATCGATCTCCAGGTAGGGTTTGCCGACGATCCGGTCGGCCAAGACGGCCGCCGGTTCGACGCCGCGGGCCTCCATTTCCTTCGACTTGAGGAACTTCTCGATCTGGAATCCGACCTGCTCGATCTCGTTCAGATCGTCGCCGAGGATGCGGATGGCCATTGGGGCGCGAACGCCGGTCTGGAGCATCACGATGCGAGCGGCGATCGGTTGCAAGCGCGGGGCACTGGTGGTGCCGGGGATCTCCGACGCCTTGACGATCAGGTCCCAGATGTCGTCCGGCTTGGTTACGCCCGGCCATGCCTCGCGTCCGGCGTTCAGTGCGGGATCGAGCGGCGGACGCCAGAGGCGAAACGGCATGCCGCCGGGATCGGGGGTCAATTTGCCTTCCTTGTCGCGCACGAATTTGCCCCGCACGACATAGGGTTTGCCGTCGGGGGCGGGGACCGGTTTGCCGGCCGCATCGCGGAAGAGGTCCGTTTCCGACTCGTCGAAGGCGAACGTTCGACGGTGGCCGCTCTCGTCCACCAGGTATTCGCCGTAGTAGTTGATGATCGTCTCGATCATCGAGATCGGAGCCGGGTCGAGCGGGCTGTCGACGCGGCCGATTTTGCCCACCGATGCTTGTACTTCGGGGATGGCGGCGATCAGCATGTCCTGCTTCGAGAGCACATCCATGGCTTCGCCGATCGAGGCGTGGGGCATGGTTGTCGGCATGAGCAGATACGCCCCTTCGTCGAGGTTGGGCATAAACTCCTTACCCAGCCCCGGGAATTCGTGCTTCGCCCAGACCCACCACGGGCTGCTGCGAACCGTGTTTTCCGCCACGCCCATCTTTCGGGCCAGCGGCGGCACGAACCCGAAGACCGACTCGAACCCCAGCCAGACGCTCAGCCCGAGCGCCACGCTGACCACCGGCAGTGCGTAGAACACCGGCTTGTAATTGAGGAAGAATCGCAGGATGGGCTCGTAAAACTTCGCGAACAGCAGAAAGAAGCCCAACAATCCATAGATGATCGTGCCGACGAAGATCAGGTTCTTGACGATTCCCTTCTCCGGGCCGAGGGGAACCCAGTGCATCGCAAGCACGTAGGTAACCAGCGCCAACGCCGCGAGATTGGCGACCCGAGGCAGCCAGGGCGCGACGTTGGCCGGGATGAAGTCGCGCAGGCCCACGTACAGGCCGTACAGGCCCAAGACGAGGCCCAGCAGCGGCGAAAACCACACGGCGACGCCCACGGCCAGCAGGATCAGGGCCGCCGAGAACGCCACCGGCACCCAGCGGCGACTGGGCAATCGGCTGAACAGCACATGCGCAATGGGCGGGATCAACGTGAGGGCTACGATCACGGAGGCCAACAGCGCGAACGTCTTGGTGAAGGCCAGCGGCTTGAAGAGTTTGCCTTCCGCTCCGACCATGGCGAACACCGGCAGGAAGCTGACCACGGTGGTAAGGATCGCGGTCAGCACCGGTCGCCCCACTTCGCTGGCTGCGCGGAAGATCACCTCCAGCCGGCTCTCGTCCTCGTCGGCTTCATCGAGGTGCTTGAGCAGGTTCTCCGACAGGATGATCCCCATGTCGACCATGGTGCCGATGGCAATGGCGATGCCGGAGAGCGACATGATGTTCGAGTCGACCCCAAAGACCTTCATGGCGATGAAGGCCATCATCACCGCCAGAGGCAAGAGGCCCGAGATCAGAAGCGACGATCGCAGGTGCATCACCATGGCGATCACGACGATCACCGTCACCAGGATCTGCTGCGTGAGTGCCGACTCCAGCGTGCCCAGCGTTTCCTGGATCAGCTCGGTGCGGTCGTAGAAGGGAACGACCGTTACTTTGGACGTCCGGCCGTCGTCCAGCGTCTTCTGGGGAAGACCGGGGGCGATCTCGGCGATTTTTTCCTTGACGTGCTTGATTGCCGCTAGGGGGTTTTCCCCGTAGCGGACGACGACCACGCCGCCAACGGCTTCGGCTCCGCCCTTGTCCAGGGCACCGCGGCGCAGCGCGGGGCCGAGTGAGACGGTGGCGACGTTGCTGATGAACACGGGCACGTTGTCGTTGGACTTGATCACCGTGTCTTCCAGGTCCTCGACACTTTTGAGAAACCCTAGGCCGCGAACGACGTATTCGGCGCTGTTGACCTCGATCGTGCGAGCCCCCACGTCGATGTTCGACTTGCGGACGGCGTTGAAGATGTCGGCCAGGGTGAGGTTGTAGGCCCGCATGGCGTCGGGATCGACGTCGACCTGGTACTCGCGGACGAAGCCGCCGACGCTGGCCACCTCGCTGATTCCGTCGGCCGACTGGAGGGCGTAGCGGACGTGCCAGTCCTGGATGGATCGCAATTCATCGAGGTCCCATCCTCCGACCGGCTCGCCCGTCTTGGGATCTCGGCCTTCGAGCGTGTACCAGAAAATCTGGCCCAGCGCGGTGGCGTCGGGGCCGAGAGCGGGCGTTACGCCTTGCGGCAATTCCCTCTGGGCGACGCTCAGCCGCTCCAGGATGCGGGAACGCGACCAGTAGAAGTCGACGTCCTCCTTGAAGACGACGTAGATGCTCGAGAAGCCAAACATCGAGTAGCTGCGGATCGTCTTCACTCCCGGCACGCCGAGGAGCTGCACTGTGAGCGGGTAGGTGATCTGGTCCTCGACGTCTTGCGGCGAACGGCCCACCCACTCGGTGAAGACGATCTGCTGGTTCTCGCCGATATCGGGGATGGCGTCGACGGGGACGGGATCGCGGGGAATCATGCCGAAATCGTAATCGAACGGCAGGACCATGGCGGCCCAGCCGGTGATTGCCAGGAGGAACAAAGCGACAATCAGCTTGTTTTCCAGGCAGAAGCGGATCACGCCATCGATCAGATTGCCGATTGCGTCGCCAGCGTTCTGCCGGCTCTCCGGTGATGGATTCTGATGATCGTTCACCTACTCGCCCTCCGTGCTCGCGGTCGAGCCCTTCATGGCGGAGGCGCCTGCCGCGGCGAAGGTCTTTTGAATCTCGCCGCCGGTGGAACCGCCGCCGTGATTATGACTGGTTGTCGCCACGCCACCCTCTGGATTCATCATGCTCGGCGCGGCCTTGATCTGCAGGGCGCTGTCGATCTTGAAGTTGCCGTCGGTGACGACAACGTCTCCTTCGTGGAGTCCGGCCCGCACGATATAGTAGTCGCCGGCACGGTTGCCCAAGAGCACTTCGCGTCCCTCGAAGATTGGTTCCTCGCGACCGGGCAGTTTTACGTAGACCACGGCTCGCTTGCCGGTGATCAACGGGGCGGTGGCGGGAATGACCAGTGGGGCCTCGGCCGTGTGCTGCTTGGCGACGAATCCAAGTTCTTCAGCCGGCACGAGGTCCATTCCGCAAACATCGCACTTGCCAGGGCTATCTTTGATGATCTCGGGGTGCATGGGCGAGATCCATTTGCCGGCCAGATCCGGAGCGACCACCTGGCCACCACCGGTCAAACGGCTCTTGAGCGTGGCGCGAACGAACATCCCGGGCTTGAGTCGGAGGTCCTGGTTGGGCATGTTCACCCGCACGCGGACAGTGCGGGTCTTCTGGTTGAGCACCGGATCGATGAAGGCCACGCGGCCTTCAAAAGTCTCGCCCGGATGGCTATCGGCGGTAAACTCCACTTCCTGTCCGTACCGGATCCAAGGAAGGTCCGATTCGTAGGCGTCGAGATTGACCCAGACCAGCGACAAGTCGGCAATCGTGTAAATGCGATTGCCTTCCTTGACGTAATCGCCCTCCAGGGCGTTCTTGTGGACGACGACACCTCCGACGGGCGAGTAGATCGTGACGTGATCGGTCGTCTCGCCCCGCTGTTTGATCTTTTCAATCTGCTCCGGCAGGAGCCCCCACAGCCGCAGCTTTTCTTCCACGCTCTTGAGATTGGCCGCGATCATCTCGCGGTTGCGAGGATCGGTGACGCGCTGGTACTGATTCCAGGCCTGGAGCAACTCTTTCTGGGCGACGATCAACTCGGGGCTGTAGAGATAGACCATGTGGTCGCCCTTGTTGACGGTTATGCCCGTGTAGTCGACGTAAAGGCGGTCCAGGCGGCCCGGAATCCAGGAGGTGATGTAAGCAAGGCGGGTCTCATCGTACTCGACTTTGCCGACCATGCGGATGTTCCGAGTGACAACCTGTCGAACGACGGGCGTAGTCCGGATATTGGCCAGGGCCATGGCGGCTTCCGACATTTTGAGTTGCCGCGGGCCGAGATCACCGCCCGAGTCCTCCATGGGGATCAGATCCATGAAGCAGATCGGGCACTTGCCCGGCTTGGGGAGCTGGATCTGTGGGTGCATGGAGCAGGTCCAGATGGTGCTGGAGGAAGCCCGTGCATCTGCCACTGCCGGCGCGGACTGCGATGCGGCAGGTGGCGCTTGACGTTTGCCGAGAAGGAAACCGATTCCCAGGCCAGCCGCCACCAGCAAGAGGATCAGCAAGAGCGCGCCGGCTCGCGGGAGTCGCAGCTTGGGCAGCCGCCAGCGACGGGCCGGTTTCTCTCGTGTGGCAGACGGAGCCGCCGGCGCGGAATCGGCTCCGGGGGCCGCCTGGCTGGTGTGCTCGGAAACCGGTGGTTGGACGTGTTCGGTTGTGTCGACGTCTAGCGGGTACTCTTCGTCTCGCATGGGAAAACCTCCGCCGGAGGTCAAGGTTCAGGAATAGCGTTGCGATGGTTTGCGAATACCGGGCGCAAGCACGGCGATACGGCGCAACGAGCGCAGGCTCACGCAGAGGCGCACCGCACGTGCGCGGCGAAGAGAGCGGATTAGAGCAGCAGATGCCCAAGGAGAATCGTCAGCGCGCAGCTCGAGCCTGGCACAAGCACGAGGCCGAGCAGCATCGGTTCGGCCGAATCCACCGGCGGGACGGTTTTTTCCGCAAGGCTCGCGACCGGCAAAGCCGGCAGCGGCGTCCAATGGGACATTAAGTGCGAACCATCGCTAATATTCGCCTTGGCCGATGTCAAGTAGGGCTGGTGGCCGACTTCGCAAAACGGACACGAATCGTCGTCGGAGTGGTCGGAAGCCGGCTTGCCGGAATGGTCCGAGCAGTGCTCGCATGCGGCCGTGGCGTGATCCTGCTGGGCGACCGCTTGCTCGAAAAGATGAGCGGCGCAGAGTGCATGTGGGACCCCGATAAGGGCCACCGCAGCCATCAACGAGATTTTCAGCAACACGGAAAGCACGAAATCACGAAGGAGCGTTTGGACGGTGAAGCAACCCGGGTATGTAGAGAGCAATCAAGGGTGCGAGGTCCCGCTCGGCAAGCGGGACCTATTTACGCTAATCCTATGCTATTCGTTCGCCGAGGCAACCGGTCTTGTGCCGCTGACGCAACGCACCGCGTCGGTGTTGCACAGGCGGCCGCCGTGCCGGAAGTCGCGGCAAGCTAAGAGGTTGAGGTGGGCCAGAGGCGTGCAACGGGCACGGCTACACTGAGGGGTGTGTTGCATAGTGCGGCGCGGCGCTCGTGCGGGACTCGGTGGGGCACTTATCGACCAACTTGGATCTGGCCGATCCGAACGACAGCCGGACGGGAGTGGACACTTTCACCGGCAGACCGCTCTACTCGCAACTGGTAAGGTCCCGGGTACAAGCCTTGGGCGCGGTTGTTCGACGAGGTGAACGCGTTTGGGGCCAGCGACGTCGAAAATGCGGCGCTGGCGGACCCGGCCGTTGACCTGGGTAGCTACGACCCGCCGGCGGCAAAGATGTGGCGGTCACGCAGTGTGGTTTTCCAATTTCTCGATTCCCGGACCACCCGGCACCCCGGGAGGGGCGAAAGACGAGGAGAGAGAGCTGACGGGCCGAGCGGGACGGCCGGGCGGGCGTGGCCACCAAGTCTGCGATTTCTCAGAACGGAGGGCATGGGGTGGCCACGCGCTTCCGGGTGGTTGGATCGGATGATTTGCGGGCGATGCGAGGCGTTGGCAGCGGGCACGGAGGGAGTGCCGTTGCGAAGAAGCGGGCGGGAGCCGACTGCTGCAGGCAAAGAGCAGTTGCTGCCAAAGGCTGAGGACCAAATTGTCAAAGATCTGCGAAGCAGGAGGTCGTCGATGCCGCCGGGCCTGCTTCGTGGGCAAATATGATCATTTGTCCATGTGCCAGTATGACCGATGCGGCGGGATCTGTCAATCGTTTTTCTCGAGCCAAACGAAAAGTTTTTCAGTTTGGGACGGAAGAGCTTTTTCGCAGAAAGATCGATGGCAGGAAAATCGGGCGGGGAGCTTTGTGGGGGGAAGGGAGGGGGAGAGGATTACAGAGAAGTGAGAGACGGAGAGGTATACGATAGTGCAAATCGGCCGGCAGCGCCGGGATCGCGAAAACGGTGGCGCTCGGGGAGAGAATGCGGTGCCGCAGAGGGCGGGGCAAGTGCCGGGCAAGATTTGTTGCGCGCCCCGCGGTGGGATCGAGCCACGGGGGCGCGCAGGTTTCGACGCCAGGGCCGGCGGCTGGACCTCCGAACCCATTCGTTCCTTGCGTGCCGCTCTGCAGTTCAGGAGAGAACGGTTTGAAACGCTCAGAGCAATTGCGTGAGCCACAAATCGTTCTGGCCCTTTTTTCTCCCCCGAACTTAGGCACTGCCTTTTTGGATGGGGGGGTGCGATGCGCCTGCGGAGTGGGGAAGCGAGCCTGTCGAAAGAGGCGTTGAGCGGCAGTCACTTGCTTGAACGCAGATGGGTGACTACGGTAAGTTGACAGTTGAGGCCAAAACGCAGGGATGAGAAAAACAAACACGCCTGCTCCGCGAGCCGCCCCTTCGTCGGCCACCCGATACTAGGGAAGGAGATCAACGCTTGCCCGAGATCAGCCGATTCCTTGGAATTGTGGTCTACATGCTCTACGACGACCACCCACCTCCACACTTCCACGCCGAGTACGCGGAATATCAGATCACCGTTGAAATCGACAGCGGCGTGATCGAAGGCAAGTTCCCGAGAAGAGCATTGCGAGCGGTCATCGAGTGGCATGAGCTCTATCGCAGCGAGCTCTGGGAAGATTGGGAGTTGGCGGAGCAGCACCAACCGCTAAAACCGATTCCGCCATTGGAGTAGTCATGTTACAAGTTACCGACGCTGAGTACGTGGAGGATTTCAAAGTCCGCGTCTCGTTCAATACCGGCGAAGCAGGTGTGGTGGATCTTCAAGACGCGCTTTGGGGCCCGGTTTTCGAACCGCTCAAGGATCCGAACGTTTTCAAACGTTTCAAAGTGTCGAACGTACTTCACACCATTGCTTGGGACAATGGCGCCGACTTGGCGCCGGAGTTCCTCCACGACCAGATGGTCAGGCAGTCCGGCGCCAGCCATCGGGCGTAAGCGCAGCGAGTCAAGGCGCGCCGAGAAAGAAAATGCCAATCGCAAGCAGTGACGGAGTAGAATCGACTTGGGCGGATCCTGTTTGAGTCATGAAGCCAATCATCACCCCACCGACGCGAGATCAGCGGTGGCGTTTACGATGTGAGAACCGAGGAATTCATTCAAGGGACGAGGTTCGTCGTTGCCGTTTTGCAGTTGGCCGATCCAGTAGCTGGTCGATTGTGGCGCGGGCATCGCTTGCTCCCTGGGCAGACTTGGAACTGGCGCCGAACAGCGCTTTCGGCCGGAGGGACTGGCTTTCACGCGGCATAGCTTGAGCGCGATGCCCGCGGGGGGCTGACGTTTGCCGCTACGGAAAACTTGCCCGTTGCGGCTGGAAAGCCGCCACGGGCAAAACGAAGAGGAGGAGTGGGGCCGTCGGCTGTGTAGCAGAGAACGTAACCATCCCGCGGGCAGGCCGCGGGCATTCCCGAGGGTCGAACGGACCATTTAACGCCAGTTGTGGCCGGATTATAGGCCGGCGGTAGGAGAGCCGCAAGCGCGCGGACTACGCGAGAGCATCTTGGACGCGGCCGGAGATGGGCATGTTCGGAGACTGATTGCAGGCGCGTGAGGCGACCGCGACGCTGGTCGTGTCGGGCAATCGCCGTGGACGGTGAGTAATGGGATAGAGACTCGGCCGCTTTTCGGTACGGCAGATCAGCCCGAGTGAAGTGCCTTGCCTGGTATTCCACGCTCTTGACCGCAAGAGGGCCGAGGAGTTGTGTCTGCCGGCTTGAAAGGGTTCGGATCGCGCAAGTCAAAAAAACCATTAATTGGATTTTTCGGATCTGGCCGGGTGGGTGGCTTGACAGCCGTTGCTGTGGAGCGCAAGGTGGCTACACCTGAGCGGTAATCATCCCTTTCCACTAGCGGTACTACCGATGAGAGAGCATGGGTCAGGGCGGTTCGGCAGGCGGTGGGCGTTGGCCAGGAGTGGAGTGGCTCGGCAAGCCACGGTTCTGCGAATGTCCACGCGGTGGGTTGCGCTCGGTGGTGGGTGTCTCGCCGGGCGTGCCGTGGCACGTCGTTGTCGACGCGCCGTTCGCATGCGGCCTGTGCGGACGATGACGGGCATTCGTTCCTCGCGTACCGCTCTGCAGTTCAGGAGAGAACGTTCGGAACGCTCAGAGCAGTTGCGTGGGCCAGAAATCGTGCTGACCCTTTTTTCTCTCCCGTGCGGCCTGTGCGGCAAGCCTCGCAGGATACTGTAATTCGACCGGAGGGTAAAACCATGCGTGTTCGTTGTCCTCGCGTAAGGAGTTCTTCTCGCCGGTCATCACACGGGCGAAGGCGTGCCAGCCAGTTCAGCTACCATCGTGCACACTTACGCGTGGAGTTGCTTGAGGACCGGCGTCTTCTGTCGGGCGATTCGTGGCTGGATCTTCCCATCGCAACCTCTGCGGACGCAGTCACTGCCGACCCGACACCGCTTTCCGTGCTTAGCATTGCTCCCAAGGAGGTCCGCAACGCGGCATTCGACCACATAGATATCACTTTCAGCGAAGCGGTCGACCCCGAGACTTTCGGGATTGAGGATGTTGCTATTCTTGGGCCAGCCGTGCAAGTGGCCCCGACGGAGATCGAGTCTATATCGGCTGATGCGTACCGCGTACACTTCTCGCCGCTGACATTGCGGGGAACGTATCGAGTCGCCATCGGTCCCCAGATTATGGATCTATCCGGCAACTTCATTGACCAAAACGGGAATGGTATTCCCGGCGAACCAATAGAAGATGTTTACCATGGTTCTTTGGTTTATATCAGTGCGGACGTGACGTTGACATCTCCGACAACTATCGATGAGGCAGACTCGACTTACGACGGGAAATCGATCTTGGTTGAAGGCACTGCAGTCACGATCAATGGAATTCACGGACTGGTCGCTGTTCATTTGGTGAACGGCGCGTTGTTGACGCATCCTGCGGCGACGGAGACAGAGGAGTACCGGCTGGAATTGGACGTTACTGAGGACGTGATCATCGATTCGACGAGCAAGATCGACGTGAGTGGGAAGGGGTACTTGAGAGGGCGGACATTAGGCAACACGACCGAGGGCGGCGCTACGCGAGGAGAAGGCACTTCCGGGGCAGGAGGAAGCTACGGCGGGATTGGAGGCTACGACTGGCGCAACGGCACTTTCGCAACGAATGCGATTTACGGCGACTACGCCGAACCGAACGAAGTGGGAAGCGGCGGTGCTTACCTGCCGGGGGGCGGGCTCGTACGACTGGAGATTGACGGGGTCTTTCAACTCGATGGGGTGGTCCAAGCGGACGGAGCGGGAAGCAGTGGCTCGGCCGGCAGTGGCAGCGGCGGAGGGGTTTACGTGCGTACGCATACGCTGACTGGAAGCGGTGTAATTCATGCATCCGGCGGAAGCGCGGGCTCTTCGCTGTCCTCCTGGTTGGGCAGTGCAGGAAGCGGGGGGCGAGTCGCTGTTTATGCCGAGGACTATGCCGGTTTCGATATTGGCCGCATCAGTGCCGTCGGGGGGAGAAGCGAGCATGGAACATATGGCGGGACAGGAACGGTTTACCTGTGCGATACTGGCGAGGATGTAGATGAGCTGATCGTTGCAGATAATGCGAGCTACGTAGCATTGAAGCTGATGGTATCGACACCGCTGGAATTCAATGAGCAAAGAACTCCAGACTCGGTCATGCTGCGCGGGACAGTTGTGGATGTGAGCTATGCGGGATCAGCCACGTCTGCTGCTCCGGAGTTGACCGTTGCTGATTCAGCGTCGGTGCTGCTCAACGGGGCGATGAATTGGGCCGACGTAACGATCGATGGGGCAACTCTGACGAGCGTCGGCAAACAACAGATGACCAGTCTGGCGGTCGTCGAGGGCGGCGCGCTAACGCATCCTGCAGCAACGGAAACAGAGGAACATCGGTTGGAACTGGAGGTCACTCAAGACGCGGTAATCGACTCCACGAGCAGGATTGACGTTACCGAGAAGGGATACTTGCCGAAGCACACGATCGGCAACACGACGGAAGGTGGCTCAACATACAAGAGTGGCGGCAGCTATGGCGGGCTGGGAGCGCCGGACGGGGAAGATCCGGCGGTGAATGCAGTGTACGGCGACTACGGGAATCCCAGTAACCTGGGAAGCGGCGGCGGGGGAGGACCGGGTGGTGGTTTGGTACACATCGAAGTAGGTGGAACACTGCAACTGAACGGTGGCATAGTTGCGGATGCAGCCAAGAGACTTGGAGGCTCCGGAAGCGGTGGCGGCATCAGGATTGTAGCCTCCTCCTTGGCAGGTAGTGGATTCGTTCGAGCGGGAGGAGGTCATGGCTGGTGGGACACAGGGAGCGGGTACAGTTCTGGTGCAGGGGGCGGCGGACGCGTGGCCGTGTATGCCGGGGATTATGCGGACTTTAACACAGATAACATCACCGCACCGGGAGGTTACCACTATCGCGAATGGAAGCGAGGCGGTGCAGGAACGGTTTATGTGGCCAACGCCTCGCTCTCGGAACTAGAATCACCCGCAATCAGACAAACAAAGCGGATCACGCCACCCACGTTCGATGGGCCAAACCATGACGTTGATCTTACGCTCCGCTTCGTTGCAGCGAACCAGCCCGTTGAGGTTTTCGCCGGGGCGACTCTTGGCAGTCTGCGATCCCTTGGAACGTTCACGAACAGTAGCGCTGAATCGTCTTGGCTGCTGAACCTCGACGTCGGCACGGCTGGACTTTCGAGTGCCGAATGGGTTGCTGTGACGAGCACCGCAGCGCTGCTGATCGAATCGGCAGTGGGACTGTATCCAGATCTATCCGACCTTGATGGATATGAAGAATATCCCGCTTTGCCGAGACCGCCGATCGAACTGGACGGCGGCAACTACGACAACATCGCGCAACTTTATCAATGGAACTTCTCGGCGCACGGGTATCTTCATGTAGCGGATGACCAACTGACCGCCACCGACTGGAGCAAGAAGACCGTAATCCTTACACACGGATGGAATGATCGTCTGGACGCCGGTTCTCCCGATGAGTTTATGAGGACTTTTGCTCTGGACTTCGAGCAAGGCCGAGAAGGCCAGGATGTTTCCAGCCAGTGGAATATCCTCGCCGTGGACTGGAACGCAAACTCATCACCCTACGGCTCAGATCCGAACGGAGTCCAGAACATCGGCGATGAAGTCCTGCTTTTTGGAACTCTCGGCGCGCTCGCTGACGCGAACAAATCAGCCGAGAACGGCATATTGGCGGCGACACCGCTCGCCTTCAAACTCTGGCAGGCGGGGCTCGACCCGGAAAACACGCTCCTGATCGGACATAGCAACGGTGCCGGCTTCATGGCAAACCTTGCACGTTCGCTGAACCTTTACACCCACCACCAGATTGCAGAACTCGTCGCCTTAGATGCTCCGTATTTCACGGCATCCTACTGGGCTGTGCAGCAGTCGGTGACTGCGGTAACGAACGTTAGCAACTATTTCTCGTTTCTCGCTGGTAACACAAACAACTACAACTTGCTCGATTGGCGCTATTATGACCCGGTATGGATATTGGGGCATTTAGAGGATGGCCAAGGTGGATTTGGGTTCCCGATTTTCCAGGAGAATGTAACCAACTTTTCTCTCGATCGAGATATTTCAAACGCGATTTTCCCCAATCAGATTGCGCATACGCAGGTCCCTCTCCGCTACGCCACGACTGCGGATACACGGCAGCATGTACGGCCGTGGGGCTTTCAAAACTCCCGGTTTGTAAATGCGGAGCCGCTATACAGCGGCTGGATCTGGAGAGAGGCTGAGTTTCCGGGAAACTTTGAGCGAGTCATTCATCCTGTTGAGCTTTCCGAAGAATTCCTAGAGCGTTTGCGCGAAACTGCGTCGGGCGTCGCGCGGCAGATAGCTGATACAGCGCGATCCGTGTGGGACAGGAGTGTCATTCTCGTCGACGACGCGACAGAGGCACTGAAGGGTGTGGGTGCATATCTTCTGAAACCAGCGCCTGCCCTGGCCGACCGCCTGCCGATCATTCGCGCCCGTGCAAACAGCCCGGTATTTGCATCACTCGACGTAAATATCCCGCCAGATTCCGCACTTCTGACGTTTCAACTAAATGTCCTGGACCCAGGAAATAATGACGTACTGGTGGTGGGGCTTGGCAATCAAGCGATTATGGAGATCAGCTTGGCAACCGAACAGCAGGCGGGCACCAACCTCCACGAGATCTGGATTGCTGAATACGGCGGTCAGCCTACCACTTTGAGCTTCTATATGCCCTCAGACGAGCCTAGCACCGCGGAGTTCCTCATATCGGACATGCAGTTCGCGATGCTGCCCCCGACCGTACCCACGATCACGGACATGGCCGATGACACGGGCACGTCGGATACCGACAGCATCACGCAAGACGACACGCCGACGTTCACTTGGACGGCATCGCAAGACGTTCAGGCGAACGACGTTGCTGGCTACTGGTGGAGTGTTGACGCCACGCCGCCGGAATCGTTCGGAACTTTCACGACCCAGCTATCGGTAACTCTCGACGAGCTTGCAGACGGAGACCACGTCTTCTATGTGCGATCCCGGGACCAAGCCGAGCACCTCAGCGCAATTGCCGAAATGCCGTTCAAAATCGACACCACGCCTCCGGCGAGCCAAGTTGCTTCGTTGCCTTTGCCTTCGTTTGGCAATGCTATCTTCGTAAGTTGGAGCGGAACAGACGAGGACAACGGCTCCGGCTTGGCACATTACGACGTCTATTTCTCTGACGATGGCTCGCCGTATCAGCCTTGGCTTCAGGGTACCACGCAGACGTCCGCCGCATTTCCCGCGGAGGACGGCCACGTGTATGCGTTCTATAGCATCGCACATGATATTGCGGGGAACAGCGAACTCGCTCCGGCAACCCCCGATGCGGAAACGACGTTCGTAGCAAATCGCGCGCCCGTGGTCAGCGCCGGTGGGCCGTACGTGATATCAGAGGGCGAGAACGTGATGTTCGACGGTTCTGCGTCACACGACCCGGACATCGCCTATGGGGACGCCATCGACTCTTACGCGTGGGATCTTGACGCGGATGGAAACTACGACGATGCCGAAGGCGCAACCCCCCAGATCCTTTGGGCGACACTCCAAGACCTTGGCCTTGATTACCCTGCTGACCCGGCGACGGGATTGCCTGCAAACACGATCAGCCTCCGTGTGGTCGACACGTTCGGAGCGGCCACTGCGCTCTCGACGACACTGATAATTTACGACAACCGCGCGTTCGCCAATTTTACAGGCAGCCCGAACCCTGGGGGGAAAAACGAGACGATTGAGTTCGATGCCAGCACGTCGTACCATGGACATCCCGACCGGAGCATCGTCAGCTATGCATGGGATTTCGGAGATGGGGCGACCTACAGCGAGACCTCCGATGCCGCTCCAGACGGCGCATTCGACGGCGTGACGACACACCTTTACGCGGAATTCGGCAGCTACACGGTGACCTTGGCGGTGAGCGACGACAACGCAGAGCCGACAAGCGACGAGACTTCGCATGTTGTGACTATTGCTAACCGTGCGCCCATATTGGACGACACGGGGAATGCGAGCCTGACTGCGATAAGCGAAGACGACGTATCAAACATAGGAGACCTCATTTCGGAAATCATCGCAAGTGTCTTGCCGTTGGATATGATTACGGACGCCGATTCGGGCGCGGAGGAAGGAATCGCCGTCATTGCGGCTGACATGACGTACGGCGAGTGGGGGTATTCCCTTGACGCCGGAGTCAATTGGACGGCTCTCGGCGCAGTCTCGGCAGCAGACGCGCGGCTTTTGGCCGGAGATGGAGCGACCCGAATTCGCTTCGTACCGAATCGAGATTTCAACGGTGTCGTGGATCCGGGAATCACGTTCTACGCCTGGGACCAAACCACCGGCAACAACGGTGGTGTGGCAAGTACACTTGTTACCGGCGGAATTACCGCGTTCAGCAGTAATTCGGAAACGGCCTCGGTGACGGTGAACGCGGTTAATGACTCGCCGAGCGGCGGCGTTTTCATCGACGATACGACGCCGACTGAGGATCAGATGCTGACGGCCACCAACACGCTGGCGGACGCAGATGGCCTGGGAACGATCACGTATATGTGGGAGCGAGCGGACAACCTCGCTTTTGATGCGGGAGTTGTGACGGTCGGGACAGGGCGCACATTCACGCCCGGGGACGCTGAAGTAGGCAAGTACGTCCGCGTGACGGCGAGCTACACGGACGGCCACGGCACGCCGGAGAGTATGCCTTCCGCGGTTAGCGATGCGGTGGCGAATGTGAATGATGCACCGGTACTCACGCCGATTGGGAATCGGACGATCGACGAACAGACCACGTTGACGTTCACGGCGACGGCGACGGATCAGGACCTGCCGGCGCAGGGGCTCACGTTCAGCCTGGACGCAGCATCGCTGGCCGCGGGGATGACGATTACGCCGTCGGGCGAGTTCTCCTGGACACCGACGGAGGCGCAAGGCGGCGCGGACTACACGGTGACGATCACGGTGACCGACGACGGCACGAACCCGGCCAATCTCTCGGACTCGAAACCGTTCACGATCACGGTGGCCGAGGTAAACGTGTCGCCGGTGCTGGCGCCGATTGGAACTCGAGCGGTCGACGAGCAGGCGACGCTGGCCTTTCAGGCCACGGCGACGGACCAGGATCTGCCGACGCAGGGGCCTCTTCTTCAGTCTGGATGCGGCGTCGATAGCGGCGGGGATGTCGATCACGCCGTCGGGCGAGTTCTCCTGGACGCCGACGGAGGCGCAGGGCGGCGCGGATTACCTGGTAACGATCATGGTGACTGATAACGGCACGAACCTGGACAATCTCTCGCACTCTGAGACGTTCACGATCACGGTGAACGCCGTGAACGACGCTCCCACGGTCGCGGTCCCCGGTAGCCAGTCGGTGGCCGCGGGCGAGGACCTGTTTATCGCCGGCGTGACCATCGCCGACGTGGATGCCGGCGCGGCGGATTTTCGGGTGCAACTCGATGTCGGCTTCGGAAGCTTGGCCGTGAGAACCGGCGTTGCGGGCGGCCTCAGCGCAGCCGGTGTCCAGGGCAACGGGACCGACTCGGTCGTGCTCACCGGAACGCTTGCCGAGATCAACGCCACCCTGGCGGCCTCGCAAGGCTTGAAGTACGTCAGCCAAACGGGCTATGCCGGAGCGGACAGCCTCGTAATCACTGCCGACGACCAGGGCAATACGGGTTCCGGAGGACCCAAGAGCGGGTCGGGCACGGTCGCGATCAGCGTTAGTGGAGGGAATCAGGCCCCGGTGGTTACCGTTCCGGCGGCACAGACGGTCGCGGAAGACACGGACCTGGTGATCCAGGGGATCACGATTGTCGATGCCGATGCCGGATTAGCGAACGTTCGTGTTTCGCTGGCGGTCACGTTGGGCATGGTGAACCTTAACGAGAATGTTTCCGGCGGCTTGAATGCTTCGCAGATTCAGGGCAACGGTACGGCAACGGTGACGCTGACCGGCACGATCGCGGAGATCAACACGACTCTGGCGGATTCGCTGGGACTGCAGTATCGGGCGCAGGCGAACTACAGCGGCAGTGACGTGCTGACGGTTACGGCCAACGACCTGGGCAACATGGGGAGCGGCGGGGCCAAGACCGACACGAAACAGGTGGTGATCGCCGTCACGGCCGTGAACGACGCTCCCACGGTCGCGGTTCCCGGCAGCCAGGCGGTGGCTGCGGGCCAGGAACTGTTTATCACGGGGATTGCCGTTGCCGACGTTGATGCCGGCGCGGCAGATATCCAGGTGCAACTGGAAGTCAGCCACGGAATCCTTGCCGTGAGAACCGACGTCCCGGGCGGGCTGAGCGCAGCCAATGTGCAGGGCAACGGCACCGGTTCGGTCGTTCTCACCGGAACGGTCGCGGAGATTAACGCTACGCTGGCGGCCTCGCAAGGTCTCAAGTACGTCAGCGAAGCCGGCTACGCGGGAGCGGATGACCTTACGGTCACCGCGAACGACCGGGGCAACACGGGCGCGGGCGGGGCGAAGACGGACACGGAGAACTTGCCGATCGCGGTGTTTCGCGAAGTGCCGTCCAGCCTCACGCTTACAGGCAGGCTGGAGGACGACGTTCTGACGATCGCACCGGGATTCAATCCGGGGGAGTGGATCGTAACGCTGAACGGCACTCCCTATCCGGTCGCTGGCGCCCGTGTGACGGTGAGCTTCGACGGCGTGGACGGCTACGATACGGTGAGCTTCACCGGTGGCAACGGTGTCGACACGGCTGTTCTGCGCCCGACAAGCGCCGAACTAGCGGGTTCGGGCCTGGGGTTCCCGGCAGACAGCTATACGATGTCGATCACGAACATTGATGCAATCGACTACGATGGCGGAGCAGGCGATACCGTGACGATTTGGGGCTCCCGGGATACGGAGACCTACACGGCCGAGCCGGGGCGGGGGTGGATGACCGGCGAGAACGTGTCGATCGACGTGACGGCCGAAAGGATTTACGCGCGCGGCAACGGCGGCGGGGATACGGTTCGCTTCAAAGACGGCGACGGCGATGACGTGCTGGAGTATTTCTCCTGGTGGGCACGGATGCGGGGAGAGGGCTATTTCCATCATGTCCGCGGTTTCAAGACGATGGAGGCCGATGCCACGGTGGGGCAGAATGATGCGGACCGGGTCGTCGTGCGGGGTTCGCAGCTTAATGATTATCTGAGGGTGAACCCGCACAACGACGTGCGGGAGACGTCCGTCGTCAGATTCCTGAGCGGTTCCGGCAGCGTCTGGCATACGGCCTATGGGTTCGAAACAATCGCCGGCTATGGCCTCGGCGGGGCACTTATCGACGAGCTTGTGCTCAACGACACTCCCGGTACCGATACCTTCGACGTACGGCGGCTGCAGGCCGACCTCGATTCGCCGGACTACGGGGTCACGGTCGCGACCCATGGCTTCGGCACGGTGGAGGTCCGGCGGGCCTATGCGAACGGCAGCGCCGACGAGGTCAGTCTGGGCGATTCGCAGTACGCCGACCACGACGACACCGTGGTCGGCGATCCGCGGCAGGTGACCATGAGCGGTCCCGGATACGTCAATAAGGTTCTGGACTTTCCGTCGGTCAGAGCCTACAGCAGCGGCAGAGGGCGTGACACTGCCTGGTTCTCCGACCTGGCCGATCCGGACGATAGCCGCACCGGGGTGGATACCTTCACCGGGCGGCCGCTCTTCTCGCAACTGGAAGGTCCCGGATACAAGCTCTATGCCAGGTTGTTCGACGAGGTGTATGCAGAATCAAAATACGGCCAGGACATCGCTAATCTGCACGGCAACGCCAACGGCGCGGAACTCACCGGCACGGCGACGGAAGTGCGGCTCTCGGGCACGCACTCCTCGGGCTCCTACGCCAACCATGCCGGATCGTTCCACGAGGTGAATGCCTTCGGCGACGGCAACGAAGACAAGGCACTTCTGGCGGATGCCGCGGTCGACACAACCACGTTCGGCCCACCGGTGGGCGTTCCGCCAGAGAATCTGCCCCAGTATGTGTGGCTGAATAGTTTTGAGAAGATCGACCTGGCGGGCAGCGATATCTCGGGGGCGGATCCGGTGTTCGCCTACTGGGGCGCGCCGTCGGTCGACGCGGTGGCGGCCAGTCCGGACCCGGTGGTTCAAGGCAGCAACGTGACACTCACTGCGACAGGCGTCGCAGACAGCGACGGTACCGTGGCCAAGGTGGAGTTCTACCGCGACACCAACGGCAACGGTGCATTGGAACCCGAAACGGACGATTTGCTCGGCGCCGATACGAACGGCGGCGACGGTTGGACATGGACGGGATCAACCGCGACATTTCCGACGGGCACGAACCGCTACTTCGCCCGTGCGCAGGACGATGCCGGCTTGTGGAGCAGCGCGGCGACGACCACCGCAACGGTCAGCACACCCGCGAACCAGGCTCCAACGATCGGGTCGCTGAGCGATTCTCCCGACCCGGTGATTCAAGGAAACAACCTGACGCTGACGGCCAACGGCGTGACGGATACGGACGGAACGGTCGTGAAGGTGGAGTTTTATCGCGACACCAACGGCAACGGCTCGATCGAGCCGGGGATCGACTTGCTGCTGGGCAGTGACACGAACAGTAGCGGGGGCTGGACGTGGAGCGGCTCGACGAGCGCGATCTCCGTGGGGACCAACACGTACCTGGCACGCGCGCAGGATGACGATCTGGCATGGAGCAATACCGTAAGCACCACCGGAACGGTCAGCACACCCGCGAACCAGGCTCCAGCGATCGGGTCGCTGAGCGATTCTCCGGACCCGGTGATTCAAGGAAACAACTTGACGCTGACGGCCAACGGTGTGACGGATACGGACGGCACGGTCGTGAAGGTGGAGTTTTATCGCGACGCCAACGGCAACGGCTCGATCGAGCCGGGAACCGACTTGCTGCTGGGCAGTGACACGAGTAGCATTGGCGGCTGGGTGTGGAGTGGCTCGACCAGCACACTTCCCGCGGGCAGCAATCGATACCTGGCACGCGCGCAAGACGACGATCTGGCATGGAGCAACACCGTCAGCACGATGGGAACGATCAACGCACCGCCGAACCAGGCTCCAACGATCGGGTCGCTGAGCGATTCTCCGGACCCGGTGCTTCAAGGAAACAACTTGACGCTGACGGCCAACGGTGTGACAGATACGGATGGAACGATCGTGCTGGTGGAGTTTTATCGCGATAGTGACGGTAGCGGCACACTCGAGAGCGATACGGACGAGCTTCTTGGCGCCGATACCCTCAGCAGCGACGGTTGGAGCTGGACCGGCTCGACCGCGAGCTTCCCGACGGGCGCGAATCGGTACTTCGCGCGGGCGCAGGACGACGATTTGTTGTGGAGCGGTACGGCCACTACCACGGGGATGGTGACCCTTCTCGGGGCGCCCGATCAGGAACTGCCGCGGGCGTTCTCTGCGCCCGAGGATGTGTTCAGTGCCGGCGGAACACGCTACGAGTTCGACGTCCTTTACACGGACAATATTGCCATCGATGTATCCACGTTTGGCAACTCGGACATTCGGGTGTATTGCCCGCTGAACGGATTCACCAAGACGGCAACGTTTGTCAGCTTCACTCCAAGCACAGGCGGCAGCTCCGTGACGGCGACCTACTACATCACGCCACCAGGTGGGAGCTGGGATAGCATCGATAACGCGCCCTCGTACCAGATACTGGTGGTGGCCGGACAGGTGAGCGATACCAACGGGCACGACGTCGAAGCGGGCTATCTCGGCGATTTCCGGGTCAGTGTGCCGGCATCCAGCGCACAACCCTCAGCGAGCGATGTCGATCCTACCGCGGATGACGCGCTCGCCGACGCCGCCTGGGCCGATCTCGCGCAGGCGCTCTGGTTGGATCGCTTCGAAGGCCACGATGCGCAAACTCGCGGCACGGCCGAAAAGGCAAATGTCGACGCCGTTTTCGTCTTGTGGGGTTGATCGAGCCGTTGCGCCAACTCCTCGCCCCGAGCTCACTCCCGCGGTCCGGCCGACTCCTGCATGTCATCGATATAGCTACGGAGTCGCTCCAGCTCGTCGGTCACGTGCCGCGCTTGAGCATGTTCTCAACCCGCTTGAGCAGTTCGAGCTTGTTCACCGGCTTGCTGAGAAAGTCGTCGCATCCGGCCGCCACGGCACGCTCGATGTCGCCGAGCTCATTCAGGGCGGTCACCATCAGCACCATGATCTGGCGGTCGCTGGGATCGTCCTTGATCGTCTTGCAGACCTCAAACCCGCTGAGCTTCGGCATCATGATGTCCAGCAGGATCAGGTCGGGATGAAACTCGGCCACCTTTTCGAGCGTCTCACGGCCGTCGACGGCGATCGCAATCTCGCAATCGACGCCGCTCAGGTAAGCCTCCAATAGCTCGACGTTGGTCGGATTGTCGTCGGCGATGAGAATTCTGCTCTTGGTCATCCGGGCGTGCACCTGTCCAGAAGTTGTGTACGGCGACGGCCTTGCCATGCGGGACTTGTGCGCCGGCAAGCCGCTCGGCGCCAGGAGGCCGGCCGGCGTCAGCCGTCGTTGAACGGTGCCGATGGCCTGCGTCCCAATGGCGTGCTCGAAAAGGATTATACCCGTTTGGCTCTCAACGCCCAACGGCCTTTACCAGGACTCTGCGACTAATCCTGCGTCAGCCCGTGGAGCACGTCTTCCCGGTAGAGAGGAAGGTGGCGGTAGTACACCTCCAGGGTGCAGATCGCCAGCGCGGTCATGTAGATCCGGCCCCCCTGACTGCTGAATTCACCCCGGGGCGCCCAACTTCCCGCGTGCGGCTCTTTGTTCTCCTGCGAGTCGACCAACACCTCACGCATCCGCCGGTTCCATCGCTCCCACGTGCTGCCGCCCATATGGTGCATGACCTGCGTCGCGTAGTACCAGTAGTAGATGTCCGGCCGGCGGGGGTTCGGCGGGTTGCGTTCCAAGTAGTCGACGCCGGCCTGAAGGCCGGCGCGCTCCCTGGGCCACCCGAGATATTGCCGGCAGAGCAGGGCCTCGGCCGTCATGCGCGGAGTCGGGCCACCGCCCGGCATGTAGGAATAACGGGAACCTCGGGCGTCGACGGCCACGTCGTCGAGAAATCGGCCGGCGGCCGCGAAGGTTCTTGGCGGTACGATGAGGTAGGCCATCGTGCCGCTTCGCAGGGCCATCAGTTGCCAACCCACCACACTCGTATCGCCCGCCATGCCCGGTTCATAACGCCATCCGCCCGCGGGATGCTGCGCCTTAACGATATAGTTCAGCGACCGCTCGGCGGGCTCCCGAAGCCGCTCGTCTCGAGTCAGGCCGTAGGCCTCGCACAGCGCGATGGCGGCCTGGCCGTGCGCGTACATTCTGCCGATGCCATCGCCGCTCAGATCGCCATCCGAACGCTGGTTGTCGATTAACCACTGAAGGCCACTGAGCACGACTCCGCTGTACTGGCCCTCCTTATGGGTCTGACCGGCGCCGAGGAAAGGCAGCAGTGCCAAAGCGGTCCCGGCGGTATCGCTGGGGCCTCCCTGGCCTGTCTCGTTGCCTGTCGCGCGCGGCGCGAGGTGGAACGCGTCGAGGCTCCAGCTTCCGTGCTCGTTCTGGTAACGAGCGAGCCACTTGAGTCCGCGAGCAACGGCCGCTTCGGTATAGCTGGTTCCGCCTTGCTTTTCGACCATCTGTGCGCGGAGAGCAGGATCCCGGCCGGCATACATGGTGCCCGCGGCCGACGGCGGGAGCGAGGTTGTCAGTTGCGACAACTGCGGAAGTCCGCCAATCGGATCGGGAAATTTGACGGCAAGTTCTTCCAGTTCGGGCGATATTCCGGTCGACGGAGGCGTTGCCGGCTTCAGCAACTCCGATTCGCCCGGATCCTCAAACTCAAACGCATCCGGCTCCGGGTCGGGAGCGATCAGACCGCCTTCAAGCTCGCGGTCGCTGATGCTGGTCGCCAGCGTAATCGTCAGGTCCTCCTCCTCGGGGCCGATGATCCACAATCCCAGCAAGAGCATCGCGACCAGGTGAAACACGAGGCTGACCAGCCATGCCGGCAGGTTCCTCAACAGCTCGTCGAAAAAGTACCGCCAGACTCCCTGCTGGCGGGCTTTTCGCAGCCTCGCTCGAAAGCCTGGATGCAAACGCATGGCCGCCGGCCGGCGCAAAGGGGGCGGCTCCGCCGCAGCAGGGGCTTTTGGCGGGGCGGGGCGAGGCTTCCTGGCCACCGGCGGCGGAGGAGGTGGCTTGGACGCCGGCGGTGGGCTCGGCTTGCGGAGCATGCTTGGGGCGATCGTCGCCACCGCTTGTTGCGTTTGCCGCGCGTCCGCCTGCCGTTTCTCTTCCTGCTGCCTGAGCAGCCGAAGCGCCTCTTTCTCTTCTTCTTCGGTCAGTTCGATGCTCGCCCCGCACCGCCAGCAATCGGCCACCATCAGCCAAAGCCGGATCGACATCGGCGCGCCGCAATCGGGACAGGCACAGGCCAGAACATCGCCATCGAGCCAGATTTCCCGACTCGCCGACGACTGCCCCGACGCGGCTGAACCACCCATCCGGGCGTACTCAAGCTCCAGGCTGGAGTCGTGATCTGCCGTGGCCATAGAAAGAGCCTCGTCCTGTCCCCTCGCGACCGCCCCCATCAGTTTAACGCTGTCGGGTCGGCAGCGGCAAGCAAACCCCCCGCCGCCAGGGAAGTGGAAGCGCCGTGCACGGTTCGCTACTTCAGGGCTCGGCCTTCGGCTGGTACATTAATGCGAGGTTCGGCCCCGTGGGCAACCGTTCACGGGGCGGGGAGGAGGGGGACAGGTCCATGTTTTCGGCCAGCGCCTTTGCGGCCAAAATGCGTCCATCGGCCGAAAAATGGACCAGTCCCCGGCCGCCCCGTGAACGCTTACGCCCCGGGGTAACGAAAACGGGGACAGGCCGGTCTGATGACAAATGGGACAGGCACCGCAAGTAATAGTGGTTGAACCGGAGCAAAGATACAAGGACTTGCGGAGCGCGTCCTCTTTTTGTGGAGCCAGCTTCCGTTTTCATTCCCCCATCCCACGTCGATAGGAGAAAAGCTCAGCATGAACCTGACGGACCCCAATTACAGAGATTTCGCCCTCGTCCAGGAGATGCTCGAAACACCGCGAATCATTCGGGACTTCGATTTTGCGCAGGCCAAGGAAACGGCAGAGGTGATCAAGCGGACCGGGCGGCTGGTACTGACCGGCGAAGGGTCCAGCCGCATCTTTCCGGCGAAGAGTTTCCTGGTCGACGTCCTCTGCCACGGATTTCCCTTGGCGGTCTTTACCGACGGGGCACGACAAGCTCATGAATATGATCTCCGAGATTTCGCGGTTTTCGCTGCCAGCAACAGCGGGCAGACCAACGAAGTGATATCGCTCTTTCATCGCCTGATCGAGCAGGGACACCAGAAACGTTTCGGGCTCACGGCCAACCGGGAGACCCGCCTCGAGGCCGCTTCCAATCGCTGCTACACGCTCATCTGCGGCAAGGAAAACGCCGTAGCTGCTACCAAGAGTGTCGTCGAGCAGGCCCTGTTCTACCGTTCGCTGCTGGCCGTCTACGGTACAACGTCCCCGTTGGTGAAGCATCAGCATGAAGCCGCCGCCACGGCCGAGGAGATTCTTCAGGCTGAACTGGACGCCGACATCGTCAAGACGATCGCCGGGGCCGACACGATCTACTTCGCGGGTCGGAACGACGGCGTGGCCGAAGAATTGACGCTCAAGACCAATGAGATCACGCGCAAGAAAAGCGACTATCTCGAAGGGACGTACGCGGTGCATGGAATCGAGGAAGTCATGAGTCCTTCGGAGGTGGTCATCGTCGTCGATCCGTTCCGCTCGGAGGCCGAGAAGTTTCACGAAGTGCTCGTCAAGGGGGTGGGCATGCCCGTGATCGCCATTGCCTCGGAAGAAACGATGTTCCCAACCATCCGCATTCCCAAGGTCGAGGGCTACGACTCCGTGCTCCAGTTGCTGGCCGGCTGGAACGTGCTGGTCAGCGTCGGCGTGGCCAACGGAATCAACCTTGACAAGCCGCAGCGAGCCCGCAAGGTGGGCAACGAGTTTCTCGGCTAAGAGCCTATCCCAAAAACTCGCGAGGAGAAGGGGACAGGCACATTTTGCTCCGAAGACTCCGCAAAATGAGCCAGTGCCCGGCGGTTTTGGGATAAGCTCTAAGAACCTATTCCCCCGGAGATTGCTGATGAAGTCGCCCGCGTTGTTCGTTCTCATGGTGTTTGTCTGTTCTGCGGCCCAAGGAGGCAATTGGCCGCACTGGCGGGGGCCGTTCTTCAACGGTTCGACCGACGAAAAGAACCTGCCGGAGCGGTGGAGCACGACGGAGAACGTCGTCTGGAGCGCGTCGTTGCCCGGCGCCGCGGCGGCAACGCCGATTGTCTGGGAGGATCGCGTCTTTCTGGCCGGCGTCGACGCCGAGCGCGACGTGCTGGAGGCCCGCTGTGTGAGCCGTGCGGATGGAAGGCTTCTCTGGAAGCACGACGTTGCCCAACGTACCCGTCGCGACCATCGCAGCAACTTCGCGTCCGGTTCCCCCGTCACGGATGGCGAGGTCGTGGTTTTCTTCTACGGCAGCGGTGAGTTGCTCGGTTTCGATCCGGCCGGAAAGCGGCTCTGGGCTCGCAACCTCCAGAAAGACTACGGCGTGTTCGCATTCGGGTGGACATTCAGCAGCAGCCCCACGCTGTTTGGCGGCAAGCTCTACATCCAGGTCCTGCAGCGCGACGTGCCGGTGCAGGGCCGGGGGTTCGCCGACCGCGAAAACCAGTCCTACCTGCTTGCACTGGATCCGAAGACAGGCGAGACCCTCTGGCGGCACATCCGGCCGAGCGACGCCGTGGCCGAGTCGCGCGAAGCCTTTTCGACGCCGATCCCGCGGGTCTCCGAGTCGCGCAAGGAACTGCTGGTCCTCGGCGGCGACGCACTGACCGGACACGATCTCGAGACCGGCAAGGAATTGTGGCGCTGGGGCAATTGGAATCCGCGGCGGATCGAGCACTGGCGACTCGTCCCATCTCCGGTAGCCGGCGGCGGCGTCATCCTCGCCTGCACACCCAAGCGGAATCCCGTCTTTGCGATCAAGGCCGGCCTCAACGGTTCGCACGGCGACGAAGCCGTGGCCTGGCAGTCCGATTCGGCCTCGAAGGTCTCCTCGGACGTGCCCACGCCGGCCTTCTACGACGGCGACTTTTTCGTCATGAACGACCTGCAGCGGACCCTCTCCCGCGTCGACCCCCAGACGGGCGATGTCGAGTGGCAGATCGTCACCCCCGGACGCGGGAAGTACGAGGCTTCACCGCTGGCCGCGGATGGAAAGATCTACCTGGTCAATTTTCTCGGCGAGGTCGCCGTCGTCAGCGCGTCATCCGGAAAGTTGATCAACACGATTTCCATGGATGATCCCAAGGACGACGAGGTTGTTCGGTCTTCCGTCGTCGCGGCGCACGGACAACTCTTTATCCGTACGACCCGGCGCTTGTATTGTGTTGGCAAGAGCGGCTGATCTCGGTTCGGGCGCTCGGCCTCGGCCCCTGAACGCCTCTCACGGAGGGTGTTTGCCTTAAAGGCCCTAGGGTCTCTTTTCGGCGAGTGGGGCAAGAGAACCGCCTTGACGTGGCGACAACCCCGGAGTAGGATGTGCGGTGGACGTGCGCGTCCGTCCGAAACTTTGGAGTCCTCCGCGTTTCGCGGTTTGCCAAAAACCAACGGCGTTTTCTTTGCGTATTTGGTATGGACGTACGCGTCCGTCCACAAAAATGTGCCTTAACTCACGGACGGAAATAACCATGCTCTCCATCGACCAGCCCGCTCCGGTCCGAAATGCCGAGAAGTACGACGCCATCCTCGAACACGCCATCCGAACGTTCGCAGAAGTGGGGTTCCGCAACACGGACGTTCAGGTCATCGGCGATAAGGCCGGCGTCGGCAAAGGCACGGTTTACCGCTATTTCGGCAACAAGGAAGACCTCTTCTGGGCGGCCTGCTTTTCCGTGATGGAGCGACTGAGCGAGCACGTCCTGCGGGCCATCCAGGAAGGCCACCGCGCCATCGAGACCCTTCGTAAGGCGGGGATGGCCTACGCGGAATTCTTCGAGACCAACCCCCATTATCTCGACATCTTCGTCCAAGACCGCGCCGAGTTCCGCGGCGACGCTCCGGATCTGCACAGACAGTTTCGGGAGCGGATCCTGCACGTTTTTGTGGAGATCGTGGAGCAAGGGATCGCCGATGGCGAGATCCGCCCGCTGGATGCCCACAAGACCATCACCGCCATGGCGAGCATGTTCTATGGGACGGTGAACTTTGCCTGTTACGTGAAGGACCGCTACCGGTTGACCGAATTGGCCGAGCACACGCTCGATTTGTTTTTGGACGGCATCCGCCAAGACCGTCCTGCGTCTGCAAAGGATTCCCATCCATGACGACTTGGAAGAAAACAGCCCTGGCCGGTGCCGTATTGGCAGTCTCGTCCGTCGGGATCGCCGGCTATACGCGCATGGCATCTCGCGAGGGGCAGCGTGATGCTTCTGCCCGCCCGGCGGAATCGGTTCATCGCGCCGCGTCCGTCGGCGGCGAAGTGGAAGTGCAAATCCAGCCGGTGGGCCAAGCGGCGATCCAGTCCGATTTGGAACTGATCGGAACCCTGATTCCCTTCCGCTTCGCCAACATTGTCGCCGAGGTCGATGGAGTCATCCAGAGCATTCCCGAGTTCGAGAAGAAAGTCGAGTATGAACTCAACGGGCAGCAGTTCGCCACCGGGATCGATCTGGACATCGGCCACCACGTGAAAAAGGGCGATATCCTCGTTGAGATCGATCCGACGGAATTCCGCCTTGCGCTCCAGCGCGCGGAAGCTCAACAGAAGCTCGCCGAAAACGAGCTTGCCAAGCTCCGCTCCTGGAAACGCGACGAGGAAGTTGCCCAGTTGCAGGCCCAACTCGAGGAAGCCAGCGCTGTACTGGAGCAAGCGGCCGCCGACCTGAAGCGGTCGCAGGAGTTGCTCGGCAAGCGGGTCCTCTCCCAGAGCGACTACGATCGGGCGCAGATGACTTACCGTTCGGCCGAGGCAGTGAAAGCAAAGGCGGAAGCAGCTTTGCTTCTGGCCCAGGCGGGGCCCACGCCGGAAGAGATCGCCGTGGCGGAGGCCAACGTCGCCATGGCGAAGGCCGAGGTGGCCCAGCAGGCTCGCCGGCTGGCGAAATGCACGATTCGCGCACCCTACGACGCGGTCGTGGTAGATCGCTACGTCGGCGTCGGAGACCGGGTTTCGGCGGCCCCCGCCGTACAGATCATGCAGATCATCGATCCCAGCATCCTGTTTGCCGAGGTCGGCGTGCCGGAACGCTATCAGGGCCTGATCCGGCAGAACGACCAAGCCGAGGTGCGGGCGAGGGAAAGTTCCACGCGGGTGCCCGGGGTCGTCGCCCTGGTGAACGAAAAAATCGATCCCGAAACGCGCACATTCCGCATTCGCGTGGCGATCGACAACAGCCGGGGCACGTTCAAGGCCGGTTCGTTTGTCGGCGTCGCGCTGGCGCTGGATTCCGCCGCTGATACGCTCGTCGTGCCTGCCCGCGCGGTCACCTTTGCCGACGGCCGGCCATCGGTGTTCGTCTACAAGGATGGACAAGTGGAAAGACGCGCGGTCAAGCTCGGCATCTCGAGTGGATCTCAGTACGAAGTCCTCTCAGGGCTCGGCGAGGGAGAGAAGGTAGCCGTGAGCAACACCTCCCTGCTGGCCGACGGGGCGAAGGTGCGGTTGAGTTCGGATCGTGTGACCAAGTAAGTGATCTCTTATGAAAATTGCAGAGACCTCCATTCGCCGCCCCGTCCTGGCATCGATGCTGATTCTGGCCCTCGTCGTCTTCGGGGCCGTATCGTACATGCGGATGGGCGTGGATCTGTTCCCGGACGTGGACATCCCGGTCGTCACCGTCACCGTTCCTTACGAGGGGGCCGACCCCGAAACCGTCGAGACGGAGGTCACCGACGTCATCGAAGAGGCGGTCAATACGATCAGCGGCATCAAGACGCTGCGGTCGGAGAGCGGCGAGGGAATATCGCAGGTCTTCATCGAATTCGAGCTCGAGGAAAACATCGACGTCGTCAGCCAGGACGTTCGCGACAAGGTGGCCGCGATCCGCAGCGAACTGCCGCGGGATATCGAATCGCCGATCATCGAGAAGTTCGATCCCGACTCGTCGCCGATCCTCGCAATCGTGCTCTCGGGCCCCACCTCGATTCGCGAGCTGACCGATTACGCCGACAATGTGGTCAAGCGGCGGATCGAAGGCATTCCGGGCGTGGGCAACGTCCGGCTGGTCGGCGACCGCGAGCGCGAAGTACGCGTGTGGCTCCGCGCCGACGCGCTCCGCGCGCGGGGGCTGGCTGCCCAGGACGTCATCGACGCGTTGCGGGAGGAGAACATCGAGCCGCCGGGCGGACGCGTGGAAACCGACCGGCGCGAACTCGTCGTCAAGACCAAGGGGAAGATTGCCGCGGTCGAGGACTTCGAAGACCTGGTCGTCGCCTACCGCAACAACGCTCCGATCCGGCTTCGCGACGTGGCCTGGGTCGAGGACGGAATGGAAGACTTCCGCAGCCTGGCCAGACTCAACGGCCAGCGGGCCGTCTCACTCCTGATCCGCCGCCAGTCCGGCTCCAATATCCTTGCCGTCGCCGAGACGGTGAAAGCGCGGTTGGCCAGGCTCGAATCCGATCTTCCCGCCGGCTATCAATTGACCATCGCCCAGGACTTGTCGCGTTTCGTGGCCGACAGCTTCAACGAAGCCCGCGGCGAGCTGCTCCGGGGCGCCATCCTCGCCGTCGTTGTGATCCTCCTGTTTCTCCGCAACGTGCGGGGCTCGTTCGTGGCGGCGGTCACCATTCCGACAACGGTCATCGCCACTTTCATGTTTATGGGCATGATGGACTTTTCCTTGAACATGATGTCGATGCTGGCCCTGACGATCTCCGTCGGCATGATCGTCGACGATACGATTGTCGTGCTGGAAAACACGTACCGGCACATGGAGGAGGGCAAGCCGCGGATACAGGCCGCCTTCGAGGCGATCTCCGAGATCGGTTTTGCCGTCATCGCCACCTCGCTGGCGATCGTCGCGGTGTTCATCCCCGTGGCCTTCATGACGGGCATCGTCGGGCGGTTCTTCTACGAGTTCGGCCTGACGGTGACCTTCGCGGTCGCCGTGTCGACGTTCATCGCGGTGACGCTCTCGCCGATGCTCTGCTCCCGCGTCCTGCAAGTGAGCGAAAGCCACGGCCGGGTTTTCAGTCTGCTGGAAAAATTGTTTCAGCGGCTGGAGTCGGTCTATGCGGTCGCTCTGCGAGTGGCTCTGCGGCAACGGGCGCTGGTGATCGGCGGTGCCGTTGCCGTCTTCGTGGCCGGCCTCGCCTTGGTTCCTTTCATGGGTAAGGAGTTTTTGCCCGACCAGGACGAAGACCAGTTCAACGTGCAGGTCGAAACGCCGGTCGGCACGTCCATGGAGGCCACCAACCAGGTCGTCGCGGAGATCGAGCGGCGCATGCAGAACCTGCCCGGAGTGACCGATACCTTCACCACGATCGGCGCCGGCGTGGAAGAGCGGGTGAACGTGGCAACCGTGCTGACCAAACTGGTACCCAAGGCCGAGCGCGACGTGTCGCAACAGGAAATCATGGCGATGGCCCGCGAGCGGCTGGCCGGCTTGCGCCACTTGAAACTGAGCGTTGAGCAGATTCCGCGGGTCGGCGGGGGCGGGTTCCGCTCGGCCCCCGTGCAGTACAACGTCCGTGGACCGGACCTCAAGGAGTTGGTCGCCGTCTCGGAGAAGATGTCGGAATCGATGCAGGCTGCGCCGGGCCTGGTCGACGTCAATTCGACCTACGATTCCGGCAAGCCCGAGGTGAACGTCCTCATCGACCGGGACAAGGCGGCCGATCTGGGAGTGTCGGTCCAGGACCTCGGCAACGCCGTCCGCGCCCTGATCGGCGGGCAGGAGGTGACCACCTTCGAAGAAGACGGCGAAACCTACGACGTCCGCGTCCGGCTGGCGGAATCCGACCGGAACCGCCCGGAATCGATTCTCGACGTCCCCGTTCGAACCGGAAACGGCAGGCTGGTCGAACTTCGCAACCTTGTCCGCGTGGAAGAGGCCACGGGGCCGGTGCAGATCGACCGCGAGAACCGGATGCGGCAAGTGACCGTACTGGCCAACCTGGAGTCGACCAAGCCGCTGGGCGAGGCGCTGGAGGACGTCCGCCAGATGGAAAGCCGGATTGGTCTGCCCGACGGCGTCCAGTCCGCCTTCACCGGCGAGGGCGACACGATGGCCGAATCGTTCGCGAGCATCGGCTTCAGCATGATGCTGGCCATCATCCTGATCTACATGGTGCTGGCCGCCCAGTTCGAAAGCCTCATCCATCCGTTCACGGTGATGTTGTCGCTGCCTCTGTCAATCATCGGCGCCCTGGGGCTTCTCTTTTTGACCGGCCGGACGCTGAACATCTTTACCATGATCGGCATGATCATGCTGATGGGCCTGGTCACGAAGAACGCAATCCTGCTGGTCGACTACACGAACCTGCTGCGAAGCGAGGGGATGGGCAAGACCGACGCGCTTTTGAAGGCGGGCCCGGTCCGACTGCGCCCGATTCTCATGACGGCGCTGTCGACGATCGCCGGCATGATCCCCGTGGCCATCGGTCTGGGAGCCGGTGCCGAGACCCGGGCGCCGATGGGAACGGCGATCGTCGGCGGCATGATTACCTCGACAATTCTGACGCTCGTGGTGATTCCCGTCGTCTACAGTGTGATAGACGATCTGGCCTCGGTGCTCCGCCGGTTGGTGTTCGGCAGGGAACCGGCTACGGCGGCGGTTCCCGCAGCCCCTGTGCCGGCCCTCGCGGCTGCCACGGAAACGATTCGCCTGGACACCTCGACCCAAGAACTCCACGCGTCGGAGATCCCTGCATCCGGCGGCCGACAATGGGCCCACGACGTGGAGCGCAGCTATCGGTAAGAGCCTTCACTTCGGCACATACCAGAACGTCTTCCAGTACGCCTTGTCCATTTCGAACGGGTCGACCGAGGCGTTGAAATCGTGGTCGACCGGCAACACGCCGTAGCGGATCATTTCGCGGACGTAGTCCCGCCGCGGAACGAACCGGACCGGGCAGTTCTCGCCGTTGTTCGCACTCGGGTTGATCATGCAGAAACGGTTGTTCTCTTCCAGGATATGCCTTCGGCCGCGTGCGACGGCGGCGACGATCGTCCGGTAATCCGGATCGCTCTTGTTCTGGAAGACCGTTTCGCCCGACCTCGCCTCGCAGACGCCCAACCCGCCGGCCGCTTTGGCAAGCGGGGCGCGGGCCGCTTTCGACAGTTCCGGGTACGACAGGTTGTAGATCAGGTGCCGGTTGAACCGGCCGCCGTCCTCCGACATCGTGTGGGCCACGTACCGGTTTTTCTGGAATTCGTCCGGCGGATAGTAGCGGGCGTAGAAGTGCGCCGGGAGCTTATACGTGCCGATCTTCTTGTCGGCCTCCGTCGGCGCGTGGCACCGGTCGCAGCGGCGGTTCATCACCTCGACCATCGCCTGGGTCTCCGGCCAGTCCTTGTCGTTGCGGACGTTGGCGCTGTGCACATAATAGCCGATCGTGCCGTGGCTATTGACCGCGTAGGTGCCCGCGTGATTGGCGCCGGCGTCGAGCCAGTGGCGAATGATCTTCTGCTCGCTTTCCGGCATGGAGACGCCATCGTGCCCCTCTTCGATGAGTTTCAACAGCCGGCTCGAGCCGGTGCCGATCTCGTACGGCTTGAAGTTGCTCTTGCTGTGTTCGGAGTACGGCAGGATAACGCGGTTATCGCCGAAAAGCTGTCGCCACGACATCTGGATATAGCCGATCGGGTACAGCGGTCCCCAATGGCCGGAGATATTGAACCCACCCTCCTCGCGATCGTGGTTATGGCACTCGAGGCAATGCTTGTCCAGAATCGGCTGAATATCCCGCAAATAATCGAAGATCTCCGGCACCCCTGCGACCGGCTCCGGATCGACGGGGCGGGTCCGCAAGACACGCAACAGCGCGTCGCGGTCCTCGGCGCCGGGCGATTCGGTCCGCTTTTCGTGGCATCCGATACAGGTGGTGCGTTCGCCGGGCATCACGGACGTGAACGAATGCATTCGTTTCACACAATGTCCCTTTTCGTCCATCGCCAGGAACAGGAAGCTGCGAAGCGGCGGCAGATTGAAATACGCGCTCCCTTCCTCGGAGACCGGGACCGTGCCGATCAGCCGCTCGACGGAAAACGTGCCGCCGGCCGACATCTCCGACATCGCGCCGGCGTAGTTGATCGGCTTCGGAAGGACCTCGTAGATGAGCAGGTTCTTGATCGTGCCCGGCTCGACGTCCTGCATCCGGCGGCCCCGGTAGACGTTGACCAGCGCCAGCGTCCCGTGGTCGGCCGACGGGGCCGTCTGGTCGGCGATCACGGGCTCACGCGGGCGCCGCATCACCGGCCGCGGCTCACCGATCCAGTAGCCCTCCTTGGCCAGCGCCTCGGGCAGCCGGCAGAGAACCTCGGTCTCGCCCTGGCGGTTCACCAGTTCGATGGTCGTCTTGTTGGCGGCCAGAAAATGATTTTCGCTGAACGCCCACGGGTCGCAATGGATATCGGCCTTGCTGATGTACTCGACCCCCTTCGGGGCGTCGGGACCGAGTCGCGGATCGATCAGCGCGATTTTGCCGTAATGCTCGCGTCTCCCGTGGCCGGGCGACCAGGTCACGACCAGCTTAGGACTATTGGGAACCGGTTTGGGGGCCAGAATCGTGCCGTGGTTGATCTGGTTTCCGTAAAGGACCATTTGGCGGGTGCCATCGGGGTTCATGGACCAAAGATGATGGAAGCCCATATGGAAACGGTCGACGTATTCCCACCGCATGTAGGCGACCTGCCCGTTGGCGAGAACCCAGGGGGTATTGTCGTGCTCAATGTTGGCCGACAAGACGCGAACATTGCTTCCGTCGGGATCGCACTTGTATAGCGTAGCGACCTGCGTCATCCAGCACTGAACGTACCGGTTGGCCCGCGTGGAACAGAAGATGATCTGGCCGTCCGGCAGATACGTCGGTTCGAAATCGTCCCATCCGGGCGGCGAGTACGTCTGGTAATCCTCCATGCCCGGCGCGACGTCTTCGCCCTGCCCGGTCAGTTGTTCCAGTCCGGTGCCGTCGAGATTGATCTCGAAAAGGCTGTAGTGGCGTTTTCCCTTGGGCAGATACGCAAAGATGAGCTTCTCGGCGTCGTAGTGGATCTGCGGATCGCGGATGTTGCCCTCGGGGTCTTCGAAAATCGTGCGGACTTCCCTGGTCTTGACGTTATAGATGCACAGTTTTCCGCCGGAATTCATGGGAAACGTTGGCCGGCACTGGTCGGTCGAATAGTAGGCGATACTGGCGTACCAATGGCCGTCGATACTCGGCTTGCGGACCGCAAACAGGATTTCGTCGGGCATGCCGGCATCCAGAAAGGAACCGATCATCGATGGTTTCTCGGAAACCGTTTCCCGTTGCGGTGTTCGGCCCTGCGCGGAAGGAATCAGCGTTAACAGCACGACCGGCAGAGTCTTCCAAGGCATGCTTGTGTCTCCGGCGGGAAGGATGGGGGCGGGAGGGATCGAGGTCGGCCGTTGCGGCAGCCTCGCTGCCATTGTAGGCAGGCATCACCCCCTGCCGCAAGAGAGCCGCCAAACAATGGGGCTTGCGAAGTTCGTAAATAGTGGTATGTTCGTTTCAAACCGACTGGTGGACCACCGCACTCGCAAGAGCAACCGTTCACGGGGCGGGAGGAAGGGGACAGGTCCATGTTTTCGGCCAGTGTCTTTGCGGAACGTGTGCACCGGCCGAAAAATGGGCCAGTCCCCGGCCGACCCGTAACGATTACTGGCAAGGAGGCACCATGAACACGTTTGCCGACCGCTGTGCGCGAGATTTTGACTACGCGATCCGGTCGCGAGGCGACGCCTATTTTCGCGAGGGCCGCGTTCAACTTGGCTCCGTGGCGGGGCATAAGATCCTCGCGACGGTGGCTGGAAACTCTGACGATTACGCGGTCGTGATCGACTGGGGCGACGCGCGCTTCGGTGAGATCGACGCCTCGTGCACTTGCCCCTACTTCCGCGATGAAGGCCCCTGCAAGCACATCTGGGCGACGATTCTCGCCGCCGAGGCGCGAGGCGCCGGCCCGCGGACGGGAAGCCGCAGGCTGGACGTCCTGGGAATGGAACCGGACGAGAGCGAGTTCGACGAGTGGGACGAGGGCTATTTCGGCCAGCCGTTTTCGCCCCAACGAGGCCAGCCGTCTTCGGCTTCGGGTCGGCGCGGTACGGTCAAGTCTGCGCCCGTACCGGCGTGGCAGCGTCAGCTCTCCCGAGTATTCGAAACCGGCCCTTCGTCCGTCGCGGGCGACGTGCTCGACGGCCTGGAAAAGGCCCGCGAAGCATGGTACGTGCTCGACGTTACGTCGAGCCTTGCCGACGGCGGGCTGGTCGTCGTACTCTTGCAGAGAGAGGCCCGGAAGACCGGGGAACTAGGCAAGTTCAAGCCGTTGCAGGTTCGCGAGCGTGAGGTCGGCCGGTTTACGCACCCGGAAGACCGCGAAGCGCTTCGCCTGCTCCTTCTCAACAATGACGACAACGACGACGATTGGCTCGATGGTCCACCGGGTCGTTCTTACGGGTTTTCCGGCAGCTACGAACCGCCGACGTCGCAGGTGCTCGTTGCGCCGAAAGCGTACGAGCAGGTGTTGCCCGCGCTGTGCGCAACGGGCCGGTTCGTGTGGATGCTCGACGCGGACGAGCAGGATCCGGAGCAAGACCGCCGCCCGGTGGCCTGGGACGACGGTCCGCCGTGGCGTTTTCGCCTTGAAATCAAGGCTGATGACGAGAAACGCATTTGGCGCTTCGAGGGGCAACTGATCCGGCAGGGCGAAGAGTCTCCGATTCCAGTCACAAGCCCGGTACTGCTGTGTCACGGTGTGCTGCTTTTGGAAGATCGCCTCGCACGGCTCGACGCGAGCGAAGCCTCCGCCTGGATCGCGGCGCTGCGGAGCGGCCAGGAGGTCGAAGTCCCTTACGCCGACCGTAGCGAGCTGCTGAGCCGTCTCTGGCGATTGCCGGCGCGTCCGGAAATGGTTCTGCCGGAGAATCTCCGTTGCGAAGAGGTTCGCCCTCTGCCGCAGCCGAAATTGCTCGTCCACGCCCCCAAGGTGCAATCCGGAACGAACCGGCTCTATGCGGACGTCGAGTTTCGCTACGCCGGCAAGGCGGTGCGGCATTCGGATTCCGGCCTTGCCGTTTTCGACGCCGAGGCCGACCGCGTTGTCATTCGCGACCTCGACAAAGAGCGCGAGTTGCTCTTCTTTCTCGCCCAGCAGGGAGCCCGACCCATCGACTCCTACGCCGCGCGCGGCCACGATGCCCGGATCCCCAATCAACACTTCGCCGGCCTGGTCGAGTCGTTGGTTCAGGCGGGATGGGAGGTCGAGGCCGAGGGACGCTTGATCCGCAAGGCCGGGCAATGGCGAATGAGCGTGACCTCGGGGGTCGACTGGTTCGATCTGGAAGGCATCTTCGATTTCGATGGCGTCACGGTCGGGCTCCCCGATCTGCTTGCGGCCGTTCGCCGCGGCGAGAAGTACGTGCAACTCGGGGACGGCTCTCGGGGCCTGTTGCCGGAGGAGTGGCTGGCCCGATTCGGGAGCCTGGCGGGTCTGGGGACCGCGGAAGAAGACCATATCCGGTTCCATCCCTCGCAGGCACTGCTGCTCGATGCGCTGTTGGCCGCGCAGGGCAATGTGTCGGTCGACCGGCGCTTCGCCGATATCCGCCGCAAGCTTCGGTCGTTCAACGGCGTATCGCCCAAAAAGGAACCGCGGGGGTTCAGCGGCGAGTTGCGCCCGTACCAGAAGGAAGGGCTCGGCTGGTTGAACTTCCTCCGCGACTTCCGCCTCGGCGGCTGCCTGGCCGACGACATGGGGCTGGGCAAAACCGTGCAGGTTCTGGCCTTGCTCCAGTCGAGGCGGATGCGCCCCAAGGACGCCGAAGGACGACGCGCGCCGTCGCTGGCAGTCGTGCCGCGCAGCCTCGTCTTCAACTGGCTGGAAGAGGCCCAACGGTTCGCTCCCAATCTCCGCGTGCTGGACTACACGGGGCCTCAGCGGAACGGGCAAATGGATCATCTCGACGGTTACGACCTCGTTCTCACCACGTACGGAACCCTTCGGCGCGATATCGTCAAGCTGAAGGAGTTCCGTTTCGACTATGCAATCCTCGACGAGTCGCAGGCGATCAAGAATGCGCAGTCGCAGCGGGCCAAGGCCTGTCGGCTGCTGCAAGCCGATCATCGGCTGGCAATGACCGGCACTCCGGTGGAAAACCATATCGGTGAGCTGTGGTCGCTTTTCGAGTTTCTCAACCCGGGGATGCTGGGAACCTCTTCCGCCTTCCAGAGGATCTCCAGGGCGTCCTCGAGCGACGGCGAGGACCTTGCCCTGCTTCGGCGGGCCCTGGGCCCTTTCATTCTTCGCCGCACCAAAGGCCAGGTGCTGGCCGAACTGCCCGAGAAGACCGAGCAGACGCTCTACTGCGACCTGGAAGGCAAGCAGCGGAAACATTATGTTGAGCTTCGCGACTACTATCGGACCATGCTCTCCGACCGGATCCGGGAAGGCGGCCTGGCCAAGGCAAAGATCCACGTCCTGGAGGCCCTCTTGCGGTTGCGCCAGGCAGCATGCCACCCCGGTCTGCTGGACAACAAGCGGCTCGACGAGCCGAGCGTCAAGCTCGACACCCTCCTGGAACAATTGCGAGAGGTGATCGACGAGGGGCACAAAGCGCTCGTGTTTTCCCAATTCACCTCCTTTCTGTCGATCGTTCGCCGCCGGCTCGATACCGAGAAGATCCCGTACGAATACCTCGACGGCCGCACGCGAAACCGACAAGAGCGAGTCCACCGGTTCCAGGAGGATGCCGGTTGTCCGCTCTTTTTGATCAGTCTCAAGGCGGGCGGGCACGGCCTGAACCTCACGGCCGCCGATTACGTGTTCATCCTCGATCCCTGGTGGAACCCCGCGGTGGAGGCGCAGGCGGTCGATCGCACGCACCGTATCGGCCAGACCCGGCACGTGTTCGCCTACCGCCTGATCGCTCGCGACACGGTGGAGGAAAAGGTCCTCGAACTGCAAAAGACGAAGCGGGATCTGGCCGAGGCGATCGTCGCGGCCGACAACAACGTTCTGCGGACTCTTACGGCCGAAGATCTCGAAATGCTGCTCGCTTGAGCGTTCGGGAACGCCTCCGACGCCTTCATGTCCATCCTCGCCGGCGACGGCCGGAAAACCCGGATCGGGGCGAATTGCCGCGTGCAGGCTCAGTACTATGTGGCTCCACAATGCGTGTTAGTTTGCAGTGCAAGGAGAGACAAGGTATTGCGGTGCCTGTCCCCTTTCTTAGTAGCCTCGACTGAGGCCTGCGCGGCCAATGGCCATTCCACAACCGCGAGGGTGCTCGTTCCAACCGGTCCCGGCTGACAATCCAGTTGAATCGTGATCGTTGGTCTAATCGGCACGCACACCCCTCTGAAAGCAGCGTTTCTTCGTCGCAATCCGCCGTGAGCTAGGGTTGATTGTGACGGGTCTGGCGTAGGACTCGTGCCAGGTGGCCGTTTCGGCGGGACAATCAAGGAGCCCAAACAAAACGGGGACAGGTACCTCGCCAGAACGTGTATTCTGCGTGTTTGCATTGGTGCGGCTCGGAGCCAGTCCCCGTTTGGTTAGGGCCTCTAAAGACGAGTGGTATCGTGACCGGGCAGAACGAGATTGGCGTGCTGGTGGTTGACGACTCGGCTGTTGTGCGCTCCCTCATTGCCGATAGCATCGCGGCAACTCCCGGTATGAAGGTCATCGGAACCGCCGGAGATGGTCAACTCGCGCTGGCGGTGCTGGACGACTTGCGACCGGATGTGATTACCTTGGACATTCGAATGCCCAATATGGATGGACTCGCAACGCTCGATGCCATTCTCTCGCGACGCCCTGTGCCCGTCGTTATGGTCAGCTCGTTCACGACGGTGGGCGCAAATCTTACATTGGCCGCCTTGGATCGAGGCGCTGTCGACTACCTCGAGAAACCCGATCGCGGATCGGACACCCATGCCATACTTCGGGGCGAGTTGCCGCGAAAGATCCGTATGGCCGCAGGTGTCGACGTCGGGCGCATTATGGAGATTCGGCGGGCCCGGAAGCAGCAGCGACCGGCCTCCGCCTTCCAACGATGCCCGGGGGAGAGGACGTGCGGACCGGAGTTGGCCGGGAAGTGCATCGTGATTGGCGTATCCACCGGTGGGCCGCCCGCCCTTGCCTCCTTGTTCCAGTCGCTTCGGCCGCCGATGCCGCCGATCCTGGTCGTGCAGCATATGCCGGCGACTTTTACCAAGCCGTTCGCATCTCGTCTCGATTCTTTGGGAGAACTGACGGTCCGCGAAGCAGGCAACGGCGAACTGCTCAAGCCGAACCACGTATGGATTGCCCCCGGCGGACAGCACCTCTCGATCCACCGTTTCGGCGCCTCGGTCAAAACCGTGGTTCGCCCCGGCACGCCCGTGAGTGGCCATATGCCCTCTGCCGACGTGCTTATGAAAAGCGCCGCAGAGATATTCGGCCCGAAATGTCTGGGAGTGATCATGACGGGCATGGGCAGGGACGGCGTCGACGGTTGCGGGGCGATCCGCACGGCCGGTGGGTACGTCCTCGGTCAAGACGAGGCCAGTTCGGACGTCTATGGCATGAACAAGCTGGCCTACCTGGCAGGGCACGTCGACCGCCAGTTCTCCTTGACCGAAATGGCCTCGGCGCTTACCCGTTGCGTACACGCGGGCAATCGCCGCACCTCTTCAAACCCATAGACCTTGCCAAAACCGTCGGGGACTGGCACATTTTGCGGAGTTTTCGGAGCAAAATGTGCCTGTCCCCTTCGCTCGACACGGAGCTACGGCCGGACGCTGGACCGATCCGCTTCGGGGAAATCGGCAGGGATCTTCTGGGTGACCTCGCCCGTGGCAGCCCACTCGGCGCCGCGCTGATACGTTGCGATGAACGCGACGCTCTTGAGTTGCTGGGGCCCGTGCCCGATCGCCGTGTGGAAGATCCGGCCTCGGCCGAAACGGATCGCCATGAGCATCGGTTCGTGTTCGCCGGTCCCTTTCTTGTCCGGCGGCGAATAGGCCGTGGCCAGCACGGTCAGATTGACCGCCGGCCCGCGGAGCCGGTTATAGAGCTCGTCGGCCGAATGCATGAACACCGGCGGCAGTCCCCGCGTGACCGGATGGTCGGGCTCGCGGACGACCAGCGGGAACTCGTGCTGCGGGCCGTGGCTGCCGCCCGGCCCCGGCGTTGTGTCGAGCACCACCTTGCCGTCGCGCCACCGGACGTACGGCCCGGATTTCTCGTTGCGTCCGCCCCATCCGCCGACGGCGATCATCTCGTTAAACTCTTTCCATTTCGGGAATGCGTTGTCCGCAGAGTGGTAAATCACCACGCCTCCCCCGTTGCGGACATAGTCGACAAAGGCTTGCTTCGTCGGCTCCGGCCACTCGTCGCCGTCGTAGTTCAGCACCACCACGTCATAGCCCGCGAAGTTGGGCCGAAACCCGCTCATATCCTCCCCCTTGGCGGGCGACCTGGCGTGGTCGACCGTGAACAGTCCCGTTTCCTCAAGTTGCTGTTTCAGCAGGACCGACGTGCCCAACATGTCATGCGATCGGTTCATCTGCCCGTCGACGAGCAGCGCCTTGAGCGTCGGTGCGGCCGACGCCCGCGGAACCAGAAGGCCACAAACGGCCAGCGCAACCAAGCAGCCTCGGTGCATCAGATTCTCCTTGTTGAATTGCCAGGATCTTGGGCATGATTCAGAAACGCCCCGGATCGTCTTGGTAGAACAGGTACGAAGATCCATTCTAAATAGCCCACCACCTGAACGCCACTCGCGCAAGGGGGACGAAGCTCGCGGCTGCGGCAAGATCCTTGGGGAGGTCAAAACCGGGGGTGTCCGATCGGGTGCCTCGCATCGGTCAGGAGAGTAGAATGGGGCTTGCCGGATGTCACAATTCCCAGGTCCGAACTGCCCGAAAGCCATCATGCAAGCGTGGAATCGTCGTAACTTCTTGAGAATAGCCGGCGGAGTGGCCGGCATCGGGTTGACAGGCCCTGGCGGCTTCGCCGGCGACAATGGCGGCGATGCCCCCGGGCATTCCGATCCGCCTTCGGCCACGGAAGAACACCGGCAGCCGCCGGCTCGCCTTTCCGCCCACCCGATGACGATCGATCGTGCTGCCAAACTCGTCGTCGAGGCCCCGCGACGTACGCCCGTCGCCGCGGACGTCGACGTCCTCGTGGTCGGCGGCGGCCCGGCCGGGGTCGGCGCGGCGCTGGCCGCTGCTCGCGAAGGAGCACGCACGCTGTTGATCGAGCGCCACGGCATGCTTGGCGGCGTCTGGACGGCCGGCATCATGAATCCCTTTTTCGATTTCCAACGCAAAGGCTGGATCGTCGCTGAATTGATCGAGCGGCTCAAGGCCGCCGCAGCTTTCCGCCCTTGGAAATTCTCTTGGACGTTTGATACCGAAATGATGCGGCTCCTGCTGGAGGATCTTTTCGCCGAGGCCGGCGCCGAGTGCTGGTACTACTCGTTGGTCGTCGACACCATCGTCGAGGCCGGCCGGGTGCGGGGAGTCGTTGTCGAAAGCAAGTCCGGCCGCGAAGCGGTCCTCGCCAAGACCGTCGTCGACTGCACGGGCGACGGCGACGTGGCCGCGCGAGCCGGCGTCGACTATCACCTCGGCCGCGCTGCCGACTCCGCCTGCCAGCCCATGACGCTGATGTTCGAAATCGACGGGGTGGGCGATTGGATCCAGACCAAGGCGGAAGATCTTTACGACGCCATGGTGGCCGCCATCCGCGAGCACAACCTGCCCGTGCAACTGCCGACCGGCCGCGTCAATTACGCCCCCTGGATTATCAATCTCCCTCGGCCCGGAGCCGCCGTGGTCCAGGCAACGCATGTCTACATGATGAATCCGCTTGACACGCGCGATCTGACTGGCGCCACGATCCAGGCTCGCCGCCAGGTTCACGAACTCACGCAGGTCATCCGGCGGATCGCCGGCCTGGAGAACGCGCGCTTGCTGCAAACGGCGTCCGCGATCGGCATTCGCGAAGCCCGCCATCTCGCCGGGCGCTACACCTTGGCCCTTGAAGACCTCCGCGAGGGCCGGCGCTTCGACGATGCCGTGACGTTCGGCGCGTTCGGTGTCGACATCCACGAGGTCAAGCGGGGCGACAAATCGGCGCACGGCGCGCGGATGCGCCCCTATGAGATTCCTTACCGCTGCCTCGTACCGGAATCGGTCGGCGGGCTTCTCTTTGCCGGCCGGTGCATCTCCGGGACCCATGAGGCTCACGCGTCCTACCGGGTCACCGGCACATGCATGGCGATGGGACAGGCCGCCGGGTTGGCTGCCGCCATCGCTGCCACCGAGGGCAACTCGCCCGACAACCTGGACGGCCGCGCACTCCGCAGCGCATTGGAGAAGCGCGGTGCGGGATTCCTCCAGTCGTGATTCGCCCTTGCCGGAGCAGGCTGCCCGGAGGTAGGATCGGTTCTACCAAGAGTTGAATGTCAGGACCTGACCCGATCGACGCTCCCCGGTTGTTGCCGGCTTTCGGATGTGGTGCCCAATTTGGCGATTTCTCAGAACGGAGGCACTTTGGGCACCACGCGCTTCTGGGTGGTACAGCGGCCGGGATGGAATCGCCCGGTCTCCCTACCGCTGTTCGGCGGAGGAGAGTCGCCGTGAGTGGCGGAGGTGAATACCAGGTTGTCAAAGAGCTCCGGAGCGGCGAGCCGTGAAGGTGGCTGGCGCCGGGCCGGGGGGCATGTGTTCGCATGTCCATTTACCTGTCTCATTGTGGTCGATGCGGCGCGAGGTGTCAAGCGGATTTCTGGATCCAAGGGCGTAAGCGGTTGCGGGCACTGAAGTTATGACGCCGTCGGTGTGCGTCGAAAGTGCGTCGCACAGCACGGCACAGACCGTGATTGGACGGCTCATCTTTGGAGTGAGCGTGACTTGTCACCGTTTTCTTTGCTTCCTACTGTTCTTCCACCTTTCACCCTTCTTCGCGCCTCCTTCGACTTTCATCGCTTATCACTTCAAACGGTAAACGCCACTACCGGCCCCGTGCCGGTGGGGCGATGTTTGGCAACCACAAACCGTGATCCTGTAGGCCGCTCTATGATTTCGCTCCGCCGCTCGGCCTGTACGGGCCGAGCGGCGGAAGCGAAATCATAGAACGAGGGTTTTTGGCCTTTGTAGTTGCCAAACATCGCCCCACCGGGATAAACCGCGGTGGTGGCAGCATAGCCCTTTTCGTCGGGTGAGCGACGTGCGCTGGGGAGATGCAAATGCGGGCATCCCGTAGGCTTGGCCGGCTCTCCGTCTATGTTCCTCATCGTCATCCGTGCTCCTTTTGCCTATCCGTTGTTCTCGTAGCACGGATGGCAAGGCCGGGGCACGGATGAATCAAGTCGTTCGCGAGGCGCGGTAGCCGGGGAACCTTGGGTTCCTGCCGCGCGAGGCGGCAGGGGCCCGGCAGTGGTTGTCGGTGACGAATGCTAGCTGCCGAACCTCATTCACTCGTGGGCCGAGCCCACGGGGGTCCTTAGGGAACAAAACCCGCTGCCACGCACACGATCGAACAGCAAGTGTTTCGCCTGCCCAGACGTGCGCCGTTACTCCCACCAGGCGAACACGCGATCGATGTTGTCAATGTCGTCGGCCTTGCTCCCCGTGCCGCTGTCCCAACGTTCGATCTTCTCGAAGCTGTCGAGCCATAGGAGCTGGGCCAATTCGTCAAGCGGCACGTCTGCCGGCGGACCGTAGGTGTTCAGATCGACCGTGGCGTCGGTAAGCACCGCCTTATCCGCGTCGCTGGTCCCGAAGGCGTTCACCTCGTGGAACGATCGGGCGTGGTTGGCATACGAGCCCGAGGAGTGTGTGCCGGAGAGCCGCACGTCCGTCGCCGTGCCGGTGAGTTCGGCGCCGTTTGCATTGCCGTGCAGGTTGGCAATGTCCAGTCCATACTTCGATTCCGCATGCACTTCGTCGAACAATCTCGCATAGAGCCGGTAACCGGAACCTTCCAACGTCGAGAAAATCGGCCGCCCGGTGAACGTGTCTACCCCAATCCGGCTGTCATTCGGATCCGCCAGGTCGGAGAAGTGCGCGGTGTCATAGCCTTTGCCGTTGCTGTAGGCCATGACCAGCGGGAAGTTATACACGTTGTTGGAGTAGCCCGGCCCCGTCATGGTCACCTGCTCCGGGTTGCCCACCAGCGTGTCGTTATGATCGAGATGCGGAGCGTCGTAGAGGTCGACTCTGTCGGCGTTCTCGTTTTCGAATGCCCGCCGGGCTTCCACCGTGCCGAAGCCGTGAGTCGTGACGGTGACCCCATAGTCCGTCGCGTCAAGGCTTGCATGGAGCCGTTCCAGTTCGAACGTGTCCGCGCCGGGCGTGTCGTTGAGGAAGAGCTGGTCGATCAGCGCCCCGCCACGGCCATAGCCGACGATCGTGTCGAATCCGAACGCGATATGCCAGATGCTGCCGGAACCGCTCAAGAAACGGGCGACGGTCTGTCCATCCGCGTTGTAGGGGTTGACCTTGAGATAGTCGTTGAGCCCCGAGCCCCGAACGACGACCTTGTCCGTGCCGTTCTGCCCCAGCTCGGCATTGGCTCTCATCGTGCTGAACCCGCGGACGTGGTGGAAGTAACCTTCTCCACGCATGCGGGCCCAGGTGGAGAAATACTCCAGCACGTCGTCCCCGTCGGAATCTTCGAATACGACCGTGTCACCGCCGCCGTTGCCGCGGGCGTAGATCGTCTCGGCCGTGGCTAGAGTCGAAACGCCATCGCCGGTCATCTCGCCGATGCCAGGCCCGGCGGCGTAAGTGTTGGCGCCCTTGGAACCCCAGATGGTGACCGTGTCGCCAGCGCCGCCGGCGTAGTCGATCGCTTCGACATCGGTCGCGTCGAGCCGGTAGTCTTCACCGAGGAAGACGCCCGATGTGGGACGGAGTGTTGCCGTATCGGGTCCGCCGGCGCCGCTGACACGCACGCTGTCGCTTCCCTCGAAGCCATCAAAGGCAAAGACGGTGGCTTCCTGGGGCGCAAAAGCGTAGCCCACACCGTTGATCTCCACGCGCCGCAACGGTGCGGATGCCTCGAAAACGAAGCCGTCCGACGCTGCCGTGCCATAGATCATCACAGTTTCGCCGTCATGCCGCAGGAGGTTGGCGATCCGCAGTTCCAGGGCGTCCGAGGCGCCTCGGACGCGAACAAGAAACGTCTGCCCCTGATGGACCGGCCAATCGATCCGTTGTCCGCCGGCGACGGGTTCGGAGACTCGCAACTCGTTGCCATCGGCGTCGTAGAGAACGATTTCCGAATCGGCATCGAGCGATTCGATCGTAAGGATGGCATCGCGGGCCGCGCTGAGGCTGTACCAGAGTGCGCCGGTGGAAGGATCGAGAGACGGCATCGCCAGAAAATCGACCGTTCCCAGCGACTCCTCGCGAAAGACGTACGTGTGATGCGCGTTGTAGGCCTCGTTCGGTTCGCGCACTTGCCCCTTGCCTGTGCCGTCGTCGTCGGCAATCACCCAGACCTCCCCGAGGTTGGAGCGTGGCACGACGATCGAGACATCCTGGTAGTCGCCCGGTTCCAACCGGACGGTCGTCACTGTTTGACCTAACAGCACCGCCCCCTCGGACGGATCGCCATCGTAGAAGGCGACGGGGATGCCCGCCGGGACGAACAGCGCGCCGCCATTACCGATGCGAGCCGTTAGGGTCACTTCGCCTGCGCCGCCGTCGGCGCGGAGGTACGACGCGGTCAGGTCGGGCGCATCCAGCGGACTGCGGTTGAGCAGGAAGCTGGCGCGATACGTGTTGTGGACTTCCCAGCTATTGGCCTCCAACGCGGGGATCGTGCCGTCCTCGTTGACGTTGGTGACATGGTAGGTGTGCTGGTTCCAGATTTGACGGGTGGAGACCCAGGTATCGGCGGCGTCGCCGATAATGTAGAGGCCATTTTGGCCGCCTCGGGACGCCACGGCGACAATTTCCGCGTTGCCGTCCGCGTCAACATCCGCAATTACAGGATACTCGCAGGTTGTGCTGGAGCCCTTTGGGAATTCGTATAATAGGTGGCCATCGGCACCGCGATAGATTCGCAGGTAGTTTTCGTCACCATAGACAACTTCGGCGCTGCCGTCTCCGTCGAAGTCGAATGCTGAAGAACTGCTGATTCTAGAGCCGTCCTGGATCTCGTTCTGCCACAAAACCGAACCATCCGTGTCCAATACGGCGTAGCAGGCGGCAGTACCCACCCCGATTTCCACTTCGCCGTCTCCGTCCATATCGGCGATCGCGGGTGCCCCGCCGTGCCCGGCGCCAGGCAAGGTCACTGGTCCCCATCGCACGTCACCGGTATGCTCGAGAAGCCAAGCATATCCATTGCCGACGATCACAACTTCCGGGAAGGGGTCGCTGTCGAAATTGGCAATTGCCGGAAAGCCGTCCGAGATCAACGCGTTCCAGTAAAGCGAACCATCGGCGTGGAATGCACTTCTGCCCGACACCACTTCCGGTGACCCGTCAAGATCCAGGTCTGCGACGCACGAAAGCGGGTGGTTCTTGTTGCCTCCGATCCCAAGGCCCCCCACTGTGTGCCCCTCCCAGCGAATTGTGCCGTCGTTGTTGAGTACCGTCGATCCAACGACGATCTCGGGAACGCCGTCGATATCAAGATCGGCAATCGCCGCGCTGCCCCAATCCACGCCTCCCCAGACCGGCGGGCTTTTCCACTTGAACGTACCGTCATGCTCGAAAGCGATCAGTACGCCGGAATCGTGAGTGGCAATGATCTCCGGACGACCGTCAACATCGATGTCGCCCGCGGCCACGCCCGAAAATCCTTCCACTTGGTACTGGGGATCGGTCACGTTCCAGAGGTCGGCGCCGTCGCTTCCACTAACCGCACGGAGCACCTCTCCGGCGCCGAGCGACCGGTGCGAACCCTCCGCAAACCCTGCATAAGTACTGAATACAATATCCGGTATTCCGTCGTCGTTCACATCCACCACGGCCGGTGTCATCATCACCAAGTTCGACTCGGGCCGTGCGCTGAATTCGCTCTTCTGCCACTCGACCACCGGATCGAACGCGCCCAGCAGCGGGATATTGCGGCTTGCGGGCCGCGCCAGGTTGTTGCCCTCGTTCGCTTCGGCAATAGCCCCGCCGCTGTCGACCATCGCCCAGATGATGTTCCCGGCGAACTGCACTTGCCCGGAAATCTCGGCGCTGACGGCAACACTTCCCCCGCCCGACAACGGAGCCTGGACAGACACGCCGCCAAGTGTATTGTCGACTGCGGCATCATAAGCTGAATTGCCGTTGAGGTCTTCGAAAAACAGCACGTCCCAGGGCGCCGCCACGTCGCCGCCGCGGTTGGTCACCCGTGCGGTGATCGTGCCTGAGACGGTCAGGGCCTGGCGGTCATAGACCAGACCGCTGTTGTCCATGTCGCCGATCGTGAGATCGGGCAGAAACGCATAGAAATGGACGTTGTTCGCCTCATCCGGTTCACGAACTTGTCCCTTGCCCGTGCCGTCGTAATCGGCAACCACGCGGATGGCTTCGACCCCGGAGCGTGGCACGACGATCGACACATCCTGATACCGGCCCGGTTCCAGCCGGACGGTCGTCACTGTTTGACCCAACAGCGTCCCCCCTTCATCCGGATCGCCATCGTAGAAGGCGACGGGGATGCCCGCCGGGACGAACAGCGCGCCGCCATTGCCGATGCGGGCGGTAATGGTTACGTCCCTTTCGTCGCCATCGGCCCGGAGATACGACGCCGTCAAGTCGGGCGCATCCAGTGGGCTGCGGTCGAGCAACACGTTGGCGCGATACGTGTTGTGGAGTTCCCAGCTATTGACCTCGAAAGCCGGGATCCTGCCGTCGTCGTTGACGTTGGTGACGTGGTAGGTGTGCTGGTTCCAGATTTGACGGGCGGAAACCCAGGTATCGGCGGCGTCGCCGATGACGTAGAGGCCGTTCTCATTGCCGAAACGGTAGTCGTTGGCTACGGCAACGATCTCGGCGTTGCCGTCGGCATCGACGTCGACGATCAGCGGGTACTCGTAGGTAGTGGCGGTCCCTTTGGCGAGTTGATAGAGAACGTCTCCGTCATCGCCGCGGTAAATCCGCAGAAACAACTCGTCGGAGTAAACGATTTCCGCTTTGCCGTCGCCATCGAAGTCGAACGCCGACGATCCGCTCTTGTCGGAACTGTGATCCTGCGTCGCGCGGCTCCATTTTATCGAGCCGTCCGTCTCGAAAACGGTATACGCATCTCTGCCGGCGACGCCGATCTCCGGCTCGCCATCGCCGTCCACATCGGCGACGACCGGCGCGCCGCCCGACCCGCCGCCGGGTATCGCCACTGGCCCCCACTTGATCTGCCCTGTGTGTTCCAGCAGATGGATGTTGCCGGCGCTGACGACGACGACCTCTGGAAAGGCATCGTCGTCGAAATTGGCGACGCCCGGAAATCCGTCTTCAATCTCCGCATTCCAATAGAGGGCGCCGTCCGCGCGATAGGCCGACTTGCCGGCGACGATCTCCGGTGAGCCGTCCGAATCGAGGTCGGCTACCGCGGAGAGCGGGCCGTAGACGTTGTCGCCGCGGCCGAGTCCGCCCGCCGCGTTGCCTTGCCAGCGGATCGTTCCATCGTTGTTGAGCACCGTGCCGCCGATGATGATTTCCGGAATTCCGTCCCCTTCGAGATCGGCGATCGCGGCGCTGCCCCAGATGAGTTCACCCCAAAGCGGCGGGCTCTTCCACTTCAACGCGCCGTCATGCTCAAAGGCGATGAGAACCGCGGACTCGTGCTGCGCGATGATCTCCGGAAGACCGTCGCCGTCGATATCCCCGACGGCCACTCCGGCCCGCGCCGCCACCTCGCCCTCAGGATCGGTGACGTTCCACAGATCCGTGCCATCGACGCCGCTCACCGCCCGCAAGATGCCGTCGGTATGGTAGTTCTCGCCACTGAACGTGCTGAAGACGATGTCGGGGATGTCGTCGCGATCGAGGTCAACCACGGCCGGCAGCATCATCACCTGGTTGGAATCGGGCCGCACGCTGAATTCGCCTTTGTGCCATTCGATCACTGGATCGAACTCGCTCGACTGCGGAATCGTCCGGCTGGCAGGCCGTGCGACGTTGTTGCTCTCATCCGCTTCCGCAATCGTTCTACCGCTGTCCACCATCGCCCAGACGAAATTCCCTGCGAACCGGACCGGTCCGGAAAGCTCGGCGGCGATCGGCACGCTTGCACCGGCGGGCAGCGGATCGGTAATCGACACGCCGCCGAGTGCCTGGTCCACCAACACGTCGTAGGCGGCATTGCCGTTGAAGTCTTCGAAGAAGACGACGTCCCAAGGCGTCGTCACATCACCGCCGCGGTTGGTCACGCTGGCAGTAACGACGCCGTCTACGGTCAGAGATTGGCCGTCGAACGCCAGACCGCCGATGTCGACATCGCCGATCACCAAATCCGGGACATCCGTCAGGGCAGTGACTGGTCCGATAGGGTCAACGGGATTTTCAAGCAGCCCTGCGGCGTCGAGCAGGGCGCGGGGTTCGAGCAATTCGACAGCCATGCGCCGCAGGAAGTGAGTCCGATGAGGATCGCGTCGCACGGTAGGACATGAGCCAGATCGGCCGCCGCGAACCATTCGAGGAAACCTCATGACGATCCCCCGCTGCATGATCATGTTGCCTGCTCTTGGGAAAAGTCGCCCGGCCGATCGACGCGGGCGAGCGCTTCGAGCAGTTTGTCGTGAATGCGCGGTTGCTTCTTCGCCTTTGCCATGAAAACGCCTTTCAAGAGGTTCACTGACCGGGAGGCCGCACGAGGACTTCGCGCAAATTCTAATTCACGTCGCCAACGGCGGCAATCACTCGAAGCATTCGGAGCATTCGATCCCACGCGCATTACCATACCTCGGGCCAGGGGCACTTGTACCAGGCGCGCTTCAAGAGTTTTCCTGTGGCGGATGACGACCATTTCCTGGTGGTCTGCCGTTACGTGGAGCGAAATCCGCTGCGCGCGGGCTTCGTAGAACGCGCGGAGTACCAGCCGGACCGTTCGGAGTCGATCTCGCGCCGGGTGTCATTGCGGCAGAATGCCGAACTCACTTCCCACACGACGACCAGCAGATTGCTGTTACGGGCATTCGGATGTGGTGCCCAAGGTCGCGATTTCTCAGAACGGAGGCACTTTGGGCACCACGCGCTTCTGGGTGGTAAAGTGACCAGGGAGCCACAGCCGGCGGTCAAAGGATCGCCCGCTCTCCCAACCGCTGTTCGGCGGAGGAGAGTCGCCGGGAGTGGCGGGGGTGAATACCAGGTTGTCAAAGAGCTCCGGAGCGGCGAGCCGCGAAGTCGGCCGGTGTCGGCCCGGGGGACATATGTTCGCATGTCCCGTTACCGGTCTCATTGTTGTCAATGCGGCGCGAGGTGTCAAGCGGATTTCCGGATCCAAGGGCGTAAGTAATTGCGGGCATTGGAGTTATTGCGCCGTCGGTGTGCGTCGAAAGCACGTCACGCAGAACGGCACAGACCGGGATTGGCCGGCCCATCTTTGGAGTGCGCGTGACTCGTCACCGCTTTCTTTGCCTCCATGCTAGCTGCCGAACCTCATTCACGCGTGGGCCGAGCCCACGGGGGTCGTTAGGGAGCAAAACTCGCTGCCGAGCACACGGTCGAGCAGCAAGTGTTTTCACCTCCGCAGACGTGCGCCGTCACTCCCACCAGGCAAAGACCTGTCGATGTTGTCGATGTCGTCCGCCTTGCTGCCCGTGCTGCTATTCCAACGTTCGATCTTCTCGAAGCTATCGAGCCAGAGGATCTGCGCCAATTCGTCCAGCGGAACGTCGGCGGGCGGGCCGTAGCTGTCCAGGTCGACCGTGGTGTCCGTAAGCACCGCCTTATCCGCGTCGCTGGTCCCGAAGGCGTTCACCTTGTGGAACAATCGAGCGGAGTTGGCATAAGAGCCCGAGGAGTGTGTGCCGGAGAGTTGCACTTCCCTAGCGGTAGCGGTGAGTTCAGCCGGATTGACGGGTGCAGCCGGATTGGTATTGCCATACAGATTGGCGATGTCCTGGCCATACCGCGATTCCGCATGCACCTCGTCGAACAATCGGGCCCAAAGCCTGTATTCGGGACCCTCTAGCACCGAGAACAGCGGCCGCCCGGTGAACGTGTCCACCCCGGTCCGGGTATCGCTCGGATCAGCCAGGTCGGAGAAGTGCGCCGTGTCATATCCTTGGCCGCTACTGAACACTTTGACCGACGGGAAATCCAGGGCCTTGTTGACGTACCCGGGCCCACTCAGGGTCACCTCCTGCGGATCGCCCACCACGGTATCGTTGTGTTCCGGCCGTGAGGAATCGCCCAGACTGATCTCGTCCGCACCGTCGTTCACGTAGGCTCGCCGGACTTCCACCGTGCCGAAGCCGTGGGTCGTGACGCTGATCCCGTATTCCGGCGAGTCCAGGCTCGCCTGCAGCCGCCGGACGTCGACCTTGTCCGCGCCAGGCACGTCGCCGCCAACCACAGTATTGTCGGCCTCCTGGATTTCAATACCGCGCGAACCGTTCGGTATAGCCGCCGTTCCCGTCGCGTCTGTGCCGATGTAGTTTCCTTGGATGGTGTTGCCAGAGGTGCCAACGCCGGCAAGGAAGACCCCGTCTATTGTGTTTCCGGAGATAATATTACCGGTTCCAGCGGCCACTCCTCCAACGGTGTTCAACGACGCACCGCCGAAGACGATCACACCGGCAAAGCTGTTGGCAATGGCGTTGAGCCCCGTAGCGTCTGTTCCGATGAAATTCCCTTGAATGAGGTTCTCCGTGGCGTCTTGCCCGATAATTGACACACCGGAGGACTGCTGGCCGGAAATCACGTTCCGTGCATGTGCCGTCGATCCACCAATACGATTCCCACTTGCGTTGTCCAGCCGAATGCCGTCTACTGCGTTACCCAGCCCCTGTGAACCGCTGGCGTCAGTGCCGATGTAATTTCCCTCGATCACGTTGTCATGAGAACCGAACACGGACCGGAGAGCCACTGGATCAGGTGGCGAGGTCAATTCGATGAGGCCGCGACGGACCGGTTCACCTCGCGCGCCGAAAACTCGGCGATGCTCCCCGCCGCGTTGCCGACGAGAAAGACATCGTCCTCAGTGCTTTCAACAGTTTCTGCCAGCGGGCCAAGCAGCGAAAATTCCCCGACCTGGCCGACCGGCACGACCTCTGGCAGATCCTGGTCATGATCACCGCCCGCAAAGCCCACAACCAGACAAAGCGGGATCAGCGACTCAAGCGGGGCGGCGGCGCCGTCCGCGGCGATTCGGCCTTCGAAAAGCTCACACAGAACGGCGAAGAGGACGGCATCGCCGGAATCATCGGCCGCGAGCCGTCCCCCGAATTCGCCGCGGAGGCAGCCGAGACCTACCGTCAGATCCTCCTGGCCCTCGACAGCCCGGTGCTCCGCGATATCGTTCGCTGGAAGATGGAAGGCTGCACCAACCAGGAGATCGCCGACTGGCTCTCGTGCAGCGTCCGCACCGTCGAAAGAAAACTGCGACTCAGCCGCCAGAAACTCAGCGAGGGTGTTTTCGATGGCCCCGACTCCCTCAAACCGTGACGCCCCGCCTCCACTCTCCGTCGCCGAACGCATCGACCAAGTCTGCGACCGCTTCGAGGCTGCCTGGCAATCCGGCTCCCCTCCGGCGCTCGACCGCGACATTGCCCTGAAGATCCCGCGGCTGGACACACTCGTCGAGGAGGAAGACGCCGCGCGATTTCTCCGCGAAGCGCGTGCGGCGGGCCAACTCCACCACCCCCATATCGTGCCCGTCTACGAAGCCTGCAACGTCGGGCCGACCTACTACATCGCCAGGGCTTACATCGACGGGAAGACGCTCCGCGAAGACTTGGAGTCCGGCCGGCGATTTGCTCCTCGCGAAGCGGCTGTCTTGACGATCCAGCTTGCCAGGGCGTTGGATTACGCGCACGGCAAAGGGATCGTCCACCGGGACATGAAGCCCGACAACATCATCTTCGACGCCGACGGCGAGCCGTACATCATGGATTTCGGCCTGGCTCGTCGCGACGAAGGTGAGGCCCTTCGCACAATGGAAGGCACCCGGCTGGGGACACCGGCGTACATGAGCCCCGAGCAGGCGCGCGGCGAAAGCCACCTCGCCGATGCGCGGAGCGACGTCTGGAGCCTGGGCGTGATCCTGTACGAACTGCTCGCTGGTCGGCGGCCCTACGAGGGCACCACCAGCGAAATTCTCCAGTCCATCCAGTCCGACGACGTCGTACCGCTGCGAAGGTGGAATCGGTCGAACCCCAAGGACCTGGAGACGATCTGCCTGAAGTGTCTCCGCAAAGAGCGGCAACACCGCTACCCTTCCGTTCAAGAGCTGGCCGATGATCTCGAGCGCTTCATCAACGACGAACCCGTCCGGGCTCGCCGGATCGGTCCGCTCGCGCGAACTATAAAGTACTGCCGGCGCCACCCGGGCAGGGCCTCGGCGGCCGCCCTTTTCCTGGCCTTCAGCGTTCTCCTGGCGGCAGCGTTGTTCAAAGTCAGTCGGGCCCGCGAACGCGAGAACGAAGCCCGCCGCTACGCCGAGGAAGTCTTCGCGTGGTCCGCCGAGTCGCTCGGAAGGCTCGAAAATGCTCTCTTCTACCACGACCGCTTCATGAAGGACGACGGCTACCGCGATCTGCAAGGCGATCTGCTCAAGATCTCCACCGAACACTACGGCCGGATCGCCCGAACTAAGAGCGAGGACCCGGTTGATTTTCCCTTCCTCGAATCGCAGCGGGGCGACGCCCACTGGCGCCTGGCCACCGTCGAGGTCCGCAACGCCTATGCCGCAGCCACCCCGCAGAAAAAGCAGACCTCGCTGGCCAACGCCCTGACGCACTTCACCCAAATGGAGAAGATCTTCTCCACATTGCGTCTGGCGCATCCGAACCATGTCCTCTACCATTTCCGCTACGCATGGAGCCGCGGCTGGCGAGGCTACCTGTTGAACTCGGCCGTTACAGCGAAGCAGCGCACGAATGCGAGACGGCGGCCGAAATGCTCAAGCGCTCCCGGCATCCCCAGGCCCAAGTGAAGCTGGGCGCCTGCTACCTCGAGCTTGCCCTGATCGCCGCCCGCCGCCGAGACGGGGACCGCGCCCACGCACTCGCCCGCAAGGCCGCCGAGACCATCGATTCCGCCCCGCCCACCTCCGACGCCTTCATCGAGACCGACCGCAGATTCTACCGCAACCAGCGCTTGCCGGAGGTGGCCCAAGAGCTTGCCGACGCCGGCATCTACCACGTCGCCCGCAAGATGTTCGAGCACGCAACCCAAAAATCTCCCGACGACCCGTGGCCCTGGTACCATCGCGCGATCGCCGAATTGGGCTGCGGCGACGAAGCCGCCTATCGCAACATCCGCGCCGAACTCCTCACCCGATTCGGCTCCGGTGAGCAACCCAGCGACCGGATCGCCTACGTCTTCGCACCGATCCCGCTTGCCGAGCCGGCGGGCGACCAGCGCCCCGCGCTCGCCGCCATCGCCGAAAAGCTCTCCGATCCACGCCCGCGCGCGGCAGTCCTGTACCGCCTCGGAAGGTACGAAGATGCGATTGCCTGCCTTCAGGAGCGAAACGACGGTCGCGCCTGGGACCACTTGCTCATGGCGTTAAGCCACGCGCGCCTCGGCCAACCCGACTGCGCCGGGCAGTCTCTCCAGTCGGCACTCGACTGGCTCGACGAAGTCAAAGCCGGCATCCAGCAGCCGGGATGGACCGAACGGCTCGAAACGCAATTCCTCCTCGACGAGGCTCGGGGCCTGCAGATTCATCGCGATGCGTCGCCCAACTCGCACTCCACAGGAAAACGTTCTTCCCCAACTTCGCCGCTTCAATGAATTGCCTATGAAGGCAATTCGCCAAAGCCAGTCAGGACCGAAATCCTTGATTATCAGTCGGGATTCATCGCGCTGGTCGGCGTCACAACAGTGATGCCGGGCACGAAGGTGACCAGACGAAGGAAATGCCGTGTGTTGAACGTCAGAATAGCGTCGATATGATGAACCTGACAGATCGCGACAAGCCGAACATCATGCACCTGCTTGCCTATGGCAGCCGAGGCATTTGCCAGTGACTTCCATGCCGGGTAGATGTCGGGGGTATCCGACACGAGAGCAAAGAGAGATTCGAATTCACCCGCTTTCGCTTCTGCCTCCGAAACGGACAACTCAAGACCATTTGCCGACCGAGGACGGGTTGCGAAATTGCGGAACTCGATCAGGTTTTGTGCGGCCGTCAGCAGTGTTTGCTGCCGCCGACGCAGTTCCACAACGGCAGCCCTGGCCAAGGCATGACCCGGATCATCGGTGTTCGCCAGCCTTCCCAGGAGGCTCGTATCGACGAGGAACCGCATCAGTCGTAAAGTCCTTCGCTGCTTAGGGCCTCGTCGGTTACGGATACTCCGCAAGGCGTTCCCACCCGCAGAAGCCGCCTTTCCCATTCGTCGCGCGGCTCAAGGATCTTCGCCAGTTCGGAGGGTTCCGGCCCCAGCTTTTCCCGGATCGCGTCGAGGACGACCGCTTCGGGGGTGGTGCCACGCTGCCGGGCCCACTGCACAACGGCCTGCTCCAAATCTGGTGTGAGCGTAACGTTCATGGCATCGAGTACCTCCACACGTTCTCCACATTGCCTTGGTCATGCTATTCTATTCGCAGACTAGCGTAGGTTTCAATGGGTGTGTGGCACGTCGCGAGGGGCTTCGACGTCGCCCATCTCCGGCCGCGTTCAAGACGTTCTCGCGTGGTCCGCGCGCTTGCGGCTCTCCCACAGGCGCCTATAATCCGGCCACAAACTGGTGCTAAATGGTTCGTTCGCTCCTCGGGAATGCCCGCGGCTTGTCCGCGGGACGGTTACGTTCTCCGCTACACCCGACAGCCCCACCCCTCCTCTTTCTTTTGCCCGTGGCGGCTTTCCAGCCGCAACGGGCAAAAGGAACGGACCGGGGGCGACGTGCTCGACGGTCACGCCGCCTGTGGTGGGGGCCTTCGCCGCCACTTGCGATGATCCCAGGGTCCGGGCGGCGGCCCCTGATGGAGTCGACTGATCTACCATGGCGTGTGGTACGATCGGCCCCGGCCACTTGAGGTTCCCGAGAAGCCAGCGCCGCACCCGGACAAGGGCCAGGCACGTCAGGGAGCGGGTTGACCCGCAGAGGTCGATCCAGCGATAATGCCTGTATCAGAATCACGCGTGACGGAAAGGATGACAGGTTCCGGATCCGCAAGGCCCGACTGGTGCGTCAAGGAGTTGCATGATCGTAAAGCTATCCAATGAACTGGCGTTGGAGTTGGACCGCAGTGGCGGTCTCCCGCTGTCGGTGGAACATTCGCGGACACACAAACGGTATTTGATCGTGCCGGCCGATGAATACGCTCCTGGCAGCCAAAGCGCTGGCTCCTCGGACCGGCCTCACGACTGGACCGAGGAAAAGAACGCCCGGCGTTTCGCACTGATCGACAAGTAGATCGCCGGCCAACTGACGCCCGCCGATGCGGCGGAATTGTCGCGGCTCGAGGGCGAGATGGACCTTTTTCTGCAACGAGTCGCGCCCTTGCCCCTGGAAGCGGTCCGGTCACTCCACGAGCAGTTGGTGCGACACAGCCTCGGTGAAACCACGTAAATCGCCATGTCCCCGTTCGCGTATCCTGCGCACGAGCATGTCCGGCGGCATGTTCCACAAGGCTATGGGGACGTCGAGAGCTTCCGCCCCTGGCTCCGCGACGAGTTCTCGTTCCGATGCGTTTGCTGTTTGCGTCGGGAGGCGTGGGATCATGCGGTCTCGATAGAGATCGATCATTTCCAGCCGATCAAACAGGTTCCGGAATTGCGACTGGACTACGATAACCTTCTCTACGCCTGCAGCCGCTGCAACGCGGCCATGGGAGCGCAGCAGGTTCCCGATCCGACCAAGACGCTGCTGGAGGGAACCGTGACAGTACACACCGACGGTCGAATTGTCGGGCGCACGGATGAAGCTCGTCGGCTGATTCTCGCACTGCGGTTGAACGGACCTGACGCCATCCATTTTCGACGGCTGTGGATGGAGATCATCACCATGGCGGCCCGTTTCGAACCGGACCTGTATGGCCGACTGATGGGCTACCCCGACGACTTGCCGGACCTGTCGCGACTACGCCCTCCGGCCGGCAACACACGCCCGGAAGGAATCTCGCAATCCTGTTTCGCACGGCGCCTGGGCAACGAATTGCCTGCGGTTTATTGACCGGTAGTCGGCGGGGTGCCCCTGCTCGCGCGGTGGACGGCGTGTGGCAGCTTGAAGTTGCATGTTCGCACCATTGCAATCGGGCCTACCACAACTCCAAGCAGTGTTTGTGCGCGGACCGGTTGAAGGTTGCGGCGGAACCGCCTCGATTTCCGAACTCGGAATGGAAGGGCCGTACTCGGTGGCAATTCCGGACTGCTTGTGGTCAAACCGTTCTCTCCTGAACTGCAGAGCGGCACGCAAGGAACGAATGCGCATCCCCGTCCGCACAGGCCGCACGACTCCGGCGCCTCGATTGATCCGCCGGCTGGATGCGGTGACCGAACCGGTCGCAAGTGAAGATTGGCTATCGTAAGAGAGCGTGGTTCTCGAACATCTGCGAGAGTGGCGGCTCTTCCGGCCGTCCGCGCCCGCATTTCTCGTTGCCATGGCCTTTGCGGCCTCGGTCGCCGATCGCTGATCACCATCCAGCTCGCTATCCCAAAACCTCGCGAGGAGAAGGGGACAGGCACATTTTGCTCCGAAGACGGTCAAGCAACCCCCCCGGCCAAATCCGTGATTTCGAAATAGGTCGGTAGTGGCTGACAAAAATGGCAAAAAGAGTCGAGAGTCGAGAGCCAGAGCGGGATGGGGAGGCGGAAAGGATCCAGGTTAGCGCTGATCGTCACTCATTCACGCTAATCTGGAATTCCTCGACTCGGCCGCTGCGGTCGTTCGGTCCTCTGTTTCTGTAGGGCCACGAGGAGTTGAGACTCCCGTGCCAAGTCCCAGGCATAGGGACGGGAAACGCCCTCTGCACGATCTCGTGCCATGGAGCAAAATCAGGAGACCGCTAATGGAAATACCCAGCTACCAGAGGTTCGTCAAACGCCCCTCCCGTCGGCACTCCGCTAACCGGTGGGCTTCAATTCTTCGGTGTAACTGCTGATTTCCTTGCGCAGCCTTCCCAGGTCGTCCAATGGTGCCTCCGCAAGCGTTGCGAACAACTGCGGGTTTTTCGGCAAGACGGTCTCCTTGAGGTCTTCGACTGCTCGAATGAGCCGCTCCATTTGCTGCATCGTGACGCGCAGTTGTTGGATGTCGTGAATCATAACTCGATCTCCACCAAACCCACCTGCTGACCGCCGCGAGTGGTTTGAAAGAACTCCAAGGTAGGAAAGGTGCCAGCCAACGTCAATCGCCAAACCCCATCTATGGACTGGCTGTTTCATCTCACAGGTGCAGGCTTAGCTTGCGCTCCACAGCAACGGTTGTCAACCAACCCCTCGGCAAATCGGGGATTTTGGTTCGCGTTTTCTTGCTAGACCCGCCATTCTCGGTGTTCGGCGGTTACGTGAGCCTCCGCGACGCCCAAACAACGCCCTGACTTCAACGTGGCTCTCGAACATCGGAGCGAGTCGGGGCTCTTCCGGCTCGCTGTTTCTGCAGGCTCCGCGTGCGTTGCTCGGCGCCACGGCCTTTGTGGCATCGCCTGGCGATCGCGGATCAGCATTCACGTCGCTTAGCCGTAGCGGGGCGATTCGATTTTCGACTCCCACTTCGCCAGCGAGGCAACGGTCAACTTGTAGTCCGGGCTCGGTGCGGAGAGCCGGATGGTTGCGGTGGGCAGCAAGGACTTGAGGAAATCCGCACTCCCGGCCGAAAGATGGAGCACCGGCACTTGCGGCATCTTCCATGGCGTGCCGAACGGCGCGATCGCGAGGAGAATCGTCGGCCGCAAGTTCTCGTACTCCCAAGCCGCGCGGCAAACGCCTTCCAGACGATCCCCCTGACGTCCGCAGATCCTACCCGACGCGAGCGAGTTCCCCGGGGTCCCGTGCCCGCGCGGATTCCACGCGAGCGGCCATCAAGAGCAACAACAAACCAAGGCACCTTGATCTGCCACGCATGTCGCTTGCTCCCATCCGTTCCTCCGCGGCACAGAGAGCCCCCGAGCGCGCCCAACCACAATGAGAAGCGATCAATCCTCGCCCCCCTCAGCGGACTGGACATTACACCGCGGCGGTGCAGCGCAGCACGCGCACCACAGCGAATGGTGTCAATCCCCCCCATCCACCCCCACCCCGGCTAAACTTGGGATTTTGAAATAGGTCGGTAGTGGCTGACAAAATTGGCGGAAGTAGTCGGGAGTTGGAGGGTCCAGTGTTGAGAGCCGGAAAGCGAACCAGGAAGACGGAAAGGAGCCAGGGGGAACGCAGATCTTCGCTGATCCACGCAATGTCGAAATCCCCGCGACTCGATTCGTGTTGATGAGTGCAGATTAGCGCCGCTTTCCCTCGATGCACCGTGGCCATGCGTCCAGGAGCGCTCGAGTGATGAGAGTCGGCCAATGATGTTCACCCGGCGGACGATGGCTATAATAGAACAGAAAGGCTTCTGATCCGGTTATCAGGGTGGCGAGTTTGTCCAGGGAAAGGAACCCATGAGCCAGGCGGCAGTGGAGTACGTCGAGAGGACTGCTGAGGGTGGGTGGCGGATCGCGGGCAGCCGCGTGTCCCTCGATTCCGTCGTGCGCGCCTATTGGGAAGGCAAGACCCCAGAGGCCATTGTGGATGAGTTTCCGTCTCTTGCGGCAGAGCAGGTTTACGGCGCGATCGCGTTCTACCTGCGGCACCGCGGCGAGATGGACCAATACTTGCGCCGGCAGGACGCGCGCTGGGAACAACTTCGCCAGGAAAGCGAGGCACAGCACGGTCCGCTGCTCAACCGGCTCCGCGCCGCGCGGAAGCCGGACTCCGCGGAGGACCGGCCGTCGTGACGCAACCGCGATTTCTGGCCGACGAAGATCTGCGCGGGAGTATTGTCCGCGCCGTGCGGCGGTTGGAACCGGCCGTTGTCATCAAGACGGTTGTCGAGGAAGGTCTGTCAGGCATTGACGATGAGGACGTGTTGCAGTACGCCTGGAACCACCGCTGGCTTCTCATTTCGCACGATGTGAACACCATGAAGGCAACAGCCGAATTGCGAATATCGGACGGGCGATCCGTTCACGGCCTTTTCCTCGTCCCGCAAATCCGTCCGATTAAGCCGGTGGCCGACAGCCTCGTATTGATTTGGTCTGCGTCCGAATTCGAAGAGTGGCGCGATCGGATTGTCTACCTGCCGTTGTAGCACGTACGTGGACGAAAACACGGCTGGCCCATCGGCATCGGCGCCAGCGAGAGCCGCCTCTACGTGGCCGAGTTGCTCAACCGACGCATAGTGCGGGTCAAACGGGCCTTCGCGGCGCAGCACACCGTGGCGGTGAGGTGAGGCGTGCGGACGGTCTGGCGGTCGCGCACAGTGAAAAGTGCCTCTCGCCGCTCCTTGGGCATGGGCAGGTGGACGACGACGGGCGAACCAGCGGCCCGGCCGACGCAGGCACTGCCGGTTCCGAGAACTCCCTCGGGCCTGACATGACCGCCGCATCCGCGCGAACGAGATGATCGTCATTCGGGAAGTTGTGCTCGACGTCGGTCCGCCGCTCCTTGCGCACGACGATCCAGTGACGTCCGCAGATCCTGCCCGACGCGAGCGAGCTCCCCCGGATCCTGTGCACGCGCGGATTCCACGCAAGCGGCCATCAAGAGCAAACAAAGCATGGCACCTTGATTTGCCACGCATGTCGCTTCCTCCCGTCAATTCCTCCGCGGGTAACCGTTCACAGGGCGACCGGGGACTGGTCCATTACCGTACCTTTTCCCTCCCGATGCCCCGCCGTCTCTTCGGCATCTTCTTTTCCACCATGTTCCTTTCATTTCTCTGCTTCACTCCACGCCCGCGCAATCGAGCCACTATCCTCCCCCCGCATCAGGATCTGAGAACCGTGCTTCCCCGGTCCTCCCCACCTTCTCTTCCGCCACCTTCTTTCCCATCCTCTCTCTTCACACAACTCCCACGCCCGATCTTTCAGACATCAATCGTTCTTTCAACATCTCCCCCTCTCAACCTCCAAATAGTCTTTTGCCTTGGCCGAAAAACCACCCTTGACTCATCGCGCCGCATCGATCATACTGGTACATGGACAAACGATCATATTGTCCACGGGGCAGGCCCAACGGCATCGGCGCCCTCTTGTTTCGCAGTTCTTTCACAATTTGGTTCTCAGCCTCTCGGAGAAACCGCTATGCTCGCGGCAGTTCCCTTGCCCCTGGAGTTCGCACCGAGACTTCCTCCCGGGGCGTTCGCAATGCCTCGCATCACTCGCAAGAAGGAAATCAAACCACCCAAAAAGCGCGTGGCCACCAAATGCCTTCTGTTCTGAGAAAATCGCCGGCTTGGTGGCCACACCCTCGCGTGCCAGACGCGAGTTGGTTTGCCCCGTCAGCAGTGGGGAATGGCTGGATCTCCGTTTGCGGCGATAATGAAAAAATGGCAAGGTTCAAGAAGCAACCACCCGCCACGATTTTAAGAGGCTCAGCGGTCCGGCTGCTGGCAAACGGATTCCCGCCGCCTCATGCGGTCGCTCGATGTCAGCAGCCGGGCTGCTTGATGTTCTGGCGGGTCGTTGTCAAGAAGACGGTCGCCGGCACAAGGAGATCCTGATTATTCCGGCGACATGCCGGTCCCGTTTTGAACGTAGGCGTAGATTGCAGGTGACCTTACCGCTGGATTGCACTTGATGGTCCGTCTCTCCTTCTACCCCGTTGCCGACAGCTACCTCTGGGTGATCGTCGCTGCGGCAGCCATGCTCGCGCTGCTGGCGGTCCTGCCGCGACGGACCGGTATGACCCGCCAAAGGCAGATCACGCTTGTGGCGATTCGAGCCTTCGTCATCGTGTTGGTCGTGCTGGCCATGTTGCGTCCGACGCTCGTGTATACCAAGACCGATCTCCAGCGGGCCACGCTGCTGGTGCTGGCGGACCAGTCGCGAAGCATGGGAGTTCGTGACTCCGCCGGCGGGCGCAGCCGCTGGGAAATGCTCCGCCGCACCCTGAACGACGCGCGTAGTACGCTGGCTGCGATCGACGAGACCTTCGAACTCAAGGCCCTGACGTTCGACGCCGAGCCCCATCCGGTCGCCGTTACCGCCGGTACCGTCGAATTGCCCGAGGAGCCGACCGGCCAGCAGACCGCCATCGGTTCGGTTCTGGAAGACGTTCTTCGCGACGAAGCGGGCAAGCGATTGCTGGGGGTCGTTTTGTTGAGCGACGGCGCCCAACGGGCCTACCCGCCGCGCGATGTTCTGCCCCAAAACGCTGCGGCGCGACTCAAGCACCTCGGATGTCCGCTCTACGCTTTTCGGTTCGGCCAGTCTCGCGGGCTCGGACAGGCCCAGGATGTGGCCGTGAGAGACCTGTTGGCCAATTCGTCGGTATTCGTCAAAAACGAACTGAATGTCAGTGCCGAGATTCGCATCGAGGGGTATGTCAATCGCGACGTTACGGTGCGGTTGTTGATGGAGAATCCGGGCGGCGAGATGGAAGTAGTCGGCCAGAAGAGGATCCGCGCGACCGCAGACGGACAGTTGATCCCGGTCGAGTTCCAGCACTCCCCCCAGATGCCCGGCGAGTACAAGTTGACTCTCGACGCGATCGAGCAACCGGGCGAACTCGTCACCACCAATAACCGCATCAGCACCTTTGTCAATGTGCTCAAAGGCGGGCTGAACGTGCTGTACCTGGAAGGAGCCCTCCGCCCCGAGACCACCTTTCTTCTTCGATCTCTCGACGCCTCGCCGGATATCAACGTCGACTTCGTCCGCATCGACCCACGTGGCGGTGACGATCGCCCCGGCGACTTGCCCGACCGCTTTCAACCCGGCAAGTACGAGGTTTATCTCGTTGGCGATCTCGACTCGTCGCTGTTCAGCCGAAAGGAACTCGAGGACCTTGCCGAAGCCGTCCGGCGCGGGGCCGGGCTGATCATGATCGGCGGACTCCATAACTTCGGCCCCGGCGGCTACGCGGAGACGCCTTTAGCCGACGTCCTGCCAATCCGGATGGACCGCCTGGAGCGGCAGCAACCGGACGGTCCAATCGCGGAGGATCTGCAAATCCCCGGTCCTTTGCAGATGGTTCCCACGCAGATCGGACGCCGGCATTTTTCACTTCTGCTCGCCGCTTCCGACGCAGAGAACACGAAACTTTGGAGCCAACTTCCGCCGCTGGAGGGCGCCAATCGCTTTCGTGGCGTCAAGCCCGGCGCCCTGGTGCTGGCCGCAACGCGGCAGGACCAGTCGCTGTTGGTCTCCCACTATTTTGGCGATGGGCGCGTGATAGCCTTCGCCGGCGATTCGACGTGGCGGTGGTGGTTGCGAGGCTTCGAGACGACCCACAAGCGGTTCTGGCGACAGACGATCCTGTGGCTGGCTCGCAAAGACGAGGGCCTGGAAGGAAACGTCTGGGTCAAACTCGACCCCCGCCGCTTCAGCCGCGGCCAGCGGATCGAGTTCACCGTAGGGGCCGAATCGCCCGAAGGTGAACCGGTCAAAGACGCCGCCTTTCGCGCCGAACTCGTCCCACCCACCGGGGAACCGCAGCCGATCGATCTGATCCGCGGACAGGAGCAGACGGCCGGCATCGTGCTCGCTCCGCAACAGTCGGGCGACTACGCCATTCGCGTTCAAGCAAGTTTGGGGGATCAACCGCTGGGCGCCACCCGGGCGAGATTTCAGGTATTCGAGGAAGACCTCGAACTCGACAATGCTGCCGCGGATGCAACCGTGCTCGAGGGCCTTGCCGCCATGACCGGCGGCAGGTCGCTTGCCCCCGAGGAACTCCCGGACCTCCTGTTGCGTATGATGGATGCAAGGGAGAGTCTTGAGGTCAAGACGGAGGCGAAGCGGAGCCTCTGGGATACATGGCCATTTTTCTTGACGCTCGTAGGTGTCCTCGGGACGGAGTGGTACCTACGCAAAAGATGGGGAATGGTGTGAATCTCTGACGATTGTTGGGGATTTGCTTTGTTATGTTCTCTGAGAACCCTTCCTCCGAGCGGTTTTGGGGTGGCATCCTGTGGATTCCCTGCGATAATGACGGAACAGTATTCCAAGCTAATCTTGAGCAGTAGCCGGCCTCACTCTGGTCTGATGAAAAAAGGGGCAGGCAAAGCAACAGGCGCTGCAAGTCTTAGCGGGTGAATGGGACCGGAGATACAAGGACTTGCGGAGCCAGTCCCCCTTTTTCATCACGTCAGCGCAACTCCGCTCGATGGCAACGGCATGAGTACAGAACAATCGCTCGATCCCAGCCTGATCGAACAGACGAAGCACCAGATCCGTTCGCTCGTCAACGAGATCGCTCAACTCTCCAAGTCGGATCTAACGCCCCAGGAGTACTACGGAGAGTTTCTGAATCGGATCGTGTCGGCCCTGGCCGCCCATGGGGGTGTCATCTGGAACGCCGATCAGGGACGTCTGGCGATTGCCTACCAGATCAATCTCCAGGAGACGCAGCTTGCCGAGAAGTCGCAGGAGGAACAGGTCCAGCATGGGCGTCTGCTTCAGAAGGTGATGACCACGGGCGAGGCCGTTTTGGTGCCTCCCCATTCCGGGGCGATCGATGAAGACCAGGGCGGCAATCCCACCGGATTCCTTCTGGTCCTCGGGCCTTTGAAGACCGAGCTGGAGACCGTCGGGGTAGTCGAGGTTTTCCAGCGGGCCGAAGCGGGGCCGAGCACGCAGAAGGGTTATCTGCGTTTCTTGATGCAGATGTGCGATCTGGCGAGCGAGTACCTCAAGAGCCGTCAGCTCCGCCACTTCTCCGACCGCCAGGTCCTCTGGAGCCAACTCGAAGACTTCACTCGCGTTGTCCACGCGAGCCTGCATCCACGCGAGACCGCCTACACGATTGCCAACGAAGGACGCCGGCTGATCGAATGCGACCGCGTGAGCGTCGCCATTCGCAAAGGCCGGAAATGCACCGTCGAAGCGGTCAGCGGGCAGGATCTCTTCGACAAAAGATCGAATACCGTCCGGCTCCTGGGCCGTCTGGCAACGGCCGTGGTCAACAGCGACGAGCCGATTTGGTACACTGGCGACACGAGCAACATGGCCCCGCAGGTCGAAGACGCGGTGCAGGAATACGTCGACGAGTCGCACTCGAAGACGGTCGCCGTCCTGCCGCTGCGTCGCGTCCGGGCCGCCGACCAGGAAAAGGAGCTGGAGCCCGACAAGCGCGAAGAGCCCGAGCTGCCGGTCGGCGCGCTGATCGTGGAGCAGATCGAAGACAGCCGTGTGCCTGAAAAGATGCTGCACCGCGTCGAGGTGGTCACCCAGCACAGCAGTATCGCGCTGGCCAATGCCCTGGAGCACGAGAGTCTGTTTCTCCTGCCCGTATGGCGGGCCATTGGCAAGGCAAAGTGGATCGTCCAGGCTCGCACGCTTCCCAAGACGCTCGCCATTGCCGGCACCGTCCTCGTCCTGCTCGCCGCGTTGTTTGTCTTCCCCGCCGATTTCGAGCTGGAAGCCAAGGGCACCCTGGAGCCCGTCAACCGCCGCGACGTCTTTGCCGCCGTGGATGGCGAAGTCGATCAGCTTTTCGTCGAGCATGGCGACGAGGTGAAGAAGGGGCAATTGCTGGCGAAGCTCCGCAACACCGATTTGCAGGTGGCCATTACGCGCGTCGACGGAGAGATCACCACCACGCAGGAGCAAATCGTATCGCTCAACCGAATGCTCCACGGAGACCGCCAACTGTCGGCGACGGATCGCGTGCGGATCAGCGGCCAGTTGCTGGAGGCGAAGCAGAAGATGCTCAGCCTTACTGCCCAGCGCAGGCTCTACGACGAGAAGGCTCGACAGCTCGAGGTGTTAAGTCCGGCCGACGGGATCGTTGTCACCTGGGATCTCTACAATCTGCTGATTTCCCGGCCGGTGCAGCGTGGGCAAGTCTTGATGCGTGTTGCCGATCCGACCGGCCCCTGGCAATTGGAGCTCCAGATGCCCGAGAACCGTATGGGGCATATCGTCAAGGCCCGGAGCGAACTCGGCCCGGAGCTGAACGTGGAGTACATCGTCGCCACGGAGCCCGACCGGCGTCATGCCGGCACGGTCAAGGAGATTCACGGCAGTGCCGAGGTCCGCGGCGACGAAGGCAATACCGTGCTGGTCAAGGTCGGCGGCGTCGAGAAGGCCGAACTCCCCGATCTCCGTCCCGGGGCGACCGTCACCGGGAAGGTCCATTGCGGGCGGCGGGCGGTCGGCTATGTCTGGCTGCACGACTTCATTGCGTACATTCAGTCCCGGATCCTTTTCCGCTGGTTCTAGGCGAAGACTCGCCAGGAGCCGCCGCATTTCCTCAAGGAAGCTCTTCCCAATGCAACTGACGACGATTGCACTGTCCGCCATCCTCGCCCTGGCCGGTCCGCGGCCGGAGTTCTCGATCCAGGATCCGGGCGTCGTCAACGACTGCCTGGTGACTCTGATGGACGAGGCCGAGGTGCCCGCCCAGGAACCAGGGGTCCTCATCGAGCTCAACGCCCGCGAGGGCCAGCATGTCGCAGAGGGCGATCTGCTGGCTCGAGTGGACGATCGCCAGGCCTGCAAGCTCGAAGAAATCGCCAAGTACAAGCTCGACGTCGCCGAACAGGAGGCGGGCAACGACGTGAATGTCCGCTACGCCCAGAAGACCTGGGAAGTCGCCAAAGCCGAGTACCAGCAGGCCCTGGAGACCAACAAGCGCCACGCCAACACCATCCCACAGATCGAGCTTCGCCGCTATGCGCTGAAGGTCGACGAAGCCGCGCTGCAAACCGAGCAGGCCGGGCACGACTTGAAGATCGCCGGCGTAAGCGTGAGCGTTCGCAAGGGCGAGCTCGACGCGGCCAGGCTCGACGTCGAACGCCGCCAGATCACTGCCCCGTTCGACGGGATTATCGACAAGCGGCACCTTCATCGGGGCGAATGGGTCCGGCCCGGCGATCCCGTGCTGCACATGGTCCGCATGGACCGCCTCCGCATCGAGGCATTCCTCGATGCCTCCCGGATTTCCCCCGGCGAGGTTGACGGGAAGCCGGTGGCGGTCACGGTCACCCTCGCGCACGGCCGAACCGAGCAGTTCCCGGGCAAAATTACTTTTGTTAGTCCGACGGTCGAGGCCGGTCCTCGCTTCCTTGTCAAAGCGGAAGTGATCAACCGCAAGGAAAACGATCAGTGGCTTCTCCGTCCCGGACAGAACGCGCAAATGGCGATCCAATGGAGGCAACCGTCGAATTTGTTGGGGCGGTCGAATTGAGGAAAAGAGCTTAGATCTTAGAACTTAGATTTTGGGAGCTTGGGGCCGGCCGCAAGCTTCAAGCCCTAAGTTCTAAGATCTAAAAACCAAGATCTGAACGCCATGGCCACATTAGCCGACAGTCTCGTATCCAGCTCTGCACGCCGGCTGCCGGTTCGCATGCGGCCCGATCTCAGTGCGCGGCGGCAACGCTACCTGGGGCGGAGCTACTGGGTGGTCAAGGACCCGGTCGGGTTGCACTATTTCCGGTTCCAGGACGAGGAATATGCGATCCTCCAGATGTTCGACGGCGAGAAGAGCCTCGATGAAATCAAAGATCAGTTCGAGGCGGAGTTTCCGCCGCAGAAGATTACCCTGGAGGAATTGCAGCAGTTCCTCGGCATGCTCCATCGCAGCGGGCTGGTAATCGTCGGCGTCCCCGGCCAGGGACACCAACTCCGCAAACGGCGCGACGAACGCCGTCGCAAGGAAATCCTCGGCGCCTTGAGCAATGTCCTCTGCATTCGCTTCAAGGGATTCGATCCCGAGCGGCTGCTGAACTGGCTGTATCCCAAGGTGGCGTGGTTTTTTCATCCGTTCACGATGATCTGCTGCGTGCTGCTCGCGCTGTCGGCTCTCATGCTGGTGTTGAGCGAGTTCGACGTTTTCCGCTCCAAGCTGCCTGGGTTCTACCAGTTCTTCAGCGTGCACAACGCCTTCTGGCTTGCCATCACGTTGGGGGTTACCAAGGTTCTTCACGAGTTCGGCCACGGGCTGTCTTGCAAGCATTTCGGCGGCGAGTGCCACGAGATGGGCATCATGATCCTCGTCCTCACGCCCTGCCTGTACTGCAATGTCTCGGATTCCTGGATGCTGCCGAGCAAGTGGAAACGCGCCTTTATCGGCGCGGCCGGCATGTACGTGGAACTTGTCATGGCGTCGGTCGCCACGTACGTCTGGTGGTTCTCCGAGCCGGGGCTGTTGAACAACCTGGCGCTGAACATCATGTTCATCGCATCGGTGAGCACCATTCTGTTCAACGCCAATCCGCTTCTGCGGTACGACGGCTATTACATCCTTTCCGATCTCACCGAGATTCCCAACCTTCGCCAGAAGGCGACGTCGATCCTCAGCCGCAAGATGGGCGAGTGGTTTCTGGGCCTCGAGCAGCCCGACGATCCCTTCCTGCCTGAGCGGAACCAGACCTTTTTTGCGCTGTATTCGGTTGCCGCGGCGGTTTACCGTTGGGTGGTCGTTCTCTCGATTCTCTATTTCCTCTACAAGATTTTTGAACCGTACGGCCTGAAGGTAATCGGGCAGTTGATCATCGCTATGTCGCTGTACGGTCTGTTCGTTCAACCCCTATACCGATTGGGCAAGTTCTTTTACGTGCCCGGGAGATGGGACAAAGTGAAGAAACCGCGGATGTATGCCTCGCTGGCCGGATTGGCCGTAGTCGCGCTGTTGGCCCTGTTCCTTCCTCTTCCTTACTCGGTGATGTCGCCGCTGGAGATCCAGGCTCGCAGCGCCGCGAGCATTTACGTTCATGTCCCCGGTCAACTCGAAGAGGTTGCCGTCCAACCTGAGCAGCAGGTCACGGCCGGCCAGAACCTGGCCCGGTTGAGCAATATCGACGTGGACCTGAAGATCGCCGAGTTGGAGACCTCGCGCGACGAGTACAAGGCCCGCCTGGCAAGTATCGAGCGATTTCGCTACGAGGACAAGTCGGCGACGAACGAGATCCGCCAGGTCGAACAAGCGCTGGCCAATATTGAAGACCAGTTGCGCCAGCAGCAGCAGGACAAGCGGCGGTTGACCCTGGTGGCCCCCGTTGCCGGAACGGTTCTCCCGCCGCCCTGGAAGCCCGAGGAAAAGTCTACCGATCAACTCCGCACGTGGACGGGCACCCCCCTGGAATCCGAGAACCTGGGCTGTTTTCTCGAACCGGGAGTGTTGTTCTGCCAGGTCGGCGACCCCGAAAAGATGGAAGCCATTCTCGTGGTCGACCAGAGCGACATCGACTTCATACGGGAAGGGCAGGACGTGGACATCAAGCTCGACGAACTCCCCCACGACCTGTTCCTCGGCCGCGTGGCCGAGATCGCCAAGATCGATTTGCAGGTCAGTTCGAACCGCCTATCGACCAAGGCCGGCGGCGAACTGGCGACGAAGACCGACAAGGCGGGCGTCGAGCGGCCCATGAGCACTTCGTACCAGGTCCGCGTTCCGCTGAACGACCCGGCCCACCTCCTTCGACTCGGGTTGCGCGGCCAGGCCAAAGTCCACATGGGCCCCGACGACTGGCAGACGCTCGGCCAGCGGGCGTGGCGGCTACTGAGCGAAACGTTCAATTTCCGTATGTAGAGCCTGTCCCAAAACCGTTGGGGACTGGCTCATTTTGCGGAGTCTTCGGAGCAAAATGAGCCTGCCCCCTTCTCCTCGCCCTCACCGAGACACCGTGCTCACCGCCCCCGCCTTCGGCTGCGCATCATCGACCGCGGCGCCCGCGGTACTCTCAGCTTTCTTGGTTGCCTCCAGGCCCTCGTTGATAAAATTTTCAACCGTTGCCACGTTCTGGCTGCCGACCAGCCTGCGCCGCATCCAGCCGCTCCTGGTGCTGCGGAACATCAGCAACTGCGGAACCGGTCCGCTGCCGATCAGTTGCCGCGCAAGCCCATGCTCCACGTCGGGATCGACTTGTGCGAAACAGACCCGCCCTAGCAAGCCGCGTTTTCGCACTTCCGGCAGAATCTGCCGTTTCATCTGCTGGCACGGTGCGCACCACTCGGTGCTCACGAACACGACGATTGGTGCCCCGTTGGACATTGCGCTCTGATACGCGTCCGTGTAGCTCTCTCCTCCATCTCCTGTTGCCATCGTCGCAGTTTGCAGCACAACAGCGAGTGTAAGGCCAGTCATAACAACGATCCTTCCTCAAAGTGGCAAAAACCTCGATTCAAAACATCGGGGCCGAACTGGCGTCCACCTAAGGGCCGGACGGGTCTGATGATCAGCTTATGCCCCAACCAGAACTTGCCAGTCTACCGAACAACAAACAGTTGGCAAGTGGGGAGAACCAGATAAATTTTGCCGGCACGAGACCGCACAGAATGGGGCGTGTGGGTTGTGCTGGCAAAAAAGGCAACAAAGGGCGTCTGAGTCGCCTTCAGTGACTACACGGTTTTCTCAAGTACGACCACGGCTGCCTGTCCGACAATCGTCTGGTTCGTCAGCAGCACCGTGGGCGTGGAGCATGGACGAGGCACATCGCGCACCACATTCACAGGGCACGCCGGATCAGGGTGGCGGCAGTTCAGTGTGGCCGGAATCAGCCCCGCACCTAGCCCCAGGATGCTCGCTGCCGCCTCCATTGCACCCGCCGCGGCCCAAAGATTGCCGAAGTAGCTCTTCGCAGCGGTTACAGGCACACTGCCCAGCACATCGCGGATTGCGACGGCTTCGATCCGATCTTCGTCCACTACCCCGCCTCCATTGGCACTCACATACCCCAGATCTGACGGCTCGAGTCCGGATTGTTCGAGTGCCCCTGCCAGGGTCCGCCGCAGTGCGGAACCGTCGACGCCCCCGTTGCGCCGCCACGACTCAGTTCCCGAAAAGAAACCGCGGATCCTCGCGAGTATCGTCGCTCCGCGAGCCTCCGCATGCGCACGGCTTTCCAAAATCAGTACCGCCGCGCCTTCGCCCACCACTTCGCCATCGCGGTCGAGATCGAAGGGCCGAGGAACCGTCGAGGGATCCTCGCATCGCGAGGCCCTGCTCATAATCGAGTAGCGTGCCCAGTCAAACGGATCGATTTGCGAACTCGCTCCCCCGGCCATCATCGCATCGGCCGCCCCCCGCTGGATCGCGCGGGCAGCTTCCGCGATCGCCAAAAAGCTCGAGATCTCCGCGTGGTGGATCGTATTGTTTGGTCCTCGGGCGTCGTGCGTGATCGAGATGTGCGACGCGATCATATTCGGCAGCACCCGCAGGAAACTGAGTGGGAAGCTTACCGCCATCCCGTCCGTCCCCCAGCGGCCGAAATCGAACTGCTTATCGACAATGCAGCGGCGGTAAGGCTCCTCGCTCTCGGCAATCGATCCGCAGATCCGGTCTGCGCCCAGCACGATCCCAAACCGCTCGGGATCGATGCTACCTGGAACGATCCCCGCCTCTTGGCAAGCCAGCACGGACGCGGCGATCCCCAGTTGCGCATCACGCGCCATCAGCTTGAGTGCCTTGCGATTGGTGATGTACTGCTTCGGCACAAAGTCCTTGATCTCGGCAGACACCTTGATCGGCAGAGTCGACGGATCGGCCGCTTCCAGTGGTCCAACGCCGGAGCGCCCATTCAGAATCGAGTCCCAGAACGGCTCCACCCCGATACCGATTGGGCTCACGATCCCCAAGCCCGTTACGACGACTTCTGCTGGTGGCATTTACCTACTCGCAATGGTGGGCCGCATTTCTCCACGGCGGCGTCTATCCTCGACTATCGATCCGTTCGATCGGAAATCTTTGAAGTCCTAACAAAACGGGAACAGACACCTCGCAAAGATGCCCATTCTCCGTGTTTTACGAGTGTTTGCCTCGGAGCCAGACCCCGTTTTATTAGGGCCTCTCGGTCTCGCTTGGCACTGCCACAGTCGCACCACCGTAAGCACGGGTCCCGTACCACTGGTGGGCCGATGCCTAACCGGAAGAAAATCGGGCGACGTCAAAATCGAGCTGATCTGCAGTCTTTATCCTGGCCGCCCATCTTCAACCGGTCAATGCCACCGTCCTGTCAACTTGACGTCTTCCGACGTTCGCCCACAATGGACAGGCGAGTATTCGCCGATGACCAAGTGATCGTAGAGAATGCGAGTGGGATTCCTGACCAACGACCGCACGTGGAACATCACCTTCCGCACAGCGCACATTGCAGCGATGGGGGTGCTGTTGGGCGGTCATGCTTTCGATGTGCCGGCCCCGCGGCTGCTGACTTCCCTGTGGCTCGCCGTTGGGACAGGCCTCGTGATGGTCGTCCTCGAAGCGGGCGCAAGCTTTGTCTGGTTCCACCAGGGGAGAGGTCTGATGACGCTCGCCAAGCTGGCGCTCATCCTGCTCGTGCCATTGCTGTGGCAGTGGCGTCTGCCGATCCTCCTGGCTGCCGTCGCACTCGCCTCGGTCGGTTCTCACATGCCGGCAAGATACCGCTACTACTCCGTCCTGTACAAAGAGGTCATTCGCTGTCACGGCGGCCCCGGCGATGCCCGCCTGAACCAAGACTCGCCACCGTCCCGGTAGGTCCCGCTTGCCGGAGCCTGCTGAATAGGGGACTGGCTCTGCAACCGGTGGTGGATTGGCTTGACGACAGGCACAAGATGGTGCAGTGCCTGTCCCTTTTTTCCTGCAGGCTCTACCGCGTCGTGTGCCTTATTCACCCTGCCGCATTTTTGCCGGAAAAACGACCTGCGGTCTCACCGGTGTGACCGCACTGAGTTCATCCGCCCAAACGTTGGAATCGTCCTCCGCCTGCACGACGAACGGGTTCCGAATCCGAAGCGGCGCGCGAGCGACGCGAGTCGCCGTTGGCCGGGTGATCTTTTCGTCTGTCTGCGGCACGTGCGGATTCGGCACGACCAGCGGCTCCACGGGCACAATCTCGGGCGTGCGAGTACCCGGTGGATAGGCGAACGGACTGTAGCCGTACGTCCGCGGCACCGGATAGCTGTAGTAGACCGGCGGGTACAACGCATGGTAAGGGATGTACTCGCGGGCGTAGACACTCCACGGCCACCAGCCAAACCAGCCCCCTCCATACCCGCCGCAGCCATCCGTCAGAACCGGGGCGGGCAGCTTTGTCACCTCGTCGGCCAGTAATGTCGACCCCGTCAGCACCAACAGAACTGCACAAAATGCCAGAAGCCGGGTTGTAGAAAACATCGTTTTCTCTCCAATTTGAATAACCGTTTCATTTTTCCTAGAATCCAGGCTAATCAAAATCGGAAAAGATACAACCACCAGCCCTCCGCATTTGAAATCAACCACTACTCCTGAGGGGATGCTTCAGGTTCGGACTCCGAGACCGCCGCACTTTCTTCCCCATTTTGAGGAGCCTCGACAGTACCTTCGGCCATCTCCTCCTCGGATTCTGCTGCCCCAGGCAGTTCGTACACGACATTTCCAAGGTCTTGCTCCGGAATGGCCGGTCCGCATCCCGAAACCAAAGCCGCCGCAATGACAACTGCCCCAATCCAACGCAAGCTCCGATGCATCTCCAACTCCGTCGTCTCGCCTGCAAAGAGGTACAATGGACGTTAACCTCCTTCGATTCTAAGCAGAGCCTCCTCTCCCCGAAAGTCCCAAGCCGTGGACCCAGCCGAGCTCACGCGCCAGCTCAAAGCCCGTGCTCACCATCTGGGCTTCGAGTTGGCGGGTGCATGTCCGGCCGTCGCCCCGCCGGGCCTCGGGCGCTTCCAACAATGGCTCGCCTCCGGCTATGCCGGAGAAATGCACTACCTCTCCGATCGTGGGGAAGCCTATCGGCATCCAAGCCGTGTCCTGGACGGCGCTCGCAGCATATTGATGCTCGCTGCCAACTACGGCGGCGAACACCCGGTCGACTCGCTAACCGGCCAGGGCAGGATCTCTCGCTACGCATGGGGTGCCGACTACCACGAAGTCCTCCGTCGGCGGCTTCACGCCCTGGCCGATTTTTGTCACGAACTCGCGCCGCACGCGAGCGTCCGAGGAGTCGTCGATACTGCGCCGCTGTTGGAGCGCGAGTTCGCTCAACTTGCCGGGCTGGGATGGATCGGCAAGAACACGCTCCTGCTCAACCGGCAACTGGGGAGTTGGTTCTTCCTGGCCGCCCTGTTGACCTCCGAGACGCTCGCCTACGACGAGCCCGTCGAATCGGACTATTGCGGCACGTGCCGGGCCTGTCTGGATGCCTGTCCCACCGGCGCGCTGGTCGCGCCCTATCAACTCGATGCCCGCCGCTGCATCAGCTACCTGACCATCGAACTCCGGGGGCCCGTGCCCGCCGAGTTCCGCGAGCCGATCGGCGACTGGCTCTTCGGTTGCGACGTCTGCCAGGACGTCTGCCCCTGGAACCGCCGCGGCCCGGCGAGTCTCGAGCCGGCGTTCCGGCCGGCCCGAGACACCAATCCTGCGGGACTGGCAGAGCTGTTCTTTCTCGACGACGAAGCATTCCGGCTGCGTTTCCGCCACACGCCCCTGTGGCGAGCACGCCGGCGCGGCATCCTTCGCAACGCGGCCATTGTGCTTGGCAACCGGCCTTCGCCTGCCGCTCTCCCAGCCTTGCTTCAAGGTTTGGCCGACGCCGAACCGCTGGTCCGCGACGCTTCCGCATGGGCCCTGCGGCAGTACGATTCCCCCGAAGCACGATCGGCTCTGCACGGCCGCCTGTCCCGTTCGCGCAAAGCCAAACCGCCGGGGCGTCCCGGCGGTTGTTTGGGATGAACAAGCGAGATAACGGCCAAGCAGATGAAAGTCAGTTCCGGCAGCCGGCGTGGGCGTCACCGCACCAACCATACCGGCGAATAAACATAGTGACTCTTCTGAGTATCCGTCGTCGCGGGAATGCCGCCGCGGGTCATCACGCACGCCGGCTGCACCATGACGCATTTGCCGCTCATCTTGCCGGTCAGCTTCACTTCCATGATTCGGACTCCGACAAATTTCGTGATCGTGTATTCGGCGTTGTTTCCCGGACCCTCCACGCGATCGAACACCGGGATAATTCGCGGTTGGCCCTTGATCGACGCAAGCTCGTCTTTTACTCCGGCGCTGATGCCCGTGTCGCCGTTTAGCGCCAGTACGCCGTTGGAGTCGAACTCCAGCGACCGGCCGCCATCCACCAGCGCCTGCATGTCCGCGGCACTGATCCCTTCGACAATCTGACGGGCAATGTCGCATGTGCTGTTATTGCTCGGGCCGATGTCCACCGTGCCCCGGTTGCCTGGTGATCCGGTTCCCTGGGGAAACAGGTTTACTTCCAGAATGCCGTCGGACCCGGATACCACGGCCTTGTTCTTCCTATCCCACGTCCAATTGTCGTCGCCCACCCCGTTGCACAGGTCCTCCCACGTGGCGTTGTCCAACGCAAAGGGGAGGATCATGAGATTCCCACCCTCCCCTGTAGGCGGGCGAAATCCGCCGAAGTTGTTGAGAAACATGGCAGTCGCCGAGGTCTGCATCGCCTGGCTGTCCATCCCCAGCACGCGGGCGAAGAACAGCGGCACCTCGCCGTTCTGGTCCGAGGCCCGGCGAACCTGGATCTCGACCGCGTTGAATCGGCTTGGATCTGTGAAATCCATTGCCAGACTTGCGCCAGGATTACGGATAAAGCCGACCGTTGCATCCCCCGCTGCCAGCCCCGGAGCGACACAGCCGACCGGGTTCTTTGCGGCGTACTCGGCTGCCACGGTGCGGGCCTCGCCGGCGGCGGACAGAGCATCTCCGCCGTTCACGCCCTGCGCGATCAACTCCCAAGCGCCGGAGATTGCAGCCGAATCCGCCGAGCGCTGCAACTCCGATTCGACCACCTGCAAGTAGCCGATGTCCACCGCCATCGCCAGCAGGGCGAACATCCCGACCATCATGAACGCCGTGAGCACCAGAACGTTCCCGGAACGGTCTTTTTTTTGTCTCAACGTCAACATATGCAAACTGCCTTTCGTGGATTCGCTCTCGCGGTCATCTGGGATACACCACCTTGGGCGCGTTATCGGTCAACACCTCGCCGGCTGCCGTGTAGAGGCGAACCGTCTTCAGCTCCAGCGACTGAACCCGATTCCCGGCATAACCGACGCCCGAGTTGTTCACCGATACACTTGGTTGATAGCCGTTCAGGTCTGCGAGGCTGGCGGGAACCATCGTTTTCAGGTAACCTTGGCCGCCGAAGCTGCCCCAGGTCACCGAGTTGCCGTTGACGATTTCGAAAATGAGTTGGCCGCTTGCGAGCTCCATCCGCTGGGTCCACGTCACCGTTTCGCCATCCTGCCGAAGCACGGCGGGGCTCGGATAGCCTTGATAGTCAATTGGCACCTCTCCATCCCAAAGCTGGAGCTGGAGGCCGCCGGGGACGAACTCCGGTTGGCTCTGGTGATTCAGGTCGAACGTGGCGTGAATCGCTTCCGTGTTTCCCAGCGGCGAAATGGTGCAGGTAAGCTGCGGCGCATCCGTGTAATGATCGGGAGCGGCCACCACCAACTCCCAGTCCTCCTCTACACGAACAATCGAAGGCATCTGGGCTTCGGCGGCGGTCGCGAGAAGTATCGAAAGGAAAATGCCAACGGCACAGATGCGCCTAAACGAAATACGGACAGAGTATTTGCCTCGCACGGGCAATCTCCTTTGCACTGAAGAACGCGAATTCGTCTGCGCCCGCGAAAGCCCTCGGGCCGCAGACCGAGGAAGAAGAGCACGGACGTCCACATGGCCGGATGGCCATTGTGTCCGCCCATTAGAAAAGATAGGTCAGGATCCGAGGAGGGGCAAATTGCGATCGCCTTTTCAGGGCGAAGCCGCCCCCACGTGCAGCAGCCTTGCGCGCGAGCCTCCCAGCGACACAGTCAGTTCCTGCTCGCCCGCGGGCACTTCCGCCGCGATAACCTCCCCCGTTAACAAATCCCGCACGGCCGACCGCGCTTGCGCCCTCAATCGCAATCTGAGCATTCCCTTCGACCGCCCGAAGTAGTCCGACACCAGCAACACCATTTCGTCGCCGTGTTGCATCCCGCTGAGCCGGCCGGGCGGATCCATCGAAGCCGCCTCGCCCACGAGTTCGCCGTCGACGATCAGGTCTTCAACCGGCCCGATGGCCCGAACCGCTTCGTTATACGCAATCAGGCTCTCACAGTCCCACACTCGGCTCGACCAGAAGTAGTGGCCGCGGGCGCCGTTGGTGTAGCCCTCCAACAGTGCCCATAGAAAAGCCTCGCCCGGAAATGTTCCGGCGTCGCCCGGCGTCAGCCACGGCAAAACGTCGCTCAGGTCGATTTTCGCACGGTCCTCACGCACTTCGTCGCCGATCAACTGCAGGTGATAGGGATACAGACACGAATAGGTAGAAACCTGGCTCGACTGCATCCACTCCGGATAGAGTTGATCGACCGACCACACGTTCTGATAGGCCGCGCCCGGGCGGAAATCGTAGCCCCCGATCTCGAACTTCGGTCCCCCCGCCTTCGCCACTTCCTCGCGTGCGGCGCTCACGAAATCCTTCCACATTGCGCTGCCTTTCGTCATCATCCACTCGTCCCAACTCGCAAGTCCCGATGCCTTGAAGTCCTCCTGGCATCGCGTACACTTGGGACTGTCAAATGGGCCGCGCCATCCCCAGACCTCGATGTCCGCCGAAGCGAAGTCGGGCCGGGCTCGCCCCATCGCCGCGGCAAATCGGCGGATCTCCTTCTGGTACCATTCGCCGCGATACGACGGGCACAACTGGGTGCCGGCGCTGCCGCGGTCGAGCTGATGGAAGACCTCAGGATGCCGTTTCCCCTGGTCCACCAGTGGGTGCAGCGGCGAATCGATATTCACCAGAAAGAATCCCCGCTCCCGTGCCTTCTCCACAAGCTGCCAGTTCGGATCGTCTTCCTTCATCCACTTGCTGAACATCGGGAAGCTGTTCATTCCAAACGTTTCCCAGGCCTCCAGGGCTTCGGGCCACTGCGCCGTGTCGGCCGCGCTCCACCAGCCAAGACCGGTGAGAATCCGCTTCAGCCGTGGCGCCTTCGGCACTTCCACCGCGCGAACCGGCAATTCCATTTCCGGACTGCTCCATCCGCCCGAGGCGAACCGGTACCGCAGCACACCGTTCTGCCCGTCTCGCCAACCGGACGCCTGCACGTAAAGCCTTCCGAACGTCTTGGCGTTCTGCTTCGCCGACGTCGCAAACCGGTACCGTTTTCCCTCGGAGATCGACTCGGGAGAGATCTCTTTGACGTTGATCCCGCCCAGTGTCCCGCCAAGCAGTTCAAACCCGGCCGGAGCGTCGATCACCATATCCAGGCCCACCGCTTCACCGGATCCCGCCGGCACGACCAGTCCGATCGGCACAGGACCTGCCAGGTTGGTGGCAACCACGAGCTCCGGCTTGTGAAAATAGGGCTGCGGACCGTCCACCCGAAAACCGCTCGCGCTGCCGCCGCTCGCCGACTCCTGCGAACCGCCTTGTGCAGTACCGAACACGTACAGTTCGTCGCTCGCGCTCAGGCCGGTCGTATACATCCTCAGTCCCACCCATCGGCCCCGAACGCCGAGATCGCCGAACCGCAGACAATGGATCCATCCCTTGCCCGCGTCCTCCGGCACTTCGTAGCGCCGGAAGTCGCCTTCCTGCCACCGTGAACACTCCGCCACTTTTCGGAACGTGCGGCCATCGTCGGAAACGAATGCCTCGATCCAACCCGGAAAACTGATGCCCGGCTGCGGCGAACCGCCCAGCAGTCGAATTGCGATCTCCTCGATCCGCGCCGGCGTGCCAAGGTCGACGGCGAGGTTCACCCGGCCGCCGTAGGACCAACCGACCGCGCCGGAATCGAACCAGATGTGTCGGTCCTCGCGTTTGGTGAGCTTGCCGTCCGTCAGATCGCTTGTGTCCGTTTCGCCTGCCTGCGTGAGGCGATAATCCGGCGTCGGTGCAAACATTACCGGCCGGCCCGCCGCCAGATTCGTTCGACCCTCCACTGGCGGCAACTCTGCCCCGGCAAGCCGACCGCCGCCCGATCCCGCGGCGTGGAGTGCTCCGGCGACGATCAGGAAGGCAATCGCCAAGCTGCAACGGTGGGCTCGGAGTATTTGGTTCATGATCAACTCCCCGTGGGCGTTTCAAGACACGACTTGCTCCGGACTAGCCGGTACACCTGCAGGAGGCCCGGTGCCGGCGGATTACCCGGACGCGGCCGGTCGCGATTCGGCGGCATGGCCTCCCATCGCAGCACATATTTCGCGTCCGGCGATTCGGCCTCGCCCAGATCCCCGGCTGCCTGAACCAGTTCAACGTCCGGCGGCCCAGTGAATACCGCGGCGCAGGACCTCCCGGAAATTCGGGTTCTCGTACGCCTTCGAGTCGTGGCCGAGCATCAGGTAAAATACGCGGCTACTGCCGTACTTCGTCGTCCAGGCGACCTCCCGGTTGTTTTTCGGATGGTCCGTCTTCAACAACACACGAATGTCCGGCGCCGTGTAAAACTTCCCGTACGTCTCGTCGTGAATCGAGAAAGGTTCGATTCCCTTGGTGATCGGGTGATCCTCATCGGCGACTTGGATCGTCAGATCCTCCCCGTGCGACCAGGGTGTTTTTGAATACTGCTTCCCATCGATTTCGCTGTCCTGGAAAACGAACTTGCCGCCGATCATCTTGCGGTATTCGTCCCAGTCGCGATGGGCGCCAAGGTTGTGGTGCAGCGAAACCAACCCGATCCCCTCTTTCAACAGCGCGACGAACTGCTCGCGCTGCTCAGGCGTAATCGGTCGCGACATGTCGTACGTCACGATCACATCAACCTTCTTTTCCAGCCCTGGCTTGAGCATTCCGGCATCCTTGGGCATCTCAGCCTTCGTATACTCGATCCCCGGCATCGCGTCGAACATTGCATAGAACGGCTCGACCTCGAACGCATGGCCGCCGGTGGTCAACAGTACGCGAATCTTCTCTCCCTCCGTCTGCGGCGCGGCGCCGGCCGCGCGAAATGCCAGGGCGGTAAGAACGGTCAGCAACGCCAGCACCAACTCCCGTTTCATGGTTTCTCTCCGTTTCTCATGGTGTTCGAACGCTGTATGGGATTTGATCCATCCAACATACCGCCCCCCCGCGCCGCGTGCCAGTTTTCGTGTTCCCCCGATCCGGCAAAACTCCCCGCCCGTCCGAGGTTCCCTGCTGACCTCAACTGAGACTGCTCATTTTCCGCAATCTTGTGACCGCCTCGTGAATCGCCCCGACGACAAAATCGACCTCTTCCACCGTGTTGAACCGGCCCAGACCGAATCGGACGCTGGATCGAACCTGATCTTCCGGGAGCCCGATTGCCCGCAAAACATGACTGGGACCAGGCCGAACTGAAGTGCAAGCGCTGCCGGAACTGAGTGCTACGTGGCGCATGCTTAACAGGAGCGATTCGCCGTCGACGTACTTAAAGCGGAGATTCAGGTTTCCCGGCAGGCGCAGCCCTTCCGAGAGGGAGGGACCGTTCAACGCGACGTCGGGCACCGTCTCGACTACGCGCTGGTAAAGCCGATCGCGGAGACCACGGATACGCTGGCTCTCCGATTCCATCTCGTCCAGGCAGAGTTCCACGGCGCGGGCGAAACCGACGACGCCCGGAACGTTCAGAGTGCCGCTCCGGAGCCCATTCTCGTGTCCGCCGCCCAGCATCTGCGGCTCGATCCGCACTCGCGGCGCCCGCCGACGGACGTAGAGGGCGCCCACGCCCTTCGGTCCATAGATCTTGTGAGCACTGAAGCTCATCAGGTCGACGTTGAAACGATTGACGTCGACCGGAACGCGGCCGACCGCTTGCGTCGCGTCGGAATGGAAGAGAACCTCGCGCTGGTGGCAGATCCGGCCGATTTCCTCCAACGGCTGCAGCGCACCGATCTCGTTGTTGGCGAGCATCACCGACACGAGAATGGTGTCGTCGCGAATGGCGTCGGCGATCTGCTCCGCGGCGACTCGACCCGCCCGGGGATGGGTTGATTGAACGACCGGAAGCAAGGTTACGTCGTACCCGCGGGCGGCGAGTTTTTCGAGAGGATCGAGAACCGCCGAGTGTTCCGTTGCTACGCTGACGATGTGATTGCCCTTGCGCCGGGGCAAATCCGCCACTCCGCGGATAGCCAGATTGTTGCTCTCCGTCGCACCGCTGGTGAAAACGATCTCCTTGGGCTTGGCGCCGATGGCACTCGCGATGGATTCCCTGGCTTGATCGACCACTTCCTTGGCACGCCAGCCGAACACATGGTTCGCACTTGCCGCGTTGCCGTACTGCTCGCTGAACCAGGGCAGCATGGCTTCCAACACGCGAGGATCGACCCGCGTGGTGGCGTGGTTGTCCATGTAAACCGGAGTGACTTCTTGGTTCATTCGAATCGTGCGTACTCTTCAGCCGGCTCAAATCGTCCTGCAGGCGACTCCCGGACACCCGGTTTCGGGCTCCAGGCGTCCAGGTAGTCAAAGCCGGAGCCTATTTCGTACCGAACAATGCACGCAAGCATATCTCGGACCAGGTCTCGAAAGCAGAGAGATCGGCGAGCATCTCCTCGACCGGCCGGAAACCGCACTCGAGAATGTCGTCCTCGCGGGGCTCCACGTTCGGGCGCTCAAGCTCGAACAAGTGCACGACGCCAAGGTGCACGCGGCCGACTTCGGTCTGGTCGTCGTTGATCAGTCCGACGCATCGCGCCGTGTACGACGAATGGATCGCCACCTCTTCCTCGAGTTCCCGCCGCATTCCTTCGTCGTAGGGCTTGCTCCGCCCGTCCTCTGTGACGTCAAGCGTGGAGATATGGCCGCCGATTCCCACACTTCGCTTCTTGTGCAAGCGGCCTTCGCCCTGTCCGGTTCCGCGCGTGTACTGGAACACCTCGCAGCAGCCCTTGGTGCCGCGATGGCTGAGAATCACATACGGAATCAACTGTTTGAAGCCGGGGTCGTGCTCCACCTCCTTTCGCGGTCGATAGGTGGCGTTCTGCGGACTGAGTAATTCCGTGAGATATCGCTCCGTATCGCGGCTGAATCCCTGGAAATATCCGAGCCGGTGGAACATTTCGGTCGGTACGACGAGCACTCGTTCGGCAAGCACCTCGGGCACGGGCGAGTCCTTTCCCTGCGTATGTGGATTTCGTAACTACGGACAAGTATACAGAGCCTGGCGCAAGCGGACGACCCGCCGGCTGGAAGGATCACGACAATTCGTAACCGTTCATGGGGCGGACGGGAACTGGTCCATTTTTGGGCTAGTTCGGATACTTTGACGCGAAAGACGCTGGCCGAAAACGTGGACCTGTCCTCTCTCTTCCGCCTCGTGAACGATCACGACAATATCACACAATCAGCATGGCATCGCCGTAGCTGTAAAACCGGTATTCCTCGCGAATCGCCTCTTCGTAGGCACGCATGACCAATTCGTCTCCGCCGAAAGTCCTTACCATCACCAGGAGCGTTGTCCGCGGGAGATGGAAATTAGTCAATAGTGCGTCGATGGTTTTGAATCGATACGGAGGCCGAATGTAGAGTTCGGTTCGCCCGGTGAAAGGCTTGAGTTCACCGTCGGCGGCGGCCGTCTCCAATACCCGCACTACCGTGGTCCCGGCGACGACCACACGTTTGCCCCCGTCACGGCAACGACGGATTGCGTCGACCGTTTCTTGCCCCACATGAGCCCATTCGGAATGCATCCGGTGTTCGGCGAGCGTGGCCGTTTCAATCGGGCGGAATGTCCCGTGGCCGACGTGCAAGGTCACCCAGGCAAGCGTTATTCCGCGCTCTCGGAGCGATTGAAGAAGGGCCTCCGTGAAGTGCAGCCCGGCAGTGGGGGCAGCAATCGCTCCCGGTTTGTTAGCGAAGACGGTCTGATACTGCTGGCGGTCCGCCTCCACCATCTCACCCCTCCGGATGTAGGGTGGCAGGGGAATCCGCCCAATTCTGTCCAGCAATGCCAACGCTTCCTCGTCTCGTTCGGGCCGGACAAGCCAGACCCCCCCAGACTGCTTCACGCCGACGCGCAGCCGACCGTCTTCTCGGCCTTCGGGGTCAAGCAGGGTAATCGTCTCGTTTGTTTCCAAGGTGCCCCGGGTCTTACCGAGCACCCGCCAGAACCCCTCTGGAGTAGCATCGAGAAACAGGCCCTCCCATCGGCCACCCGTTTTCGTCCGAAAGCCCACGAGCCGGGCAGGAACGACACGCGTGTTGTTGAGCACGAGGCAATCGCCGGCTTGCAGCAACTCGGGAAGATTTCGGACATGCCAATGAGACAACGAGTTATGGACGCGGTCTACCACTAGTAGCCGCGCATCGGCTCGCCGTGGGAGCGGTGCCTGCGCAATCAGGTTCCGCGGAAGCTGGTAGTCGTACCGCTCAATCTCGCCCATGGTTTCCGAACCGACCGAGTCCTCTCAATCTCTGCTTTGTCCTTTCAACGTAGATTGAGTATAAGCCCTTGTTGTCCATCCGTGCAGAGCTTCCCAAGCACGCGAATTTGGCCATGGCCGCACAACTGGCATTGTGTATCACGGATCTGAACATCGGCGGGGCAGAGCGGGCCCTGGTCGAACTGGCCCTCCGTGCCGATCGCGATCGATTTCACCCCGTTGTCTATTGTCTCGGGCCACGGCCCTGTCCAGCTTCCCTGTCCCTCCTTCCCCCACTCGAGGAGGAAGGGATCGACGTGCACTTCCTCAACGGGCGACGGAAGCTCGATCTGGCAGCGGTCGCGCGCCGGTTGCGTCAACTACTTGCCCGGCAAAAAGCCGACCTGGTGCAAACCTTCCTCTTCCACGCAAACTTCGTAGGACGACTGGCGACCCGCGGCGCATGCGTCCCTCGCGTGGTGTCCGGCATCCGTGTCGCCGAACGGCAGCAGCGGTGGCACCTCTGGGCCGACTGGCTGACTTCGCGTTGGGTCGATCGCTATGTCTGTGTCAGCCATTCGGTGGCAGATTTCTCGGTCCGTGAGGCCCGGTTGCCCGCCCGGAAGATCATCGTCATCCCAAACGGAATCGACGTCGGGCTCTATCGAGCCGTTTCGCCCGCGGATCTGCGGCAATTTGGGATCGCACCTGGACGCCAGGTTGTTACCTACGTCGGCAGGCTGGACGTGCAGAAGGGGCTGGATTGGCTCATTTCCTCAGCCCCCGAATGGCTCGCCCTGGATCGCCACCGCGAACTGCTGCTTGTTGGGAAAGGCCCGGTAGAGGCGGCACTACGGCGCCAAGCGGCGGCCACCGAGTTTGCGAACCGAATTCATTTCCTTGGATGGCAAAGCGACATCCCGCAGATCCTGGCGGCGAGTCAGTTGCTCGTCTTGCCGTCGCGGTGGGAAGGAATGCCCAATGTCGTTCTCCAGGCCATGGCTAGCGGACTGCCTGTGGTCGCGACCGACGTAGAAGGGGTCCGTGAACTGCTCGGGCCGGAAGCGGAGATGCAGACTGTGGCGTTCGGCGATTCTGACGCGCTTTCCGAACGGCTTTGCATCCTCCTTGCAGATCCCCCTCTTGCCAGGCGGCTGGGGCAGGCGAACCGCGTGAGAGCGGAAAACGAGTTCGCAATCTCACGGATGGTCGCGGCCTACGAGGACCTGTGGGACTCGGTCCTGCGGAGTGATTTTGCCGGATAGAAAAATTTTTTCGGCCACTTACGTCGCTCTCCATCGCTGGAAGTCGGTCTGCTGCCGATAGCTAGGAGAATCGGTCTTGTCGAAGGGCCGTCAAGCCGATCGAAGGTGTGCTTGACGCGGCCAACATTCTGGATATCTTTGGGTCTCAGTGGGGAGCCGTGGGGAGCTGTGGTGACGGATGTATCTGACTGGAACATTCATCCGTGCGATTGATGAAAAACTCCGCATCGCGATTCCCAAGCGGCTGCGCGATGACCTGAATTGCCCGCCCGGAGGGTGGGTCTATGTTGCGCCAGGAACCGACGGATCGTTAGCGATTTACACCGAGGAGGCTTTTGGACGGCTCGGCGAGCGGATCGCGAAAGCATCGCCGACCCATCAGCAAGTTCGGGCATTTACTCGGCTATTCTATGCTCAGGCCCAGCGGGTCGAATTGGATCGTCAGGGACGAATTCGCGTCCCGCCGGAGCTGGCACAACTCGCACAACTGGAAAAGGAAGCTGTACTCCTGGGGGTTCAGGATCACCTTGAGCTGTGGTCGTCTGAACGTTGGAAGGTGTATTTGGAGGACCGGCAGGCTCACTTCGACGAGATCGCTGAGTCTGCTTTGGGCGAAATCCCGTAAACGCGAGCCATCGACACAGCAGGAGAACAAGAGCACTCGCAACCGAACAACTTACCGTCGTCCGTCCGATGATTCGCTGCGCGTGGGAACAGAGACGCCAGTCCCGGCCACCTGATTGACGTCTCCGCATAGCCGCTAGGGGGCGAAGCCGGTTTTCACGATTGGGGAGCCCACGGAAGAGCCCCTCCGCTGCGAATGGCTGTCCATTGTCATCTTCGCAGACAATGGGCAGCGAGTGCTTTACCTCGCTCGGGCACAAGGACGTGCCCGAGGTGGAGCGCTGGCTGTTGGCACGGTTCTGTTACGGGGACTGGCATTTCGCCAGACGACCTCGAACGCGTCACGCGGAAGTGCTATCCCCGTCATGGAACCGTGCCTATCCTGTGAGCGCCTGAATGAATCCGCCCCCTTCCCGGCACGTGCCCGTTCTTCTGGACGAAATCGTTCACTGGCTTGAGCCTCAGCCAGGCAGGGTGCTCGTCGATGGAACTCTCGGAGGCGGTGGTCACACGCGAGCCCTGGCGGAGCGAGTTTGTCCCGGGGGCCGAGTGATTTCTCTGGACCGCGACCCGGCTGCTATCGAGGCTGCTGTACCCAGTTTGTCAGGGCTGCCCGTGGAGTTGGTCCATGCCAACTTCGCCAACTTGACGGAGGTGCTCGCCGAATTGGCCATCGCGGAGGTGGACGGTGTGGTGCTGGACCTCGGGCTGTCGAGCGATCAGCTTGTGGACGAGAGCCGGGGTTTCAGTTTCTCCGCGGACGGTCCTCTGGATCTCAGGTTCGATCCCACTCGTGGCGAACCGGCTTCACGACTGGTTAATCGGCTGAGCGCGGACAGTCTGGCCGACCTGATCTACCGCTATGGGGAGGAACGCTACAGCCGCAGGATTGCGCGGGCGGTTGTCGAGACCCGGCGGCGCGAGCCAATTCGAACGGCGGCGGACCTGGCGGAACTTGTGCGAAGGGTCGTTCCGCGGTCTCGGACGGCTGGCTCCATTGACCCGGCGACTCGAACCTTTCAGGCCTTGCGAATTGCAGTCAACGACGAATTGAAGTGGCTGGAAGTTGCTTTGCGTCGCACCGCGAGCCTCCTTCGACCAGGGGGAAGGTTCGCGGTGATTAGTTTCCACTCGCTGGAAGATCGGCGAGTGAAAGAAGAGTTTCGCAGCAACTTCGCCTACGAGGTGCTGACCCGTCGTCCTGTTACCCCTACTCCTGGGGAGATTGAGCGGAATCCCCGGTCGAGAAGTGCGAAGTTACGGGTTGCCGCGCGGACAGCAAAATAGTAAAAGGCTGCGGTCCAACAGTCGATCAGGAAGAAGGGACGGGCTCCGCGCTACTGCACCTCTGGTATCCTCTGCTCACGCCACCGGACGAGCTCTCCTGTTTTTTTCCGGTTTTTTTCAGGCTCGGCAGGAAGCCGCGCTGCTTTTTCCCGCAGGGATGTGCCATGTCCAAGAGAAATCGATCGTTCCCCTCCTCGGACGAGCTTTCCAACGACTTTTCGCTCCCCCCGACAGGCTCGGATCCTGCCCCTGAACTAGGCAGCGTCCCGCTTTCCCTCGGCAAGGAAGTGAGAATTGGGCTTGGGATTATCGTCGTCTTGCTTATTGTCCTGACACTCGTCTTCGTCCGCCGCGTGCGCGGTCCCGGCGAAGACGTTGCATCCACCGCTGAAAGCTCGGTTGAGCCGACCGTCCCCGCAGACAGCGGCCAGACCACCGATTCCACAATTCGTCTTCCAGGCCAGCCCACGGTGATCAGTGCAACGGCCGATGCCAACGTGATTCCAGCTTCCGGCACGCTCCAAGTATGGTCCGGCAGCGATGCGACCGCGACGGCGCCCCCTCAGACCGCAGCAGCGTCTCCTCCGTCTTTCATGCCCAAACTGGTATCCGATGCGCCGTCGCCGCGTTACGCCGGCTACGGTGGCCAAGACACGACTGGATCGGCTGCCATGTCCTGGCAGCCAAGCGACGCCGGGTCGGCTACCGTTGAGACTGACCCCTCCACGGTGCCTGCCACGCAATTCCCCGCTTCGTTTGCACCACAAACGCAAGCCGAGTCGGCTGACACCGGCGAAGCACTTGTGGTAGCGTCGGACGAGACCAACCCGTTGCGATTGCCACCCACCGTCGCCGAAATAAGCACCGAACCTGCCCTACCGCCGTCGACGGCGACTGCCCCGGTGTACGATGCGGGTTCTGCGCCCCGCTACGACAGCAGTGATTCCTCGGCTACCAAGCTACCCGCGGCCAGCTTGCCTGCTTACTCGGGCGATCCCGGCTCGGGAGAGCCGGACAGTCCACGATCGACCTATCGTGCGCTTGCGACGACCTCTGCTCCGGCACAGGCAACGATCAACCATGCCGCTCTCGGGGGCGGCAACAGCGTTGCGGAGGCCGTGGCGCGAAACAAGGGAAGCTACACCATTCTGCCCGGCGATAGTTACTGGACGATCTCGGAAAAGCTCTACGGCACCGGGGGATATTTCCGCGCCCTGGCCGAGCACAACCGGGAGAAGTTTCCTCGAGAGAACCAGTTGTTGGTCGGCGAAACGATCGCTGCACCGTCCGCGGAGCAGCTTACCGCGAACTACCCAAGCCTGTGTCCGAAGCCGGGCCATCGGGAAATCGCCGCGGAGCGAGCTCGAATCCTGAACACATCGACGCGCGTGGCCGGCGGAAGGACGTACTCGGTCCAGGAGGGAGATAACCTCTTCGATATCGCCAAGTTCGAGCTCGGCAAGGCGGCTCGCTGGGTGGAGATCTACGAACTGAATCGCGAGGTGCTGGGCAAACAGCTCGACTATCTCACGCCCGGAATGCAGCTTGTGCTGCCCGACGACCGCCCGTCAGGGACGATCACCGAACGTCCGGGGCAGAGCTATCAGCGATAAGCAACTCGAACCGGCGACTGGATCCGTGGCACGACGCCAGCGCAAGCAAGCCGTCGCGAAGATCATTTCCGGAGGGCAAACCGGTGTCGACCGCGCGGCGTTGGACGTCGCCATGGAGTTGGGCATTCCGCACGGCGGTTGGTGCCCCCGAGGCCGTCTGGCCGAAGACGGGACGATCCCGTCCAAGTACCGGCTCGTCGAGACGGAGTCGTCGGAGTACCGAGTCCGCACGGAACGGAATGTAGCGGACTCCGACGCGACGCTGATTCTCCATCGTGGGCCAATGAGCGGAGGTACCGATCTCACCCTCCGTCTGGCCAGCCGCTATGGAAAACCGCGACTGACCGTCGACCTCGACCATCCGCTTTCCCCAGAGGAGATTCGCGGTTGGCTCAAAAGAAACCGCGTGCGTACGCTCAACGTCGCCGGCCCTCGCGAAAGTCAGAGCCCCGGGATCCACGCTCAGGCCGAGGCGCATCTTCGTCGCGTTCTTGGCTGTGACAGCGATTCCTGAGGAGCCTTGAACAGGCGGAGATATCGTTGATGAGACAAAACCTCTCGCGCGGGACTCGGCCGTGTCTGCGCGTTACTCCGAAGCCTGAGCCCGCCCCAACCTATCGACGAAGTCGACGAGTTTCTCGAAATACGCAGGCGTTTGCGGATCATTGTGCCCCAAGCCGCGAAGCGGGATGAATTCTTTTGGTTCGTTTGCCGCTTCGAACAGTTTGCGTCCGAACGCGAATGCGACAATTTCGTCATTCTCGCTGTGGCTTTGCAGGAGGGGGCCGTTGTACCGCGAGATCTTGCCGGCCGCATCGAATCGGTTGCGAATCAACAACCGGACCGGCAGCCATGGATAGATTGCTGCCGCCACATCGGGGACGGAACTGAAGGTGCTCTCGAGCACGAGCCCCTTGGCGCCGTTGGCGGCGGCCAGTTCTACCGCCACCGTTCCGCCCAGCGACCGCCCCATGACGACGATCTCGTTTTCCGCCACGCCAGCCCGACGGGCCAACCATGCCCTCGCGGCGCGGGCATCGGCATACATTCCCGCCTCGTTCGGGTGGCCCTCGCTCCGGCCATAGCCTCGGTAGTCGAAACAGAGGACCGACACGTCTACACGGTCGTGCAGAGTCCTGAGCGTTTCGGCGCGGTGCGTAACGTTCCCGGCGTTGCCATGGCAGAAGAGGATGATCGCCCGCGGCTTTTGGTGCGGAACGTACCAGCCATGGAGCTTGACACCGTCTGACGCGGAGAACCACGCGTCTTCGAACTGCAATCCGGGCGGCTGCCAGCTTTCGCCCTCCGGATAGCGCGTCGGGAAGAAGAGGAGCGACTCTTCGAGCAGCATCATGATTCCCATCACTGCGAGGTAAGCGACGGCAAGCACTAGAACGGCACGTGCGCCCCGTCGATACTGCGAAATTGGCATGCGCGACTCGCGGCTCAAGAGACCCGCTACACTCTTTCGGAGGAGATGAGGGGCGGGAGAAAGCCGGGAAGAAAGAAGAGGCGCCGATCGGAGTCGAACCGATAAATCGCGGATTTGCAATCCGCTGCCTTATCCATTTGGCTACGGCGCCATCGCATTGCTAACAAAGAGGGTAAGAAATACCGACGGCCCGGTCAATAGGGGTTCGTTCCGCCCGCAAGGCGACGGCTAAACTCAGGTGACGAAAGCGGGACAGGCACCGCAACAGCTCGTATTTCATTGCGCAGCAGACTACCCCAAGCTGCCGAGCCAGCCCCCTTTTTCGGCGGCCTCCGTGCGCGCGTCGGGAGGGCCGGAGATGGTCGCGTGGAAGGAGTTGCGAGGGTGGATGTGGCGGACAAGGGCGCCGATTTTCCAAAACTCTTTGCCCCGGACCACCCGGTGCCTGCAGGGGGAGGGATGAGGGATGAGGGATGAGAGATGAGGGGACGAGGGCACGGCGAGTGTGTGGCCACCAAGACGACGATTTCTCAAATCCGAGGGCGTTTGGTGGCCACGCGCTTTTGGGTGGTTAGACCGGATGATTTGCGGCCGATGCGAGGCTTCGCCAGCGGCTCGGGGCCCGGGAGGGAGTCTCGCTGCGAACCTCGAGCGGACGCGAATTGCTGTCGGGAAGGAGCAGTTGCTGCGGGAGGAAGTGAAGCGAATTGTCAAAGATCTGCGAAGCAGGAAGGCGTCGACGCCCTCGGGTCTGCCCCGTGGACAAATATGATCATTTGTCCATGTGTCAGCATAGTCGATGCGGCGCGATCTGTGAAGAGGCATTTTTCGGCCAGAGCCGAAAATATTTCAGGGTGGGAGGGGGGATGACAGAAAGATTGATGACAGAGGGATTGGGCGGGGCGAGGAGAGAGGGGAAAGGAAGATGGTGGAAAAGAAGATGAAGAAGATGCAGAAGAGGGGATCCCCTGATTTGGGAATCGATTAGCCATCAGTGGTCATTGTTTTTGAATGCTGAACTCGCATAGGGTCCTTGAAGAGCCGTCGAAGCGGGGCTTCTGGCTTCCGCGCGCCGAGACCGCCATTGCACCGGCTTCTTTTCGAGACACCACGGACAAACTGCGTGGTGGGGCGCGCGAGCTGTTTGGACCGCTGTCGGCGTGTGGTGCCCAAGTTGCGGATTTCTCAGAACGGCGGCACTTTGGGCTCCACACCGTTCTGGGTGGAACGGTTCAGGTTTTTGCGTGGTTGTGATAGTTGTTCTCAGGAGGCGTGACGAGGATGGAGGGCCAGTCGGCGTCGGCGGGCGGATCGGCGGGCGC
>JAXGMN010000025.1:0-203816 GCA_040768665.1 Thermoguttaceae bacterium
TCCCCGCTTTCTTTTCTTCTTTACCTTCCTTTCTCTTGGAGCGAAAAGAAAACTGCAAAGAACAAGAAAGCGGTGACAAGTCACCGCACTCCAAAGGTTAGACCTCCATCACCCGCCGTGCGGTTCGTGCGATCGCCTCGCGATCGTGGTCCCCAATGCACCGCAGAGCCTCGCGTATCCGGCGCATCGATTGCTTCAGGAACAGATCGGCCGCTGCCGGTTCCCACTGGCGCGATTCGTCGTGGCGGCCGTCGGCCGACAACTCGGCGTCGCGGCGGCTCAAAACGCAGGCGCAGGCGTACAGTTCCATGGCCGCCCGAGCGATCGGCTGCTGGATGAGCTGCCGGTCGAGAATATCCTCGCGATGGCGTACCAGGGCCGCCTCGACGGCAAGGCCGAAGCGGCGGATCAGGCGGCCGAGCGACCTTGAATGCCCGGTCAGCCTTGGGGACTGAACAGAAACGCGAGGCTGCCGCAACCGCCTGGGCAGTTCCTCCGCGGCGAAGCGGCCCAGAAGGTCCATTTCCTGCCAGGGATGGTGCATCGCCTCCCAGACTGTCTTCAGCTCCTCACCGCAATCGCGCATCCCCACCAGGGCAATGAAAGAAACGAGCACCTCGTTGGCGCCCTCGCCGATCTGATTGATGCGAGCGTCGCGGAGGATCCGTTCCAATGGAAGGTCGGTGAAATATGCGGCCCCGCCATGGATCTGAAAGGCGTCGTTCACGATCGTCCAGAGTGCCTCCGTGCTGTAGACCTTAAGCATCGCCGTCTCAACCATGTAGTCTTCGACACCCCGATCGATCAGGCCGGCCGTTACCGCAGTCATCGCTTCCATTGCGTACGTCCACGCAGCCATGCGGGCCAGTTTTTCCTGGACGAGCTCGAATGCGCCCAGCGGCCGGCCGAACTGGATCCGCGTGCGCGAGTGTTCGGCAGCCAAACGCAGGCACGTTTTGGCCAGCCCGGTGCAGCACGCGCCGAACGTGGTGCGGCCGAAATCGAGCACGGTCAGAGCCACCTTCAACCCCTTGCCAATCGGCCCAAGAATGTTCTCCTTAGGCACGGGCATGTTGGAGAAACCCAGCCTCGAAGTGGCGGTCCCCCGGATGCCGAGTTTTTCCATCCGCGATTCGAGCACTTGAAATCCCGGCATGTCGGGCGTGACCAGAAAGGCCGTCACCTGGGTCTCCGGGCGTTCGGGGACCGGCGCCCGGGCCATCACCGTGAGCACGTCGGCGATCGCCCCATTAGTGATATACCGCTTCTCTCCGTTGAGCACGAAATGCGAGCCGTCGTCCGACAGTTCGGCCGCCGTCTGCACGTTACCGGCGTCGGATCCCGCCTGGGCTTCCGTAAGCGCAAACGCCGCAAGCTTCGTGCCGCGAACCAGATCCGGAAGCCACCGCCGTTTCTGCTCATCCGTGCCAAAGAGCAGAAGGGCCCGCATCCCGATCGAGTGATGCGCATTGACGAAGATCGACGTTGCGCTGCAGCGGGAGCCCAGTTCCTCGAGGACGCGGCAGTACGCCAACTGGGAAAACCCTCGCCCTCCGACCGACTCGGGGGCCGTCATGCCGAGCACACCCAATTGCGCGAGGCCGTCGATCACGGTTCGTGGGATGTCGGCCCGGCGATCGATCTCGGCCGGGTCGAGGTGCTCATCGCAGAAGGACCGGAGTTCGCCGAGCGCCGTCTCCACTTTCGGCCGTTCGTCAGCGGCGAGGCTCGGGTACGGAAACACGAGGTCGGCCGCCAGCCGCCCCCAAAACAATTCCTTGGCAATACTCCGTCGACGTGGCCCTGTGAAGAGGAGTTCTTCCGCTTCGCGGATCTCTTTTTCCCGCTGGAGTTCCCGCTCGGATTTCGTTATCGCGCTCATCGGTTTGTCTCCGCTGGTACGATCCATTCCGGTTCGCGGCGCTGGCGAAATGCCGCCAGGCCTTCATGGGCCTCATCGCTCAAGCGAGCGAGCTTGTGAAGCTCGAGTGCTCGGGCAAAGATCTCTGAAATACTCCTGCCACGAAGGTCATTCAGTAGACGTTTGCTATGGCGGACGGCTTCCGGTGCCCCCTTTCGCACCGCGGCGGCGATCTGTTGCGATTCGATGCGCAGCCGATCGGCACGGACGATGCGCTGGATGAGCCCCATCTGCATCGCGCGCCAGGCGTCGATCGGCTCGCCGACGAGCAGCAACTCGCGGAGATCGCCGTCGCGAAGCCGGTTGAGCAGCGCGGCCGCAGCCAGCGCGGCCACCAGCCCGCGGCGGACTTCCGGAAAGCCGATCCGCAAGTCCTCGGCGCCCATGACGAAGTCGCAACAGGCCAGCAACCCGGCGCCGCCGGCGTACGCCGCGCCGTGGGCAGCCGCGATTGTCACAAGAGAGCTGGTCGCCAAAGTCTCGAAGGTCCTCACGAGGCTCTGAGCACTTTGTTCGGCGCATTCGATCTCCGCGGCCTCGTAGAGATCCAGGCCCGCACAGAACACGGGGCCTGCACCGCAGAGGATCACCACGCGGCGGTCCGGTTCGGCGGCCAGCGACTGCATCGCATCGCACAGCGACTCCATCAACTCGATCGAAAGGGCGTTGCGCCGTTCCGGCCGGTTGAGCGTGAGAACCGCCGTCGACTCATCCAACGATTCCAGCGTCAGCACAGGATGGTTCACGTTCTCTCCGCTGTTTCCAGAGGCATTTCCAGCAGTACCTGTCCCAGCGCCTTGCCTTGAGCATCGATCCGAAGCGGATCGGCTAGAACGCCGCGGATGACGAAGTTCAGTGCGCCAAGGTTCGGCATCGTATAGCGGACCACCCGGTCGGCATCGACCAGCCCAAGATAGGAAGCCACCCGGTCGGCGGTAACTTCGCGGCATAGCCGGTCATAATCTTCCGGACGCCTCGCGACGACGCCGATGTTGGCGTGAATTCCCTTGTCGCCGCTGCGGGCATGGGCGATCGCTCCGAGCCGTCGCGAGTAACCGTGGCCGGCAGGCGACGGCTCGCAAGCCACTGCCGGTTCATGGTGAATCCATGGGCGCTCCGAGGTGTCCTCATCCCCCGCAACACCGGCCGGTGTGAGAGCTTCCGCTTGTAGCAGGGCGACGTCCTGCTGAACCCGGTCTCGCTCGATGAGGCACGGCCAGAAGCGGTACATCGGATGAATGCGCGGCCGTCCCTCCGCATAGCCGGTGGTACCCTGCGGCCCAGCCGTGACCAGCGGCATCCACTGCCGGGAGAACCGCTCAACCGCCTCACGCGAATCGTCCGCCACGGCCAGCCGCAGCACCGTTTCCTTGAGCTGCTCTGCGACAACGGGATCCTCGCCCTGCGGACGAGAGGCGCCGGCGCCGACGCACTCGATCAACGACTCCCGGAAAGAAACACCGCTGGCTCGAAGTCGATCAAGAACGGACTGTGCGGCACGACGCGCTTTTGCAACACAGCGGTCTCCATAGACGGTCAAGAGCCCCTGGGCCCGAAAGCCGTCCTGATACGTAGCACTTACCTTATATGTCGACGGCGCCGGCCGCCCTCGGGCACCGCGGATCCCTACCCGATCCTCGCCTTGGTCCTCCACGTGCAGGGACAACAGCGAGACGACCACGTCGGGCGACAGATACGCATCCGGGTCGCCGATCTCGTAGACGAGTTGCTCCTTGACCACGGACTCGCAGACGCGGCCTCCGGTGCTTTGCGGCTTCCTGACCAAGCAACTTCCGTCATCGGCAACCTCGACGATTGGGAATCCAATCCGGGCCACATTGGGCACGTCGAGCCAATCGGTCGCGATGCCGCCGGTCACCTGCGTGCCGCATTCAATGAGATGTCCGGCGACCGTCGCTCCCGCCAGCCGGTCCAAGTCGTCCCACGCCCAGCCGAACGCGTGGACGCAGGCGGCTACGGTCAGGCTGGGGTCGGCCACCCGGCCGGTGATCACCAGATCGGCGCCGCGCTGAAGGGCTTCCACAATCGGTCGCGCCCCCAGATAAGCATTTGCGGTCACGAGCCGGTCCCGCACAGTCTCGATGCTCTCGCCGGTGTCGAGATTCCGCAGCAGTTCGCCATTCGGCTGCTCGCCGCGAATGATATCCATCACATCGTCCCCGGCGACAACGGCAATCGTGCGTCCGCTGCATCCCCCGTTTTCCAGAACTTCCCGGCACGCGCGTGCACACCCCATCGGGTTCAGGCCGCCCGCATTCGTGATGATTCGGCAACGCCCGCCGCCGCGCCAATAGGGCGCAATCGAGCCAACGATCTCGAGAAAATCCCGCGGCCAGCCGGCCACGGGATCGCGAGACCTCTGCAGCGCCAGGACCGACATCGAGACCTCGGCGAGAAAGTCGAGCGTGAGGTAGTCGAGATCGGGATCCAGTGCGAGCATCTCCCCCGCCGCATCGAGGCGGTCGCCCCAGAATCCGTAAGCATTGCCGATTCGAACCGCCTCGGACATCCCAGGTCTCCCCTACCCAATCCCCTCGATCGCAAAGTGCAGCGATGGATACCCTGCTTATTTTATGGGGCGGATCCCTGCCGAGAGTAGCTATATCATTTGTCTTCTGGTTGCGCGGGTGTTAGAATCAGGAAATGCCCCACCCCTACGATGCCAGCACCAAGTACCTGGTCTACGTCCGCCCGGCAGACTGATTGGTTCTTTCCGGCCGTGTGACCAATGCCCAGGTGGAAATCGTTGATGCGGAACTGGCTACGGTCACCGCCGCGGCCGACCGGGTACTGCGAGTCGACGAGGACCCGCCCTGGCTCATGCATTTGGAGCTGCAATCCAGTCGCGATACCTCACTGCCGGTTAGCCTGCACGCGTATAATGCATTGCTGGAGCGGCAGCACGGTATGCTCGTCCGAACGGTCGTAGTCTTGCTCCGTCGGTCGGCCGACGGTCCGGAACTGACGGGGGTACTTCAACGGGCGTTCCCCGCGGAGCCGGCGTATTTGGTGTTTCGCTATCAACTCCTGCGTGTGTGGCGGTTGCCGGTGGATACGTTCTTGAGTGCGGGCCTCGGGGTTCTGCCGCTGGCCCCACTCAGTAGGGTGACGGAGCTGGATCTGCCGGATGTGATCCGGCGAATGGCGGATCGAATCGATCGGGAGGCTACGCCGGAGGAAGCCGGGACTTTGTGGACTGCGACCGAGGTCCTGATGGGCCTGCGCTACTCCGGGGATCTTGTGAATCAACTGTTGCGAGGAGTTTTTCGGATGAAAGAGTCTGTCACGTATCAAGCGATTGTCCGAGAAGGTGAGGTAAAGGCACTCCAGGCAATGCTTCTGCGTCAGGGAGCAAAACGATTTGGAGCGGCAGACGAGATGGTCGAAACCACGATCCGCGAAATCGTGGATGTGGATCGGCTCGAGAAGTTGACGGAACGCCTGTTGGATGCCTCGAATTGGCAAGACCTTCTGGCTTCTGCGTGAACCGCATCCCAGGACCGGCGAAAGGCCATGACCAAGTTGGCTTGGTGGAAGCCACGCTTCATGTTTACACTTCACCAATCGTGATAACCGATGCGTCCTGAGAAGAAAATGGGACGGCCGCGATCACACCTGCAGCACTCCCGTGCGGAACTCTCCACAGGCCGCCTTGTCCGGGATCATCGCCAGGGCGGCAGCCAGCCAGTTCCGCGTTTGGTGTGGAGCGATCACCGCGTCGACCCAGCCGCGCGCGGCTCCGTAGCGGATATCGGTCTGCTCCTCGTACCGGCGGCGGATTTCTTCCAGCAGCCGTTCTTTCTCTTCGTCCGCGACCGTGCGCCCTTCGCGCCCCGCATCGCGGAGTTGGAGGTTCAGCAGCGTGCCGGCCGCCTGATCGGCGCCCATCACGGCATAGCGGGCCGAAGGCCAGGCCAGGATCAACCAGGGATCGTAGGCCTTCCCGCACAAGGCATAGTTGCCGGCCCCAAACGAACCGCCCACGATCACCGTCAGCTTTGGCACCATACTGTTGCTCACCGCGTTGACCAGCTTTGCCCCGGCGCGAATGATCCCCGCCTGCTCGGACTGCTTGCCCACCATGAATCCCTGCACGTCCTGTAGAAACACGATCGGCAGCCCCGTTTGGTTGCACTCCATCACGAAGCGGGCCGCTTTCGAGGCCGAATCGCTATACAGAACCCCTCCGATTTGAAGTTCACCGTTGCCCGACTTGCACCGCCGCCGTTGGCTGGCAACGATTCCTGCCGATCGGCCGCCGATGCGGGCGAAGGCGGTCACCAGGGTGCGACCGCATTCCGCCCGGTACTCCTGCACCGAGCCGGCGTCAGCGAGACATGCCAACACGTCGCGCGCATCGTACTCCCCACGGCCGTCTGCCGGCACAATCTCGTAGACGTCCTGGGGATCGCGCTCGGGAGCATACCGGGCTTCATGCAGAAGCTCGCTGTCCGAACGTTGCGGCAGGAGTTCAATCAGCGAACGCAGACGGGCCAGGCAGGCGTGGTCGTCGGGCTCGCGGTAGTCGACGGTCCCGCTGATCTCCGCGTGCATGCGGGCGCCGCCGAGTTCCTCCGGATCGACCTCTTGTCCGATGGCGGCCTTCACCAGCGCAGGGCCGGCAAGGTAAAGCTGGCTGCCCTCGGTCATCAAAAGTGTGTCGGAAAGCACCGGTAAATACGCACCGCCCGCCACGCAGTTGCCCATCACGGCAGCGTACTGCGGAATCCCCATCGCGGAGATCACGGCGTTGTTCCGAAAGATCCGTCCGAAATCGTCCTCATCGGGAAAAATCTCATCCTGAAGCGGCAGAAACACGCCGGCCGAATCGACCAGATACACCAGCGGCAGCCGAAACATCATCGCGATCCGCTGAGCGCGAAGGACTTTTTTGACGGTCTGCGGGAAGAAGGCCCCGGCCTTGACCGTCGCATCATTCGCAACGACCATCACCTGCCGCCCATGGATCGCTCCGATGCCGGTGACAACGCCCGCCGCCGGGACGTCGCCCCACTCCGAGTACATCCGCCAGGCCGCCCATAGCCCCAGTTCCCAAAACGGAGCGCCTTCATCCAAGAGTTCGTCGAGCCGTTCGCGAGCGGTCAACCGCCCGAGTTGCTTCTGCCGCAGTTTGCCCGCCTCGCCGCTTCCATGACGAATGGCGTCTTCCTGGGCCTCAAGATCGCCAGTGCGCTCGAGCAGCGTGGTCATGGTTCCCTTCAGCAACGGACAACATGAAGTGTCTAGGGGAATTATTGAGCCCTCAAGGAAAGGATCAACCCAGCGTGTGTGCGTGCCAGAGGGGGAGGCACCTACACCCGCGCCATTTTTGCCTTGGCGAGCGCGCCCACCTAGAATTCCATGTCCATTTCCTTGTCAGAGATCTCCTCATGCCCGATCGGCAGCGATCGCGAACGACCCTCCTTGACGCCCTGGCTGTGGAGCGGCCACTTCAAACGGTTGGAGTGGTAAACGCATACTCCGCGCTCTTGGCTTTTCGTGCGGGCTTCCGGGCCTTGTATCTGTCGGGGGCGGGCGTCTCCAACGCGTCGCGCGGGCTGCCGGACCTGGGCTGGACCACACTGGACGATGTCGTCACCGACACGCGACGTATCTGCGAGGCCGTCGACTTGCCGTTGCTGGTCGATGCAGATACCGGATTCGGGGATCCCGCTCGTACCCTGCAGGCGCTCGCAAACGCCGCCGCGGCCGGAATGCACCTGGAAGACCAGGTAGCGGCGAAGCGATGCGGCCACCGGCCGGGGAAGGTGCTCGTCTCGATCGCCGAGATGTCGGACCGGATCCACGCGGCCGTCGACGCTCGGACGGACTCCGATTTCATCGTCATGGCCCGTACCGACGCGGCCTGCGTCGAGGGCTTGACCGCCGCCATCGACCGTGCCTGCCGGTATGTCGAAGCCGGTGCCGACATGATTTTCGCCGAGGCGCTCGGCAGCCTCGACGACTACCGACAGTTTACCGCTGAAGTCCATGTCCCGGTGTTGGCGAATCTGACCGAGTTTGGCAGGACGCCGCTCTTCACGTTGCAGGAACTAAAACGCGCGGGAGTGCAGTTGGCCCTGTATCCCCTGTCGGCGTTCCGGGCGATGAACTCCGCGGCCCAAAAAGTCTACCAGACCATTCGTCGTGACGGAACGCAGCGCGAAGCGATCCCCATGATGCAGACGCGCGACGAACTCTACGAAACTCTCGATTACCATGCCCATGAGCGGCAGGTTGACACTGAATTTGAAGAAAGGGGTGCCATATCACGACGGAACAAACCAAAGTAAAGACGGGCGGGCTGGCCGGCGTCGTGGCGGGGAAAACTGCCATTTCCACGGTTGGTAAAGAAGGAGTCGGCCTGACCTACCGCGGATACTCGATCGAAGATCTGGCCGAACGGGCCACTTTCGAGGAAGTGGCTCACCTGTTGATCCACGAACGTCTGCCCGCGACGAACGAACTCGACGAGTACCGCTGGCGGCTCATCCGCCTCCGCAAGGTTCCCGCACCGCTGAGGACGGCCCTCGAGCAGTTGCCCTCCGAAACGCATCCGATGGACGTTTTGCGAACCGGCTGCTCCGCCCTGGGCTGCATGGAGCGCGAGCGGCGTTTCAGCGACCAGGAAAAGGTCGCCGACCGGCTGCTGGCTGCGCTGCCCGGCGTGCTCCTCTACTGGTATCACTTCAGCCACTTTGGCCGGCGGATCGAAACCGGCTCGGATCAGCCGTCTCTAGCTGGTCATTTCCTCCGATTGCTGCACGGCACGCCGCCGGAAACGGCGCACGAGCGGGCCTTGGACTTGTCGCTCATCCTTTACGCCGAGCATGAGTTCAACGCCTCGACCTTTGCCGCGCGCATCGCGGCCTCCACGATGAGCGATTTCCACTCGGCGATCACCGCCGGCATCGGCACCCTGCGCGGCTGGCTGCATGGCGGAGCCAACGAAGCCGCACTGGCGTTGATCCAGTGCTTCACCGACCCCGACGATGCGGAAGACGGGGTCATGGAAGCCCTTGCCTGGAGACAACGAATCATGGGGTTCGGGCATCGCGTTTATACGGTCAGCGACCCGCGATCCGACGTGATCAAGCCGTGGGTTGCACGCCTGGCCCGACGCGAGGGCGAACAGAATCTGTTCGCGATCTGCGAACGGATCGAAGAGGTCATGTGGCGCGAGAAGCGGCTCTTCCCGAATGTCGACTTCTATTCCGCGCCCCTCTATCAGTGCCTGGGCATTCCCAAGGCGATGTTCACTCCGTTGTTCGTCTTCGCACGCGTCGCGGGCTGGGCAGCCCATGTCTTCGAACAGAGGGAAGACAACAAGCTGATTCGTCCCGCCGCCGAGTACGTCGGCCCCGAACCACGCCCATTGCCCGCACGAACTTGGTCCAAGACCCCTGCCGGCTCGTCCGGCAGGTGAATCAGGTTCAACAGCTAACCAATCAGTGCCCAAGCCCATAAACCCCTGCCGGCTCGTCCGGCAGGTGAATCAGGTTCAACGGCTAGCCAATCAGTGCCCAAGCCCATAGACCCCTGCCGGCTCGTCCGGCAGGTGAATCAGGTCCAACAGCTAACCAATCAGTGCCCAAGCCAGTAGACCCCTGCCGGCCGGCAGGTGAATCAGGTTCAACAGCTAGCGTGCAAAGCTCGCCCTCAAAACAGCGCATCGCCACAACGATCACCTCCGACGAGTGGGATCCTCTCATCCTCGACATCGCCGACTATGTCGTCGGGGCCGAAATCCGTAGCGAAGACGCTTACCGCACGGCCAGACTCTGCCTGATGGACAGTTTGGGATGCGCACTGTTTTCTCTGTCCTACCCCGAATGCACAAAACTGCTCGGCCCGGTGGTTCCCGGAGCGGTCCTGCCCGGTGGCGTCCGTGTGCCCGGAACCGCCTGGCAGCTCGATCCGATTCACGCCGCCTTCAATCTTGGCACGATGATCCGCTGGCTCGACTACAACGACACCTGGCTCGCGGCCGAATGGGGCCATCCATCGGACAATCTCGGCGCGATCCTCGCCTCTGCCGACTGGGTCAACCGATGGGCGGGCATGAAGCCGCTGCTGTCGGTCCGCGATGTCCTCTCTGCGATGATCAAAGCCTACGAAATCCAGGGCATCCTTGCATTGGACCACGCGTTCAACCGCGTGGGGCTCGACCACGTGCTCCTGGTCCGGGTGGCCAGCGCCGCCGTCGCCGCGGCCTTGCTGGGCGGATCTCGAACTGAGGTGCGAAATGCCGTGTCCAACGCGTGGATCGACGGCGGCTGCCTGCGGACCTATCGCCATGTCCCCAACACAGGCTCTCGGAAATCCTGGGCGGCCGGTGATGCCACCAGCCGCGGCGTTCGATTGGCGCTGATGGCACTGCACGGCGAGATGGGGTATCCCTCCGCGCTGAGCGCGCCGGTGTGGGGTTTCTGCGACGCCCTCTTCCGCGGCCAACCGTTGCGAGCTGCCCGCCCGTTCGCGAGCTACGTCATCGAGAACGTTCTGTTCAAGGTCGCCTTTCCCGCAGAGTTCCATGCCCAGACCGCTGTCGAGGCCGCCGTCCGGTTGCATGACCAGGTGCGAGGCCGGGCCGACGAGATCCAGCGGGTGCGAATCGAGACGCAGGAGTCGGCCGTCCGGATCATCGACAAACGAGGTCCGCTCGGCAATCCGGCCGACCGCGACCACTGTCTCCAGTATATGACCACCGTTGCCCTGCTCGAAGGAACGCTTTCTGCGGAGCATTACCAGGACGCATTCGCGAGCGATCCCAGGATCGATCGGTTGCGGAGCAAGATCGAAGTTGTCGAGAAGCCTCGCTACAGCCGCGACTATCTCGATCCCGACAAGCGGAGCATCGCGAACGCCGTGCAAGTCTTTTTCGCCGACGGCAGCGCGACCGATCGCGTGGAAGTCGAATATCCGCTCGGCCATCGCCGTCGCCGTCCCGAGGCGATCGGGCCGCTGGCCGAAAAGTTCGAGGCAAACGTGGCGACACGTCTGAGCGGCCCACAACTTCAAACCGTGCTTGACCTGGTCCGCGATCCCGAGCAGATCGATTCAATGTCGGTCGATGAGTTCATGGCTTTGTTCGTCGTGACGGACCACTGACTTCCGTTGCAGTCTCTTGGCTGCCGGCGGCGGTGTCCCGATCGTTCTTGACCGCCGCAGCAATCGCCTGAAACAAGCGGGCCGACCATTCGGCGCTGCGCTCGCCACTCTCCTTGCGGACCTGCGTAACGACGAGTTGCTGCTCGGGATCAATGACCAGTATGCATCCGGAGAAAGAGCCGTGGCCAATCGTGCGCGGACTGAAGAGCAAATCTTCCGCCCGCTTCGAGTCTCGCGGAGCGCCGGCCTTCACGTGGCGGATCCAGTGCAGGCCGATCCCCTCGTCCTCCACGTAGCCACGCTCGGGCACGCGAAGCGGCTCGGGCAGGAGCCGGTCGAACGTCTGCGGAGCAATGAACTCCCAATCGCCGTAGCTGCCCCGGTTGGCGATCCACTGCGCAAGGATGGCGAGCTCCATCGCAGTGAACTCGCCGTCGGAGCTGGCGTTGCCGATCGGCACGTCGCCAAAGCCGAGGGGCTGGAAAAGATGCTCGTGATAGAGCCGGACGGCCGGATTCCCGGCAAGGAGCTCCATCGCCTTGGCCGCCAGCTCGAAGCCCAGCCCGCTGTAGGCATACCGTACGTTCGGTTCGTTTACGTCGATCCCGTTGAGAATAATATTTTCCAGATGCGGGTTCCGCATGCCGCCCCAATCGCCGTGGCCGGACAGGCCGCTCGTGTGGTTGAAACACTGCCGGAACGTCGGCACGTGCGGATCGCCCTCCGGATAATCGGGAAAGACGACCGAGAGCGGATCGTCCAGCTCGATTCGCCGCTGATCGAGGAACTGGCTGAACAGCAGCGCGGTGACCGTCTTCGTAATCGAGGCGACCCAGCAGCGGTAGTCGCGCCCGATCGGTTGCCCGCCCGCGTCGCGGCCAAAAGCCTCGTGAGTGACGATGACGCCGCGGCGCGCGACGAGCGTCACCATCGGCTCGCCGGTATCCTCCGCCCATCCTCGGCAGACCTCGTCGATCCGGGCCTTGGCGTCGGGGCTCACGCCGGCCTCGGCCGGCGATCCTTCGTGAAGCGTGGTGGCCGGCACATCGCGGCGACGCGGTGGCTGAAGCGAACGGACCCGATCTTGGAGGCCCTGAAGCCTGATCTTCAGCTCCAGGTGGTAACCATCGTTCACCACGCCGGCGGATTCGATGAATCTCGCCGGCCGTCCCAGCGGCTTCGCCTCGGCGAGTCCGGCCATCAAGATGGCAACCTTTTCGCTGTCCGCGAGCGTGCGGAGAAGCATGTCACTCGCGGCGCGGGTGATTTCCGCCTGATGCTCTCTCAAGACGGCCGGAGCCTCGGGCCCGGGAAAGTCCGGAAAGGCAGCCGTCAGATCGGGAACATAGGAACTGAGGAGGTCCTTGGGCGGCGCAAAGAACGTCATTGAACGACGGAGCGGCGTTCCGTTGGGAGCCCTACCTTCGATCCATGCCAGCCACCGGCCAGGCTCGCGGGGCGCAGGAAACTCCTGGAGCTTCGCGTCGAACCAGCGGACGCGGAGTCGGCCGTCGCACCCCAGACACCGGACTCCTTCCAGGTCGCGCCAGACGATCCTCGGCGTTTCGCCGGGCTGAAAGATCCAGGTGCCCGGTTTGGCCGTGAGCAGTTCCTGGGACTGAAACTGTCGCCGCTCTTCCTGTTTGCGTTTCGCCTCCGCCTCGCTCGTCGACGACGCGTCCTCGGCTTTCGGAAGGGGTGCGACCTGGGCAAGACCGTGGCCTGCGTGGAATCCGGTGAGGCAAACGACCCATATCAGCATTACGTTGCGGCTCAGGTCCATAGACACACGTTATCAAGGTTCCAGGTCGCAGGCAAGCGACGGTCTCCGTAAACGGGCGATCTGGCCCCAAGGCGGCGTGCCGTCGGCGCAATCCAGATCGAGATAGATGCCGTAATCTTGGACCACATCGGCTCTCTCCGCGCGGCTCCATCGCGAAACGCGGAACGGGCAGCCGAACTCGTGAGACTTCTGATATTCGCGACTATCAGCTCTGAGCTTGTCGGACATGGGCGTTCTTGACCGAGGCCATTTCGCTCACTAGACTCAAGAATGCAGCGCTTGGGGTGCACTTCACAAAGCGATCGTGGGAGGGAACTTCGATGTCGAGCGAAGCGAGAATCCTCTCTCGGGGTTGGGCTCTCGAGACTCTGTTGTCGATCCTGATGGTCGGCGGCATTCCAGAAACGTGCGAAACGGCTCACGCAGACAGCCCGATGCCCAGCGACGTGGCGATCCGTGCGGAGGATCTGGGCTTCGACGAGATCCTGTTCGTCAAACGCAAGCCCTACTCCTCGGATCACTACTACACCGATATCAACAACGGCACCAGCGCGGACCGGTTCGTACCGGAGAACGGCATCTACATTTACAGCATCCGCACCCGTTCGGAACGGCCGGTGGTCACTGCCCCCGACCTGCCGGGCGGCAAAGGCTTTGTGGGCAAGATCAGCCTGTCGTTCGACGCGAAGAAGGTCGTTTTTGATTTCCGTCGGGATCCCGGCTCCGGGTTCCGCATCTGGGAAGTCAACACCGACGGCACGGGCCTCCGCCAGGTCCTCCTTCCGCCGGCCGACGAGGTGGAAAAAGCGGCACGCTGGCATCCTTCCTGGCACACCGACGACATTCATCCCTGCTATCTGCCCGACGGCAAGATCCTCTTCTCCTCGACCCGCTGCGAGCACACGATCCTGTGCGGTGGATCGGGTTCGCTGGTCGCCCCGGGGCTGCACCGGATGGATGCGGACGGCACGCACGTTGAACAGCTCACTCGCAGTCCGGTAAGCGAGCTTTGTCCGGTCGTGCTCGACGACGGCCGTGTGATGTATCACCGGTGGGAATACATCGACAAGGGCGCCCGTGTGGCCAAGACCGTCTGGTCGATGAATCCCGACGGCACGCGATCGCAAGAACTCTGGGGGCTGGCCGACGACGAGACGACGGTCTATACGTACCCGCAGCCGCTTCCCGGCAGCAACCGCCGTTTCGTCTGCGTCGGGACGTGCCATTATCCGCAAGGCGGTTGCCTGGGGTCGGTTATGCTGGTCGATTGCGGAAAGGGCATGCGGACGCGCGGCCCCGACCCGGACGAGGCGAATTTCATCCGCGGCGACGACCGCTATCCGGTGATCAACATTACGCCCGAGGTGTTTGTTGAGTGCCGGACGGAAGCCGGTTGGCATTTCCGGACGAAAGACGGCGGATACGTCCACGACCGCGACGGCCGCAGCGGGCACTTATATACGCATCCCTTCCCCGTCAGCGATCGGCAGTTTCTGGTTTCCTACAAGGTGGACCCCACGGACCATTACAAGGAAGTTGCCAACGCCTACGCGATCTACCTGATCGACACCGAGGGTCGCCGCCGGTTCATCCACGCCGACGCGGCACTTTCCTGTTGGCATCCGCTGCCGCTGGCGGCGCGAACGGTTCCGCCCCAACTGCAATCCATCCGGAACGCTGAGTATGCGGCCCATAACGAGGCAGTGTGCCTGGTGGCCAACGTCTACCAGGGGATGGAAGGAGTTAAGCCGGGGGATGTCAAGTGGCTGCGGATCAACGAGGCGCTGCCGCGCTACTGGTCCACGGGGCGGCGCTGGTCGCCGTCGCTGAGCAGCTCGAGTTGGAAGGCCGCCCTTTGGCCTCGGGTGCAGTGGGGCGTCGTGCCGGTGGAGAAAGACGGCTCGGCCTACTTCGTGGTACCGGCTAATCGGGCCATCTTCTTTCAGGCCCTGGACGCCGACTTCCGGGAACTCCAACGGGAGCGAACCTATGTGAACTACGCTGCGGGCGAGGTCCGTTCCTGCACGGGCTGTCACGGACAGGCCAACCATACCACCAGGCTGGACGGCTCCACGACGCCTCGCGCCCTGACGAGGCCGCCAAGCAAGCCGCAGGCGCAGCCGTGCGACCTGGTCGAAAACGGCGGCGATGGACAAGCGGGCCAGGTGATCCACTACCCCACAGATATCCAACCGATTCTCGACGCCCGGTGCGTCGGTTGCCATGGTGCGGAAGATCCGGCCGGCGGACTGAGGCTGACTGGCGAGGTGACCCAGTTTTACAACACCTCCTACGAAGAACTGGCCCGCAGGGAATTGGCCGGCCCGATCATCGCCGAATTCACATCGTTCCTCCAGGGCGATCGGGGCAACTACAACGGCGTCTATATGCCGCCGGGGAGCCTGGGATGCCCCACGAGCCCATTGATTGCCGTGCTGACCGACCCCTCGCATCCGAAGAACGCGACCGACGACCACTCCACAATGCTCACGGAAATGGAACTGATGGTGCTCAGTCGTTGGGTCGACACCAACTACCAGTTCTATGGCAGCTACTTTGGTCGGCAGCATCCTCATTGGCTCAACCCGGATCCGGCCATCCCCGCCTACCGTCCGGCGACCGATTTCCGGCGCAAGGCGACGTTCGAAGAAGCGATCAGTTTTCTCGCCCCGCCGTGGCACCGATAGCCGGACATTAAGCGGTGGAGTATGCCGAACTACAGACTCTCCGGCGAGTCGGCTCGCCGGCGCTTGTTGTGTCGTTTGCGTACCAAGTGGCTGGGATTTCCGGACGGGCCTGATGGAGCGAAGCATAGCACGAGGGCCGGCGTGAGGATGAGATCGGCCACGAGTGCCGCGAGTACCGCGACGGCCGAGAGTACGGCAAACACGCGGACGGCAGGGATCGTGGAAGTCGCGATGGCCGCAAAACCGCCGACCGTCACAAGTGCCGCCGCGTTCATTTCACATACTCGACGACCAGTTCGGGCGGTTTGCCGCCCTCGCGCGAAATGTAGTTCACGCCGTCGCATCCCGTCGGATCGATCGCCAGGCTCAACTCCTTGACGCCCTCCAACGACACCTTCAGCGGGATCTCCACGACCTGCTTCTCGGCGACCGAGCCAATCTTGGCCACGATCTCTCCCAGTTCAGGCCGGGTCTTGTAGGTAACGGCCTTCTCGCTCCACGGAGACACAACCAGGCGGACCTGCCCGGAATCGCCCGTGGGGTTGCCGGCATTGTAGAGTCGAAGCAGGGCCGAAACCGGTTTGCCGTCGATCGCCAGCGGGAATTTAAGATAGGCGATACTGTGATGTTGATCGCCAAGCTTGCGGTCGCCGCCGTCGACGTTGAGCCCGCCGCTGGTGCCGACGTTGTCCGCCGCCGTCGACTGGATGGCGTACGTATCTTCGGTAGCCGCGATGACCGTGCGCCTCAGGTCGCCAAGGTATTCCAGCTCGGCTTCCTTCCGGCATTCGACCGTGCCGTCAGGCAGGACGAGATTGACACCGATGACGTGCTTTGCCGCCGATCCCTTCTTGGCGACGGCAGCCGCTAGCGCGATCGTCGCTCTCTGGCCGGCGGGGATGTTCACTGCCGTCTGTGCGGGCGTAACGTTGAAACCGACGGGTGCCGCGATGCGCAGAGTCCCGGCAAAATCGGTGTCTTTGTTGTTCACGACAACCAGCTCGCCCGTCTGCTCGGGCTTGGCATCGTTGAGCAGGAACGAGGGGATGCCAAAGCCGAGCGTGAGCACCTGCTCCCGCTCGACCTCGATTGCCTGGAGCACCGGCATCTGATCGGCAGTCGGCTTTGAAGCCTTGGGGACCAGTTCCACGGTGAGTTCCTCATCGGCAACGATCCCCTTGAACTCTCGGACCAGTGCCCGGTTCTTTTCCCCGGCTTCCTTGAAGATATCAATATCCTCCGCCACAACCTTACCCTGGAGCTTGACGTCAAACACCCGCTTGCCCGCGGCGTCGTGGTCCAATTCGGCAAACGCCAGGCGCACCGTATAGCGGGCCGTGCCGTCGCTCGACTCAGCCAATGGCAACCGGCACTCTTTCAGTCCGTGCGCTCCGGAGCAGAACAGCCAAGGCTTGTCGGTTCCCTCGATCGAGCGATAGGCAGGGTCGTGGTTGAAATTGCTTCCGCCCGGCAGCAGCGAGATGCCGGCGCTCATCGCGAGGACCAGCGAGCCCCGGGGTCGCGGATAGCCGAGCCACAAGCCGCCGGCGTCGTCCTTGCGGTCACCCGGCGCTCCGAGGTTCAACGCCAGGCGTCGCACCGGCGTCATGGGGCCGGGCTGGCTGACGTACCCCCATTGCCGGTTCTCCTCCTTGGTCTTGAAGACCAGCGTGCACGAGTTCGGGAAGGGGCACATGCAGCCGGAACTTGCCTCGGGCACGATGAGCAGACCGTTGGCCGGCACGAAGTTGATCCAGCAACCGGGCCGCTGAGCCCCAAAGTGCTGCGTCCCATCGTCGTTCACGAGGTCGTACCAGCCAAGGTTGCTGGAGCGGAACAGAAGCGTGTGCGGCGACGCCGCCGGGCATCCACAGTGGTGTCCCGGGCGGGCAAACTGCCAGGCTTCTTCGCGGCCGGTCACCGGGTGGATACGAGTCTTCTGCTCGCCGGTCTTCAGATCGTAGGCCCAGGGCTCGGCGTGCAGTGTGTCGCCGACCACGATCGGGCGGACGCGGTAGCCGATCGGTTTCGACCAGAGCAGGCTGCCGTCTCCTCCCGACAGAGCAACGACGCGCCGCGACTCGAACTGCCCGGCGAAGAACTGCTGCCAGTAGTGGCCGTCGAGAAACACCCCGAACAGCAAGAGGACGTCGCGGTCGAAGCTGGCGCCTAGCGAACACCAGTTGGAGCCACCTACGACGTCGGTGACCTCGACCGGTTTCTCCCAAAGTCTTTTGCCGGAAATCGCGTCGAGCGCCACGACGCGATGGACCGAGGTCTCCAGCTTTCTGCCGTCCGGCGCCGAATTTTCGCGGCGCATCTGCCTGGCATACTCGGCCACCGCTTCGCGACGCTGCTGCTCGGTAACCTCGGTATCGGCGAAGAAGAGTTTTCCGTCGCCGATGGCGATGGCCCCCTGGCTGATGCTCCGGCCTTCCTGCTGCCAGCGGACCTGGCCGCTGGCGAGATCGATCGCGAAGATACAGTCGGCGGTGCGGCCCTTGCTGGTGCGGGAGCCGTAGAGCAGGTCGCCGACCACGGCCACGTAGCCCCAGAGCCGCCGCTCTCCATCGGATGCCTGCGGCATTTTGTACGTCGTCTTCGTCTCGCCGGTTGCGGCATCGAGCCGGAGGCATTGATCGCCCACGGCGACAAAGAGGCTGTCGGCGTTGGCCGCCGAGTTGCCGGCGTCGTGGGTGACGCTCACCCGCAGGGCCCCGCGGATCTTTCGTTCCCACAGCTTCAGCCCGTTGTAGGCGTCGTAGGCCATGATCGCGTTTTCGCCCGCGCCGATCCGATCTGCGGAGCCTTCGCCCAGAATGAACATCCGTCCGCCGATGGCCAGAGGCGCGGCGGCGCGGCGGTGACGCTCGGCCATTTCGGTCGGTCCCGGGTCTCCAAACCAGAGCACGCCGAGCGGGCAGCGGACAAGTTGGTCATCACTGCACGTCGTGTTGCCCGCGTTGGCGTACTGATGGGTCCAGCTTCCCGCGCCCGGCAAGGGCCCGCGGCGAAAATCGAGCCACCTGCCGTTTTCCTCCGCGATCTTGCCCCCGTCGATCTCCCCCTCCGCAAGCCACTGGCGCATCGCACCGGTTTCAAGCGGCTTGACCTTCCCCTCGGCGGCCGACGGCTGGCCGATCGCAATCGTGCCGCCCAGAGGCTTGAGCATCCGCAAGACCTCGCGGGCGTTGCCCGGCATCCGGCCCGAAAGGAGCGCTTCCTCCGAGACGACGAGGTTGGCGAAGTAGTCGGAAAACGGCACCTGCGACGGTTCGGCCTGCTCGATCACCACGCGGGCGCCGTACAGCCCGGCGGCATCGAGCGCCTTGCGTGCCGCTTCGACCTTTTCCGGATCGGCCTCGACGCCGCAGATTTTCAGCTCCGTGCGCTTGGCCAACTCGAAGGCGAGCCGTCCCGTGCCGCAGCCCAGCACCAGGCAGTACCCGCGCCGGATTGCGGTGGTGTCGACAATGCGATCGGCGGCCGCCTCGAAAACCGCAGTCAGCTCATCGCGTCCGAAAGGCGATTCGGTCGCCGGCTGCTCGATCTCGCCGAGCATCGGCGAACCTTCGGGACCGAAGCACGCGATCGCGCCCGAGTCGGAACTGACGAAGAGCCGTCCGTCCGCCACGGCAAGTCCGCGGGCCTTTCCGTCGATCTTGCCCGTCCACGGCGATTCGCCCGACGCGGCATCGAAGGCCACGACCTTTCCCTGGCCCCCGGCAAACAGCGTCTTGCCGGCCAGAACGAGCGACTCGTCGCAGTCGCACGCGACCCGCCACATCTCGCCGGCCGCCATCTCGGCCTCGGCCTGGCGGAGTTGCTCGTTCAGGGCGTCCAGATCGGTCTGAAGCTGCTTCTGCCGGGCTTCCGGCCCTTTCTTGGCGGCCTGGAGATCTCGTGTGAGATCGCGTTTCCGGTCCAGCAGCGTCTTGCGACGAAGGCTGGCGGCGCCGTAGGTCGTCCTGTTGACCGCGAACAGCTCCCGCCCGTCGGCCACATAGAACGCCTCGGGACTCACGACCAGGCGATGGGCCCAGAACCAGGCGGAACGCGAACGGTGCGACGCCTCGTCGTAGCCAATCAGTTCCTCGGTTCCGGTGAACAACTGATCGCCCGCAAGTGTGGCGTCCGAACCGCCGATGATGTGCTCGATGTAGGCTTCGTACAGCAGGCGACCGTCACTACGGTCGAAGGCCGCGGGCGAGACTCGGGCCAGCGGAGCGAAAAGCCGGGTCTCGGAGGCGAGCAGATATCCCTGGGGTGAGATGCGGCTCTGGGGCGCGGACGCGCACGAGTCGTTGCGCCAAATCAACTCTCCGTTCTCGGCATCGACCGCGTACATGGCGACTCCTTCGGCCGGAAAGATCCCCGCGCCGAAATACGCGACGCCGTCGTCGACCAGCACCCCGGTGCGGACCGGCCAGAGCGAGATCATGTGGCCGCTGCCCAGAAGTTTGTTCGGCCCGGGCGCCGCGTGGAATTTCCAGAGCTCGTTTCCGTCAGCGGCGCGGAGACAGTAGACGAAGCCGTCGTCGGAGCCGACGTATACCTTGTCGCGCCAGACGGTGGGGGCCAGACGAACCGGCCCGCCCGTAAGGACGCTCCATCGGATCTTTCCGGTCAAGGTATCCAGCGCAATCACCTTGCCGTCGGCCGACGAGCCGAAATAGAGCGTTCCCTTGACGACCGCAACGTGAAAGGCGTCGTCGAAATGGACCCTGCGAAGTTCGTGGTGGCCGAACCATCCGCCGACCGGACGCGGGTTCGGGTCGCCCCAAGCCGGCTCGGGCGCATGGCGAGGGCGAAACGTCCAACACTCGCCCAGCGGCGGCTGGAGTTGCTCGCCGGTCACGCCGCTTCGGGCAATGTCGCGGCGATACGTGGGCCAGTCGCCGGCTCGCGCGACCGCCGATGCAGCGATCGCGACGAAGATTGCGATTGCCGCCAGCCAACCATGGATTGCCGATATCTGCCGGTTGCGTGTTTGGACAGCGTACGTCTTCCAACGGATCATGATGAAGTCCTCCTGAACGAATACGAGGCAGTGCATGCGAATCTTTGTGTCAACAACGTCACCGTCGGTTGGGCTTCTTCTTGGCCCCTGCCGGGACTGGGTCTGCGCGTCGTTGTACGTCCACCAATTTTTTGAATTCTTCCCGCCGCCGGTTGATTGCCGCGGACTGCTCCGCACACTCGCGCCGGAGATCGGCGAGAACGGGGCTACCGGCATGCGACTGGATCAGATTGTTGCATTCGCCGGGGTCGGACGCAAGGTCGAAGAGCATCTCGAATTCGGGCTTCCTGCCGGTGAAATCGACGTCGGCTTCGTCGTATTGGTCCTTGCCGTCATACATGCGGATGTACTTCCATTTGCCGCGACGGATACCCTCCTGGAATGGGTTGTCGCGGCCCGTGTAGAGGCTTTCCAGGAACAACGACTCGCGCCAGGCAGCACTCTTGCCTTCCACGAGCGGTCGGACGCCGAGGTTTCGATAGAGCGTGTCGTAGAACGGATTGCCTTGGAGCCTGGGATTCTCGTTGGCAGGGCGGGTCATCTTGTGCCACTCGGGATAATCGGGGTACATTGAGGTGGTCTGGGAACCGTGCGGCACGTTGAAGCTGACCTTCCGTCAACTCATAGGAGGACGTGAAGCCGACGCCGTGCACTCGCTCGTGCATCCCGGTGAACAGCGACACGCGACTCGGCGAGCACACCGGCTCGGCGATGTAGGTGTTGCGAAAACGCACGGATTCGCGCATGAGCCGATCGAGGTTCGGCGTCTTGACAAACGGGTGCCCCATTGCGCCGAGCGTGTTGTCGCGCTGATCGTCGGTGAGGAGGAAGATGATATTCGGTTTCTTGGGTGCAGAATCCGCAGCGTGCAGGACGGCCGGCGACGTCAGCAGCATGGCAGCGAGGATCAGCGGGGATGTTCTCATGGTGATCTCTTTTGCGGCAATTGAATCCCGGGCAGAAAACCCCTAACATGGCGTTCCCCAGCAGCGCAGTCGACCAACACGGCCGGGAAGGGTGCGGTAAGAGCTCGTCTCATGTTACAATCAGTCGAGCTCGCGGGACGGACGCCCGGCTTTCCGTCGCTGATCCGCATCCCGGCGGATCCGGGCTCGACGGCACCCTCTGGCATCCTAACTTGTATGGGCGAGTGCGACCAGACATCGGCGTTACGCGCGTTACGCGACGAGATAAGTCCGCAGCGGGAGGAAGCGCTGCTTGAGGCGGTGCTGCGCCACCAGGTCGGCATCGACCCCAGTCAACTCGGCCCCGTGCTCGATGTGGCCGCGGTCGGGATCGTCAACGGCGGATGGCGTAACAGCCCCGTCGAGGACTGGCACGCCGGCGACGGGCCGCTCAGCGATGGCGACATGCTGCGCGTCAACGCGCACACCACGTGGCGGGTCCGCCAGATCATGCGGCGCTGGCGCAGCGAGGCGGGCCTGACCGCGCCGTCGCCGGTGGACGGGTTGGACACGGACGATGTGGACCGGTTGGCAGTGCGGATCTTCCGGTGGCTGGTCAGCCCGCGTCGCCGGCTACCGACCGGCGTGACTCTCGCCGCCCTGGCTGGCGATGACCTCGGCGAGTTCACCGACCATGTGGACCGCACGCTGAGTGGCTTCGTCACCGGCGCGGCGCGGCGCGGCCCACGGTTCGCGCTGTACCGGGCGGCAGCGCATGGCGGGCTGGCGTGCGCGCATTGGTGGGGCATGCCGACATGGCCTGGACTCGTGCGCACCTTCGTCCAGCTCTTGGACGACCGCCGTCACTCGCATTGGGGACCGGACGGGAGTTGGCGCGGTCGCCTTTCTCCGGAGCCGACACAGGCAGCCGACCGTGCCGGCCTTCAGCGTATCCTGCTTAACCGGCCTTGGGACCTTGAAGCGGAAGCCGCCCAATGGATCGTCAACGCGGGCATCGGGGACCTGCGGACGCCGCTGCCCACGCTCCCCGACGAGCTCGTTCTGCCGCCGTAACGAGGAAGCCAAGAAGGGGGCAGGTCGATTTTCGCGCCTCGCGAAGTGGACTGGCTGCGTCCCAAGCAGTGCCGAATCGCGAACCGACTCGCCTATCCTCTCCGCGGTGACTTCACGCCCGATCCACTCGCCTGGGAAAGCCGCTTGGTCGGTGGACGAACACTGCTTGGAGTTGTGGCAAGCTCGCTCCCCATGGTTCGTCCATTCAACTCCAAGCAGTGCCACACGGAGCCAGCCGAACGCGCCGACGGAAGCATGAGGCAAGCAGGGCCACCCTGCCAATTCGACGCAAACTTGATCCCATACGGCGGATCCATAAAGATCATCTGCACCTCACCCGCGCAACCCCTCCTTCTCCGCCAGCGAATTCATCACCAGCAGCGAATCCCCCAGGATCATCCGGTTCTGCCAATTCCCCTCGTGTTGATAGAAATCGATCCGCTGGTCGAATTCCTCCGGCAGCCCATTGAAGTCGTCGTAGAAATCGAACATTCCCTGCTGCTCGCGGGCTTTCGCCGGCCTGGCCAGCGACGCCCGCAGGTCTTCGATGATGTGCTGCGGGTGGATCTTTTCCTGGATGTAGATCGGCACGGCCGGCACAGCCAGCGGCTGGGAGTCTTGTTCGTCTTTGCCCTTCCAGACGAGTTGGGGATCGAGCGACGGGTCGCGGGGATAGAGCACCGGCCGCTCCGCCTGGTCCTCCTTCCGCACGAAATCCCGCAGTTCTTCCGTCGGGATGTTCTTGCGCTTCTGCTTGTGCCGGACCGATTCGATCGGCGTGGTCGCCGCCGTAGTGCCGGTGCGTTTTGCCTTCTTCTTGGCCATGAACGACTCACCTTCCAGTTCTCGTGCTTTCGCACCTTCGCGTTTTCGTGTTCCGTCGCGCAAGGAGGTCACAATTTGTGACCTCCTCCTTTTCCTCGGCCGCCGTCAACCCGAAGTGAAAATCGCGGAGAAACCGGTCCTGGTTTTTCGTATCCGCACCGCCTCCCGGTGAGGCGTTGGCATCTCATCCCACGTCCGGCCTTCCAACTCCCGCCCGGCGCGGCTCTTGTGGACACCGCCCCATTGTTTGAAAAAGAAAGGCACTTGCGCCTGCCGGCACTGCTCGCGTATCTCGATTACCCAATCGGCACTGATGGGCCTCGCGCCCGGGCCGGACTCGCCGCCCACGATCACCCAATCAATCCCTTTCAGGTCAAGGTCGGGAAGCGGCCCCAAGAGGGGCTCGAGCGAGAGGAACTTGATCGAGGCTCCCGTCTGGCGAAGGTGGTCGATCCGGTACGTGAAGTTTCGGTTCTCCACGCTCACTCCCATCCAAACGTGCGGCTCCCAGCGAAGCTGTGCCTCCAATTCCAGCAATCGCTCCGAACGTTTGGTGAGAACCTGGTACAGGTGCCAGTCCGCACGCCGCATGGTCTCGAAAATGCGAAGGATGAATTCGACGGGCACCGACTTGTGGAACAGGTCGCTCATCGAATTGACAAAGATCGTGCGAGGCTTCTTCCACTGCAGCGGGAGTTCCACCGCGCGGTCGTGGAGCGTGACGCGAAAGCCGTTGGCGTAGTTCGCCTGGCCCATTGCCTGCAGCCGCTTTGCCATCCGCTCGGCGTAGCAGTGCTTGCAACCGGGACTGATCTTCGTGCATCCCGTGACGGGGTTCCACGTGGATTCCGTCCATTCGATCGCGGATGTGGTGCCCATCAGGCGGCTCCCCTCTCGCGATATTTGTCGAACCGGAAAGCCATCATGATTTCCTCCGCAACTCGCGCTTGGCGTCCCACGGATCCTTGATCTCCACAAACGCCCACCGCCCCCACTGCCCCGCGTTGTTCACCGCCGGCACCCAGAGCTTCTCGGCCGCCGACACCCTGGCCTCCTTGAGCCGGTTCGGCTTGCCGCTCACCTCCACCAGCACCTGCAGCGGATCGTCGCGGCCGTCGTTCAGGTGGACGATGAAATCCGCCACGTAGTTCTTCCGCTCGCCGCCGACCGTGTAAGGGATCGTGAAGCCCAGGTGGTCGTTCTTCACGTAACGGATCACCTCGGGCATCTCTTCCAGCGTCTGGGCCATCTTCTGCTCCCACGAGTCGGTGTCGGCCACGACATGCGAAACGTGGCACTTCCGCTCGTCGGTGCGGTACGTCGGCCGCACCGTGTCGAAACGGACCCAGCGGGTCGATCCGACCGGGTCATACGGCTTGGCGATCGGCAAGAGCCGCTTCTCGCCCGGCTCCGCGCTGACGATCGCCTGGTAGACGCGGTCGGTGGCATCCTGCAAGTGCTCCACCAGGATCAATAGCTGCGGAAAGGCGTTGTCCTTCAGTTCCAGACATTCTTCCCGCCACTCGCGGGCGATCTGCAGCAGGTCCGGGAACAGCCACGGCTTCACGTTGCCGTCGTCGTCCCGGAAATACCGCTCCAGCACCGCGCGGGCGAGCCGGAAATCGATCTCCTGACAACGGACCTCCTTCAGATCGTCCAGCGTATGGACACTCGTCTCGCCCACGATCGGGTCAACCTGCACCTTCGTCGGCACATTCTCCGTCGAAAGCTTCAGCCGGCTGCGGCGGTCGAATCGCGCGCTGAGCCGCTCGGCCGGCAGCTCGTAGCGGTAGCCGTCGATCCGCGGGAACGTGATCAGGCACTCCTTCTCCCGCTCCGCCAGCGCCCGCACGTGCGTCGGCATCGGCCCCGGCTTCGGATCAACCGGCGCCCCCGACGTCGGAATGAACGAGAACGGCACCCCGTAAACCTCGGCGTATTCCACCGGAAAGGCTTCGATCTCCGCGGCGCCGTTCGGAGTGTCGACCGTGCGGGCGTCGGCCGAGTAACTCATCCGCCGCAGCGCTCGCCCCACCACCTGCTCGCAGAGAAGCTGCGTGCCAAACGCCCGGATGCCCAGGATGTGCGTCACCGTGTTGGCGTCCCAGCCCTCGGTGAGCATCGAAACCGAAACGACGCAGCGGACGTGCTCACCCAGCTTCCCCGGCTTGCCGACCGTGTTCATCACCTCGCGCAAGAGGTCTTCGTCAGTCAGGTTCTCCACGTCGCGGCCCGGGAAGCGGATCCGATACTCGGCCTTGAACTCGTCGATCTCCCTGGCGGCGATCTTCTTAAACTCCGGCGACATCGCCTCGCCCGACTCGAGTTGCGTCGAGTCGACGAGGATCGTCATCGGCCGGTCGAGGAACCGGCCTCCTTCGACGTTGCTCAGCAGGGGCAGCCGACCCGGCACGGCCACCGTCGAGCCGTCGCCCAGCGGTTTTTCCCAGCCAGCGATGTAGTCAAACACCATCTTCGAGACGTTCGTATTGTTGCACACCACGATGAACACCGGCGGCGTCAGCCCGCCCAGCCTCGCATCGTCGTTTTTCTCCCAGCGCCGATAGTACTTCTCGTAATTCGAATAGAGGCTATGGATCGCCGCCTCCAGCGGCGCGGGCACGCGGGGCTCTTCCGCGGCATCGCCCACCTTGCGACCCTTCTTGGGCAAATCGTCGCGGATCCTCAACCAGAGGTCGCGGTAAGTCGGAACATCACCTTGCATCGAGTCGTCGGAGACCGGCACCCGCGGCACCTTCACGATCCCGCACTCGATCGCGTCGATCAGCGAAAAATCCGACACGACCCATGGGAAAAGCGTCCCCTCGGAGTAGCCCGAGCCTCGCAAGAAGGACGGTGTGGCCGACAGGTCGTAAACCGCCTTCACGCCGATCTTCCGCTTCACCGCCTCCAGACCGCTGATCCAGACGCGGGCTTCTTCGTTTCTCCGTTCCGCATCCTGGCGGTCGTCGCGGCTGAGGTCTTCCGGTTCCCCGCCGATCCGCCGGCGGTAGCAGTGGTGGGCGTCGTCGTTGAGCACCAAAATGTTCCGCTTGTTGCCCAGCCCCCCCAACACGCGGCGGACCATCTCGCCTTCCGACTCGGTCAGCGCGCTCTCATCGCTCCCGGCGGTGAGGATCTGCTTGGTGAGCTTGCCCGCTTGGATCTTCTCCCGTCGCTTGAAGGCGTGGAAGTTCGTTATCAGCACCCGCGCTTTGAGCAGATCGTCGCGCAGGTCCGCCGGCACGAGGTCCAGGGCCTCATAGTAGTTTTGCGGATCGTTGGGCAACAGCACCCGCAACCGATCGCGAATGGTGATTCCGGGCGTGACCACCAAGAACGTGTCGGAAAACCGGTTGTCTTGCGCGTTGGCCAGCTTGTTGAGCGTGTGCCAGGCGATGATCATCGCCATCACCACCGTCTTGCCCGAGCCGGTCGCCATCTTGCAAGCGAGCCGCAGCAATTCGCCGCAGGTCGTTCATAATCACCTGGTCGCCATACTTATGCGCCGCCTCGACGATATAGATCAGCGTCTCCAGCGCCTCGATCTGACAGAAGAAAAGCCGCCGGAACCGGTCCGGGCTCTTCCAGTGTTCCAGCAGCCGCCGGGTGCACGAGGTGATTTCTGCGTAATTCCCCTCGCGCCAGGCGGCGACCCGCTGGCGGATGAAGTTCACCGTCTTGTTCTCTTCGATCCGGTCCGCCGTCCAGTCGTCGAACGTGAGCTGCTTGTCCTTGCTCTTCTTCTTGGGCCGCGCAATCGGCACGAAATACTCGCTCCGCCGCCGGCTCTCCACGATCCGGTCGGTGATCCCCTCCTCGTCGAAGAAGAAGTGCCGCGAGGACTCCGCGAACGGAGAGTTGATGATCGGATTGGCGATCACGACGTTCTGGGCCATCCCTCGGCCTCCTCGCCTGTACGGCACTGCTGACATGCGATTAGAACCGCACCCATCCTACTGGATTTCCGGCGCGATGGCAGGGGGCCGCATAGTCTCCGCTAGCGGCAAGCTTTCCTCGACTTTTTTGCCACCCAGCTTTCGGCCGATGCGAACTTGCGAGCACGCCTGCCCGCGCAAACCCTGCCCAACCAATCCCTTCCAACCGCGACTCTCGCCCAACTCAAATCCCAAAAAGCCCAACCTGGCAAAGAACTCCCCTGCCTCGCCTTTCTTTCCCGTGGCTGAAAAATCTGCTTGACAATCGGCGCCGCATCGATCATACTCATACCGGAAACTGGACGCATGTCCATCCGCGAAGCCGCCGGCCCGATCTCGCTCGCGCCTCCTCGGCTTTGGAGTTCATTGACAATTTGGTTCTCATTCATCCCAGCCGCTGCTCGCTTCTCTCCACAGCAAGCGCGCCAGGTCCCCGCCCATGGCCTGCGGCACGAGATCCCGCCGCCACGAATCGGCGGCCCTCCCACCCGGAAGCGCGTGGTGCCCAATCCCTCTCCGATTTGAGAAATCGCGACCTTGGGCACCACACGCACTGCTCCGCGTTCACCCCGCTATAGGTGCCCTGGGTGGCAGGGGACTTCACGAAATTGGAAAAACGCGACTCTTGGCAGCCACATTTCTCCCGCTGGATCCAAGCAAGGCAAGAGCCGCACCCATACGATTCGCCGGCTTGCTCCTGTGAACGTGCGTGCCCTATAATCCATAGTTTCGCTCGATCGCAACCCACTCCACTGAGCCGCCGCTTAATGGCCGTTTCCGATATCGTCCTCAAAGGGGCCCGCGAACACAACCTCCGCGACGTCAGTCTTACGCTGCCCCGCAACCGGCTGATCTGCTTTACCGGTGTTAGCGGGTCCGGCAAGAGTTCGCTCGCCTTCGATACCCTCTACGCCGAAGGCCAGCGGCCGAGCATGCTCTGAATTCGCTGGGCCGTCACGACGCCCGTTCTCGCGTAACTCACGCTTTCCACCTGCTTCTTGCCCAAGTCGTAGTCCGCATCGAGACGATCGGCATAGGATCTGCCAGCAACAAGCCAGCCAGGGCCGCCTCGGAATGCCCGCAATTGGAGAGTCGCTGATGGACAAAGGCATGCGTGCTGGCATTTCCGGCAGCCGTGAATCCACTCGACCGAGGAAGGACTTCGCCAGATGGAAGCGCCGTAGTATGTCCGGCTGATTGCCGAACGGCAACCTGCCGCTTTCGAATACGTGGTCGCGATCTTCCCGGCAAATTGATGTAGTCGGCTGCCTTCATTCCTGATGATCCAGCGTAAGGCACAACGTTGAGCAATACGGGGACAGCCGCGACACTGCCTATGCCATTCCACGCGCCGTTCCACCACTTTCTCGGGGGGCTGCTCGCCTGTGCCTCAATCACGGTGAAATGCTCCTCCGGGTACTCAGGATCGTTCATCACGCGGGCCGACACCTCGCCGGGAAAGAGCTCCTGGGTGACGCGAAACACATCCACCATCAACTTCGGCAGGTCGATGGGCGAAGGCGCCGACTGCTTGGGGGCCACTCGTTCCTCGAGTGCCTGAACTCGCTGTTCCAGCAGCTCGACCGAACGTTGGAGGGGGTGGCGACTCGGAGTTTGAGACGGACATTTTGTTCCACCTCAATACGGGTGACGTGCAGATGACCTCTCCATTATAGTCCAGCGCGCCCGCGTCACCGAACAGCGCCTCCGCCCGACGCCCCGATTCAGCACGTGGTATGCATATCCTCCCTCGGCAATCCGCCACGGCAGCCACCACCGTTTCGAAAGGCAAATGGGCCAGAGGACGCCGACGGGACCTCGTCTCGATGCTTCGGCTGTTTCGCGAGCCCTTTCGTGCGGTCAACAAACGCTTGACCTCCCAGCAACCAGCCGCTGACCGCCTCGCGAAATGGATTCTTGGGTGGCTTCGCAATGCCCGCTTCCACAAACCGCCGGTAAGCGGATTGCGGCTTGCCGCCACCCATTTCCCCCTGCCACGCTTGCGGGCTGTTGAAAAAGAGAAATGAAGAGCGCAGAGAAGACCTCCTGGATAGCTTGGCTTCCAAGGCATTCTCCTCCGCTGCCGTTGCGGAACAGAACGAGAAAACACCACGCTGCCAGGAGATCGCGGATTTTCACCTCCCCAGGCCAGTTCCTGCCAGAGCCGTTGGCAGGCGCTTCGGCTAAAACCACGCCCAATCCGGTTCACGACTGCCCGTCGGCCTTGCACGTGGGTGGGTGAAAACTCAGTGGTTCGATCGGCTGATTCGACCTCCGGTTCTGTTCCACCGATTTCTTCATCCGTGCCCCGGTTTTGCCACCGTGCTACTTTGTCCTTGAGTTGTTCTGATAGCACGATGGCAAAGCCGGGGCACGGATGAAAATGAGAAAGAAAAATGGGAACCCAGCAAGCCGATCGTATGCCCCCGTTTTCACCTACCCACCTTGCACGCGCCGGGCTTCCCTCCGGTGCACCCGATCGATCTCAAGTGGAAGCGGACTTTACTTGGAGCCTGTCCCACGGCTGCCGCGAAGAAGGGGGCAGGGACCACAATAAATAGCGTCTCGGCAGCAGGTAGAAGGTTTTGCGGAGCCGTTCCCTTTTTTCGTCAGACCGGATCTGACCTAGGATGATCCGATCGGCCTTCTTATAATCGGCCGCTCGCTAAGACGCTATCCGGAAACGGGGACAGGCACCCTACATCTTGCATGAAGGTGAGAGCTGATACACAACATCCGGGAGTCAGTCCCCGTTTCCGGATAGCCACTAAAAAGGCCGTGTGGCCGCGCATCCCGACGTGATCGAGCTTTTCACTGCCTACGAGAGGGATCTCATGCGTTCCATCGCGATCATGAACCAAAAAGGGGGGGTTGGCAAAACGACGACGGCGGTAAACGTCAGCGCCGCGCTTGCTGCAACCGGACAGCGAGTTTGTTTGATCGACATGGACCCCCAGGCACACGCCACCCTTCACTTCGGCATCGAGCCCCGGCCGCAGGTCCCGTCGGTCTACGAGGTATTGGTTTCCAATGCGAAGCTGACGGACGTTCGCCGGCAGGTGGATGAAAATCTGTGGGTGGTTGGCTCTCACTTGGACCTGGCCGCCGCGGAACTCGAGCTTTCCGGAGTCGTCGGCCGGGAGCAGATCCTCCGCGACAAACTCGCCGAGGACGACGGCCAGTTCGACTACCTCTTCATCGACTGTCCGCCGTCGCTCGGCGTGCTCACGCTCAACGCGCTGACCGCGGTCGACGAGGTCTTCATCCCGCTTCTGCCTCACTTCCTCGCTCTGCACGGGTTGAGCAAGCTTCTGGAAACCATCGATCTGGTAGCTAGGCGGCTGAATCATCGATTGAAGCTCAGCGGCGTGATTCTCTGCATGTTCGACGGCACGACGCGTCTGGCGGGCGAAGTCAGCCAGGATGTGGATGATTTCTTCCGCACCCAGCGCGACGGACCGACGCCCTGGGCCGAGGCTTGTACGTTTCAAACCCGGATCCGCCGCAACATCCGGCTGGCCGAAGCGCCCAGCTTCGGGCAGTCGATCCTTCAGTACGCCCCGACCTCGAACGGCGCAGAAGACTACCGGCAGCTCGCCGCGGAGATCCTCTCCTGCGCGGTGCCGGCATAGCTTCCGGCGGAACGGTTTCGACACGAGTGGAGCGTACTGGTTCAGGAATCGGCGCTCATCCGCGAGTTTCTCCGGTGGCGCGTTCGAGGAGGATCTGCGCAGGGCTTTGTTCGAACGTCAATGACTGACGGTGCCGGAGCGACTCAAGAATCCGGCAAGGCCCTCCGAAGGCATGCCGCTTCCTGCTTGATAATACGGGTCTATCCCAAAACCGTCGGGGACTGGCTCATTTTGCGGAGGCTTTGGGCCAAAAGGTGCCTGTTCCCTTCTGCTCGCGCCGCAGGATCCCGGCAGGTCATATCCACATGCATGGGCCAATAGCCCCTGCGCCTCCCGAAGTTTCACTTCCGCCACGTGGCAGGCCACCAAAGCGTGGATCGCGTCGCTTTCGGCATCGAGTGCCCGCAGTTCGGCGGTGCGGATGTCAAACGGCGTTATCGCTCGGGCTGTCCGCTCCTGTCGGAGTTCCTCGACACGGCTGGCAAGACTTTCCCACTGTTGCTTCGCCAAGGCCGCCTGCCGCAAGCGGGCTTCCACTTCGCGCGCCGCCTGGCGGATCTCTTCCTCGACGGCGACGCGCCGGTCGCCAAGTATCGTCTCCAATTGGTTTCGCCGCGCCTGCAATTCGCGAGAGGCTTGCCCGCCCGTCAGCATGCGCCGGAGCAAGCGTTCGCGTGGAGAGCTGGCCGCTAAGAGCACCTGCATCTGCTGGACCGCCGCCCGAACCGCCGATAGGGTCTCCTTGTTTACGTTGTCGACCAATAGCCGCGCCAGCGCCATGTCAGCCCGCATCGCAAGCCCGGTCGCCACCGCCCGTTCTACATCCACGGGCTCGACCGACACGTTCAGATCGGCCTCGGGCGACAGCGCGACTCCCTCTTTGTGATCGAGTCGCAAGAGCCGGAATAAGTTTGCCTGCGCCTCTTGGGCGGACAGCTCCAGGTCAATTTGCCGCTCGAGCAAGTCCCTTCGCTGCCTGATCAAATCCGCGTCACCCACGGGCAGCGTCAGACCTCTCTCTTGGATATGCCGATAGTCCTGAATGGCCTGGTCGATCGTGCGAAGGCTTCGCACGATCAGGTCCCGTTGAAGTTGCGCTTCCTTCAAGCCGTAGAACAACTCGAGCGCGTCGGCCGCCGACGCGTTTCGCTCGTCGACGGCTTGAATCGCCATCGCATTGGACAAGACGGCTCCCTCGGGAGTCACTCGACCGTACCGATCCAAGTGCGTGCAGCAAACAAGTTGGGCCTCGGTCGCCAGCAGGTTTCCGCGCACGGAGTTCGCCGCGGCCCGGCACTGGACCTGTTCACGAGAAACGACGTGGTATGCGGTTGGCTGCGGCTGACGGCGCAAGATCTGATCGACGCGTTCGAAAGCAGGAATCGAAGCCCAGTCCGGTTGGATTATTGATTCCGTGGTCACTGCGAGCGAAGCCTCGTCCGCCACGCCGGACTCGGAAACGTGACGCGAGCACTGGGAGTACTTTGGGGTCGTGCATCCGGACAAAACACCCAGAAGCGAAATTCCGACCGATATTGCGTGCGCGAAACGCAAAGCAGTCTCCCCAATGTGGACCATGGCTCTTGCCCTGGCCTGATGAAAAAGGGATGAAGAACGGGACAGGCACCGCGAGTAAACAGTAGGGGGGCGGGCGTGAAGATACAAACTCTTGCGGAGCCAGTCCTTTTTCCATCACTTCGACTCTTGCCCTGTCATCGACGACGCATTCTGCAAACTATAGCGAATCTGCGGGATTGACGGGGGCAAGCGAGACGCGTAACCGCCATGCGGGGTAACTCGACCACCAAGTTGAGGTTGCCTACTGCCAAGCGATACGCGACCAAGGATCGGCAAACAGATTTCCCACCGGATGGAAAGGTCCAGTCGTGGGAATGACCGAGCCGTCGACTTCGAGCCGCATGGCCGCCTCGCCAGAGCACCGCGGAGCGCGGCGGATCTGTTTCGCCAGCGCTGCGTTCACGTCAAACCTCGCGGGCGGATACCACAATAGCCGCAGTCCGAAATCGTCGGCCGACACCTTGACGATTTCGGCCGCCTGGGCCAGTTCCTCCTCCGAAAGCGCTTCGCAGGTCAGCTCGCCGACACCGGCCGCGATGCCGACGAACCCGGCGTTTCTCACGCCCAGCGTCGCGATCGACTCCATCGTCTCCACCACGTTCTCCAGCGTTGCCCGCACGAGCACCACCTCGGCCACGGGGCAGACTTCGTTCTCCAAAGCCCTGTCGACACACTTCTTAGCCGCCTTCCAGTCGCCGGCGCCGACGAGAGAATCGTGGACATGTTCATCGCTGGAAAGATAGTAGAAATTCAGATGATCGACGCCGGTTTGGGCCAGTTCGCGAATGAGTCCATCGTCGACGAGATCGCTCGCGCGGGCGCGGACGCCTGCAATCATGCCAAGGTCCTCGGCCCGCTCCACGGCACGAACCAGATCCTTCGTATCCGCACTCGGTTCCACGATGAACGTTGCGTGGGGAACGCCGAGTTCCCACAGCCGGTCGAGCAACGGCACCAGACGCTCGAGGTCGGCAAGGGGGATGTCGGCCGAAAAGGGTTTCTCCAGGGGCAGAGCGTCTTTGGTGAAAGTCGGATCCGCAAGATTCAGAATCGGGTAGTTGTCGCCGGGCGCTTCGAGATCTGCAAATAACCGGCGCACTCGCTCGATATCTTCTTTCGCCTGCTCCGGACTCACGTTTCGAAAGGCGGAAGATAACCGCCGAAGCAGCGTCTCCTCGCTCGCGCCATCCAGAATTCCTTTGGCCATGACGACACCGGACGGATTCAATCGGGCGGCCGCGGTCGCGTTGGCCAGAAGAAGCCCCTGACCGCTGCGATCGACACGGAGATGAAACCGGGTGTAACTGCCGTCGATTTCCCGCATCGCGTGGTAAAGCCCCGGCGCAATTCCAGCCCGCGCCAACGGATCCTCCGGCTTCGGTGTCAACTGCTTGAGCATCTCTCGCAAGGGCCTGGCTCGGCTCATGGGAAAATCCTTTCCGCACACGCGCGGTGTTTGGTGGTATGATCTCGCTCAATCCGGCATCCGCCGCCGCATAACTCAAGGTCGGGACAATCCCAACATTCCTCCGGCAGTCCGCCGGCCGCCGGATCGTGGATCCGCCGCCGAAAACCAAGGAACTGCGGGCTGTTCCAGATCGTTTCCCAAGGATCGTACAGCAGGTTGCCCACCGGTTCATAGTACGACTGGCAGGGCAGGACGTCGCCGTTGGGCTCAACGCAAAGGGAGTATTCACCCGCGTTGCACCGCCGGGGATCCAGCCCCAGTTGGACGGGCGAGAGCCGGCAGTAGGCGGTCGGAGTGTACCACAGCATCCGCATACCCAGTTCGCCGGCCCGATCGCGAAGCCGGACCAAGAGCGGCCCCATCTCGCCTTCCGGGATTGCCTCGCCGCTGGTCCGGCCCGATCCGGAATAGATCATGCCGTTGACGGCAAAGGTCCGCAGGCCGAGGTCGTGCAGGAAATCGACCAGCGTTTCGGCGTCCTCGGCATTGCGGCGAGTGAGCGTGGAATTGGTGATCGTATAGAGCCCTACGGCCAAAGCCTGCCGGATCCCTTGCACCGTTTCGTAGAACGCCCGCGCGCCGGTCATGGCGTCGTGGACGTCCGGCCGGGACGACTCGATCGTCACCTGCACGTGGCAAAGTCCGGCCTCCGCGAGCGACTCGGCGAAGCGGCCGTCCGCCAGGCGTCGGCCGTTGGTGTTCAGTCCGGTGATCAAGCCGAGCGACTCGCCGTAGGCGACCAGTTCGCTCAGTCCCGGCACGAGCGTCGGCTCGCCGCCGGTGAAGATCACGTGGGGGATCCCGATCTCGGCGAGGCGATCGAGCACGCGTTTCCAACCGGCCGCGTCCAGCGAAGGCATGCCGGCGCGGCTGGGTAAGTTGTAGCAGTGCGCGCAGCGATTGTTGCAGGCATACGTCAGCGCCAGGTCGGCCTTGTACGGCGCCCGCGGCGACTTGCCAAACCACGGGGCGCGGGCGATCTTCGCCAGCCCGCATGTCGTACACGGATCGGTCGTGTTCGTCAGATGATGCACGGCTTCGCAGATCGACGAGGCTTCGCGAGCAAGCCGGTTCACGTCGGCCATACGGAAAGTGCGGCGCAGCAGTCCGACGATCTCATCCAGATTCGTCCCGTCAAGTGCGAGTTTTGCGACCAGCGCGGCGGTTCGGTTGAGATGAATCGCATCGGTGGCGTCGACCAGGACGAGGCCGTTGCCGTCGGCGTCGATGCGAAGATGGATCCGCCGCGCGCCGCCGGCCAGCGCAGCACGATAGGTAAACAGCCCCGGACGTATTCGAACCGGGGGCCGGAAGGCGGCGATCATGCCTGCGCAGTCGCGGCGCAGTGCCGCGACCAGCCGATCCGCCAAACGCGCCGCGGCGGTCACCACTTCGGCTCCTCTTCCAACTGGTAGCCGGCGCCGCAGTACTCGCAGTGGACGAAAACCGCACCCGCCTGAACGTGAACGGAACGTTCGCTCAACGAGGCCCCGCACGACCGGCATGTCAGATCCTGCAGGTTGACGTCTCCGGAGAGATCGATCTTCTGGACCACGGTCGTCCGGCTCGGCTGCATGCGGGCCATCCACACCAGCGTCCCCGCCCCGATCAGGAGGACCAACCCGACGACGATCCGCATCGCCTGCCCCTGCGCTCCCACGACAAAGACCAGACCCAGCAGCCCGAGAAGAACAGCGAGCAGATAGACAACGAACTTCACACAGACACTCCGGTTTGCGTTCGAGAATCGCATCTCAGCCCCAGCGGCCATCGCCCATTCTTATCCGCCAAGCCGAATCCGTCCAGGGGCAGGGTCCGGCCGCCGAGCGGGACATTGCCCCGCGAGTCTGCTCGTCACAGCCCTCTCCTCGAATTTGGCGGACAAGCCCACCGATTTTCCAAGACCCATTGCCCCGGACCACCCGGCAGCTACAGGGGGGAGGGCGGGAGGACGAAGGCATGTTTTCGCACAGCAGGATCGCATTGGAATGGTCCCAAGCGCGCTTTATAATGCGACGAGTCGGACCCGCGCGATCGGTGAAGGCTGAGCGAGCCTTTTTCGATACTCGTCGAAGTTGTTCTTAACCATCTGCGAGAGGACTCAAAATGGCTTAGCGACCTTCGGGCTGGGTGATGGCCTTGCACACGAACTCATCCAGACTTTTTCCGCCGTTTCCTCGAAGATGCACACGATCTAACCGTTACCTTTCCCCCGGCCTTCCGTCAAAGCCAGAAAGACGCAGAGCTCGGGAAAAAGCAAAGGGTAGAAGGGCTCGTCGATCGAGCGGATACCTGCTGGTGAACGCGCGGACCAGCGGGCAGTGGAGCGTGCGGATCGCGTCGCAGGAGGTGGTCGAGAACATGCGGAGCTGGCCGCACAGCGGCTTCAGCGTGGAGGGAGTTACGCACCGGAAGAGGGCGACAGGTCATCTCTGGGTGGGTGAAAACTCAGTGGTTCTATCGGCTGATTCGACCTCCGGTTCTGTTCCACCGATTCCTTCATCCGTGCCCCGGCTTTACCATCCGTGCTACTTTGTCCTTGAGTTGTTCTGATAGCACGGATGGCAAGGCCGGGGCACGGATGAAAATGAGGAAGAAAAATGGAAACCCAGCAAGCCGATCGTATGCCCCCGTTTTCACCTCGCCAGGTCATCTCTGCTGAAGCGTGTACTGCCATCCGCCGGCTCGCCCCTTCCGGCGGGAAAGGCGAAAGCAGCGCTTAAAGAGAGCAGAATACCGAAACCCGTCCGCATCGGGAGCAACCCGTTCGTAACCAGCCGTCGCCGGACAAAGGATCTGGAAGTCGAGCCGCTCGTTTCGCACATCGAACAGCCAGAATTCGGGGATCTTCGCTTGGTAGTAGGACACGGGCAGCCGCTGTGTGTCTTTACCGACCGATTCGTCGCTGACGATCTCGATAACCAAATCCGGCGACCCTTCCAGCTCGACGTATCGCTCGGGCCCTCCCGCCGCTTTCGGAATCCGCCGCACGCGTCCACTCTCGAGCGCCTCATACGAGACGAACACCACGTCGGGCTCCACGGAAAGATCGGCCTCCGGCGAGGAGACCCTCGTCCTGTCCGTGAATAACTCGCCGAGATCTTCCGCGTCGATAATCTGCCCAAGGACAACGACCAGCCGCGTCTTCAAAGTTCCGTGACAGTAGAGATCTTCGGGGGACATATCCACCTCGAGGCGCCCGGCGATGTAATCGATCCTGCCCTGTTGCCCAGAAGCGTCCGACGCGGCCCAGGCGCGGAACTCGTCCAGGGAGCGGACGAACGGTACTTCGAACTTATCTTGAATCACGATGGAAGTCGCCACAAATCTGCCCAAGGGAACCGAGGATTGTTGCACTTGCGTGATCGTAGCCCTCTCGGCGGTCCGTGCCCGACGTAGCGTTCGCCAATGAGTCGCTACCCAGTCAAGACTATCTTGCATCGCCGTTGCCTTCAACCCCCGGCCGCGTTGGGTAGCCGTCAGCACCTCTGTCGGCTCTCCCTGCTGCCGAAGGGGCTCAAAGCCACTGTGTGCCAAAAGAAGAGGGGACAGTCGCATATATTGGAATGTCTGCGTAGGATGGCCTCGTAAGCATCACTCCAAACTACCCCCAATATATGCGCCTGTCCCCTATTTGCGCTCGATGCCGATACGCGCGGGACGAAAGCGGCTCGGCCGTCGATAACGACGGCATTTCTTGTTGAAATCATGCGAAACCCTCTGTTAGACTCCAGGCAAACATGGCGCTGAAGACACGATCGTCGAAAGGAAAGCCGATGAACAAGATCGCAATCGCTTTGCCGATCCTCCTGGCGGCAAGTTCCGCGTTCGGTGCAGAAGTTCTGGTCAACGACGACGCTGCCCTCCGGGCCGCTTTGCGAGAAGCCCGTCCGGGAACGACGATTCGAATCGCCCCGGGGCAGTATCGGCCCGGCGTCTACGCCGCCAATCTGAAAGGCACCGAAGCGAGGAGGATCGTCATCGAGGGGGCGGACCCACGAGATCCGCCACGTTTCGAGGGCGGGCAGGGCGGCTGGCACCTGAGCGACTGTGCCTGGCTCACGCTCCGCAATATTGCCGTGCGGGGCCAAAGCGCCAACGGCATCAACGTCGACGACGGCGGGACCTACGACTCGCCCGCGCACCACATCGTGTTGGAAAACATTCAAGTGGCCGACGTGGGACCGAAGGGCAACTTCGACGGAATCAAGATGTCGGGAGTCGACGACTTCGTGGTCCGCGGCTGCCGCGTCGAGGGCTGGGGTGGCGAAGCGGTCGACATGGTCGGCTGCCACCGGGGGCTGATTGAGCAGTGTGAGTTCGCCGGCAAGCCCGGGTTCTCGCAAGCACACGGCCCGCAGACCAAGGGCGGTTCCTCGCAGATCACGATCCGCCGCTGCCGGTTCCAAGGTGACATCGGCCGCGGGGTCAACCTGGGCGGATCGACGGGGCGGGCGTTCTTCCGGCCCAACGACGCCCTGTACGAGGCCAAGGATATCACGGTCGAGGGCTGCACGCTGGTGGGCACTCAGGCCCCGATCGCCTACGTGGGCGTCGACGGGGCCGTGGTGCGGTACAATACGATCCTCTATCCGGAAAAATGGGTGATCCGCATCCTGCAGGAAACCCGCGACCCGGGCTTCGCGCCCTGCCGCAACGGCCGTTTCGAGCACAACCTGATCGTCTTCCGCCGGTCCGAGGTCCAGACATTCGTCAATATCGGCCCCGGCACCGCCCCGGAGACGTTCCGGTTCGCCGAAAACCTCTGGTACTGCAAGGACCGCCCGCAGGCCAGCAAGCCCCAACTGCCGGTTGCCGAACAGGATGGCCTCTACGGCCGCGATCCGCGCTTGGAGAAGACCGCCTCCGGGCAGTGGAAACCGCAAGAGCCGGTTGCCGCGCGGTACGGTGCGACGGCGTGGTCCGAACGGGACCGTCCTGAAGAATCCTCTGGTCGAACTCGTTGAGGCAAACAGATGAATCACGTCGACACCGCCGAAATCGAGCAGTTGCTCAGAGCGTTTCTGACGGAAATGAAGGCATGGAACGACCGCTGCCAGGCAGAATCCTCCGACGAATCCGGCGGCTTGCCCGACTTCCGGTCTCAGCGGGATCGTCTGGCCGAAATCGTGGCCCGGCACTGCACCCCGCGTGACTTGTCGTGCGCCAGCCTGCACTATGGTGAGCCGTCGGCCTGGGACCCGGAAGAACAGATCGACGGAATCGAGCAGCCTGGGGATGGGGAAGTGCACGTCATCACCAGGCGTGCAGGCCGGATGTCGTCCCGCTGCCGGTATGAGATGCTGCGAACGGACGAGCGGTGGCGGATCGACGGCCGGTACTACTTGTTTGAGGATGACCTGGTGATCGCCGACTTCATTGCCCCGATGCTCGCCCGGCGGAGCGAGGCGCTGTTGCAACTCTATGAGCAACACGCACTGGCATCGTTCGCCAAACAACAGCACCTGCTGGGACTCGTCGGAGAAGCAAGCTGGCAGTTCGATACACAGACAGGGATGTTAACGTTCAGCAATGGCTACGGTTGGAAGTGCCAAATCTTGGGGACGGAATCCGAGGATTTCTGCACGTGGCTCTGGTCTTGGGCCAACGAGGCGAGCAATCTTCCGGCCGAAACTCTCAACGCGGCCCTATGGCTGCGGCAATACGGCGAGGCGCACGGCATCCGGCACTTTGTTGAGATGAGCCTTCCCCTCCATGAAGTCAACGGCGATTTCATTGCGACCGTGGCCTCTGGACTACTCAACGCCCGAGGCCATTACCGCGGTCCCTACGAAGGCGGCGCGGCTTATCTGCTGATTACGGACGAGAGTTTGCCGGAGCTGCCCGCGCAGATGCATGACGAGCTGGTCGGGAGGTTCAAGGAATACGAATCGTCCCATGGCCACGAGAATCGCCGCCAAGCCTTGACACGCTTCCTGTCCGAGGAGGCGGCGAGGCTTGCTCATAAGGACGGCCATCAGCCGCCTTTTGGGCCCGATGAAGGTGTAGAAGTGGAATATGATGAGCAGCGGCGGATTTCGGCCGTTCGCATGACGGTTACGCCCGGTTCGCGCGGGTTGTTGGGAAGAGTGTTTGACTGGATTTCGGGCCGATAAGGGCCGTGTTTCCGATGCCAAAACTCGCCCGCAAGTTGAAAGACGACGTCGCCGCCATCGCGCTTCCCGAGGGCCGCGTCGTCGGTTCGCCGGGCCACGCCCAAGCCAGGCGATACCTGCTCGGGCGGATGCAGGAACTCGGACTGGAGCCCTTCCGCGGCGACTCCGTCGAACTTCCCTACACGTTCGGCGGCGACGAGTTCGTGAACCTCGCCGGCGTGATACCGGGAGCGTCGCCTTCGGCGAAACCGATTCTCATTGGGGCCCATTACGACAGCGTCATCCCGGCCCCTTGTGCGGACGACAACGCAGCCGCCGTCGCGATCGCCCTGGCGGCCGCTGAAATGCTGGCAGAGCAGAAGTTGCCCCGCGACGTCGTCATCGCCATCTTCGATGCCGAAGAACCATGGCACTTCCAGGAACCTTCTATGGGGAGCATCCGCTTCTACCACGATCACGTGCGCGAGCGAGGCGTCCACGCGGCCCTGATCATGGACCTAGTGGGTCATGACGTCCTCGTGCCGGCGGAGGTGTTGAGGAGCTTTCCGTGGTTGCGTTGGCCGGCGAAGCTGCTGCCTCGTATCGGCGATGATCTGGCGATCCCGGGCGTGCGGGATCTGCTGTTCATGACGGGTGCGGAAAGCCATCCCGGGCTTGCGGACGTAGTCGATTCGGTCCGCGTGCCGCGGCGGCTCCGACTGATTGCCACCCTCAATCGGTACGTGGGCGACATGAGCGACCACGGCGTCTTTCGCACAAACGGAGTTCCTTACCTGTTTCTCTCGTGCGGCCGCTGGCGCCACTACCACGCGGAATCCGACACGCCCGACAAGCTGAATTACGCCAAGATGGCGAGAATCGCCCGCTACCTTGCGGCGGTAGCCAAGGCCCTGGCTGCCACCGACCTCGAGCCGCATGATGGGACTTCCGTCGACACCGCTGAGTTCGAGATCCGCCGGATCCGCAAGGCCTGCGGTCCGGTTTTTGGACTGGTTATGAAATGGCTTCGGATCGAGAAACTCGAAACACGAGCCGACATCTCCTCGCTGGCCGGCAAGCTGCTGGGGATGGGATTGTGAAGCAGGATGTCAAGCTCGCACCCAAACCACCCCCCCCCACAGGCAGTCGGCCTATTGCCAGAACGGGCCCAAAGGAATATGCTTCCGGATCAAACTTGGATCCGCGCAGAATGGGAGATGACCATGGCGGAGCCCAAACGCAATCCCGTCACCCCGAGCGCTAAACCGCCCGTCGGGGACGTTGACGTCTACGCACTCAGCATGCCCAGCGAACCGGCCGCTGGGCCGGTCAACCGCAGGATTGAAGAGATCCTCGAACGCCACCAGCGCCTGCCCGATCCGGCAGACGAACTGCCTCCGCCGCCTGCGACTTTTCTCTCGGGGGTTCTGCGGTTTCCGTGGTATCTGCAATCGCTGACACCGTGGCTCTTCTGCTCGATCGGCCTTGCGCTGTCGCTCCTCGGCGTGGTGCTGGCGTTCTGGCTTGCCGACCACGGCCTGACCTTGGCGGCCTACGCCATGCGTTTCAGCATCTGCTGGATCATCGTCTTCTCGCTCTCTTACCTGTCGGGCTGTCTCCTGGCGATCATCGAAGGGACGGCCGAGGGCTGGGACGAAATCACCGACTGGCCCAAGGGCGACTGGCGCGACATGTTTTTCTCGCTCGGGTATCCGTTTGGAATGTTGGTGTTGGCGGCTCTCGTGGGCACGGCGGTACACTGGCTGAGTATGAAGCAGTCGCTCGCGGTACCGATCGTCGTGGGATTCCTGGTGTACCCGATCTTTCTGCTGTCGGCGATGGAAAGCGGCTCTGTCCTGGGATTCATCTCTCGGCCGATTCTGCGAACCTGCATCGATCTGTGGTGGGGGTGGATTGCCTTCTATACGATTACTGCGGCCATGTTTGCCGGTTGGCTGGCATGGGCATTGTGGTTCTTTCCGTATGAAGGCTTCTTCACGGCCGGTCTTTCCGGTCCCATCCTGGTGACGATCCTGTTCATCTACGCCCGGCTGCTGGGCCGGCTCGCCTGGTGGGCCCAGAAGGTGGCGGAGGACGAGGAAGACGACGAGTAACCCTCGGTGGTAGCCTTCTTTTGACACCTTTGTGCGGCGCCGTGCCGCAAGGAAAGCATCATGAAAAGCTTGGTTCTCACACGCGTTGGCATTGCCGCACTTTACATGACGGGACTATTGGTTTCCGGCTGCAGCGGACCGGTTGCTGTGCCGGATTCGTTCACAAACTACAAGGCCAAAGATCAGTCCTTCGCCATCGACTATCCCGAAGCCTGGGATGCCGTCGGCGGCGGCCAGTCGGGCTTCTACAGTGCCCGCTTCACCAGCGGCAGCGCTTCGATCAAGGTAACCGCCGACATGGTGGGCTCCGTAATCGGGAATATCATGGATCCCAACAGCTCATCTTCCGACGAGGAAGTGCCCGAGGAACTCAAGGCGATTTACCAGGTCCACGAGATGGGCAAGGAGAAGATGGCTGAGGAGTTTTCCAAGTTTCTGGAGAGCCCACCCACGCCCACGCAGACCGCCTTTGGCGACAGCCGGCTGTCCGAGTTCACCGGCGGCGGCAGTTTCGGCGGGAGAATGCACGGCTACCGCCTCACCGCGCTCGGCGTCGATCGGCGGATCACGGTGGTCTGTTGCTGCCGGGAAGGCGACTGGGAAGCCCTGAAGCCGGCGTTTCGCCGCGTTCTCGCCACACTGAGCCACGGGCGCTGATTGCCGATTTACCCGGCCACTCATCGTAACCGTACACGGGCGGAAGGGAGGGGGGGTAGGCCCGGCCTGCGAGGCACCTTTTTCACAAGCTTCGAGCGTCGAGCTGCCGCCAATTGTGGGGCACGGCATTTGCGGTGATGCAAATGCGTCACACGAAACCCGACTTTCGGAACGGCACTGCCATGAACGATGCGGGAAGCAGAGAGCACCTTCTTGCCGAGTTGACGGAGTTGCGGCAGCAACTGGCCAATACGGAAAGGCCGCAGCAAGGAGAAGCTGTCTGGCACTCTCTGATAGCGCACACTCCGGTTTTCGTCCTCATCCTGGACCGGGATCATCGCATTCGTTACATCAATCGTACCGATCCTGGAGTGATGCCGCAGGAAATTCTGGGGAGGATTCTGGATGACTTCGGGACAGCCGACTACCGCGGTGCGGTGCATGAGCGCTTGGATCGCGTCTTCCAGACGGGCGAACCGGACGTCGTCGAGGGTTCCGCAGCTCATCCAGACGGAGCGATCCGTTGGTACGAAGCGCATATCGGCCCGATCTTCGAGGGCAACCGCCTAACGGCACTGTCGATCATCGCCATAGACACCACGGCCCGAAAGCAGGCCGAGGAGGCGTTGCGCCAAAGCCATGAAGAGCTAAGGGCCATTTACAACGGCATCACCGACGGTCTGGTAATCTTCGATATTCAGGCCATGAAACCTCTACGAATCAATGCTGCCTTTTCGAGAATGCTCGGATACTCCGAACAAGAACTGGGATCGCTCCCGCCGACCCAAATGCACCGGCGGGAAGATTTCCCACGAATCCAGGAGCACTTCGAAGCGGTCGTTCGAGGACGAGTTTTGTTCTTTGAGGGCATGCCAATGCTGAGGAAGAATGGCGAACTGCTGTATGCCGATGTCACCTCGGCAAGGATTACTTGGGAGGATCGCCCTTGCGTGATCAGCTTTTTCCATGACGTGACCGAACGCAAGCGGGCGCAGGAGGCCCTGGAGCGGGAGCGGCGGACTTTGGAACACCTTTTCCGGTCCAGCGATCACGAGCGGCAATTGATCGCCTATGATATCCACGACGGGCTCACCCAGTTCCTGGCAGGCGCCATCATGCAGTTCGATACGTTCACCCACCTCAAGCACAGGAAGCCCAAGGAGGCTGAGAGGGCCTTCGAGGCAGGGATCACGATGCTTCGCCAGGGCCACAGTGAGGCCCGCCGCTTGATCAATGGGGTCAGGCCGCCGATTCTCGATGAGGCAGGGATCGTGGCAGCCATTTCTCACCTGATCCACGAGCATCGCGAAGCCCGAGGTCCCAAGATCGAGTTTCACGCCGAAGTCGAATTCGACCGGTTGGTGGCAATCCAGGAGAACGCCATTTACCGCATCGTTCAGGAAGGATTGACGAACGCGTGCAAGTACAGCAGAAGTGACAGGGTGCGGATCGAGATCGTCCAGGTGGCGGACCGGATTCGGATCGAGGTACAGGACTGGGGTGTCGGTTTCGAACTGAACAAGATTGGTGAGGACAGCTTTGGCTTGGAAGGAATTCGGGAACGGACGCGACTGCTTGGGGGCCGGAGCACGATCCAAAGTGCGCCCGGCAATGGAACTCACATCGCTGTGGAATTGCCGTTGGCAATAAGAGAGGACTACCAATAGCCAGCCGCTGGGATCGAACCAGCGGCCATGTCCAGCCCGACGTTGCCCAACATGCGAAGCGCCGCTCCCCGGTCCAATTGTTCAAGGGTGTCGCATCGCCAAGCCGATGAGTAGATCCTGAGATACTCTATCTGGAGGGAGCCGCAATGGTGACCTGCGGTGATGGAAAAGGGGACTGGCACCGCAACACCTGGTACTCGAGACAAACCTTGCGTTGCGGTGCCTCCCCCTTTTCCCCGCTACAGCAGGGACCCCGCGCCAAGGAGTTCTTTACCGCTGGTATGGGGGCGCAGAATGTCTGCTGACTATCTCGATTCACGAGCCGCCCGTGGCCCGGCCCGGCTGGTGCTGTGGTCGATCGGCATTTCCGTTTTCGCAATTACGGCCATCGTGGTCTACTGTCTTATCAATCGCCAAAATTCGGCGGGCTCGTTGTACTCGGCGACGGCCGAGGTCCTCCATCCGGTATCCGAGAACAGCCAAAAGACCTCGTCAGAGACGTTGCGTATTCCCGACGTCGTGCTGGCGGAGGCAGTTGAAGGCCAGGCAGTCAAGTCGTCGTGCAGGCCGGCGGGCAGGGCTGAGTGGGTTCGCCGCAGACTTGAGGTGACCCGCGCAGAATCAACGCCGCAGAGACGGATCCGGGCCGCGCTCACGTACTGCGACGCGAGCCCCACCGAGGCGGTCCGAATGGTCAATCGGATCGCGAAGAGCTACGCACGGTGGCAAAGATCGCTGGCAGCACAGCCATTTCACGAAGCCTGCGAGGAGGCGAAGGCGGCGGCCTCCTCGGCACGGGAAGACTGGAGACGCGCCGAAGCTGAATTGGCAGCCGTTCTGAAAGAACATTTTGAGGAGCTGCCCGCCAGAACAAGCCAACTTGCCCAGTTTGCCCGGGAGGCAAGCGAGCCCGCGGTGTCTCGCGATGCGTCGCATGCTGCGGCCTCGCAGAGTGACGAGACGACCGAGCAGGCCGAGGTGAACGAAGAATTGGCGCAGCTCAACCAACGGCGGACCGAGTTGCTTGCGACTCGCACAGCGGCACACCCGGCGGTGAAAGAACTGGATGTGCAGATCGACGACTTGTGCAAGCGTCTGGGATCGAGTCACGGGCCGGCGAGGGAATCCTCGAGCAGCCCGTCGGCGCCGGCGCTGTCGTCGGCGGATTCGGAGATGAGCAATCCCGAGGCACAGACTGCGGCGAGCCATGACATCCTCCAGATGACAAAGACCGATGCTGCAATTGCCGATCGCTATGCGAAGTTGTCGGCGGCGGCGGAGTCTTCTCGCAAGCGGTACGAGCAGCTTGCCGAGGAGCAGCGCGGTGCTCGCGATAGCGCGGAGCGTGTCCCCGCTTGCGAGATCCGGTTTGCCGAAGGGGCGGATGTTGCCACGGACCCCTGGCGAGACAACCAGGCTTTGCTCATCGCCTTGTTCGCCGCGTTTGCAGTAGCATGCGGGACGACGATGGCCGTTTCGGGCGTCATGGCCGACGTGCCGCTAGCGAGTGCGGCAGACGCCGAATCGGCCCTGGCCCTGCCTCTGTTGGGTACTGTACCCATCTCCGGCAGTGCCGAACCATGTGCGATGGCGCACGGGGCTCAGACCGGCAGCACCGCGCTGGTTGTTTGTGGGGTGGCTGTGAGCGTCGTTTCGTTGGGAATGCTTTTCCTTTTCCTGGCATGAGTTTCCGGTCCGATTGGAGTGATCGACCGGATGGTGCCGACTAAATCGATGGGACGAGACTGCGCGCGGACCGACGACGCACGATAGGCTTCAAGCCGCGCGACGACAGGCTGGATGAAAGTCGCCGGGAAACACCCGGGGCGCGCCGCCGGCCACAGAAGGCGGAAGAGAGGGGAACAAATCCATGTTTTCGGCCCGTGGTTTTGGAGCCAAAACGCGTCAACCGGCCGAAAAATGGACTAGTCCCCAGCCGCGGGCGTGAACGGTTACCCAGGCGGGGGCTCTAAAAAAGCGTAATCTACGCGGGGAGGAAGGGGACAGGTTCGGCCCAGGTCTTTGTGGCCAAAAAGTGTCCACCAGCCAAAAAACGGACCAGTCCCCCGCCGCGGGCGTGAACGCTTACTAAAAAGCTGCGAAGTGCAGGAAAGGCAAAAATGTACGAAGCTCATTTCGGACTCCAACGACGACCGTTTGCCTCGGTGCCGAGGGTTGACACATATTTTGCGTCAGACGATATGGAGTCGGCCCGCACCGCACTCGTTCGATGTATTCAGCGGGCCGAAGGGGCGGGATTGATCGTTGGCCCGTCGGGTACGGGAAAGACGCTACTGTGCCAGATCGTGGCGGAACAGTTGGGCTCGCAGTTCGCCGTCGCTTTGCTTTCGAGCGGCCGTCTGGGCAGTCGGCGAGCTTTGCTGCAGGCGATCCTGTATGCTTTGCAGCGACCCTACCGTGGCATGGACGAGGGGGAATTGAGACTCGCTCTGATCGATTACCTCACGGTAGAGGAGCAACGGCCGGAAGCACTGGTTCTCATCGTTGACGAAGCTCATACCCTGCCGTTGCGGCTGCTGGATGAGATCCGAATGCTCACGAATCTTTCCTTTGAGGGCAATCCGAAGATCCGCTTGATCCTGGCGGGAGCTCCCGCCCTGGAGGAACGGCTTTCGAGTCCGCGACTCGAGTCGTTCAGCCAGCGGATCGTCGCCCGCTTCTACCTCGAACCGCTCGGCCGGGCAGACACAGACCGATATGTCCGAGCCCAATTGTCGATTGCCGGATCGCGAAACGGGGCGGTGTTCGACGACCAGGCTTGCCAGTCCGTCTACCGGGCTACGGACGGGGTTCCTCGTCTGATCAACCAGGTGTGCGACCACGCGATGTTGCTGGCCTGCGCGGGCGGCCAATCCCACGTCGGCGCGGCGTTGATCGAAGAGGCGTGGGCCGATCTGCAGCAGTTGCCGACTCCGTGGAGTGGCGAGGCCCGAAGCACAGCTCCCACGGGAGTTGTCGAGTTCGGGCGACTGGACGACGAACCGCCGTTCGCAGCGCCGGACCGCAACGACTTTGTGGCCACCGACGCCACCTGCGATCCCGAGACGCCCGACGATGCAGGCGACCCGATGGTCCGTTTGGACCACATCCAAGCGACACTGGCAGAGATTGAAGACGATTTTCAACCGGCCGGATCCATCGGGCCGGAGGTGGAGCTGGTATTCGATGAATGCCTCAATCCATTCCGTGAAACCTTCGCGGAGGAAACCGTTCTGATCGACCGCTACGGGACGCCGGTCACGGCAGAGTTGAAGCGTGATCTGGGCGTGCGGCTCGAGCCGATCCCGCAACCAGGCCCCCCGCCGCCGTCGCCGGACGTTTTGCCTGCAGCTTATGACCCGGACGCGTACGGAGAGCCCGGCGAGGATCCATACCGGCCGCTTGATCCTTCCTACGAGCGCGATTCAAACGAGGATGTCACCGGCGTTCGAAGTGGCGCACCGTATTCCGAGGAGAGGGAGAACGTCCCGGCTGGAAGTCCCGAGACTGCCGGCGGTGATGAGGAAACGAGTTGGAAAGCCGACGGTGCGCGCGGCGAGCCATTGTGGGATGATGAGCCTGAAACCCTTCTGCTTCACCGCCGGCACGTGCCAGCCTCGCAGACCACAGAGGTTGGCGGGGACGCCGACCTGATTGTTGTGGAGGACGGCTACGAAGCCATGGAGACTCCGCATCGCCGCCGCGTAGCCGCGGTGCGGTCGCACGAGTACGGCCGGCTTTTTGCTCGGCTACGGAAGAGTTGCTGAGGAACGGATCATGAGCCGCATGTTCAAGGCGCTTCAGCAGGTCGGCGCTACTCCGGACTCGGAACACCAGCCTCGGCCGCTATCGCAAGCCGAACTGGAGGCGTTCGGGCTCTGGCACCTTCTGGATACACCGGAGGTGGAAGGCGCGGCATTTGCCGAAACCACCCTGGAATCAGCCATTTCCCTTCTATCGGAGTCGGAACCGGCTACCGAGATGGACACCTCCGACGTGCATCCTGCAGCGGCGGACGGCTCACCCTACGCCGAGGCAGGCTTTGAACCGGCGGCGCCCGATGCGGGACGGCCTGGCGGCGAGTCTGCGAAAGAGGAAGACTTCAAGTGTTCCGAGACCCACGATGGCCCTGTGGAAGATGGGACGCCCACAGACTCCCCGCCGGGCTTTCTGGATAGCGAACCCGTCTGGCCGGTGCGGCGGGAATACGGGGAGCTCGCCGACCGGATCCTTCTGCGGGTGCCGCCCGGGCAATCGACGGCGCTGACGTTTGTCGCTATTGGCTGCCAGGGAGCAACCGCCGAAACACTCCTTCACCTTGCCGTAGCGCTGAAGGAGCGGGTACCGGGGGAAGTCCTTCTTGTCGATGCGCACTTCGATCTGCCGTTGCTGACGGAGTGGTTTGGCCTCGATAGCGAGCAAACAGTCGTCGATGTTCTGTTTGACAGGGCGCCCTGGTCCGACGTGGTCCGGCGAACGGAAGTGCCCGGGCTGAGCGTGCTGCCGGGAGGCCGGTTGCAGCCGGCCGACCAAACACTGCTCAACTGTCGCCACTTCGGTGGCCTGCTGGATCGGTTGCGAGAGCATTACGAGTTGGTGCTCGTCCACTCCAACTGCGAAACCGCCTTGGCAGCGTTGGGCCGCGAATCGGATGGGGTCTACGTCGTCGTCCAACTCGAGCGGACCTTGCGGCGAGCGGCCAGAAAAGTGATCGCCCGGTTCAAAAAGGAGCGGTCGCCGCTGCTGGGGTGCATCGCAACGGTGGCCGGCCCGTGATGACACCTGTAGCGCGTAAGCGTTGTTTCGGCACGCCTTTCCCTGGCGACGACCTCGATCCGGCGACCATCATCTCCTGTCGGACGGAACCAAGATGCCCGTGAAAACCAATGCTGCCCGGTTGCTGGATCGGCTGGGAATTGAGTACGAAATCCGCGAGTATCCGGTCGACCCCGAAGACCTAAGCGCCGAGACCGTGGCCGCCAAGGTCGGAATGCCGCCGGGCCAGACGTTCAAGACTTTGGTCGCTCGCGGCGACCGCCGGGGGGTCGTCCTGGCTGTCATACCCGGCGACGCCGAGTTGGACCTGAAAGCCCTGGCGAAGTTGACCGGGGACCGCAAAGTGGAAGTGGTCCCGGTGAAAGAGCTCCAGGGGCTGACTGGCTACATCCGCGGCGGAGTGACGGCACTGGCTGCCAAGAAGGATTATCCCGTTTTCGCGGAGGAAACGATTACGGGCTTCGATCGGATCTCGATTTCAGCGGGCATCCGCGGCGCGCAGATTCTCCTCAGCCCGCAAGACTACCTCCGGGCGACCAAGGCGACGACCGGCCGAATCGCTCGTGAGAAAAGATGAACGCGTCAAGCGCGGGCGATTTGATTTGGGTGTCATGGGATACCCTATAAGAGCCTATCCCAAAACCGTCGGGGAAGAAGGGGACAGGCACATTTTATTCGAAGACTCCGCAAAATGAGCCAGTCCCCGACGGTTTTGGGATAGGCTCTAAGTGTTCTCTCTGCGGATTCGCCGGGCGCGAGGAGGTCGTGGCCGCGGTTGCGGACTCGACGCCCGGGCCTTATCCTGGTGGGTAGACTGCATTCCTTGAGAACCTGTGATTGACAAGTTACCCTCCTGTACGGTTCTCGGTTCCGCATTCAACGACAAGGAGAAGGATCTATGTCCAGCAGCAGAACCGCCGTTTCCAGACGGCGATTCCTGACGACCGCGGCGCAGGCCGGCGCGGTGCTCTCGTTGCCGCAGTTCGTGCCCGGCAAGGCCCTGGGGATGAGCGGCGCCGTGGCTCCGAGCCAACGGATCGTGCTCGGCGGCATCGGGTTGGGGCCGCGCGGCACCGCCGATCTGAGGTGTTTTCTCAGCAACTCCGACTTGCAGTTCGTCGCCATCTGCGACGTCCAGCAGGCGCGGCGCGAGGCGATCAAGAAGCTGGTCGATGAGACGTACGGCAACACCGACTGCGAGCTCTACAGCGACATGCACGAAATCCTCGCCCGGCAGGATATCGATGCGATGCTGATCGCGACGGGCGACCGCTGGCACACGATGGCGGCGATCACCGCGGCCCGCGCAGGCAAAGACGTGTATTGCGAAAAGCCCTGCTCGATGACGATTTCGGAGAGCCGGGCGTTGTCCGACACGTATCGCAGGTACGGACGCATCTACCAGGCGGGGACGCAACGGCGGAGCATCGGCAATTTCCTTTTCGCCGCCGAGCTAGCCCATACCGGCAAGCTGGGCAAGCTCAAGACCGTACATGCCAATACGCTGCACCCGGCCACAGCGGCACGATTATTTGCCGGCCGAAACCGCTGCCAGCGAAGGACGAAGTCGACTGGCTGCGGTGGCTTGGGCCGTGTCCGTGGCGGCGCCACAGCTCGCAATACACCCGCGGCCGCTGGCGGGGCTACTTCGACTTCCATGGGGGCGGGATCCTGGAATGGGGCGCCCATACGGTCGACCTCTGCCAGTGGGCGGCACAGAAAGACGACACCGCCCCGGTTGAGTATGTTCCGGAGGGGAGCGGCGTAATCGCCACGTATGCCGACGGGCTGAAGCTCGTCATGCGAGACCAGGGGTGGATGGGCCTCGGGACGTGCAGCGTGCGGTACGAGGGCGAAGAGGGCTGGATCGAGACGGGCGACAGCGGGAAGTTCGCCATCTATCCCGAGTCGCTGCGAACGGAGCGAACCGTGTTCACGATGGCGGGCACGGACCCGAGCTCGCACATTCGCAACTTCCTCGACTGCGTGAAGACCCGCGAGCCGGCGCATTCCAACGCGGACGTCTCGGCCCAATCGCATGTGGTCTGCCATGCCGCTTACATCGCCTGGCAACTCGGCCGGCCGCTGAAGTTCGATCCGGCCAAGGAGGAGTTCCCCGGCGAGGAAGAGGCAAACCGGATGCGGTCGCGGGCACTGCAGCAGCCCTGGCGCATATAAGCACGGCATTGGATCAGGCAACCCTAGCTATCAGGAGAATCACGATATGAGTCGACGAAAAGACATTTTTTGGATCGTGGCGGCCTGCGTGCTCGCCATACTGCCTTCGGCGGTTTTCGCCCAACAGGTCCCGCCGGCAGAGGGTGATGAAGCGGCATTGATCGCCGTGCTCAAGTCGGACGCGGAAGCGTTCGACAAGGCGAAGGCCTGCCAGCGATTGGCAGTGATTGGCACGAAGGAGTGCGTACCCGCCTTGGCTGAACTGCTGACGGATAACGAGTTTTCGCACTACGCTCGCTATGGCCTCGAGCCCAATCCCAACCCGGCCGCGGGCGAGGCACTGCGGAACGCTTTGGACAAGGTCGAAGGCGGACTTCTCATCGGGGTCATCAATTCGGTCGGTATGCGCCGCGACGCCGGGGCGATTTCGAAGCTCAAGGGGTTCCTCGGCAATAGCGATGCGGCGGTCGTCGACGCGGCTGCCAATTCGCTGGCCCGGATTTGCACGCCTGAATCGGTCAAGATTCTCACCGACGCGCTCGGCGAGGCGAAGTCGCAGCAGCCCGTGGTGGCCGCGGCGTGCCTGACGGCTTGGCGATATCCTATTGACCGAAGGCAAGAAGGACGAGGCGAAGGCGGTTTTCGACAAGGTGCGCGAGGCGGAGGTGCCCGAGCACATTGAGATCGCCGCTCTCGAGGGAGCGATTCGTGCGCGCGGAGCCGACGGGCTCCCGATGTTGGTGGATTGTTTGCGATCGCCCAGAGATGTCGTCTTCAAGGTCGGCCTGGCGATGGCCCACGAACTGCCCGGAAACGAGGTGACCAAGGCGCTGCTTGACGAGCTGAAGAAACTGGCCGCGTCGGCTGAGACTCGGCGGGCGCTGATGATCTACGTGCTCGGCGACCGGGGCGATAAGGCGGCGTTGCCGGCGGTGTTGGAGCTGGCGAACCGCGGCGCGGATGCGGTGCGGCTGCCGGCCGTGCGGGTCTTGGCCGAGCTTGGCGATGCTTCGGCGATCCCCGCTCTCCTGGACGCAGCCGTAGCGGAAGGCGAACTGGCCGAAGCCGGCCGGGAGAGCCTGATCGAGCTGGAGGGAGATGAGGTCAACTCGAAGCTGGTCGGGATGCTCGGCGACAGCGAGGGGAAGAGGCTTGTGGAACTGATCGCCGTGGTGGGTAAGCGGGGCATCGGCAAGGCCGAGCCGACGCTTGCGAAACTGGCCGACAGCAAGGACCCCGGGGTCCGGCAGGCTGCCGTCGCGGCGCTGGGATCGACGGTCGGGCTGGACGGTTTTGCATCGCTGATCGATCGGCTGGCCAAGGCCGACTCGCCGGAGGCGGCGGCGGTTGCCAAGGACGCCCTGCAAAGGGCGGCGATGCGCGTGCCCGACCGCGCGGCGAGCGCGGCGATCGTGATCGAGAAGATGCAGAATGCCTCGACGCAGACCAAGGCCGAGCTGTTGGATTTGCTCGGGATCATTGGCGGCGCGAAGGCTCTCCATGGGGTCGCCGACGCGGCGAAGGAAGGAAGCGACGAGGTGCAGGAAGCGGCGACCCGGGTGCTCGGCGAATGGATGAGCGCCGACGCGGCTCCGGTGCTCTTGGAGCTTTCGAAGACCGGCCCGGAGAAGTTCCGAGTCCGCACGCTCCGCGGCTATCTGCGGATCGCGCGGCAGCTCGACGTTCCGGCGGAAGAGCGGGTGGCGATGTGCCGCAGAGCCCTGGAAGCAGCAAACCGTGACGCCGAGAAGCAACTCGCCTTGGAAGTGCTCGGCCGTTATCCTTCGGCCGAATCGCTGTCTCTGGTGGTTCCGTATCTGGATGCCGGCGAGCTGAAAGAGTCGGCCGCTGCGGCTGCCGTGGCGATTTCCGAAAAGCTCATCGGAGCCGAGCCGGCTGCCGTGGCCGACGCCATGAAGAAAGTGGTCGACACCACAGGAGATGCCGAGTTGAAGAAAAAAGCCGGCGGTCTGATGCGTCGGGCCAAGAAATAGGTCTTGCGGGTCCCTGCGAGACTCGCGAGTTTGAGCCGTGCCCGGTGCCGGTCGAGGCGCCGGGCACGGTTTTTCTGGCTGCTCGAGAAGCCGACGGAGGTAACCTTCGCCGTCGGTAATGCTCTTTTCGACGCTTCCGAAGTCCACCATGCCGGTGAAGACCAGCCCGCGCTCATAGGCTTCCAGCCAGCGGGCATGAGCCGTCAGGCGGCATGGAGTATGCACTCGACCTTGAGAATGTCCGCCATCCGGCTCAGCTCCTGCGTGTAATCTCCGTAGACCATCACGTAGTGGTGCCCGAAGGTCGCCGTCCGCAAATGCAGCGCCTCTGGATCCTTGACGCGAATCAAGGTCTCGGTGGAGCAGCGCTCCGAGGCGAACCCTCTCATTCCCACAACTTCCGCCTTGGTAAGCAGCAGCTTCGTGGTCGCAGGGTTGAACCGGCCGAGGGTGACCGTCTTCTCCTTGATCTTCGTGAAGTCAACCTTGAACGACGCGCCCCAGCCGGGCTGGCCCGGTTTCCCGGGAACGAAGTTTCTTATCTCGAACGGAAGATCAGGCGTTTCAAATCCCTCCATCTTGAGCGTGGGCACGTTGTGCCCGAACGTGAAGTCGGCCTCCCCTTTGACCTTGTCATCTACCCAGAAATAGGGCGCGAAGAACGGCGGCTCCGGACCGGGACGGTAGGGATTCAGATTCCCCATGTAGGCCGATTTGTTCGCAATGGCGCTGAACAACTTCATCGCAAGCAAGCACCCGATCTCGCCCTCGCAGGCGGTCGCATACCCTTCACCGCTGAACAGCGAAAACGCCACGCACGGGGTGATCTTCCAAGCCATAGGCAACTTGCTTGAGCAGAACTCGATGCAATCGATGCTGTAGGCGTTGCAGTTGTGTTTCGCCATCAGCGAGCGGATCGTCTGGTAGAATAGCAGGTTGTTTTTGAACAACTCCCGGTCCATGTGCACGGCCTTCGCCTGGTTGAGCAGCCTGTCGCCGACTCGTTCCACCTCCGCCATGGCGGCCGGATCCTTGAGGATTTTGTCCCGTTCGCCGGCAAGCTCGGTGTAGTCCACCATGGTGGCGCCGATGCCGAACTTGTTCTTCAGGTCGTTGAAATCGCTGACCGACCCACGCAGGTAGCCAGGGCCTTTCACCGCGCCTCCAATGTCCGTGACCAGCAGCATGTTGGTCTGGCGAAACGCTTTCCTCGCCCGCAGCAAGGCGATCAGCTTGTTCAGGCCGCCATACGCATAGTCGGCGTAGCCCTCGGCCCCCATGCTGTCCAGGTAGGCCGCAACGGTCCGGCCGAAGTGTCCCGAACCCACGATGGGAGTCTTGCACATTTCGTGCAGTGCGGAGGCAAAATAGACTTCGTGATGCGAGCTCAGGTTGTAGCCTCGGAGCACGTAGAGGTCCACCTGGTCCATGTCGGCCTGGAGGTCGCTCAGGTCCTTGGCCAGCAATCGAGTGTTCTCGTGAAACTCCATATAGACCGGCTCGAACATGTTGGCTTCGGGAGGCAGGCTGTCGCGGAATCTCTTCACGGTCTGGGCGTACTTCTGCCGCGCGTCGGCCCTTTCGGCATCGGGGCCCAAGGTCATCTCGCTGTACCGGCAGGGCCCTTCCCAGATGGAACTGTGAATCATCGCATAATAGATGAGGTTCACGTTGAGCTTCATGTCGCGGGGATTCCCGCCGCCCGCGGCCCCGGATGAAGTGGGTTCGCAAGCCGCATTCGGGCGGACCTCGGCCTCGGCGGCGTTGCCGGCCAGCACCATGCCCGTCAGGCCCAGGCCGGCCCCTTTCAAAAACCCCCGTCGGTTGGTATTCATGGCATTCCGGCTCCTTGGTAACTGAACGTGTTCGAACTGGTGAATTCCCGGATTTCCCAAATAGGCTCCGCTTGGATACGCTGCGAGCAGCAACACTTTCCCCATATTAACGAAGCGGCTGGTGGCTTTCCATCGCGGGCATTGCAGGAAATCACGGGGTCGAAAGAGGTTTGGAAAAGGGAGGAATCCATGCCGTACACCAGAGCTTGCAGGGAGCCGGACGGGGATGAATAATGGATGCCGTCATTTGCCCCCCGAGCCTCATAGTTGGAAGGTGTCGTGGCCGAGTCATTCGATCCCTACCGCGACTGGCTGGGCTTTGCCAGTGAGCAACGGCCGGCAACGCACTACGCTTTGTTCGGGCTGAAACCCCTGGAAAGCGATGCGGACGAGATCCGCAGGGCAATTGCTCAGCTCATGGCCAAGGTTCGCGGCATCCGTCCCGGCAATCGCGTCCAGGTGTGGCAGGAGATGATCGATCAGATCTCGGTTGCCAAGGCCTGCCTGACGGATGCAGCAGCCAAGGCGGCCTACGATGCCCAACTGCGAGGAAGCCCGGTTATGGCGCGACCGGCATCGCAACAGCCAGGTTGTCCTCGGCCGATTCCCATCGCTCCGCAAGACTATCCCCCCCCTCAGCCCGCGGATCCCTCGCAGGCTGGCCAGGCATGGTCCGGCCAGCGCGGCGCAGCGGTCGATCGGCCCGACGATGCCCCGTGTGCGCCCGAGGCTTCTGTAGTTCCATTCATGGTTCCCTCGGAGATTGTTGCAGGGCCGCAGGCTTGGTTAAGGCGGCGGAAGACCTCGGTCGCCCATCGGACGGTCAAGTGGCTGTTGAGCTTGCTGGTGTTGCTGGCGATTGGGATCGGGTCTGTCAGGTATTATGGGTACCTCAACGACCGGTCCCTCGCTCGCGTTGGGCAAGGCGAGCTGAAGGCCGTCGAGACACTCGCGGAGCGAGCGCCCGGTCGCGACTCCGGGGGCACGGCTGCCGACGAATTCTTGAGGGCCAGCATGCAGGAGAACCTGAGGGACTTGGTTGCGGCCCTGGCCGCCCGAGACGTTCCATCCGCGGAGGGGTTCTTGGCCCAAGCCCGTGCCAACGCCTCCTCGCCCGACGATCAGAAGACCGTCGAAAAGTACGAGAAGCTCATCGACGACGTACGGGAATTCTGGCGGATCATTCAGGATCGCGTGAGCAAGTTTCGGCCTCAGGAAGAGGTGGCCTTGGGCAAAACGCGGATCATCGTCCTCGAGGCCCGGGAGGGACAATTTTCCTTCCGGTACGGCAGAAAGATTTTCAAGGGTACGATCGAAACCATGCCTTACTGGCTGGTGGCCGTGCTGGCCGACGGCAACCTGGACAGCGACGGTCGATCCAAGGAGCTGTACGGCGCGTTCCTGGCGGTCGATCCCGAAGGCGACCGCGCACGTGCCAGGGCCCTTTGGTCGGAGGCCGCGACCGAGGGCATCAAGATCGATGAATCGCTCCCCTCGCTCGATTCGCTGCTGGTAACGCGAGAGGAGTAATCAGGCGAGCGGCCGATGAGAGTTTGCCCGCATATCAGCCCGGCTGCTCGGAAGCAGCCGGGCTGATGGCGATTGTGACCGGATGCGATCATCTGTCACGCGCCTTATTCGGCGCCTTCGCATTCGGCGACTTTCTCGCGGTAGAACTCCGGAGAAAGCAGCCCTTCGTCGAACAATCTCTCCAATTCCCGTAATCGCCGGGCCACTTGCGCTTTGGTGAACTTCGGTTTCTCGGCCGGGGCCTTCGCGGGCGGGGACTCCGCCGCCGTCGTTTCGGGTTTGCGGCGCGGCTTCGAGTTTTCGGCCGTGGGGTCGACGACCAGGGCCTTCAGCTCCCTGGCCGGCACGAGATGCCGCCACAGGAATGCCTGCATCTGATCCTCCGCCGGCACGGCCTCGTAGATGACCTGGTTTGAGCCGATCATTGCACTTCCGTGGACTGCCAGGTCGTATAACCCGGGCTTCACACCCGAGTCGGCTCGGATCGTCAGTTTCGCGACGGCCTCGTACTCGCTGATGAGCACCGGATCGGCCGAGATTCCCGGGGGCGGGTCGTTCAGATCCACTTTGATCGGCTCGGCGAAGCCTTCTCTCCGGTAGACGAAGACGCTCAGGGTATCGCTGCCGCCGCTTCGCAGAAAGACGCTCGACGGCACCACCCGCAATGCAAAATCCGGCCGAGGTCGGCTGATCCGCAGCCGGTAGACATAATCCGTTCCGCCGCTGCGGGTGGTGTCGCCCAAGCGGACTTGATACGTGCCGTCGGCGGGCAGCGTGGTCGTGAAGTAGGAATCGGCATAGCGAGTGTCCGTTCCGGCCTCGGGGTCGTCGCTGTCGTCGTTCACCGCCAACAGTTTGCCCTGGGCGTCCGTAAGCGTCAGCAGGCTGTCCAGCATGGAATTGAGCCGCCGGGCCTTGACCTCGGCCACGATCGTTTCGCCTTCGCGCCCGGTGAACTGAAACACGTCCCAATCGTCGGCCACGTCGATGCGGCCATTGACGATCATGGGGAGCTCGACCTTTTGGGCATGCTCCGGGTCGTTGTTGGGCTCCGTTTCATTACACTCCGGCAGCGTGTCCGGCGCAAACAGCACGCGGTTGGACTCCCGGCCGTTCTTGGTCGCCTTGAGGACGTGATATCCCGTCTCGGAATCTTCGATCGGCGGACTCAAGGCGGCCCCCTCGATGTTCCAGCCCTCGACGGCGATGGGCGGCGACGTGCCGAACTTCGCCCCCAGCGGAAAGATGCTCGTTACCAGCAGCGACTCGTCGATCGTCACGCGATAGACGAAATCCTCCCGCCCACGATAGATCGAGTCATTGATCGCCAAGACATACTCGCCGTCCTTGGGCACATCGAACATGATCAGCGGATCGGGGTTGAAGAAGAAGCGGTCGTTGTAAGCCACCTCCTTGCCCTGGGCGTCGTAAAGGGTCAGCACGGGTTCGAACCAGCCGGGAACGGCATCGGCGATGAACGGCACCAACTCCCGGGCGGAGGTCGCGATCACCAGCCGCTGACCATACTTGGCCTTGAAGCGATAGCGGTGCACTTCGCCCGACGCGATCTGGCCGTTCACCGTGCAAGGCACGGTAATCGAACGCTCGGCTTCGTTGTCGCCCCGCCTGCGCAGGGCCAGCGCCTCTTTGCCGAGAACCTGCTGCTCGCCGGTGAGCATCGGCGCGCGGCTGACTTCCGGCAATTGGCCCACGTAGAAGACCATCGCGTTCGACGGGCCGCGGTCGCCGATGATCCGCAACTCGCGCTTGCCGGGCAGGGCCTCAGGGGTGATCGTGATGTCGGCGATCACGAGGCTCGAGATCGCTGCGCAGGCCGGCCGCAGCACGTATTCGGCCATCCGGGTGCGAATCTGGATGACCGTGCCCAGGATCTCCGGGTCGATGCCCAACTTCTGCGGGTCGATTGTCGAACGCGTATTCTTAACCCCCAGGGCGTTAAGACGCGTCACCTTTTCCTGGCTCACCACCGGCACGTCCGCGTCCGCCATCGTATCGGGCGTTTCGGTGGCTTCCATGAGCATCTCCCACTTGGCCTTTGGCACAGGCGCCCTTGAACGCATCCAGTTGTTCCCTTAGCAGGGTTACGTCCTGTGTGCCCAGTTTGCGCAGATACGCGACAACCTTTCCGGAGACACCCTTGCCGGTGACGATGACTTCGTTGACGCCGTCGAGATTTTGCCCCCCGAGCTTGATCCGGAACGTCGTGCCTTGTTGTCCGCCAGCCGGGTAGACGTATCCGAGGTAGGGTCGGACCTGGGCATTGGCCGCCGCAGCCATGGCCAGCGCCGCAGCCATGGCCACCAGCGCGCGTTGCTGAATACTACTCATAAGATGGCTCCGCTGTTTTCGCGATCGCTACGTCTCAAACTGTCAGTACGGCAGCCCGGGAAAGGGAACTGGCTCCGTCGCAAACGGAGATTTTCCGCGAGGCCGGAGGTTGCCGCGACGGTGCCTGTCCTCTTCCCGGGTGGATCAACTCGATGGCCCGTTGAAAAGACCTACTATGAACAGTCAAGGGCGTCATGGCAAGATTCCCGAGTTTTTTCGAAAGAGTTTGTTGAGCCGGGCTTGTGGGTAATTCGTTAGGACTTCTTCGGAGGGCGTTTTTTGAAGGGGCGATTGTCGGTGAGCAGTCGCCAGACGACACGGGCCAGGCGGTCGGCGACGATGATCGAGGCTTCGGTGTGGCTGCAGGCCTTTGCGGCGGTACTTTTTGTAGCGGCGGAGGAAGTAGTCGTGCTTGCGATAGATGACGAACGCGGCCTGGTAGAGAGCTCGTCGGAGTGGGGAGCCGCGTTTACTGATCTTCGAGCGGCCGCGGACCGTGTCGCCGGAGTCATGGACACTGGGATCCAGCCCCGCATAGGCAACGTACTGGCCTGGGGGTGGAGAAGTCGCGGATACTGTCGCTCTCGGCATGGATGGATGCGGCCAGCACGGGTCCGATTCCCAGCGAGAGCAAGGGCGAGCCGGCTTCGAGGATGCGGGCTTCGAGTTGCTCGTCGATTTGGGCCACCTGCTGTTCGATGAGTTCGAAGTACTGGAAGATGTCGTGAAGCTGCTGGGCGATCAGCGTGGTCGCTTGCGGCGTGCCGATCGAGTGGCTTGCCTTCTGGAGCAGTTGATCGATTTTGTCGTCGGAGATTTGGCGGCGGCTGACACGGCGAAGCAGATTGCGAACCTCGTCGGCCGCGCGAGATAATCTGGCGCGGATCGATGCCGATTTCCCGGATCAACGCGTGTGGACGGGAGCAACGGCTTGAGAAGACGCTTTCGTATTCGGGAAAGACCCGATCCAGCAGGGTTTGCGCGTAGCGTTCCATGTCGGTGTGGGCCTGCACCAGCCGCCAGCGATGCCGCACCAGCAATCGCAGTTCGACGGTTTTCTCATCGGGGACGCGGGTAGCGCGGGCTTCGCCGCTGAGGATGACCCTGGCGATCCCGAGGGAATCGATCGGGTCAGTTTTGGTCTTGCGGATGCAGTGCCTATGCGGGCATTGGTCTGGATGGGATTGAGCACGACACAGCAGTAGCCGCGTCGGGTCAGTTCCCAATACATACATATCCAGTAGTGGCCGGTGGCCTCCATGGCGATGAGCGTCTTGCCTGGTCCGCCGGCCTTTTGGAGCACTTCGCTTTCCAGCAGGTCGATGCCTTCGCGGGTGTTGGAGAAGGAAGCGAGTCGGGCGAGGACTTCACCCTGCGGCGAGACGGCCGTTGCCGAATGTTTCCGCTTGCCGATATCGATGCCGACGACAGCCCGGCCACGTGCGTGGATGGGGCCTTCTTGAGGATTAGCAATCATGGTGATTCTCCTGAAGGTATTGCTGGGCGACCGCGGTTGCGGTCCGATGTTGGTGCGAGGATGGAGGAAGATTCGATATCCAACGGCCTAAGCCAAAACCTCGTGGGTGATCCGGAGCGTCCGTGGTTGAAGGCGGGGGAGCGGCCCAAGCATCGTCTCCAACCGACTCATACTTGGCCTTTAGGCGTGGTCCAAAAGCTGCGGGTCACAATCTTTGCTGGTGGATCAGGTTCCGAGGTGACAGGCGTGGCATCCCGCGCGTGGGGTAAGTGTGTGTCAGCGAGTCTCGATGCGTCGTCCGATGTTGTCCAGCAGCGCCGTCAGTTGGGGCGAGAGGCTGTCACGAGGCCGGTCGACGGCAAGCACCTGGTAGCAGCCGTCCGGTTCGCCGTCGCGCCAGGGCCGATAGGCGATGAGATCCAACTGAGCGAGTCGGCTACGGGCGTCCCAGCCGCATGGCGGTCGAAGCAGGATGTCCCGTTCGATGCGGTCCAACCGCCAACAGGAAAGCCCGTCGCGATCGCGGCCAGCGTGAGGAACAGGTACAGTCCGATATCTTCGGGGCGAAGCTTTTGAGCAGACCTTCGCTTCGAAGGCGATGGTCGATCCATGCGAACGAGCGCGGTATGCGGCGGAGCCGGTGAGGCTCCAGGACAGGCAAGGGCTTTTTCAGCGGCATAGCGTTGCCTCCAACGGTAAACATGTGCCAAGACGTCAATGGTTCGCGATACCGGTAGGCTTTTCGCCAGTCGGGTGTGGCCATTTCAAACTCGGTGAAAAAGTCGTACTGCATCAATCCTCACTACTGCATCACTGATCACTACTCGACGGAGCCCTCCCAGGCGAAGAACTCGCAAATGCGGGAAAACAGAACTGATGGGAAGAACTGGACTGCAACGACATGCAGCGGGAAGCAGATACTCGGAAGCAAATTCCATGGAACAAGCAACCCTGGAGGAAGCACATTCAATCCAGGGAAGCAGAGAACAACTCAGATATGCACTTGGCCAGGGAAGTAGAACCGTAAGTCCCTTTTCCGCAAGTGCTTCTGATCCGAGTATACGAGGGGACAGGCACCGAGCGGCAGGCGTTTGCTCGACAATTCCAGGCCAAACCGCGCTCGGAGCCAGTCCCCTTTTCAACTACGTTTATCGTTTGAATTACATGATTTCGGTCAACAGACCGGCCGACTTCACGTTCTCCGACTCGGTGGGCAAAACGTAGGTGTCGTCGCCCATCGGATGCGGCAGTTTCGCCTTGGCATCAATGCCCGCCAACTGGTAGATGCTGCCCAGCAGGTCGACCGGATAGACGGGGCGGTCCTTGACCTCTTCGCCTTTCGCGTCGGACGAGCCGACGACTTGGCCGCCTTTGAACCCTCCCCCCGCCACCAGGACGCTGAACACGTTGCCGTAATGGTTCCGGCCGCCGTTCCATGGTGGCTGATAATCCACCTTGGGACCGCGGCCGAACTCGCCGCAGCACCAAACGAGCGTGCTTTCCAGCAGGCCGCGCTCCTGCAAATCCTGGAGCAACGCCGCGAGGCCCTGGTCCAACTGCGGACACTGCCGGCGCATGGTCGGGAAGTGGTCCTTGTGCGTGTCCCAGCCGGCCGGGTAGTTGATGACGATGTACGGGACACCCACCTCGGCAAGTCGCCGGGTTACGAGGCATTCCTGCCCGAACGTGTTCCGCCCGTACCGATCCCGCAATTCCGCCTCCTCCGTCGAGAGATCGAACACCTCTTTGCCCTTGCCCAGAATCAACTCGTAGGCGGCCTCCTTGGCCTCCTCGACGTCGGCGATCCGCGGGTTGGTCTTGAGCAGGACTTGTTTCAGACTGTCCAACCTCTCCAACAGGTTGCGGCGGCCCTGCTGACGTTGGTCGGTAATACCCCGCGCGACGATGCCTTCCACTTCGAAACGCGCACTGTTCGGGTCGCCGCCGGTGGCGAACGGCTTATACATCGGCCCCAGGAAGCCTTCCTCGGAGAACCGCCCTTGCGGCGAGGTCAACACGACGTAGGGCGGAATCAGGCCCTGGTAGGTTTCGCGTTTCGCCAGCGCAAAGACGGCCCCCACGCTCGGATAGGAAATCCGCTCGCCCGGCGGGTGTCCCGTCTGCATCAGGTAGGCGGCCGTCTCGTGCCCGTTGATCCGATGGGTCATGCTGCGGACCAGCGAATACTTGTCCGCCTGCTTCGCTAGCAGGGGAAACAGGGCGCCCATCCGGATGCCGCTGACGTTTGTTTCGACCGTCTCCGTGAAGTCGCCCATATATTCGCGGCCCGACTCGGGCTTGGGATCCCAGGTGTCGTTATGCGACATGCCGCCCCACAGGAAGATCTGGATGACCGACTTGGCCTTGGCGGGCGGCGCCTTCTCGCCGGCCGCCTCGGCCTTCGAGGCTTTCCCGTCGGCCGCGTGGGCCGGCGAGCCGAGATGACCGGCGAGCGCCAAGGTTGCCGCTCCTGTAACGCCTCGGCGGAGCGCCTCGCGCCGAGAAACCTTTGCTGACTGGTCGCTATGTTGGTTCATGATCGGTTCTCCCGATTCAGGTGGGTTCTAGTGCCGAAACAGGAACTCGGTGCTGTTGATCAGGGCCCAAGCGATGTCGATCGCGTTGTCGCGGCGCTGCGCCGCGCTCATCTGGGGCAGCTTGCCCCGGACGGGCCGGGCGCCGGGGGAAGCGGACGTGTCGCCGACGTTGAGAAGCAAGTACTCCATAATGTACCCCTTCTCCACGTCTGTCGGGTAGCGCGAAAGGATCGTCAGGTAGAGCTCGTCGAGTATCTCGTCCAGCGTCCGATCGCCGGCGGTCAGCTTTGCCATCCACGTACCCGATTCCAACTTGGTCTGGATATGGCTGGAGTTCAACAGGTGCCGCCACTGGGCCGCCAGCGCCTTGGTGGGCCGTTCGTTGGCCAGGCCGGTGGCCCGCGCCGACCGGCCGAACAGGGCCAGAAAAGGGCTCGTGATGCTGCCGTCGGCGATCGCAATGGCCGACATGCTGGTCGGAATGTAGGTAAACGGCTCGGGAATCGCGCTGGTGTAAAGATCCGTCGTGCCGGTCACCTTGTTGATGGCGTCGATCAGCACCTCGGCATCCAGTCGCCGCACGATGTAGCAGCCGAAGTATTCCTCCACCTTGGGATTCTTCATCCGTCGCACCGGCGACGACTGGTAGGTCCTGGAGTTCAGGATCAACCGATAGATCGTCTTCATGTCGTAGCCGCTCTTGACGAACTCCTGCTCCAGGTAGGTCAGCAGTTCGGGATGGGTAGGCGGGTTGTCGTCGCGGATGTCGTCCGGCTCCTCGATAATGCCGCGCCCCAGCAACCAGGCCCAGATGCGGTTGACCAGGTTTTTGGCAAACCACGGATTCTCCGCGCGGATGAGCCAATCGGCGAAGACGTCGCGCGGATCGCGGTCCGGCGGGATGGTAACCTCTTTCCCGTCGGGAAACACGGCCTTCAAAGGCGCCGGCGACTGCAACGCGACCGCGGGCTCCGCCGGGCCAAAGCCGGCGACCAGTTGTTCCAGCGTAGCTTCCGGAGGCGCCAACGCGGCCTTGCCCGGCACCGCGCTGCCGGGGATCGTGCTCAGGTGAAAAGGATCCCAGAAGACGACTTGTTCTTTCCATTCGGCCGTGGGCTTGTACCCGACCTGCGAAAAGAAGGCCGCCAGGCCCTCCCGCCGCTCCGCCGGCCACGCCTCGATCCGCGAACCCATCAACGTCAGAGCGACGGCTGCCGCGATACCGTCGGGCGTCCGGCTCGGGATCGCCCGGTAGAAGTTGACCTGACCGACGCGGAAATTGCTGCCGCTGGACGTAAGCAGTTCCCGAACGAACTTGTCGTACGGCTTGTTGGCGGCCAATGAGCTCTGGACCCAGCGGTGATAGGCTCGGGCCGCATTGGGCCAAAGATTCACGGGGAACTCGGCCTTGATCCGCAGCACGTCGGCCCACTTCATCGACCAGTAATCGGCGAATTCGTCCCGTTGGAGCAACCGGTCGATCAACAGCCGGCGTTTATTCTTCACGTCCTTGTCGTCGAGGAAAGTGCGGGCTTCTTCGGCGGTAGGCAGCGTGCCGATCACGTCGAGATAGACGCGGCGGACGAATACCCCGTCGGAGCAGAACGCCGGGCGGATATTCATCGAGGCCAGCTTTTGGACGACGATCTTGTCGATGGTAGAATCCAGGGCCGGCTGATTCGAGGTCTCGAAGATTCTTTCCGGTGCCCTCGGCTGCGCCGCGTAACTGACTGCGGCCATAAGAAGCACGGCCACGGCGACCACCCATGTCGTTTTCAGCATGGTTCTACAGCTCCAAACAAAGGCCACGATCTGCCCACCTATGCCTATTAGAAACCCCGTACGGGTGTGCCGTCAAGGTACGGCCCTGCATCCCGTTGGGCGGTCGTACGTCCGGGCGCGATGCGAGCTCTTGCCGCCAACGCGGCCACTTCCACAACCGTGATCTCGCAGATCAGGTCAGAATTCCGTCCCAGCCCTTCCGGTACGGACGCCGGATGAACTGGTCGGCTTCGGGGGCATTACGGGCGCGTAGGCTGAGGTAGTCCCACTCCAGCTTCTTCCCGGTCCGGTAGGCCACGTTCCCGAGGTGGTTTGACTCGGTGACCCAGCCGGAATACTGGAAGTTCGAGCCTGGCGGCGGACCCTCGCCCTTGCAGGCCTGGATCCACTCCACGTAGTGTCCGGGCGAACGCGGGAGCGTCTCCGGCGGTGTCGGATAGTCCTTGAACTTCTCTTCGGGCAAGAGTTGGGGGCTGCTGCGACCACCGGTATAGAGCATACCTTCGTCGCCGATGAACAGTTGCGCGCGGTCGCTCATCTTGCTTGGGTCGAACTGCGGCGGTCTCCCCTCGCCCTGGTACCAGACAAGCTTGAGCGGCGGGGCCGACCTGCGGGCCGGGAACTCATACGTTACCGTCATCGTCGCCGGGGCGAGTTCCGGGTGAGCCTTGCCCATCGGGGACACGGCCTCGACCGTCAAGGGCTGACGGATGCCCAGCACCTGGAATGCAACGTCGTTGTCGTGGCCGCCGAGGTCGCTCATCGTGCCGTTGCCGAAGTCCCACCACCGGTACCAGCGCGGCCCGGGGAGGTACGTGGCATGAAACGGCCGCATCGGCGCAGGCCCGATCCACAGATCCCAGTCGAGGTTCGGGGGGACGGGCATCTCTTCCTTGAATCGCCCCGTAATCTGGATGCCGTTGTAGAACCCGTGCGGCTTGTCATACTTCTCGGCCGACGCGGCGCTCTGCAGCCCCCACGCACGCCCCGCCCAGACGTGCACTTCGCGGACCGGCCCGATCGCCCCGGCCATGATCAGCTCCTGGATCTGACGGCGAACCGGCGAGGCGTGGCCCTGGTTGCCCGTCTGCGTGGCGAGCTTCGGGTACTTCGCGGCGGTCTCGCGAATCAACCTTGCCTCCCAGACGTCGTGGGTGAGCGGCTTCTCGCAATAGACGTGTTTGCCGTGCGTGAGCGCCAGATACGTCGCCAGAGCGTGGGTGTGCTCGGTCGTGCTGACCATGACCGCATCGAAGTCGTTCGGGCTGTCGAATACCCGGCGGAGGTCATTGTATTTCTTGGCTTTCGGGAATTTCTGGGCCGCCGCATCGACCGCATTCTGGTTGACGTCGCAGAGGACCGTGATGTTTTCGGCCGGAATACCCGTCGGAGGGCCGGACGGGGCCGCCGCCCGGGCGTCTCTCCCCCGGCCACGGCTGACGCCGTCGCCGTTCATGTTGGCATTGGCACGGCCTCCGCAGGCGATCATCGCGATGTTCAGCTTGTTGTTGAGGTTCCGGCCCCGTAGGAGGGCCGGCGCGCCGGCGATCAGCCCACCGGCAGCCAGGGCTCCGCGAATCATCTCGCGTCGGGTTAACTGATGCTCTCGTGCGTGTTTGGTGATCGTTTTCTTCATCGCGTACTCCTTTGAGACTGAGGAAAGAAGGGACAGGCACCGCAATATCTTGTATCTCATTGCACTGCAGATTACCACGCTTTGCGGAGCCAGTTCCTTTTTCTGGGTAGACCAACCTGATGGCGGGGTGGCACTGTTTGCCCCATAGTGTTCGGCTGTGGTCGGTGTGGCTTGGAGTTGTACGGGCGCACTTCACGAAGCGGGCTTACCGCAACTCCAAGCAGTGCGTGCGCACCGATTGATTGACTGTTACACAGGATCAAACGCAACCTGCGACGGCGAAAAATGCTGGCAGCATCCAGCGGCACTTCCGCACTGCTTGCGATTGTGGTAAGCCCTTCTCCCGTGGCAAGTCGAATCAATCGCAAGCAGTGGCACACGGCACAGGGGAACGCAAGTTGCCGGAGTAGGAAGCAGACACGGATTGGATGTTGGAATCGGCCAGGTAACCCGGCCGGCAGAACCGGCTCTTGACCCCGCCGGGCGGCCGCCTGAGAATCGCATGCGCGTGGACCGCTCCGGCTATTCGCCGGGGTGCTGGTCGTGGCCCAACTATGCTCCAACGGGAGGTCCATCATGCATCGAGAAATCAAGCGGCGGGAGTTCATCCAGTTTACGGTGGCGGCGGGAGGGATGTGCTTGTGCGGTCCCGGCCTCGCGGGGCCCGGCGAAGCCGCCGAACCACCCGGGCTTATCAGCCCGGGTTGCAGGAAATCCAAGGTGAAGGTCGCCCGGCTCTTCATGGGCAACCCCGAGTACCGCGCGTGGCCGAAGCCGGACATCGACCTGGAAGCCGAGGTCGGTTTCTACCGGAGCGAATTCGCGAAGCTCGCGGCTTCGTTTCGCGACGTCGACTTCGTCGTCGATCAACTCGTCAGCTCACCGGAGCAGATTGCAGGACTCAACGAGAAGCTGAAGACGGCGGATGGTATCCTGGTAATCCACTTGAACATGGGGATCAGCGGCATTCTCGACGCCATCCTGGCTGCCGGCCGCCCGACGATGATCTTTGCCACACCCTACTCGGGCCACGAGTGGACCCGGTTCGGCGCGCTCCGGAAGCAGGAGGCGGGCCGAAAGCTCGAGTGCCTGCTCACAAGCGACTATGGCCAACTTGCCGCGGCGGTCCGGCCTTTCCGCGCGCTGCACCACCTGCGCGAAGCAAAGATCCTGAACGTCACTTCACGGTCGTTGGGCGAGTATCCCGCGGCCGTTAAGGCGAAGTTCGGCACGGAAATCAAGCTAGTCGGGCTGGAGCAGATGGTCCAGGCGTACAACGCCGTTTCCGATGCGGACGCCAAGGCGGAGGCGGAGCGGTGGACGAAGGGGGCCACGGCGATCGTGGAGCCGAAAGCCGACGGCATTCTCAAGTCGTGCAAGATGGCCTTGGCGTTTCAAAGGCTTCTGGATGAGGAAGAGGCCACCGTGATGACCGTCGATTGCTACGGCACCATGTACAAATCGCTCTGCCAGCAGTATGCTTTCCCCTGCATCGGCTTTACGCGGCTGAACGACATGGGGCTGGGCGGGATCTGCGAGTCGGACCTGCAATGCGCTATGACGCACATCGTGTTCCAGGGGCTCGCCGGCAAGCCCGGATTCATCAGCGATCCGACGCTCGACGAGTCGGCCAACAGCATCATCCTGGCACACTGCCTGGGAACGCGGAAAATGGACGGCCCGGACGGCCCGGCCGCCCCTTACAAGCTCCGCACGATCATGGAGCGGCAGCAGGGCGTGGTCCCGCAGATCCAGATGCGCGTGGGCGAGAAGGTGACTCAGGCCCTGCTCGTCGGCACGGGCCTGATGCCGTACTTCACCGGTGAGATTATCGCTGCGCCGGACTGCGACCGCGGCTGCCGCACGAAGATCAACGTGAGAGTCGACGGCGATGCGGAGTACCTCTGGAAGAACTGGTCGTTCGGCCTTCACCGCTCGACGTGCTACGGCGATATCACCAAGGATCTGAAGCACTTCTGCCGGTTTGCGGAAATCGAGACGTTCGACGAGGCGTCGGAGCCTGCTCCGGCCATCGTGAGGACGACCGCGGCCAAGGCGTAGAGGATTGGCAGTTGGGCGCCTTGTCGAAGTCGGCCGCCGTTACTTTTTTGAAGCCCTCGGCAAGTGATGAGAATTATAAACCACCTCCAGCTCTTCCGTCGGAAGGATGCACCATGGCGCTAATGAGGTTCGTGCTCGCGTGTGTGCTCGCAAGTTCGGCGTGCCGGTTGCACGCCGAAGAGGAAAGGGTCGCGTGCCCGATCGTCCCGCGTCCGAAACAGTACGAGGCGGAGGGGCGGACGGCGTCCCTTCTGTCGGCCGATGAGGCGGCGATTGTGCTTGGCTCGTCGGCAAGTCCGCCGGAACGCTATGCCGCCGAGTACCTTCAGACCCAAATCGAGCGACGGTTCCACCGCAAGCTGCCCATGCACGAGGAAGCGAAGGTGCCGGGACACGTCCGTCAGGTCTTCTTGTTGGGGCAGGTCGGCACCAATGCCTGGCTCAAGCGACTTTGTGAAACCCATCAGCTCGACTTGAGCCAGGAGTCGCCGGGACCGGATGGATTCGTGCTCAAATGTATTGATGATGGGGCGCATCAGATCGTCATGGTCGGTGGAAGCAACCCGCGAGGCGTGATTTACGGCCAACATGCGCTGTTCGACCTGTTCGAGCGTCGGGGTGAAGAGGTCGTGTTTCCGGTTGTTTCGGTTCGCGACTGGCCGAGCATCGCGTGGCGGGGCAGGCCACACTCGGTCTTGAAACAGCACCTCGAGCCGGGCGCGTTGGATGCCTACCTGCGGTCGCGGATCAACTTCACCGACGTCCGCGACGACCCGGACGTTCAGCCGACGATCATCTTCCCCCCGCGGAAGGCGTCGATGGGACTTCCGGCCGGCAAACCGTTGGATGTGCCGCTGATCGAGCGAATGATCGAGGAGTCGCACCGGCGGGGGTTGTTCGTCTACGGCACGGCCTCCTGCGCGGTGTCCCGCGAGCGGATCGGCGAGGCGATCAAGACGTTCGAGCAGTTGGTCGAGCTGGGCGTGGACGGGCTGTGGATCTCATTCGACGACGTCGGGGCGGGTGAAAGCGCGCCGGAGCTGATCCGCCGGGTGTTGGAACTGGGCGCCCGCCATGGGATTACCGACCGGCGGATCGCCATTACGCCGCCACTCGAGGAATATCAGCATATCGATAAGGAGTTCAACCGCCTGGCGGCCTCGGAGTGGGGCCTGGACGAGGCTCAGTGGCTCTTCACGCGCGTGCCGTGCGCCCAGGACGCGCAGACCGCGCGGCGGATCGGCATCCAATCGCTGCCCGGCTGGTGGCACAATCTGGTGAACATCCGCGGGGGCTTTCTGCACAACGGCGACGTGCTCTGCTCGTTGCGCGCGGACGGGAAGCCCGCGTATGTGGACATTCAGCCGCTTCGCAATGGCTGGCACCACCCGGACTATGAGCAGATCCGCGATGCGCCGAGCAATAGCGATTGTGCACTACTGTGGGGCGTGGTCGGCGGCTGGCCGGAGGAGTACCAGGCGGCAGCGCTGGGATTCTGGGCGTGGGAGCCGGCGGGGCACGAGTGGCAGCAGACGCGCCGGGCGATCTACCGCTATGTTTACGGTCCCTCGCAGGTCGATACGGCCGAGGCGTTCGACGACACGCTGGCGAAACTCAAGGACCTGTTCGAGTTGCCTCCGTGGCGGTTCGAACCGAATCGCGGTTGGCCGCCCCGCCTGAAGCACGTCGGCGACCGGGCCAAGGCTCTGGAACTCATCGCCCGGCTGGAGCGGTTGCAGGAGGTGCTCCAGCAGCGGGCGCCGCCAGAGACGGCGCTCGACCCCGGCCGGCTGGAAAGGGTCTATCTGGAGCCCATGCGTGCCACGCTTGCCTACGCCCGCACGATGGCCGGGCTGGAGTATCCGGAATACACCGCGGGGGAGCTGGAGACGCAGATGATCGGGCTTATCGAGGCCGGCCGGGTCGACGAGGCGAAAGAGCTGCTCGCCTAGCTTGGCAGCCCAATCCGCGGGCAACTCGCCGCGATCCGCGGGGAGTTGCGTGACTTGAAAGGGATCGAGGGATACGCGGCTTATTGGGAAAGCCGAACGTCGAGTGTGGACTACTGGTCCAAGCGGGTGAAAACGCTTCGCGAGGAGATGACGCAACGGTTCCGCCGGCTGATGCAAAGCGAGGTTGCGAAATTCTTTCCTTACAAGGAAACGATCGACCCGGGGCAGTTGGATGCCCTGTTCGCGCGGATCGGCGATCGCTTGCCTGGAAAAGTGCTGGCGGAGGTCAAGTCCGACAACTGGCTGCAATCCCCGCCGCAATTCCGGGGAGCGTTTTGCGCGGGCCGATTCGATCGGCGCGAGGGAGCGGTTGTGGCGATTGGTTATCCGCGGGGCGTTCCCTCGGAGGTCGGTCAATACGCCGAAGTCTCCGCAGTAATCCCGGCAAGGGATCGGCCCGAGCGGCTGTCGCTCGATTTCTTCGTCAATGATACGCGGCTGGAGAACCGATATCCGGGGCATCGCTTTCACCAGATCTGGGTGAACGACTGTCTCGTCTGGGAGGAAGACATCGCCCCTTCGCGCGCAGGCCGCGAATGGGGAAGCGTCGACGTGAGTGAGCCGGGGCGGGGAGCCACGGAACTGAAGATCCGGTTCCGCGTCATCGACAAACGGCCGGTGGGCGATCACCTTTCGGTTTCGTTTCTCGGGCCCGTGCGGTTGCGCGGGGGGTGATGGTACCGTGCCGGATCGATAACCCGGATTACCCACGTTCCGTCATCCGTGCCCCGGCCTTGCCATCCGTGCTATTATCGAACAGGTAAAAGATAGAGTAGCACGGATGGCAAAGCCGGGGCACGGATGGCGATCAGGACCAAGAGTGGAAAGCCTGTAAGAGCATATCCCAAAACCGCCGGGGACTGGCTCATTTTGGGGAGTCTTCGGAGCAAAATGTGCCTGTCCCCTTCTCCTCGCGAGGTTTTGGGATAGGCTCTAAGCCAAGGTCACGCGGCCTGTGCCTGCTGCTTTTTGGGACGTTCAGAGGTCTTTGCCGTGGACTTCCAACTCGACGATGCCGTTGTCGACGAGTGGGAATCGTTCGCGGAAGTCGACCAGCCTGACCCACGTGCATTTCTGCTTCGAGAACGTAAACTCTTGGGGCTGCGAGGTGTTGATCAGCTCGATCGGAATTCTCTTGCCGCTGGAAAACTCGAGCGCCGCGCCGGTCCACGTTCTTTCCTGGCCCTCGTTCCGGTGGAGTACCATGACGACCTTTTCCGTTTCCACTTCGCGTCCGAACTCCACCTTCAGCCAGAGGTCGGTGCGACGGGCCGGCCGCCAGTACTCGGCGGATGTGCGGCGTCCGTCGATTGCGCGCGTGGGTGAGAACTCGGGGCGATAGCGATCGTGCGAGTTCGATGTCGCACGCGGATACGAGCGAAGGTGGTACGTATAGGCGTCGTCGTTCACGGCCAGGTTCCGCACTTCATTCCCTGCCACGTTGGAGCCGCCGCGCGCGTCTTTTCCTTCCGCCAGTCCGTAAATCGGAACGGTTGTTGGGAGTCGGTCGTAGTCGTCGACGAACTGCTTCTGCACGCGGCGGCCGCCGAAGGCGTATTTCCCGGAACTTGCCGGGTGGAAATAAACGCATTCGTCGAGGTGGCGAAGGTACTTCTCGACTTGCTCCAGCTCAAGTTCGGCGGATTTGAGACGTTTTGCCTCGAAGTAGAGGTACATCTGGCGCATTTTGTCGCGATAGACGTACCACGGCGTCAGACCGGAGTGCGTGGCATGATCGAGCTCGTCCCAGTAGTTCAACTCCATCCACGAGCCCGCAAAGGGGACGTTCAGATCGATCCAGCAGGCGACTCTTTCCTTCTCTTCCTGCGAGAGTTCAACGCCGTAGTGCGACCGCTCGAGGTAGTTCATCAGCGGACTGGATGTGGAGCCATAGGCATACGGCGGAAGCATCGCGCACGCGCTGGAGACGTGCAGCCAGTTGATGATCCCGTTGCCGGCGTATTCGTCGGCGCAGTATCCGAGCGAGTCCGGATTGGGAACGTTCTCCGGTTTGCCGCCGAAGTAGGCGAGATAGATCTTGTCGTCGCGCACGTTTGCTTTGCCGCCGGCTCCGGCCAACGGGATCTTGGCATTGTACCCGAAGTCGGTCAGATAGATGTACGAGTCACTGAAAGCACGGCCGGGATGCCCTTTCGTGCTTTCTCCGTAGATTCGGTGCGTCAGGCGCCACTTCGTCCGGCCGTAGATCTCCGGGTTGGTGATCGGGCGGTAGTCGCCCAGCAGGCTGAGAGGGACATCCCTCTTCTCCGGGTTCTTTTCGCCGGCGTGGCATTGAATGCAGTGCTTGTCCCAGATCGGCTGGATCTCGCGCGTATAGCTGAAGCCGCGGGGGACGTCCATGGCCTGGGGCGCATTGGTGCCGAGATACTTCATCGCGCGCCGCTCGGAATCGGTGAGAAACCGCTGCATTTCCTGGACCGGTTCGTCGCCTTCTGCGAAAAACGGCTTGATCTTCTGCGGCGGCCTGGTCAGCGCGACGGTAACCGGACGGCGGTCCAGGTACGTGTTGCTCTTGTGCTCGTGGCAGCCGATGCACGCGAACGACTCGCCGGGCAAGACCATCGTCCAGCTTCGCATGTTCTGGACCGTGCGGCCTCTTTCGTCGAGCATCTGGAAATAGACGGGCACGCGCGAAGGACATTCGAAATAGCAGCTTCCGTCTTCCTCGACGTCCACGGTGCCCAGCACGTGCTTGACGTCGTAGCTGCCGTTGTTGATCGCGCAGGGTGAGGTCTGATGCCCGCCCCAGGGATGCAGGCCCAAGGCGAGCGTGCCCTTGGCGCGGTAGTCGAGCCCGACAACGCGGATCCGCTTGACCGTGCCCGGGCGGACGCCTTTCAGCCCGGGTCCGTAATAGATGTTCTGGACATAGAAGCGGCCCGTCGTCCGGTGCTCATCGACCGTGGACGCCTTCTGAGGCGGCTGGTCCGAGCGGGTGACCGGCACGTGCTGGCCGGCGGAGATCACCGGATCGTAGATCAACAGCTCGCGCTGGCCGTTGCGATGCATCCAGTAGATGCCGAATGCAGGGCTTCCCGCCTTGCCGTCCTTGATGCCTTTCAGCCCCCGGATCGGCCCGCCCTCCGGTGAATAGGAGACCAGGTAGTTGTCCTCGTCGAGCGGATAGGGGTATTGGAACTGTTCCCCCTCGGTGTCGTGAACAATGTTGCCTCCTGTGCCCATGCTCTCCTGGTACGGATAGTCTCTCGGGGGCGCAAGAAGTTTGACGCCGAACCCGGCCTGAGTGCCGGCGTTGCGATCGATCATGATCAGCTTGCCGCGCTGGTCGATGTGGTGGGCGCCGGCGACGGCGATCACTTTCGTCGAATGGGGAACGCAGCGGGCGTGGAGCAGGGCGGCGGGGAACTGCGAGTTGTTCCCGTAGAACTCGGTCTGGTTCGTGCCATCGGGATTCATGACGAACAGGCTATGCAGATAGCCGGCCGTCCGGTCCGAATATTCCCAGCGGGTATAGAGGATTCGGCCGTCGTTGGTCGTATGCGGAAAGACGGTGTGGCCATGGTCAACGCCCAGACGACGGATGTAACGCCCCTCGGCGTCGCACGTGAAGAGATTGCAGACGCTCGACCACCAGCAGGGAGCCGAGAATACGCAGCGCGTGGAGGTGAAGACCAATTCGCCGTTCGGAAGCCAGACCGGCTCCATGTCGGCGGTTCCGGCGCCGAAGGTAATCTGCCGGACGCTTCGGTCGCTCAAGTCCATCGTATAAAGGTGGAAATCGTCGTCGCCGTCGTGGTCGGTTCGCCGCATTGAGAAGGCCAGCGTGGTGCCGTCGCAGGAAACGCAGGGGTCGCGCACGACTCCTTCGGGACAGTCGAGCAGGACTTCCGTGGTAAGAGTTCCATTGCGGCGGATTGCCATGCGGCAGAGCTGTGAGTTCATCCGATAATCACGGCCGCACTCACGAAAGACCGCGTCGGTCAGGTGGTCGGTCATGGCGAACATCGCCTGGCAATCGCCGAAGACAAAGTGCTTCGCGTAGATGAACTCGCGCGGGTGATTGTCGAAAACCTTCAGTCGCTGCTTGCGACGCATTTCGCATGCCCGGAAATAGAGATCCTTCCAGGCGGGATCGCTGCCCGGCTTCTTCGCGTCGATGAGAGCGGCGAGAGAATTTTCCCAAGCATCGACGGGGATGTCGCCGGCCCTCAACTCGGCAAGGACCTTGCGGACCATGGCCTGCTCGATGCCGTTGGCGGCGGTGGCAACGAAGCATTCTGCGGTTTTCAGACCGTGGTCCTGGTAGATCCAGTCGCGGTGCAGGCGGGATGTCGGATACGCAGCGGTATGCCGATTGCGGATGTCGTCTTCGGTGTACTGCTGGGCGAGCGCGGATGTCCACAGCAAAAGCAGAATGCAGGGCGACGGCGATACTCTCAACATGGCACATCCCCGTAAGATCGAAAAACTGCGGCTCGGAGCTAGCGGTCGATGGCGCGCCGCAAGAGATTGTGGGTGATCTGCTGGACGCGAGGGTCCGGCCCGTTGGGGCGCGTGTTGTGGCTCCACACGGGCATGTGGCCCGGCGGAGCGCTCAGGCCGAGAGACCAGAAGATGGTCGAAGCGTTGAAGACGAAGCCGCCCTTGGGCGTCGGATAGATCGTGGCCTGATAGGGAACGGGGCGCGTGCCGCCGTGCAGGGCGATGCCCTCGGCCACCACCTCCAGGCCTTCGATTGGCGCAGGGTCCCCGTGGAATTCCCAACCGACCAGCCCGCGGATCCGGTCGCCCTTCTTCATGCCGGTGCCGGCGAAGATCCAGTGGTCGGGCTTGGCGCAGACCCAATCGCCGCCGCCGTTGACCGGCAGGATGTTGCGGGCGCCTAAGAGAAGGCCCTCGTCCGGACCAACGTAGTCGAAGGGATTCTTCGCGGGCTCCGGGCCCATCGTCAGCCCCTTGTACGGTCCCTTGCGGTGGATGATCCGGTTAGGGCGCCCGTCGAATCCCTGGCGAAACGGCGTAACGTAGCAGATCGAGTTGCCCGACAGGAACAACACGCATGTTCCGTTGCGGGAAATCTCCAGCACGCTTTCATACTCACGGAGATCCCAGTATTCGTCGTGCCCGACGCTGATGAAGGCCTTGCACTTCGCCGCGCGTTCGGGGGTGAGCATGTCGCTGTTGGAGCAATAGCTCACGTCGTAGCCGTGCTGTTCCAGCCAATAGCAGAGGGGATATTCCCAGCAGAGAAACTCGCCGGACCCGACCGATTGCGGATTCTCGTAGATTTGGGCGTACTTGGCATAAGGCCGATCGAAGCTGACGTCGACCCGGTTGCCGGAAGAGGCGAACTCGTAGCCGGGGTCGATATAGAGGGAATAACTGTCTGGCCAGCGGTTGTAGGCCTGCCAGGTATTGTCGGGGCACTGGAAGAGGATGTCGGCGGGGCGGTCGTCGCGGACGATGAAGACCACGTAGCTCTGCCAGGGCATGGTGCCGTCGGGATTGGGCACTCGCGACAGCCGGCCCAGGTAGACGCCGCTGGGCCAGTCGTCGGGGATCACCAGCCTGGCGCTCGGCTCCCAGCGACACTCGCGGATCCGCCGCGGGCCGACCGGCGGCGTCGGTTGCGTCTTGCCGGCCAAGGGTCCCAGCGTCTTCATGAGCCGCGCGCCCAGGCCGCCGTAGTAGCCCATCCGAAAGATCTCGAGGGTGAACTGGCACTCGGGTTCGGTGCTGACGAAGAACTCGATCGGCTCGCCGGCGGCGACCGATTGCCGCGAGCAGTAGCCCTCGATCCCGGGCGAACGGAAACCGGCGGGGCCCGACTTGTCGAGGCGGACATAGGTCAGTTGCCAATCCGACGTGCCGGCGAGCTGATTCTCCCGGCGGGTCAAGTCGCGGGCGGAAGGCGGCTCGGCCGATTTCAAAGCCGGCGTGAGGGATGCAAGGGCCGCCCAGAGGGCGAGGCAGGCGAGACGGTTACGATTGCTGCGGAAGGGGAGTGCGCGGTTCATGGGACGACTCCATGGGAGAGGTGAGGTGAACTTCGCGCATGGTAATCGCTGGAAGCGGGCGACGCAAGCACCGTGGGGTGGCGTGTGCGGCAAGATGTTGTGGCGTGTGGCACTGCTTGTGATTGGACGGATTTCCCATCAGCGCAGGACTTGCCACAATCACAAGCAGTGAGAAACGCATCGATCGCGGCACTGCTTGGAGTTGTGGAGAACTCTATTAGGATTGGGAACCCGTTCAACTCCAAGCAGTGGCACACGGCACGGTGCGCGAGCGGCTGTCCGTTGTTGAAGAAAGCGGCGCCAACCGTTTTTCACGCGAGTTGGAGGACCTTGTCCATCCGTTGGGCAATTTCGGCCAGGTGCTCGCGATCACCGCCGCTGACTTCCGCCGTAGCCCAGCTCCGGAAACCGATGTCGTTCAAGCCTTGACGAACGAGGGCCCAGTCGATGTCGCCCTCGCCGATGGGCACGTTGAATCCTTTCGCCATTCCTTCCTGCATGGCGATCTTGAGGCTGTATTCCTTGATGTGGATCTTGCCGATCCGCTTGCCCAGGACCTCGATCCAATGCTGCGGCCAGCCCCAGCGCATTACATTGCCCACGTCGAAATAGGCTTGCACCCAGGGGCTGTTCAACTCGTCGATGTAGCGGGCCATGCCCAGGGGCTCGATGAGGAAGGTGGCCCAGACGTTTTCGATGAGGAGGCGGATTTGCTTCTTCTCGGCCACGGGGATTGCGGCGCGGATCGTCTCCTGCGAGTCGCGGTATTGTTTCAGAAGCGACGTCTTGGGGTCGGCTCGCACGACGTAGAGCACCGTCGTCGCGCCGACCGCGGCCGCCAACTCAATGCTGGCAGACAGATCCGCACCGGCGCCGGAAAGACCGTGGATCGGAACGCCGCTTTTTTCGCTGGCCTCGATGAATTCCTTGGGATCCTTGATGCTGGTGGTGTTCACCTCGACGCCGTCGAAACCGGCATCCTTGAGCAGCCGGAACTTCTCTTGCGTAGAAACGTCTTCGCGAATCATGTTCCAGCCGACCGCTTTGCGAATGCGGTCGGCTGGAGCGGCCGCCCGAGCGGCGGGCACGAGCCCGGGCAGCGCCGTGCCGGCCAAGGCAAGCCCGGTGGAATGGATGAAGTGACGTCGATCGAGTGGGGTTTTCATGGGGGGCTCTCATAGGGATCGAAGTTCTGGGGAACCGACGGGGAACTGTCCACCGTAACCGTTCACGCCCACGGCCGGGGACTGGTCCATTTTTCGGCCAATTCGAGTATTGTGACGTCAAAGACGTTGGCCGAAAACAGGGACCTGTCCCCCCTCTCTTCCGCGGGCGTGAACGGTTACCTGTCTACCAGTATTACCGATGGACAAGGGCTTTGCCAGGGCGATACGGGTACGCGTTTTCCCGGGAGTCCCGCGACCGCGCGGGGCGGGCTGGATTGCGTTCGCCCGTCCCACATTGGAGAATGCGATCAGATAAGTTCGGGTCGAGGATTTTTCCAGGAGCATCCCGCCATGACACACGTTTCCCGCCGAACCTTCCTGGCCGCTTCCGCCGCGGCCGTTGCAGGGGGAAGTTCTTTGTCGAAATCCGCCTCGGCAGCCGAGGCGATTCCCGGGTTCGACCAGACCAAGACCGACTACGATCGGACCAAACAGTGGCAGCCCTTCAGCGACCGCAAGATCCGTCTCGGTATCGTCGGCCACGGGGTTTGCCAATTCGGCCTGGCCTTTGATCTCCAGAATCATCCCAACGTCGAGCTGATCGCGGTCAGCGATTTGTTTCCGGACCGCTGTGCCGATATGGCCCGGAAGGCGAAATGCGAGAAGACCTATCCCTCGCTGGAAGAGATGGTGAAGGACGATTCGATCGAGGCGATCTACTGCGCCACCGACGCTCCCGCGCACGCCAGGCACGCCATCCTCTGCATGGAGCACGGTAAGCACGTCGCCACTGCGGTTCCGGCTTTTCGGGGCGACATCGAAGACGCCGAAAAGCTGTTGGAGTGCTGCAAGAAGAACAAGGGGCTGGTCTACGCCATGTTCGAGACCTCCTGCTTTCACGACGACCTCTACGCCATGGAGCGACTCTACGCCGCGGGCGTGTTCGGCCGCATTGTCTACAGCGAGGGCGAATACTGCCATCCACATTCGTTGGGTGCACCGTCGCTCGGCTCCTATAAGGACTGGCGAAAGAAAGGGTGCCCGATGTGGTACCCGACCCACGCCACGGCCTACTACGTGGGTGTAACCCATCGGCCTTTTCTCGACGTGTCGTGCCAGGGCACTCCGTCGTTCGACGAATCGAAGCGGATCCCCAACCCAATCGGCAATATCTTCAAGTCGGAAGTCGGCCTGTTCCGGACCGCGGAGGGAGGGCTCTCGCGGATGATCATCTGTTCCTCGCAGGGCGAGTACCTGGAGGCAGGCCGGCTTCGGGGCGAGTATGCAGGGTTCAACAAGACGTTTGTCGGCGACGCGGCGGGCAAGAAGCGTTACGACGAAGCGATCCGCAGCGGCCTGCAGATCAAAAAGTATGCCTTGCCTCCGGGAGTTCAGCCGGGCGGACACGGCGGCTCGCATGGCTACCTCGGCGACGATTTCATCGACGCCATCCTTCGCGGGCGCAAACCGGCGGTCGACGTGATCGACGCGCTGAATATGACCGTGCCCGGCTACTACGCCCACCTGTCGGCGATGAAAGACGGCGAGACGATGAGGATCCCGCAGTATTCGTTGTAGCGGCTGAGGCCGCAGAGGGAAAACGAAGCAACCCGCGCCGATTGGCCTCGGGCTCCACCGCGTCATACCGTCAGAAGCTCCAAAGGAGCGTGACGGCGTAATCGAGATCGTTCGCTTTCTTGTCGTGGGGCGTGCTGTCGTAGCGGTCGGAAACCGTGATCTTCATGCTGAGGTTCATCACCTCATCCAAGAGGATTTCCCAGCCCGCCTTGCTGTTGAACCGATAGTCGGCCCAGTCGGTCACGTCGGGTCGATACTCGGCAGACAGGCAGAGTTTCTGTCGCAGGCTGATCTGATGTTCGAACTCAGCCCCAAAGACGGCTTCCGGGACGAACTCGTCGTCGGGACCGCCGATTTCCCGGGAGGTACCGGCACCGAAGCGGCCGAGCAGGGTCGTGGTATCGTTCTTAAGGAAGCGATACCCCAGGCCGGAGTCCATGGCGACCCGGAGGTCGAACGCCTGGAACTCATCGTACTCCACCGTGCCGTGGACGAACCAATTCCAAGGCGAGTCGCCAAAGAGATGCTCGTAGCGGGAGTCGAGGAAGGCGCGGTTGGCCGTTTGGCGGGAGTCGGCGGTGTCCTGGCGGTAGTCGGCATCGGCCGAAAAGATGTTCCAGTCGGTTTTGCGCTTCAGCTTGGCGCCGAAACGAAAGTTGAACGTCTGGCTGTTGCCCTCGGTGCCGTTGAGCCCCAGTTCCAGGCTTCCTTCCCAAAGTTTCACCGGCGGCGGCACCTCCTCGGCCACGATGGCGGCCGGCGGGATCTCCTGCACAATCAGCGGCGGCGGAACCACATCCTCCAGAAAAGGCCCCCGGGGAATCGCCTCCGGCACGATCGCAGCAGCGGGAAAGACTGTCGGATCATGCGTAAGCTGCACTTCGCTGTCGACGGGCGGCAGTGGAATCGGCGCCTTGGACGTTGCCGAGGGAAAGCCGAAGGCCGCCGGCTGCGTTTCGGGAACCGAGTACGCCGCAGGCGGCCAAGAAAACGTGTCCTGCGCACCAGCGGTTGCGGCGATCGTCCATCCTACGGCAACCATAACGGGAAGACACTTCGCCACGTCGTAGTCTCTCGGATTGGAGAATCGAAAAGGGTCGGTAGCGTAACCGGGGATCCGGTTTCCCGCAAGATCAATCGCCGGCTACTTCTTCAGCCGAACCAAGTCTCCTGCCGCCAGCGTGATCCTCACTTGCACCGTGCTGTTTCGTGTTTCCTTCGAGAGGATCTTGCCCGTGACGGACGAGATCTCGCGATAGGCGGGGGCGTTGTCAAGTTCGAAAACGATCGTCTGCGGGCGCCCCGTCCAGTTGGACAGCGCGACGACGTCTGCACCGGGCGACTGGATCCAGTTCGCCTCGACGCGATAGTTGTCCGTTCGGATACGGGGCTCAATGTTGCCGGCCGCGAGTACCTTCCGCATCCAGATCCGGTGCGCCGCGTCGAAGTCGAGCGTTGAATGGTCGGCGTCTGGGGCCCGTTCGGACGTGGCAATGTAGCTGATTGCCGGGAAGAAACCGACGACCACAACCTTGCCTTTGCCGGCCCCAACGGTCTGGAAAATGGGCTCGTGCGTTCCGCAGAAGAGCTTGATATCCTCAAACACGTCCAACATCTTCAGGCGGGGCATCTCGTATTCCGAGCGGCCAGGATTCGCCTGAACGTCGAGCGGCTCCCGCCGGAGGCCCAACGCTTCGTCGAGACCGAGGGGGCTATCCCACTCATCCCCGGCCAGTGCCCCGGCACTCAAGTAGAGCACCCCGCCGTCGTGAACCCATTGTACCAGGGAAGGCAGAACCGACTTTCGCAGATTGGCGTCGGTGGCGAAGAGCATCTTGTAGTCCGGCAAGCGAGTCGCCAGATCGTCTTCGGTCAGCACGTCGCAGCGGACGTTGCAGTGGCGCAGCAAGAGATTGAGCCACGCCCGTTCTTTTCCAAAAACGTTGTCGCAGGTCGCGTACCAGATGTCGCCGGTGACACTCAGCAACTGGGCAACGTCGCCGGGCGCCGTCTTCCCGGCCATAATGTGCCTTTCCACGGCCCCGGTGGGAAACGTGATCCGCTTGATCGCCTCGTAAATCTCCGGCCGGTGGCTGTTCGCGTCGCTGGTGATCGAATAGTAGGGCCCGTAGTTGAAAAAACTCATGGCCTTCACACCATGCCCGATTTCGAGGAAGCCGCGAGCCTGAATCTCCCAGCCTGGCCGGCCCAAGACGTTGTAGATCCCGAAGTCCAGTCCCGGCGCCCGGCAGGCGGATCGCATCACGTCGACGTAGAAGCCGTTGATTTGCCGCGTACGCGCCCAGCCGCCCCAGTCCTCGTTCCAGCCGAACGTGAGCGCCCCGGTGGCGTAGACCTCGTACCAATCGACGCAGCGGGAAACCAGGTTGCCGGAAATCAGCTCGCAGGCGAAGTTGGCGGTCGTCGGAACGCCGGGCAGGTGCTCTTGCGCGCTTTCGGTCCCCGCCTGGAGCATTTCCGTCATCAGATGGTTCATATAGCGGCGGGTGTAATAGTACGAAGCCTTGGCGTCGGCGCCGGCTTTTTCAGGATCGTTGTTGATTTCGAGCCTGGCGATCTCGGAATCCGGCAGCCCTAGGCCATTGAGGTAAGGGGCAAAACCGTCGCGGCAGGCCGGGCAGCTTTCGACGTGACTGAATGAAAAGCCGGGCTCGTCCATCAGGTTGATCATCGCCCAGCCGGCGCGGTCCGGGTTCTTCTCGGCGAACTGTTTCATGCTGTCATCGATCCGCTTCCTGTCAGGCCGGCCCAGGCAGCCGGGCGACTCGGTCAGATGGAAGAAGAAGTTGGAAGACCGCTTCTTGCCGCCGGCGATCCCGATCCGCCGGAGAGCTTCGCGCTCGCGTGCAACCGCCGGCGCGGTCGACCGCTGCTCGGTAAGCGACATTCCGGTAAAGAACGGGAATTCCGTCGGAAGCGTGCCGGGCACGGCCGGAGCGGCCTTGGCCATCTCGAGCGACGCCTCGCTCCCTTCGGTTTCGGTGATGAGCCGGTAATCGACGAGGTCCACGGCGAAGAGGAAGCCGTCGCCCGTCCCCTCGCGCCGGGCCTTCTTGATCAAGCCGGCCTCGGAAGAGGTCCGGGAGAACAAGATTTCGAAACAAGCTTCCGGCTCGGGTTCATAGTAGGATCGCATGGCGTAGAGGCTGATTCGATTGAGGCCGCCGTAGGCCAGGTACGGCGACACGTCGACCCAAGGGCTTTCCTCTCCGGGCGCCATGCGGACGCCGGGCTTGTCCTCGGATCCGCTGCTGGCGCCGAGGAAGATTCCTTTCCGGTTGATGTTGGCGTGCGGAGTGTACCATGGCGAAAAGGGCCGCCGGCCCCAGAAATGGACGACGACCGGAACCTTTTGTTCGGGAAGCGTTCGAACCTTGATGTACAGAGGCGCGAGGTCGGTAACGGCCGGTTCGTAGGTCAGGTCGTCGGTGAGCAGAAGCAGGTCCAAGGTCCGGGTGCAGCCGTGGACGGAGGCTTGGTGGACCTTTTCGATTGCCGCGTTCAGATCTCCCGGCGCCGCGTCGAATTCGACGAAGTCCCAGATCCAGCGGGCGAAACCGTCTCCCCATTTCTTCGCCCCTTCGGGCGTCGCGCGGGGCGAGGTCTCCGCATTGTCGAACTCCTTTCGGAAGGCCTGGCCGTCGTTCTGCGCTGCCGACAAGAGAAATGCGGATTTGCTGCGATAGCGGACCATGTCGAGGTAGCGAACCCAGATCCGGTACTTGCCGGCTGCCGAAAGGGAAAATGTCGCCGTCGCAACTCCGGGTTTGTTGTTCTGCCCTCCGAGCATTTGGCCAAACGGCCTGCCTGCGTACCATGCGTCGGGAGAATGTTCCCGAACGGTCCAGCCTTCGCCGGAGAGAGTCATCGCCTCCGCCTGGACGACTTGTGCCCTTTCCGGAAGGGCTGCGGGGGAGATGGATACCGCAGCGAGCAAGGCGAGAAGGGTAAACAGCGGAGCGCGGTTTGTCTTCATGGCACGTGGTTTCCGGATAGCCTCTCACAGGGCGGCCGGGGACTGATCCATTTTTCGGCCGGTTGACGCATCTTGGCGCCACAGACATTGGCCGAAAACATGGACCTGTCCCCCTCTCTTGCAGGTGACAACAACGAACGGGCACCGCGCATCGTAATCGCTGAAGAATGGCCAGGCAAGCAATGGAGTCGTACGGCTCCGTCATCCGATCGACGTGACCACCGCTGGTTCGCCGTGCCGCTGATTGACGCCGGATGACTGCCGCGATAACCTGAATGGCGCGTGCGAGCGGACCTTCTTTCAACCGTAACCGTACACGGGGCGCGAAGGAAGGGGACAGGTCCATGTTTTCGGCCAGCGTCCTTGGGGCCGAAATGCGTCGCGTCGCCGAAAAATGGACCAGTCCCCGCGCGCCCCGCGAACGGTTCCTTTCAACCTTGCTGTGACGCAAAAAGGGTACGTTTCGATGTTGCCGGGAATTCCAAAGCATTCTGCTTTGCTCGCGTGGTTGCTGCTATCCGGGTATGGGTTTGGGGGTTCGGTTGCCGACCTTGAGGTTGCCGACCTTGGAACCACGCAAGCGGCTTTGCGCGACAAGCTGCGGGCGCGTCCGGACTGTATCGCCTGGTATGACTTCGAAACGCCGGTCGACTCGCACCTGAATTTCGAGCCCGGGCCGGATAAGGGTGTGCTCACGCCCATGGAAGGACGCTGGCGAGGACAGAAGGCGATCAACATTTTCCACGGGCTGTTGCGGAGGCCCGCCATCCACATCCCCGATACCGGGTTTACGCTCTGTTGCTGGCTGCGGGTCAACGATCTGGAAAAAGTCGACCGACTGGGATACAAGCGTTCTGCGGGCGGCGTGATGACGATGGGCAGCGGCTACTACCATGGATGGCGTCTGGCAGTGACGCCGGCAACGTCCACGCTGAGCTTTGAATTGGGCCGGCCTGAGATCGGCGCACGACGGCTTGCCAGTGCGGGCCATCTCACGACCGGCCGGTGGCACCACGTGGCGATTACGTGGGACCGTGAGACATTGGCGATGTGGATCGACGGTGTTTTGCATGTCGAGAGCGAGGTCGCCATGGCCTATCACCCCGGGCCGGAGGGCACATGGTTCCGCATCGGCGAGTGCGACAGCGGCCTCGGCGTGCTCAACTTCGATATCGCGGACGTCGGAGTTTTCAGCACGGCACTGCCCGCGGACATCGTTCAGGCCCTGGGCGACCCGGATTCACAGTTGAGAAAGGAGATCACGCGGTTTTTCGCCCAGGTGCTTCCGCCCGCCGGACGCACCGAAGGCGAGAGTGCCTACCGCCGGCAGTTCGCACCGCTTTTAGCGCTGTCGAGCGGCGATGGATCGGCCGCGCTCGAGGCCGCCCGCTCCGTGGCCAGGCTGCGTGTGGCGGAGAGCTTTCGGCGCGAGGGACGCCACGCCGAGGCAAGCCGGAGCTACGCTGAGATCGCCGAGGACGACTCGGCGGCCCTCCACCACCGGGCGCGGGCCATGCTGGCCCTGGGCGACATCGAGCGCGACCAGAGGAAATACGCGTCGGCCCGCGAGGCGTACCGAAGGATGCGGGAGTTTTTTGTCGCTCGGCATGAGGCGTTCCGCGTAGCGGCCATCGCACGGCTGCGCGAAATCGAGACGCTCGCCGACGGTGAGCCTTTGCGTGACGATCGCCGCCGCCGGATCGACCGCATCTCGCATCCCGCCTTGCGTCTGTTCGTCTCACCCGACGGCGACGACGCCAATCCGGGCACCGAGCAACGGCCGTGGCGTACGCTCGAACGAGCCCGCGATGCCGTCCGTGAGATCAAGAAGGCGAACCCGCTGCCTGGCGGCGGCGTGGCGGTCATGTTGAAAGGGGGCGTGTATCCGCGCGAGGCCGCGGCGTTCGTGCTCTCGGCCGATGATTCGGGAACGGCGGCGGCGCCGATCATCTACCAGGCCGCGCCGGGTGCGACGCCGATTCTCCGGGGCGGGCGGTCCATCCGCGGATTCGGCCCGTTGTCCGACCCCGTGGGGAAGAAACGGATCCCGGCCGCGGCACAGCAGCACGTGCGCCAAATCGATCTCAAGGCCGCGGGCGTCGTGGACTTCGGCATGCTGCGTCCGCGCGGCAAGAGCATTGGCGGCAAGGACGACCCCGACGCCCCAGCGCATCTGGAACTGTTCTTCAACGGCGAGCCCATGCCGCTGGCCCGCTGGCCCAACGATACCCGAAAGATGAGCGAGCGCTTCGCTACGGTGGAGCTTGGCGGCCAGGAGACCGTGAAGGATCATGGACGGACGGTCGCCAGGGAGAGCGACGTCTTCTCGTACAGCAACCCCCGCCAGGACGCCTGGGCCGACGAGCCCGACGCCTGGGTGTTCGGCTGCTGGCAGTACCTGTTCTACGGTTCCTACATGAAAGTCGTTGAAGTCGACGCGCAAGACCGTATGATCCGAGTCGACTGGAACCGCACGACGCCCTACGAACTGAAGCGACGCGAGTTCGCCTTGGGCGCGCCGTATCAAGGTATCAACCTGCTTTGCGAACTCGACGCGCCGGGCGAATGGTATCTGGACCGGGCGAGCGGCATGCTGTTCTTTTGGCCGCCGGGTAACCTTTCGGAGAGCGAGGCGGTCGTGTCCGTGCTGGAGCAACCGCTGATCCGCCTGGATGGCGCGTCGCACGCGGTGTTCCGCGGCCTGACACTGGAGGCGGGCCGGCAGCACGGCGTGGTGATCGAGGGCGGCGAAGGGGTGTTGCTGGCCGGATGCACGATTCGCAACCTGGGAGTGACTGGTGTCAGGATCGAAGGCGGGACGAACCACGAAGTCGTCGGCTGCGATCTGGCCTGCCTCGGCGACGCCGGCATCAAGGTGAGCGGAGGCAATCGCGAGGATCTCACCCCGTCCGGCCATGCGATCGAGAATTGCCATATCCACCACTACGCGCGTTGGAACCGCATCGGCTACCAGGCGGGCGTCGAGATGAGCGGCGTCGGCAATCGCGTATCGCACTGCCTGGTCCACGACGCGCCGCACCAGGCGTTTCTCGTGAGGGGAAACGACAATATCCTCGAATACTCCGAGATCCACGACGTCTGCCACGAGGCCGGTGATGCCGGCGCTTATTACATGTACGGCGAGGTATCGGTGGGCGCCCTGCTGGAGCTTGGCCAAGTGGTCCGCTACAACTACTGGCACGATCTGCCGCACAACGAAACCTTTAAGAAAGTGGCCAACGACACTCGCCGCGGCATCTACATCGACAGCTTCAACAGCAACATCACCGTCTACGGCAACATCTTTCAGCGGTTCCACGCCAGAAGCGGCGCAGTCTTCTTTGGGGCGTGCGACAACCGCGTCGAGAACAACGTCTTCCACCGCTGCTTCACGGGTGTGAACCTCTCGGATCGCACCTATCTTTACGGCCTGGTGAACAAGCCGCCCAACTTCCCGGTCGATACGTACGTTGCCAAAGCGGCCGCCAATCCGGTCTGGGCGCGTCGCTACCCGCGGCTGACGCAGTTTCCGCGGCAGGCGACCGATACCAGCATCTTCCTGCAGGGCAACGTGGTGGCGAGGAACCTGGTGTCCGATTGTGAGACCTTCCTGCTGGGATCGAAACGCACCCAAGGGCTGGCTCGAATTGAGCAGAATTGGACCGAGGGCGACCCCGGCTTCCGGAACCCCGACCACGGCGATTTCTCGCTTCGCGCCGATGCGCCCGTGTTTGCCGCGTGCGACTTCGAGCCGCTGCCGCTGGACAGGATTGGCCTGTACCAGGACGAACTCCGCGCGACCTGGCCGGTCCGCCATGAGAGTGGCTCCTACGAGACCCGCCTCGTCGAGGACGACACGATCAAGCGATTGTCCGCGGCGGAGATGCCCGTCTGCGAGGCGAGCCAGTCCACGGCGCCGATTGTTGTCGACGGCCGGCTGGATCCGGCCGAATGGGACGGGTTGGACAAGGCGGGGGCGGTGGTTCTCAATCGCACGCCCGCGAACACGCCGACGGCGGCGTGCCCGAGTTACCTTTGGCTTCGCCACGATCGCGAGTGGCTTTATGTGGCCATTCTCAATGAGCTCAGCCAGGGCGAGACTCCCAAGCCGAAGCCGGCCGAGGGTGACTCGTGGTGGCGGAATGTCGACATGGCGGAGATCATCTTCGAAGGGCCGTTCGGCAAGAACGCGTACGACTGGTGGCCCAAAGACAAGCCGCATGGCCCGCTGTTTTATCTCGTGGGCGACTGCGCCGGACAATTCGAGAGCATCGGCATTGCCGATTTCCCGGCCTCGCGTGCCGCGGGCCTGCGCGGGACGGTCCGCTACGCGGCAGTGGCCGAGCCGGGGCGTTGGACCGCCGAATGGCAGATCCCGTTGAGTGCCATCGGTCTTTCGGCAACCGGGCCGGCGTCGTGTGCGTTCAACGCCGGTGTGCTCAAGCCCGGCACCCGGCCGCCTGACGGCACGAAAGAGGCACTGGGCGCCGGTGACCTTTGGGCTGTCTGGCGGGGCACGCGCGGCGCGAACTGGCAAGTGTGGAACGCCGGACTGCTCTATCTGAGTGAGGGGCCGCCCACCACTTCCACGGACACGCGGACCGGTGTTCGATAGAGCGATCTGGTACAACAATCTCAGACGACCTTCAACGATTCCTGATTCCTGACAACCTGAGGAGATGCCATGATTACGAACCCGCGACGAATGCACCCACAGCCGGCAGCATGTGCCGGGCGTTGCCCATCTGGTACCGAGGTCTTGTCGGCTTTGACGATCATCGCGGTCGCACTCGGGTTTGCGTTTCCGCTCGATGGGGCGCAGGCGGGTGAACCGGCCCGAGGCGAAACGAAGCAGGTGGATCTCGGTGGCGGTGTGACTTTGGAAGTCGTCTACATCCCGCCCGGCGAATTCACCATGGGCAGCACGCCGGAAGAACGCGCCTGGGCAACGGGGATCGAAGGAGGCGCCACGCCGGGCGGTTCGCGTGAAGCGCCCGAAGGCGATCCGCGGCCCGCGCGGATCAAGCACGGATTCTGGATGGGCCGCACGGAAGTCAGCGTGGGCCAGTTCCGGCGTTTCGTGGAGGAGAGCGGGTATGTGACCGATGCCGAAAAACCGGGCGGTTGGACGCAGTGTTTCGATCCGGAGTGGGACGGCTATCACCTGACGACCGAGGTGGTGCATCCCTGGAAAGCGATGCCGGGGAAAAGCTGGCGCGACCCGAATTGGGCGCTGCCGAACCGGGATGTCTTTCCCGTGGTGTGCGTGAGCTGGAACGACGACCGGGCTTTCTGCAAATGGTTGACCCAACGGGAGCGAATGGCGGGCCGGTTGCCCGAGGGACTGGAATACCGCCTGCCCACGGAAGCGGAATGGGCGTACGCCTGCCGGGGCGGCCGACCGCGGGCGTTTTTCTGGTGGGGAGATGAACTCGAGGAGGGCGAAGGTCGACTGAATATTTCCGCCATCGATTTTCTGCCCGGGCGGACCAAGACCTGGCCGCTGGCCAAGGCGCCGTGGAGCGACGGGTTTGCGTTTGTCTCTCCGGTGGACCATTACGGTGAAAAGGGCCGCAATGGTTTCGGCCTGGCCGACATGTGCGGTGGGGTTTGGGAGTTTGTGTTGGACCACTTTGATCCGCAAGGGGCGCACGAAGAAGCCTATTTTGTCGAAAAGGACTATCGGCCGGTCTGCCGGGGCGGCAACTACTTCGACGTGCCCGGCAACGCACGCTGCGCGGTCCGCCTGGGGATCCGCGATCGCACCTATTCCGATTCCCGGGACGGATTTCGTATCTGCCTGGGTCCCCCGGTGCCCGGTGAGCCGCCGAAATAGAGGCATGGTTCAGAAACGGGGGGCTGACGCGCCGGCCCTTCAGCCTTCGTTGCCTCTACTGCCGCGCGCCTACGCACTTTCGTCCCGCGGGTATCGGCATCTACGATTGCCTATACGTCTCTTTGGCCGAGCGAGGGACGCCGCCATTCTTGCGGCAGCCAAACAGTTGGGTTGCCAGCGAGGGTTCATGCGGCCAGCAGCTTGCTTGTCCCCGGCAAGCGGCAGTACAATGCACGCTGAACGCCGTTTTCCGGAGACATGAAAGGGCTTGCCAATGCCGGTGACTCCCGTGGTCCGATACATGATCCTGTGCGAGGATTGGGCAACCGATGCAAACAGGTCGAATCGCGTCAACATTTTCGGGCTTCTGAGCAATATCCGCTTGCCCATGACCAGATCACTCGTCCCCCTATGCACTTTCCTTTGGTTGGCCGCGGCGCCGGGCTTTGCGGCGGAGCGGAACAGCGATTACGTCCCGAAGCCGGTCCCGGTCCGGTCAGACTTGGAGATTGCCGCGTTCTATTATCCCGGCACGGACCAGAGGGCGGAATGGGACATGGTGGAGACGACGCTGCCGAAGATCAAGCCGCTCCTCGGTTGGTACGACGAAGGGAATCCGGAGGTGATCGATTGGCAGATCAAGTGGGCGGTCGAGCACGGGATCAGCACCTTCTTCGTCGATTGGTACTGGGACCGCGGCCAGCGGCGCCTCGAACACTGGGTGCAGGGATTCTATCAGGCAAAATACCGCTCCTATCTGAAATGGGCAATCATGTGGGCAAACCATGATACCCCGGGCTCGCACTCCTCGGACGACATGCGAGCGGTCACGAAATTCTGGATCGATCGCTACTTCAAGACGCCGGAATACTACAGGATCGAGGACAAGCCGGTCGTCCTGATCTGGATGCCGGAGAACCTGGACAACGATTTCATTCGCGAGGCCGCCACGAAAGGCGAAACTCTTCCGAAGGGGGAGGGGGCCAAGCGAGCGCTGGCGCTGAGCGACCAGGTTGCCCGGGACGCGGGTTTGAAGGGGATTTACTTTATCGAGATGTTCAAACGCCCGTACACGAAGGAGAACGTGCAAAGGTCGAAGGACGAGGGTTTCAGGGAAACCACCACCTACAACTACTCCCACGTCGCCTGGTGGCACAGCAAGGACAAAGAGTCGAAGGGAACCAAGAACAACTTCTCATACCAATGCGTCGAGGAGACCGTTGCGAAGAGCTGGAAGCAGCAGGCCGTTGCGGACGTGCTGCCGTTCATTCCGGTCGTCCCGACCGGCTGGAACGATCAGCCGCGATCCTTCCAAAAGGCCACCGTGATCCACGGACGGACGCCGGAGTTGTTCCGCTCGATTTGCCAGCAGGCGCGCGATTTCTGCCACCAACACGGGATCAAGAAGATCGTTCTCGCGCCGCTCAACGAATGGCAGGAGGGGAGCTATATCGAGCCGAACGAAGAATACGGGTTCGCCATGTACGACGTGGTCCGGGATGTGTTTTGCCAGGAGCCCGCACAGGGCTGGCCCGCGAACATCACCCCGAAGGAACTCGGGCTCGGGCCATACGATTATCCTCCGATGGTCCATCCCGCCCGAACCTCGTGGGACTTCGACGGCTCCACGGAAGGATGGTATCGCCAGCCGTATGGTGCGGGCGTGCTGCGAGTCCGCGGCGGATGTCTGCGCCTCGTCCCGACCCGGGACGATCGCACGAAGATGCGGATCAAAGTCGCTCCCTTCCCCGCCTCGCAGTACAATTCGTTTATCGTCCGCATGAAGGTCGATTCTGCGGATGCCGACGGGAGCGAGAGCACGAAGCTCTACTGGGGAACCGACCGGAGCGCCCTGGTCCAGAATCTCGTCCTGCAAGAGGACAAAACTTCCTCGCTCCCCGTGAAGGCGGATGGGAAGTTCCACGAATACGTTTTCCCTGTGAAGGAGTCGCCAAACTGGAAGGACCGCATCGTCGAACTCTGGTTCGATCCAGTCAGCCGCAAGCACGCGACGGTCGAAATCGACTGGATGAAGTTCACAAAGTAAACGGAAGAAGGTGCCTGGATAGGGCGCGTCAAACTCCCAGCGTCGCTTGAGTCGGAACTGTTTGTCGGCGCGAAACAGAATTCGTGGTGCATCATAACATCCGAACCACCATGCTCCATTCGCCCAGGCCGCTGTTTGGATGCCCTTGTCCATGTGACCGCTGGAGAGCACGTGACGCTTCAGGAATTTGCGGCGGTCACTCAAGGTCAGGCTTCGAATTCAAACCATAAAGTTGAAATTTAAAGCCTGACCCTCAACCCCTGCTTGACCCTCAACCCCTGCTCGACCCTGGCCCCTGCTCGACCCTGGCCCCTGCTCTGACCCTGTGACAGAGTTTTGCAAATCAGGGGACGTCGCCGATCTCCAGCGCCGGTACGACGCGCGGGTCGCTAGAGCGGATCACAAGCCCGAAAGGCGAAGAAGCTCGACGAGCTTCGAACGAACGATTCGGAGTTCCTCATCGCTCAATGTCCCGATGGTTCGCTGTAAACGGACCGTCGGGACGGACTGCAGTTGCTGGAGGTGGAATACACCCGGCTTGAGAAACGACTTCGGGATCGACAACTCCCACCGATTGTCCCGCACGGCAGTCGTGTGCGGAACAATAATCACGAGCGCGAGTTCGTCGTCGGCCGGATAGTCGCTGAGAACCAGGCAGGGACGCACCTTCGCTGCCAATCCCAGATCAACGATCCAGACTTCACCGGGGTTGGTTCGCGGCATCCTCGGCCTCCAGAGCGTCGAGCATCAGGAAGGCTTCGTCGGCCATGCGTCGGATGGCCTCCACCGACTCAGCGTGCTGCTCGATTTCCAGGATCCGGTCCAGGATCCGTCTACGCTCTTGCCGGGAGAGCTTCGGAAGTTCCGCGAGTATCTCTGCCGTACTCATGAAAAGACCTCGAATCGTCGCCCCCTTCCGCAATCCCTTGTGCAGTATACCATGAGCCCGCTCAAGAGACAATCCGCCTCCGAGAGCCGGATTGCTGTCGCCGGTGTGGCGGGGCACTTTGTCTGATCTGACGGTGTGACTTTTGGATCGAGCGGACACGCGGCAGGGCTGGGCCGACGCCGAGTTGGCAAGCCGGACTCTGCGGCGGCAGACTGCGATCGCCCTTGTCCAGCGACATCAGCCTGCATCTTTTCGCGGAGGGCGGCCTGGCTGGCCGTCATGGCTGACGCGCCGGCCCTTCAGCTTCGTTGCCTCTGCAGCCGCGTGCCTACGCGGTTTCGTCCCGCGAGCGTATCGGCATCTACGATTGCCTATACGTCTATTTGGCCGAGCGAGAAGGCTGCCAGTTTCTCACGGCAGATGCCCGGCTCGCCGGCATGCTTCAGAAGCAATACCCGTTCATCATCGAATTCTCATCACTCCCGTGACTGCTTTCCGCTGCGGCGTTGCACGCTCGAACGAAATCGACGCGGGCGTCTGGTTTCTCACTCACTGCCACAACTAGCCCCGTCCCCGTTTCGATTCCTCCACGGACACCATGACGGAAGCGGCGCCACCCCGCGATGTTCGTTCACGCGTTACGCGGCCGTCGCTCCAACTCCTCTCGAAGGCGTTGAACCTCCGCCTCCAATTCGGCCGCGCGGGCCTCGGCCGCCTTACGTCTGGCTTCGGCCGCTTCTTCTCCGGTCAGTAGCACCGCTCCGCTTTGGCCGTCGCGCATCACCAGTTTGCCCTCCTCAAGCCGGAGGAGGATGTCCAACTGCTCGCACTTCAAGGCCCCCGTATCGTCCGGCGTGATCCGGATCTCCTCGGCTTGTTTCAACCGGAAGCCCTCAAGCGGCGGGCGGAGATACTCCGCCGTCGGATCGTACAAAAAGTACTCCTTGACTCCCAGGCGCCGGTATACCTGAGGCTTGTAGGTCTTGTCCTCCTGCCGGCTTGCGCGCGACGTCACCTCGAAGACCACGTCCGGCACTCTGCCTTCTTCCCAGATCTTGAACGTCCGGCGGGGGTGGGGGTCGCAATCCTGGACTACAAAGTCGTCGGGCACGACGTACTTGCTGGAATCACCCTCTTCGTAGTAGAGCAACAGATTGCTGGCCACGTAGACGCGATGGCCGCGGTACCGCAGTCGCAGAATGTCGCGAATCCGAACCATCCAGTCCTGGTGAATCTCGGTTTCCCCCAGGGGCCTGCCATCCGATTCCGGGTATTCGATTTCGTCGACCGTTTGAATCAGCCCCATCGTCAACTCCCAAGCCAAAGGCACTTCACTCCAACCGGTGCCGGCACCACCGGATTTCGCGGAACCATCCCCTCTCACGTATTTAAAATCTACCGTACCGGGCCCAAACTTTCCAGGGCGGCGACCGTTCTACTCGGGCCTTGGCGGAGTCCGAATCCGGGCTCGGCGGCCACTGCCTACAAAACCGGAGGGGCCCTCTTGACGGCAATTCTCCCATCGGTATTATTAAGACAGACATTCTGTCTGTGAACGGAGGCCCTGGCGCGATGAAGCTCGACCTCGTTACCGACGCGGAACTTTCGATTCTTAAAATCCTCTGGGAGAAGGGAGAGGCCCCGACGCGCGAGATTGCAGCCGCTCTCTATGAGGAGGTGACCGACCCCAAGATGGCGTCGGCACAGAAGCTCCTCGAACGACTGGAAACGAAGGGTTGCGTCGAGCGCGACCGAAGCCAGCGGGCACATCGATTCCGGCCGCTGGTTAGCCAGGAAGAATTCCTCAGGAGTCGTTTACAGGCTTTGGCAGACCAGCTCTGTGACGGTGCTCTCGTGCCTGTCGCGACCTCACTGCTTCGGCCTGAAGGGTTTTCGCGAAAGGAAAGGGAACAACTCCGCAAACTGATCGACGACCTGTGGCCGCGTAAGGAATCCAGCACCCGCCGCGCTGAATAGGGGATGCCTGCCATGCACGTCTTTTGGGAGATTGTGGCCAGCAATTCCGTGGTTGTGGTCATTCTTGCCGCGGGCCTTGCCCTTCTGGGCCGCTACTGGAAAAATCCCGCGGCGCTGCATCTTTTCTGGCTTTGTGTGCTCCTGAAACTCATCACGCCGCCCATTTTCAACGTCCCAGTTCCTTTGCCGGTCTACAACCGGACGGCGGTGCGAGTCCCGGAAGCGAACCAGGATGGATTGGACCCGGTACCTGTCAAGGTCTCGCGGCAGGCTGAGGTCATCCCGGTGGCAGGAGATCGGCAGGATCGGCCCGCCAGCCCAGCGCGGGCGGCTTCCACGACCCTCGCCTTACCGACCGGCGACAGGGTTTCTGTCAATCGGCCGCTGACGCCGTGGTTGACCTTCCTTGCTTGGACGTGGGGTGCTGGAGTCGCCTTGCTGGCGTGGCTGCACGCCCGCCGCATCGTGCGGTTTCGTCGGCTGCTTCGTTCCGCCGAAGCCCCTCCTCCGGCGCTGCTCAGCAGGGGTGAGGCGATTGCCAAGCGGCTGGGGCTGAGGCGACTTCCTGAGATTGCGCTGCTGCCCGTCCGCCTGTCTCCGTTGGTCTGGTCGATGGGCAGGAGGCCCCGAGTGCTTCTGCCGGCCGAGCTTTTCCAGCGGCTCGATGCCGATGCCCAGGAGACAATTCTCGCCCACGAGCTGGCGCACATCCTGCGAAAGGATCATTGGGTTCGACTGCTGGAGTTGCTTGTGACTGCGCTCTTCTGGTGGCATCCGGTCGTCTGGTGGGCTTGCCGGCAACTGCGAGAGCTTGAGGAACGGTGTTGCGATGGTCTGGTGCTCGCCAGCGTGCCGCACGGCCCTAGTGCATCGTCCAGACTAAATGTTCGGGTAGAGCCGCTTCAATTTGATCCTCGCTTTGTCGATGGTGAACTGCCAATCGACGGCTCGTTGTTTCTCGGTGATGCGGGTGGACCACGCGGCAATTTCGGATTGCAGCGTCTCAAGGTCGCCGATGCGTCGGTCTTTCAAGCATTGGCTGGTCATGCAACTCAACTCGCATTCCGCCACGTTGAGCCAACTGCCGTGCTTGGGGGTGTAAACGAAGTCGATCCGGCGGACATAATTCCGGGCCTGTTCTGGCGGAAACGCTTCGTAGAACGCGCCCTTGGTGTGCGTGTTCAAATTGTCGGAGACTAACGTGATCCGCTCGACGCCGGCGTAACGCGTATCGAGCAAGTGGGCGACTTCATGAGCCCAATCGTCCTTGGTGCGTCGTGGCCGCGCGGTCGCTTGGCGGTAGCCGGAGAGCGGTTCGGCAAACATGAAAATGCTCGCTGTCCCCTTGCGCTCGTATTCGTAATCAACCCGCTCCGGGTGCTCCTTGGTCGCCGGGATCGGCACACGCGTCTCGCCGATGAGTTGCACTGGTTGTTCGTCCATGCACACGACGGGGCAGTTGGGATCGTAGGCTTTTTCGTACGTTTCCAGCACTTCCTCCATGTTGGCGACAAACTCGCCGTCGGCGTCGGGAGGGATCACCCAGTACTCGATTTTCCGCTTGGTCATACCGTTTTTTTTAGCGTCTGCCGGACCGTCTCCGGGCTGATCGATTCCACGATCTCCAGTTCCACCATTTGATCGGCCAGCAGTCGCAGCGTCCAATGGCCAAAGCCGGCGGGCGGCCTGCCCAACCGCAGCGCGATCAGTTTTGCCTCGGCTGCGCCGTCGAGCAACTTCGGCGTTGGCGACGTCTTCCGTTTCTTGCGAACCAGTGCCCCCTCGAAACCTTCGAGGACGAAGGCTTGCCGCACGTTCTCGACCGTTCGCGTCCGGCAACCGACTGCCTCGCTGATCTTGGCGTCATCCCAAGCCGGCCCATCGGCGTCGGCCTTGAGCAAAATCGTCGCCCGCCGCAATTTCTCCGATTTGCCCGTTTCCTTCTTGATCGTCGCTTCGCAGATCGCTCGTTCCTCGTCCGTGAGCCGCACGATATACTTCTTGTTCATCCGAACCTCCTTGTTGAAGCGGAGGTTCTCAAAAATCGACCGGTTTGACAACCCGAATATTTAGCTTGGACGAGGCACTAGGGCCTACGCCACCGCCCTGTTGGATACCTTGGATTTCCTTTCCGAACGTTCCGTACGCGTGCCGGCGGTAGCGACGGCCGCGAATTCCCCCATCTCGGTAGCAAGGAGAATCAAGATGCTCAAGGATCACGCTCCCGTAATGCCGCTGACCATGACTCGTCTGGCGATCGTGGCGGCCATGGCAGCCATTCCGATGGCCATTGCCTTCGCGGTCGAGTCACGACCGGCATCCGATCGCTCAGGTTCAGACGATCAACCCTCGACCGCGCGACCTGCGGTCCAAAGGCGAGCCGTCAACAAGTTGGTGAAAGACTTCCCAGAAGAGGTCGACTTGTCCACGCCGGAATCGGCCCAGGCGGCCTGGAACCGAGCATCCGCACGCATGGACGCCCACGCCGTCTGCGAGCTCGGGGCATGGACGTTCGAGCCCCGCGACATCGAGGCCATGGAGCGGTTTTGGAAACGCGACCCCAAGGACATTGCCGTCTACAATGAGGCCCAACGGAACGCCGAGATCGTCGAGGTAGCCACCTACCGAGAGGATCTGGCGGACGTGATCAGCAAGTTGAGTTTTCCAGAAGGCGTCGGACGCGATCCTTTCAGCAGCCGCTGCTTCGGGAAGTTCAACGGCGTATGGAAGAATCTTGGTGAGGACCGGCTGCCAAGCCTCGAAGCAGCCCGGGAGAGTTTCGACCGCAAAAAGGAGAACCTCTGGCAAAATTACGTAAACGTGCGACACAGCCTCCAGCAAGGCCATGCGGTGGCGGCGCCGGGAAGGGCCGAATCCACCGACCGTGGCGCGAGGATCGCCCCGGGTGAGGCGATGGGGATCAGCGTCGAAAAGGCGGATTTGATGGGACGAATCGAGTGGGCCATGATGCACGGCGGCCGAGATATTACCGCGCGGAAGTCCATCGAGTGGGGAGAAGTCGAAAAGGATGAAAAGGGACACCGAAGGATCCGCTACATGTACTACGCCACGATCTGGGACAAAGACGTCTACATCATGAATCAGGTGTTCACCTTCGACGCCAAGGGTAACATTCTCAAAATGGAGAACGTCGAGGGCTTTCCGCGAGAAAAGGTGGAAAGACCAGTGAACGTGGACACCCAGGAGGGCATGAAGGAACTGGTCGAAGACTTTTTCACGAAGAACTTCCGCGACGTGACGTCGCGTGAGAGTATCGAATGGGGAGAAGTGACCAGGGCCGAAAACGGCAACGCTTCCATCCGCTACAAGTACCGGGCGAAGATTTGGCACAAGGACACCAAGATCATGAATCAGGTGTTCACGTTCGATCCAAAAGGCAAGTTCGTGTCGGTCGAGCAAGTTGAAGGCTTCCCACAGAATCCGTAGCCCCGTCTGCGGGCAGCGCTGCGCACACTGCACACTCCGGAGCTCTCTTTTCGGGCAAAGTGATGGTTGGCGCGAGCGAGGGCATGGAATTGCTCTTTGAGCTGAACGGCGGACTCGCTGCAACATGCAATCGGCTCCACGGTAACCCCGGGCTTGCGGCAAGTGGCTTCTCCGCCCTCCGTAGGGTAGAACGAGAGTAGTCACGGCAAATCCACAGCCTGAGAGTGCTGGCAATGGAACCTGCAACTACCCGACCGATCATCATCAACCGCGGGCGGGGCCCGGAAATCGAGGGAACGAGGATCACGGTCTTCGACGTGATGGACTATCTGAAAGTGGGTTGGCACCGGGACCGGATTGCCACCTTGTTCCGGTTGTCGTCACGGGACATCCAGGCGGCCATCGACTACATCGAAACGCATACCTGCTCCTGCTTGGTGAGGTCGTCCAGGTGGTAGACGTCGAGTCGCCGGAGAACGACAGCCTCGGACTCGACCTGGTTTGCGAGTACAAGGGGCAGCGGCACCGCATCGACGCCCGGTCAGTCGATCTCCTGCCACCGCTTCCCGATGGACACCTGTATCTGGCCGCCTGCCTGACGTGGAAACGGGGGTTCTGACGATTCGACGCACAGCGGCGCAAGGACGTTGAACGGAAGGGCGGGCGCCGTCGAGAGGCGAGAACCAGTACGGCGAGGAAGAAATTTGAACGTCGTTAACCCCAGAGTAGCAGCCACGCTCCGCCGTGCCTGCCGCTTTGAAGCCCTTCGGGGAGTCCATCCATGCGTGAATACCGTTTTCCTTGGAGCAACGCTCGATGACGGAACAGTCTACTGCCCCGATGATCTTTCTTGCCGGCCCCCCGGGCGCGGGCAAGACGACGCTCGGCTCTGCCGGGTGCGAAGAACTGGCGCTGCGGTTTCTCGATCTGGCCGCCGAGGCAGGGGCTTCGGCGGACGTGGAGGCACAGAAGAAGACGCTCGAACGGGTCATCAGCCAGCGGACCGCCGACGTCGCAGAAGCGGACTCGCCGTTACGAGAGGACTTGCCAGCAGTTCCGGAAGTAGCTGGAGGGGCAGAAGTACGTGTGAGGTTTCCGCCCTCACCGGCAGCCAACGGCTGCTGCTGTGCCCAACAGGCCTCGCGCCTGTGCAGGAATTGGAGCTGTTTGCGGACAAAACCAGGAAAAGAATCAAACGCACTCGTCCGCCCCTGACCGCTGCCCCCTGATCCCTGATCCCTGACCACTAACAACTGACAACGAACAACTGCAATGAGCGAATACCAGTTCATCCATTTCCTGGCTATCGACCGTCCGCTGGACGACAAGGAGCTCGCGTTTATGCAGCGGCAGTCGACGCGTGCGGAGATCACGCGATGGGAATTCACCAACGTGTACCACTTCGGGGATTTCCGCGGCGATCCGCTCGAGATGCTCCGCCGCGGTTACGACGTCCACCTCCACTACGCCAATTTCGGCATCCGGCGGCTCATGTTCCGCCTGCCGGCAGAGCTCCCCTGCGATCGGAAAACGTTCGAGGCGTTCCAGGCCGAGGCCGGCATCGACTGGTACGCAAACAAGAAAGGCAAAGGCGGAATTCTCGACATCAGCCCGGAAGGCGACGCCGACGCGTATTCGGAAGATCTGTACGACGTCGGCACGATGCTCGACGACATCGCACCCGCCCGGGCGCTGTTGATCGCCGGTGACCTGCGGCCTCTCTACCTGGCTTGGCTGGCCTGCGAGGGCGACCGCGACGCTTCGGAGCCGCCCGTCCCGGCAGGGCTCGACAAGCTCCCGCGCGAACTGGCGGCCATGGCGGACTTTTACGAGGTGAGCGAGGACCTGATCGCGGCGGCAGCCGATCGGTCGCCCCCGCTCGGCAACACGGCCGACGCGGGCGCGGAGATCGCGAGCTGGCTCGCCCGCCAGTCAGCCGATGCGTTGAGGAAACTCGTGCGGCGGGTGCTGGAGGACGACGCGGCCGCGGCACGGGCGGAAACGCTGGCGAAGATCCGCGACGAGACGAAGTCCGCCGCGTGGCCGCTGGCGGAGCCGCAACGCACCCTGGCCGAGCTCCACGAGGCGGCGAAGGCCGTGAGCCAGCGGCGAATCGAACGGCAGAAAAAGACCGCCGAGGCGAAACGGCGCAAGCGACTGAAGTCGATCGCGGCCGACCCCGAGAAGACGATCGCCCATGTCGAGAAACTCGTTCAACAGCGGTCGACCCAGAGCTACCGGCAGGCGGCCGAGGAACTCGTAGACCTTCGCGAGGCCCTCGGTCCCGAAGCAGGGCCGGCGCGGGCGAGAGAGGTCGCGCAGAACCTGCGCCGAAAAAACCCGACACTGAACATTCTCATCGGCAGTTTGCGAAAGCGAGGTTTGCTGGTCTGACGCCTGGATGAGGCGAGGCTTTCAGATCTGGAGGACGTAAGAAAGTATCTGAACAGGAGCGAACCGAGGAAACCGAGAACCCCTTCTCCGTTGTCTCGGTTGTCTCCTGTTCAGGATCGCTAATACCGTAAAGAGCCGTGAAACGGCGGCCAACGGCTGCTAGAGCAGATCTTTGATTCTATGAAAGAGCGGCCCTCCTGGTGCTATACCTGATGTAGTAGACGTTCTACTCAAGCATACCCACCCAGGAGGACCAAAGATGTTGTACCTTGCTATCGACCAGCACCGCAAGCAGTTGACCGTCGAAGACCGAAACGAGAGTGGTGACGTCACCGTGAAGCGTCAGGTGAGCACAAGATGGGAACCGGTGCGGGCATTCCTGGCGGAATACGCCCGACGCGCCGACGCGGAAGGAGGATTTGTGGCCATCGTCGAGGTCTGTGGCTTCAATCGTTGGCTGGTGGAACTGCTCCGCGAATACGGATGCCGAGAGGTGATCCTCATCCAGCCCGAGAAGCGTTCGAAGCGGAAGACCGACCGGCGTGATGCCAGCGCACTGGCCACCCTGCTGTGGGTCAATCGGCATCGCCTGCTGTCGAACAAGCCGGTACGTGGGATTCGGCGTGTCGAGTGGCCGTGATGCGTCGACTGGCGACGATCATCTGGCACATGGTGAAAAACCACGAAGCCTAAATGGTCGGAGGTCCTCCGCGCAAGAAGGTCAAGGCTGCGTGAGCTAGCCCGGACAAGACCTCCGCTCGGGCTCGACAAAAGGGTCCGCCCCTTCCACCTTCGCCGAACTTTTCGCACACCCTCGCCAAATAGACGTCAAGGACGATCATGGTGCCGTCGGCGAGCAAACCGCGTATAGGTGGTGCCGAAATGCTGGGCCGGATGCTCGCGCCAGGGGGTGCGAATGCGGGCAGCGTGCTTGCCGGCGCCGACCAGTACATGGCTCATCGATCCCCCGACGTGGTCCATGGGGGAGCCGGAAGATGCGGTTCGCCCCGCCGCGCCTTCACCGGCTTTCCCTCTCGGGGCAGAGGGATCGTGCATGGAGCCGAAATCTCTCCCGTGAGGAAAGGCTCATCCGGCAGATGAAGGCGCGAGGCCTTCGGTCTCAGGCGCTCCAGCGCCTCCTCCGCCACCGATCGCTGGTGGACTTCTGCGGCCCGCCGCAGGTCGTCGTACAACTCCTGCGGCACGTTTTCCAACACAATGTCCGGCATGCGAAAAGCTCCTGTGGGCACCGTCCGGGTTTCTCTCGCCTGAACGGGGGAAACGCCCTCACCCGAACCGGGTTTATTCTAACGCGACGCCTTCGCGATGGCAACCGCAGCGAGAGGAGGTGAGGTCCGACATGCGCGTTTACATGCTCCGAGGTCTCTTGGGCCAAGTTGTGGTGATTGACCCAGGCTCGTCGTCAAGCCTTGTCCGGAATGGGGCGGCTTCGACACCGTGCGGACCGGAGGGTCTGCGCTACGCCATTCGTCCGCGACGACTCAATGCACCAGATCAAACTGGAATTCGTTCACCCCCTGTGCAATGTCCACACGCAGAGCACTTGTTTCGGCTGAAGAATACTGGGGAGGAACGTCTTTCGCCGTCACCGTTACGGTCATGATGGTTACAGGGACGGATTTGGCAAGAAACGAACCGTCCTCATTGATGTTAATCACAATAGGCTTGCCGGTTTCAGGATAAAGCATCAGCTTGCCTCGGGTGACGGGCTTTCCGTTAAGCGTGATGCTTCCTCGGACCGATGCTGTTTCCGCAGCCCGGTCGGCCGCGCGCGGCTCTTGTTGCGCGGCCTTTTCCTTCGGATAGGGTTTGGGCATTTCGCCCGGCGGCAGAGTCCAGGTTTGGGTCCGCTTGGATTGCGGCTCAGGCAGAGTGCCGCCCGCCCGGAGGAACATGGTCTTAAGGTCAGCCCGCACCCCTTGCGATTGCAGGAGGACGTCCAGCGTGAGCATGCCTTGTTCATACGCCGCTTTTTCCGCGGAGACCATGCGGTCTGCGGAGTCGAGTGCTTCGCGCAGGTGTTTCAGCGCGATCTTGTCCTGCTGCTCGGCCCACGCCAGCCGAGCGAGGGCGACGTAGAGATAGGTTCGCGCCCGCGCTTCGTCTGCAGTGCTCCCCCCTCTGCCTCCCGCCACGTAGGCGGCGTGAACATGCCGCCACGTCTGAAGGCGGATCTCCACCAATTCTCGCAATGTCTCAAGCTCTTCCGGCGACGGCTTGCTCGCCTCCTCGCGCAGCTCCGACAGGCCGAGAAAGGGATCGCCGCGTTTCTCCGCTTGGGAGGCAGCCTTCTTTCCGGCCGGCTGTACCTGGGCGGGTTGCGCTTCCAGGCCTCTCGTGCCGGCGATGATCAAGGCAGGCACGAAAAGGATGGCGGCCAAGACGCCGCCGAGCGAGCGGTTGATGCGAACCATCGTTCTCCTCCTTCCATCCAACAGGCCGGCGATCCGGTCTTCCAGTGTCCATCGAAGGTGGAAGAGACCGATCGCGGCAGATCTTGGGAAAGTCGTTTCGAGGGATTGGGACAGCTCCAACAGCACCGTGGCGTAGCGGCGGGGATCGCCGCGGCGCAGCACGTAGTTGTCGCAGATTTCCTCGCGAGCCCGGGCCAACTCGCGGTTGAGCAGGTGAACGAGCGGATGCGGCCAGAAGAGGGTCGCAGCCAGTCGCTGCAGGAGGCCGGCGAAATGGTGCCGGCAGGCGACATGGGCACACTCATGGACGAGGACGTCGGCAAGATTCTGTTCGGCGAGAGTCTGAATCAACCGCTCGGGCATGATCACCAGCGGCCGGATCAGTCCGATGACGATCGGCCGGTCAGTGGCTGTCGAAGTAACGACGGACGGGAGGGAATCGACTTGCAGAGCCTGGCGGATTTCGGCGAGGACTTGCGGCAGTCGAGAAGCGGCGAGCGGGCGCACGCTTCGCCGCAGCAGCGACACGGTCCACATCCCATGGCACCAGCGGATCACCATCCAAACCGCGCCCGACAGCCAAACCGCTACGCAGGCGCCTCCCAAGGCGCGCAGCACATCCGGCTGGCGGATGTGCGAGGCCGCAGGTCGAGCGAGCTGAGAGCGTCGAGTGGCCTCCTGGCCGGACTCCATCGCCGGCGCTTCGGTTGGGCGAGCAGGCAGCGCGGAGGACAGCGGCTGGGTCCGTACGACACGGTTCTGCGAAGTCGGTCGCTCGTTTCGCGCGAGCGCGATCAGGGTGATGCCGACCGCGTTGAGCGTGCAGGTGAGAACGGGGCTGAGCAGGACACACACCAGGGCGGTAAGCCAGACGCTGTGCCGCCAAGCGGCGCCGAGCCGAGTGCCGATTTGTGCCAGCAGCGCCGCCACGAGCACGACCGCGGCGATCTGGACGGCCACACTCCCGATCAGGTAAGCGCAAGCGTCTCCCGGATACAACCGCAGCAGGAGGTTCATGGGGATTTCTCCCGCGTCTGGGCATCCGGCCGATCGAGGATGGCACGGATTCGCTCGAGCTGCTCGGGCGAGAGGCGGCCGCCTTGGAGCAGCGCGAGGACCAGCCCTTCCGCGGAGCCTTGGAAGGCGGCATCGACCAGGCGGCGGACGAGGCGGGGCAGGACCTTGTCGCGAGGATAGGTGGCTGAGTAGAGGTAACTCCCCTCGCGGACCCGATGTCGCAACCAGCCCTTCTCCTCCAGCCGCGTGACCATTGTGGAAACGGTGTTCCTCGCGACGGGCCTGCGGGCCGAAAGGACTTTCCACACATCACCGACGGTGGTCTCGCCCCGATCCCAAATGATGTTCATGATCTCCAACTGAGCGTCGGACAGCGGCGGAGGCAGCGATGTGGCCATGGCGAGCCCTCTTTCGGGTGCAACTACACATGTAGTCGATTATACCGACAGATGTGGGCGCGTCAAGTGGCCGGCTGGCCCTGCTTGTGTTGCCCGCACCCAGCGTATTCGGCAGCTTTCGGTGTGGCTGCTCGGCGTTGAACGGGCGAACCATGTGACTCAAGCTTACCGCAACGCCGAGCAGTGTTGCGCCCGGAACGGCCGCTCCATCAGAACCGCTCGGCGTTGTGGACGCCCAAGGAGATCGCTTCGTGCTGTTTCGCCTCCTCGTTGGTTCCCGCTGGTTCCGATGCTCGTGAGTCGGGCATGCACTGCCAGGCGACTCGCTGCTTGGAATGGAAAGGCTGTCTCATCAGAATCGGGATTCTGTAGCCCCGATCGAATGAACGTCATCGGGTATCAGGAAATCGAAAGGGAGACGCCAGATCCTGCTCCGCTCCATCACTGCTTGCGATTGTGGTGAGCGCTTCTCGTATGGAGAATCGAGTCAATCGCAAGCAGTGGCACACAAACCCGTCGTTCGTCCACGTACGAGGTACGAAGCGCGCCGCTTACGGGAAGAGGCCGCAGGGCCCTTAGACGTCTCTTTCGTTGTCCGGTTCGGCATCGTCCGCCTCAAATCCAGCCATTTTGGGTAAGGCATCGCCTAGCTGATACATGAAGAAAGACATCTCTTCCCGATTTTGTTTCGCTTGCTCGGCCCATTGCTGCTCGGTCAATTCAAATGCCCGCTCGCCGATTCGCTCGACGGCGAGACGCGTGTCCTGAATCACGACTCGGCCGTTTCGATGGCTGAACCATTCCAAATACAACGCCTTGCGAAGCGTCGTCGGTGGCCGATTCCCCTCGCGAACCCGGCGTACGAATTCTTCGCTGGAGCATTCGTAATGCTGAAGGACTTGATCCGCCGTAACGTCGCCAATCGTCCCGCTTTGGTCCGTCGCGATCCCGTCGTAGACTGGCTTGTCCGCCCAATCGGGAATCGGATCGGTGCGAACGATGCGGAACTTCCAACCCGCCAGGTCCGGATGACAATTGCCGGCCAGTTTCAACTGCAACGCTTCCTCACGGCCCTGCAACCGGACCCAACCGACGGTCCAGCCGGGAGTCGTGTTGTCCAATTCCCCCGCCAACACCCAATCCGAAGGTCGCCAAGCCATTTTTGAGCTCCGAAGTCACATCTCGCCAATCACAGGAAAAAGGCTCATTCAACTCGCCTGTGATTATAATCATCCCCGATGGCTGGCGCACCGGTTCGTGCAAGTCTGCCTTGAATGGACCGCAATCGGAGGCGGGGGCTTTTCCCGATCCGGAAAACTTGACGACGGGCACAAGATCTTGCGGTGCCTGTCCCCTTTTTTAGCACGCTCCCCGAAAGCGGGGCCTGATGCGGTGTATTGCCTCGCGAGGGTCCGTGGAGCACGATAGAGGAAGTCACGGCCGAATCGTCCCGTCAGCACAAACTTGATTCACGCGGAGAGCAGCATGAAATTCGCTACGTTCACCAAGAGTTTCCAGGATTGGCCCATCCCGGTGGTTTGCCATCGGTTTCGCGAAATCGGCCTGGACGGACTCGATCTGACCGTTCGGCGAAAAGGTCACCTCGAACCAGAGAACGTGGCCGAGGAGCTTCCTCTGGCGGTGAAAGCCGCTCAGGAGGCCGGTGTGGAGATCTTGCTGCTGACCACCGACATCACCGACCCGACCCCCCAAGCCGAAAAGACGCTGGCCACTGCCGCTCAGCTCGGGATTACTCGCTTCAAGCTGGGCTACTATCGTTACACGGAGTTCGGCACCATCCAGAAGCAGTTGGACGATGCTCGACGGCGGATCACCGCCGTAGCTGAGATGGCTCGGAAGTATTCCATTCTGCCTTGTGTGCACACGCACTCGGGCACCTTTCTTCCGTCGCATGGGACCCAACTCTATCAGCTCATTCGTGACATCCCGCCAAGGGAGGTTGGGGCATACGTCGATATGTTGCACATGGCCCTCGAAGGCGGCGCGGATGGCTGGCGCCAAGGCCTCGATCTCTTGACTCCCTGGCTAGCATTGGTCGCGGTGAAGAATTTCGCTTGGCAGGCGGGCGAGCGGGAGCCGTCCGGCATGCTCCGCTGGCACCACCGCGTCGTCCCCGTCGCCGACGGGATCTCGCCAATTCCCGGTTTCGTGTCGATGTTGAAGCAGGCCAACTTCGACGGCGTCTTCTCGCTACACAGCGAGTACAAGGGCAAACACAGTTTCGAAGACCTCGACACCGAGCAGTGTCTGACTCAGACGGTCGCGGATTTGAAGTTTCTCAAGCAGCTAATGTGACGCTCTCCCCCTCACTTCCGCCCGTGGACCGTTACCCCACGGACTGGCACTCTTCGGCCGCATCCGGTTACGATAAAGCCATGTTCCGTATTAAGATTTGTGGAATCACGACTGTCGAGGATGCCCTCTTGGTGGCACGCGCGGGTGCTGACGCCATTGGCCTGAATTTCTATCCACAAAGCCCTCGGTACCTGCCGCCGGATCACGTCCGGCCGATCGTGGAAAGCCTGCCGCCCGGCGTGGTGAAAATCGGCCTCTTCGTCAACGCCGGCGCAACGGAGGTGTGCCGCACGTTCGACGAGTTCGGACTGGATCTTGTGCAGTTGCACGGCGACGAGCCGCCGGAGTATCTGCCGCACCTGGGATCGCGCCCCGTGATGCGGGCGTTCCGACTTGCCCAAGCCGGCCTCAGCCCGGTGTTCGAGTATCTTCAACAGTGCTGCCGCCTCGGCTGCCCGCCCCATTGCGTCCTGATCGATTCATTCCGAAGGGGCCAGTACGGCGGCACGGGCAAAACGGCCGACTGGGAAGCTGTCGCCAATTATCACCTGAAGCCTGCGCATCCCCCGCTAGTACTTGCGGGTGGATTGGCACCGGAGAATGTGGCGAACGCCATCCGTGCTGTCCGACCCGCGGCTGTCGATACCGCCAGTGGCGTAGAACGAAGTCCAGGGCGCAAGGATCCGGACTTGGTCGCCCGGTTTGTGGCCGCGGCGCGCGGAGCGCTATGACGCCGCCGCCAGCCGAGCTAGTGCGAAGTTGCCGACAGGTTGCGGCCGCCGAGGGGGCCTTTGTCAGAGGCGATGAAAGAGCGGACTGGCTCCGCAAGACCTTCCATCTTGGGTCTCATTCATCCTCTCTTCCTTACGGTGCCCGTCCCCATTTTCATCAGGCCGGCCCTTGTCAGGGTGGGGGCCCGACTCGTATCATGGCCAGAACACCAACTGGAAACACCCGCCGGAAATGGAGGTTCCTGTGTCGCAGGTAGAGACAACACTGCCCTATCGAGTCGCGGATATTTCCCAGGCCGACTGGGGCCGCAAGGAGATCCAGCTTGCCGAGCACGAGATGCCGGGCTTGATGGCTCTGCGGAGGAAGTACGGCGCGAGCAGACCGATTGCGGGCGCCCGCATTATGGGCTCGCTGCATATGACCGTGCAGACCGCAGTGCTCATTGAGACGTTGACCGAGCTCGGGGCCGATGTTCGCTGGGCCTCCTGCAACATCTTTTCGACTCAGGATCACGCGGCTGCGGCGATTGCCGCCACCGGAACTCCCGTCTTCGCATTCAAAGGCGAGTCGCTCGAGGAGTACTGGAGCTTCACCAAGGAGGCCATGACTTGGCCCGACAACAGCGGCCCGAATCTGGTCGTGGACGACGGCGGCGACGCAACCCTGCTGATCCACCGCGGCTACTACGCTGAGAAGAAGCCGGAAATCCTCGATGAACCCACCAATAATAAGGAGTTGGCGATCGTCAACCGGGTCATCAAGCAGTCGATCGCCGAAGATCCGCAGTTCTTCCACCGGCTCGTCGGCGAGTGGAAGGGGGTTTCGGAGGAGACGACGACCGGCGTGCATCGTCTGTACCAGATGCAGGCCCGCGGCGAGCTGTTGGTGTCCGCGATCAACGTCAACGACTCGGTGACCAAGAGCAAGTTCGACAACATCTACGGTTGCCGCCATTCGCTCATTGATGGCATCAATCGTGGCACGGACGTAATGATTGCCGGCAAGGTCGCCTTGATCTGCGGCTACGGCGACGTGGGCAAGGGCTCGGCCGAGTCCCTCGCCGGGCAGCGTGCACGCGTGATGGTCTCCGAGATCGATCCGATCTGCGCCCTGCAGGCGCTGATGGCCGGCTATTCGGTCACCACGATTGAGGACGCCCTGCCGGTCGCCGACATCTACGTCACGGCCACCGGCAACCGCGACGTCATCACGGCCGAGCACATGTCGAAGATGAAACACCAGGCGATCGTCTGCAACATCGGCCACTTCGACAACGAAATCCAAGTCGACGCCCTGAACGCCTGGCCCGGCATCAAGCGGAAGACGATCAAGCCGCAGGTCGATCTCTACACCTTCCCCGACGGCCACTCGATCATTCTGCTGGCGGAAGGGCGGCTCGTAAACCTGGGCTGCGCAACCGGCCATCCCTCGTTCGTCATGTCGAGCTCCTTCACCAATCAGGTCCTGGCGCAGATGGCCCTCTGGACTCAACCCGACGAATACCCGTTGGGCGTCCACGTGCTGCCCAAGAAGCTCGACGAGGAAGTCGCCCGGCTCCACTTGACGCAACTCGGCGGCAAGATCACCAAGCTCACACCCGAGCAGGCCGAGTATCTTGGAATTCCCGCGGAAGGGCCTTTCAAGCCGGATCACTATCGTTATTGAGAAGATCTTAGAACATGGAGCTTAGATCGTGGTATTGCCCGCCCGGCTCTTAAACGAAGCTCTAAGTTCTAGGATCTAAGACCTAAGATCTAAGAACTTGTCCATGCCCGAAATCCAAGCCTTTCGTGCCATCCGCTACGATCTGGGCCACGTCGGCTCGCTCAGCGACGTCGTCGCTCCGCCCTACGACGTGATCGGCCCCGAGCTGCAGGAACAGCTTTATAAGAAGCACCCGTGCAACGTCGTCCGTCTCATCCTCAATCGCATGGAGCCGGGCGACGACGAGGCCAACAATCGCTACACCCGGGCCGCCCGGTTTCTCAAGAATTGGCACGAAGAGGGAGTGCTTTTCACCGAGGCCGATCCGGCCATCTACGTCTATCACCAGGTATTCTCGGTGGAAGGCTCGCAGTACACACGCCGCGGCTTCATGGCCCGCATGCGTCTGCGCCGGTTCGGTGAGGGCGTGGTCTTTCCACACGAGGAAACGCTCCGCGGCCCGAAGATCGACCGGTTGATGCTCACAGCCGTCTGCAAGGCGAACCTCAGTCAGATCTTCGGTTTATATCCCGATCCGGAGTACCGGGCACAGGCAATTCTCGAGCAGGCGACCGCCGGCGAGACTCCCTTGGAAGCCACCGACCACCTCGGCGTCGTTCACCGCATGTGGCCCGTGACGGACGTCTCCACGATTGCGGCGGTTGCCGGCGCCATCGGTTCCAAACCGGTCTTCATCGCCGACGGCCATCACCGCTACGAGACGGCCTGCGACTACCGCGACCAGCTTTTCGATGCCGGAATGCTCACGCCGGACCATCCGGCCGGCTACGTTCTGACGATGCTCGTCGCCATGGAGGACCCCGGGCTGGCCGTCTTGCCAACCCATCGGCTTTTCCGGAAACTCCCGGACCTGACCGCAGACGAGTTGGCAGGTAAGCTCGGTGAGCACTTCACAACCCGCATCGTCGGCCAAGGACCCGATCAGGCCCAGACTGTCTGGGAAGACATCGAGACCGGTGGCAATCAGGGGACGATCGGGCTGTTCACCCGTAGTGATCAGCAATGGACCCTCGCGACAATCACCGAGGCCGGCCGCTCGAAGATGGCCGACGTCGCCGCCGACCGCAGCGACGACTGGCGCGGGCTGGGGGTTGCTGTCCTTCACCGCCTGTTGGTCGACACCCTCTTGTCCCCGCCCGAGCCGCCGGAGCTCAAGTACGTCCATCTCGTCGACGAAGTGGTCGAGGGACTCAACGCGGACGATTATCCGCTCGCGGCCCTGGTCATGCCCGCGACCGTCGAGCACATCCGCGCGATCAGCATGCAAGGCGAGCGGATGCCGGCGAAAAGCACCTACTTCTATCCCAAGCTCCTCAGCGGCCTCGTCATCAACCCGCTCGAATAGCGCCCCACTCTGCGGTGATGAAAATGGGGACTGGCTCCGTAAGACCTTCTATCCGGTCCCATTCATCCACGATTCCTTGCGGTGCCTGCCGCCTTTTTTCATCCGGCCAGCCCCACTCCCCGTTACACCTGACTGCAGGCTACCGATTGTGCCGTGTTTCACGTGAAACACGATCGCATCGGTCGTTCTGGTTGGACCGGATGTGAGCTTCCGTGTGATCCGTCCCGACTCGGATGGGACTGTTGACCAGGGGTGATGAAAAAGTGGGACTGGCTCCGCAAGACCTTCGATCCTCGGTCCCATTCACCCACGATTCCTTGCGGTGCCTGTCCTTTTTCATAGACCGGGACCTTGCTGGCACTGCGGCACACTTCTCACGAACCCTACCGCCGGTTGCGCTCAAGCGATCTACGCAAGCTCCGGGTTTCACGTGAAACAGGCAATTCGCGTCACCTTCTCGTTTCACGTGAAACGTTCCAATTCGGTCATCTGTCCTTGGGGGCTCTGCTCGCTTGCCAAAGGTGCGCCGACGAACCACGGGCACCGAGTGACCAAAGAAAAACAACCAAGACAAATCCGCATTTCCGATTCGCGCGTCGCCCGGTAGAATCGTCGCCGCGCACCGACGCGCACCGACGACTTGGCAAGGAGGCCTGGCGTGGGTCGGACCCTATGTGTAGTCAACCAGAAAGGTGGGGTGGGCAAGACGACCACCGCCGTCAATCTGGCCGTGGCCCTGGCCAAGGCTGGCAGCCACGTCCTGTTGGTCGACTTGGATCCGCAGTGCAACGCCACCACCGGTTTGGGGCAGGAGCCAACCCGCCAGCATCCTCTCGTCGCAGGCAGGCCACTGAAGCAATCGATGGTTTCCGCCGGCGTCCCTCGTCTGGAAGTGTTGCCCGGCAGTCGCAGTTTTCGTGACGTCGACGCCATGGCTCGCGCCGACGGCAACCAGGCGGCCCGACTGCGGCATCATCTTGCCAGCAGTCTGACCTCGTACGACTTCGTTCTGATCGACTGCCCGCCCTCGCTCGGACAACTTACTCGGATCGCGCTGGCCAGTTCCACCGAGGTCCTCATGCCGATCCAGTGCGAATACTTCGCGATGGAAGGCCTTGCGCAAATGATCGAGGTGATCCGCGAAGTGATCGAGGAGAAGCACAGTCTGCAGTTCGGCGGGATTGTCCTGACCATGTACGACCACGCCCTGGAGTTGACCAGGGAAGTCGAACAGGAGGTCCGCGAGTTTTTCGGGGAGATTGTCTACCAGACGGTCATCCCGCGCGACGTGGCGGTTGCCGAGTCGCCAAGCCACGGTTTATCGGTTATCGATTACGCACCCCGGGCACGCGGCGCCCGAGCGTATGTGGAACTTTCGATGGAGGTACTCGAACGTGACTAGAGAACGACGCTTGGGACGAGGACTGGAAGCCCTCTTGAGCCGGGCAGGCAACGGGACCCCACCGGGCCAAATGCCCGGCATCGAGCGGCTGACGCAACGTGATGACAACGCGCTCGGTGACCAACCCGGACATCCTGGGCCACCGCCGGTCTCGGGGGAAGAAAACGAACCGGCCGAATCAGGGCCGACCAGCGAGGCCGCCGACTCGGCGGCCCCGGTCAGTGCCTTGCGTCTGGAGATCGGGCTGATCGACAGCAATCCTTTCCAACCGCGCCAGGACTTCAGCGAAGCGGAGCTCGAAGAACTCGTCGGCAGCATGCGAAGCCACGGACTCCTGCAGCCCGTCGTCGTTCGCCGCCGGGGCGACCGCTACCAACTGGTGGCCGGCGAGCGACGGCTCCGCGCAGCCTCGCGCGCAGGCTGGACCGATATCCCGGTTCAGGTCATCGATGCCGACGATCGCCAGATGGCCGAGCTGGCCATCATCGAGAACGTGCAGCGCAAAGACCTGAACGCCGTGGAGAAAGCCGCATCCTTTCAGCGTTATCTTCAGCAGTACCGATGCACCCAGGAGGAACTCGCGAGCCGTCTGAACCTCGACCGCTCAACGATTGCCAACCTGATTCGTCTTCTGGAACTGCCCGATGCGGTCCAGGATTCGATCCGGCAGGGCAAGGTCACCCAGGGCCACGCCCGTGCGCTATTGCCCCTGGGCGACGAGCAGGAGCAGATCGCCTTTTGCCAGCGCATCCAGAACGAAGGTTTAAGCGTTCGGCAGACCGAGGCCCTGGTCCAGGAGACCATTGCCGAAGCGGATGCCGAACCATTGCGGCTCGTGGGCGGAAACGACGGCCTTTCGCACTCCACTCGCAAAGGGGGTGATCATACCGCCGCACTCGAGCAGGAGTTCCGCGCAGCGTTGGGACTCAAGGTAAAGATCACGCACAATGCGAGGGGGAAGGGAAGGCTGGTGATCCAATTCGCGAACCACGACGACTTCGATCGCCTCCATGAGTATATCTGTGGTGGAACACCGAGAGTTCGCGTCGGGTAATCGCGACGGGACGGGGGTTCCGCCAACCTCGGACAGCCCGATTGTCAACGGGCGCCAGGAAAGTTACTATTAACCTCACAGCCGTCCGAGCTTCGGGCGGTCTGATTCGGGGCGTGGCGCAGTCTGGCTAGCGCGCCTGCTTTGGGAGCAGGAAGTCGAAGGTTCGAATCCTTTCGCCCCGACTCTTCTTAACACCCGCCGAAATCAAGACCTACGATTAACTGCCGGCGGTCGGTCGTGCGACGTGTTCTACTCCAAGAATGCGGTTGCCACCACCAGATGAGCCCAGCGATGCCTCCGCTGACCAACAAGGCGATGCTGCTCGGCTCAGGGACCCCTGCGATTCGGAATCCGAGATTTACGTACGCCACCTCCGCGTACTGAGTGGTGCGGTACGACGCTTGCAGGTCGCGTACAGCTCACAGCCCCGCACGTGCGGCCATGTCTCGCAGCTCGGCATAAAGACCGGGTGTGGCTGCGGCAAGATAGTAAGGATCGTCGAGGCGAAAGTCGTCGCCGCGAACGGAAGTGACGGTGCCTCCCGCTTCCCCGACGATCAGAATACCGGCTGCAACGTCCCATATTCTGGTGCAGAAAGACCAGGAGACGTCGAATCGGCCCGCGGCCAGGTAGCAGAGATTCAGCGCGGCCGAACCGGTGCGGCGAATCGCCTGGCAGCGCTCCAGACCGGCCAAGAAAAGACGCAGGTCGGGAGACTCCGGCCTGACTACGGCGGGAAATCCTATAGCCGCCAGGGCGTCGGAGAGCGAAGTCACTCCGCTGGTCCGGATCGGCCGGCCATTCAAAAATGCACCTTCGCCGACAACCGCGGAAAAACACTCGTTGGCCACGGGATTATAGACCGCGCCGACCTGCAGTTTGCCGCGATGCTCCAGGGCGAGTGAGACACTGAAGTGGGGCACATGGTGAACGTAATTCGTTGTGCCGTCGAGCGGATCCACTATCCAGCGGTATCCGCTTTGGCCCGTGGACACCGCGCCGGAATCCTCCTCCTCGCCAAGAACCAAGTGGTCGGGAAAGTGATCGAGAATTCTCTGACGCACTAGTTCCTGCGACGCGAAGTCGGCATCGGTGACCAGATCGGCCGGCCCCTTCATCTGAACGCTCACGCGGCCCCAGCGATCCATAAGGAGCTTCCCCGCGGCCTTCGTCGTGTCCAGGCAGACTTCCAGAAACTCTTTCATGCTGTTTTCCGTGGTTCGGATTGCGAGTTCCCGGGATTATACGATCGTGCAGCCGGAGTTCAATTGGCGGAATCCGCTCAGCAGGGGGGTTGAATTTCGAGCGATTTGTCGAAATCTTTTTGGCAACGGTATGGACACTGAGCCAAAACCTGATATCATGGAAGCGGAAAGAGACGGGGTCCCGGCCATCCGGGGGATATTTTACCGCAGGGTTTTTGTCGCGTTTTTATCTTGGAGAATACTCGGTAGCGATCGGCCTCTTCTCTGTTCCGGCCCCGCCGTTTCGCCTCGGCTGCGAGCGGCGGGGTTTTTTCATGGGGATTGAACTCCCGGTAGATCGGCTGCAATCAACGAGAACCGCAATCGGCCTCTGGCAGCGGAAAGGCTGCCTGGATCATGAGCAGCGTCTCGACTCCTTGATGCACCAGGAAAGCTCCCATGTGGCAACTGGATGGGCACCTCGCGACGCTTCGATTCGGGCCGTTTTCCGCCGTCTTGGACCTCTCACGTCCAAGTCGAGGGATCTTTGGAATCCAGGGCGACGCGGTGGCTCTCGAATCGGCCGAACTTCTTGCGATTCGTTTTCCTCCCGGCCCGTCCGCCGACCAGATGAACCCGGAGGCTTTTGCTCGGCAGAATGAACTGGTTGTGGCCTATCCGGCCACGGAAGACTGGCCGATCGAAGTCAATGCGCGATGGATCGGTGCGGCTGCGAAGAAGCACGCATCTGCGGTCACGTTCGACCTGATCGTCTCGGTGCATACTGAGCTTCTCGACAGCCAGCCTCAAGTGGCGGTCGCTAGCAACATTCCGTGTTCGGAGGTGTTGCGGCTCGTGGAGCCTGTCGGCAGTCGGTTCGTGCCGCTGCCGACTGCCCAATCACCCCAGGCGATCAATCCGGACGTTGGCGCAGGGTGCGTACTTATTCGTTCGCCGAGGGGCCCGCTAAGCTATGTGGCGATGGTTCATCCCGCGGACTTCCACCATGACGAACTCTGTCTGGAGACAGGCGACTCGACCCGCACGGCCAGGATCGTCCACAACCTGTTTTCGGAGCCGCTGGAGAAAGGAGTGATTCTCCGCGCTCGTGTTCGCGGCGCCCTGGTGCCGCCGGCGGACGACTGCCGTATGGCCGCCGAGATTTACCGCGAATTCGCTGCCACCGAGCCTCCGTTGGGATCGTAGGCGGGCTGAGCATCGATCGTTTCACCGGAGAGGGAAGACCATGGGCGATGTGTTTATCACCGAAAACTTCTTGCTGGAAAACGACACGGCCGTCCGGCTCTACCACGAGTATGCCCGTGACCTGCCGATTATCGACTATCACTGTCATTTGCCGCCACAGCAGATTGCCGACAATTACCGCTTCGAAAACCTCGCTCAGATCTGGCTCAATGGCGACCACTACAAGTGGCGGGCAATGCGCGCCAACGGCGTGGCCGAGCGATATTGCACCGGCGATGCGACCGACCGGGAGAAATTCCAGAAGTGGGCCGAGACGGTACCCAGAACGCTTCGCAATCCTCTTTACCACTGGACCCATCTCGAGCTGAAGCGGCCTTTCGGCATCAGCGATCGGCTGTTGAATCCCGAAACGGCGGAGGGGATCTGGAACGAGTGCAACGAGAAACTGGCACAGGACGAGTTCTCGTGCCGCGGGATCATGCGTCAGATGAACGTCGTGCTCGTCTGCACGACCGATGACCCCACGGACTCGCTTGAACACCATGCGGCCATTGCGAGGGATGCTTCCTTCCCGATTCGCGTGCTGCCTGCGTTCCGGCCCGACAAAGGCATGGCCGTCGAGAATCCGGAAGCGTTTCGTGGCTGGGTCGACCGCCTGGCGGAGGCCAGCGGCATCGAGATCAACGATTTTCGCACATATCTCGACGCGATCCGCGAGCGTCACGACTTCTTTCATCGCCTGGGTTGCCGCCTGTCGGATCACGGAGTTGATACTCTCTACGCCGAGCAATACACGCAGCCGCAAATCGACGCCATCTTTCGCAAAGCTCATCGGGGCGAGCGGCCGGATTCAGAAGAAATTGCCCAGTTCAAGTCGGCAATGCTTTATGAGTTTGCCCTATTGGACCACGAAAAGGGCTGGACGCAGCAGTACCATATCGGCGCCCTGCGGAACAACAACACCCGGTTCTTCCGGGCCATCGGGCCGGATACGGGCTTCGACTCGATCGGCGACTATCCGGTCGCCCAGCCGTTATCCCGTTTTCTCGACCGGTTGGACCGCGACGACCGGCTGACGAAGACGATCCTCTACAACCTCAACCCCGCGGACAATGACGTGCTGGCCACCATGATCGGCAATTTTCAGGATGGAACCACGCCCGGCAAGATGCAGTTCGGCAGCGGATGGTGGTTTCTCGATCAGAAGGACGGAATGGAGCGGCAACTCAATTCGCTCTCGAACCAGGGCCTGCTCAGTCGATTCGTCGGCATGCTGACCGACAGCCGTTCGTTTCTCTCGTACACGCGGCACGAGTACTTTCGCCGCATCCTCTGCAATCTGTTGGGCACCGAGATCGAGCGGGGGCTGCTTCCGCGAGAGGTCGAGCGGATTGGAGCCATGGTCGGCGACGTCTGCTACCGGAACGCTTCCGAGTATTTCGGGTTCGAATTGCCGGGCTCCGGGGCCGCGTGAGGTTCCTGTCCTCGGCTGCCAGAATCCGCTTCACCAGGAGGCCCTTTATGACACCCCGCGAGCGTATTCTCACGACACTGAACCACGAACCTCCCGATCGGACACCGGTCGATGGGTGGTTTCATCCCGAGATTGTCGCGACCTTGAAGGAGCATTTCGGGACGGACGATTGGGACGCGGTACTCGAGCAGCTCGGCATCGACGGCTGGACCGATCTGGCGCCCGCGATCCATTTCTCGGAATTCGAGGCGAAGGCGGGGCCGCGTCCGGGCCATCCAAATTCGGCCAAGGCCATTTGGATCGACGACCGCACCTACGAAGACGGCTGGGGAATTCGCTTCCGGCTTGGCGAGTTGGATCGCTACCAGCGGTGGCTCAGCGGCCCGCTGGAGTCGGCGGAGGCGGTCGACGACGTTCTGCGCTATCGGTTTCCGGGGCCGAACGACGTCTGCGAGCCGGAGGATTATGCGGCCAAAGTCGCGGCGCTGAAGGTTAAGGGCCGCTTTGTGGCCGGTGAGATCGACAATCCCTACAAGCGATTCTGGCACCTCCGCGGCTATGAAAATGCACTGATGGACTACCGCATCAACGTTCCGGTGCTGGAAGCGGTCTACGATCGGCTCTACCCGCTGGCCGCCGAGCTGGCCTTGCGGATGGCCAAGGCCGGCGTGGATATGGTCAAGGTCGTCGGCGACGTGGCGATGCAGGACCGCATCATCATGGGCCCGGACCTGTGGCGGAAGTACGACAAGCCGCGTTGGGCGCCGCTGATCGACGCCTGCCGGGCGGTGAACCCGGAGATGGTGTTCTTCTTCCACAGCGACGGTAAATTGCCCGACCTGATGGACGATCTCGTCGACGTGGGGTTCACGGTAATCAATCCGATCCAGCCGGAATGCATGGATCCGCGGGACGTAAAACGCCGCTGGGGCGACCGGATCACGCTCCACGGCGGCGTCAGCATCCAGCGAACGCTGCCGTTCGGCACGCCCGCCGAGGTTCGCCGCGAGGTGGAGGAGCTTATCCGGACCTGCGGCTACAACGGCGGGCTGATCATGATGCCGTCGAACAACATCCAGCCGGATACGCCGGTCGAAAACATCCTGGCCTGCTACGCGGCGGCGCGAGAGCTGGACCCGCGGACGCTCGGCTGAATTCACTCCGGAATCGGCGAGCCCGGCTCGATCGGCTTGCCTTCCCAGACGGCCTCGCCGGTCTTCGGATCGTACGTGAGGATGCGGTGGGCACTGCCGGGCGCCGGGGGAACGTCGATCTTGGGCAGCCAGCGGCGATGCTCTGCGATGATCTTTGCGTATTTCGGGTCGCCGGCGAGGTTGGTCCACTCGTTGGGATCCTTCTCCATGTCGTAAAGCTCTTCGGAGCCGTCGGCATAATGGATGTATCGCCAGCGCTCGGTGCGGATGCCGTGATTGCCCTGGTTGTGCGAGGTGATTGCCGGCCACGGGCGAGGCGCATCGGCGCTGCGGAGTTGCGGCACGACGCTGTGACCTTCGAGATCGCTGCGCGGCGGCAGGCCGCAGAGTTCGACGAGTGTGGGATAGATGTCCAGCAGTTCGACGGGGCGGTTGCAGCGGGCGTTCTTGCCGACGCCGGGTCCCGCGAAGATGAGCGGCACGCGGGTGGATCGGTCCCACAAGCTGTTCTTGCCGGAAATGAGCTTCTCGCCAAGGTGCCAACCGTGGTCGCCCCAGAGGACGACGACGGTGTTGTCGGCCTGTCCGCTGGCTTCCAGTGCGTCGATCAGGCGGCCGACCTGGCTGTCGACGAAACTCGTGCAGGCCAGATAGGACCGCACGAGGTTTCGCCATTGGTTGTTTTCACGGAGCCACTTGAGCCTGGGCTCGGGCAGTTCCCAGTGGATGTACCACGAGAATCGCGGCGTATCGTCGCGATCATCTTCTTTGACCGGCGGCAGCACGGAATCATCGTCCGGGTACAGATCGAACCATTTTTGCGTCGCGTAGCAGGGAACGTGGGGCAGGAAGTATCCGACGGCCAGGAAGAACGGCTGGTCTTTCGGCGGATTGTTGATCTGCTCGATGCCCCAAGTGGTGATTTGCCAGTCGCCTTTGTCCTCATCGTTGTGCGGAAAGACGCCCCAATCCATCAGCGGATGGTTTCCCATCGGCGTGGGCGGGATCAGCTTCTGCGGCGGTTTGGCTCCGATTCCCCCGTGAGGTCCCCAGACATCGAACTCGTGGGGCCGATACTTCCCTGGCACGCCGTGGTAGATCTTGCCGGTCGTAAAGGTGCGGTAGCCGTTCTGCTGGAAGTGTTGCGGCAGGGTGGTGCGGTCTTTCCAGGTGTCGAGCGTGCGGAACCAGGGGGCCAGCCCGTAGACGCCGGTGGTTGTCGGCCGCAGCCCCAGCAGGAGGCTTGTGCGGCAAGGATTGCACAGCGGCGACTGGACGTGGGCGTTGGTGAACAGCGTGCCCCGGCCGGCAAGCCGGTCGATGTTCGGAGTTTTCACCAGCGGATGGCCGCCGAGGCAACCGATCCAGTCGTTCTGGTCGTCGATGGCAATGAAAAGGACGTTGGGTTTGTCGGTTGTTGCCGAGAAGGCGGCCACGGGCAGTAAGACGACGGCAGAGACGATAGCGATCGCAACGAGGTGTTGTAGGATTTTCATCTTTGGCACTCCACGGCTGTGAATCGGGCCATTGTTGAGAGCGAGGGTCTGTGAGGCCAATCCAACTTACACTTTCATGATAGCGACCACGTCGTGGCAAATAAACACAGTCGGTCCGGCCGTTCCACATCCGCTCTACTTGGGCGTTTCGGGTTTCTCCGCCTCGGTTTCGGGCTTTTGCATTGGTATGACCTCGCTGGGGCTGAACACCCCCGTTTTACCTTCGACGCTGTTCTGGTCGATTACGATGTTTGCGTCGGGCACATCGACACGGAAGGCCACCGGCAAGTCGGTTGCGTTGTTCACCGGATACCAGAACCAGGCATGGTTGCGGCGAAAGACGGCAGCGTCGCTGCCGAAGCTCGAGCGGTAGCCGGTGACCGCATCGCGGACGACGTTGAATTCCGCGATGGTGCCGAGGATCGAAGGCGAGCTGTCGCCCGCGGCCGCTTCTCCTTTGCGGCTGACAATCACGATGCCGTCCTGCCGGCTGCGGTGGAACGAATTGTGCCGCAGCACATTGCCGAGCGCCCTGGGAAACTCGATGGGCACGTCCGGGTAATCGCCGCTGGTTACCAGGGCGCCGGTGCTGCACTCGTCGGTCCGGTTTCCTTCGATGTGGTTGAAGAATAGCGGGCTGATCCCGCGATTCCAGGTTCGGGGCATCGAACTCGCGAGAGTGGTGCCGTTGGCGTAGAGAAACACCCCCGGCTTTCGCTGACGGGCGATGGTGTTGCCGCTGACGACGTTTTCGATGCAGGAAATCCAGAGCTGGACGCCGGTCATGCCGTCGGCCGTATGGTTGTCGACAATGAGGTTGCGATAGAAGGCCGTGCCCACGGCGGCCACGCTGCCGGGAGCCGGCGGCGTCCGCCAGGGGCGGTCGAGGAGGAGCCGTTCGCCGTCTCGCGTGACGACGCGCCGCGATTGCCCCTGGCCGGGGCCCTGAAAGATGGTCACGTAGTATTCGCCGATCGGCGGTTCGGACGAGTCGTCCCAATCGGCGGGCGGCCAGAAGGGGGTTTCGTTGCCGTCGGCGTCGTGCGCGAGCTGTTCTCGCTTGACGCTGCCGAGCCGCTGGTCGGGTGTGGCGGGGATCGTTTTCGGCAGCGTTACGCTTCGGGAATCGGCGTCGGCAAGAGGGCCGAAGTACATCGTGCGGTGGTTTGCCTCGAAGAGGATCATCTCGCCGACGTTCTGGTCCGTGCCGGCGGTTCCGCCGAAGCGCATCTGGCCGGCGCCGGTGGCAGCGCCGGGCCCCTTGGGCGGGGTGACGCCGTTGCCGGCGAACCAGTTCTTGGTGATGGAACCGCGGCCGGTGGAGACCCAGATCAACCGCCGCACCTGAGCTCCGCCCGCCTCGACACCCGGCGGGCAGGCGACGATGTTGTTCTCGATCACGCACTCTTCGATCACTTCATTGCGGCCCTGGATCGCCGCCTCCGCATTGCCGCCGAACCGGGTAATCGGCACCAGGCGGTTATCGCTGAGGTTCGAATACCGCACACCGCTGAGGTAAAGCGGAGTGCGGCCCCAGAGTTCGTTGTTCCGGACGGTTGCCGCGTCGGCCGAGATCAGGCGGACGGCGCTGATGTCCACGTCCTTGTCTTCCATGTCGGCAATCCGGCACCCTTCGACGCGGCAGCCGCGAACCCGCTTGAGCGGATCCTCGCCCGTAATCAGCACGCCGTAACCCACCTGGGGCGTGCCGCTGACGCTGAGGTTTTCGATGCCGGCCCCGTCGCCCGATAGCCAGATTGCCGTCCGCATCCGACCGGGCAGCGATCCGTCCTTGGCATCGAAGCGGGTGACGTCTTCGCCCTGGACGACCACGAGCTCCCGAATCGGCTGAGGCCAGGGGTTTTCGCTCGGCTGGTAGTTCGGGTCGAGGGCCAGCACGATCGCGTCGAGACTCAGGCCACCCCCTTTCACGTTTTTCCACTGCAGGGTGTGCTCGCCGGCGGAGATTTCCAGGGCGGCGCTTCGCGACCAGCGGAAGGTGCCGAAGCTGCCGGTATTGGGGAGGTTTTGCAGGGGGACGGGTTCGCGCTGGTCGACCTGTAGTGTCATATTGCCGCTGACGCCCGGCTGGTTCCACTTGCTCATCTCGGTAGCATAGCGGAGCCAGACCGTCCACGTTCCGGCAGTTGGAACGTCAATACGATATTCGATCGTGTCGCCGGGTGTGTGGATGCCGCCCGGGCCCCGGTTCCAACCGGAATCGCCGATCCGCGCGAACTGGGAAGGTTCGCATTGGACGAGTTGCAGCCGCGTCTGGTCGCGACCTGCCCCGGCGAGTGTGACGCCGGCGGGAACGCGGATCGTGCCCTGGAAAGGAAAAACTCCCGGGCCGATCGTGAGGGTTCCTCCGCCGCGTGCAGCGAGGTCGTTCAAGGCGGCGTTCAGGTCGACGGGTTCGTGAGGCGGGTCCGGGGGGCTGAAGGGGATGGTCGGACGGGGTTCCGCGGCAGGCCGCACGCGTACGGTGAGCGGCTCGCTCCATCCGTATTGGCCGCCCGCGCCGCCGTGCAGCCAGAGCTGATACTCTCCCGAGGGAACGTCGGCGGGGAACTGCAGGGCCACGTCGTACTTGCCCGCACGCTGAACCGGTAGCCAGCGGCCTTGTTTTCCCGGTGCGGCGAGATAGACAAACGCTGTCGTGCGATCGGGTCTGCGTCCGAGATCGCGGCCGAAGATGCGGAGGTTTGTTCCGGGCACGGGCTCTTTGGGCCAGCACCACCACGGCTGAGGCGCGTTGAGCCGAATGGGCCGCGACCAACCGGCTTCATTGCCGAACCAGACGAGCATGAGCGAATCGTACGCGCGCTCGGGCAAGGTGGCTGTCAGGTAACCGAGGTCCACCATCGGCACTTGAAGTTCCCAAGGCCGGCCGCCGACGTCGTCGGCCGAGCGGCCCCAGGCGAACGCCTTGTTGGTCAATCCGGAGCCGACCGCGAAGAAGGTCTGAACAGGACCGGCGTCGGTCGAGTGCTCGTAGATGCGAGGTGCTTTTCTGTTTGGCTCCGCGTCGGAATCAACCGGCGGAGTGTAGTCCTGACCCGGAGTCGCCGGAGCGGGCTGAGGCGCCGGCCACGCCTCCGGAGCTGGAAACGTGTCGGCGGCTCGGGCGTCTGGCTGTGCGCCGGAGATTGCCGCGGCAACGCCGAGAAGGCATGCGATAAGAGCTGGACTACATCGGTGAGAGTTGGTGAAGGACATGGAGCACTCCCTGTTGGCGACTCTACTGCCTTTTTCGATTGTCAAACTTGATCAGCGAGGACTTATGCATCTGTTGGTGTCCCTCGGGGCATTGGTCGAGAAGGACGCACTCTTCGCACCTCGGCCGCTGGGCCCGGCAGACAGTCCGGCCGTGGCGGATCAGCAGGATATGGAATTCCAAGACAAGCCGTGGCGGCACCATCGCGGCAAGCTGGTCCTGGGCTTTTACGGCATCGACCTTTGGCCCGATCAATCCCAGGCGCCGGCTGACGCGGTGGACGTGGGTGTCGACCGGCAGGACCGGCTGGCGACAGGCGAACAGGAGCACGCAGGCGGCCGTCTTCGGTCCCACGCCCGGAAAGCTGGACAGGTAGTCAACTGCGTCCGCCGCCGGCAGATCGCGGAGGAACTCGAGCGACAGACTGCCGCGCTCGTTGTGCACGTGCTGCAGAATTGCCTTGATTCGAGGGGCTTTCTGTTTGGACAGGCCCCCGCGACGAATCGCATGGGCGATCCGAGCGACCGGAGCGCGCCGTACGGCGTCCCACTGCGGAAATCGGCCTCGCAGTTCCTCGAAGGCGGCGCTGCTGTTGGCGTCGGACGTATTCTGGGAGAGGATGGTTGCCACCAGCTCATCGAGGACAGGCCACTGTTCGGGCCAGTGGACCGGCCCGTGCACTCTGCGGAGCCGGTTGCACAGCGTCGCGATGCGTATCACTTTTGGCTCTCGACTCTTATTCAAAGCCGCTCGATCAGGGCGCCGGCGAACGCCTCGGTGCCCAGTTCGCCGCCGAGGTCGCTGGTTTTCTGTGCGTCGGCCAGCGCCCGGTCATAGGCTGTCCTGATCCGCTCGGCCGCGGCGCGGCAACTTTCGTCTTTGCGGGTGTCGGCAAGGTGATTGAGCATCATCACGGCCGACATGAGCAGGGCCAACGGATTGGCGAGCCCTTTGCCCGCGATGTCGGGCGCGGAGCCGTGCACCGCCTCGAACACGGCGAGCTCATCCCCGATGTTTGCGCCCGGCACGACCCCGAGGCCGCCGACCAGGCCGGCGCCGAGATCGCTCACGACGTCGCCGTAGAGATTCTCCAGGAGCAGGACATCGAACTGCGTCGGGTCCTGGACGAGCCTCATGCAGCCGGCGTCGATGATCATCTCCTGGTACTCGATATTCGGGTATTCCTGCTCGTGAATCAATCGCGAACACCGCAAGAAGAGACCGTCGGTCATCTTCATGATGTTCGCTTTGTGGAACACAGTGACCTTCCGCCGGCCGCGGCGGTTGGCGTAGCGAAAGGCCCACCGTGCGATCCGGGAGCAGGCCACTTCGGTGGCGACCTTCATGCTCATTACCACGCCGTCGGTCACCTGGTTTTCGACGCCGCTATATAGCCCTTCCGTATTCTCCCGGATGATGACCAGGTCGACGCCGTCGAACCGCGTCGCCACTCCATCGAGATTCCGCACGGGCCGCACCGCCGCGTAGAGGTTCAGCTTCTTGCGCAACTGCACGTTGACGGAGGTGAAGCCGCCGCCGACCGGCGTCGTGCAAGGGCCTTTGAGGGCCACGCCGCAGCGCCGGATTTCCTCGACCGTCTCGTCCGGCATCAGGTCGCGTCCGGCGTCGAGCGCGGCGATGCCGGCCTGCCGTTCTATCCATTCCACGGGCGCAGCGGCTGCGCTGAGGACTCGCTTTACCGCCGCCGTTACTTCCGGACCGATGCCGTCGCCGGGAATCAAAACCGCCTGGTGCACGCTCATCACTTGCTCACTGCTTGTGGAGGCGAAAAGGACATCAAGCAGCCGGGCTGCTCTGGGTCTTCCAGGATAACAGGCGGCGGAGGCGACAAAAAGCGGCTGCCGGCCCAACTTCGGCAGGAGAGATGTGGCGGACAAGGACGGCGATTTTCCAATTCTCCATGCCCCTTACCACCCGGCACCTGCAGGGGGAGGCGGAAGGGGGGCGAGGTGGACGCAGAAGACACGTGCCGCTGGTGTGGTGCCCAAGTCCGAGATTTCTCAAATACGTGATGAGATGGGCACCACGCGCCTTCAGGTAGTGCGACCGCTACCCTGCGGCGGCTGCGCCGCATTCGTCGGCCAGAGGTTCCCCGGGGCTTTCGTCGGCACGAACGCGAAAGCTGACGGGAAGTACCAAATTTTCAAAGAACTCCGGAGCAGGGAGCGTAGGAGAAGTGGCTCCCGCCCCGTGTGAACTACTCATGTGTTCACGTGTATTATTGTATTCTATTCGGGAGATCTGTCAAGGAATTTTTTTTGCCGGACAGCGCCGCTTGAAAAACTGGGCAATCTTCGTCGCCGTAAGTCCTTAATCATCGGTCAAAACGTCCTCCGGATGAAGGGGAAATGGATGAGGCACATGAAGCGCGCGAAAAGGCGCGGCGGGACGCTGAGGATTGGCGATGCGCCTTGGAACGACCCGAGCGGCGCGTGCAGGACAGCTTCACCCATGGGCTGGCCGAAGGCCGACAGGCAGGGCTGCTGTCGAGGTTTCTGTAGTCCGGTGTCAACTTCTTACTTTTTCGCGCGTGGCCGATTTTCTTTCTGCTTCAGAATTCACCGACAACCTCCCCGCCGTGGCGCGAACCGAGCGCGCGAAGGGTCTCTTCATCCATCGAGTACGACAGGAATCGCACAGAACCGTCGCACATGGCAAAATGCGCCCCGCCCGGGTGCGCGCTCCAGTAGTGCAACAGGTCGGAGCCGCTTGTGAGGTCGCCCGCATCGAGGCCTTCCGATACGTCCAACACGTAGTCCCCAAGGCCGTGACCGTCGAGTCCGATTCCCGCTGCCCACCAGCCCCAATAGGCGTCCGGATCCGCGGGCCTCTCGCCAAGCAGAATCACCTGCGAGGTTCCGTCGCGGATGTCGGCCAGCCGCACCGTACGGTTCACCGCAGGAAAAACACCGTTGTCGGGAATCTGACGCGTGGAACCGCGGCATCCCAGATAACTCGTCAGCGCGTAGGCCTCGCCGCCGGGACACGCGTCGCTCGACTCGAACACTCCGTCGCTGTTCGGATCGCTGGGGCATTGCAGCACGCTCAGCCGCGCCGACGTGTAGGGCTTATACTTGTGGCAATTGCTCCAGACGTCCTCGCGGAGATCCAGGTGCTCCCAAAGGGCGCGCTCCTCCAGCTCCGGCAGGATCCGGGCGATCCAACTCCACCAGCCGGTGTCCGACTTCCAGGCGACGACGGTCTGCGGCGGGAAGCTGCCATGGCGGTTGTGGTAGTTGTGCAGTGCCAGGGCGATCTGCCGGAGATTCCCGCGGCACTGCGTCCATCGAGCCGCCTCGCGGGCATACTGGACGGCGGGGAGCAATAAGGCCAGCAGGATGGCGATAACGCCGGCAACGACGAGCAGTTCGATCAGCGTGAAGCCGCTGCGGCCATTCTGCGATGCCCGCCGCGCCGGAGCCGACAGCAGCAGGCCGATGTGCTGCCGCGAAGTCAGCACACCCTTCGCGAGGACTTCGCCGCGCTCATCCACGAGGAACGCGAACGGCGTGGCGAACACCTCGTAGCGTTTGGAGATCGACCAGTCCTCCTGGACGGCCACCGAAAACTCCGGCCCGGTTTCGGCGGCCCACGTCTGCGCTTCGTCCGGCGCGGCATGCATGACGGCCAGCACCTGCACGTCGCGACGGCGCCGCTGGATGCGGTTCAACTCGGGAACGATGTCGTGGCACGGGCCGCATCGCGACTGGACGAATACAAGCAGCGTCTTGCGGCCGATCGTTGCGTCGAACGAAAGCGGTTTGCCGGCCAGGTCGGGCAGGGTGAATTCCGGGGCCGGCGTGCCCGGCGCGAGCCCGTTGCGGTTCAGGCGTCCCGGCGTAGTGGCTTCCAGTTGTTCGAGCCGCCATGCCAGCAACGTCATGCTCCGCAGAACGCCCAGCAGCACAAAGCCGACCAGCACCAGCAATACGCTCAACAGGGCAAATGCCGTGATTGTGGCTATGGACATGGATGACCCCTCACGCAATGAATGGATGGGGACTGGTCCTGCCGCCGGCCGGAGCGAGGGGCCGCGCGTCGGCGCCCCCGCTCCAAGACCGCTTTGGCCTTCGCCTCGCGGCTGGCGGCGCGGATGGTGCTACTTACTCGGCGGCTCCTTATCCTTTTTCGGCTTCCGGCAACGCCCGTTGACGCACAACTGTCCCTTGGGGCAGGCGCTGTCGTCCTTGCACCGCCGGCCGGCATAGGCATCGTCCGGCACGGCCAGCAGTCCCCCGCAGGCCGCGGCGACCAGCGTGGCCGCACGGCCGATCCCTCCCAGGAAACTGCGCCGGGACAGCCCGTCGGCAACCGACTGGGCCAGTTCGTGGGCTTTGTCAATCATCACACGTCTCCTCATTCGAGCGGTCCGCCTGGAAGGAAAACGCCGTCCGTCCGGGGCGCGGACCGTTGTCCCCGGAGGTCGGCTCCGTTCGGCCGGTGAGGAGTGTTTGGCGACGCTGACTCACCGGTCGGTTCTTTTCTGCGAACCATCCCGTGCGACGCATGGATGGGCTCGCGTGACTCATTGATTCGGAATCAGCAGCAACGCGGGCCATGAGTATTTGCTGTGTGCCACTGTTTGCGATTGAATCGGTCTTCCCTAGGAGAACGGCTTACCACAATCGCAAGCAGTGCGGCAACGCCGCTCGCGCGCTCCCTCCGGTTTCGGTCCCGCGGCGTAGCGTCTGATGTGCCGGCATGGTGAATCCATCGGTGCGCAAACACTGCTTGGAGTTGTGGTAAGCCCGGTTCGAATGGTCCGCCCGTACAACTCCAAGCAGTGCCACACCGATTGCAGCCGAACGCGAAGGATTGTTGCTCTGCAAGCGGAGCGATCCGGCATACACCATCGAGTCGCACGGGCAAAGCCCCGCGGGCAATAGCGCCAGGGCCGCTCGATTTCGATCGAAGTTCTGCATCACTGCCGCCATCCCAGCGGTTTCGGCGTCTCAAAACCGGCGCCCATGCTCTTGTCGGTGATCCTGGTTTTCCCCGATCCGCTGGCAGCCATGCGCAGGATGTAAGAGTCGTTCAAGTGGTGGTCGCGATGCCGCAACATTACGCCGTGCGCGGGCTTGCCCGCTTGTGCTGCTGCGGAAATCATAAGCAGCAGACTGCACGTCAAAACGGTCCTCGGCAGGAGTGAAAGATAGTGAGTCGTCATGGAACACCTCCACTGCAGGTAAGTCCGCGGTACAAGAAAAAAGGCGTCCGTCCGGGCGCGGACTGGGTCCCCGGAGGTCGGCTCCGTTGGGTCGGTGAGCGGTTCTGCTTGCCTGACGCTCACCGGCCGGTTTTCGTTTGCGGTGCTGCTGAGATAACGGCATAAGGCCCGATCGGTTCATGAAGCCTGTTTTGACACGGTTTTCATCTGGATAGGGTTCGAACAGTACTGCTGCTCCTTTTCTCTCGCTTTTCATAACGTGCTTCGCGCGTAACGGTCCGCCAGGTAGAGCCCCTCGCCGCGATACATGGACTTCAGTTCCTCCGGCGACCAATACACGCGTCCGTGCCGGCATTGGCCGGGATCGCCGATTTCCGCACGTCCGTCGGGAGCAAAACCGAACAGGACGACGACATGGGGCCTTCCACCCATGGTGCTGAGTCTGCGGCCGTCTGCCCCCGTGCCGAAGGTCGGCGTCGCACCGATGCAGACCGAGAGGAGAACAGGGAACTGCCGATGCTTCTTGAGCTCTTCAAGCGGCCCGCGGAAGATCTCGACGTCCCAAGGTGTGCCGCGTGTTTTGAGTTTCAGGCCGCGGTACAGGCCCAACGCCGGTGTGCCGCTCCGTCGCGTGAGGCAAAGTCGGGCCATCTCCGGTTCGTTGGCCGGAATTCCGTGCTCCGCCAAAAGCGTCGCGGCTGCGCAGGGACTGCACGAGGCCTCGGCGGTCTGAAGACATATCCCGTCGACGGACCAGAGGTGACCCGGTGGCAGTTCCGGCGTCGGGACGCTGGCGGCGACCACGGAGAAGCTTGCGGCCAGGGCCAAGGCGAATACGAACGCCGTTCGGCGCCAAGTTGGAATGCCACGACAAGCGCCGAGGATGCCGATGAGAACCGCGGCACCGAGCGGGAAGGCGTTGGTCAGCAGAATGCAGTTGGAAAACGGCACCAGGGCGGCAAGCCGCAGGCAACCGTGCACACGCAGCGCCAGCCACAGGATCAGTGCCACGGTGCCGGCGGTGACCGCCGCCGTGAGCCAGGCATTGCCACGACGCGCAATCCAGGATCCCAGCCGGAAGCAGCCGATCGCCGCCACCAGCAGCATCAGCCGTGCGAAGCCGAGATCGCCCCTGAACCAGTCTCCTGCGCCGAGCGGATTGTATGCGGCCGCTCTTGTGTCTTGCGAGGCCGGCGGAGAGGGATCATCGTCCGGCAGGCAAAGCACCTCTCTCCGGCGGCCATCGGCCGGCCACGATCGCGGCACCGCCGACGTGACGGGTGTGCAGCAGTAGCAATAGTGAACGGGGGTTTGGTCTGCTCCAGGAAATGCGTCTCGCCAACAGTCTTCCGACGGGTAGCGGCAAGAATCGGCGCGGTAGCGCCATCTCTGCAGAACCGCGGAGCGGATGGTTCCCGCCGCCATGTCGTATGTGAAGTGGCCTTGAGCCGGAGGAAGTGCATCATCGCCGTCGGGCAGCAGGCTATCGGAAACAAGCTCGAATCGGACTCGCACTTCCTTGCGGTCAGGGTCGGAAACCGCGGATCGATACTGCGCCTGTCCACAGGGAATCTCACGCAGCGACGGGGCGAAGAGCCAAGCGAGTTGTATCGCAGAAACCGTCGACCGATCCATGCGTCCGGAATCGCTCGGCGCGAGCAAGACATCCGCCAGCACCGGTGTGTGCGAGAGAAAGTCGCGATCCGACGGGCTGAGTGTGCAACCGACCGGCTCGACCGAGGTGACACCGAATCCATCCTCATAGGTAATGCGAACGGTCTTGCCCGAGAGGGAATCGATCTGCAAGTAGGCCCGATTCTCGGCACAGTGCGCGATGGCCTCCGCGCCGCCACGTAGGATATCTTGGGCGAGGTCCGCGGCATCGATTGCCTTCGCGCCGACCCGGTCCATGTCGCGATACCCGCAAAGCACCTCCTCTTCCGGAGCTCCCAAATCAAGGGCCAGGTTTCTTGCTTCGCTGAAGAGCCGCGCCGTGCAAACTCTCCCGAAGCTGCGCCGCTCGACGATGCGGATCCCGTCGTTCTGCTCGATGGTCCGGCACGCGCTTGCCTCGAAAACGTAGGCAAGCTGCATGGGCCGCACGACGGCCCAGCCGGTGCCTTGCGGTACTGCCCGGACACGAGCGATCCCAAAGTTGCACCGCCCAGATGCGGGCTTCTTCCGGGCGGAAGAATCGTTCGGACGCGTGCCGGATCGCCCACGGCAGGTGGGCTCGGCATGGAAGCCCTCTGGCTTTCCACTCCAACTCGAAAACACTCTCGCGCGTGTCATGGTTCCCGTCGTCCGCAAACGAGAGCGACTGGGGAAGGATATGGCCCAGGCGGTCTCCTTGCCGGTAGGCAACCACGGCGATCGTCACGGCGACGACCCAGATGCCTGCGAGAGCCGGACCACCAGCGCGATCCGCTGTCGGTGCGTTGCGCCGGTCTGGTTTTGAATAGCGATTCACATTGCCCCTCCTATCTCGACGCGGCTATGCCGGTAAAACCTCGTCCACGGCGAATTGCCCCGCTGCTATTTCCCAGGCCGGTCGGCGCGGTACAATAAAAAGGCCGTTCGGTTCCGGGCCGCGCAGACCGTGGGCCCGGGCCTTGGGCTTCGGCCTCCTGAGGTGTGGTTGGCGCTACAGGCTCAGGAGGCCGGCTTTTTTACGTGAAATGTAGTTGCCCGTCACGGGCCGCTTGGGTTCCACATAAGGTTCCAGTCCGGCGCCAATTCGCGTTGGCCGCCCCGTGGCGGCCTCCTCAAGTCCGTTCCGTCCGGGCGAACGCGGTCGATGCTTGCAGAGAGCAGCCCGTGGCCAATCATCTCCAGCCAATCCTCGTCCCAAAGCGGGCCGTCTTCGCCGGCCGCTTGGTCTGCAAAATACCGATCTCGCATCAAACTGCGCCGATCGTGCTCGCCGGCCGTCTCCGCGCGCCGGACACCCGCCGCCAGCGTCTCCAGCATCACGCCGTCTTCTTCGTGCTCGTGTCCCAGGAGGTGCCCCAGTTCGTGCATGACCACCGTGAGCAAATCCATTCGATCCTGCTCGCCTTGGCTGCCGGGCCGGACGAACTCGCGATCGTCCCGCGGCGTCGCATCGATGAACCAGCCCCACCCGGCGGCGTCGACGTCGAGCCGAATCGTGTTGCCAACGGCCAGTCCCAGAGTCGTGCCCGGCAGGTCCGCCACGCGGACGTCGACACCGGCGAATCGAGCCTCGTCGATGCCCGGAGCGTACCAGCGGTCGATCGCTTCCGATAGAATCGGCTCGACCGCGGAGACGGTGAGGGACTCGCCGGTCATGGCCCCGGGACCGTACGACTCCGCCAGCACGGGCCGCGCTCCGCCGTTCCCGTTTCCTCCACCGCCTCGATTGGCTCCTGCGATCTGGACGGCCAACGAGAATTCCGACGTATCGCGGGCCACCGGTTCGGTGGCTGGATCGCTATCGTCGTCCACAAGACGCGTGGCTGTCGCCGTGATGTACTCGCCGACTGCGGCTTGATCCAGCGGCACGTCGAACCGGATTGCGGCCACCCCGTCTTCGCGGGTTCGAACCCGAATCGAGCCCAGCCAGCGCTCTCCTTCCCCGTGGCCGTCGGGATCATCCGGCTGGGTATTGGCATAGAAGTCGACCAGGAAATGGGTCTCCTGCGTGCTGTAAAGCTGCCCGGCAATCCGGATTACCTGACCGCCGGCCCGCGCCTGGCGGATCACCGGGAAGTTCTGCAATTGGTTCGGTCCGCTATCCGCATCGAAGGCCGTGTGCGGGTCGTTTGTGGTGACACCGTCGCCGCCCAGATCGATGCCGAGCTTGCCATTGCTGTGAATGGCATTGCCTCGGATCGCGTTGCCTAGAGAGGCATCGTCTAGGATGAGCACGCCCTGCTCGGCGTTGTGGGCGATGACGTTGCCCAGCGCGTCCGTCGCGGGATCGGTTCCGGTTGTGCCGATCCGATTGTCGCTGGCTCCGCGCCAGATCCGGACCCCATAGCGACCGTTGCCCAGTGGCGTCACGCCGTCCAATCCGACACCGATCAGGTTTTCCTCCAGGACATTCCCACTACCACGACCGTCCGGGACGTTAAGGCCGTCGAGGTTCACTCCGTCAACCCGATTGGCAGAAATGACGTTGCGGCGAACGACATTCTCCCGGCCGACCAGCGTTACGCCGACGGCAGGCTGTCCCTGCGCGTTGAGCAGCGCCGCGTTTCCGGTCTCGTCCGTCCCAATGAAGTTGCCTTCGATCAACACACCGCTGGCTGTAGCGTCGACGTGAATATTGGAGTTGTCGTTTCCGGAGACTACGTTTTCGCGGACGACCGGCCCGGTACCTTGTTGGATCCGAACCCCCATCAGCGTATTGCCGAGATCGTGCGTGCCCGTGGCGTCGGTGCCGATCCAGTTCGCGTCAATGAAGTTCGTCATGTCGGTCGAAGGCGCGCTGCCGTGGACGAATACGCCGTTGACGTCATTGCCGGAGATCACGTTCGCGCGCAGCCTATTGTCCGTGGTATCCTGCAGCAAAACGCCGGAATTCGCGTTTCCTCGATCGAGTGTGCCGGTGCTGTCGGTGCCGATGAAGTTGCCTTCGATCCGGTTGCCGGTCCCTCGCTGCACCGCAATCCCGTAGCCGGCATTGCCGGAGATCACGTTGCGTGCCGCCGGATCGGTGCCGCCGATGCGATTGTTGGAGGAATTGCTGATGGTCACCCCGGAACCATTCCCCGGGCCGCCATTGCCGGAAGCGTCGGGGCCGATGAAATTCCCGGCGACCTCGTTCTCGAAACTGTTCTCGATATGGATCGCAAAACTCACGTTTCCGGAGATCACATTCCGTTCAAGCTCGTCGGACATGCCGTCGGCATTGGTGCCGATCCGGTTGTAGCCCGCGTCGGCATTGATCATTACGCCTCGGGCGTTGGCCAACGAGGTCAGACCGATGACATCGGTTCCGATCCAGTTGCCGGCCAGCACGTTGTCTTCGGTGCCTGCCAACGCAAACTCCACGGCCAAATACGTGTTGCCCGAGATCAGGTTGCCTTCGCGGTCATCGTCGAGGCCGTCGCCATCGGTGCCGACGTAGTTCCCGCCGGCCCGGATCGATACCCCGATGGAATTCCCCCTGGCCTCGAGGCCATCGGCGGTGGTGCCGATCCGATTTCCCTGGATGCGAACGCCGCTTGCCGCTCCGAGAACTTGCACGCCCCAAGCGTTTCCCGAAATGAGATTGCCGGCCCCCTCCTCCGCGCCGCCGATCAGAACGTTCGTGGAATCCGCCACGTAGACGCCTAGTTCCTCGTTGCCGATCGCGACGCTTCCCGATCGGTTGGTCCCGATATAGTTGCCCCAGACGCGATGATCCGAGCCCGCTGCCAGCCGGATGCCAGTTTGATTGCCGGAGATGAGGTTACGGTCGGCTTCGGCCAGGCCGCCGATCAAAGCGCCCGGCGCGCCGATGATGTTGATCCCGTACCAGGCGTTGGGCAGGGCGCCGGTTCCCTCCAGATTCGTTCCGATGGTATTGCCCCGGATCACCAGTCCGCTGGAATCCGGCCCTTCAACAAGGATTCCATCCATGTTGCCGGAGATCAGGTTGCCAACGATTTCGTTGTCGGGCGAGTCGACAAGCCGGACGCCGCGGAAGTTGGCATAGCTCTGGACTTTGCCGATCCGGGCGTCTCCCGCCGCATTGGTGCCGATCTTGTTGCCCGCGATCGTGTTTTCCCCGGCGCCGAAGATCTCGATGGCGTTTCCGGAATGTCCCGCGATCAGGTTTCCCTCACCGGGGTTGGCACCGCCAATGACGATGCGGTGCGCCCCGTCGGCAATCAGAATCGCCCGCTCGCTCGCCTCGCGGTCCAGCCCCTCATCGCCGGCAACGTTCACGCCGATGTAGTTGCCCTGAATCACGTTGTCCGCCGCGCCGGCACCGCGGATTTCAATGTTGGCCTGACTGCCCCCGATCACATTCTGCGCCGGAAAATCACGCGTTTGTGTGCGGATGTAGCCGGCGGCGCCGATTTGATTGCTGCTCGCATCTTCCAGATAGATGCCGGATCCCCGGTTTCCGGCAGCTTCGGTTCCGGTCGCGGTCATGCCGATGTAATTGCCGTAGATGTGGTTTTGATCCCCGGTGATGGAGACGCCGGAGCCAGCGAATTCCTGGATGACGAGTCCGACGACCCGGTTGCCGTCCGAGTGTAGATGCAAGCCCGATGCGCTGAACGGTATCGCGCTGCCGTTCAGAACAATCTCGGGGCCGAAGGGGTTGGAATTGCCTCCGAGAAAATACTGCGTGTTACCGTCGATGCTTACGTTCCCGCGAGTCACAGCCGGCAGCGGCGACTGAGGCGTGATCACAAACACGTCCTCGAGGCTGTCGCCATCGGGCAGATGCGAGTCCGTGTCGGTGTAGCCGGTGTCCGTGGTCGGTATGCGGAACCAGATGTGGGCCGGGTCGCTGCCGCCCATCTGATTGGCGGCGGTGATCGCTTGCCGCAGCGAACCGATGCCACTGTCCTTGGTGTTGGTGACGACCAGCGTGTTCGCCGGGACGTCGTCCACTCTCCACTTGGAGAACTCCGACGTGCTGCCGCCGGCGTTGGTCGCCGTCGCCGTGATTCGTTCGCCGTTCTCCGTCGCGGCATCCAGGACCAGATCGTAGCTGCCGTTTCCATCAGCATCTGTGGTCACGATGCCCGACCCCAGCCACCGCTGCCCTTCGCCGTGGCCCGTCGGGTCAAGCTCGCTGACGGCGTAGAAATCGAGCGTGAACGAGGCGGTCGGGGTGCTGTGCAGGACACCGGCGACGCGCGTCGTGGGCCCGGTCACCGCCAGGCCGATGACCGGCATGTTCTGCAGATCGTTCGGACCTTCATCCAGATCGCGAATGTCGAGGGGTGTTACGCCTTCGCCGCCCAGATCGATGCCAAGGCCGCCGTTGGCGTAGATCGAGTTGCCGCGGATCGTATTGCCGGTGGACAGGTCGCCTGCCACCGTCACGCCGTTGCCGGTGTTGCCCGAAATCAGATTGCCTTCACCGGGTGCGCTTCCGCCGATCAGGTTGTTCCTGCTGCCCTCGATGTGAACTCCGGCAAGGGCGTTGCCCAGAGGCGACATTCCGTCGGCCGTCGTGCCGAGGTAGTTGCCCAAGATGGTGTGCCCGGAACCTTCGACGATAGAAATGCCGTGCTCTTCGTTGCCGGAGATGACGTTGCCGCGAAGCGTGTTGTTTGTCGTATCTTCCAGCAACACGCCAGACTTTTCATTTCCAAGATCGAGTGCGCCGGTGACATCGGTGCCAATGTAATTGCCTTCGATCCGGTTGCCGGTCCCTCGCTGCACCGCAACGCCGTAACCGGCTGTGCTTGCGGAAATAATATTGCGGGCTGCGTCCGTCGGACCACCGACGACAACATTCACCGCATCCGCAATATACACTCCAGTTCCGAAATTTCCGGCGGCTGTCGACCCATCCGCCGCGATTCCGATGAAGTTCCCGGAGATGCGGCTGTCGCTGGAGCGTCTCAGCGTGATTCCGTAGCGGCCATTATCGGCGATCACATTTCTGGCAGGCGCGATGTCTCCACCGACGACCGTGCGCGGTGATTCGAGCAAAGTAATTCCATCGGCGACGTTCCCGAGCGGTGTGAGGCCATCGGCACCAACTCCGACGTAATTGCCCGCGATGACCACGTCCTCGTTTTCGGTCATGTAGATACCGAAGTCTCCAATGATTCCGTTTAGGATTTCCGCATCCGGATTGCCGTTGGCGGCGATGACATTTCGCTCGGCTAGATCGCTCAGGCCATCAGCATTGGTGCCGATTCGCGTTCCAGACGTGCCCCAGAGGAGGATTCCGCCGCGATTCCCCAAAGCGTCGTTGCCGCCCGCGTTCACGCCGATCCAGTTGGCGGCAATGACGTTGTCCGCGGGCGTGCCGAGGTTAAGTCCGCGGAGTTGGACTCCGTAACCGTTGTTTCCGGCAATCAGGTTGCCTTCGGATCCGTCGCTGAGGCCGTCGCCGTCCGTGCCGATGATGTTCCGCGACGAGTCGACGATGATGTCGATGCCTGCCACGCCATTGCCGAGGTCACTCGTTCCGCTGACCTCGGTGCCGATGTAGTTGCCTTGGATTGTGTTGTCGCTCGAAGCGCCGCGGAGTTGAATGCCCGTGACCGCATTTCCCGAGACGACGTTTCGCACCTCCGGCGATGAACCGCCGACCTGGTTGTGGTGGGAATCGAGAAGATGAATACCCGTCCGATTGCCGAGTGCCTGGCTTCCATCGGTCGTGGTGCCGATATAGTTGCCCCACATGGTGTGCCCAGAACCGCCGACGCTTGAGATGCCGGGCCCTTCGTTGCCGGAGATGACGTTGCGGGCGCCTGGCTCCGTCCCACCGATGAGCACGCCGCTGGCATCTTCGAGCAGCACGCCGGTCGCGTTGGGCACAGCGTTCGTTCCGTTCGGATCGACGCCGATCCAATTGCCCGCGATGCGAACCGCTTCGTCCGGGCCGGTTCCGACGACGTGGATGCCGTGATTGGTGTTCCCGGAGATCACATTGCCCGCTCCCGGGGCCCCGCCGCCGACCGCAGTCTCGCGGACGATGCTGCCCCCGGTCGCGAGAACTTGGATTCCCGTGCCGTTGCCCAGCGCGGTGGTCCCGTCGGCACGGGTACCGATCCGATTCCCCTCGATCCGCGTACGTTCGGTCGCTCCCGCGCCCGATACTCGCACACCGTACGGGTTCCCGGAAATGAGATTGCCGGCGCCCGCCTCCGAACCCCCGATGAGCGTATCGGTTGCGTACCCGGTCAGTTCGACGCCCGCCAGGGCGTTGCCCACCGCGACCGTGCCGGAGACGTCCGTTCCAATCAAGTTGCCTTGCATCGTGGTGAAACTGGAGACGCTGACCCCGATGCCGTACCGCCGATTCCCGGAGATGACGTTTCCCGCACCCTCTGCCGTGCCACCGATTCGAGTTTCGGTTGTGCCGGTCAGCAGCACGCCGTCGAAATTGCCCAAGGCCGTCACACCGTCGCTGCCCACGCCGATGTAATTCCCCTGGATGACGGTCCCCACGGCGCGATTGGCGGCAATGCCGTGCTGCGTGAAGCCGCCGATGAGATTGCGCTCGACATCCGTCGTCCCGCCGATGACAGTTCGCACCGGCCCTTCGGTTTCGGCCGAATCGGCGGCGCGGGAGAAGCCAAGCCGGATTCCGGCATGGCCTACGCCGAATGCGATGGAACCCGTGACGTCGGTGCCCAGGTAGTTCCCCTTGATCACGTTGTCTTCCATCACGCTGGGGACCCGGGGATCGAGGGCCAACCCGATCCCGCTCACGATGACGTTCCGCTCCAGTTCGTCCGAGATGCCGTCGGCGTTCGTGCCGATCCGGTTGCGGCTGCCCTGGTACAGAACCGCCACTCCGCCCGCAGACGGCAAGGCCCTGGTGCCCGTCCAGTCCGTGCCGATCAGATTTCCCGCCACGACATTGTCGCTCGCGTTGTTGTGGAGATAGACCTCGCCGAGCGGGTTACCGGAAAGCAGATTGCCCTCGCGATCATCCGCGATGCCGTCGCCATCAGTGCCGATGATGTTCAGCGCCGCGCCGTAACCGACGCTGACTCCTGCCTGGTTCGGCAGCACGTCCGTGCCGCCGGCATTGGTGCCGACAAAATTGCCCTGCACGCGGTTGTTCGTCGAGGCGCTACCGTCGATGCGGATCGCATTGGTATTCCCAGACACCAGATTCCCGGCATCGGCCTCGGAGCCGCCGATCAGCACGTTCGACGAGTCCACGACGTAGATGCCCGCGCTGTTCCCGATCACCGCTTCCCCAAGCAGATCGGTGCCGATGTAGTTGTTCTGGATTACGGCGCCGTCGCTGCCGGACAGCAGGTGGATCCCGGTGCCATTGCCGGAGATCACATTGCGCTGATCGGCTGCGGTACCGCCGATCCGCGCACCCAGCACTGCGTCCTGCAGGCGGATGCCGGTATTCTGGCCGGTCAGCGCCCGCGTCGCCGTAGCGTCGGTGCCGATCCGGTTGCCTTCGATGACCAGCCCGGTCGATGGAGCGCCGCGCACTTCGACGCCGAAGTAGTTGCCCGAAACGAGGTTCTCCCGGATCGTGTGATCCGGTGCGTCGACCACCAGGATGCCGCGCAGGTTGCCGATACTGGCATCGCCCGCGGCATTCGTTCCGACGCGGTTGCCTTCGATCGTGTTACCACCCGCCCCGCCGGTGATCCAGATGCCCTGCTCCCAGTGACCGCCGATCACGTTTCCACGGATCTCGTTGTGATGGGCCCCGGACTGGATCAGGATGCCGTCATTGTTAATGCCGGTTCCCCAGCCATTGGTCACCGCAGACGCTCCGGTGGCATCGACGCCGATATAGTTGCCTTGCACCACGGTGCCGGTCGTCTGTTCGCCGATGAGCCGGATGTTCACGGCGTTGCCGCCGATCACATTTCGGTCCCCCGCGTCCGCTCCGCCGATCACGATCCCGGCAGCATTGCTGACGTAAACTCCTTCGTGGTTGCGGGCGACCTGAGTTCCCGTCGCATCGGTGCCGAGGTAGCTGCCGGTGATCCTGTTTTCGTCCCCCGTCACGAGGATGCCGTTTCCGGCAAATTCCTGAATCACCAGCCCGTGCACACGGTTGCCGTCAGAATCCAGATGCAACCCATCGGGCCGCCCGCCGATCCCGCTGCCGCTGAGCACGATCTCCGGCCCGAAGGGATTCGTATCTCCTGTGGAGTTCTGTTGCGACTGCCCGTTGATGAAGATGTTGCCGCGGGTCAGGGCCGGGAGAGCGGTTTGGGGCGTAATGACGAACACGTCGGGCTCGAGATCAGAGCCGTCGTCGGGAAGGTGTGCGTCGGTGTCGATGAAGTTCGGATCGGTCTCGGCAATGTGGAACAAAATGTCAACGGGATTGCTGCCGTCGATTTGATTCGCCCTCTCAATGGCGTCGCGCAGAGAACCCGGGCCGCCATCGTTGGTGTTGGAGACAACCCGGAAGGCCGCTTCTTCGGTTGCCACACCGGCAGAGAACTCCGAGGTGCTCGAAGTCTCACCGGTTGCAGTGGCGGTAATCCACTCGCCAAGAACCGTCGGGGCATCCAGGAGATACTCGAAAGAAGCGTGGCCGTCAGCATCGGTCGTAATGTATTTCCAGCCCAGAAAACGTTCCCCTTCACCGAAACCACTTTCGTCGACTGAGGGACTGGCGAAAAACTCAAGCACGATACTGGTGCTTGGCGTGGTGTCGATGAATCCCGCCACGCGTGTGAACTCACCGCTTTGCGCATCGCGGAGTTCCGGATGGTTCTGCAGGTCATTCGGTCCGGCGTCGGAATCTTGAAGGTCGTTGGCTGTCACACCGTCATCGCCCAGATCGATGCCCAATCCGGCATTCGCGTGGATCGAGTTCCGCTGCAAACTGTTGCCCCAGTCTCCCAGGACGGTGATGCCATTGCCCCCGTTGCGCGAAATCTCATTGTCCCAGATGGCGTTTCCGATTCCCGCGACAAGCAATATGCCGTCCCCGGAATTCCCCGGCCCCCCATCTGCGGTCGAGCCGATCTGGTTATTGCGGATCAGATTGCCGGACGCGAACGTCGTCAGGCGAAGGCCGACTTCATTTCCGGCGATCAGATTGTCTTCAACGGAATTGCCCTGAGCGGAGTCAATCGTCACGCCGATCGCGTTGCCGACGGCGTACGATCCGGTGCGGTCCGTCCCAATTCGGTTGTCACTGATCACATTGAGCACAGCGAAATCCCCGGATATCGCCACGCCCGCTGCCTCATTGCCGGAAATCAGATTGCCGGCGATCACGTTGCCGCTGGTCGGGTGGTTGTCTGCGCCGCCGGCGACGAAGACGCCCGCCCCGCCGTTGCCACGCTCCAGCGTTCCCGTGGCATCGACGCCGATGTAGTTGCCGGAGACGGTGTTCTCCGAGCCGCCGACCACCACGGCCGCCTCGTCGAAGCTGTGAATTCCCAGGCCGTGGATGATGTTGTTGTCGGATACGATCCTCAGCGCGTTGTTCATCGTGAAAGCGCCGTCGAGCACGATCTCCGGTCCGAAGGGGTTCGTGTCGCCCGTGTAGAACTGTTGCGACGCGCCGTTGATAATGATGCCGTCACGGAATAACGACGCGGAGAACGCGGGCGTGATGATGAATGCATCCTTCTCCGGATCGCCGCCGAGAGCGGAGTCCACATCGCGAAATCCCGGATTCCCAATGGGGATCGAAAAGAACACGACGGCCCGGCCGTCGGTCGGTGCTGCATTGGCTTTGAGCACGGCATCTTCAAACGGGAGGTTATCGGAGAATTGAGTGCTGTTGACCGGAAAGACATGGAAACGGCCAAGCGGGCTGACATCGAGATCGTAGATCGGGGAAAACTCGAAATTGGGGAACAGCGTCTCGAAGATGTCGACGGTCATGTCGGCCACGGGGAGCACGCGCAGCCGGCCATCGGGAGCGGGGGGAATCGAGATTTGGCTCAAACCGGTTCCTGCAACCGAAAGATGAGAACCGCTGCCTGTAATCTGGGCATCGCTGGACTCCAGCGTTAGCGTGACGTCTGTCTGGGGAGCGACGACGAACACCTCGTCCACGCCTTCGTCTTTGATGATGTGTGCGATACTCCCGCTCGCGGTGCGGCCCACGAGTTCCGTGAACGCCCCTTGAACCTGATTCTGGTGATCACGCAGCGTGGCGGTGAGTTCGGCCGGCGCTCCAAAGACGAAATGCTGCGTTATACCGCCGGCGAGGTTGCGAACCACAAGTGTCGCCTGGGTCGCAGGGCCTTCCAGGGTGTGATCCGAGACAATCGTCCGCGCCGTCCCCGTCAGCAGTTCGACCCTCGGGTCGTCCCCCCCGGCATCGAGTGCGCTCGCTTCCACAGTCCAGTTGGAATCGACATCAATCGCGCTGCCGTCCACCATGACGGAACGGACATCCGTGAACTGCACGCCGGCGGACGGATTGCTCTCATGGCTGAGGCTGGTATAGCCGGCGCCTCCGTCGCGAATCGCGAAATCGCTCCACTCATTGTCGATCGCCACGGTCAGCGAATCGTCCTGGCTGATAAAAGGCGATTGCGGCGGTCCGCCGTCGACCGTGATCAGAGAAGTCGGCGGCGCCATTAGGTGGAACTCATCGGCACCGCCGTTGCCAAACAGTTGCAGGTCCGTACCCGGCGTCATTCCGTAAACCACGATCGCGTTATCGCCGCCAGCGGCCTGCAGCGTCAGATCTTCGACCTCGCTGTAGCCCAGGCCGGGAAACTTGCCGAAGGAAATATCCGGCTGCGGCAGATAGATTTTCTGCACCAAGCCGGGATACAGGAGATACGGCAACGTTCCCGGCTGGCCGTCCATTCGGAAGTTGCGGTCGTCGAGAACCACCGCATCGATTCCACCGCCGCCGACGACGCTCACGGCACCGCGGATCAGGTCGAGGTCCATTTCCACCGGGCTGATGAGGATCGTGTCGTCGCCGTCGTTGCCGTTGACGGTGATCGAGGCACCCATGCCGGTTCGAGTAATATTGAACGTGTCGTTGCCGTCGTTGCCAAATAGAGTCACGTCGACGTTTGTTGCGGATGTGTCAAAGTTGACCGTGTTATTTCCAAGCCCAGTATTGACTCGGAGAACGCTCCCGGGGTCGAGGCCTTCGACATTGATGACAGTCGTTCCATCGGAAGTGTCGCCAGCGGGCGTAACGCCGCTGGTCGACACAATCACGTCGGACATTGAACTGAACGTGAGCATCGGGGCGTGTAGGGTAAAGCCGCCGAAAACATTGTCCGTCCGTTCGGATTTCTCGAACGAACCGGCTTTGAGCGTGTATGTATCGTAGTTGGTGCTACTTCCTCGCCCGGAGCCGGATTTCCCTGAAGTATCGCGAAAATCGCTAATTTGAAGTATGTCGAATCCAGCGTTGCCTTCGACGGAGACTTCCTCCTTGATGTTGCCGAAGTAATCACCGCCACCGACCCTGACAACGTCGGCACCGCCGTCTCCGCGCACTTCGACGCGCGTGCCGTTCGATACGGCATCGATATTGACTATATCGCCCCCGTCGCCCATAAAGAACTGCAGGTTTTCCACACCTTCGAAAGTCAGATCGGGGTCGGACACAAATAGAGTGCCCGCATCAAAGGATACCGTGTCCCCAAGCAGCGTCGCTCGATCCCTCATCGCGCTGCCGGTGAGAATGAGAAAATCACCATCACTGCTCCCCGCATCAATATGGAGCGTCCCCGAATACGGTTTACCGTTCGAAAAATTGACGCCGATGAAGTCAGCACGTCCCAGTCCGCTGATCCGTATCTCTTCGAAAACCGATTGCTGAAACGTGTGACGTTCCAGTGTGTCGTTCAGAAGTGCAACGTGGAACAAGAGCGGGTTGTCCTCATAGGCACGCAACGTGATGATATCCACGGCGTCGGTGCCGTTGACCTCGAGCACGGGGCGGGTAAAGACCGTGGCGGTCACATCCGGGATGGTCCACGCGCCGCGGCCAAGGGTGCCGACGGCCAGCACGTCGGCAGTTGCGTCGTAGTCCATGTCCCATACTGGCGCATTTGGGAGACCGGCGCCGTACTCGGACCAGACCCCCGCGTTGTTGAGAATCGTTCGCCAGACACCGGTGTCCCCGCCTACGAGAACCGCATCCGTCAGCGGGCCTTTGACGGCTTGAATCGTGTGCAGGTTGCGGTCGAGAAGCTGAACGTCGAAGAATCCGTCACCGTCAAGGTCGCGGCCGGTGATCTCCGTCCACGTCATTTCGTTGGAGTCGTCGATCAGAAAATTGCCGTTGTCATCGGCGTTATTGAACAGCAAATCGACGTTTGTTCCCTGATACACGCTCCCGGAGGTGGCGACATACACCGTTCCCCAGTCGGTCGGGTCCATGGCAACGTCCACAATGTTGCCTGGGAGAACTCCAAGTGGCGATGGCGGGAGCCCGAGCGTTGCCCGCAACGGCCTGCCGATGGCATCGCGGACATACAACTGACCGCCGACAGCGGCATACAAGATCTCTGGCGCGGGCTCCCCGTTTTTCTGACCGCCGAATGCTAGAGCATTCACGGCGCCGGGCGCAACGGGATTGATATCCGCTACGCCGTCTCCGTCGGAATCGTATGAGAAATTGAGCTGTGCGATGGTCGATCCACGATTGAAGGACGCGTATATCGGGCTGCCGTCGTTCACACCGTCTCCATCCACGTCGATCCCTCCACCGCCGAACGCCAGCCAGGTCCCGACGATGGGATTGACTTCCGTTTGCGTAACAAAGGGCGCATTGCCCACGAGTGGTGTTCCCGCCGTCGTCAGTCGCAACGCGGGGCGAACCTCAATCTGGCCGCCGCCGGCAGTTGTTCTTCCAGTTCCAGTGATCCCAACGAGCTGAAATGTGTCCGCGGTCACTCCTGTGATTTGATAGGCGTTGCGAGGCCCCGGTGGATCGGGCTGAGAAATCAAGGGGTTGTTGTAGATCACCACGACGTCCCCATTCTGTAATCCGTGTCCTGTCGATCGCACGAAGAGCGGGCTTCCAGCCTCGGTGCTTATGATGTTTTCGACCGGCAGCCCGACAAAGTTGCCGATCTGATCGTAGACGCGCCACGTAAACCGTCCTATATTCTGCGTTGAGTAAAAACGGACAGACTCGTTACGCCCCGCACGGCTCTGGTTATCGATCGCCACATCGCCGCCATCGGCCACGGTCGCGGCGTTCCACACGAACCGGTCTTGAATCAGCGTGTCTTGAAAGCCTTGGTCATGAACACCTGTGTCCTGGGCGCCGCCAATCAAGGTCAACGAGTTACTGTCAAAGGCGATGTCGTGGAACTCGGTCACTTGGAGCCCATAACCGATCAGCGAGAACCAGTCGCCTGTGGAGTCGCCGGGAGAAGTTCGGCGATAGATTCCGCCGTCGTCCACCTCGATGAGGGCGCCGTTCACGTCAAAAGCCATGTCGCGCGAATCAGCGTGCGGGGCAGAATTCGATGTCGTCCCATTGTGAGTGAGCGGTGTCCACTGTGAGCCGGCAGCTAAGCGAATATCTCCACGAAAAAGGCGCCCCGTAAAATCCAGCGCCCCAATGGAGTTCGGAAACGGACTAGGTTGCCTGTCGCCGCCGACGTATACGATCCACGGGTCGTTGGGGTCAGCGATGATGGAAAAATGTGTGGCCCCTTGCCCGCCCGGCTTGGAACGAGGCTGAAGTCCCCAAGTGCTTCCTCCCTCGTTAGTTTGCGGAGTGTCCATCTGCACCCAGGTACCGCCGAAGTCTGGCGAGCGGAAGATCCCTCCTCCGGCGTTTGGGTTGAGGGTGGTTGTTCCTGGGAGATTGCCTGGACCGATTGATCCCACAAACATGACCGCAGCGTAGACCGCATTCCTAGTTCCCGTCGCGGTGGTACTACTGTGTACCGCGATCTCAATGTTGTTCGTTCCGGCCCAACTGGCCCCGAGATTAATCGGCGCCTGGTTGATCACGGCATTCAAGGCCGGACTTGTTACGTTCGTCCAAGTGACTCCCGCGTCGTCGCTTCGCCAGATCCCTCCCGTGTCCGGTGCTCCGTCGCCATCGACATCCCGGAACGCACCAGTCGCTGCGGTAATCGATGGCAGCACGGCGGCATACAGACGATTCGGATTGCCAGGATCGCCAACGAGGTCGGTCACGGCGCCGATCATGTCCGACGTCCCATCCCCATCGAAGTCGCTACCCGACACGAGCGTCCAATTCTGCCCGCCGTCGGTGCTGCGCCACACGCCTGCATTCGCGACGTTGCCGGCATAGGCGTTTGCCCCGACAATGATCGTGCTCCCGCGCGGCACGACCGCCCCGATATTGGCGTTCGCAAAAGCGGATTGGCCGAGTTGCTGCCAGGTCCGACCCCCGTTTGTGGTTTTGAGCAGCCCATTCAATGCACCGCCGTTGCGACCGAACGAGCTTGTTCGACCGATCGCCGCAACGAGCGTGTTGCCGAAAGGATCCGTCGGGTCAAATTCAATCGCGGAGATCGATAACGACTCATACTGATCCGTAAGCGGCGTCCACAGGGGGAGGAGGTCGGTCGCGTTTTCCGTTTTCCAGATGCCGCCGTTGACCGCACCGACGTAGACAATGTCGGCGTTCGAGGGATGTGCCGCGACCGTTTCAACCGCCCCGATCACTGGGTTAAAGATGCCGTACGCTCCGCGTATGTTCTCAGTCTGGCCTCCGGTTGTCTCGTTATAGCCCCCGCCTGTCTGGTAGGGTCCCTCGGAAATCCACTCCGGGACGCCGGCTACCCTCACCGACAACAGCGTGCGATCCTCTAGGAGTTCCAGTCGCAGTCGACGGCGATGGGGCTTACGGCCGGGGCCCTGGCGCGCCGTGCGGGGCCTTTCCGACGGAGACTTCGAGCGTGAGCGGCGAGTCATGGGATTTCTCCTACCTATGGTTCAGTTGTTCGGCAGACGGTTTTGCGCGCGTGGCTGAGCGGTGCCGCTCCGTTGCCGGTCGCGTTCCACGGCGATCCCCGGAGTTTGGCTATCTTCGGCTGGTGAGAGCTTCTGATTCGGACCAACGCTCACCGGCCGATCTGTGTTTTCGTGTCCCTGGGGCGACGGTATCGCACCGGATTCGTACCGAAGACACCGTTTCACCCCCTTTTTAATCTGACCTCGTTATAGTCCTTCAAGGCGCGGAACCGCCGGGCACTACCCTCACTCCGTAGCGCTCTGCAGAGTCCGGCTGAGCGTCTCCAGGATGGCGGCTTGTTCTGTGGTCAGCGATTTTCCGACCTCGGCGGAAAGCTGCCTGCGGTACGCATTGAGGATATTGTTGCGGGCCTCCAGATTTCCCAGCTCCTCGGCCGCCTCGGCAGCGGCGAGCTTGGCGCACAGCGGCGTCGCTACGTCCGGCCAGGCAATGTACTCCACTGTCAGCGCGGCAAGATTCTCATAGGAGAACAACTCCGTGGCCTGCTCGGTGGCCATGAGCACCAGGTCCTCATTGTCAATCTCGGGCAGCTCGTAGAAGCCCGGGTCCTCAGGGTCCAACTCCAAGCGCTGCAGGACCTCCGTAACGAAGTCCTCCATGATCGACCAGCGTGTCTCCGACTCTTCGGCCGTGGCGGCGCCCGCCGACCACCGGGAATCGCCGCTCAGCCGCGGCCGGGAGGCCAACTCATCGAGGTCCCACGCCGTGATCGAACCGTCCGCGTCCCGGTCGTAGTAGGCGACCGCGAGAACGCGTGTTGTCGAGGTGATGCGTCTCATAATTCTTCTCCTTTCAGGGTTGGCGGTCCACCGTGAAATCAAAACGCCGCTTGGGTCGGCCTCGCAGGCCATTGGGCCCGGGCTTCAGGCTCGGGCGTCCTGAGGTGTGATTGGACCTGCAGGCGCGATGAATTCACGTCTTATCGAACGGCCGTCTGCCGATCTCGTTGCTCAAGCCGATCCGTTACTCCCGCCATCCGATGCGCGCGAGGGGTAGAGTAACCAGCGCCATGCTCTTATCAGTAATCCGCGTGTGCGTCCCGTCGGCCGTGACGCGAATGATATAGGAATCCTGATGAAAATGGTCCGTGTGGTGGTACAGGAGATGGCTACCGGTCGGTGACCAGACCGGGAGCGTGCGGGTCCAGTTCGGTGAACCGCGGACAAGCGTGTTCAGACCAGAGCCGTCGGCATTGATCAGCATGATGTTAAGGTGATCGCGATGGGGTTGCCTGTGAAAGGCGATCTGGTGGCCGGCGGGCGACCAGTAAGCCGTACGAGCTGAGACATCCGTGGGATCATCGTGCAAAGTTCTGACTTCCCCAGTCGAAATGTCGCCGATCTCGACGCTCCCCTTAGACACTCGGTCGAAGACAAACTGTAACCCGTCCGGCGCCCAGTCGTGGCCTTCCATGTCCGGGCGGGGATCGCCGTTTGAATCTGGGACCAGGTCGGCGGGGAACAAAAGCACCGCCGGCCCATTGGAAGCGGTGAGATTGCCGTCAGGGTCGACGGTGTAATACAACCCGTACAATCCGCCTTCGACGACGGTACCAAAGGTCTGACTCTCAGGGTTCATGTCCCAGACGCGACCTTCGAAGGAGATCAGTCCGTCGTCTTTTCGCCATCTGGGTGCGCCCAGGGCGCCCAGTTCCTCTTGGAGGGCGAGAGTAACGGAATCGCCGGAATCGCTCACGGCGACGACGTCGCCTTTCTCAAACTGAAGGAACCACCGCTTGCCGCCGTGCAACTGATAGCTTGGGTCTCTCCACGCCCCGTAACCGCGGGCCAATCCGGCGACCGGCCCGATACCGCTGCCGTCGTCGTTCATCGTGTACAGGTCGCCTTCATAGCGGAAGTAGATGACGCCGCCGCCGTTGCTCCCGGCGCCACCACCTCCTCCTCCGCCCCCCTTTCCCGGCGGCGGGGCGGCCGATGCGAAGCCGCAGCCCAGCAGCACTGCGGCGATCACGGCCATGAGCGTGGCTCCCGTGGTCCAGGTCCATTGTCTCGTGCATTTCATGGTTTCATTCCCTTTCTTTTCCTTCGGTCCGCGCGGTACCATTAAAAAGCCGTTCGGTTCCGGGCCGCGCAGACCGTGGGCCCGGGCCTTGGGCTTCGGCCTCCTGAGGTGTGGTTGGCGCTACAGGCTCAGGGGGCCGGCTCTTTTCTACGGGCGGGAGCAGGACTCAACCTGGCTCCCGATCCCGCTGCGTCTGTGTCTTCGTGTCTGATTTTGGTTCGTCCTGCTCCTCGCCGTCCGCGGGCTTCGTACTCTTGGTTCCCAAGATCGCTTCGGCCTCCTTCCGCAATAGCTCCAACGTGGCGCGGCGGTTCCAGGCAGAGGAGCGTCCAATGGCCACCAGGGCATGCCCCTTGGTGTCGAGAACCTCATCCGTCTTCTCGGTTGCTTTGTTGAGATATTTCTGCGTCTGCCCTTCGTTGCCGGCCTTCTTGTGGGCCATGGCCAGGAAATACCAGGTGTAGACCGGCGACGACTGGGCAGCGCGATCGGCTTTCTCAAGCCGACGATCCAGTTCCGTCAGCCGTTCAATGGCTTGATCGTTACGGCCCGCCCGATAGAGAGCCGCTCCCAGCGTATTGAGGAATTGGTCAGACTCCGGCTCGGCATTCGCTGCCTTCTCGGCCAACGCAACGACGAGATCGTAATCGTCCATGGCGTCGCCGGCCAGCGAAGCGGTCCACGCGACGAAGTTGGCCACCATCGGGTCGTCGGTGTCGCCGAACTGGTTCACCATGGTCCGGCAGCACTCGCGATACCTCGCTTCGTCGTCAAGCCGAAGGCAAACTAGCGCGCGTTGGTAGTGGTCATAGTAGTTTCTGTTATCCGATGGGAATAGTCCATTTGCCTTTTCGAAAGCGTCTTTGGCATCGCTGTGACGCCCCCATGTCGTAAGATGTTCGGCAAAGACTAGCCACTTGCTGCACGACTTACAGTCCTTCATCATCCTGTGTGCGAGCGACACGTACTCGTCAAGGAACTCTTCATCCGGGCACGCGGTTAGGAGATGGCCCGGTATGGCGAACAGAGGAAGCGCATGGCCAGGCGGCGCCAACTCGCAGCTCGTTTTGACGTCTTCGAGTACTTTGTCGTATCGCCCCAAGTAGAAGTGTACAACTGCGCGATGTTCGACGAGCCAATACAGAAGAGGCCGTTGTTCGATGGCTCTGGTCAAATCACTCACCGCGCTCGCATAGTCGCGCAGGCCGAAGTGCACTATGGCCCGAGAGTCCAGCAGATTCGCGTAGTTTGGCGACCCGGGCGGAAGTCGCTCTTCCGCAGCCACCAGATCGGCTTTCGCCTCCTCGAACCTACCCATGGCAGTATAGATACCGGCGCGCCGCATGTATCCACCCTCGGCTGAACTGAGCCGAATGTTTTCGTTAGCGTCCGACAACGCTCGTTCGTAGTCACCACGTGCCAGGTAAATTCTCGCACGCGCGTTGAAGGCGGTTGGATCCGTCGGGTCGATTTCAATCGCTCTTGACAAGTGCTCCAGAGCGCGAGCATGGTCACCGTACCAAAGCAATGCGCCGAGCAGTCCGTGTGCCTTCGCATTATTCGGTTCCAGTTCCAGGGCGCGTTCGCAGTGCAGGATTGCCTTCTTCTCGTCCTTTAATCGAAAAGGGCACCCAACGTATTGCTTGGCAGCAGCCATCTGGAATTCGACGTTGTCGGCAGCCAAGTCGGCCGCTTTCTCTGCATCTTGTTGCGCATGTCGATAATCCCCGAGGCCCTCACGAACCTCGGACCGAGTGTGGTAACACTCGGCCTCGTCGGGCTTGATCTTGATCGCGGCAGTTATCGCGAGGTCCGCCAGCGCATAGGTTCGCTCGGCGTCGTTCCACTTGGGCTGGATTCTCCCCAGGGCGAAGTATGCCTTGCCGAGGTCGTGATGATAGCGGTGGTTCTCGGGGTGGTTTCGAATGAGCGCTTTGAACCGGAGGATCGACTCGCGGAAGCCTTGCTCGGCCTCATCGCGGTCTGCCAGAGCGCGTTGGAGCAAGGCGACGCGGTAGTACGCGCGGGCCGTATGCGCCTCGGCGCGCGAGGTGACGCGGTTTTGCTGGGCGAATTTCTCGTAGAACGTGAGGCCGCGCCGGAGAAGGCCCTTTTCGAACTCGGTAAGCTCCACGGCTTCGGCGTGCCTCGGCTCGCCGTCGGGCGAGGTGAGCGGCGACCCGAGGAGCGTCTTCTCTCCGATGGCATCCAGATAGACCGCATCGAGGGCCGCCAGCGCCAGGTCCAGGTTGCCCTCGGCGCGTTGGCGCTCGGCTTCGAGTGACTCGATCGCTTTGTTCCTTTCCTCAAGCGCGGTAGTTTTTGCCACTAATGCAGCGTCCTTTTCGTCGCGTTCCTTGCGGATCATCATGTTGCCGACGCCGAGGGTCACCAGTCCGACAACCAGCAGCAATAACGTCGATACGGTTGCCGACCCGACAATCGGCTTGTGCCGGCGTGCCCACTTGGCCGCACGCTCGACGAGCGTGGGCCGCCGGGCTCGAATCGGCTGATCTTCCAAATACCGCTTGAGATCGTCGGCCAAGTCCTGCGCCGTGTCGTAGCGCTCGGCCGGGGTCTTGGCCATTGCCTTGAGCACGATGATCTCCAGCTCCGCGGGAACCGCCTTGTTCCGCTTCCGCGGCGCGAGAGGGTCCTCCATGGCGATCTGCCGCAACAACTCCTGCCGGTCCTGGCCGCTGAAGGCCGCGTGCAGCGTCAAAAGCTCGTAGAGCGTCGCGCCCAGCGAGTAGACGTCGGTGCGGTGGTCGACGAGCGTCCGCCTGGCCAGGGCCTGCTCCGGGCTCATGTAGCGGACGGTGCCCAAGAGGTCGCCGGTGGCCGTGAGCGTGACGTCGGCCTCGATGCGGGCCAGCCCGAAATCGGTGACCCACGGCTTGCCCGCCGTGTCGAGGATCACGTTCGAAGGCTTCACGTCGCGGTGGACCACACCGTTCTGGTGCGCATGGTCCAGAGCCTCGGCCACCTGGACGCCGATCTCGGCAATCGTACGGAAATACGCCGCGCCCCTGGCCGATCGCTGGGTGGAGAGGGCGGCTTGCGGCGCACCCTTGGTCTCGGCTGGTCGGAGATCGCTGCGCTCGGGCCCAGCCGGCCCGTTGCCGCCAAGCACCTCATCGGGCGTCTGCTCTTGCAAGTAGGCGGCAGTACGGGCGTCCGAATCGGTCGGTGTCTTCGGCCTGGCAAGGCGGCCGGAGGCGAGGCTGTCTGCCAGATTCGGAGCAGCTCCGCCTGCATCGCCGGGATCTTCGCCTTCCAAACGCTCCTGCGGCTGCAGGTCGCGGATCACCGCGGCCAGCGTCTGTCCCTCGACGTACTGCATGGCATAGAAATGGACGGCCCGCTCGCAGCCGACCGAGAAGACCGGCACGATGTTCGTATGATGCAATTGGGCCGCCGCCTGGGCCTCGTTCTTGAACCGCTGAAGCTGGCGCGGGTCGAGCATCGCCGCATACGGCAAGACCTTCAGCGCCACTTTCCGCCCCAGCGAGACCTGCCGAGCCTCGTAGACGACGCCCATCCCGCCCCGGCCAATCTCGCGAAGAATGCGGTAGTCGCCCAAGACGCGCATCGTCAGCGGCCTGCCGGGCCTGGATGACAAATCGGCATCGATGGCCTCAAGCGAACCGACCGGACCGCCGGCGGGTTGGGCCAGGTCCCTGAGCACGCCGAGGGTCAACGACATCTTGCGCAACGGTTCCGCGTACTGCGGGTACTCGCGAACATACTCGTCCAGGTCGATATCTTCGCCAAGCTGGATTCGCTGGGTCATCTGCTCCATCAAATCGAACAGCACTTCACCGCTGCCGGTTTGTGGGTCGAGGGGCTTTGCTTGTACGTTCATAACGTGCCTCCCAGCGATTCATCCCCCAGCAGGTGATGCAATCGGTCGATGCCGCGAAACAGCCGCGACTTGACGGTTCCCTCGGGCACTGAGGTGATGGCGGCAATTTCCTCGATCGAGAGTTGCTCCAGGTGGCGCATGACCATCACCTCGCGATAGTGTTCGGGAAGCTCCGCCAGGGCGGCGCGAACTCGCTGGCGAAGCTCCTTGCGGAGTATGTTGCGGCTGGGCGACGTTCCACTGCCTGAAAGCCTTTTGCACAAAGCCATTACCGATGCGTCGGACAGTTCCGCGGCAATTGCCTCCTCGCGGCCGACCGCCCGCCGGGCGCCTTCCACGTGAAAACGGTAAAGGTCGACGAGGCGATTCCAGGCGAGTTGGCGGAGCCAGGGATAGAAGGGAATCGGCCGGTCTCTGAAATACTCCGGCAGCCGTTTGCATGCTTCGACCATGGCGTCTTGGACCACGTCGGAAGGATCGACCCGCCCGGCCAGCCGCTGATCCATGCGAACCGCGACCATTTGCCGCAGGCGATGGCGATGGCGGGCCAACAGTTCGTTGACCGCCGCCTCATCGCCGGCAGCGGCGCGGCTAAGCAGCTCATCGGTGCTGGAGTTGGCCGGAGAAACCATGTGTGCGTCACTCTCCCTACACACTAACCACGTAAAACGGTCCGCCGAGGTTCCATCATTCTTTGGATTTTGATTTAACGCAGGCGACGCTACGTTAAATCCAAGGCAGGTTCATTGGGGGTATTGAGCATTGGGCGAATTGACCAAACAGTCCAGAAGTGCCATTCCAGTGAAAATCAGGCTTTACATGGGGAAAAGGAAATGGTTCCCGAGATCGAAAACCGAATTCATCCTCCTCATATTCTTTTCCAGCATCTTCTTTTCTCCGCTTCGCCTTCCTCGAATCGCCAATTCTGCCTTGGTTTGAGGCCGAAGGCGGGGCCAAGGTTAAGCGACGAAGTCGCAACACCTTTACAAGGGTGCCGTGCGTTCTAACCACCAATCATGGCTTCCACCGGGCGAGCCCGGCGGCGGCCTATTCCACGAATTGTGAAACCTCGTTACGCGAGGCTATCGCTGACTCACTTTTCAGCGGTCGTTTGTTCCTCTTGGGGTTTTGCCTCAGCCGCCGGGACGGGATCGTTTTCTGGCTTTGCCGCGCCGCCGGCCATCCATCGCGCAACCTCTTCACGCCAGGCTGCATATTCAGGCGTCTTCTTCCACCGCTCATACGCCTCGCCGGGGCCGACCAGGTCGACGTCGGCGCCCAGGTCCTTGCCGTCGGGACCGGCGCGGTAGCCGGCGCTGTCGGGGCGGAGGCGGAAGTCTTCCGGGGTGAGCTGTTGGGGCTGGTCTTGCGACTTGGCGTGGAGATCACCTCCTTGGAAGCGGATGATGCCCTCCGTTGATCCTGTGCCCTCCAGGTCCCAGAAATGACTCCAGCCTGCCAGGTCTTTCACGGGCTTGGCCTCAACGACTTTCTTGAGATAGTCGTCCTTTATTTTCAGGAATTCGTCGACCGAATCATACAAGTTTTCCTCCTCGCGCCAGCGGAACAGACGCGCAAGCAACGCTTCCGCTTCCGTGCGGTTGTTGAACGGCTCCAACTTCGGCGCAAGGTTAAAGTGGAGGAAAATGCCGTTTCGCATGGCAAAGATGTTCCCCGATGCAGCGACACGAACTGCCTTGGAGCGTGCATCGACCTGTTGTGCGTCTCGCGGGGGGCAGATCGTGAAAAGCAGCGGCCCCCAATAGCGATTCAAGATCGTATTGTGATTGAGGCGCAAAGATGCATCCGTCTCCTGGGAGCGAAAGATGCTGAACGGCCCCACAAGCAGACAGTTTTCAACAGCGAAGTGCCCATGCGTGGATGGTTCCCAGGCGACATTCGTCGCTTGAGAGGTTATGAACTCGGAGTTTCGCAGGAAACTGAGATGGTTTTCAGAATTATGAACACTGTAGTAGGTCGACTCCGTCAGGAAGCGACAATTGGCGACGTAAAGGGGGGCTTCCGACGTAAGCAGGTTTCCCTCAATCGCCGGGGATTGCAGTTCCAGACCCTCGAGGACCAGTCGACTTTTTGCCATCAACAACCATTCGGAACTCGAGTCCTTCTTCGGCCGGCGCCTGATCACGGGTCGAAAGCCCGAGGCGGCGCGGATGATTAGTGAGTGCCGGATCAGGATGTCATCCGCGATGAATGGCCCATTGCCGCGAATTTCGATCGTGTCGCCCGCGCTGGAGCCGAGGACCGCGTCGGCCAAGGTGTCGAATTTGCCGACTTCGGCACCGTCAGTGCCGAGAATCACAAAGGCATCGTTCTCCGCGGTCGCCGCTTCTTGAGGCCAAACGCTCTCGGGCAGACGCCAGAGGCGGATCGCGTAATCGCTGTCCGTTTCGAATTGGCCTTCGCTTTTGAAACGACCACCACCGCTGGCGGCGTAGCGGCCGTCGGGTGAAACGGCGACCTCGTTCGTGACGTGATTGTCGCTGGTCACGCGGGCGACTTTGCGGCCGGTCTCGACGTCCCACAGCAGTATCGTTCGGTCCTCGGACCCGGACAGGAAGTGGCGGCCATCGGGGAGAAACTCCAGGCTCCGCACGGGCCCCGCATGGCCCGCGAACTCAGCCCGTTTCTCACCGGTCGCCGCGTCCCTCAACTGGAGAGCGGGCCGACCATAAGCGGCCGTGATCAGCCATCGGCCGCATGGCGAGAACTTCGCAACGCTAAAGCCCTGCTCACCGATGTGCCACACCTCCTCGCCTGATTTCATGTCGTAGAGGCGCAGGAAATCGCCTCCTCCGATCAGAGTTTTCTCGCCGTCGGGTGAGAATTCTGCGATGAATGAATAGTCGCCCCTGTCAAACCGACGGATTTCGTTCCCGGAGTTCAGATCCCAGATGCGGGCGGTGTTGTCGCCCCTTCCTCCGCTGGATAGGAGGTGTCGTTGGTCGGGCGAGAAGCAGACGTGGTTCACCGACGAATGGCCGGGTAACTCCCGGACCTTCCGGAGCCTGTTCAGATCCCAGACCGACACGAGGCCCGTGTCGTAGTGGCCGGTGGCGACCAGGTCTCCCTTCGGTGAGATGGCCAGAGTTTCACCCGTTTCCGGAGTGACCGAGCACGTTCCCGTGTTGAGGTTCCAAATCTCCAGCGACTGCGAGGCTCTTCCGCAAAGCAGTTCTTGACCCGTTGGGGTGAATACCAAGTTACAGACCCAAGTCTTTTTGCGATGATCGTCTGGATGGCCGAGGCGCCGGACCTGGGTAATCGCCCCCTCGGGGAACGACCGGTAATCGGTCGCGGCATTCCCGGTCGGGGCATGCCGAAGACCCGCGGATCCTGACTCCCCCATTACTCGCACAACTTCTTTGCCGCCGCGCGAAATCGACACAAGTTCGGTCTTTACCGACTCCCCATCCTTCATGGCTTGGAACTGGTACTGCCCGGGGCGCAGCTTGAGCTCCTGAATGCCCGCGCCGGCGATGCTCAACGCTTCGCCGTCGAGCGAGACTTGCACTGTCGGGTCGTCGATTTCGATCACCAGCGTGCCTTCGCCCGTGGCGATGCGGATGACCGTTGACGCCAGGTTCGTCACGCCGGTGGCTTCCGAGAGTGTCACCAGGGCGAAGACTGCCACGAGCACCGCAGCGGCCGTGGCCCAGCGGCGGCTTGGGCGCACCCAAGCCGCGAATCCGGTGAAAGACGTTTTTCGCTCGGTCACGCCCGCCGCAGCCAGCGAAGCCGGCAGTGGATGGGCGGCCGGATCCTGAACGTGGGCCAGGCACCTGCCCAGAAGCTGGCAAACCTCTTCGGCGGACTGGAACCGATCGGCAGGCCCCTTTTCGAGCAGCCGGTCGATGATACCGGCGAGCCACTCGGGAATATCGGGATTGATCTCGCGGATCGGCCGCGGCGTGTCATCGCAGACGCGCCTCAGCGAAGCCATCGTCGTCTCGGCGCGGAACGGCGAGCGGCCCGTGCACATGGCGTAGAGCACGCTGCCCAAGCTGAACAGGTCGGACCGGGCATCGACCGGATGACCCTGGGCCTGCTCGGGCGACATGTACTGCGGTGTGCCGGCCACTTCGCCGGTCCGCGTGATGCACGCATCGTCGACGGCGCGGGCCAGACCGAAATCGGTGATCTTCACCCGCTCAATACTGTTTTGCAGCAGGATGTTCGACGGCTTGATATCCCGATGGATCAGTCCCTGCGCGTGGGCCGCCGCCAGCCCGGCGGCGACTTGCCGGCCGATCCGCAGGATCTCCTTCAACTCGAGGTGCCCCTGCCGGTCGAGTTTCTGCTCCAGCGACTGCCCGTCGATAAACTCCATCACCAGGTACGGCAGGCTGGGGCGTCCGGCGCGGGGCGAGCCCTTGGGCGGTTCGTTCTCTTCCACGGCGTAGGTCGTTACCACATGGTCGTGGCTGACCGCAGCCGCCGAGCGGGCCTCGCGCAGGAACCGCTTCCGCGCGGTCGCGTTGGCCGCCAACTCCGGGGCCAGCACTTTGACCGCCACCGTGCGGCTGAGCTTGGTGTCGCACGCCCGCAGCACGATGCCCATCCCTCCGCGGCCGACGACTTCGTGCATCTCGTACTGCGCAAGTCGCCCCAGCGAGCCCGGCTCGTCGGACGGTTCCAGAAAGTCCAGCGGCAACTGGTCGAGTCGAACGTCGCCGCCCACTTCACCCGACGCTGGCTGGGCCATCTTCCCCGTGTCAGCCAGCGACTGCGTGGCGCCGGCCCCGATGGCCGGATGCTCCAGCAAGCTCCCCGATTTCCCGTGGGAATCGAGCAGCTTGGCCACGCGCTGCCTAAGCGGCGTGTCTTTGCCGCACGCCTCGTCCAGATAGATGTCCCTCTCCTCTGCGGATTCGATCGCCAGGGCCGCTATGAAGATGTCGCATTCGTTCATGGCTATCGCCGGTATCGAGAATCGCCCGATGGAAATTCAGGCTCTACAGATCAATGCGAGGACCGGCGCGAAAACACGCCAAAATGTTTCGGGATTTCCGGAAAAAATACGTCTTCGGATTCAGGGTTCGAGCTCGGTGTGCAGCCAAGCCTTGGCGTAAGCCCAAAGCCGATCGGCAGTTCGGGTCGAGACACCCATCGCACAGGCGGCCTGCGGGAGTGTGAGCCCGGCGAAGTATCGCAGCTTCACCAACTCCGCCGCCTGGGCATTTTGTTCTGCCAGATCGCTGAGCGACTCATCGACCGTCAGCACGAGATCGTCCGTCGAGGGAGTCTGCGGGCCGTTTGCGTCGAAATCCACGTCGACCCGTACGTGGTCGCCGCCGTGTCGGGCACATCGCTTCCGGCGGGCGTTTTCGACCAGGATCCGGCGCATCGCCTCGGCGGCAGCGGAAAAGAAATGGCCGCGACTATCCCAATGCTGAGCCTCTTCCGCATCCACTAATCGGAGGTAAGCTTCGTGCACCAGCGCCGTGGCCTGGAGGGTCTGGCCGGGCTGTTCCTGGGCCAGTTTCCGTGCGGCCAGTTTCCGCAACTCGTCATAGACCACCGGCAGCAGGTCCTCGGCCGCCTTGGGATCGCCCCGCTCGATGGCGGAAAGGATGCGCGTGACATCGGACATAGAGAACGCCCCCCCTCGTGCGAGCGTCCAATTGTAGCGGTTTAGTCAAGACGCTCAGAACCCGTGCAGCCTCTGCAATATGGTAGCCGACTTTGCCGGGGAGACTCTCCAGGCCAAGGGGAAGTCAGCCAAGCCAAGAAGCCCGCCGCCAAGCCAACTCGCCTTTGTCGAACCGCGGCAGCAGACGGAAGTGCGGTCGGCGGCAAAAGGCGTTTCCCCGGAACGCGGCGGACCCTCTCCGGGTCAGTACGTATAGCATACCGATTGCCCACCGATTGTAGCTGTGCGATTGTTTCGGAATGCCGGGTGTGGTATGGAAGATCAGAGCCAAACCGCCGGGGGTCTTCCACAAAGGGCCTGTTGGGTTGCGATTCCCGCATTTTTTGGAAAGGGAACTTCATGCCGTTTACCATGGATCGCCGTACTTTCTTGGGAGCCACGGGGAGTCTGCTGTTGGCGGGCGGGGTGGCGGCGCGGCCGCTGCGTGCGGCCGAGGAAGCCGGATGGCCGAAGTTGCCGCCGATCCGGGTCTATGTGGTCTACCTGGGACTCGGAGGGGCCTGGCCTAAGCCGGACTTCGATGCCCCGAAGGAGATCAGGGAGAAGTTTACGCCCTATCTGAGCGAGGTGGAGAAGCGATTGGGCGACGTTCAATTCGTCGGCGGGGAACTGATCGCGAACCGCGCGAAAGCGGCCGAGGAGCTGCTGCCGAAGATCGCCGAGTCGCAGGCGGACGCCATTCTGGTGATTCACCTGGCTTTCGGCAACGCGGAGCCGTTCAAGATTTTTTCGGACACGGGCAAACCGGTGGCGATCTACTCGCAACCATTCAGCGGACACGACTGGATGTATGTGCCGCGGCTGCAGCGACAAGGGGCTCGCCTGGTGCTGGCTCCGTCGCGCGAGCTGGCCGAGATCGACCGGCTGGCGGCCTTGCTGCGAGTGCCGCAACGGATGAAGCAGTCGAAAATCATCCTCATGGGCAATCCCGGCTGCGCGGCGGGGACGGCCGCGGCTTGCGATTTCCAGCGGGTCCGGGAGACCCTCGGCCCGGAAGTGATCCAGATCACGCCCGCCGAATTCGTGAAGATCCACGAATCGATCGATTCCGACGCGGCCGAACGGGAAGCCCAGGAGTACTGGATTTCCCAGGCCAAGGAAATCGTGGAGCCGACCCGGGAGGAGATCGTCAAGTCGTGCAAGACGTACCTGGCAATGAAGCAGATCATGCTCGAGCACGGAGCGCAGGCGATTACGGTCAAATGCCTGGGCGGGATCCCGATCCAATCGCTCGGTTATCCGTGCCTCGGGTTTGCCAAGCTGTTGGACGAGGGGGTGGTCGGCGCGTGCGAAGCGGACATGGACTCCACGCTGACCATGCTCATGTTTCTCTATGCGTTCGGCCTGCCGGGGTTCATCACCGACCCGCTGATCGACACGTCGAAGAATGCGGTGATCCACGCGCACTGTGTTGCGCCAACGAAGATGGGCGGGCCGTCATCTCCACGGCTGCCGTTCAGCATTCGCAGCCACCGGGACGACAACCGGGGCGCATCGCTCGAGGTCTTCATGAACCAGGACATCGGCAAGAAAGTGACCTGGGCCAAGATCGCCAATCTCGACTCGATCCTGCTGGCGACGGGCACGATTTGCGAGGTCTGCGATTTTGACGACCGCGGTTGCCGCACGCAGGTGGTTACCGAGGTGGACGACGCCCGCGCGATGTTCGAGAAGTGGGGCGCGGGTGTTCTGCCGGACGGGATGATGGCGCTCTTGCACCGGGTGCTGTTCTACGGCGACCACGCGAACAACGTGGAGGACCTCGCGCATCTGCTGGGGCTTCGGGTGCTGGTCGAGGGTCGAGATATGGTCGAGCCGCTTGCGGCGGAAACGCCGGCGTGACTGCAAACGGAAGAAGACTCGCGGTAATGGACGCGGACGATTGGGAGGCGCTGGTCGACTGGGTGGAAACGCTGGAAGACCGGCAAGCGGTTCGAGAGGCCGCGGAAGATCTCAAGGCAGCCGGCGGGTGGGCTGATAAAAACTTGATAAAAACGGGGACAGGCACCGCAACTAATAGTGGTTTAGCTAGAGCGACCACACAAGATGTTGCGGAGCCAGTCCCCGTTTTTATCAGCCCAGCCGGCGGGAGTCGCCAGCGCGCCGGATGGGTGCGATGGGAGACGGCTGCTGTAGAGATCCAGTGAGCCAATATGAGCTCTTCCATGCCTCGGAAGAAGGCGGGATGCACGCTTGCTATCCCCCACCCGGGCAGGTAGGATGAGACGTAGAGGCGTGTTACGAAGGAACCGATAGGCTGGGGCTATCCATGTCTGCGACCATCGAGATCGAGTTGGGCACTCCGCCCTTGGAGGTCGGCGACCGGCTGACCCGCGCGGAGTTCGAGCGCCGTTGGAAGGTTATGCCCGATGTCAAGAAGGCGGAACTGATCGAAGGAGTCGTTTACATGCCCACCGCCGTACGCTACCGGAGGCACGGCCTTCCCCATACGGTTTTGAGCCACTGGCTGCAATCCTATGTTTTGGCCACACCGGGGACGGAGGCAGCCGACAACAGCAGTATCCGCTTGGACAATGACAACGAGCCCCAGCCGGACCTGCTTTTGCGGCTGGATCGTTCCCTTGGCGGCCAATCGTGGGAGGACGACGAGGGGTATCTCCGGGGCGTTCCGGAACTAACGGCCGAAATCACCGCCAGCAGTGCGTCCTACGATCTCCATCAGAAGCTCCAGGTGTACCGCCGGCATGGTATCCGAGAGTACGTGGTGTGGCGGACGTTCGACATGGAGATCGACTGGTTTGTACTCCGCGAAGGCAATTACGAACGGCTTGTCGCGGATGCCGAGGGCCTGTTGAAGAGTCTGGTATTTCCGGGGCTCTGGCTCGACGCGACCTCGTTGTTGCGCAACGACCTGGCTGCCGCCGTCGCTGCCGCGAACCGCGGTCTGGCCAGCCCGGAACACGCCGAGTTTGTCTCGCGACTGCAGGAAATTCGCGGTGAGAGGGCGTGAGGTCCAGCGTTCTGTGAATCCGAACCGAGCGATTTTCTGTGCCTAATTTAGAGGCCCTAACAAAACGGGGACTGGCTCCGATCCAAGTATTCGCAAAACACGGAGAATTGGCGTCTTCGCGAGGTGCCTGTCCCCGTTTTGTTAGGGTCTCTTACGGTCAGGAAAGGGCACCAGCCAGCGGGCGATGCGCCGGCCGGGGAAACGTCCTCGCCTGACAAACTCCTCGTAGGTACCTCCGCGGCGGCTCAGCCAGACGCGGTTGGCCAGGACAAACGTCAACTCGGCATTCTGGCGGCGAAGCGGCAGAAGATAGGCCGCGTAGCCGAGCCAAGGAATCGCGGCGAGCAGCGCGACTCCAAGCGAGTGCACCCTGGCGCGATCGCGGTTTCCACGCACCGATTCAACCACCCGGTTGACCACAACCCACGAAACCCGGCTGATCGTGCCCAGAGGGATCGGTAGCACGTCGAAGGCGAAAACGGCGCTGATGGCGAGGTGCGCCCCGAGATGGGCCAGGACGTAGCGGGATCGCTCGATCTGCTGCGATAGGCTCGCTTGTAAGGCTCCGGCAAGCTCCTTGGAGATCGCACCTTCGGCCACCAGACGCTCCAAGGTCGCCGCCAACGCCTCGGGATCAAGGAGTTGCGCGGTGCTTCGAGCGATTGCTTGCTCAAGTGATTTCGGAAACGTATCGATCCCCTTTGCGTCACACGTGCTTGGGAACATCTTGGAAGAAAGGAAGAGGACTTTGCCGCGATTGCCGAGGCTGAATTGACGCGTTGGTGGCAAGCCGGTATCCTCAGGGGGGCTTCTATCGGGGAATAGAACTCTATCCTCCCAGGCAATCCATGGGTAGTCAAGAAATTACCCCTCGGCGCACGATCTTGCTGACCGAGGGCTCGAGTATTTCGGCGCGGCAGGTGCTCTATGGTCTGGGGGCAAGGCACACGATTGATATCGTCGACCCTGCCCCGCTTTGTCAGTGCCGATTCTCGCGCTACGTCCGTCGCTGGTATCGGTGTCCCGTGTTCTCGCGGGAGCCGGAGTCGTATTTGTCGTTCCTTTTCGAGCGCTTGCGAGCGGAACACTACGACGTCCTGCTGCCGACACACGAGCAGGTGTTCCTCTTGGCGCATTTTCGGGACGAATTGCAGCAATACACCGGTGTGGCGCTGTCGGACCCCGAAGCCATGGACCGGTTGATGAGCAAGGCGCGTTTTATTCGGTTGCTGGACGAGCTTGGACTCCCCTACCCGCCCACGGAAGTGGTTCGCGATCGGGCGGAAATGCTCCGGCCTCGGGGATTCCCGTTCTATGTGAAGTTGGCATACAGCACTGCGGGCGAGGGAGTTCGATTTGTGCGCGACGCGGACCGCTTGCGGCAAATCGCCGACGAGTTCGAGTCCGCAGGATGGCTCGATGGCCGTGCGGAAATCCTCCTTCAGACGCCGGCGACTGGCAACAAGCGGGCGGTAACCGCCGTATTCCAGCACGGTAATCTGGTGGCCTCGCATTGTGTCCAGTCCAAGGCGATCGGTGTGGGCGGATCCGGCATGGCGGAGGTGAGCGTTGCCCATCCCGAGGTCACCGAGCCGCTGCGGCTCGTCGGATTGCATCTCGCCTGGCACGGCGCAATCTGTCTGGAATACTTCTACGACCCGGCGGGCCGCGGCGTCCAATTCATCGAGTGCAATCCACGGCTCGCCCAGGCGAGCAATGCCTGGCTCAGCGGCGTCAACCTCGGCGAGCAGTTGGTGCAAGTCTCCCTGGGCCGGAAAGTCGCGCCGTTGGCGCCCGGCCACATCGGCGTCCACTCGCACGAGGGATTCATGATCCTGATGGCGAGAGCGCTTGAAGGAGCCGGGCGTGGGCGGCTGCTCGCGGAAATCGGGCGAGCCTGGCTGCGACGAGGCATGTATCGAGACAGCCAGGACGAACTGACCCGGCCTCGCGACGACCGGTTGAGCTTCTTGCCGTACCTGGGCATATCACTCCTGTTGCTGGCCAGACCCCGCGCCGCCCAGTGGCTGATCACGCGAACGGTGAAGAACTACTCGCTCCACCAGGCGGCTGTGCAGTCAATCCGCGAGCTACGGCCCGTCCAGGAGGTATTCCACGGCCCTGCTCATCCAACCGCGGTGCCAGCAGTGCCAGGTGAGGCTTCCGACGTCGTTAACGTGCGGGATTCCTAGCTCGGTCATCAGGCGGGCGGTGGCCCGAAGGTGCGGCCGCAGCAGGCTGTAGCCCATGAGAAACAAGCGTGGCGGCCCGCCCCGCAGTACCGGCGCAGCGCTGCGGAGCAGGCTCGACATGCGGTAGTTCTCGAAATTCGCGGGGTCACCGAGGATCGAGCCGAAACCGAACCGGGGCCTGTTCATCGCCAGCGGCGAATCCCAGGCCAAGGCGCGACCGAAACGGTCCGGATTGCGCAACAGCAACGAGAAGGCGCCATAGCCCGATTTGCTGAATCCCAAGAGCAATCGCCCTGCCGGCGACACGACCGTGGGGTACAGGAGTTCGATCGCAGGTACGACCACTCTGCAAAAATAGGTCTCCTGCCAGACTCGGCAATTGGAGGAGTGATCGCAGTACCAGGGTACATCGGAAAACGTGGGGGCCGCGAAAATCGTGCCTTTCGTCTCCGCGACGCCCAGTGACTTCACGGTCCTCAAGCCGTCGCCGTAAAAGGCACCGCTTTCCGCCTCGCAAGGCAATACGTAGACGACGCGATACCGCGCGGTCGACGAGTAGTCGGTAGGCAAGAGCACACGAATGTTGGTCGTGGTGCGTTGATAGGCCGACTCCACCGTATAGACCGCAAACCCGTTCCGATCGCTCGTCGGTCCCCAGAACCGGCTCCCTTCGGCGTTCGGGATCTCGACAAACTGCCGACCCGCGTGGCGAGGCTGATTCCCCGCGGCTGCTGCCGGGCAGGAAATGAGGTCGGGCGTAGCTCCGTTCAACTTTTCTTCCTTCCCGTCGTGATCGTCTTGGACAGGTACGGAAACGAGACGACCGCTCCGAAGAGGCCCGCGGCCGCTCCGATGGCAAAGAGCGGAGGCCAGTAATATCCGCCCATCAATAGCGCGGCGGCGGCCCAGAGCCAGTACCGCCCGCATCGGTGGTATGCCTGAGAGGCCGGAAGCTGCCGGATGTCCTCGAGGCCGGCCTCTTGGAAAAGCGTCCGGAAGCCGCTTCTGGAAAGCGAATTGACCTGCGGCGCATAGAGTCCCTCGATCCAGTTCCACACCTTGTGGCCGACCAGCGGGAACGGAAGCACGTGGCCCGTGATATCGGCAATGTGGATCGTGCCGCCTTTCTTGAGCACTCGCACCATTTCCTGAACGGCTTTGCGCTGATCGGGAAAGTGGTGAAACGCATTCATCACCGTTACGTGATCGAAGGTCTCGTCATCAAAGGGTAGCTGGTTGGCATCGGCCACCTGGAATTCGAGATTCGGAATACCATCGGCCTTCGCCACGGCTTCCTCGATCATCTTGTCCGAGAGATCCACTCCGGCAAGCCTTCCACGATCACTGGTGGCTGCCATCGCTCGCAAGGCTTTGCCCGTCCCGCAGGCAACGTCCAGGATGTTATCCGTCGGCCTGGGATCCACCGACCGAATGGCTTCCCGGTAGACCGTGGAAAACCAGCCGTCCAACGGGCCGCCTTCGTAGGTTTTCGCCCACCGCGAAAAGAAGGCGATCGTCTTTTGCTGCTTCCTGTCTGGTCGAGTCCCGACGCTCACTCCGCTTCTCCGCTGTTCGCTGCCAGGCGAGAGAAGATCTCTTCCGCCCGTTTTCGGTTTACGATTCCACACACGCAGGGCTTGGCAATGTCGGCAGCGGCATCCCGGGCCGTCATTTTGCCCTTGCGAATCTGTTCCACCAGGTGCTTGACTCGGCGTGATCCCACCAGGCCATGACCGCACATCGTAATCAGGGACAGTTCATCTTCCGAGGGGAGCAAATCCACGGTCCCGAAGAGATCGAGACTGTGGAGATACGTGTGCTCGGTGAGCCCCGCCTCCTGGCAGCAGGCATGAATGTCCTCGGCGAGCCCGGATAATACCACGGAGATCGGATAGCCCTCTTGCTGGTTCCTGCTCCGCCACTGGCCCGCAAGATCCTTGACCAGCGTCTTGACCGTGTCCATGTCCGTGTAGACGGCGCTGATTCCCGAGCGGGTGTGAGCAAGAATCCAAAGCACGAGCCGGTTGGTGAACTCGGGACGCCGCTTGTGCAGCGCCTCCAGCAGCACCTGGCCCACTCCGAGGTTGGGAATCGTGATCTCCGTGAAGTCACGGAAGATGAAATTCTCCGGCGCATAACGGAACACTTTTGCCGCCAATTCCGCCATCGCCCGCTTGATGCCCTTCCGGTGGTAATACCCCTTCGGGATCATCGCGATGAGGCACAGTTCCTTGCAGCAGGAGGGAACGAGACCGCGTCGTTGCGAAGTATGTGTCATTTGCCGTTCTTCAAAATCCCTCGAGCCATACCCAGATTGACCTTGACGTTGGGAATGCTGTGAATATCGGCTCCGAACACCTCACGGAGCCGCGCCGCGCCTTCCTGATCCGCACGGACCGCCAGGCAGACATTGAACACCGTCTGGATCTCGTCGTCGAGTTCGCCGAGGATCGTCATCAGGTGTCCGGCGGCCGTTTCCGGCACGATAAACTCCAGCAGACACGAGACAACTCTCTCTCCCAGGACTTCCCGTTTCAGGGAGCCGACAGCGGGGTCCTCGATCAGCGACTTCACGGGATTATTGTCCGTGATCGAATACCCGTGGGCGGCGAACTTCTTGACCACCCGCTCCGCCTCCGATAAACGGGTACCAAGCACCGGCCGGCCGACTTCGATGATCACACCGATCATCCCTTCCGGATAGGTATCCTGGCTGTCGTTCGTCTTCATCTCCTCCGTGCCGCGGCCATACACCTGCGTATTCTTGAACTTCGCCAACGGATTGCTGAACAACGCCCGGAGAGTACGCGGCCAGGTCAACTGCCCCGGATGAATGGCCTGCTTCGGACAGATTCGCGAACGAGTACACACTCCGCACTCGGCGCACTCGTCGGGGTCAATCCATACCCTTCGCTGTTCGGCAAGGATCGCGTTCATCGGACAGATGGTCACACACTGCCTGCATCCCCCACAGCGCGAGGGGTCAATATACGTGTGCGGGTGTTTCTTCTTCATCGTGTTCAAATTGGTATTGCCACGGACACTTCTGGCGCGGGATGATAAAATAGGCGACTGGCTCCGCAAGCCCTTGTATGTTTGCGCCAGTAGCCCACTATTACACGTGGTGCAATCCCCATTTGCCGTGGGGCCACTGCCTTCCGCTAGCCCGATCGACGCGACTGTGAAATTCGCTCAACAGGGGGCGTGGGATAAGCCTGGACCTGGGCCATGTTTTTTTTCGACCGAATGGGCGTTTTTCTTGATACTATAGGGGCTATGGGATAGATATGGTATATAAGGAGGGGCGAAAAATCTGTCATTTTGCCGTGAGAGGGGTGCATCATGCAGATTTCCCAGGTGATCCAGTTGCAGAAAATCCCGGCTTGTTACTGGGATGACGATCTGGAAGGGATCATGTTTAATCCGGCATCCGAAGAAGTCTGGGTGGCCTTCGACGATGGTGGGCGCGAGGAGTTCACGTGCGCGATTTGCGGACGCGTCGTGAGGGTTGGCTGGTACAATCCGGACCGTCATGAGGCCGTTTGTTCCAGCCACGTCGAAACGACAGCGGCGTCTTGATCGGCGACACAACGAGGTGTCCCCCCCTGCGCGACATCGGTCCCGTGCGAGTAAGGGAAGAGCGGAGTGGTGGACTGATGGAGTGATGAAGCGTACTCCGGTACTCCATCACTCCACTCCCCGCTCCACTGCCCCGCCGGTTCGCGGGCGTTTCGACTCGATCGTGCCATCGCTGCCCAAGAGCGACTTCAAATCCCCGGCCAACTGCTGCTTTGCAGTCGCGCCGCCATCCAAGTAGGCTTTCCAGAACATCGTCGAGGTGGTCTGGATCAACCGGCGGAACAGGTCGTCCTTGCCCCCTTCACCAAACGGCCGGTCCTGATCGGTAAAGATGGCATGGTCGCCACCTTGGAACATAATCAAGTACTGATCCGCCAGTTGAGTGCCGTCGTAGGCAGCCCGACGGTCCTCCTTGGTTGTGAGCCCGAGCGGGCTTTCATCCTCGGTCCCCGTCATGTGGAGGCAGGGAATGCGTATCGCGCCGAACGTGTTCTCGGCGTAAACGTCTTTCAGCGGCGCGGACGGGCTCATCACCAGGCCGGCTTTTACGCGAGGATCGGAGAAAGTGACGGTCTTGCCCTCCGCGCCCCGGAAAGCCTGGCCGGCGACCGCCAGCGTGGCAAAACCGCCGAAGGAGTGCCCGGCCATGCCGATACGGTCCAAATCAAGTCGGCCGCAAAGCGGCGACTTCTCCTTGTTCAGATTCTCAAGATAGTCCAATGCGAAACTCAGATCGGGCGGTCGGTCCAGGGCTGTCTGCGGGTCCTTGGCTGCACGGAGAAAGGCACGTCGGATGAACAACGTGCCCTTCCAAAGATCGTCGTCGCTCCCTTTGTGCTGAACGTGCACGGAGACGAACCCATGCCCGGCCCAGTGCCGGCCCAGGTATTCGTAGCGAAGCCGCGAACTGCCCAAACCGTGCGAGAAGAGAATCACGGGGCGTGGCGTGTCGCTTTGCTTAGGGTAATAGATCTTGACTGGAATCTCCCGATTGCGAGCCGGGTCGATCCAATTGTCGAGCAATGTTTCGACTGCGTAGGGACCCATCTCGCCCGCCGAGAGTGGCGCGGTTTCTGAGGTGGACGCTCGCGGTCCGCCGCACGCGATCCAGGTCAGTCCCAGCGGGAAAAGAAGTCCGAACAAAACGGGAACAGGTGTCCTCCTTTTGTACCAGCTCCGGAAGTTCTTCGACGCCCGCCCGGAACTAGCCCCCTCTTTGCTGTGGAACGTAATGCATGTTGGGAAGCGCTTGACCCGCCGCATAGGGCTTCTCCTCGTGTTCTCTCCAGAGGTGGTTCTCTCTATAGGATAGTTCGCCACCACCGCATTTCTAGCGGAATGGCCGCAAAATCGTTCTGGTCAGCCCGGCTCTTCAGCTCATGGTGCATCGGTGCGCGGCCCGCGTTCCTCCGGTGTGCGCGCCGATTGGTTTTCTGCGACGGGCACGTGAACCGTAGCTTGAAACTGCCATATCCAGCCAACTACTAAATGTCTTTTTTTGCCACTCGCGGTGTCGTGTAGGTAAAATAGACAAGAAGGGGTGTTTCGCCTTCGGCAACGGAAGCTCGTACCCACTTTTTCCGGTTTTCAGAGGACCTATCACTGCCATGTCACGCCTCTGCGTCAGACTTGCTTTCGCGCTCGGTTTGGTCTGTTCCGCGACCTTCGGCCAGTCGTGGACCGCAAACCTGATGGATCACACCGCATACGATTTCGGTACCATCGCCCGTGGAACGAAAGCGGAGCACACCTTTATGCTCCGCAATACGACGGCTGGAGAAATCCACATTGCCGGCATCCGCTCTAGTTGCGGTTGCACTCAGGTGCGTCTCGAAGACGAGAAGTGGACCATCCAGCCCGGCGAGTCGGCGTCCATTGTCGCAGCAATCAACTCATCGTCCTACGTCGGGGCCAAATCGGCGACGATTACGGTTGCTTTCGATCGGCCGGCACCGGCAGAAGTGCAGCTTCACGTGAACACCTACATCCGCGGCGACGTGCTGATCCAGCCGGGCAACGTCCAATTTGGAGCGATTCCGAGGGGGAAAGCCGTCGAGAAACAGCTCCAGGTGACCCGTTCCGGACGCTCTGGCTGGCAGGTCCTCGACGCAAACTGCGTGAATCCTCACGTCACCTGCAAGGCCATCGAGACGCATCGGGACGGGAACAAGGTGAGCTACGAGATTCAGGTGCGACTCGACGAGACGGTGCCGGCCGGCTATCTCCGCGATCACGTAATTCTTGTGACCAACGAACAGCGGTACCGCGAGATTCCGCTTCCTATTGAGGCGCACGTATTGGCAGACGTATCGGTGAGCCCCGCGTCGCTCTTCCTCGGCGTGGTTCAACCGGGCGAGGAAGTGAGCCGCCAATTGGTCGTCCGCGGCAATAAGCCGTTTCGCATCAAGCAGGTGTGGGCCGATGGTCCGGGCCTTACGATTCACCTGGAAACCAGCGAGGAGCCTAAGGCGTTTTACCTGGTCCCGGTGAAGTTCCAGGCCGGCCGGCAACCGGGTAAAACGACGCAGACGATCCGCATCGAAACCGACCTGGACAGTGGCGAGATAGTCGTGCCCGCTTTTGCAGTGGTCGCCGCGCCAGAGCCACGGTTGGCCGAGGATGCGGAAAAGAAAATCGAGATTGCCGCAGGACGCTCACCGGACGTTTCCGCGGCATTTCCGCAGGCGGCCGGCAAGGGCAATGCGGCAGAAAGCACGCCAGGGCCAGCAAGCGGTCGATTTCCGATCCTGCAGCGTCTCTTCGGCCATCGTTGACCTTTCATGGCCGGAAGAGCCTATCCCATAACCATCGGCGACTGGATCGTCTGTACGGACTCTTCAGAGCAAAATCTGTCTGTCCCCTCGCGCGGTTTTGGGATAGGCTCTTAGAGTCGGCGCGTCGGGGATATCAGGTTTCCAATCCGACTGCTGGAAGCAAGCCATTAAACGGTCAGATCAGCCATTTTTGCCCCTTTGAGCGAGAGGACAATCCAATGTGGCATACGTCTGCGGGTTTGCGGGCACTAGCCGGTGCGGAAGCGCGGTTGATTCGCGAGGCTGTCGATAGCATGGCCGACACGATCTGCATGAACGTGGATCAGGGGGAACTCCAGGAATTCGGAGTCAGCGCGTTCGACCGCCTGGAGCCCGCGCAACAATTGGCCATGCTGTGCGACGTCGTGGAAGCGTTGCTCTCGGAAACACGAGAGGCTCCAGAACTGACTTTCCTGAACGAAGCGGCTGTGGCGGCGATTTACCAAACCCTGTACCACAACGTGGAGTTGGAGATCGAGTCGACCGAGGTGTCGGACAGTACCGCCTGGCGGGCTATCATCCGAAATGCGTCCGTGGAGACTGACGCCGCGGATGGATCGCCGCGTGACGCGGAATGTCCTGTTCCCGAGCTTTCAAGCCGGGATTTGAATGATTGGTCCTTGGAGGTCGGAATCCTGGCATCCCGCGTTCTGCACGACGCGGATTGGGAGATGGAGGACCTTTTCGTTGATCAACCACCCGACGCCTCGAGGGCGCTGAAACAATTGATTGCCATCGATGGCGACTACTTTGTGGCTGTGCCTCCGGATTGTGACGAAGACGACGTAGAATTGCTTCTCAAACGCCTTCGTGCTGTTCTCCATGCGCCGGAAAATCCCTTGGACAATGGCGGCCAGACCGGAAGCCGGGATTAGCGTCTCTCGTCCGCCGCCCTGCCACCACTGCTTCCTCTCGCCTTACCCGCAGCCGACGGCTTATCCACCCAGCTTTCGGCCGGGTCGAACTTGCTCGTACGACCCGCGACGGAACTCCTGCACCTATCAGCGTTTACGCCCGAGCGCCTCGCCCGACTTGATCGGCAGAAAACCGGCTCGGACAAAAGCCCCTACCCAGTGCGTCCGCCCCGAGAACATGCCACATCGCGGCGAGCCGAATGCGATGTAGACGCTTCCGCCACGGCGACCGGGGGGGCGATGGCGGGGTAATGTTTGCCCTGCGGGAAGGTCGGCGTACGGTCGACCGGTCAGGAGAAGGCCGGCAGTCGCCAGCTCGGTGAGCCACGCGTCGGGAAATGCACGTCAGGCTCGCTGCGCGTGCGAGTTGGTCCGGTGTTTCATGCGTTGGCCCGTTGGGGCTTGGCTTTCTCTAGCGGCCGCCCCACATCGATCGATATTCCTTTTTTGGCAAACCTCTGCGGCTACTTCGAAGCAGCGATCCGCTCACGGATCGCTTGGGCGATTGGGCTGAGTCGCATTTTCCCCAGCGTTCCGCCGCGACGCGGCAGGCTGGCCAACACGGTCGCGAAAGCTCCGTGCACAAGCATCACCACCCCGATCATCGCATGGAAGCGCGCCGGCCCCGTCACGTTGCCGTCGTCGGCACCCCAGAAAATCTTCAGCCGAGCGTTGATGCGCTCGACGCTCGTGCGCCCTTTGTACAGTCGCTCGAACTGTTTCGTCGCACGCGGGATCGGAGGAAAGCGACGCAGATCAATCTCTTGCTTCACGCGAATCGTCAATCCGTATTTCTTGTTCGCGTTGCAGATCGGCGACATGGCGCACTCGAATCCCTCGTGCATCGCCGGGCAGCGGTACTTCAGCGTCTTGCGCGAGGCCTCATGACCAATGTACGCCATCCGGCGACGGATCATCGGCGAGCTGCTCCGATCGTAGCAATAGAGCGTTCCCGCTTCATCGTAGACAATGTTCGTGCCGCCATCGTGCCCCGGCAACAATCGCTCCTTTTCTTCTTTCCACAGGGCGCGAACTTCGATCAAGGGCTTGATGCCGCAGGCCGCGAGCTTCTCATGGACCTTCTTGTCATCAGCCATCTTGTCGTAAGCCAACGTCTCGATCCGCCCCTGTGGCAGATTCGCCTTTGCCTGATCGACTAACTCCGGCAACGCTTCGTTGTCGCCAACCTTTGTCGAACTAATCCTATAGGCCAGCACGACCTCATGCTTCACGTCCACCAGCAGGTGGAGCTTGTATCCGAACCACTCGACCACGCGTATCACGCAGCCTTGATCGTTTACGTATTCCTTGCGACCGCCGCTGGGCTGAGGCAGCCCATTGGCATCGTACTCGATCTTTTTTGTTTTCTTTTCCGAGGCATCGGAAGCCTCCGCCGAATCCTTCCCTTCGGCCGTCCCCGGGACCGCCGAGGCCGCGGCCTCTCCACCGCGCTGCTTTTCACCCTTAGCTTGGCTTGAAGCCTCCTTCGCTTGACTCCTTGCTTTGGCATCCGCTTCCTTCTGCGCCTTGGCGTCGCATCGACGTCGCCGTGCGTTCAGCGCTGTGGCGTCTCCCGCGGTGTGTTGACCAAAGTCGGCGACGGTTTCGCCCAGCCGGTGCACCATCTCGTTGAAGGCTGCTTGCATCGCAGCCAGATGCGTCGGATGGCCCAATCCTTCCAGAAACCGCGAGACGTTCCAGCTTTGAGGAACCTGGTCCGCTGACTCGATGCCGATCAGCTTCGCCAGCGAAGGATTACGCCGCAATTCCCCCAGGCACGCCTCAAAGTCCCGGTGACGCAAGGCACAGGTCAGAATCACCACTCCCCAGAGGCTGCGGATCGAGTAATCGTCTCGTCCGTTTCCTCGGGCGTCCTGGAGCTGGTCGAGAATCCGTTCATCCGGAATCGCTTCCAGAAGCTCTTTGATGGTCCTCAACGTTGGATGATCTTCCAGGGATTCCCACGGAAAGAGCCGCTTCTGGAACTCGATATACATGCGTCGGACCTCCTTGCAATCGAATGCGAGCATTCTACACCGCAACCGATCCCCGCACAAGCCCCCGCGTGGTCTAAAAATCGAAAAAAATCGATCGGCGGCGAGCGAAACGCGAGCAAAGACGCAGGTCTTGCGGGTAAGCCCTTTTTCGGCGTCATTCGCAGCTCTTGCCCCACAAAGACTTGCGAACAGCGCATAAGGCTCCATCGCGGCAGAGGGAGATTGACGGACCGGTCACGCGGACTTAGCATGGGTGCTTCACGCCCCCACTCCCAGTTTTTTCACAAGCTCTCCGCTGCCTCCTTCGAAAGAAAGACGCCAGGATGATCCGAGCATTGGTGCTGATGAACGTCGAACGAGGCGAGGTGCCCGCGACCGGCAAGCAACTCGCCGAGATGGACGAGGTCGTCGACGTCTACTCCGTCGCCGGAGACTACGACCTGGTTGCAATCGTGCAAAGCGAGGAATACGAGCGCCTCGCCGAGATCGTCACGGAAAAGGTGCAGGCGATCGACACCATCGTTCACACGACCACGCTCATGGCATTCCGCAGTTACAAGTTCTCTCTGTAGACAAAGGTAGCCGGGAACATGATTCGTTCAGCGCTGAGAAAGCTGACCGTCGGGCAGCATCTCCAGGAAGAGGAGATCTTTGAAATCATCGGCGGGATCCGCAGCGGCGAGATCACCGACGTGCAGATCGCCGGTTTCCTCGTGGCCCTGTTGATGAAAGGCCCCACCATCCGCGAGACGGCGGCGATCGCGCGGGCCATGCAGGCCAACTGCGAGCAGATCCGCCCGAGAGTGGACGGCGAGTTGATCGACACCTGCGGCACCGGCGGAGGGCGGACCACGTTCAACTGCTCCTCCGCGGTGGCGATCGTGGCCGCCGCGGCCGGCATCCCCGTGGCCAAGCACGGCAGCCGCTCCCTCTCGTCGCTTTCGGGAAGCGCCGACGTGCTGGAGAAGCTGGGGGTGGCCATCGATCTGTCGCCCGAGCAGGCCGAGCGGCTCATCGAGGCGGCCGGCATCAGCTTTCTCTATGCCCCCAATTTCCATCCCGTGATGCACAAAGTCCTCCCGCCCGAGATGGCCCTGGGGATCAAGACGATCTTCTATACCATCATCGGTCCCCTGATCAATCCGGCCGCCGCGAGGCGGCACATCCTCGGCGTCTACCGGCCCGACCTCGTGCAAATGGTCGCCGACATCCTCGTCGAACTGCAGTTCAAGCACGCCCTGGTCGTGCACGGGCTCGACGGCCTGGACGAGATCTCCGTGATCGGCAAGACGTCCGTGGCCGAGGTCAAAGACGGCTGGGCCAAAAAGTACGAAATCGCCCCGGAACAACTCGGACTGGCCCGCCACACGTACGAAGACCTCGCCGGTGGAACCGCCGAGCAGAACGCGGAAATCCTCACGGCGATTTTCACCGGCCGCGAGAAAGGCGCACGGCGCGACATGGTCCTGGCCAATGCGGCCGCCGCACTGATGGTCGGCGGCAAGGTCGACGGGCTCCGCGACGGGGTCCAGAAAGCCGCTCAACTGATCGAGAGCGGGGCGGCCAAAAAGAAGCTCGATCAGTTGGTCGCCGAGTCGAACCGGATCGCTTCGGAAGGCAGATCAGGATGAACGTCGGCGATAGAGGGAAATTCTCCGCCGCGCTGGAGGCCGCTCGCGAGGCAGGCCGCTCGCCTTTGATATCGGAGATCAAATGCCGCAGCCCCAAGGAGGGTGACCTGCTGGCCGGCCGCGACCCGGCCGTCTTGGCCACGGCCATGCAAGCCGCGGGCGCCGCCTGCCTGTCGGTCGTCACCGAGCCGGAACATTTCGGCGGCAGCCTCGACCTGCTGGGGGCCGCAGCCTCGGCCGTCTCCCTCCCCGTGCTCCGCAAAGACCTGCTGACCACTCGAAAAGATGTCCAGGCGACCCGCGACGCGGGCGGATCGTGCCTGCTGCTGATCGTGTCGGTCCTCGACTGGCCGACGCTCGTCGCGCTGCACCGGGAGGCGCACCGCTGCGGCCTGGAAACGCTCGTCGAGGTCCATGACGAGACCGAGCTCCAGCGGGCTCTGACCCTGGATCTCGACCTGTTGGGGATCAACAACCGCGACATCCGGCAGCTCGAAGTCGACGACGGCACCGTCGCCCGCACACTCCGCCTGCTCGAGCAGGTGCCGCCCGGGATCCGTGTGATCAGCGAAAGCTCCATCTCCGCGCCCGAAGAAGTCCGCGCCGTGCTGGAAGCCGGGGCACTCGGCGTCCTCGTCGGCACCTCGATCCTTCGTGCCTCCGATCCCGCGGAAGCCGTTCGGCGGTTGGCGTTTGCCACGTAAATCCCCTTCGACGCTCTACGCTTATGGTCCGGGTCAAGATCTGCGGAAACACCGATCGGCAGCAGATCGACTGGGCCGTCGAGGCCGGGGCAGACTGCCTGGGATTCGTGGTTGAATATCCGGTCGCCGTCCCCTGGAATCTTTCACGCGACGAAGCCCGCGAGCTGCTCGGCCGGGTCCCGCCGATGGTCAGCCGCGCGGTGGTGACCGGCGGCGAGCCCGAGCATGTTCTGGCGATCGCCCGGTCCGTCATGCCCCACTTCGTGCAGTTGCACACCGACAACTCGCTGGACGAGACGTCGGCCGTGGCGAACAAACTGGCTCCCCTGGGGATCGGGCTCATCCGAGCCCTGCGGATCGACGTCGCCACCGGCGAGGCGTGCGGCGAGATTGCCGATCCGATCCGCGCCGCACTCGCCCTGCAGGAAACCGGCATAGCAGGACTGCTCCTCGACGCTCGCACCTCGACCATGCCGGCCGGCACCGGAACGAGCGTCGACTGGCAAACGGCCCGATCCATCCGCGAGGCCCTCTCGATCCCAATGGTCCTCGCCGGCGGACTTACGCCCCAGAACGTCCGCCGCGCGATTGAGACGGTCCGCCCCTTCGCCGTCGACGTGATCAGCGGCGTCGAAGCTGCACGGAAAGTGAAGGATCCGGAGTTGATTCGAGCGTTTATTGCAGAATCTTTGGCCGCGGGTTGATGAAACATCTCGGAATCCGGAAGATTGCGCCGGACTTGTTTCGTCTCGCATGGTTGGCAAGAATGGGGCCAACCGTGAATCGCGCACGACCCTGATGAGTTGAACCCCTCTTATTCGAAAGACCCGCCATGACACGAGAACAGAACACTTCCCACTCTCAGTCCGAAACCCCGTCGCGTCGCGACATTCTGAAGTACGGCGGCGCCGTCGTCGCCGGCTCCGCACTGCCTGGTATCTCCGTTCCCCGCGTCCACGCCGCCGAGGACAACACGATCCGGCTGGCGTTGATCGGCTGCGGAGGGCGGGGCAACGGCGCCGTGGCCAACGCCTTCCAAGCCCCCGGCGGCCCGATCAAGCTGGTGGCCATGGCCGACGTCGTCGATCGCAAGCTGGCGGCTTCACATGCCAATCTCACCAAGCTCGATCCCCGAAAGGTCGACGTCCCGCCGGAACGGAGGTTCGTCGGATTCGATGCCTACAAGAAAGCGATCGACTGCCTCCGGCCCGGCGACGTGGCCCTGTTGACCACACGTGCCGCATTCCGTCCCTTGCACCTGGAATATGCGGTCCAAAAGGGCATCAACGCCTTCTTTGAAAAGTCGTTCGCGACAGATCCTGTGGGCGTCCGGCGGATGCTCAAGGCTGCCGAAGAAGGCGAGAAGAAGAACCTCAAGCTCGCCGCGGGCACCATGTGCCGCCACTCGAAAAACCGCCAGGAATTGATCAAACGGATCCGCGACGGAGAGATGGGCCAGATCCAGCTCCTCCGCGCCTACCGCACCGAGCACTTCGGCGGCCTGGGACGAAAGCCGGAAGGCGAAAACGAGATCTTCTGGCAGCTCCGCAGCATCTTCCATCTCTATTGGGTTTCGGCTGGGCTCTGGTCCGAGGCCGATATCCACCAGATCGACGAGATGTGCTGGATCAAGAACGCCTGGCCGGTCTCGGCGCACGGTGTCGGCGGGCGGGCCGCCAACAGCACCGACTGCGGCCAGAACCTGGATAGTTGCGCCGCCGAGTGGACCTTCGCGGACGGCACCAAAGCCTACTACGTGATGCGCAACCTGCCCAACTGCCACAGCGAGTTCGCCACGTACATCCACGGCGCCAAGTGCGGCGCGCAGTTCTCCGGCAAGATCCACGCCGCCACCACCCGCCTCTACAAAGATCAGCGATTCGTCGCGGACAACATCGCCTGGGAAGCACCGCCCGAGGAAATCAGTCCCTGGCAGGCCGAGTGGAACGTCTTTCTCGACGCCATTCGCAACGACCGCCCGCACAACGAAGCACGTCAGGCCGCCCTGTCGCAGTTGGCCGACATCATGGGCCGCGCGGCGATCCACATGGGCCGGGTCATCACGTTCGATGAGGTCATGGCCTCCAACTTCGAGTGGGTTTCCGGCGGCGTCGACAATTTCAATGAAAACAGTCCCCCGCCGGTGGTCGCCGACGCCGAAGGGCATTACCCGGTGCCCGTCCCCGGCCAGTGGGTCGAGATCTGATTCCCTCAATACGCAAGACCGTCCACCTCAACCGGACCCCTGCCGGTTTATCCCAATTGTTCCGAGATTTGGTTGGATTTGTCCGATGGTGAAGGGGGCAACAGGTTCCGGTGGTTTGAGAAGGCGAGCAGCGGCGTCAAGCAAACGGTATTCGAAGTTTCGGACCGACGCACAAAGCGTTTGTGGCAGCAACGATTCCTTGGCACCCCAGCAGAGTGCATCGCCAATTCAAAGGATATGCACTCATGTACTCGGTACTCCGTACTCTCCGCCCCATCGACCATGACGGCTCAAACTGAAAAAAGAACACCGCGATTCACTCCGGTGCGGCGATGATTGGCAGCGAAATCCCGTTTCACAATTCGGGAAAAGGGCCGCCGCCGGGCTTGCCCGCTGGAAGCCACGATTGGCGGCTAGAACGCGAGCGCACGGCTACGAAAACTCCACGAATTGTGAAGGCTCATTTAGAAACGCCGCGCATGCGCCCCAGCGGCCCGAAGGAAAGCTCTCCCCTGGCAGGGGACGGCCCTGACGGGGCCAGAGTCGAGAGCCCAGGGAAGTCCGCGCAGCCCTGGGGTCAATAGGTGAACGACGTAACCGTTCACGGGGCGGAGGAGAGGGGGACAGGTCCATGTTTTCGGCCAACGTCTTTGTCGCCAAAATGCGCGCAATGGCCGAAAAATGGACCAGTCCCCGACCACCCCGTGAACGGTTACGTGAACGACGGACCAGGCCCAACGGGCCGTCACCCGTCGACTTTCCTCGCCAAGGTGGTCGCGAAAGTGGTTTCGATCTCCTCTTTAGGCTGATCCGCCTGAGCCCGTGGTCACGCTTTAGAGTCCCGTTCAGTCTGGCCCAGAGCTTCCCTGGCATGAACGCGAACCGCGATGTCTCGATCGTTGGAGGCGTCCTTCAGAGCTGGCAGCGCCGCTATTGCATTAGGACCGATACTCCCCAAGGCGTCTGCCGCGGCAATTCGCTGGACCGGCGATCCGCTTCGAAGGAGTTCGATGAACATCGGAACGAATTGGCCTGCAACATTGCCCATGTGTCCGAGTGCCCGAATGGCCCGACTTCGGATCAAGAGGTCAGGATCCTGCACGGCTTGGTTAAGGAGTGGGATTGCTTCGGACCCGATTCTCCCGAGAACGAAGGGGGTTTCACGTCCGGCTTCTGGGTCTTTCATAATCTCGAACAGACGTGGTATTGCTGCTGCCGCATCGGGACCAAGGTCCGCCAGAATTCCTATCAGGTCGGGCCGCTCCCAGGAACTGATGTTATCGAGCTCTTCAATAATCGTGGGCAAAATGATTCTTGCGTTTCGGCTAGTTTGTCGCAGAGCCGCGATGGCCGCGGTTCGCAGATCGTGCTCCTCGAAGTCGATTCCTTCAGCCAGGATGGGCACCAACTCACTTCTCCCTGGTTCCACTTCGGCAACGGCAATGGCTGCCTCAAGCCGCACGGAGAGGTTCTCGTGGTCCAAGTTCTGCCGCAGTGCCGAAATGGCTCGCTCCGTCTCCTTCCCCATGTCTCTCAGGCTCAAGGCGGCCGAGGCACGGATCATTGGATCACTCACCTCCAGCATTCCGAGCAGTTCGGGCCACGCTGCCAGGGCAACGTCTTCGCGATTCTCAAAAACCCAGCGGGCGGAGTTACGTACGTGGCGATTGCCGTCCTGTAATGCCCGGATCACAAGCGGGACAGCCAAAGGAGACTTTATGAAGTACAGACTCGACACCGCTTGACAACGGACCGCCGAAGATTCGTCATCCAGCCCTTCGGCCAGAGTGGGAATCACCGCAGGGGAGCGGCTCCAACCGAGGGCGTGGAGTATCGAGACCCGGACCGTCGGATGCTCATTTCTGAGTGCCTCTCGCAAGGCAGGCAGGGCCTTTGGAGCAATCCGGTCAAGTCCCGAGAATTCGAGGGCCGTGATGTGCTCTCTTTCCGTCGCATACTCCACGAAGATGGGGACGATCCCGGGATGATCCGGTTCATACATCGACAGAGTCTGGGCCACTTCCAAGCGGACTTTGGCATTTGCGTCGCCCAATCGAGCCACCAGGAGGGGAACAATCTCCTCAGCTTGGAAGTGCTTTGGGAATTGTCGTACAAGCTTTGCCCAGAAGCCGTCGTCGTCGTATTCCGATATCTTCACCGGAAGCGGGAACATCGGGTCCATCTTCGGAGCAAGCTCGAACAGAATCCGTCCGGCTGTCTCAGCTACCCGGGGTTCCCGGTCCGTCTTCAGCACTTCAGCAAGGATCGGGAATGCCTCACGAAAGGCAGGGATCAGTTCAGGCCTGAACCGGGGCTTGAATACGCCAATGCCGTACATGGTTGTGGCCGCCCCGATTCGCACACGTCGATCTTCGTGCTTCAGAGCCAGCGTTAACGCCCGTACGGTTGCCGGGCTGCCGATCGCGTCCAATTCGATGCACGCCGACACCCCGTAGTCCTCTCTGAGGGCCTCGACGAGCCCCGGCACGGCGGCGTCCCCAAAATGGCGAAACATCCACTGCTCGCCCAAGTCGTACACGTCGCGGTCGTAATCCCGACTGTTGAACGCGGCCAGCCAATAGCTCATCGGCTTGCCGGCATAGATCGGTTCCTCAGCATCACGAGCCTGGATTTCATTCAGCAACACAGAAGGACCTTCAAGCAGGCCCGCAAGAGGCAGCACGCTTGCGGCCTTCAGAAAGTCGCGTCGGTTCTTCATCGGCTTTGCATCTCCTGTTGCTTGGACAGTTGCTGGACACCCGCTGGATTTCCGAGGTTCATGCCCTTCGCGGCACCACAGACGATACCCGCTTTCTTTGCCAGCAGCGGGTCAGTGCAGAAGTCGCTAGCCCCTTACGTCCTTCCGAAATGCGAGCAAGACGCAACGCGTGCGGGGCACCGCGCTGCACCTCCGCCTGGGCGACGGGAAGGTGTGGTTCGAGGAGGATTGGACCGAGGCATCAGCAAGGACTTGATCGCCGCCGGCATTCCGCCCGAAGAAAGTGTGCTGGCCTTCCACTCGCCCGAGCCGCGATTGCTGGCGGAAACCGGCACCCGGGATACGCCCACATCCGCGGAGATCGCCTCTCGGCATGACCTCCCCCCTGGAATCGAGGGGCAGATAAGTCTATCCTATCGTGGGGCGTGTCATCGTTGACCGTTGGAAGGAAAAAGAGAGGGCCTCTTGGTCAGTTGCCTGCCGGTTGGTGCGGGCCACTCTGAGCCAAACTCGACAATCCTCGCCCAGAACACCGCGGTCGTCGGCCACAAGCACCCTTCGAGAGAGGTAATCGCATGTCCCGGCGAGATACGCATCATCGAGCAGTTGTCCACGCCCTGCAAAAGGATCAGTGGATCATCACAGACGATCCACTGACCCTCGAATTTGCCGGCAAGTTGATCGGCATCGACTTGGCGGCGGAAAAGCTGTTGGCTGCAGAGCGCAACGGTCATAGAATTGCCGTCGAGGTCAAGTCGTTTCAGGGCAGTTCCGATCTTGCCGAGTTTCATACTGCGGTCGGGCAGTTTCTCAATTACCGGCATGCGCTCGGCAAGAGCATGTCCGAACGAACGCTGTATCTAGCTGTTCCCGGGGAAACGTTTCTTGGGTTCTTCCAAGAGCGGGACGTGCAGGAAATCCTCGAAACCCATCGGATCAGATTGTTGGTCTTTGACCCGCACAGTGAGGAGATCATCCAATGGATCGAATGAACCAGTACCATGCCGCGGTCGGACAACTCATCTGGCAATACGCCACCGAGTGGCAGCCGCGCGACGGGACCCGGCTGGAAGCGGTGACAGACGGGGAGCACGGCCATTACTTGATCGTTCGCTTCGGCTGGAAGGAAGGCCGGTTTGTGCATGCCTGTCTGGTGCATTTCACCATCCGCGGCAGGGAAGTGCACCTCCTGAAGAATGATACGGAAATCGAGTGGGATCGCGAATTGATCGATCGCGGCATCGCCCCCGAAGACATCGTGCTGGCATTTCGTCAGACAGCCGATCAACAGGCAGCTTCGACTTGAATCCCCGATAACCGCCCCCATTTACGCCGCGGAACGTGCGAACGTCAACGGCGCCGCCGGCCATCACAGCCCTCAGTTCCGGTTGACGTTAGGGCTCCTGCGCGGGAGGATCGCGGTTTTCCTTGAAGGCATTGAGTACAACGCCCAATTGGGAAAATACTACCGCCCGGCTGACCGCTCCCGGCTGTTTCGCAGCCAGTATCGGTAGTCTTCGATGATCTCACGGTTCAGAGCATCCTCGGAGACCTCGACATCGGACAGCGGGAAATCGCCGTCCAAGTGTTCCCCGAAAACGTTGCACAGCACACCAAGCACCGGATCGATCTCGTGGCGGATACCGCAGACCAATACCCGACCACGCCGTGTGCCGTCTTCGTCGCATTTTTCGCCCTCGAAGCAGCTCTTCCCAAGCATCGCACGGAGGTGGTCCCGATAGATCAAAAGACTGTCCACGTTCACTTCCGGCAACGGCTGGTCGCTTCCAAGGCCGAACACCGCGCGAACACGATCCAACTGGTTGTTCCAGGAGAGACTCATTTCTGCACTCAATTAGTTTGACTGTAGCTTGACATTGACTGACTGTAACTCTTTTGGTATTCAGCCTTTCCTCACATTTCGAGTGCAGGAAAGGAGGAGCCGATGGAACGGCGATTTGATGTGCGATTGGAGGAACTGTTGGAAGATGCGGTTTTGGATCCCCGGATACCGAAAGGGATGCTGGACCGTTTGGAGCAATTCGTCGAACCCTACGCAGCACGTTTGACGAGCAGCGAGCAACAAGGACACGTGCGGGAGTATGTGTCTGGTCTGTGTTCGGATGTCAAACGGAAGAATTCCGAGATGATCGCTTACCTCCACGACCAGGAGCGGCATGCGCTGCAGAAGTTCATCGGCCAGTCGCCGTGGGACGATCGTCCGCTGATCGGAGAACTGGCGCGACAAGTCGGTGCGGAGTTGGGCGAGCCCGATGGCGTGCTCGTTTTCGACCCGTCGGGGTTCAAGAAACAAGGAAAAAGCTCGGTCGGGGTGGCGCGACAATGGTGCGGGCGTCTGGGAAAAATCGACAACTGCCAGGTGGGTATATACTTGGGGTATGTTTCTCGAAAGGAGCATGCCCTGGTGGACACGCGGCTGTACTTGAACAAAGAGTGGGCGAAAGACAAGAAGCGGCGGAAGAAGTGCGGTGTTCCCGCCGCGATTCGCTTTCGCACGCGGCACGCGCTGGCCCTGGAGATGCTTGCGGAGCACGGGAAAGCCTTGCCTCACGGCTGGATTGCCGGAGACGACGAAATGGGGCGTAGCTCGGCATTTCGGCGAGATTTGCGGTCGTTGGGAGAACGGTATCTGCTCGCCGTGCCATCGAACACGTTGGTGCGCGATCTGGATGCGCCGTCGCCGGAATACTGTGGTCGCGGACGGCGGCCGCAGATTCCCTATGTCCGCGTGGATCGGTGGTGTGCGGCGTTGCCGGAGAACGCCTGGATGACGATCGAGGTGCGTGACGGCGCTCGCGGCCCGCTGGCGGTGCAGGCCGTGAAGACACGCGTCCAGGCGAAGAGCGATCGACGTCGCAACGGTCCCGAAGAGCTGTTGGTGGTGGTGCGCGAGGAGCAGAGCGATGGTACGATGAAGCACGATTACCACCTCGCGAACGCGGCGCCCGAAACGCCGCTGGCCGAATTCACCCGTGTCGTCAAGGCCGAGCATCGGATCGAGGAGTGCCTCGAGCGTGCGAAAGGCGAAGCGGGGCTTGCCCAATATCAGGTCCGCAATTGGCGTGGGTGGCACCACCATCAAACACTCTCGTTGTTGGCCGCATGGTTCCTGACGCAAGAAGACATGCGGGGGAAAAAAATACACCCCAGCACTCACTGTTCCACGTGTTCGCACCATCCTGGCCTCATTGCTCACTCGCGCCCTCGACTGCGGTTCGCCGGACTATATCAAGCGGCACAATACCCGGGTGATGCAGCGGAACGAATGTGCCTACGCATACCACTGGAAATCACGTAATCGCTTGGCTCCTCGAAGGTTCAGTCAACGGAAATAGCGGCTACAGTCAAATTAGTGGTGATCAGCCAATAACCGACCACCCATTCCAATCGGTTGCATCGCTTGGTTCTGACACCTACGCGGTGCGTCGAGCATGGAGTAGCTCACCGGCTGCGATTGGCCGAACATCGTCAGCACCAACGGTGACGAGGGCCACTGTCCGTCCGCCACCGTCAACGAATTCGACCTCGTATCCGCGACCACCTTTGTAAACATGCACGACCGTTCCCACATCTCCGCGGTTGAGTTTTTCGTGCGGCGGGTCGCAATCAAGTACGACGAGAGAATGTTCAGCAATCATGTGTCTTCATCCGGATACGCTGTCACAAGTCGAGGCGGATCGTCGTTTTCAACGATCCAAACCGTCAATACATTTCCTGGGCGGCGGTTCGGGCGACCAACCGATCCCGCCGCCTTGTATTTTATGCCGAATCGGGTTGTTTCAGCATCGAATTCACAGCAACCTCGTGCTATGGCCAGTAGGTCGTCCGCCAACTCTTGCCACTGATCGCGCGCGTAGCCAAGCGAATGAAACCAGACCGCCTTGGAGCCGCCATCAGGATGCTCAAGGTTGAGCAAATAATCGCGGACCTTTTCGGTCGCGACTATCGCCTGATCTGCATTCGGGATTGGCATGTGTCTCTGATGGCAACGAATTGGTTTCTATCCCGGCCCCGGCAGCGAACCCCGGCTTGGAGGACCTTGGAGAGGGCGGGATAGAAACCCAGCCTGCCCACGGTGCTTGCTTGGCTTTCCCAAGCCCCGTACAGCATTTTAGCGCCGCCGGCACCACCATGCAAGCAGAGAAGTCCCCGACGACACGCAGCCGGTCACGACGGTGGTGCCGCGGCGGCGCGACTCTCTTCCCGAGAGGTCGCGGACCCTCGCCGCCGAACCGTCTGGGCGGCTCGATTCGGAAGTCGCCGGTCGTTTCCCCGGGGGCTTCATTGCACCGTTCCCGCAAAGGGGACACTCGTCGGCGACCGGGGGCAGGCAGCCGCGGTCTTCCCGCAAACCATGATCCCCGACCCGTTTCAACTGAAGTTCGCGCGGCGCGGACAAGCCGGCCGTAACGGCATTGCCTGTCCCTTTTACTCTACTCATCCGTGGTGCCTGGCTTATTCTCGCAAGGCTTCATGGACCATTCGCCATCGGAATCCGTTCACATTGGTGGATTCAATGAACCGGATCGCGGAGATCTGAGGCGCTGCGGCAGATTTAACCAGGAACGTCGCAATCGTCTGGGCGTAGGCTAAATCCTTCGGCAGACACTCCTGCTCCGATTCAAGAATTATCGCAACTCCAACGGAGGGACGGTCTTTCTCGAAGTTGCCGAACAACGTGGGGTAGCATCGGGCCAGCCGCTCAAACTGATTTGGGGTGGCGATATGCGCGGCGTACATGAGTGACTGGATCAGGGCGAATGTCGGGCCGACGTCCTCCGTATTGGCTTTGATCTCGCCTACTGTTGGGATATCGGTTTTGGGCGTTACGGAAAGCAACATGTCCATACCGCCGCTGCCTGCAGTTGTCGCAGGCACTCCCCTTTCCGTACACGAGCGAGTCGTCCTGAAGGGGAACACCTCATAGTCGACGAACTTCATCGTCAATGAATTGATCTTGATTTTCTCAGTAGCGTACATGAATTGCACAAGTTGCCTCGCATACCTGCTCTCCTGTCGATCCTCGGAGACCTCCCGATCCGGCCGATCAGGGCAGAAGTCTTCCGCGACATTTCTGTAAGACTTGGCGTGCTCCACACTTCTCCGAAAGAGCTCTGCAAGGAATATCGCATCCGTCGCACCGTGCCTTCGAGTGAGGCGACTTTGGGTAGCTTCAAAACGAGCGTCCTTGCTGCCTCGAAGTTCTCTAAGCTCGCGATACAGCATTTCCAATGGCGTGATCGGCAGTATCAGCTCGGTAAGGTTGCGTTCCTCGTTGGCCACGCATTCCGTCCGCTCTACCTGCTCCGTAGGAACAAGTGTCCTAACACCATCCAACTCGATTGTTGAGTTCCTTGCACCCATTCGGATGATCCTGCAAGGGATCGTGCTCTCTCCGTCGAAGTAGAACCCGGGATAAGCCATTTCACATTCTCCGTTCTGCTATAATGCACCATTTGTGGCCATGATAGCCCTGGCGCGCTCCTGGTTCAACCTGCCCGTGAAAATCATGCTCGGCCCTCCGTTCTTCGATTCCAATACAGTAAGCCCTCCTTACGACAGAGTGAAGTCTTCTCGATCCCTCAACTCCACGACCGCCTGGTGGACTGTCCGGAAAAGTTCCGGACGCGAAGTGTGAACCGGGACCAGATACTTCGGATTGACACGTTGGACAAACCCGGCCAGGTCATCAGGAAAGATATGCCCGCTCGTATGGACCTGTAGGAAAGTTCCGCTGGCGGCGTCGACGCTCTCCTGGATTGCCCTCCACTCCGGTTGATCGAGATAGCCTGCCCAGCGGGAGTAAATGCAGCATACCTTCCCGGGCAGCTTGCCGCCAAAATCATCTCGGAGCATCGAAGGTCTGAACAGCATCAGGTATCGCGATTGGTCCTCAAAGAGCTCCGTCAGTTCGATCTGATTCGAAAAAAACCGCTCGTAGATTTTCCCCAATCGCCGCCTGTGATAGTCGTCGCGGAGATTCAAGGGATAGTAGACCCGGATTTGGTTCAATTCGGTTGGCTCAGGAACGTGAACGCCGCTTCGTGCCACTATGTCGAGAATGAACGCACTGTAGGCATCCACAACGAAGATGCGGCCAGTCTTCTGAGTGGCCCGGATGAAGCCGACGAATCGGTCCAGGTGCTGCGGCGAGAACGATGCGAGCACGAGTCCCGGAGCCTCACGGATGTAGCCGACTATGTCTGCCTCGAGTTCCGTTTCCGTCGGGCCGGTCGTTCTGTCGCCTCCGAGGTGCGTTCCCTCCATCAAGAGCAAGTCGACAGACTTCTCCGACAACGCCTTGAACAGGATTTCTGCCATTCCGGGCTTTCGCCCGTGCAGTCGCAGATCGCCGGAGTAGAGGATTACCTTCCCTTCGGCCTCGATCAGCAGGGCCGCCGCTCCGTACACGGAGTGGTCGACGGAGTAGGCGGTCACGCGAAATGGACCGACCGTCGCAGCCTTTCCGGGAATGAGTTCCCGGTGACGCTCTTGAGGCAATTCGACTTGGTTCGCGAAGAGGCGGCCGGCCAGCATCATTTGGCTGGTTGCCTTTGTGGCGTACACCGGGATCTCGGAAAGTGTGTAGCCGAGAAGCCCCGTGTGGTCCAGGTGCGAGTGGGAGAGAAGGATCGCTTCTGGGCTCGGATCACTGTCGAAGAGGCCCGGAACGTTCGGTAGAATTTCCGACTGGAGAAGTTCCTCCCGACTCTTGCCCCTCAAAACACGGCTGTCGAAGGAATTGCCCTCGTCATCCATCAGTGGCATGCCCACGTCGAGAATGATCCGGGAGGCCCCGCTCTCGACCTCGATGCAGTTGCCGCCTATCTGATGAGTTCCTCGATGGATCGTGAGTCGCATATTCGTTCTCGTGCTTCGCGTTCAGTGGGCCAGCAGCAGACAGAGTACCCCGATGGCTCCAAAAAGGAAAGTGGTGATCAGGCAAGCGATGGCCAGCGTTCTTGCGTTGGTTCGTCGCCCGAGCCGCTGTCCGCATATCCGATGATGCGGCTCTGCCGAATTTTGTCTCGCTTCGCTAAACCGGATCGTTCTATGCACTTCCGGGTCGTCCGGGACGGCCTCCAGGAAAATGACGTGCTCGTCGGCATAATAGTTGTCGACGAAAGGCGAATCGACCGGTGGGCCGGCAATCGATTCTCTCGTTTCAGGGGGCATCGCCACCCGGAGGCCGGTCTGCACGAGCACGGTGCCGGCGTCGATTTGGACCGCGACGGCCGCCCCTTGAATCTGCCCTCCCGGGGTCTCCAACGAAACCGTAAGCTTCACCGGCCTGGTCATAACGTCTTTCTCCCGCCTGGTTTGCCTGCCAAATCTGGCCCGAGTTCACTTCGAGAGCAGTCAGCCACCCGCCCGCGTGGCAGAACGTGTCGATGCACTTCAAAAACCCGAGGTCGAGAATTCTCCCATCCGGCTGCGGACTGTGCCCACAGACAATGGTCTTTCCGGAGTAGTGCCTGGCCGCGTCCGACGGGTGAAGTGGCCGCCACAGGAGGTCCAAGCTCGACTGCTGGTCCATCGGGAAGTTCGGAACCACCCCGGCATGGACGAAGATGTGGGTATCCGTCTCGTAGTAGGGCCGGCAGTTTCGGATGAAATTCAGATGAGCCCACGGGACCTCCCTGCAATCTCGGAGGCTGTACGACTCGAGCATTTCGCTTCCGCCGAATCCGTTCCAGTACCGGAAGTCGGATTGGCCCTCACGAGCTGCCAGGAACTCTTCCCGAAGGCCGTATGCCGGGACTACTATGAGGTCGCCAACTCGGAGAAAGTTCACGTAATTCCCGGTGGCCGGGGGAATTTCCACGCCGGAAGCTCGTTCCGGGTGATATGGTAACCTGTGGATGCGAAGACCGTGCCGGGTCAAAGCTGCTTCGAGGCGGCGGCCATAGGCCGGATCCACTTTGGAGTAGTCGTTGGCCACAACCTGTTCATCGTCCAGGAAACGCACCACGCCGTCGCTGTGGCCGATGGGGTCAAAAGGTTACCGGGGAATTGCGACGCAGGTTGGATTCCGAAGAACTCGAAGAAAGTCGAATTTCGTCTCCGCCCGACTCCGGTCTGAATTCTCCCGGAAAATCTTCTCCGTGAAAATCACTTTCGTCCCGGCTGCCACAACATTGCCGCCATCCACGACCAAGTCGGATTTCTTAATCGTCCCCAGGCAGACCAACTGCTTGCAGATCACGTCGCGGGTGATCCGATCCTCAAATCCTTTCAAGTAGTCCGGTCGATACTGAAACTTCACGAACCGCCGTTTGGAAACCTGGATCGGAGGGTAGTCGCGAATCCACACATCGGCGGTGTCGTCCAGAAACCGCAGTGGATGAGGTGTTCCTGGAGTATGGCTGCCAGGCGGTCGCAGAGGTCCGGATAAGGGTCGGCCAGCAATCGCGAGAGGTACACCAGGTTCGTTTCCCAGACGGGTTTTTCTCGAACGTTGCTAAGTCGGCTTGTTCAAAAATCCAGCTATATGGGTGCGTCATTGAGAACGCCATCAGAATGAGCGTGTTGGGCGCCTACGCGGAGTGGTGAAGAGCGGCGTGGGCCAGCGAACCACACGTTTCGAGACCTGTGCAACACGTACCTCACAACGACTAGCTCCCTCTTTCACCCGAAACCTCACTTGCTAAACAACTTGCGCCATTCTCCTTTCCGTGCAACACCCCGATGGTGCGTTGCGTGGAACCGTGGCAACCGGTCTTATGCATTAAGAGCCTATCCCAAAACCTTGAGGAGAGGGGGACAGGCACATTTTGCTCCGAAGACTCCGCAAAATGAGCCAGTCCCCGGCGGTTTTGGGATAGGCTCTAAGCCAATTGCCGGTTCCGGCGCCCTTGCCGCGGGGCTTCGGCTGGGGGTATTCTGTGCGGAGACAACCCGTCCGCTCCGCCATGCAGCATTTCGCCCCCCGGCGGCGACGGACGCTTGCAGACGAGACGAGGCGCCCAATCCATGGATTCGACAACCCCATCCCCGGCCGGATCGCAACGGCTGATGTCCCTCGATGCCCTCCGTGGCGCCGACATGTTCCTGCTGGTCGGCCTGGCGGGCGTCTTTCACGCGCTGGCCAAGTTCTCCGACAACGCCGTGTTCCAGTTCTTGAGCCGGCAGTGCCGCCATCCCGAATGGCACGGCTTCACGCTGTACGATCTCATCTTCCCGCTGTTCATCTTCATCGTCGGCGTGGCCATACCACTGTCCTTTGAAAAGCGGCGCCAGCGAGGCGAAACGCACTGGCAACTCTACCGGCACATCGCGGTTCGAACCATCGCCCTGGCGCTGTTGGGCCTGGTCTTCTGGGGCACGCCCGGCGGAGCCCATCCGACCTGGGGATATTACAGTGTGCTCTACCGGATCGGCATCAGTTTCTTCTTCGCCGCACTGATCGTGATGCACACGCGGCCGACCGGCCAAGCCATCTCGGCCTTCGGCCTGGTGATCGGCTATTGGCTGGCGACGCGATACCTGCCTGTGCCGGGCTACGGCGCCGGCGACTTCACCGAGGCCGGCTGCCTACAAACGTATCTCTCCCAGCACGTGGCCGCCGCCTTGTCGCCCAAATTCCAGCATCTCTTCAGCATCACGCTGATCCCCTCCGTCGCCACCGCCCTGTTTGGTGCGCTCGCCGGCCACTGGCTCCGCTCCTCGCGGCTTCCCGGAGCCAAGACCGCCGGCCTGCTGCTGGCCGGAGCGGCCTTTCTCGCTGCCGCGCTGCTCGCCCAGGAGTCCGTGCCCATCAATAAGAAGATGTGGTCCGCCTCGTTCACACTGCTGACCGTCGGCCTCAGCCTCTTGCTGCTGGGCATTTCGTACTGGCTCGTCGACGTCCGCGGCTGGCGACGAGCCGCGTTCTTCTTCGTCGTCGTCGGCATGAACCCGATCACGATCTATCTCGGCGCGAGGCTGATCGATTTCAAGCAGATCGCCAACGTCTTCGTGGGCGGCTTCGTCGATTCATTTGGCTCCGCCGCTCCCCTGGTAACCGCCACGACGTCGGCCCTGCTGATGTGGCTCTTCCTCTACTATCTCTATGTCCACAAAGCCTTTCTGAAGATCTGAATTCGTGCGAAGATGTTGCGATGGCCGACCGTAATGCCGGACAGGTTTGCGTCACTAGGGCCACGGATCACCGCCGAACTCGAAGCGAAGCTGTTGTCGGCGAAAGCTCGCTTGATTCTCCTGGAAAAGAAGCGGCAACTCGCACTTGAGAAAAACCCACACCCCGGAAAGGGAGCGATGCCATGACTACCCAACCATCCCACAACCGTTCCGGCCTTCCAGCCAGCCGCCGTCAGTTCCTCGCACAAACCGCCGCCGCTGCCGGATTGCTTGCCTTTCCTGCGGTGCTTCGCAGCGCCTCGCCCAACTCCATGCTCCAAGTCGCCTCGATCGGCGTCGGCGGCATGGGCGGGGCCACGATGAGGAGCGTGGCCACTCACCCCAAGGTGAAGATCGTTGCCCTATGCGACGTGGATCAGAAGTCTCTCGACGCCGCGGCGAAGGTTCATCCGGACGCATCGCAACACAAGGATTGGCGCGAACTGCTCGCCGGCGAGGCTGACAAGTTCGACGCCGTGACGATCGGCACACCCGACCACATGCACGCCGCGCCCGCCGTGACGGCACTGCGGGCGAAGAAGCATCTTTACCTGCAGAAGCCCATGGCGACCACGCTCCACGAGTGCCGCGTGATTACGCGGGAAGCGGGCGCGGCCGGCGTCGTCACCCAACTCGGCAATCAGGGCCGCTCCAGCGTCGAAAGCCGCCTCACCGTGCAACTCCTCCGCAGCGGCGCCATCGGCCGCATCAAGGAGGTCATCCTTTGGGAAAACAAGAAGCTGAGCTGGTGGCCGAAGAATACCGAGCTCCGCGCCTCCGGCGATGCGATCCCGAAAGGTCTCGAATGGGACCTTTGGCTGGGCGTGCAGGAGCCGCGTCCCTACCTCGAAAACACCTACCATCCGAAAACCTGGCGGGCCTGGTTCGATTTCGGCGTGGGGGAGATGGGCGACATGGGATGCCATCACTTCGATATCTCCTTCGACGCGATGAAACTCACCGCTCCTCTCCGCGTGCGGCAGATCACGCCCGGCAGCAGCGGCCCTCTCTGGGGAAAGCAGCGGGTGGTCGAGATGGTTTTCCCCGGCAACGACCTGACCGCTGGCGACACGGTTCAGCTCACCTGGCACGACGGCGGCATCGAACCGGACCGCAGCAAGATCGCGCTTCCCAAAGACGTCGGCCCGTTTCCCGAATCCGCTACCTGTTGGATCGGGGAATCGGGATCGATTTTCAAGAACTACCGGCGGGGCCGGCCAGTCGTTTTGCCGGAGAAAAACCTTCCAGCGGAGAATTACCCAAGAGATCCCGAGCCGCAAGACCACTATCACGACTGGGTCGACGCGATTCTTCAAGGCCGGAAAGCCTGCGACGACTTTGCCCACGGCGGCCCGCTGACCGAGACGGTACTTGTCGGCGCCATGGCCGACCGCGTCGCCGGCAAGTGGCTCGAGTGGGACCGCGAGTCGCAGGAATTCACCAACAGCCCCGAGGCCACCGCGCTGGTTCGCCGCAACTACCGCGAGGGCTGGAAAATCGCCGGCCTGGGTTGAGGGGCCTGACTGCCGGCCCTCGGGATGGCTGGTATTGGCCCCCTCAGCATCCGGCTTCGAGCTCGCCAGCACTGACCCCGACAGGGCGGCAGGATTATTGCCGAGCCGGTACTGCGGGCTTTTCCTGATTGCGGATCGGGACCGCGGCGTCTTAAACTGCTTATCCCTTCAGCCGTCCAAGGGTTCCGGGCAACGGAGTTCCTGGGGCCCTTTTTTCTTTCCGTTATGGGTGCCGAAGACCAGATCGCCGTGGAAACGCTGACCCGGCCGCGGAAGCAGGACAGACGCGGTGAAAGGGAGCCAAGAGTCCTTCCACCGTATGCGGTCGTCGTATTCAACGACGACCTGCACACGTTTGCCTACGTGATCGAGACGTTCGTGAAGGTTTTCGGCTATCCCGCGGAGAAGTGCTGCACGCTCGCGGTTCAGATCCACAACACCGGCCGGGGAGTTGTCTGGTCGGGGCCGAAGGAAGTCGCGGAGTTGAAGCGGGACCAGATCCGCTCGGCGGGCCCCGATTTCCACGCCGAGCAGAAGGTCGACTTCCCATTGGACGTGACCATCGAGCCCATGCCGGGATGACGCCCGGGTGCTGAAAGAGGTCCTTACTGATCGGGTTCTTCGGGCCGTGAGCGGCGTCGAGCCAGGCGGCGCTGGACAACGCCGGTCTTCATCAAGCTGATCCCGGCGGCAACGAGTGTTCAATTATTCCGGCTTCCCGGCCGGGCGCCGCTTCACCATCTCGCCCAGATGGAGCACCACCGACTCGGCGATGACTTCCGGATCGTAGCCGCCTTCCAGGACGCTGATCACCCTGCCGCCGCAGTACGTCTCGGCAGCGTCCAGCACCAGGTTCGTCAGGGTGCCGTAATCTTCGACCTCGAGGCCGAGATTACCGACCGGATCGAGCCGGTGCGCATCCCAACCGGCGCTGATAAAGATCAGTTGCGGCTTGATTTTGGCGGCAAACCGATCCAGCCCAAGGTGGAACAGCGAAAGATAATCCTTGCGGGAGATGCCGAAGGAGACCGGGAGGTTGAGCGTGGTGCCCAGGCCGTCGCCCGATCCAGTCTCGTCTTCCAGGCCGGTGCCGGGAAAGAAAGGCCAGCGGTGGATCGAGAAGAAACCGACTTGGGGATCTTCCCAGAAGGTCGCCTGCGTGCCATTGCCGTGGTGGACATCCCAGTCGACGATCAGGATGCGGTCGAGGCCCAGGTCATTGATCGCCATCTTGGCGCCGATGGCAATGTTGTTGAACAGGCAGAAGCCCATGGCGCGATTGGCTAGCGCGTGGTGCCCCGGCGGCCGGACCAGGCAGACCGCCTGGGTATCCTCGCCGGCAACGATCCGGCGCGCGGCATCGCAGACGGTCCCGGCTGCGCGCAGCGCGACGTCGTACGAGGAGGGGCTGCACACGGTGTCGATGTCCAGATCTCCGCCGCCCGACTTGGCTATCGCCCACACCTCGTCGATGTAGCGCAAGGAATGGATCCGGGCGAGTTGGTGGCGCGGGACCGGTTCCCACTCGGGTTGCCTGCAAAGCCGGTCCAAGCCCGCTCTGGCCAGATGTTCGGGAATCTCGCGGAGGCGTTCCGCGCGCTCGGGATGGGCGCCGGTCTCGTGCTGCAGAAAACAAGGATTGCTGTAAAGCAGGGTCATTCGCACCGACTCCCGAACCTGCCGCAGTGGATTCCGAACGCATCCATGCGCAAACGCTTAGGCCTGACTCTCACTTACTCTAAACGTACCCGGGTTGGTCTGTCAAACGTCCTCCGGACGGGTTGGGCAATCCGGGCGGGCTTTCCGGGTGCCGCGCTTGACATCGCCACCCTGCGGGTGGTAGCCTAGACAACGTGGAGTTACTGTTCCAAAAGCCGTTCGGCGCTAGAGGTTGCGTAAGCTATGCCTATTCTCACTCGGAAGAAGTCCGCAGACAGGTCTGCAAGTGTTTTGGTTTGGCTTTTCTCCACCCTTGTTGCGCTGGCGGTGATGACCTCGGCCGCCCTGGCACAGCAGCCTGCGGCGCCCGGCAGTCAGCCGGGAACTGCCCAACCAGGCGCGGCGCAGCCGGCTCCGGGCGCTAAGCCGGCCGCAAGCGGTTCGCCGGCTGCCGCAACTCCGGCGCAACCGGCGCAACCCGACCAGCCGGTTGTGGACGACCCCGGGCTGGAGACGGCCAAGCCGGCCGCCGATGCCGCCGCGGCGACTACGCAGCCTGCGGAGGACAAGAAGGTCGAGGTGAAGCCGTTCGAGGTCGATCCGGTTGACGAGAAGCTCAAGCGCCAGCGGACCGACGTGGTGAAGAACCTCCGCGATAGCCGGTTCGAGAATTCGGCTCAGCAACAGGCGTTTGAAGAATACTACAACAAGTACGCCTTGCCGCGCTGGACCCAGAAAGACACTCAGACTGCTCTGGCCGAGTACCGCAAAGACCTTCGCGTCGAGCTGCAGACCGGCAAGGGTGGAGGACCGCCGCACGACCGGCTCCTGCAACTTGCGCTGGCATATCTCACGAAGTTGGCGAAGGGGCATTATCCTCCGGCGGTTCGGTACAATGCCACGTTGGCGCTCGGGGATCTTTTCGCACGCGAGGCCCAAGACATCAGGACCCCGCCGATACCGCTGCCGGCCGCTCAGCCGGTGCTCCTGGAGCTGGTGAACTCGGGCGAGGAGAGCGTGATCGACGCCGTTCGAGTGGCTGCCTTGGTGGCGCTCAACCGCCATGCGATTCTCGGCATCTCCGACCAGCAGGTCGTCAGCCAGCAGGTCATCCCGTCGATGCTCAAGCTCGCAACGACGAAGGTTGCCCCGGGCCGGAGCGCAGAGGGACACGCCTGGATGCGAGCCCTGGCCTGCGATACGCTTGGGGAGTTGCAGTCGCCGGGGCAGCAGGGCGAGGTGGCCGCTGCGCTGGCCGAAATCGCCGGCGATTCCAGCGCGCATTTCGTCGCCCGGTCGGCCGCGGCGCGGGCGCTGGGGAAGCTCAACTACCAGGGACTCAACAACCAAGGAGCCGCCGTCACTGTGACGCAGTTGGCCTCGCAGGTAGGTAAGCTCGCGGCCGATGCCTTGCAGGAAGAGGCCGATCGCAAGATGCCCAATTTCGAGCAACTCTTGGCGGAGAAGAAGGGAAGCTCGGGGATGGGCATGATGCCGGGGATGGACGGCATGATGATGGATCCCAGCATGATGGATTCCATGATGATGGGCGGGATGCCCAGTGCAGCTCCAAAGGAAGAAGACGAACGCAAGGAGCTGGAGAAGGAATATTCGCGGATGCTGCGCCGCCGGCTCATGGACCGCGTAGCCGCTGCGATCATGGGCGTCTCCGGCGGGCTCGACGAACGTTTCAAGGGGATCGCTTCGGCGGCGACGGAACCGCAACAAAAGGATTACGTCGGCGCCGTGGTCCAGAGACTGGACGCAGTGAAAAACCTTTGCGGCGATGGCGAAATGCCCTACGAGCAACTGGTTTCCCGCATCCAGGAAGAGGCCAGGCAAATGCGTGCCGTTGTCGAGAAACCGGCCGCCGCGGAAAACGCCGGAGCGGCTGCGGCGACGCCGACCACGTAGACGGCCCTGACAAAACGGGGACTGGCTCCGAATCAAACATCTGAAAAACAGCCTGCCCGACAGTCGCCGATCGGCAAAAGGAATTGCCTCACGTGTCGGATCCTGCCAGCATCCTGCGGTCGAGCATCTTCCTACGCGTCGCGCCGGACCGGTTGCGTACGGCAAGCCGCCTTTGCCTCACGCGAAAACGGATTCGCTCGCCTTTCTGGTTGTCATCCGTGTTTGCGGCCATTGGTCTCGTGGCGTTTGCAGGGTGCCCTTGGCAGAGTCGGGCGATCAAGTCGGTCGCAAGCCTCCCCGGCGGCGAGTTGGCGCTGCCGGAGAGTGATCGCCGCGAGTCGTCGCCCGTGGTCCGCTCCGACGACCCGGACGTGCTGCTTGCCGCACTGCGAAGCCCGTCGCCAACGGCGAAACTGGACGCGCTTGGCAAATGCGACGCGTTGCCGACAGGAGAGCTGCCCGCCGAAATCCGGGAACTCCGCAACGACCCGGACGCACGCGTTCGGGCGGCCGTGCTGCCCATTGTGGCTCGTTCGGGCGACGCGGAAGCCGGGGAGTACCTGGCAGCAGCGCTCAGCGACAGCGAAATTCGCGTGCGGCTTGCTGCCGTACGCGCGCTGGGCGAATTGCGGACGGACGCAGCTCAGGCTCCGCTGCGGGCGGTTCTCAACGATCCCTCCGAATTGATGCGTGCGGCGGCGGTGGAATCGCTGGCTGCCCACGACTGCAAAGAGGCGGTGCTTGCTGCGGCGAACGATTCGTCGTGGCGCGTGCGGCTGGCCGTGGCCAAAGCGATCCACCGGTACCCCGAACGAGCGTCGGCGGGCGTCGTCGCGACGCTGCTCGGCGATGCCAGCGCGCCGGTTCAACAGCAGGCGGTCGCATCGCTTGCCGACTGGCCGCTCGCGCAGGCCGGGCCGCTATTGCTCGAGGCGATGGGCGGCCTCGCCTACGTGACGCGAAAAGCTGCCTCGGAGCAGCTTGCCGGGCGATGGGAACCCGCCGGCCGGTTTCCCGTCGACGGTCCGTCGCAGCGGCGAAACGGGGTCCTGGAACAACTGCGACAGGAGTTCCGCGAGGATTTCGGCTTTGCCGACGCGGCGGCACTGGCCGGCCCGGTGGAAACAACGAAGAAAGCGGCTCCCCGCAGCCTTCAGCGGGTCGTGCAACTCGTCGAGCAGCTTGAGCGGGGCGATTCGTCGCCCGAAGTTCGTTCAGCGGCGATAGCGGATTTGCAGGCCCTTGGCGGCGAGGCGATCGTTGCTTTGGAACATCTCGTCGTCGAGCAACACAGAGCGCTGCCCGAAGTCGTGTACCGCGAGGTGTTGCCGGCGGTATCGCCCGTGTTTGCCGAGCTCGGTCACATGTCGTCGGACGACGCTGGCATTCGTCGCCGTGCGGCGGGCCATCTGGCGGAGCAGGCCGGTAAGCAACCGCCAAGCCGCCTTGCCGTCGCCCGGCTGGCGGAAATCTCCCTCAAGGAAACAGACGCGCTGGTATGGCAAAGCCTGTTGACCGTTATTGCAGAAGACGGCAGCGAACCCGCGATCCGGCTGGCAGCCTTGGCGATCGGCCATCCGGCCCCGGAAGTCCGGCGCCGCGCATGCGAGCACCTGGCGGTTCATCCGGCGGCGGGCAACGCGGCACTGCTGGTTCCCGCACTGAAGGACCCGAGCGACACCGTGGCGGCCGCCGCTGCCAGGGCGTTGGGGCGTTTGGACCGCCTGGACGACGCGGAGCCTTTGCGGCAACTGCTTGCTTCTCCCAACGAGATGGCCCGGCTGAACGCAGCGATCGCGCTGGCCCGTCATGGGGAGGAAGCGGGCCGCGCCGCCCTGGAACGCCTTTCCTACAGCGGCGACGAGTTGGTCCGCCGCCGCGTAGCGACCGCGATGGGCGACGTGCCTCATCGGTCGTTTTTGCCTTCTCTGATTCGCCTGCTTGACGACCGCCAGAGCATCCGGATCGCCGCCCTGGCGAGCTTGCCCAAGGTGGTCGGCCACCACGTGACCGGCCCGGCCGGCACGCCGTCAAGCGGCGTACTCGAACAGATCGAAATGTGGAAGCGGTGGTATGCCGGCCAATCCGGCGGCCCCTGAAATCGGCGATTGAATAAGATGCCCTAACAAAACGGGGACTGGCTCCGAGCCAAACAGTCGTAAGATACGGAGAATAAGCACCGTTGTGATGTGCCTGTCCCCATTTTGTTAGGGCATCATAATAGAAAGAGGATCTCGCGGGCCTGTCGGGAAGTGTGGAAACTTGTCAGACGATCACAACTCGACCTCTTCAGAAAAACCGGGACGCCGAACGCCCAGCATTCTCATTCGGTAGCGAAGCGTGCTGGGCTTCATTCCCAGCCGTTCCGCAGCGTTGCCGGTCCCTTTGATCTTCCAGCCGCAATCTTCCAGGACTCGCAGGACTTCGGCTCGGTCGAGCGGACCGCTTCTCGCCGATCGTGCTTCCGCATGGCGCCGAGGCATTGTTCGGAAGGAGCCCTCCACCATCAAGGTCGGACCCGGCGAGAGAATCATCGCGCGTTCGACAACGTTTTCGAGCTCCCGCACGTTGCCCGGCCAATCGTACTCGATCAGTGCATCCATCGTCGCCTTCGGAACGGTACGAATCGACTTTCCCAGCCGCACTTGTTTCTTCGAAACGAAGTGCCACACCAAAAGCGGGATGTCGTCGCGGCGAAACCGCAGCGGCGGGATTTCGATGGGAAAGACGGCGAGGCGATAGTACAGGTCCGGCCGGAACTTCCCCTCTTGTATGGCCCGGTGCAGATCCCGGTTAGTCGCCGCGACCACGCGGACGTCGGCTTGCACGGTCTGGGAGGTACCGATCTTCTCGAACTCTCCCTCTTGGAGCACGCGGAGCAACTTGGTTTGCAGCTCCGGTTCGAGTTCCCCGATCTCGTCCAGGAACAGGGTTCCTCCGTCGGCCAGCTCGAAACGCCCGATCTTGTCAAACACGGCCCCTGTGAACGCTCCTTTGACATGGCCGAACAGCTCGCTTTCGATCAGGCTCGAGGGCAGCGCGGCGAGGTTGACTTTCACCAGCGGACGGGCGTTTCTCGCGCTGGCGGCGTGGATCGCGCGGGCGAACAATTCCTTGCCGGTTCCCGTTTCGCCCAGGAGCAACACGGTGGCATCCGTGGCGGCCACGTGCTCGATTTTGGAAAGCGTGCTCCGGAGCGGTTCGCTCTGGCCGACGATTTCATCGAAGCCTTGCGAGCTGGTGATCTCCTCCTTGAGGTAAACGTTTTCAGCCCGCAACCGTTCGCTGAGACGTTCGACCTCTTCGAGCGCTTCCCGCAAGTCCAGTTCTGCGGTCCGCTGTTCGTGGATGTCCTGGAGCGAACCGGCCATCCAGGTCGCCCGCCCCGCCGCGTCGCGCTGGGCCTGGCCGCGGGTGCGAAACCAGCGATAGTCGCCAGTCTTGGTCCGCAGGCGGCATTCAACGTTGTAGGGAGTCGCATGGTCCAAGTGGTTCTGCACCGCATTCCACAGAGCGGCCGCGTCGAGAGGATGGAGCGCGTCGCGGAAGAAGTCGAGCGTCGGGGGCACCTCGGCCGCCGAGTAGCCCAGAAGCTCAGCGAAGCGATCGGAGTACTGCACGCGGTCTCCGGCCGCCTCCCACTCCCAGACGCCGTCGAGCGACGCGGCCACCGTCAGGGCCCGGCGCTGTTCGAGCTGCCGATGGGCCTGGCGGAGTTCGTGTTCCGTCCGTTTGAGGACGGAAATGTCGCGAGCCACGTGAACCGAGCCGGTGACTTCGCCCCGGGCATCTCGGATCGGTGTGCAAGAAACGAGCAGTGCACCGCCCAATCGCGGTTCGTGCAATTCGCGGGAATGGTCGTGTCCATCCGCCAACACCTGAGAATGCAGGCAACCTTCCGGCGCCTCGGCGGCGCCGTGAAGCACTTCATGGCACGACCGGCCCAGGAGGTTTTCGCGATTGCAGCCCAGCCGCTTTGCCGCTGCCTGGTTGGCTCTCACGATTCGATGCTGCCGGTCGAGCACAAAGATCAGGTCGGGCACGGCGTCGAAGACCTCCTCGGATTGCTTACGATCCGTGACGTCTTCGACCGCCGCGATGATCGTGGGCGGATTGCCTGCTTCGTCGTCCAGCAGCGACAGCGTCACACTGACCCAGACGATACGGCCGTCCTTGCGTACATAGCGTTTCTGAAGCGATCCTTTGGACGTCTGGTGCGCGAGCAGCTCGTCGTACCTGTTCGCGGATGCCCGGCGGTCGTCCGGATGAGTGAATTCGTCGTAATGTTTGCCGATGAGTTCTTCGCGCGTGCAGCCCAGCATGTCGCACAGCCGCTGGTTGGCCTCGAGGGTCTTGCCATCGACGCTCACGTTGACGATCCCGACGGGAGCGTTTTCGAACGTCGCCCGGTAACGTGCCTCGCTATCCTGCAATTCCTTTTCGACCCGTTTCCGCTCGAGTGCATTGGCGATCACTTGGCCCAACAATGCGAACTGCTGGACATCCAGCTCGGTCCAGGTAAGCGGCTCTCCATGCGAGCAGAGTCCGATACAGCCCTGAATCTCGCCGCCTTGCCCGCGGAATGGCACATGGAGAACCGATTTGAACCCCAGCAATTCCCAATGCTCTCGTTCCGCGGCGGCGTCAGACGGGATAGCGGCCAGGGAATTGACGGCGGCGATTTCGCCGTCCAGTAACCTCCGCTCGATCCATGGAAGCGTTCCGAAAGGAATGTTCTGATGGCTTTCGAGGTGGCTGGGAATTCCGGGAGCACACCACTGGTGCGAGGCGCTCCATGTGCCGGACTTCAAGGACAGTTGGATCACGAAACTATAATCGGCGCCGATGAAGCGGCTGGTCTCTCCCATGCTCCATTGAATATGGTCGCCGATTTCGGAGCCCACACAACTGGCAAATCGCGCCAGAATCGCGGTGATCAGTTCATCAAAGGCTTGTTGTCGACGCAGCACGTCTTCCATAAATCACGTTACCGGCCGAGTAGGATCTGAACCAAACCCAAAGTGGAGGGGCGATTTTAGTATACGGGGCAAGGGACAAGGGGCAACCGGGACGATTGCTCCTTTTCTGCCCCCTAAGCCTGCCCAGCAATCGCCGAAATCGCGGCACGATGTCCCATGGGTAAACCGTATTCTGAAAAGCAGTTCCGGCGATTCCTTTTGGCCAGTCACTCGCGATGGCGCAAGAGTTGCCGTCTCGGCGTGAGCAGGAAGATAGGCGCGGCAGGAGCTCAAGACGCCGGTGGGACACCGCGGGAAACTGACCTGGATTATTCACGGCCCCACACCAACTCGAAGCGCATGCGCGGGCTGCGCAACGAGCTTCCCTCGTATGCGCTTCGCACTTGATATCCCGCAGTCCGCGGCGAACACCTCCGGGGACGTGATTAATTCGGGTTAGGGAGGTCTTGCCCGCTGGAAGCCTGTGGCGCCACCTTCACCATCCCGGCCCCAACGTGATGGGAGTGCGTGTGGCTATCCGGATTACCAGAACGGTGAGCGACCGGTATACAATCCTCAAGGTCGACGGCCGACTGAAGGCGGACGACGTCGAGGAGCTCGATCGCGCCTACCAATCCGTCCAAGGTGCGGCGGCATTGGACCTCCGCGAGTTACAGTCGGCCGACCGCGAGGGTGTGGCCATTTTGCGACAACTCGTTTCGCTAGGGGTGGTGGTCTGTGCAGCCACGCCGTACATCGAACTGCTCCTGAGGGAGAAACCATGACGCCGCCAAACCAGAGTCAACTTTATGTCGAGTTTGAACTCAAAGGAGAGCACTGATGCACAGATTTTGCCTCGCTCTGCTGTTGATTGTCGTGTCGGGAGGCCCCCTTCTTGCCCAGAGGGCGGCCCAGCTTCCGTCACGGCCTGATCACCATCCATTGCGGCCCGATCGACGCAGGTCGAATAACTCAACGACAGTTGTGACGGGGGACTCGGGTGGGTACGGCTATGGGTCCCCCTATATGTACACAGACACGCCGGTCCAAGGCGCGCTGGAAGGTGCTGCCGACGTCATTAGCTCGAAGGGGAATTACAACCTCTCCACATCCGAGGCTGCGATCAACATGACATTGGCGCAGCGAAACGAGATCGAGAACCATCAGATCTATGAGAACACCTACTTCCAGATGCGTCAGTCACACGACGCTTACATGAAGAAGGAAGCGGGCCCGCGACCGACGGAGGAGACACTGGTGCGTATAGCCCGCGAAGGCGACCCCCAGGGGGTCAGCCCCAGCGAGGTCAGCCCTACAAGCGGAAAGATCAATTGGCCGGACGTCTTGCAGGAGGACCGCTTTTCCGCAGAGCGCAACCTGCTGGACCAGTTGTCGGAGAAGAAGGCCGCTCACGGCTCACTCAGCATCACGGACCAGATGGCCGCTCGCAAGACGATCGAATCCATGTATGCCGGGATGAAGTCGCAAATCAGCGAGCTGCCACCACAAGATTACGTCGCGTCGAAGGAGTTCCTGCGGAGCATAATCTATGCCTTGGCCCACAGCCAATTGGAATAGGTTTTCTGGATTGTGCTCACTGGGCATTCGACGAGCAGGCCCTGGTTCGGCGCAAGAGTGATTCTTCCGCGGATGACTTCTTCGCCGGCACGGAAACCATTCCCATCACGCGGGCACCTACGAAACCGGAGTACAACCAATGACCCAATCGCTAACGAAGAACGGCCTGTTTCTCGCTCTGATTGGTTTGATCGTATCGGCCGGCGCTGCCGGCCACGCCAAGGATTCCTCTTTGCAAGAACTGATCGGCAAGCTGCAATCTTCCGACCCCGTCGCCCAATGCGAGGCAATCGACCAGTTGGGAGCCCGGGGCGCCGCCGCCGCCGAGGCCGTCGCGCCCTTGACCGCCTTGCTTAAGGATGCAGCGCCCGACGTGCGAGCACGCGCGGCGAAGTCGCTGGGCAAGATTGGCGCGGCGGCAAGCCCGGCCGCACGCGAACTGGCTTCGCTGTTGCAGGATGACAACCCGGCCGTCTGCAGGCAGGCCGTCGAAGCACTGATCGCGATTCGCCCAGGTCCAAAAGCCATGATCCCGCTGTTCATTCGGCTCACAAAGCACTCCGATCCGGGAGTGCAATTGCGGGTATTGCACGCGATCGCGGAGAGCGGCGAGGCCGCGGTGCCGGAGCTGATTGAAGCGCTCAAGGACGATAAGGCGACCTATTGGGTGTGCGTCGTGCTTCGCGACATCGGGCCGGCGGCGAAGGCCGCCGTCCCGGCCTTGGTGGAGAAACTGCACGACTCGCGCCCCGATATTCGTGTGCAGGCCATTCTTGCCCTGGGAGCCATGGACGACGCCGCAGTGTCCGCGGTGCCGGAGATTGCCAAGGCTCTGAAAGATGAACACACGGTGTCGGCGGCCACGTTTGCCCTCGGTCAGCTTGGAAAGATTCCCGCCGACGCCGAGCAGACGATCCGGTCCAACGCCAAGAGCGACGATCGCTTCCTCAGCGTCGTGAGCCATTGCACACTGGCACGCGTGCATCCGGAAGACAAAGGCCTTTACCGCGAAGCGATGCAGCAGCTCGTGACAAATATCGAGGACGACGACCCGCATGTTCGCGCGGTCGCTGCGATGGAACTGGCCGCGTTGCCTCCGGCGCCCGAGATCGCCATCCCGATCTGGGAGAAGGCCGTAAAGGACGCGGATACAATTACGGCCTTTCATGCGTTGGGCGCCCTGGCCGCGCTTGGCAAGCCTGCCGTCCCGATACTTCTCGATATTCTCGAGAACGAAGTGGCGCTTCGCGTCGAGGTGGCTTCGACACTGGGCGAAATGGGGTCGGCGGCGGCCGCGGCGACAGACGCATTAGCCAAACTGGTTGCTGACGAAGACCTCAACGTCGCCACCGAAGCGGTTCTTGCCTTGGGGAAGATCGGTCCGGCGGCCAAGAGCGCCGTGCCCGCGTTGTGTGCGGCGTTCGAAAAAGAAGGAGAGAAGAATGCGCACGCGATTATTTTCGCATTGGGAAACATCGGTCCCGAGGCAGCGGCGGGAGGCCCGCAGGTGCTTGAGGCCATGAAGAGCAAGGACAAAGCGCTGGCGGTTATTGCCGCCTCGACGTTTATGCGGATCCATCCCGGTTCGGCCGAGGCTGCCGCCAAGGCTGTCCCCGTCTTGCTGGCGGGCCTTGCCGAGTCCCTGCCCGAGACCCGAAAAGCAGCCGCGGAGGCTTTGGGCGAGTTGGGCCCCTTGGCGCGCCAGGCCGCTGCTGCCTTGCAGGAGGCCAAGAAAAAGGACGGCGTGAAGGCCGTTCGGGAGGCAGCCGCCCAATCGCTGAAATCAGTCCGTAGGTAGATAGCCGCGCTTGGGGACACCGGCATGAGGCAACGCAACGAGGAGAGCGTTGCCCGACAACATCGAGGAGTACCGATGCAAGATATCCTTACCCTCTCCAACGTCATCCTCGACTCGCTCAGCGATGGCGTTTACGTCTGCGACAAGAACCGGACGATCGTCTACTGGAGCAAGTCGGCGGAGCGGATCACGGGGTGGACTCAACAAGACGTTGTGGGGCGCCGCTGTCTGGACGACGTGCTCTGCCATATCGACAAAGACGGCCATCGCTTGTGCGGCGAAGAGTTCTGCCCGTTGCACCGGGCGATGGTCACAGGCAACTCGACCAGCGTGCCTCTGATCGTCTTTGCGCAGGCCAAGGATGGGCGGCGCGTGCCGATGCAAGTTTCGGTGGCCCCGATCCGCGATTCGAAAGGCGACGTTGTCGGCGGCGTGGAGACGTTCCGCGATGTCTCGGCCGTCTTGGCCGATCTGAAGCGTGCCGAGCGGATCCAGACGCTCTCGCTGGAGCAGGATCTGCCGGCGGATGGGCGAATCCGGTTTTCCACCGTCTATACGCCGCACGACATCGTGGGCGGCGACTACCTGGCGATCCGACAGCTCGACGCCGATTATTATGGTTTCCTGCTGGCCGACGCCATGGGCCACGGAGTTGCCGCCGCGCTGTACACGATGCACCTGAGCTCTCTATGGAGCCGATTTCACAGCCGCCTTCTTTCCAGCCCGGCCGAATTTGCCGGTGCGGTGAACAACGAACTAGGGAAGGTCGTCAAAGACGAGTCGTTCGCCACGGCCGTCTGCGGAGTGATCGACGCAGAGAAGAGGATACTCCGGTTCTCGTCGGCGGGTGCTCCGCCCGTGGTCGTCTTTCGAGCGGATGGCCGTGTCGAGCAGATCGAGTCGCCGGGGATCCCATTTGGAATCATGGACGACAGCGATTACGACGACGTGGAGGCCAAGCTTGCCGCCGGCGAGACGCTTCTCGTTTTTAGCGATGGGGCGTTCGAGATTCACAATGCCGAAGGCGAACTCTTGGGCGTCGACGGATTGATCCGCATCCTCCAACGTCTCGACTACCCGGCCGTCGCCCTGCGGCGAGAGTCGCTCGAGGAGGAACTGCTCCGGTTTTCTAACCGCATTCGGCTGGACGACGACGTGACGTTGATCGAAGTACGTTTTTCTTGAGGGTTTTTATGAGTGCGGAGCCCAAAGAATCCGAGCGGACTATGGAGCCGCCGAAGCGTTCGCGGTGGCGGATGGCGGTGCAAGTCGTGGTCGGCGTCTTGGTGGTGTATGTCGTTCTGGCCTATCTTGTGGTGCCGCTTGCCTGGAAGCGGCACGAACGGCGGCACCCGTGGCTTGACGACGTGCCGGGCATTACCCAGACGGCGGACGGCATCCCGGGCGACCCGCTCAACGTGAGCCTTGTGGGAACCGAGGCGGAACTGAAGGGCATCATGGCCGACGCCGGATGGGATGCGGCGGACCCTCTGGGGCTTCGCAGCGATTTGAAGATCGCGGCCGACACGGTGCTCGAGCGGCCCTACGCCAAAGCGCCGGTGAGCAACCTGTATCTGTTCGGACGTAAGGAAGACCTGGCTTTCGAGCAGCCGGTGGGCGACGACCCGCGGCAGCGCCATCATGTCCGCTTCTGGCGTGCGTCTGAGAAGGAGCCGAGCGGCCAGCCGGCGTGGATCGGCTCGGTGACCTATGACAAGCGCGTCGGCTTCAGCCACACGACCGGCCAGATCACGCATCACATCGGGCCCGACGTCGATGCGGAGCGCGATCGGCTGTTTGAGCAGCTCGAGAAGACCGGGCGCCTTGAGCACGTGGAGATCGTGGACGACTTTCATGAGATACGCGAGGGCCGCAACGGAGGCGGCGATCCGTGGTATACCGATGGGCGGCTGTTCGTTGGAACGATCGAGGAGGGTTTTGCGGCGTCGCCGGCAGGTGGGGAGTAAAGGGCAGAGCAGGGAGGAAACCACGCTTGCACGCTCGTTTAACCGCAGTGCCCAACGGGCCGCGCGTGGAGCGGGCCGCGGTTTCCATGAGTCGATGCCCGCCGGCGCGCGGCCCGGTGGGCCCTG
>JAXGMN010000026.1:0-196148 GCA_040768665.1 Thermoguttaceae bacterium
TCGGTAAATGGACATGCGAACACATGCCCCCCGGGCCGGCACCGGCCAACTTCACCGCTCGCCGCTCCGGAGCTCTTTGACAACCTGGTATTCACCCCCGCCACTCCCGGCAACTCTCCTCCGCCGAACAGCGGTTAGGAGACCGGGCGATTCCATCCCATCGCTTTACCACCCAGAAGCGCGTGGTGCCCAAAGTGCCTCCGTTCTGAGAAATCGCAGACTTGGGCACCACACCGATCTTGAGCCAACCACTCTTTCTCGCGAAGCGCCTTCACCGCGTGAGACGGTTCCAGGCCCGATTGGGCAGCGGGCGCTGTGAAGGGGAGCCGGCGACGGTTCCCGGCATCCAGGCCGATGGAGCAGGCGCCGGGTTCGGGCCGCAAAGATCGATCGGCTGGAGGCCGCCGTGCGTCGGCATTGCCCAGAGAAGAGCCGGGTCGCCGGCGAGGCGGTTCACGACGACGGTGCCCAGGTCGAGTTTCATGGAGAACTGGGCCGAGGGCGAACGGATGTCGAGTATCTGAGGCACGTAGACGCCGGTGAGCGGATCGCGGCGGTGCTGGGTGACGATCGAACTGGCCAAGAGGCGGCCCTGAACGTCGTAGAGGTGTTGTTCGACGACCAGGCCCCGCATGCCGTCGACCACGGTCACCTTGGTGGTCTGCCCGTCGGTGGTTTGCCGGACCGTGCGGATCTCGTACCGGCCGTTGGCTGCGGCAATCGGCCCCTGGTGGGGCAGGTTCGGGTCGAGCATGTCGACTCCCAAGGCGTCGATCAGCCACTGCGGGCGCACGGGAAACATGCTCCGCGCAGGGCTTGTTTCGAACTGGTCGTGACGGCAGTAGTAGACGGCCGGAGGATGGCTGCGGCGAACCCAAAACCAAAAGACTTCGTCGTTGCTGCCAAGATCCAGTTCCGGCCCGGTCAGGGCCGTCTCGGCGCGAAGCCGGAGCCGTCGGGGCCTTTCAAATGCCAGGCTCGCGCGCAGTGCCGGAAACTCCGGCCCCGAGAGAGTCGCATCGCTGGTCGAGAGCGATTGGATCCGAGAGCTGTTCGCGTTGACGGTTTGGATAATCTGTTCGAGGGTCGGCGTCGGCGGCAGGGCGGGGGCAGGAGGTGAGGCGTAGAACGGCGCGCCGGACCGGCAGCCGAGTCCGCCGAGGCCCACGAGCCCCGCCAACGCAACCAGCAGCAATCGACAGCGACGTCCGTCCATGGAGTTCCGTCAACCGGTGTTTCCAAACAACAGCCTGGCCAGTTCATCCTGAATGGCCTCGATCCGCGATTCCTCGGGGACGACCGCAGGCACCCGATAGGTCGCATCGCGGCGCGGGCAGTACAGGACCAGGACCTCTCGCCCGGCGCGATCCTCTTCCGATTCTTCCAGCCGCAACACGCGGCGCCGCACCAGCAGCAGGGCCAGCACGTAGCGCATGTCGTGCTTTTCCGGCTGCTCGTCCAGTTCCTCGAAGAACTGAAGCATCACGTCGTTGGGAGCCCAGGTCATCCGCTTCGTATCCGCCGAGGGGACCTGCGACTTCCACCACCCAACTGCGCCTTCCGGCGGCCCTTGCCATGCCTCCTTGGAGTAGTCCTTGCGGTCGAGTTCCGCTCCGGCTGCCGTCAAGACGGAGTAGAACTCCTCGCCCGGAGCAAGCTCGCGGCCGGTTTCGGCGCAGTGGCGTGTGAATCGTTTGACTTCGTAATCCATGATCCTCCAGCAGCGAGGCGGCGGAAGATACTCGAAAAGGCGATTTGACTCAATACGCAGTGAAGAACCGGTCGCTGGTGCCTCCGGGCCCAATCTTGATCCGAACCGGCCTGACGCATCGCGGGCAGTGCCCCTCGTAGGCCGTGCCTTGCCGATTGATGTAAATCCTTGCGTAGACGCCACAACAGGCAAATTGCACGCCCAAAAACGGGCGTCCACCGGCCGTCGGGGGCTGCGGCCCGGACGGGGCCGGCTCGCTGGAAAGATCAAGATGCTCGCCGGACATGCGGCTGTTTCCACCTTAAATGGGGGGCATGGTTGGCAAGTAGTCTACCGAAAAACTGCTCTGTTAAGAAAGATCGTCCGACTCGTGGCTGAGGCTTCAGCGGGGATGATCAGCATGGGGGTGGCAAGACTAGGAGCCAGCGAAGGTACAAGGTCTTGCGGAGCGAGTCCCCTTTTTTCATCAGGTCGAGTCCACGGGGTCTTCACGGAAAAGCTGACTTGTTGACTCGACACGATTCATCCGATAGACTTTGCTCAGTTTCTGTCTGTTGAGTCAACAGAACGTAGCCCATGGCCGACGCGAACTTCCTTGCCCTGTTGTTATTGATCCTTTCCGGGAGAAGGCCTTAGGGTTCGCGCAGACCGCCAGAAACAGACTATCCGAACCCCGAGGCCGAAGCGGCTTCGGGGTTTTTTGTTGATCCAGATCGGGAGAAAGACGGTGATTTCAGCGGGCGCGCGAGTGTGCCAGTGGATTCGCCCCGCGAGGGCGAGGTTGGTGTTGCTCGCGCCGACCAAGGGTCGGCATACGGGCTACTGGCGCAATTCAACAAACCAATTTTCGTCCCGAATCTGAACAGGAAATAGGACCATGATTCAACCTTCCGAACGCCGTATCGTCATCTTCGACACCACCCTGCGCGACGGAGAGCAGTCTCCGGGCGCGAGCATGAACCTGACCGAGAAGATGGAGGTCGCCCAGGCGCTGGTTTCGCTGGGGGTGGACATCATCGAAGCCGGTTTTCCCATTGCTTCACCCGGCGATTTCGAAGCGGTCCGCGAGATCGCCCGTACGATCCGCGGTTCCGTCGTCTGTGGGCTGGCCCGCTGTCGCAACGAGGACATCGACCGGGCCTGGGAAGCAGTCAAACATGCCGAGTCGCCGCGGATCCATGTCTTCCTGGCCACCAGCGCCATTCACCGCGAGTTCAAGCTGAAGATGGACAAGGAGGAGATCGTCCGCCGGGCGGTGGCCGGCGTCGAACGGGCGGTGGGTTATTGCCCCGACGTCGAATTCTCCCCTGAAGATGCCGCACGGACCGAGCACGATTTCCTATGCCAGGTCGTCGAAGCCGCCATCGCAGCCGGCGCCACGACGGTCAACATTCCCGACACGGTCGGATATGCCACGCCGAAGCACATGGGCGAAGTGATCCAGATGCTTCGCAATCGCGTTTCCAACATGGACAAGGCCGTGATCAGCGTTCATTGCCATAACGACCTGGGCATGGCCGTGGCCAACAGCCTGGCCGCGGTCGAGGCGGGCGCCGGGCAGGTGGAATGCACGATCAACGGCATCGGCGAGCGGGCCGGCAACTGCTCGCTGGAAGAGATCGTCATGGCGCTGCGGACCCGGCACGACCACTACAAGGCCGACACGGGAATCGTCAGCCAGCGGCTCGTGCCCACCAGCCGGCTGGTGGCCAGCATTACCGGGATGCACGTTCAGCGAAACAAGGCGATCGTCGGGCTGAACGCGTTTGCGCACGAGGCGGGCATCCACCAGGACGGGATGCTCAAAGAGCGGCGGACCTACGAGATCATGCGGCCCGAGGACGTCGGCTTTACCATGAGCGATCTCGTGCTGGGCAAGCACAGCGGCCGGGCGGCGCTGGCCGATCGCGCCAAGACGCTGGGCTATCACCTGACCGGCGAGCAACTGAACGTGGTATTCGAGCAGTTCAAAGTACTGGCCGACAAGAAAAAGGAGATTTACGACGCCGACCTCGCGGCGCTGATCGAGCAGCAGATCCATGCCGCCGGCGAGGTCTATTCGTTCGGGTCTTACGAGATCACCTGCGGAACAGGGCACCGCCCTCGCGTCCGGCTGACGATCCGCCGTGGCGAAGAGGTCCTCTCGATGGAAAAGGTATGCGGAGACGGGCCGGTGGACGCGGTGTTTCTGGCCATCGAAGAGCTGACCGGCTACACTGTGTCATGCAAGGATTTCCGGGTGCACAGCGTGACGGTCGGCAAGGACGCCCAGGGCGAAGTGACGGTTCAGGTCGAGCACGAAGGCGTGCTCTACAGGGGCCGGGGTGTTTCGACGGACAGCGTGGAGGCCAGCGCGAAGGCGTTTCTCAACGCGATCAACCGCATCGTCGCGGTAAGTAACGGAAAGAAGGAACCGGCGAACCTGTAGCAAAGGACGAAGCAATCCGCGCGGAGGCGGTGCGTCGGCCGCCTCCGCGCGAGGCCGAGTGGCGGAATGGGTAGACGCTCGGGATTTAAAATCCCGTGTCCGTAATAGGACGTGCGGGTTCAAGTCCCGCCTCGGCTACGCTGAAAGTGAAAGCCCCGCAATGGTTTACGTTCTTCCATTGCGGGGCTTCTTTCGCACAGAGGGACCAGCGAACGCGGCCAACACTCCAAAAACACTCCACGGCCGATCACGCGGGGCCTTTTTCAGTTCCAGGTCCGGGACGAACAGAGCATCGGCCGACTGATCGAGTTGCCGGGCGATATTGATGTACCTTTGGGTGGTCGAATAGCTCTTGTGCCTCATCAGGGACTGCAAGGCGTCCCCCGTCAACCGATCGGCGATGGACGAGCGCATGGAAAAGGCCGACCCCAGGGGCCGGCCTTGCAAAGCCGAAAGCAATCAAAAGGCTAAGAGCCTATCCCAAAACCTCGCGAGGAGAAGGGGACAGGCACATTTTGCTCCGAAGACTCGCAAAATGAGCCAGTCCCCGGCGGTTTGGGATAGGCTCTAACGGTTGCAGGGCCAAGTGTCGGCCACTTCGACAAGTTCCTTGAACGTCTCCCGGGCCGAATCGTCGATGCTCCCGCGAAAGGACCAAAAGACCATCGAAAGCGTTGCGCCCTGATGCGCGACGCTCAGGAAGTTCGGCAGGTCTTCGAGGATTCCATTGATGCCTTTGATGCGACACCCAACGATTTCGTTGGTATCGATCGACCGGTAGAGCGTCACGTGGTCGGTCAGCCGTTGTGAATAGTCGGCATCCGGCTTGAAATAAGCAGTCAGCGCGTCCGCTTCCTGGCTGATGGTGACATAGGGCTGAAACGGAGTATCTCCGATTTGGGCTGTCAAGAAGTCTCTTAGGTCAGTGGCCATATTCGTCTCCCATTGACGCCTTCGGGCATGGTGGGGTCGTCGGCTTTCAAAGGTCGCCAATTCCAATCGTCTATTGTCCCATCCCGCAGCACGAACACAAGGAAAATCATGTTCGGGGGCGACGGAACCTCAATGGTCGGCCCGCGGTAATCATGCCCCGGATTGCCCGCGTAGACAAAGCAATCGTCCGTGTCTGGTCGCGACCAACCTTGGAAAATCTGGCGCGTATCGCCGAGAACATCTCGAACCAAAAGAATTCTAGCTTGCTTGACTGCGTGCCCCTGCTTTTGGAGGGTTTCGAGCAAGCGAGGAGCGATTCCGACTTTCCAAGTTTCTTGGTCCGGGTTGCTCGGTAAACGGGCCTCAAATTCAATTCTCCATCGCGTTCCCATGCAGGGCAAATGTAGCCGTTGGCGTCAAGGGACTTGGGCCCGAGAGGAAACGTGGCCACCCAGGGCCACGTCGGTGTACTCCCCCTGGGCCTGCAATCTCAAGAGCCCTTTCCTCCATTCATGGAAAAACTCGACCTTCTTCTACTACTTTGGGGGTATTAACGAGGAGCGAGGAACGAATGGTCCGGGCATTCTTTCTCGAATCGTTGCGTCGGAAAGCTGGCAATCGCGAGGTCGTTACTTAATGCTCCCTTCGCCGGCCCGACGCACGCCAGGATGACATTTGCCCCCGGCCATGCTTGGCATCGGCGGTCACGATTGGATTCGGTATGGTGCCACTTCTCGCGCCCGCGCGGGAAATTCCGATGCGAGCCTGGTGCCGTCGGGACTATAGGCACATCTGCACGGTTTGGCCGACAACTGCACCAAAATGTGCACAGTCGGAAACTGGCGATGGACGCAAACCCTTTGTAGAATCGTCAGTTACGGAACCGGTTCGAGTCCCGCCTCGGCTAAATTGACAGTGGATAGAATGGCACCCAATCGCACGGAACTGCATTTTCCGGTGCTCCCGAGCACGATAGGCGAAATCCTCGAGGTTTTCCGCGCAAAGCATGCACCGTTTGTGCACCGCGTCCGCGTCCAGCTCCAATTTCGCATGGTAGGCGGTAGCTGATCGCTTCGCATCGACGAACCGGCGGATCTCGTCCGTGCTACCTGAGGAGTCTCAACAATGCCCCGAAAATGTCGGACGGTGTGGATGGTGGCCGTAGTCGTTGCCTTGTCCCCGGCAATGCGATCGGCGACGGCTGCGGAAGAGACCTCCCGCGGTCTCGGCGGCGTGGCAAACCGCAGCCTGGCGGAAGAATTCGCCAGCCCGCCGCCGTCGGCGAGGCCGGGAGTCTATTGGGTGTGGCTCAACGGCGTCGTCGACCGGGCTCAGCTTGTCCGCGACCTCGAAGAGTATAAGGCCAAAGGAATCGCCAAGGCCTACATCTTCGATTGCGGCGCCCGCGATCCCGAAGACCTGATTCCCGAAGGACCGCCCTTCATGGGCCGCGAGTCTCTCGAGACCATCGGCCACGCGATCCGTGAGGCGATGCGGTTGGGAATCGAGATCGGCTTGACTACGTCGAGCAGTTGGAATGCCGGCGGACCTTGGGTTACCCCCGAGCATGCGAGCATGGGGCTGGTTTACTCGCAGACGGTGGTTCGAGGGCCGTCGCGTTTCTCCGACATCCTCCCCTTTCCTAAGGTCCCCTCGAAAACGCCGAAGGGCCCCGGTGGAAGGCCGCTCTACCACAAGGACGTCGCCGTGGTCGCCGTTCGGGCGGCGGAGGTTGAGTCCGCGGTCGTCGAAGATGTCGACTCGGTCGTCGATCTGAGCGACCGGCTGGACGAGAACGGCCGCCTGGCGTGGGATGTGCCCGCCGGGACGTGGACCGTTCTGCGGTTCGTCTGCACGAATACCGGGCAGGCGCTGGCGCTGCCCAGCCCCAAGTCGCAAGGCCTGGCGATCGATCACTTCAGCGCGGACGCCACGCGAATGCACTTCGAGTTCTTCATCGACAAGCTGCAGCAGGAACTGGGCGACCTGACGAAAACCGCCCTGACCACCCTTTACTTGTGCAGCTACGAGCTTCGCGGCGCGGCCTGGACGCCCGATTTCCTCCAGCAGTTCGAGCGGCGCCGCGGCTACGACATGACGCGGTATCTGCCGGTGTTGGCCGGAACGGTCATCCAGAGCAAGAAAGTGAGCGACCGCTTCCTGCACGATTACCGCAAGACGCAGGGCGATCTGTTGGTCGACGCCTTCTACCGCACGGCGCGGGAGGTGTGCCGGAGCCGCGGCCTGTTGCTTTGCGCCGAGGCGGGCGGGCCCGGTCCGCCGCTGCATCAGGTGCCGGTCGACGCCCTGAAGGCCCAGGGAGCGGTGGACATCGCCCGCGGCGAGTTCTGGACCGACGAGCATTACTTCGTGGTCAAGGAAACGGCCTGCGCCGCCCACGTCTACGGCAAACGGATCGTCGACCAGGAGGCATTCACGAGTTGGGCCCACTGGCAGTACGGGCCGTTCGATTTGAAGCCGCTGGCCGATCGGGCGTTGTGTGACGGGGCCAATCTGTTCACGTTTCACATGTCGCCGCACAGCCCGCCCGAGGCGGGCCTGCCGGGGTGGGTCTATCACGCCGGCACGCACATCAACCCGAACCTGGTCTGGTGGCCCAAGGCGGGGCCGTTCGTCGATTACCTGGCGCGGTGCAGCCATCTTTTGCAGCAGGGCCTGTTTGTCGGCGACGTGTGCTACTACTACGGCGACGAGGGTTTCAACTTTGTTCCACCCAAGCAGGTCGATCCTTCCCTCGGATTCGGCTACGACTACGACGTGGTCAATCCCGAGGTGATCCTTACGCGGATGAAGGCGGCCGGCGGTCGTCTCGTCCTGCCCGACGGAATGAACTACGAGATCCTGGTGCTGCCGGACGACGACGCGATCGACCTCGAGGTGCTGCGAAAGCTTGAGGAGCTTGTCCGAGCGGGGGCGACCGTCGTGGGCCGCAAGCCGGTCCTCGCCACCGGCCTGGCCGGCTACCCGCAAAGCGATGCCGAAGTTCACGACATTGCCGAGCGGATGTGGGGCCCCTGTGACGGCGAGACCGTCACCGAGCACGCCTGCGGGGCGGGCAAAGTGATCTGGGGACCCTCGCCGCGCGAGATTCTCGAGGCGCGGGGCGTCGGCCCCGATTTCCGCTGCTTCGGCCGCCACCAGGAGACGGCGCTCGATTACCTTCACCGCCGCGACGGTGAGACCGACATCTACTTCGTCCGCAACAAGAACGAGCGATGGGCAGAGGCCGATTGCGTCTTCCGCGTGGCTGGCAAAGCGCCCGAGTTGTGGATGCCGGATGCGGGCCAGATCCGCAAGCAATTGGTTTACCGAGCGGTCGAAGGCGGCACACAGGTGCCGATCCGGCTGGGGCCTCACGGTTCGGTCTTCGTGGTCTTTCGGGAGAAGGCCCCGAGCGAGCATCTGACCTCCGTTCGGCCGGACAGGATCTCGATGTTTCCCGCGCTGCCCTCGGAGACACCCGAGATGGCGGAGGTGGAAGTTTTCCGCGGCGATCAGGGCGAGGTCGAATTAATGGTTTCGCAACCCGGCGCATACGTGCTGGAGACCAGCCGGGGTGGTCGACGGAAGGTCGACGTTGCATCGGTCCCGCAGGCCCGTGAGCTGGGCGGCCCTTGGGAAGTCTTCTTTCCCGCCGACTGGGGCGCACCGGCGTCGCAGGAGTTCCCGAAGCTGATCTCCTGGACCGAACACGGCAACGAAGGAATCAAGTACTTCTCGGGCACCGCTCGCTACGAGACGGAATTCGAGATTCCCGCCGAGTTGCTCACGGCCGACCTGCGGCTGTTTCTCGACTTGGGCCAGGTAAAGAACGTGGCAAACGTGGCGGTAAACGGGCAGGTGCTGGGCATTCTCTGGAAGCCGCCGTTTGCGGTCGAGATCACCGCCGCAGCCAACCCAGGCGCGAATCGCCTGACGGTGGAAGTGGCCAACACGTGGTCGAATCGGCTGGTGGGCGATGCCCAATCCACCGACGGCAAAACCTACTGCCGCACGAACATGACCAGGTCGCTCACATGGAGGCGATCGTGGAAAGACACGCCGTTGTTGGACTCGGGCCTTCTTGGGCCGGTCCGCCTGGTGCCGGTGAAGAGGATAAGGATCGGGCCGTGAGGATAGGCGAGGCCGGTCGCAGGCGCGGTCGGGTCTGGGGAAAACGCTAGTTTCCTTTCGACACCACCCGCGCTCTCGAGTTCGCGCTGTTCCGGACCTTTTGCGTCCCGAGTATTTCGGCCCTGCTGGATCGCACCGGCGAGTTTCAGCGGCGTGCCCAGAAACGGTATGACGACACGGATATCATCGTCAGCGAGCTGGTTGAGTGGGGCTACGACAGTGAGCGGGGCAGGCGGGCCTTGAGACGCCTGAACCAACTGCACGACCGTTTCTCCATCGCCAACGAAGACTTCCTGTATGTCCTGTCTACGTTCATCTACGAGCATTGACCTTGGCATTTCCGCCACTTGCTGTCTTGCCCATGACTGGTACATTCAATGCTGTCAGACCCGCATCGCACTTCCACCTCTCGATCGGTTCGAGGGGCGGATGAACCGCAGGAGACTCTGCTATGAGCACAACATGGACTCACCCCCGCGACGAGATCATGCGCACAATGGAACGAATCTATCGGTACCGCATGACCACGACCTCCGGCGGCAATATCTCGATTCGCGAGCCGAGCGGCGACATCTGGATCACGCCGGCGCGGGTAGACAAGGGCAGTCTCACCCGCGACGATGTCGTTCGTGTCGCGTCCACCGGTGCGATGGAAGGTGCGCATCGGCCCTCGTCCGAATTCCCGTTCCACCAGGCGGTGTACGAAGCCCGACCGGACATTCGGGCGGTCGTCCACGCCCACCCGGTGGCCCTCGTCGCGTTCAGCATCTGCCGGCAGACGCCCGACACCCGGCTATTTCACCAGGCCTATTTCATGTGCGGCCGCACCGGTTTCGCGCCGTACGCCCTGCCCGGCAGCAAACGGCTCGGCGAGAATATCGCTGCAGCCTTCAAGGCAGGCTGCGACAGCGTCGTCCTCGAGAATCACGGCATCGTGGTCGGCGGCACGTCGCTGTCGCATGCCTTCCAGCGATTCGAGGCATTCGAATTCGCCGCAAAGACCCTGATCAAGGCCCGTCACCTCGGTGAAGTCCGCTGCCTCGACGAGGCCCGCCTCAAACAGGCTCACAGCCGCAGCGTCGCCCTGGAGTCGTTCGACTTCGGATCTCCAACCGCCCATGAGTTGGAATTGCGGCGGCAGTTGTGTCTGTTCCTCCGTCGCGGCTGCCGGCAGCGATTGTTGATCAGCACGGAAGGGAGTTTTTCTGCGCGGCTCGGCGAGGATTCGTTCCTGATCACGCCCACCCAACAGGACCGCGAATCTCTCGAGATGTCCGACTTCGTCCGTGTGGAAGGCAACCGCCGCGAAACCGGCAAGAAGGCCAGCCGAGCCGTCATGGCACACCAGGCCATCTATCGCAGGCACCCGAACGTTGAGGCGGTCGTCTTCGCCCATCCGGTCAATGCGACCGCGTTCAGCGTCACCGACTCGACGTTCGATGCCCGAACGATTCCCGAGAGCTACGTGTTTCTCCGCGACGTCCAGCGGGTGCCCTACGGCGTGCAGTACCGGCACGACGGCCGCATCGCCGAATTCACCAGCGCAGGCTCACCGGCTGCCATCCTGGAAAACGACGGAGTCCTCGTCACCGGCGCCAGCGTGCTCGATGCCTTCGACCGGCTCGAGGTCCTGGAATCAACGGCCGAAGCGGTCATCAACGCCCGGACGGTCGGCGAAGTCTCGGCCATGCCCGACGCCGTAATCCGCGAGCTCCGCGACGCATTCAAAATCCCTTGAAGCCAACTCCGGCGCACGCGGCCCTGCTTCCACTCGACCCAACTCAGCGCGTTCGGCTTGCCGTCGCTGTGCCACTGCCTAGCGTTGATCGTACGATATGTACCGCGGGGACACTGAGCGCCGCGGAAGAAGGACTACTCGCCCGCAGACGGCTCGAGCAGTCCCTTGAGCTCCTGCGGGAATGCCGCCCACGACGCCTGATACGTCTCTTCCAGCGGGGCCAAGACGTACTCGTCCTCGGTCAAGAAAATGGGCAGCGCCGGCAAATCGTCTCCCACCGCCACGGGTTCCACGTAGGCGGTCTTGATCGGCGCCGCGCGGTAGGCTGCCACCGTCAGTTGCTTGTCGGCGGGTAATTCGAACGGCCGTTCGACGATCTCGTCCCAGATTGCCTTGTGAATGCCTTGGGGATCGCGTACGGAAGGCGGGAGCAGATCGACGATCAACAGGTGGATGCCCTCCCAGATCAGGTTCGACGTCTTGCGGACGAACGCCCGAAGGGCGCTCGAGCTGCCCTTATTCCCCGGCGAAACGATTTCAATGACGGCCACCACTTCGCCGTGCCGGTGCTGAATGCGAATGCGATTGGCCCGGCGGGCGTAGGTGTCTTCCTCCCCCTGGATCACGAACCGGGCCTGCGGCGGGGCAGTGGCGACGGCCAGGCCGCCAGCCGGTTCACGACTCGCCGTGTCTCTCGGCTCGCGGCTGAGGGTGAGCACGTCGGGAATCGGGCCGCCGGTCTGCTGCTCGACCAGCGCGATGAAGCCGGGCGGCAATCGGCCGATGTTCAGCGACCGGGCGAGTTCGATCGTCCAGTCTTGGTGAAAGTGGTGAAACAGACCGGCGTCGACGCGAGTCCAGTCATGGATCGACATAGCACGTTCCTCCGGAGACTCCCGTTATTATACCGCCGCCGGGGCCCGGATGGAACTCGCGCAGCCGCTTTTCCGCACACTGCGGGTGCATGGTGTTGCGGCGCAACCGTCGGCAATCGCATAATGGCAACATCGCTTGACCGCAGCACTCCAAGACGTCGGGAACCACTCGTGATGAAACTGCTCACACTGCTGATTGCGACAATCGCTTCTATGTCGGCCGCCCGCGGTGACGAAGTTATCAACTCGTTGGGCATGCGAATGGTCCGCATCGCGCCCGGCACGTTTGTCATGGGATCGAACGACGGCCAGTGGGACGAACGGCCCGTGCATCCGGTGACCATCAGCCGGCCCTTCTCGATCTCCGCCACCGAAGTGACCAATGCCCAGTACGAACAGTTCGACCCGCAGCACAAGCACGTGCGAGGCAAGCTGGGATTCTCCAAGGAAGACGACGAGGCTGCGATCTTCGTGTCCTGGCAGGAAGCCGCGGCGTTCTGCCAATGGCTGTCGCGGAAGGAAGGCAAACCGTATCGTCTGCCCACCGAGGCCGAGTGGGAGTATGCCTGCCGGGCCGGCACGACAACGCCCTACCACACCGGCGACTCGCTGCCGGAGCCGTTTCAGAAGAACGTGGCCGTGAGTTGGTTTCCCGGCAGGCGGACTGACGGCGATATCGTGGCTTTGCACGTCGCCAAAACGCCGCCGAACGCCTGGGGGCTATACGACATGCACGGCAATGTCGAAGAGTGGTGCTTCGACTGGTACGGACCCTACGCCTCAGGGCCGCAGACGGATCCGATCGGCCTCGCCGACGGCGACTTCCGCGTCGCCCGCGGCGGCAGCCATTCCACCACGCTTGAGTTCCTCCGCTCGTCGAACCGCAGCGGCACGCTGCCGGACGACAAGAGTTGGCTGATCGGCTTCCGCGTCGTTGAGGGCGAACTTTCTTCGACACAGCCGTTGACTCCGCCGCCGGCCCCGCTCAACGCCCGCGATGTCTCGCAGGAGATTCCCAACGGACTGGCCAAGGGGCCGGATCCGGCAAAGCCGTATTTCCGAGGCCCGCGGCAATACGTAAAGCAGCCGGCAGCCGAGGATTGCCCGGTGTTCAACCGCCACAACCACTGTCCCGCGCTGGTGAATTGCCCAAACGGCGACTTGTTGGCGATCTGGTACACCTGCCAAACCGAGCCGGGTCGAGAGCTGGGGATCGTCGCCAGCCGCCTGCCCTATGGCCAGGAAGACTGGCAGGTCGCCTCGAATTTCTGGGACGCCCCGGACCGCAACGACCACGCCTCCGCCCTGTGGGTCGATGAGAAGGGCACGCTCCACCATTTCAATGGCCTCGCGGCGGCGGCCACCTGGGGCAGCCTGGCGACGATCCTGCGAACCTCGACCGACAACGGCGCCACCTGGTCCAAGGCCCGCCTGATCATGCCGGAGCACGGCCTGCACCACATGCCGATCGAGTCGGTAATCCGCACCCGCGAAGGCGCGATCCTGGTCCCTTGCGACGCGGTCCCCGGAGGCGCGGGCGGCAGCGCCGTGCTGATCAGCCGCGACGACGGCCGGACGTGGACCGATCCCGCCCAAGACGCCCCGATCCCGGACTTTTCGGCCGGTTCGACCGGCGCCACCATCGCCGGGATCCACGCCGGCTTCGTCCAACTGGCCGACGGCCGACTGCTGGCATTCGGTCGCGGCAACAACATCGACGGCCGCATGCCACAAAGCATCTCCAGCGACGGGGGCAAAACCTGGACCTACAGCGCCAGTCCTTTTCCGCCGATCGGCGGCGGCCAGCGGCTGGCGAGCTTGCGACTGAAGGAAGGACCGATCCTCTTCTGCTCGTTCGGCCGCGAGGTCCGCTTCCGCGACGCGGCGGGCAACGAGCACGTCGGCTCGGGCCTCTTTGCCGCTCTGTCGACCGATGAAGGGCAGTCGTGGCAGATCAAGCGGCTGATCACCGACGACGGCCGGCCGCGAAAGGTCGACGGCGGCGGAAACACGGGAGCGTTCACGATGAGCGCCACGTCGGCCGAGCCGCGGGGATACCTTTCCATCTGCCAGGCGCCCGACGGCGTCGTTCACCTGATCTCGTCCAAGCAGCACTACGTTTTCAACCTGGCCTGGCTGACGACCCCTCCGCCGGCGCCGCCTCAGCGGGCGGAACTCGAAGACCAGCTTTGCCCTCCCTGAGGGCGCCGCCTGCACTGCGGAAATCACCATGAACCTTGCAGAGCTGTTGGACACACATCTCCCAGTTGCCGATCCCGGAATTCGGGCGCCCGGTCGGTCAGCTCACCATGCGCGGTCTCTTCTTGCATCTCGACCTCAATCCCCCCAGCGACTACGTGCTACAGATGTCACCTCATCATCCAAGCGTGGTTCCAGCCCTGCATCTGGTCGGACTCACTAGTCGTCCGACAACTTCGCGACCGGCCAGCGGCAAAACTGCTTCCTGGAAAGGCGACGATAGATCCCGACAGTCAATCTCAAGAACCTGCGTCGCGACTCTCGGCCTTATCGCGGCCCTGTTGCCGGGCTTGCCACGGCTGGCTCTCGGCGGCGACACAGCCGGGGAAATGCTTCGTTTCGATTGGCACTTCCGCGAATCGCTCAAGGCCATCGACGATCGCCCACGGTGCTGCCCTGGCTGGAGGCGAGTTGGGCCCTCTATGTCGGCGACCGCCACGGCAACCTGGCCCTTGTCTACCGCGACCCGGAGATCTCCTGCGCGGAGCCGGTCCCGCTCGTGGCACGGCCGCAGCCGCACGCGGTGCCTTCCGTTCTGCCCCCGGCCACCGAGCTTGACGCCGCCGGCGCGGAGGCCGTGCTCGTCTTGTCCGATGTGTCGATCGGTCTCGCCGGAGTGACGCCCGGCACGGCCCGCTACCTGCGGATCCTGGAAGATGTGCCACGCAAAGGGGTACGGCGCGGCGGCGTCGTGATCACCTCGGGCACATCGATCTTTACGATCAAGCGGGTCCTGGGCACTGTGCCCATCGAGGCCGATGGTTCCGCCCACTTCACCGTCCCGGCAAACCGCAACGTTTACTTCGCGGCACTCGATGCCAGGCAGCAGGAAATCCAGCGGATGCGCAGCGTTGTCTGTCTCAAGCCGGGCGAGCGGCGAGCGTGCATCGGTTGCCACGAGCCTCGCAACACGGCCCCGCCCGCCCGGCCGGTCGCCGCGCTGCGTCGCGAGCCGAGCCGCCCGCAATCGCCGCCCTGGGGCACGCAGATCGTCAGCTTCCTCCGCGACGTGCAACCGGTGCTCAACGCTCGCTGCGTCGCCTGCCATACCCACGACCGCACGGCCAACTTGGTGATCCTCACGGATGATCTCACCGACCAGTTCACCGTCGGCTACGAGGAGTTGCTGCCGTACATCCGTGCCGCCAACGCCAATCGCTGGGACCATCCCGACGACGTCTACGCGCGGCCGCCCTACACCTACGGCTCAAAAACTTCCCCGCTGATGCGGTTGTTGGACGCGGGGCATCACAACGTGGGGCTCAGTGAAGACGAGCGCCTACGTCTGGTCAACTGGATCGATGCCAACGGAGTCTACTACGACCGGTATGAGTCCGATTCGTACGGCCCGAAACGGAACCTCTTTGCCGGTGAAATCCGGCAGGAGTTGGAATCCATCCACGGGCGGCGCTGCGCCGCTTGCCACAGTTCGGGCGATGGCCGGCAGGACACCTGGTGGATGAGCCTCAATCGCCGCGACGTCGCGCTTTCCCGAGCCCTTGTGGCCCCGTTGGCCCAATCGGCCGGCGGTTGGCAGCGATGCGGTGAGCCGGTCTTCGCCACCCAAGACGATCCTGACTACCAGAGGCTTCTGGCAACCTTGGCCCGCCTGCGGGATGCGTTGGCCGACCGGCCAAGGGAAGATCTCGCTTCCCTGCGGGGAAGCGGCGCCCAGAGCCAGACGGTGGTTCTGCCCGCGCCGCCACCGCCGCGTCTGGCGGTGCCGGAAGAAACGGCCGGCGGTTGGAGCTACCTGAGCAATCTCCCCTGGGAATCGGCCAGCGCGGGCTGGACGGCCAACGGAGATCGATTGCCCCGCCGCGACCGCGACGTGACGGACAAACCGTTGACACTCGGCGGGCGGCGATATCGCAAAGGGCTCGGCACCCACGCGCCTTCCGAGATCGTCTACCGGATTGACGGCGAGTACCACCGGTTTTCCGCCACGGTCGGCGGGGCTGAGCAGGGCGGCACCGTGGAGTTCCAGGTCTTCGGCGACGACCGCCTGTTGTTCGCAAGCGGTGTGCTCAAAGGCTTGGGCGAGGTCAAGGCGATCGATCTTTCGGTGGCCGGAGTGAAGCGGCTGCGTCTGGTGGTGACCGACGCAGGCAACAACTATTACAGCGACATGGCAAATTGGGCCGACGCGAAGCTGCAACGAGCCGCCGTGGAAGCAGCCGCACCAGAGCCGCCGTAGCCGAAACCCAATGATATTACCCCGGCACGGAATAGACTCAAAGGCCCTAACAAAACGGGGACTGGTTCGGCGTCCTGTCGATCTTTCACGGGCAAACCTGACGGGCCAACGGGGGCCGCAGCCGTCGCCGCGGCCTGTTTCGGAATAACGAGTCAGGAAAGGATCAGTCTACCATCCTTTGGCGGTCTGTGTCACCAGTAGGCGACCCGCTCTGCGGCTGCGGCATGTTCGAGGAATCCGGTCATGACTGCGCATCTGGCTCCGGCACTTCTGACGGATCGTACTCGACGACTAACGCGTGAGGATGCCATCGGGAATACCTGTCGAAGATGCGTTTCAGTCGTCGCGCATATCTTGGCATGTGCTGCCGAAGCTTCGGCCAGTGGAGGAAGACGACGCGATATGGGCATTCCTGTTCAGCGAGCGAGATCGTGCACGAAAGTCCCCTGACATCCGGCCGAACATCGAAGTGCTCGGATAGAACTGCACGCAGGCGTTCTGGTGTCGTGACTCCGCCGACATCAATGGTGATTGTTCTTGGCTCGTCGGACCAGTATCGCCCCATTTTCCCCTTGTCCGCGGTTGTTCTAGCGCTCAACGTGTCGCATTTTGCGGTTTCACTGGGAACAGCAGCCCGATCGAGCGGGAGCCGACCAGCGTAATCCTACGGGCAATCTACCGCGCGCTGTCTGGCCCGGCAAGAGATCCGCAGTTCCTTCAGTGCGCAACGCATCGAGAAAGGACCCTGGTTGGGGAAGAATGGCAACTGGGGCGCAGCTTCAAACGCTCCGCTTTCCGCGCCTGGGGCAACCGGCCGTGATTCTCCTCGCAGCCATCCCGCTACGGGCGATCAAGCGGTTGCAGGGTAAGCCCGCGGATCAACTCCACTCGGGCTGCGTCTTGGCCACCAGCCCCTTTTCGGCCGAGAAAAAATACTTGACACAAGTACACCAGGTCTACTACACTGATGAAAACGCCGTGGGTATCCGAAGAGCCTGAACCCAAACCCCAGGTATCCAGAAGAGCCCGTCGCCGCAGCCGTCCGCTGCCAACCGCAGCAAGCGGCTCAGCCGACGGGCTCTGTTTTGTTGCCGCGTCAATCCCTCGCGTCCACACCACCCCAGCACCGAGGCGCCGCATGAACTGGCAGGTCAAGCCAAGGTCATTTTGGAGCTCGATCTTTTGGGAGCCAATTTCTCAACATCCGCCCTTCCCCTCGACGCGAACCTGGAACAAAGCCGCATGCGCAAGTGCAGGACCCGTCAAGACTTTCGGCATCGCCGCCCAACCCGGCATTTCTCAACACACCGCAACCGTGTTGAGAAAGGAAGGCCTCCAAGCATCCCCCCATCAACACAGAAAACGTACTCGCGATCGGCAGCGGCTTGACCTCCATGCAACACGTACCTCACAATTACTAACTTGGCCCTTTTTCCGAACTGTCGCCCATCAAACACCTTGCGCCAATACTGCCGTCCATGCAACACCCCTTGGTGCGTTGCGTAGAACCGAGAAGCAACCAGGAAATCCGCTCGAAATGTTCACCACCCTTAGCTCAGCCGTAGCCGCCGCCGCCGGATTCGTTTGGGGACCTTGGTTCCTCGTTCCCCTCCTGCTGCTCACTGGCCTGTTCCTCACGCTGCGCCTCGCGGGCCTCCAGTTCCGCAAGTTGCACGAAGCCTTCTATCTCGCCTTCATCGTCCGGACCGAGCGCGACAAGCAAGGCGACATCTCCCATTTCCAGGCGCTGATGACGGCTCTTTCCGCCACCGTCGGCACGGGCAACATTGTCGGCGTGGCAACCGCCATCTCGCTCGGCGGACCCGGCGCGCTGTTCTGGATGTGGATTACCGGGCTGGTAGGAATGGCCACCAAGTACTCCGAGGCCCTTCTGTCCGTCAAGTACCGAGTGACCAACGCCGCCGGCCGACAATGCGGCGGCCCGATGTACTACCTCAGCGAAGCGATCCCGTGGCGGCCCTTCGGCAAGTTGCTCGGCGTCCTCTTCGCGGCCTTCACCGCAGCCGCCGCCTTCGGCATCGGCAACATGGTCCAGTCGAACTCCGTCGCCGACGCACTCGACAACCTCGCCCACGTACCGCCCTGGCTCAGCGGGGCCGTGATCGCCGTGCTGCTCGCCACCGTCACCCTCGGCGGAATCAAGTCGATCGGTCGTTTCACCGGTATCTTCGTCCCCGTGATGATCGCGGTCTACTTCGTTGCCTCGCTCGCGGTGCTCGTCCTGCACTTCGAGAAGATACCGGCAATCATCGGCCTGGTCTTTCAGACCGCCTTCACCGGCACGGCTGCGACCGGCGGGTTCGCCGGCGCCACGATGGCCGCTGCGATCCGCTTCGGCGTCGCCCGCGGCATCTTCTCCAACGAGTCCGGCCTCGGCTCCGCCGGCATCGCCGCTGCCGCCGCGCAGACCGAAGAACCGGTCCGCCAGGCCCTCGTCTCCATGACCCAGACGTTCATCGACACGATCGTCATTTGCTCGATGACCGGCTTCTGCATTCTCGCCACCGGCGCCTGGGAGTCGGACCTGAACGGCGCTCCGCTCACCCAACTCGCTTTTCTCCGCGGATTGCCCGGCTCGATCGGCCCTTGGGCGGTCTCCATAAGCCTCAGCCTTTTCGCCTTCTCGACCATTATCGGATGGAGCTACTACGGCGACCGCAGCATCGAGTATCTTTTCGGCTCGCGTGTCGTGCCCATCTACCGGATCCTCTATATCGCGGCTTCCTACGCGGGTGCCGTCTATAGCCTCCACTTCGTCTGGACACTTTCCGACCTGCTCAACGGCCTGATGGCCCTGCCTAACCTCATCGGACTGATTCTCCTGAGCGGAATCGTCGTCCGAGAGACCCGAACCTACTTCAATCGCGACCCCGAATCGACACCAGAAAGCCCCAAACGGTAGCATGAATCCCGGGCCCAGGCCCCCTGCCGGCTCGCCCGGCAGGTGAACCAGGTTCGTCAGCTAGCCATGACCGATCGTCGACTTAAGACCCCTGCCGGTTTATCCGGCAGGTGAATCAGGTTCGGCAGCTACTGGCCACAAACAGGCCGCCTGGCAAGAAAGATGCCTGTGCTCTCAAGCCCAGTGAGGATTTCCCATGAAAACCCGCAGCAACTCGGTCTCCGTCTCCATCCTGCTTGCTTTGATTGCTCTGGTTTTTCCGCCGAGCCGTTCCTCCGCCGCCGACCGTCCGAACATCCTCTACATTACGGTAGATGATATGAGCTGCGATTCCATCGGCGCATTCGGCTGCAAGCTCGAAGGAACCACTCCCAACATCGACCGCCTCGCCTCGCAAGGTCTGCGTTTCAACTACGCCCACGTCCAGGTCGGCAACTGCATGCCGTCGCGCAACGTGATGTATTCCGGCCGCTACCCGCACAACAACCGCGTCGAGGGCTTCTACCAGGTGCGCGACGCCGACTACCCGGTACTGGCCGACCTGATGCAACAGGCCGGCTACTTCACCGGCATCCGCGGCAAGGTCTCACACTCCACGCCTTACCATCCCTATCCGGCGTGGGACGTCGTGCTCGATACGCTGCCCGACGGCACCCAGGCTCACCCGAAGAATATCGAGTCCTACTACCAGTCGGCCCGCCAAGGCATCGCCGAAGCGAAGGCGGCCGGCAAGCCGTTCTGCCTGATCATCAATATTTCCGATCCGCACAAGCCGTTCTATGCCGAAGGCCGCCGAGGCGAAACCGTCCCCGATCCAAACGTGCCGTCGCGAGTCTACACACCGGATGAAGTCCCGATCCCCGGCTTCCTTTTCGACGACCCCGTGGTCCGCAAGGAACTGGCCCATTACTACTCTTCGGTTCGGCGGGCCGACGATTGTGCCGGCGCCGTGCTCAAAGCGCTCACGGAGTCAGGCCAGGAAGCGAATACGCTCGTCATGTTTGTTTCCGACCATGGCATGCCGCTGCCATTCGCAAAAACCCAGCTTTACCACCACAGCACCCGCACCCCCTGGATCGTCCGCTGGCCGGGCGTGGTCAGCCCCGGGGCCGCCGACGACCGCCACATGATCTCCGCCGTCGATCTCCTCCCGACGCTGTTGGACGCCACCGGGATTGCCCATCCGCCCGGGCTCGACGGCCGCAGTTTCCTGCCGCTCCTGAAGGGCGAGACCCGGGACGGCCGCGACCTGGTCATCAAGGAATACAACGAAAACGCCGGCGGAAACCGCAGCCCGATGCGAGCCGTCCAGACCAGGACCCATCTCTATATCTTCAACCCGTGGTCCGACGGCCGCCGAATCATGGCCACGGCAACCGCCGGCACCCCGACCTTCCGGCGAATGAAGGAACTGGCCGAGACCGACCCAAAGATCGCCGCCCGCGTGGACCTGATCCAGCACCGCGTGCCCGAGGAAGCCTATTACGTCCTCGAAGATCCCGACGCTCTCGACAATCTCATCGGCGACCCTGCCAGCCAGGACGAGATCAACCGCCTTCGCGGCGAATTGGAAGCATGGATGAAGAGAACCGGCGATCCGCTCCTGGAGGTTTTCCAAAATCGCCACGATTCCGCAATCCGCGAGGCCTACATGGCCCGCGTGGAGAAGGAATCGGCGGAGCGAGGCAAGCGCAAAGCCAAGAACAAACCTGCTTCTCAGCGGCGACAGAAGGGAAAAAACAACATCCTCTCCATGGAAGTTCCCGCCGGCCCAGTTTCCGGAGCCCCCATTACCGTCAAGGTCTCCCACCAGATTCCTCCAAATCTTGGCAAGCAACTCATCCACGTCACCCTCAAAGCCGGGCCCGACGACCACCGGGTTGAACGCAAAATCATCGAAGCCTCTGGCACCAACACGGCAGAAATCACCTTCGATCTGCCCCAAGACATCCCCGGCAACCGCATCCGCTTCGCCGCCTTCATCGGCGAAGATCACCCCAACAACCTTCAACATATCCAAACCGATCCCATCCAGGTAAAACCCGCGGACTGACCCCCTCGGCAATCACCAGGGCTTCCGCTCTTGTTTTGCGCCGTTATCCGTGCCCCGGCTTTGCCATCCGTGCCACGGGAACACTGCAAGGCAAGGGAGCGCGGATGACAGGGGCGTCTCCCTCCCAGTATGTCGAGCCAGCAAACGCGACACCTCGCCCTAACCCTCCAGCACAACATCATGACACCTGTTCGCTAAGGAGTGCACCAACCATGAAACGACGCGACCTCCTCAAAGCCGCTACGGCCGCCGGCGTCGGCGCGGTTTCCATCGGCTCGCTTCCCCATTGCGTCCGCGCAGCCTCCGAAGCTGCCAACGTATCGGTCGACGTTCTCGTGATCGGCGGCGGTACCGCCGGGACGGTCGCCGCGATCCAGGCCGCGCGGGCGGGCGCCCGCACCATGCTCATCGAAATGGGCAGCCAACTCGGCGGCACAACCACCACTGGCGGCGTCGCCTATCCGGGCCTGTTCCACGCCTGGGAGAAACAGGTCATCGCGGGCATCGGTTGGGAGTTGGTCTGCAAAGCCGTCGAGTTCGACAGCGGTACCATGCCCGACTTTTCGAAACCACCCGCAAGACATTCCCTCCACCAGGTCGCGATCAACGGACAACTCTATGCGGCCCTGGCCGAGGAAGCGTGCATGGAAGCCGGCGTCGTCCTCGCCTACTACGAAATGCCGCTTTCGGTAAAGCAATCGCCCGATGGTTGGCTGGTCGAGACCGCCGGCACGGGCGTTCGCCGCACGATCGCCTGCCGCCAGCTCATCGACTGTACCGGCGGCGCCGATGTCGTCGGCCTGATCGGCCTGGAACGTCTCCGCGAAGAGGAAACGCAGCCCGGCACCCTCATGTTTGCCTTCGGTCACTACGACACGAAAAAACTCGATGCCGATGTCATTCAAAACCGCTATCGCGAAGCGTTGGCCGCCGGCCAACTGCACGAAGGCGACTATTGCCACGCGGGCGGCCACTTCCTGAATTTCCTCCGCTCCGGCGGCAGCAACGCCCAGCACGTCTTCGGCGCCGACAGTTCGACCTCGGCCACCAAGACACAGGCCAACCTCGCCGGTCGGGCGTCCGTGCTCAGGCTCCTGCGGTTCATCCGCTCGCTTCCCGGCTGCGAAAAGGCCCGGCTCCTGAAGATGCAGCCCGAGACCGCCGTCCGCGAGACGTATCGCATCCTCGGCGATGTGCAGATCACGGTCGACGACTACACCGGCGGACGGGTTTTCGAGGATGCGATCGGCCATTCGTTCTATCCGATCGATCTGCACGACCGCCACGGAGTCAAGCCCGAACCGCTTCGCCGCGGCATTGTGCCGACGATTCCCCTCCGCGCGCTGGTTCCCAAGGGCAGCCGCAATCTCTTGGCCGCGGGCCGGTGCGTCAGCAGCGACCGTTTGGCCAACTCGGCCCTCCGCGTGCAGGCCTCCTGCATGGCCATGGGCCAGGCCGCCGGCGCCGTTGCGGCCCTGGCCGCCCAGCTCAATACCACACCCTTGGCCGTGCCGATCAATGACGTGAAAGTACTGCTACGCCGTCACGAAGCAATCGTCCCCGCCTAGGAGAAACACCATGAACCTGCCGGTCCTCCTCCCGCTCTTCTTGCTCGCCCTGGCGCCGGTTGCAGGCGGTACGTTTCCGATTACAAGTCCCAGCCAGACCGAGCGCAGCGTGATGATCGCCTGGGAAACGGACCAGGAGGTGCGCACACTGCGAAACTCGGCGCAATGGAACCTAAGCACACCGACCGGTCCGACCCACGAGGCGCAAATCGTCCCCTGCGAAGGCTGCGGCGGCTCCGCGGCCGCCCGAGTCCGTGGCACCGAATCCGCCGACAACGCCCGCGGCTGCTTCATCCAGAATTTGGAAACTGCGCATTCCCCGGGCCGCTACGACTACCGGCTCTCGTACCGTACAGCCGATCAGCAACAGGGGAAGGCTCGGGTGGTGATCGACTGCTACATCGGCTCGTCGCGCGAGCATCATGGCCTGGTCTCGCGCGATCTGCCGCAGTCGGACGACTGGTCGGACATCTCCGGTTCGTTCGAACTACCCGCCGACGTTCAACTCCTGCGATGCCTCGTCTACCAGGTCGGAAAGGGCACGAGCTGGTTCGACGGCGTACGCATAGCCCGCGAAGGCTCCCCAGCGAACCTCTTGGGCGATGCGGAGTTCGACGGCATCGAGAGTTGGCGCGTGCTCTACCGCGAAAAAGGAAAAGCGGACTGGCAGCCGGTCGATGCGGTGGTGCTCGAGCGATTCCACAATGTCATCTTCCTTGAGCCTGACACGCAGTACGAGTTTCTCGTGCGGCGCGTTGCCTTCGACGGTAGCGTCGCATCCGAAAGCCAGGTGCTGGCCGCCTCGACAAAGCCGGCAGAAACCCGGACGTTCAGCGGCTTCAGCATCCCGCCCGACCAACCGCTCCCCACGCCGCCGGCCGTTTACCCCTGCATCGAGAGTGCCGGCGGAAAGCTCTACTACAGCGAATGCCGCGGCGGCACGATCTGGTTGAGCCAGTTGGACGAAGACTTCCAACCGGTCTGGACCAAAGCCTGGGTGGAACCGTTCCTGGTCGACGGCAAACCATGCTACCAGGGGCAGACGCAGTCGGCCGTCCTCGATGGCCGGCTCTACATTTCGTGGAAACGGGCATACCACGGTGATGCCCCCAATGCTCGGCAATGCATCGCGTCGTACGACACTCGCGGGGAAAAGATCGCCGGCCCGCTGGTCATCGAACCGGACAACCCCGGCGAGAGCACCTGGAACGGCGGGATCGCGGCCGTCGACGGTCAGCTCTGGGTGAGCTATTGCCGCTGGCGGCCGCTGCCCGACGGATACCAGACCACCATAACCATTCGCACCCTCGACGCGGATCTTGCCGGGCTGGGACCCGTTCACGAGCTCGATCCGCAGCCAACCGAAACGCCGTATACGCCCTTTCTCAGCGTCTTCGACAAAGAGCTGATGGTGACATTCACCGATTCACAGGCCAACACCGATCACCAGAAGCTCTGGCTCGTGCGTTTCGACGGCCGCCGCTTTCGCGAGCTGTTGGTCGTCAGCCCTGCCGGTTTCAACCAGTACGCCAAGGGCGTCCAGGTCGGCGATCGCCTGGCACTGGTGTGGAAATACGGCGAACCTTACCCGTCGCCGATCTATGGCCGGTACATGTTCCACGACATCGGCCTGGCACTGATTGACCCGCGGACCGGGAGCGTGGAAAAGACTTCGCTGGTCGACGACGTCAAATACAACTCCAGTCCCGATATCACCTGGCACGACGGCAGTCTGGTCTACGTCTACAACAAGTTCGAGCACCTGTACGGCGCAAGGAACGATCCCGGACGTCTTTATGGATGCTACCTCGGTCGACTCGTCCCGGCCGGGAAGTGAGTTACAGCCGATCGCGATTTCGCTCGTGGAAAGCCTCGATCTTGGCCTGGACGTCGCCGCCGGGATCGAGCTTGCTGAGATGCTCATAGGCTCGCCGGGCGATGAAGAAATCGTCGTTGACCAGCAGGGCGGCCGCATCGGCAATCGTCGTGTCCGAAGCAAACTTCCGCTCTTCGAGCATCCGCAAAACCAGATGGATCGGGAAATACGGCAACTCATCGAGCCGTCCGGTAAGGGCCTCGAGCGTGCCCGCAGAGAGGTCAGGCTCCCCGGAAAGCTTTTCCAGGATCAGCGGACAGTCTGCGGGGCGCACCCGGCAGCACGAGTCGACAAGCCGCGCGTGCAGCGTCTGCTTGTTCGCGACGGCCTTGTCGAGATACGTAAGTGCCCGGAGGATCTGGTCCCTTTCGCCGTGTTCGAGAAGGTGGAAGACCGAGTCGGCAAAGTCGGGATCAAACCGATCTTGTTCCACCAGATAGTCGAGAGCGAAGTCGGCGAATCTCCGGTCTTCCGACTTCAACAGCCGCTTGAGATACGCCGGGCTGCAGCTCTGCTCGGTGATGTTGTGCAATTTCGGAACGATCTCGCCGTTAGCCCATCGCCAAAGCGCCCACGTGGTAAAGGCCGCATCCTCGACCACCGAGTCCTGCACGGTAACCGGCGTCGGCGCCGTCACCGCATCGACGTTTTCCTCGGCGGGAACCGGCTGCTCCAAATAGCTGACCGCCCAACTCCCCAGGATCGAATTCCGGTCCTTGAGAATCCGGTCGAGCTTTACGTAGTCCTCGTCCGTAAACGGCACGTGCTCCTTCTTCGTCAGCGGCATGGCGGGCGGGTACTCCAGCCGCTCGAAATAACCCACCGCATTCCAGAACAACGTCACCTCGACCGGCTTGCACTGGTTATCGACGCACACGTGCGTCCGGAAGGACAGTGTGTATTCCGCCGGATCGCCATTTCGATCCTTGAGCTGAACCAGTTCGTAGACCTGCGGCGACTTCGCCGGGAAAACGGGATCGGCAAGCTCGACCCGGTGGACCACCCTCTCAAGTTGGGAGACACGTTGGCCTGCCTTGATTCCAGGCGAGGGCGTCTCCGCCTTTGCCCCGAAAACCCACCACACGAACGGCCCGCCAACCAGCAGCGCGACAAACCAACCGCGGGCGGATTTCAGCATTCCAAAGGCTTGGGCGTAACTCATAGCGGCTTTGCTACTCAATACCGTTCTCTCGCCAAACAACAATGGCTTCATCCTAATTGGAAATTGTACCGGTCAGCGGCGGCTGTGTCCAATTTCGCTCAACGGCCAGCGTGCCACGGTCCTCCGGGCTCGCCGTGGGAAGATGAAAACTCAAGGCATGCGCTTTTGCGTGACCAGGGCTGCAAAATCACCAGAAAAGCCAGTACAGTCCGGCCGTCGCCGCGATGATCAGCGTCCCCATCACGTAGACCTGCGGGTGCACGGTCACGTCGATCTTCGAGACCGGCATCTCGACTGGCCTTGATAGGGGGCGGAGCTTTGTGACCAGCAGCATATAGACCACGAGGACCAGGAACACCAGGCCCATATGGTGCAAGAAGGCCCAGCCGTGGAACGTCGCGAGCCACTCCGGCACACTTCCAGCCGGCCAGAGACTTTCTCCGAAGCGGCAGAATCCATACAGCGGAAGGCCCAACAACATTGCCCCCTTGGCAGCCGAGGGAGGCGCTTTCTTGACGATCAAGCCGACGAGAAAAGCCGCGACAATCCCCGGTGTGATGAATCCCCAGATCTCCTGGATGTACTTGAACACCCCTTCGAAACTCGAAATCACCGGCGCCCAAAGACAGGACACGACGACGATCACCGCAGTCGAAATCCGGCCGATCGCGACCTCGCGCCGCGGGGTCGCCTGCGGACGCAGATAGCGTTTGTAGATATCGATCGTGAAGATCGTCGACGCCGAGTTGAGTCCCGAGTTGAACGTGCTCATCACGGCTCCGCAGAGCGCCGCCAGCATGATGCCGCGCAACTGCGGGGGAAGGATGCGGCTGATCATGTACGGATACGCCTTGTCGCCCGCGTTACCGCCCAGCGCCTCGATCTCCGGGCCGAAAAGCTGGTAGGCCATGATGCCCGGAATCACGATGATGAACGGAATGAGCAGCTTCATCAAAGCGGCGAACATGATTCCTTTCTGACCCTCCGCGAGACTCTTGGCGCCCAGGGTCCGCTGGGTGATGAACTGGTTCAGGCCCCAGTAGAAGAGGTTCGGAATCCAGAGCCCGCCGATAAAGACGGCCAGCCACGGAACGTCGGGGTCGTTCCAGGGAAGAACAACGTGGAGCTTGTCGCCCTCTGTGGCAGTGAAATTCTGCCAGCCGTCGAGCACGCTTCCCCCGCCGAGCAACCGCAGCCCCAGAAACGCCACCATGGCGCCTCCGAGCAACAGCGCCGCGCCTTGGATCAAGTCGGACCAGACGACCGCCTTCAAACCGCCGTAGACCGTGTACACGCCGGCAATGACACCAATCCCCCAGATGCCGATGACCGCAGCATAGTATTCCGCCGTCTCCGGCGCAAGGTTGTAATTTCGCGCAAGCGCTCCAGGAATATCGAAAATCGCGTTCAGGGCAATCGAACCGCTGTAAAGGACGGTTGCCAGAAGGACGATGATATACGCCACCATCAGGTAAGTCGCCATGATTGCCCGTGTGCCGTGATCGTAGCGATATTCCAAATACTCGGGCATCGTGTAGATGCCGGCCTTGAGGAATTTCGGCAACAGCCACCAGGCAACGATCACCAGCGTAACGGCCGCCATCCATTCGTAGCTGGCAATGGCCATGCCTACCCGGCCGAACGCCGACCCGGCCATGCCGACAAAGTGCTCCGTAGAAATATTCGACGCGATGAGGGAGAAACCGATCAAGGGCCAGGTCAGGCGGCGGCTTGCCAGGAAGTAGTCTTCCGACGACTGCTCGTGCCGCGAAGCGTAGAGCGAAACGGCGACGACGACGGCGAAGAAACCGAGAAAGACTACAAGATCGAAGACTGACAAGACCGATTCGGCTGGCATGGCTGGCTCCGCACGGGAAGAGAGAACGCAAAGCTTTCCAGATACCCTGCGGCGAAGCGCCTGTCAAGGCGGTCGCGGCAACATTCACCAGACGCAGCCGAGGTCGACGGGTTCCAAGGCCCCGCCTGCCAGACGGAGGGTCTTGGTCGCCAGCCGGGCGAGAAACGGCCTGTCGTGCGAGACAATCAGCATCGCCTGCGGCAGGCCCAGAAGAATCTCCGTCACCCGTTCGCCCGCCTCTTCGTCCAGGCCTGCCGTCGGCTCGTCCAGAAGCAGCACCTCCGGGTCCATTGCCAGCACGGTAGCCAGCGAAACCAATCGCTTCTCACCGCCGGAAAGCTTGTACGTGATCCGCTCCTCGTAACCTTCCAGCCCCAGCGAAGCCAGCGTATCCGCCACGATTCGACGGACCTCCGCGCGGCTTTTCCCGAGGTTCATCGGCCCGAACGCGACGTCCTCGGCCACGGTAGGGCAGAAAAGCTGGTCGTCGGCGTCCTGGAAGAGCAACCCGACCCGACCACGGATTTCATGGAACTCCGCCTCGGTCCTCCGGACCTTGCCGAGCACTTCGACCCGACCTTCGCTCGGTCTAATCAGTCCAACGATCGTCGCCAGCAGCGTCGTCTTGCCGCTGCCATTGGCCCCCACCAGTCCGATCCGCTCGCCCGCGCCGAGGCGGAAATCGCACCCCTCGAGAACCGGCCGGCTCGCCTCGTACCAGAATCCGACGTTTTCCAGGCAAACGAGGCTGTCGCTCATGACCACTCCACCCAGGCCGCGGCCAGAAGAACAGCGAGACTCAACAATGCAAACGGCACGTCGCGCGTCGGCGAAAACGCAAAGTGGTCGAACAGATGGAAGTGGCCGTGGAACCCTCGGCACTTCATCGCCGCCACAATCCGCTCGGCGCGGTCCAGGCTGCGGACCAGGAGCATGCCAACCAGATGACCGTACGCCCGGTACGTATGGCGGTCCATTCGCGGCCGGAAGCCCCGCATCTTCATGGCGGTGTGGAGCCGTTGCGATTCGCGGTGGAGCACGTCGACATACCGCACCGTAAAAAGCAGCAAGTGCGTGAGCTTATCAGGCACGCGAAGGTGGCTCAGCGCATGTCCCAGCGTCGTGATCTCCATGGATCCCAACAGAAAGATCAGGAGAAGTAGAATGGCGTTACCTTTGAGGAAGATGAGCATGGCCAACTGCGCGCCTTCCCGGCTGAACTGGAGAGGGCCGACCGTCGTCAGCGTCTCGCCGCGCGTGGTCAGCGGCAGCACAGCCAAGAGTACTAGCATAACGACATTGATGGGCAGAAGACGCCGCCGAACGTTGTGCGAGCGCGCATTCGAGAGGAGTAGTCCCCCTAGGGTGAAGGCCAGCAAGAGCACCAGCGGCGCGTAACGGTCGGCCACGGCCGCTACGGCAACCAGCGCGGCCGCCGCGACCAGCCTCAAGCGAGGGTCGATGCGGTCGATCCAAGTCGTGGGAGTCGAGTGATGCACGGTGATGTACGGTGGCTGCCAGCGCAAGAAGGCAAAGACGTGGAAGCCCCTACTCCTCCGGTCTGATGGAAAAGGGGACAGGCACCGCGACAAATCGTGGTTGGTCTCGGCAGCAGGCACAAGGTGTTGCGGAGCCGGTCCCCTTTTTCGTCACCTCCCTACTCCTCTCTCTTGCGCCTTGTGCCCAGGAAGTAGTATGCCAGCCCCATCAGGCCCAGGATATATCCCAATCCGCCGAGCACGTCGTGCAGCCGGGTCTTCTGCTCGTAACCGTCAAGTTGCTTTCGAAGCTGGACAATTTGCCGGTCGATCGATTCCAGCCGTGCGGTCAAGTCTTCGTGGTCGACGGGCGAAATGGCGGCGGCAGCGCGTGTCGTCGGCTGCGGAGCCTCGCCGATCTCCTCCGACCCCGCGTCGGAAGACCTTCCCGGGAGATCTCTCGGCAGTTCCTCGGCCGAAAGCGTGAACTCGGCCGTGTGACCCGCTCCGGCATCCAGTACCAAACGGTGGTCGCAGCGGAACCGGGCCGGCAACGTGAAATCCCCCTGCTCGTCCGTCGTTGCTTCGCCCAGTTTTTCGCCGGCGGAATCGAACGCGACGACGCTCGCGTGGCCGACCGGATCGCCCCCGCGCGCGTACGCTTGGCCATGGATCACGGGGCCTTCCGCATAGGCGAAGAGATTGATCTTGTGTGCCAGCACGGGAGTTGTCGCCAAGATAACCGTGCAGGCGAGCAAGCTTGCGGCGATGCGTAACCAGCTTTGTTCCACACTAAGCATCCCCAGTCCCCAACCGCTCCGAGAGGAGAAGCGGGGATTGAAGCAGTTCCGGACGGACTTTTCGAAGGAAGACCAGGACAGACGACGTAACGGCCCCCTCAATCATTGCGACCGGCAGGTGAGCCAGGATCACCAGCTTCCAGACAGCCGCGAAATGCTCGCCGGCGCCGAGCAGGGCCGCGCCCGCAATGATCGAACCGAGCAAGATCCCCAGTGCCCCCGCACAGAATCCGCTCAGAGCGGCAATCGCATCGTTTTGCCCGACGGCAAACCGATGGAACAGCCCGAAGCAGACGACGGCCGGCAATGCCATTGCCGTCGTATTGATTCCCAAGCTTGTCGGACCGCCGAAGCCGAACAAGACCGCCTGAAGGAGCAGGGCGACAAGAAGTGCCGGAAAGGCCGCCCATCCCAGCACCAGCCCGACCAGCCCATTGAGCACGAGGTGAACGGTGGTAAAGCCCAGAGGCACGTGGATAAGCGAGGCGACGAAAAATGCGGCACTGAGCATCGCCACCTGGGGCACCCGCTCGTAATCGAATCTCCGCAGCCCGATTGCGGTGCCCGTGGCGGCCACGGCGGCGCCGGCGCCGAGCACCAGCATGCCTTCGGTTGACGTCGAAAGTAGCCCTTCGGTGATGTGCATCAGCGATCCTGTCCGGCGGCAGGGCGAATCACGGGGCCTTGCATGTCCACCGTTTTCACCCACATCAGACCGCCCAATTCCACGTCGGCCGGTTTGCCGTCCGGCCCTGGTATTTTCACCTCGCCATCGACCAACGCGGCAAATCCCCACCAGCCGGCCCGCGGCATGGTGTAGGAAAAAACGCCGTTTGCGTCGGCCTTGATCACCTGGGTGATGAAGGCGCCGTTGGGTGGTTCGACGCGTCGGCCTTCGTTGTAGTACTCAACTTCGACCGTCGCAAAGGGAACCGGGTTCCCGTTGTAGCGGACGATCCCGCGAAACGTGTTTCCGGTCCAAAACCCGTAGGGCCGGACTAGCGGCTCGATTTCCACCGGAAAACCGACGAGTTGATCCCAGCCGGTTTCGGCCCCCATGAAGTCGACAACTACCTTCGTGTAATGGACAATCCACTTCTCTTCGGCCGCTTCCCAATACGGGGCCGGCTCCACAAACAGAACATAATCGCCGGGGCGATCGAGTTTCACCGTCGCACGGTACGCGGTCTTGCCTTCCAGCTTCCTTGGTAGGAGAACTCCGCGCAGGTCGACCTTCCGGCCATGGGCCAAGGCGCCAAACTGCCGCGGCTCGCCCATTTCCATCACCGGCCCCTGCTCCATCGGGTGCGTGAACGCGATCGCCATTTCGACCGCCCGCGGGTCACCGGCCTCGACGACGTCGTCGGACGGCAAGAGGACGAGAAAATGGGCACTGGCCAGACCAGCCACAGCGATGTTCGCGAGCAATGCGACAAGCGGAGCAAATCGAGCCAATCTCACAGGATGCACTCGGTGATCGCAGGTTGCGGAAAGCCGTTCGATAATACGATTAGCGTTATTTTATTACAGCCGAACCGGCGTGTCGAGCGACCGCGGCAAATGAGCCGGAAAATCGACCTAAATGCCATTGTTTTCGGCAGTTGCGCCCCCTGTAGCCCCTTTCCGCGGCCGGAGGTACGACGAGATTTCCGCGCCGCCGGGGACGACCAATCAGTGCGAAGGGTCCTGTGCACTAGCCATGACGAGTTCGCCTTTGAAAATCCCTTTGAGGCCGCGAAGCTTGGAGGCGATTTCCTGGATCCGCCCCGCCGGCCCCCGCAACACGATCACCTCCAGGCAGAGATCATGCTCCAGGTGGGCGTGAAGGGTGGAGACGACTATATCGGTGTTGTCATGCTGAAGTTCCATCAAGTGGTCGCGGAGCTGCGGACGGTGATGGTCGTAGACCAGTGTGAGGGTGCCGGCCACGTCGTGCTCTTCGGATTGCCAAGCCCGTCGCGTCAGCGTGTCGCGGATCAACTGGCGGACGGCTTCGCTCCGGGTCGCGAACTGCTCATCCTTACAGAAGCGATCGAACTTCTCCAACAGATCATCTTCCAACGACACTGAAAAACGGACGATTTCCGACACAGCAAGTCTCCCGTATGGGCGTGTGGGCGTACACCACCGTTATACCCGCACTGGGGACAGGTAGCCAAGCCTCGGCCGACTCGGCAGATTTGACAACGGACGGCAGATCGTTGGACCGAAGGAGCGGCGCCGCGGCATCCAAGGTCATCCTGTGGGGTTGCCGCTCGGCAGCCTTGCGGCGACAATCTCGGGATGGACCGGCTTGCGCTTCTCTACAACCTCCTGGTCTTTGTTGCCGACTTGGCTGCTCTGGTTATACTGGCCCGGAGCCGGACGACTTCCACGTGGCTGAAGTTGTTTCTGGTCATTGGAGCAACTGCTGTTCTGTTGCCTCTGCTGCTTGCCAATCAGCGACTGGTGGCGATGCGGCTGGCAGCCTACGGCGCTTTCGTGCACGCCACGTTCGGTTTGGCGGCAACCGCCTGGCTCTTCTGGCACTCCCGGAGGACGTTCGCCGCCGCGGCGGGTATCGGCGCAGCAGTCATGGCCGCGATTGCGGTCGATGCCTTTGTCGTGGAGCCCCAGTGGCTGGAGGTCACCCGCTTCCGGGTGGAAAGCGAAAAGGTCCGGCAGCCGATCCGGCTGGTCGTGCTTGCCGACCTGCAGGCCAATCGGTTTGGCGACTACGAGAAGAGCGTGCTCGAGAGAACGCTCGAGCAACGGCCCGATCTCATTTTGCTCGCGGGCGACTACTTCCAGGGGACAGCCGAAGAAGAGAAGGCTTTGCGGCAAGAGGCGAATGCTTTCCTGCACAAGATTGCGTTTTCCGCGCCCCGAGGTGTCTTTGCCGTGCGCGGAAATGTGGACAGTCGGCGATGGCGAGATACGTTCGACGGACTACCGATCGAAACGGTGGAATCGACGCAATCCTTTGAGCTCGATGACCTGCGGATCACCTGCCTGGGAGTGCGGGACTCTTTCGACAGCAACCTTGAGATCACCGCGCCGACGTCCACACAGTTTCACATCGTGCTGGGCCACGCGCCCAATTACAGCCTCGGAGACGTGGAAGGCGACCTGCTCCTGGCCGGGCATACTCACGGCGGCCAAGTGCGGCTCCCGTGGATCGGGCCACTGGTGACGCTTTCGCAGGTTCCCCGCCAGTGGGCGGCAGGGATGACGGAACTTTCCGGCGGCGGCAAGCTACTGGTATCAAGAGGGATCGGTATGGAACGCGACGGGGCACCGCCGGTCAGGTTTCTCTGTCGGCCGCAATTGGTGGTGATTGAACTTGTGCCGAAGAAGCTTCGCGAAAAGGCAAGCAGAGAATGATCCATAGGGCACCCTTCTTTCTAGGACTACTGGCTACGACGCTCACAGCCTCCGCGAGAGAGACAGGGGAACCTCCCGTGCTTCCGGAACCGTACCGGAGGCTCCTGCCTTTGCACGAGAAGCTTCCGCCGCCGCAACCGGGAGAGTGGCTCGCCGTGCACCCGGAACCCGGGCAGACGTTCGACGAATACGTCCGCAGCAAGCCTGTGAAGCCCGATTCGCAGCGTCGTGTGATCTACGTTCAGCCCCTGGGCGAGTTCAGTCGCACGCAACGACAGATCATCGAGCTGACCGCCAAGTACATGGAAATCTACTTCGGCCTGCCGGTGAAAACCTTGGAGGATCTGCCGTTGCGAATTGTCCCCCGCAAGGCGAGAAGAACGCACCCGACGTGGGGCGACGAGCAGATTCTTACGACATACGTCCTCGAGGAGGTGCTCTATCCTCGCTTGCCCAAGGACGCAGTGGCCATGATCGCCTTCACTGCCTCGGATCTATGGCCCGGCGAGGGGTGGAACTTTGTCTTCGGACAGGCGTCGCTGAGGCAGCGCGTCGGCGTTTGGTCGATCTACCGCAACGGCGATCCGGAGGCAAGCGGCGAGAGTTTTCGGCTCTGTCTTCGCCGCACGCTGCGAACCGCCACCCACGAGACGGCCCATATGCTCTCGATGGCACACTGTATCCTCTATCGCTGCAACCTGTGCGGTAGCAATCATCGTGCCGAGGCAGATCGGCACCCGCTTTGGCTTTGCCCTCAGTGTCTTGCCAAGCTCTGCCGGGCGACCGGGGCCGACCCGGTGCTACGATACGAGCGGCTGGCTGACTTCTTCGCGGAGAACGGTTTTCAGGCCGAGCGTGATTTTTGCGATCGGTCGCTGGACGTGCTCCGCGGAAAACCACGCTAAACGGCAGCAATGCAGCGAGGATCGTCGCGGGTCGGGCTGTTGACGAACGTGCTGACCGGATAGGCCTCCAACTCGTCGCCGGGATACGGGCGGAGGAGAGGTAGCAAACCGTCGGTCTTCTGGAGGTCCGGGTCGAGCCATGGATCGTAGTGCTCGGGCGGCAGGATGACGGGCATCCGGTTGTGAATGGGTTGCATCAGCGGGTTTGGTTCGGTTGTCAGAAGGGTGCAGGATTCGATCACCGAATGGTCGGGGCCTTCCCACGTCTCCCACAGCCCGGCAAATGCAAAAGGCCGGTCGTCGCGGAAGTGGACGAAGAAGGGCTGTTTCTGCTTTCCTTTCCGCTGCCACTCGAAGAAACCATCGGCCGCCAGTAAGCATCTCCGCCGTCGCACGGCCGCCCGAAACGCGGGTTTGTCGGCGACGGTCTCGGAGCGGGCATTGATCATGCGATTGCCGACCGACGGATCCTCCGCCCAGCCAGGGATCAAGCCCCACCGGAGCCAAGCCAATTGCCGGGGACTCCCTGCGTCGACCGGCGCCGCGCGAACTACGGCCACCGGTTGCGTCGGTGCGATATTGAAGCGGGGCGTGAAAGGCTCCACGTCAAACAGCGCGAATGCCTCCGCGATCGCGCTCGGTGGTGCCCGGAGAGTAAATCGTCCACACATGCCTCCATTTTACGCAGGCTGCCTCGTTACGTGAAAGTCCCTCTTAATCGGAACAATCCTCATGTTTGGCGAGTCCCGAACCGATAACGGCGCATGTGGGAGAGTCTAACCCAAAAAGGGAGACTCGCGCGCCGAGGTGAATTCATGCTTGTGATCATCAGCGATTTGCACCTGACCGATGGATCGAGCAGCCCGACAACGTCTCCCGGCGCGCTGCCCATCTTCGTTCGACGGCTGCAGGAAATGGCCGAAGCGGCGTCCTGGCGGGTCAGCGGCGGATATCGGCCGGTCGACCGAATCGATCTGGTTCTCCTTGGGGATGTCCTCGACGTGATCCGGTCTTCCCAATGGGCGACATCGGTCGCCATCCGTCCGTGGGGGAACCCGGATTCGCCGGAATTCTTCGAACAAATATCCCGAATCACGTCGGACATCCTCGGCAACAATGAGGACTCGCTGGCACTGCTGCGGGAATTGGCGGTAGGCGAAGCGGTCAAGATACCGCCGGCACTTCGCATCGGCCGTCCGGCATCGGACGGAGGTCTTCAACCGGTTCCCGTGCGTATTTTCTCAATGGTTGGAAACCACGACTGGTTTTTCCACCTGCCGGGTTCGAACTTCGACGCGCTTCGGCAGACCGTAGTTCAGCAGATGGGGCTGACGAACCGCCACGACTCCCCCTTCCCACACGACATCACCGACGACGACGACTTGCTGCAGACGATGCGGCGCCACAAGGTCGCTGCGCGCCACGGCGACCTGTACGATCCCTTCAATTTCGACGGCGACCGGAATTGCAGCAGTCTGGGCGATGTGATCGTCGTCGAACTGATCAACCGCTTCTCCGCCGAGGTTGAACAAGAACTGGCCGACGATCTGCCGGCGGCGACCCTCCTGGGGCTGCGGGAAATCGATAACGTGCGTCCGAGCTTGCTCATCCCGGTGTGGATCGATGGGCTGCTGGATAGGTCCTGCGCGAATCCGTCGGTGCGGAAGCAAGTGAAGACGCTGTGGGACCGGTTGGTTGAGGAGTTTCTCGCAATCGACTTCGTCCGGCACCGGGACACCTGGAGCCCGCTGGACCCGGTGGATGGGCTGCAACAGGCACTGAAGTTCAGCAGCAGACTGTCAGTCGGATGGGCGAGCAAGGTGCTCACCTGGATCAACAAAGTACGGGGAAGCACCTCGGATTCGTACTTCACGCATGCGGTCGCCGAGCAGGATTTCCGCAACCGCCGCGCAAAGCACATTGTGTACGGTCACACACACACGGCCGAAAGCGTACCGTTGGACGCCAGCTATGCGGAAGGATTTGTGCTTAACCAGGTGTATTTCAATGCGGGGACCTGGAGACGCGTCCACCGGCAGACGTTGCTGGCTCCGGGGGAGCACGAGTTTGTCGCATGCGACACGATGAGCTATCTGGTTTTCTACCAGGGCGACGAACGAAAAGGCCGCCCGTACGAGACCTGGTCCGGGACCCTCGGCTACAACCCGGCGGAGGCAACCGTTCACCGTATCGACCCCGGCAGAACGCATCATGCCCAAGGCCAATCGATTTCGACACCAATCCTACACCAGTCTGCCCCCCATTTCGCCGCCCGAGCGACTCGGGCCGGAGCCCCAGGCAGCCAGCGGAACCAGTGAGTATCGGCACCGAATGCATGAAGTTGGTGTCGCCTTGCGATCCGCTCGCGTGAGGGCGATCTACCTCACAGCAAGCGGCGTCGACCTCGACGCACTTGGGGAGTTGGCGCGGATTTTCCCCTCGGGTGGCGATATGGTCCGTTGCGTCAGCAAACGGTTTCTCTCCGAAATCCGAGGAGATGCGGGCAGCTATACGGAGAGTTTTGCGCGAACTTTCGAATCCATGCTGAACCAGACCGGAGACGAGTGGGTCCCGGTCGGGTTATTTCCCTGGTCCGGCGAGAACCACCACATCGGCCGAGCCGACGGCGCCGTACGGCTGATCGATGAGTTGGCATCGCTCGAATGCGAGCCCGGTGATCGGGTGCTGATTTGGGGCCACGGCCACGGGGGCAATGTCCTTGCCTTGGCGACCAATCTACTGGCCGGCGACGCCGGCACAATCGAGAAATTCTTCCGAGCCGCCGAGATTTACTACCGCCTGCCGATTTTCGGCTGGATCGACATTCCGGTCTGGAATCGTGTCCGGAGCATGCTGTTGGACCATATTCCGGCTGTAAGAAATCTACAGTTGGACATCGTCACATTCGGCACGCCGGTTCGCTATGGCTGGGATTGCGACGGTTACTCGAGCCTCCTGCACTTCATTCACCGCCGGCCGGCCGCCGGCGCCCCGGTGTACCGGGCGGGATTCCCGGTCAAGTGCGACGACGTGCTGAACGGCGCCCACGGGGATTACGTCCAGCAATTCGGCATCGCGGGAACCAACAATCTGCCAAGCGTTTCTTCCTGGCGGGTCTATCTTGCAGACCGGCGTCTGCAAGAGCTCCTCGAAGGGGGCGAACTCCAGGCTGCGCCACTCGAGCGGTTCCGCACGGGCACGATCGTTCCCGAGGATGGGACGACCCTGCTGGTCGACTATGGGCTTCCGGACGGCGAAATCGGGCGCCATCTTGCCGGCCATGCCGTTTACGCCCATAAGCGGTGGCTCCTTTTTCATGCCGAAGAGGTCGCCCGACGGCTGTATGCTGCCCGGGCGTGTCGGGCCGCCTGAGCTGTGGTCCGTGGTAACGGAGGCGAGCTTCCGACTCGTCGAAAGCCACAAATATCGCGAAAATCGCTCTTGACCCATTCGAAGGGGTCCTTCTATACTGCCGGCTCCGTGGAATTGCGCGGATGGACCCGCCACGCGCATCCGTAAGGGAGACATCGGTTTAAGGAGGAACCGCAATGACTCAGAAGTGGTCGCTATCGGATCGAATCCAGTCACAGCGACATCGGTCGAAGGCTGGTGTTGCTCTCGGCGGCGTGAGCATCGTCGCCGCATGCCTCGCTCTTCATTGGTGTCTCGAAGTTGGGACTGCTGCCGCCGATCCCCCCAGGCCTGTCCCGGCTCAAGCTCGGGCATCCGTCGCCGCTGGCCAGACGCCAGCCCCGTCGCCCGGGAAGACGGCGGCCGCGCCGCTGAAAATCGTCGCTAACGTCAACGGTGAAGATGTCACGCGCGAGCAGCTCGCGGGCGAGTGCCTGATGCACTACGGCGAGGACGTGCTCGATCGCATGGTGAACAAGTACTTGATCATCGAGGAGTGCAAGAAGCGGGGTATCACGGTCAGCCAAGCCGAAGTCAATTTGGAAATCGAGCGAATGGCCGGACGCTTCGGGTTGCCGACGGACCAATGGCTGAAGATGTTGAGTCAAGAGCGCGGGATAAGCCGTGCCCAGTACGCCAGCGATATCGTCTGGCCGACGCTGGCGCTGCGAAAGCTCGCCGGTGCCCAGTTGACGATCTTGGACTCCGAGATCCAACAGGAATACGAAACCCTCTACGGCCCGGCGGTAAAAGCGCGGTTGATCGTGTGCTCGGAACTGGAAAAAGCCAAGAAGGTTCGGGCCGAGGCGGCTGCGGACCCCGGACAATTCGGCACAATCGCCATGCACAACTCCGAAGACGTCAGCGCCAGCCTGAAGGGCTTGATTCAGCCGATCCAAAAGCACGTCGGGGACGAGAACATCGAGCAAGCCGCGTTTACCATGCAGGACGGGGAGGTATCGCAGGTTATCTCCGTTGCCAACCAGTACGTGATCCTCAAACGTGAGGAATTGCTGCCGGCTCGCAATGTGCCAATGACCGATCAGCTCCGTGCCGGGCTGGAAGAGATCATCCGGGACCGGAAGACCCGCGACGTTGCCAGCGACGTTTTCCGGGCTCTCCAGAAGGACGTTCCCGTTCAGGTCGTTTACACGGACGAAGCCAAGCGCGCCCAAATGCCGAACGTCGCCGCCATCGTCGGCGAAAAACAGCTTTCCACCGGAGAGCTGGCCGAGGCATGCCTGGATCGCCACGCCCAGGAGGTACTCGAGGGGATGATCAACCGGAGGCTTCTTGAGCAGGCGTGCAAGAAGAAGAATATCACGATCACCCGCGCGGACATGGACAAGGAAATCGCCCGCGCGGCAGCGATGTCGTGCCCGGCCAAGCCGGATGGTTCACCGGATATCGCCGCCTGGCTGAAGCTGGTCACGGAAGAGCAGGGCATCTCCGAGGAAATCTACCGCCGGGATTCCGTTTGGCCGACGGTGGCTTTGAAAAAGCTCGTCGGCGAAAAGGTCGAGATTACCGAGGAAGACCTCCAGAAGGGATTCGAAGCCAATTACGGCCCGCGCGTGCGGTGCCTGGCCATCGTGATGGATAACCTGCGGCGAGCCCAGCAAGTCTGGGAAATGGCCCGAAAGAACCCCTCCGAGGAAGCGTTCGGCAATCTGGCCGCACAGTACTCGATCGAAGGGTCCAGCCGCGCACTGCGGGGTGAGGTGCCGCCGATTCAGAAGCACGGCGGGCAACCGATGCTGGAAAAGGAGGCTTTTTCGCTCCAGCCGGGCGAATTGTCGGGCATTGTACAGGTCGACGGATCCCGGTTCGTGATCCTCTTCTGCGTGGGGCGAACCGATCCCGTGCAAGTCGACATGGCCTCAGTCCGCAAGCTCATCTACGAGGATATTCACGAGAAGAAGCTGCGGATTACCATGGCGAGCTATTTCCAGCAGTTGCAGCAGAATGCGACGATCGACAACTACCTCGCAGGGACTTCCCAGTCGCCGTCGAAGCCGCGGGTCACGACCCGGCCGGCGTCGGGCGCGGTGAAAGCTCAGTAGAGCGCGAGGATTGGGGCGGATGCCGAGAAGAGGGCAAGAGAGAAGAAGAATAGAAAAAAAGAGAAGAAAAGAAAGCGGTGACGAGTCACCGCACTCCAAAAAAGGCCCGCGAGTTGACGGTCGGCGGGCCTTTTCTATTGCGCTGCAGCGGGATCACACCGGCGCGACGGTCAGGGAGGGGGAGTGAAGGTATCGCGCGGCGGACCGCTTTGCGTCGATATCGCGGTAGACCCAGGCAACCTGCTCGGCGGTCAGGCCGGTCGCTTGCGCTAATTGGTCGCCCGGCACGTCATGATCTCTGCCATAGAGACACAGATCCAGCTTGTCGTAGCCGACCGAGAAGAAGAACTCTTCCTGTGACTGGGACATCGAGTAGGTGTCGGTTGTCGGCGGGCGTGTCCGAATTGCCTCGGGTATTTCGAGATACTCGGCCAACCGGTAGACCTGCGTCTTATAGAGATGGGCGATCGGCTTGACGTCGGCCGCTCCATCGCCGTTCTTGACGAAGAATCCCTGGTCGTATTCGAGGCGATTCGGTGTGCCGGCCACCGCGTACCGCAAACGGTCCGCGTGATAGTACTCGAACACCTTGCGGACTCGCTGTTTGAAATTCGACGACGCCACAATCTGCTGATACGCTGCCAGCGGCAGCCGGACTTGCATGATCCGGCCGTCGGGCGACTGGACCACGATGTGAAAGACACGGTAGGCGCCGCCGTCGTTCACACCGGGAAGCACGATTTTCGAGAGATAGCCGGGGCCGTATTCGGGAATCACGCTGCGGATCGCGGCGTCGCGGCGCCGGTAGCAGCCGGCCTCGTCCAGGGTTCCTGTGATCTCCTCGACCACGAATTCAATCCCGAGATGCTCGGCAAGGAGTTGGCCGAGTTCCAGACTTTCCGGCGACGATTCGCGTTCGGGCATCAAGAGACCGAGCACCCGGTCGGACCCGAATGCCCGGACGCAAAGGGCCGCTGCCACACTGCTGTCGATCCCGCCCGACAGCCCGATCACCACTCCTTTACGTCGCAGTTCTCCGAAAACCTGGCTCCGCAGAGACGCGGATATCCGTTCGATTTCGGCAGCAGGATCCAGATCGAGGACGTCGGAATCAAATGTCGGGCAGATCGAAGCGGTGCTCATGCGGGGGCTCCCATGACTAATGGATGCGCTCGGGGGAAGCGATGACCGAAGCCGAGACGAAGGAAGGCAAACCATTTCCGGAAACGTCGCTCGGCGCCGGTTCGAACGATCGGATAAATTGATCCACAAGGACTTGCGTAGAGAGTATCCCCACCAAAGCCATCTGGTCTTTCACTCCGATCACTCGGTGGGCGCGAAACTTTGCAACGAGCGCCGCCACGGCCTTCGGATCGAATAGCCCGTCGCGCGAAACACGCCGTGGCGAAAGGAGTTCATCGACGTAGTCCAGCCGCAGCGGGTCTGCCGGCGTGCCGAACAGCGCCGCGGCATCCGGAGCGCGATAGGGCTGCTTACTGCGCCGGACAATCGAGTTCGGGACCAGTCGATCGGCGACTCGCTTGAGAAGGTGTTTTTCGTCGAGGCCGAGCATTTTCCACCGCGGTGGCAATTCCGCGGCAAACTCGGCGATACGGTGATCGAGGAACGGGAATCGGCTTTCGACCGAGTGAGCCATCGCCATGCGGTCGCCCTGCGACGACAGGATATAGCCCGGCAGGAGCATCGTCGTCTCCATGTATTGTGCCTGGCAGAAGGGATGCCAACCTTCGATTCCGGCCGGGAGCACGGCCCGGACGTCGTCGAGCGGATCGCGACCCGCCACTTGCCGGCGGACTTCGTCGGAGAAGAAGAGTTTCAGCCGCGAGGTCAGTTCCCATCGCGGCAGGTGCGAGAAGAAGGGATCGTTCAATTCGCCCGGCCGCACGTGGAAAAATGCCTTGCGATAGGCGAGCGATTGGCCGACCATCGCCCGCTGGTACGGATACAGGCGGTTCAGCAGGGCCGCGCGGACTGCCGACTCGGGCTGGCGAGCCCAGAACCGCCGTACTTTCGCCTCCTTGAAGATATCGTACCCGCCGAGCATTTCGTCGGCACCCTCGCCGGTCAGCACTACTTTGTAGCCGCTTTGCCGAACGAGGCTTGCCAGCAGGTACAATGGAGCGGGCGCAGTCCGAAGGACCGGTTTTTCCGTGTGCCAGATGACGTCCGGCAGTGCCCGGCCCAGGTCGGCGCCCCGGCAGTGGATCGTGCGATGGTCGGTTCCCAGGTGCCGGACGATCTGCTGCTGGTACTCGCTCTCGTCAAAGGCCGGATCGTCGAAGGTGATGGAGAACGTACGAAGCGAAGCATTGGTCGTTCGCCGGACGAGGGCCGTGGTCACGGCCGAGTCCAAACCGCCGCTCAGGTAGGCCCCGACCGGCACGTCGGATCGCAGGCGGAGCCGAACGGCATCGGTCAACAGATCCAGCAATCGCTCGGCGGCCTCGCCGGCGACGATCGCTTTCGGCTGATAGTCGATCTGCCAATACCGGCGAATCTCGATGTGCCCGTTGCGGACGATGAGATTGTGTGCGGGCGGAAGCTCCGAAATTCCCTGAAAAACAGTCCGCGGCGCTACGGGGGACCAGAACGTGAAGACCTGGTCGAGCCCCAGCAGATCCATTTGCCGGGGCACTTCCGGGTCGGCGAGCAGCGATTTGACTTCCGAGGCAAAGAGCAGGTTCTTGCCGACGACCGCATAGTACAAAGGGCGGATTCCGAGGCGGTCGCGCGACAGAAGCAGTCTTGACCGGCGTGAGTCCCAGATCGCCACGGCCCACTGCCCGTTGAAGTGGCGAAAGCAATCTTCGCCTTCGTCTTCGTAAAGATGGACGATTACCTCCGTGTCCGACTTCGTGGTGAAGCGATGGCCGCGCCGGATGAGCTGCTCGCGCAGTTCGATGTAATTAAAGATTTCTCCGTTGAAGGTGAGCCAAACGGAGCCGTCCTCATTGGACATCGGTTGACTGCCGCCAGAGAGATCCAGGATGCTCAAGCGGCGGTGCCCGAGAGCCGTCGCGGCGCGGGCGGCGACACCGTCGCCGTCGGGCCCTCGGTGGGCGATCGGCCGGAGCATGCGGCGAACCTTTTTCGCATCGACGCGATCGCCGCTAAGGTTATGGATTCCGGCGATGCCGCACATGTTTGTCATCCTTCCGGTGACGGAATTCGATTCCTGCCGGCCGCGTTGCCATTCGGAGACTGCTGAAAAAGGGGATAGCCACCGCAACATCTTGTGTCGGTCGTCAAGTCGGCCTACCACCGATTGCAGAGCCAGCCCCCTTTTTCAGCAGTCTCATCCATAGGCCATGGATTGGCCCCTCCCGGGTGGCCGCCGCGAGCGAAGGCAGGCGGTGTGCCACGTACGCGCCCCTCAAATATGGCATTTGCACATTGCAGCGGAGCTGGAATTCGCTTTTCTGGCATGCCCGACGGCAGCGACGTTGCTTTCCGGCACACACCGTTGCCCGAATACAACGCGTGGTACCCTTGGAGTCAACCACCCGCTACGATTTCAGAAGGCTCAGCAGCCCGGCTGCTGGCAGACGGGCCCCAAGCGGTCGCTCGATGTCAGCAGCCGGGCTGCTTGATCCGCCCCCCGACAGGTACTTCCTCCCGCTGTTGCTCGGCGCAACCACCAGCGCCATAATGGCGATCGATTCGGCGGATTCTCGGAATGTCTCCGACCGGCCGTTTCGCCCGCTTCCACTGTTCAAGGAGCAGGAACATGTCCACTCTCCGCGTAAGGCTGGCTGGTGTTGCAATCGTCATTGTCGCTATTGCCGGGTCCCATGCGGCTTGGGCGTTGGAACCGGCGAAGATCTCTCCTTCAACGCCGGACGCCCTCAAGCAAGTGGGGCTCTCGCGTGGCGTCTGTGTCGTGCTGGGAATGGAGGAAGGCGCCGGGCCCGAGTCGGTGGTGGCCCTCGGGGCGAAAAGTGAGCTGACGGTCTACTTTCAGTCGCCGAGATCTGATGAGGTCGCATCGGTGCGCGAAGCGGCCAGCGCCGCCGGTCTCTTGGGGAGCCGTATCTTTGCCGACGCCGGTGAGTTCGGCAAGTTGCACATCGCCGATAACTTGGCCGGAGCCATCGTGGTGTCGGGAGCCGCCGAGGCGCAGATCCGGGAAGCAGAACTCCTGCGAGTATTGCACCCGGAGGGGGTGGCCATTGTCGGCAAGCGTCGTGTCGTCAAGCCTCATCCGGAAGACGTCGATTCGTGGAGCCATGTCTACCACGGCCCGGACAACAATCCTCTTTCAGGCGATCAGCATGCTCGCGTCCCTTACCTGACGCAGTTCCTCGGCGATCCCAAGTTCTGTCCCATGCCGGAGGTCTCGGTCGCCGCGGGGGGCCGGGTATTCCGTGCGTTCGGCCATATTGCTCACAAGGCGAACCAGAATCTGATGCTCAATACCCTCCTGGGCATCAACGGCTACAACGGCGTGATCCTCTGGCAGCGCCCGCTGCACGAGGGCTTCATGATCCACCGCAACACGATGATTGCCACGCCGGAATTGCTCTACCTTGGCGATGACGAGTCGTGCAAGATCCTCGACGCGAGCACGGGAGAACTTCGGGACGAGATTGTCGTGCCGGCGGATATTTCCGATGGCCCGGTTTGGAAATGGATGGCGTTGGACCGCGGAGTCCTCTACGCACTGGTCGGGCACGAGGAGACGCGGCCCCAGACGCAGCGGTCTGACGTGGCCGGTCTGGGGCATTGGCCGTGGGGGATGTGGCAGGGGCACGAGTACAAAGACCCCAAAACGAACTTCGGCTTCGGGCGAACATTCGTGGCGATCGATCCAGCAACGAAGAAAGTTCTCTGGCACCACCGCGAGGAAGCGTTCGTCGACGCGCGGGGCGTTGCCATGAAGAACGGCCGTATCTACTTCTACAGTCCGCAGAAGTTCCTGGCGTGCCTCGATGTCACCAGAGGGAAAGTCGTCTGGCGCAACGATTCGAAAGAACTCCTGGAGGCGATCGGTCGCGACGGTCCGGCACAGCACTACACTACCGGTTACGCGACGACAACGTTCCTGAAGTGTACCGACCGCTACCTGTTCTTCGCCGGCCCGCAGCGACCCCGCATGGTGGTCGCTTCTACGGACGATGGACGGCTGCTCTGGCAGAAAGAGACCGGCAACCTGCAACTGGTGCTCCGCGACGACGCGGTGTATTGTGCCGGACCGCAAGGCGACGCCGGCTTCAAGCTGGCGTATGGCACGGGTGAGACATTGGCCTCACTCCCCGGTCGGCGCGCCTGCACGCGCGCCACCGGAACGGTCGACAGTGTCTTCTTCCGGGCAAACGGCGGGACGGTGCGGGTCGATGTGTCGGACGATACGGCGAAACACCTTCCCCTGATGCGCCCGCCCTGCCAGGACGGTGTGATCATCTCGGACGGATTCTTGTACTGGGGCCCCTGGATGTGCGGCTGCCAGCTTTCGCTCTACGGGCACATCTGCCTGGGATCGGCGGGTAAGTTCGATTTCCATCCTGCAGCCGATGGCTCGCGGTTGAAGCGGTTTGTGGACGATCCGAAGGCGGTGGAGCCGTTGGAAACGCACCCCGGCGATTGGACCACGTACCAGGGCGACAACAGCCGCTCGGCGAAGACCGACGTTCGCTTGCCTGAAGCGGTTCAGAAGCGGTGGGCGTGTACCTTGCCCGGCGGGGTACGTGTCGCGGCTCCGATCGTTGCCGGGAATACCGTGTTTCTCGGAGACGACAGTGGTGCGGTGCACGCGCTGAGCGCCGAGGACGGTTCGGTCCGCTGGAAGGCGTTCACCGCTGGGGCAATCTACTTCCCACCTGCGTTGTGGGAAGGCCGGCTCTATGTTGGTTCGGCGGATGGCCGCGTGTATGCGTTGGAAGCGGCCACGGGGCGGCTGCTTTGGTGTTACCGGGCGGCGCCGGCAGAGCGTTGGATCCCGGTGTACGGGAAACTGATTTCCACCTGGCCGGTGGCCGGCGGGGTTGCCGTCAAGGATGGGATCGTCTATGCGGCGGCGGGAATCGCCGACCACGACGGCACCTACGTCTATGCCCTGGATGCTGTGACCGGCGAGATGAAATGGTGCAACGACACCTCGGGCAACCAGGCAGCCGAGGTCGATTGCGGAATCAGTCTGCAGGGCAACCTCTACGTGGCGGATGGCGAGCTGCGGTTTCTGGGCGGGAGCAAGTACGATACGGCCCGTTACGATTTGAAGACCGGCGAGTGCCTGAACCCGCCGGAGAACACGATCGTGTCGCGTTTCCGCACGGCGTTTTCACCCTACTATCCGCAGTACGGCCGCTACGTGTCGCTCGCGCACCGGATGCCGGAGGGAAAGGAATTGATCTATGAGGCGAGCTACGAGGGGAGCCAGCACCTGCCGCTGACCATGTTCGGCCCGCTGCCGCCGGGCGCGCCCCGGACGATCCTGGACCCGGCCCGCTGGCCGCTGGCGCGACGGGGCGGGCCCAAGCGGGACGTGGTGTGGATCGACAAGAGCGGTCGACGATTCAACGCGCTGGTGGTAACGCCGACGGCAATCCTGGCCGCGGGTCATACGGGTGCGAGCGAGCAGGAAGTTCCACTGCTGGCGGCCATCGATCCGACGACCGGAGCGGACCTGTGGCGGCACGAGCTTCCCTCCGCGGCCGTGCGCGGCGGTTTGGCCGTGGATCACGCCGGGAGGATCGTCGTCGTTTTGGACGACGGGCGGGTTGTGGTGTTTGCCCAGCGCAAGTAGCGCGCGGGTGGTGGAGCTGACTTGCGTCCCCTTGGGCGAAGTGAGCTTCGAATAACAACTTGTCTGCTACTGAACCGGAGCCGGGGCGTAGGTTTGCGGCGCGGGCGTGTAGGTCTGCGGCGCCGGGTACAATTGGGGGCCGTAGGAATTGCAGCCGGGCGTTCCGACGGTCGGCGCCATCGGCGAATAGGTTGTGGCCGGAACCGGACAGGTTGGTCCGGCCACGGGCGATGCAGCCGAGCCGTACATCCAGCGGCAGCACTCGCAGCCGCTCAGGGCGACCACCAGCAGACACGGCAGCAGTAGGGCGAGCAGTCTTTTCATGTTCATTCCTCCATCGTTCGGGCGCGCTTTCAGGCAGTCCGTCATGGCAACCCTACACGATGGATTGCGGTTGGCCAGCGCTCCGGACAGGCAGAAAGCGTTTCCGCGGCGATGGAGGTTCGGGCGGTGACGACGGGGCAAAGTCTGCGGGCGCGGCCGGCGGAACCGGTGTCGCTTGCAAGGCGGTGTGTTGCGCTGCACGCGGCCCGTTGGGCACTGCGGCTAAACGAGGGCGGTCGCCAGTTGGGCTTCGGCGGGGAGGGTCCGCTGCTTGGGCAGTTCGTAGTCGCCGGTGCCCATCTGCTCTTTTTCGACGGCGTGGCAGCGGAACTGGTGGCCGTCGATCTCAAGCAGCTTGGGAGCCTGCTGCCGGCAGACTTCCTTCGCCCAGGGACAGCGGGGATGAAATCGGCAGCCGGCGGGCGGATTGATGGGGCTGGGCACGTCGCCCTCGAGGACGATCCGCTTGCGGCGTCGCACCGGGTCCATCGTAGGGATGGAAGAAAGGAGCACCTGAGTGTACGGGTGGAGCGGATTGGCGTAGAGATCTTCGCTTCTGGCCATTTCGGCGATCTTGCCGAGGTACATCACGGCCACGCGGTCGGAGATGTATTCGACGACGGAGAGGTCGTGTGAGATGAACAGGTAGGTCAGGGCGAACTTCTCCCGCAGATCGACCAGGAGATTGATGATCTGCGACTGGATCGAGACGTCGAGGGCCGAGATCGGCTCGTCGAGGACCATGAATTTTGGATTCAACGCCAGGGCCCGGGCAACGGAGATCCGCTGCCGCTGACCGCCGGAAAACTCGTGCGGGTAGCGATTGATGTAGCTCGGATCGAGGCCGACCTGCTCGAGCGTGTCGCGGACTTTCTCTTCGCGCTCTTTGCGGTTGCCAAGTCCGTGGACAACCAGTCCTTCTTCGACAATGCTCTTGATCGTCATCCGGGGATTGAGCGAGCTGAAGGGGTCCTGGAAGACGATCTGCATGTCGCGGCGGAGCCGGCGGAGCTCGGCGGCGCCTGCCTTTGCGACGTCCTTGCCGTTGAAGTCGACCCGGCCGGCAGTCGGCTCCAGCAGCCGGAGGATGGTTCGGCCGGTGGTCGTCTTGCCGCAGCCGGATTCGCCCACGAGGCCCAGGGTCTCGCCCTGGCGGATCTCGAAACTGACGTCATCGACCGCCTGGACGTGGGCCACGACTCGCGAGAGGAGGCCCTTGCGGATCGGGAAGTACTTTCGAAGGTTGACGACGTTCAGGAGCACATTATCCGTCATAGTTCAACTCGCCGGCAAAGTGGCAGCGGGCCCAGTGGCCGGGCCGGATCTCGCGGAGTTCCGGCTCCTCGCGCTTGCAGATGTCCTGGTGGTACGGGCAGCGGGGATGGAATTTGCAGCCGCTGGGGAATCGCAATGGGCTGGGGACCATGCCCTGGATCGTCCTCAGCCTCTCCGTCTTCGTGTCGCCCAGCTCAGGACGCGATTTGAACAACAGGTGTGTGTACGGGTGCAGCGGGTGTCCGAAGAGTTCTTTGACCGGAGCGTATTCGACCACCTTGGAGGCATACATCACGGCCACGTCGTCGGCCAACTCGGCCACGATTCCCAAATCGTGCGTGATGATCATGATCGACATGCCGAAGTCGGCCTGCAAGCCCCGGAGCAGATCGAGGATCTGGGCCTGCGTGGTGACGTCCAGGGCGGTCGTCGGCTCGTCGGCGATGAGCAACTGGGGATTGCACGACAAGGCCATGGCGATCATCGCTCGCTGGCGCATGCCGCCGGAGAACTGATGGGGATATTCGCGGGCTCGCCGCTGCGGCTCGGGGACCTGCACTTTGCGGAGCATCTCGACGGCCCGGCGACGGGCCTCCGCCTTGCTCACCTTCTGGTGGAGTTGCACCGCTTCGGCGATTTGATCGCCGACCGTGAAGACCGGGTTGAGCGAGGTCATCGGCTCCTGGAAGATCATGGAGATCGCGCCGCCGCGGATTTTGCGCATCTGCTTTTCGGAGACTTCGACCAGGTTCGTCGATCGGCCGCCTTGGTAGAGCGTGATGCTTCCGCCGGTGATTCGGCCGGGCGAGGAAATCAGCCGCATGACCGACAGCGCGGTGACCGACTTGCCGCAGCCCGATTCGCCGACGACACCGAGGGTTTTTCCCTTGGGAATCGTCAGGGAAACGTCGTCGACGGCCTTCACGGTCCCTTCGTCGGTGAAAAACCAGGTCTTGAGCCGGTCGATTTCCAGGAGCGGGTCCTCGACAACCGGTCGCGGTTGTCCGGATGCTGCGGTTGCCACGGGAGGCGATGGTTCCGTAGGAGGTGGGGTCACTTGCCGGCCTCGCGGAGTCTGGGGTCGGTGGCCTCTTGCAGGCCCTCGCCGATGAGGTTGTACGCCAGGACGGTGAGGAAGATGGCCAGGCCGGGGAAGAAGATCAACCACCACATCTGAAGGTTGGAGCGGCCGGCGTTCAACAGCGTGCCCCAGCTCGGGTTCGGCGGAGGTGCGCCAAAGCCGAGGAAACTCAGGCCGCTTTCGATCAGGATGGCCGCCGCGATGCCGAAGCTGATGGGCACGACCACCGGGGCCAGGGCATTGGGAAGGATATGGCGGAACATGATGCGGAGTTGGCCGGCACCCAGAGCGCGTGCCGCGGTGACGAATTCGCTCTTGCTGAGCTTGAGAAACTCCGCTCGCGTGAGCCGGGCGATGCCGGTCCAGCCGGTCACACCGAGCACCGCCATCAGGTGCCAGATGGTCGGGTTCTCGAGCACGGCGATCAGCGCGAGGATCAAGACCAGTGCCGGGATGCACATGACCAGTTCGATCAGCCGGCTGAGAAGGATATCGATCCAGCCGCCCAGGTACCCGGCCATGGCGCCGATGGCGATGCCGATCAGTGCGGCAATCCCGGTGGAGACGAAGCCGACCAATAGCGCGATCCGGGTACCGTGGACCAACTGCGCGAAGACGTCGACGCCGGCCTGGTTGGTTCCCAGCAGGTTGTAGCGGTTCGGTTCGCCCTCGGCGCCGGTGGGATTGCCCGGCTGCCCCGGCCATTCGCCTTCATGGACGCGACGGTAGGGATCCTGGTAGACGAGCGGCCAGACTGCCCAACTGTTCGGGTCCCTTTGTTTGAGGTTTTCCGGATAGCGTTTGCGGAACTTGTCCTTGTAGAAGACGGGGTTTTCCCAACCGGCATTGAAGTAGGCCATCGCGGGAAAATAGATGTTTCCCTTGTACTTGACGATGATCGGCTTTGTGCCCGCGATGGCCGGGGAGAAAACGGCAACGACGACGAGCAGCCCCACGTAGATCAGAGCGAGCATCGAAAGCTCTCGCTTGCGGAAGCGGCGCCAGGTTTCGCCCCAGAACCCGCGCGAAGCGGTAGCCGCTACGGCCGGCTGGGGCGTCTCCTCACGGACGGGCCGCGAGGGATCGACGCCGGGCTGCTCGAGCTCGTTCGGCTTCGCGGAAGCGTCCGGGATATTGTCGCCCGGAGGATGTCGCAGCTCTTTGGGATCGTTCATGCCGCTTTGCGAGTCCATCGGCAGAGGAAGTGGTCAGGAGTAAGTCACGCGCGGATCGACGACCGCGTACAGGATATCGGCCAGCAACTGCCCGGCCAGCGTCAGGAGCGAAAACATCAGCGTCAGGCCCATGATCGTGGGGTAGTCGCGGCGGGTGATCGAGTCGAAAAAGAGTTGCCCCATGCCGGGCCAGGTGAAGATCATCTCCAGGATCACGGAGCCGCTCAGCAGTGCCGGCAGCGTCAGGCCGATCAGGGTGACAAAGGGGATCAGCGTATTGCGGAAGGCGTGGTGCACAATGACGCGGAACGGCCCAACGCCTTTCGCCCGCGCCGTGCGGATGTAGTCCTGGCGGATCACCTCCTCCATGTTCGATTTCACGAAGCGGCTGAAGTACGCCAGGCTGCCGTAGGTGAAGCAGATGACCGGCAGGATCATGTGCTTCATCACGTCGAGGACCTTGCCGGCGGGCGACATCCGGGCGTAGCCCTCGCTGACGATCCCGCCGAGCGGAAGCTCGAAGATCGTGTCGTCGAGCCTCACGGCGAACAGGATCAGCAGGAGTAGGGCCGCGACGAAGGACGGCAGCGAGTAAAGCATGTAGAGGCCGGTGCTGACGGTCCGCTCGTCGGCCCGGCCGCTGCGGACGGTCGCGAACAGGCCGAGCGGCACCGCGAGCAGGTAGGTCAGCAGCAGCGAAGTCGCCGACAATAGCAGCGTCGGCCCGACGCGGGCGCCGATCACTTTTACGACGGGCTGTTTCTCGTAGAACGAGCGGCCCATATCGAGCTGGACGAGCTTCCCCAGCCAGTGCACATAGGCGATCGGCCAGGGCTTGTCGAGCCCATAGGCCCGCTCCATGCGTTCGAGGTCTTCTTCACTGACTTTCCGGCTCGGGTCGACTTCTCCCAGGGCGATCGTCAGCGGCGTGCCCGGCATGTTGCGGATCAGGGCGAAGATCACGAACGTGATCAACAGCAGCGTGACGGAGCCGATCAGCAATCGTCGGACGAGGTAAGTGAACATGGCGTTTGACTATGGCCTGACGTGGAGCTTTGCGGTGGCGACGGCTACGGTTTGGCGGCTACCGGTTTCCAGAGGCTCGAGAAGCCCGGGCCGTAGTTGTAGGGCCCGCGAGGACTGAAGTTGTAGCCTCGCAGGTCCTTGTTGAAACCGTAGAACGAATTCCGCACGTAGAGCCACGTGTAGGGCTGGTCTTCGTAGAGGGTTTTGTGGATGCGGCGGTAGATTTCAGCCCGCTTCTCGACGTCGAACTCTTTGCGCCCCTCCTGGAAGAGCCGATCGACCTCGGGATTGGAGTAGCCGACGTAGTTGCGGCCTTCACCCGTTCCCCAGATGTTCTCCGACGTATCGGGATCGGCTCCGGTGCCCCAGCCGCCGAAGAATGCCTGGAACTCGCGCTTCTGGGTCTTCTCCATCAGGACCGTGAACTCCATCGGCCGCACGTTGCAGATGATGCCGATGCGATCGAGATTCTGCTTCAAGAGATTGCAGATCGCGATCCGCAGCGGGTCGTTGTTGCAGAGGATGCTGAATTCGAAGCGCACGTTGCGGCCACCGATCTGCTGGTCGCGGATGCCGTCGCCGTCGTGATCGGTCCAACCCGCCTCGTCCAGGAGGGCTTCGGCCTTGTCGAGATCCTGCTTGTAGGCTTCAAGCTTCTCCTTGGGATGCCATCGCGAGGTCTTGTGGAACGTACCGGTGCTCGGCTCGTAAAGGCCGTAGAGGAGCTTGTTGAGCATCTCGTCATGGTTGAAGGCATAGGACATCGCCTTGCGGACACGGACGTCTTTGAAGAAGGCGGTGTCCATGTTCCATCCGAAATGGAACGAGACCCATTCGAGACCAAATGCCTTCGTGTTCTTGTTGTAGAAATCGTCACCGTCGGTCTGGGTCGTCCATTGCTCCGGCGTGAGCTGCAATTCGTCGATCTCGCCCTTTTTCAAGGCCAACAGGGCGACCGTGGGATCTTCGATGATCTTGAACCGGACCTCATTGAAGTGCGGCTTGTCGCGGACTTGTTTCCCCTCGTGCATGGCGTAGCTCTCGCGGGCGCGGAGCACGATTTCGCGTCCGCGGGTTCGTCGGACAATTTCATAGGCTCCGCCGCTGATCGGGTCGTTTTCCAATTTCACGTGGTACGGGCTGTCCTGGAGCGTCGGGTCCTCGGCGATCGATTTTTCGTAGACATGTTTGGGGATCACCGGGAAGTTGAGGTTCCAGACATTCGTCGCCAGGGGCTCTTTGTGGAAGAATACGAGCGTGTGGTCGCCGTAGGCTTCGATCCAACGCAGCTTGTCGGTGCCGCTGCGCACGGCGGGCACGGGCACCTTGTCGGACATGATGGCCTTGAACGAAAAGACCACGTCGTGGGCGGTGATCGGCTTGCCGTCGGACCAGGTCAGGTCGTCGCGGATAACCACTTTGTCCATCGTGTGATCTTCGCTCGTCTGCCAGGAGACGACGGAATCCCTGCTCGCAAAGGGGCGGAAGTTCCAATCGAAACCGAAGAGGCCGAAACTGGTGAGCCCGGTGACGTCGAATTCCGTTGTCGAGCTGATCATCAACGGGTTCATGCTCTTCACATCGGCGAGCGAATGCCGCACGGCGACCGCGTCCCAATCGACCTGTTTCTCGCTCTCGGGCAACCGGCCCAGGGCGCTGAGGATCTTGGCGTTGGCCTCGGGCGAAGTATTACGAACGGCAAGCGCCTCCTTGGCCGTCGCGAGCACCTTTTCGCCCTTCTGACGATCGCGGAGCAACTCCATCGAATCGAGCACCGGCTGGTCGATCCATTTCGCCGTGGCATCCAAATCTTCCAGCTTGGGCGGGTCGAACGGCTCGATGAGATCCCCGAGGGCGAAGGGCTTTTTGCTGTCGGCTGCCGCCTGGGTCGAGTCGGTGGAGACGGAGCCGGCCTCCTCGGTGGCGGCACCGATACAGCCGGCCAGTGAAACGGCGAGTACGGTCACGAAAACGAGGCGAAAAAACGGGGTGGCCACTCGAAGTTCTCCTTGCCCGGGGGGTGTCAGCACTGATGAAAACGGCAGCATGTCGCCTGCGGCGATTATCGCAAACGCATAGTAGACAAAGGCTTGCGTCCGGTCAACCTCAGCCGACGCCTGCTCGCCGGATGAGCGGCTGTTCCTGCGGCTGCTGTCTCTAGCAGTAGCATAGGCTGGCGGGGAGGGGCCGGGCCGAAGCGACTGCAAGAGCATCATTCCCCAGCGGTAGATTCCCCGACAAATCGGCAGCCGGCGATTGTTCCGGCCGGGCGCTTTGGCACGTTTTGCTACGCGAACTGCGCGTCGGTGGTTCGGCACTTACGCACGAGGCGACGTGACCGTTCGCATTGCCTTGCAACGGGTTGAGGCGGATTGCGGCGCCCAGAATTGGCGGACAAGACCCCCGATCTTCCAAAACTCGAAGGTCCCTTGTTGCCCCTGTGACACAGAAGAGGGGGAAGGTGAAAACAGGCGACTTCCTGGCAGCGTGGTGTTTTTTCGTTCTGGTCCCCAACGGCAGCGGAGGAAAATGCCTTGGGAGCTAAGCAGATGCCGCAGGTGGCCCCCGGCACAGGCGGGGGCCCGCCCAACGCTGGGCAAGAATAGTGGATTCAGCACAGGGCCGCCGGCTACTCTTCCAAAGCCACGGCGGCGAGGATCACCAACGTCATTGAGGTCACTCCCAAACGGCCGGCTTGCTCATTGACCAGTCCCTCTCCCGTAAACCAACTTCCCTCCGCCTCGCCAAACCGCTCTTGGGTCTCGAGTATCCGCCTACGCATCTGGCCTTTCCAGGTTTTCCACTCGGATTTCTCGACAGGCGACTTTCGGTCCGCCGCTGCCCAGACGGCCAACAGCCTGGTGGCGTAGAAGTTGTGGTAGACATCGGCCGAAGGGCCTTGCGCCGCGATGCTCCGCACTCCGTCCTGTAAGGCTGGAACATCTCTATCCCATCCTAGACAAGTGCGACAGAGGAGCCCGATGGCGGTGGTGGCCGGAGACCCGTGGCCGGGTTGCTGGTATCCATACGCTCTGCCATTCTCTGATTGCACCGACTCCAGGTATGCCGCGGCCCGCGTCAGGGTGACCCGGGGAACTTTCAGTTTGGCCTCGCGGGCGCAGGCCAGGGCCGTGATCTGCCAGCCGAGCACGGAGGTGTCGCCCGGCTGGCGCGGCTGGTACCGCCAACCGCCTCCTTTCGGGTCCTGAGCCTCCACAATGAACCACCTCGGTTCACCACCGCGAAAACCACGGCGCATATCGCGAGAACACCGGTCACACTCAGCAGGATTTGCCAGGTCCAGCTGCGCTGGTCCGCCCCGCTCGATCGCGGTTCCGGCGAACGGGGCAGGACCGGCGCCGGAGGTGGAGGAGGAACAGGAACCACTCCGGCCAGAGCGCCCTCTGGCTGCTGCCGGTATACGGGATTTCGCAGCGCCAATTCCTGCTGGAGCGAACGATCGTAATCGGCTTTCTTTTGAGGATTCAGTAAGCAAACCCTCGCTGCGGCGAATTCGTTCAGGATTCTCTGCGACCAGTCCCCGTGCGGGCCGTTCTGAAACGTGCGCACGTGTGCCATGCGCTGATCGGCTGCGTGCTCAATGACGGCGGGATTCTGCTCAAACAGTTCGATCCCCAGCAATCGGTACCGGTTGGGTGGCTGATCCTTCGGCGGAATCGCTAGCCATCGATAATACGGATCGAACGAACTAGGCCACTTCCTTACCTCTATTTCCGGGACACGACCGCTGAACAGATCCTGCCACGGGACCCGAGCATCCTCTCGCCGGATTGCCAACGAGAAATGATACCCCAATGTAGCTAGGCACATGGGACCTGGCAACTATTTGAAAATAAGCCGCTACATCCATCTCAACGCACTCCGCGCGAGTAGTCCACCTCAATCTGATAACTGACCAGCCACAACTCCAACTGCTCCAATCGCGATTTCCAGCGGTCCTTGTACTCTTTCATCCACTGGCGGTTCTCCGGCGACTCCGGCACATCCACAACAATCTTCACGAGATTGTCGCGGTAGACAACGCCCCCATGCCGCCAGTGTTCCTCGACCTTTTGGGTCTCGTAGCCGGCCGCTCCGAACGGATCGACGATCTCCAGCAGCGCGTCAAGTGAGCCACTCCGGCGGCACGTCTCGGCCGTCATTGAACTGGCGCGGAAGCAATACCTCGAAGCGTCAACTGCTCGGCATAGGTCGCTTTGCCTTTCACTGTGAAAGGAATGTTTTGATCCGCCAGGGCCTCTAGCGCCGCTCCGGGCACCAGGTGCTCCCCCGAACGCAGTGCTCGGACGGAGAAGCGGCCCAGGAGGTAGCTGAGTGCGCGTTTTTCGGTGTCGCGGTCCGGAAAGGATGGGAAGGAGAATGAGTAGAAAAGAACATGGCGCAGGACGGAGGTGGGGGAGCGGGGACAGACTGGACACGGCCGTCCTGACATGCACAGAGATGCTCAAACGCCCGGGCGCCCCGCTGCCGTGCAGGCGGCCGTTCTCGGCGGCCGGTGTGGAGGCCGGTACGCGCGGGAGATCGGATCGTCGGAGGGCGAGTCGTCCGGGTGATGGTGCTCGCGGTAGAGCTCGCGAATCTTCTCGATGGCTTCCGGAGGAAGGCTCTTCACGCCCTGGCGGAAATTGAGCTCCCGGCTGAGAAGGATGACTTGGCGAACGATGTCGCCGAACTGCCATGGATACGGCACGTTTTCCAGCAGCTTCTGCATAATCGATTTCCGGTCGAGGACATCGAAGGCCCCGAACGTGATAGCCAACTGCTGAACAAGGGCCTGGGCGGCGCCATAAAGGAGCCGCCGTTCCACGTCGGCAATGAGGATGTGGCGGCCGAAGGGATAAGCGGCGCTGTGTGTGTAGTAGCCCGGCTGCCCCGGCGCCCCTTGCGCCATGGCTACCCACCCGATCACGAGGTCGGCATAGGGAGAGTCTTCCCGCAGCAGACGGTGCATCGGCTTTTCCGGGTCGCCCAGCACGCCGACCTCGTACTCCCAAGCGCGACACTCGACGAGCCGCAACCGGATCGCGAACTCTTCGTCGAAGTAGTTCGACGCAGTCGCCACAATCTCGGCGATCCGGTCCTCCCAGTCGGGATAGAACTTTCGATAGGTCTCGTCGGCGATGGCCAGAACCGCCAGCCGGCGGACCTCCGGCCGTCCGGGCCGCTCGAAACCGGCGTCGACCACCTCGCCGCGATTCATCTCATCGTTGAGCTGGTAGCGATATCGCCGGTCGGGCCATAGCACTGCGGTGGCCGAGGCTCTGCCATCGGAAAAACGGACGACCAGGCGCACGTCCGTCGAATGCGAGTGGTAGGCCCCCGGTGCCAATGTGAGCATTCCGGTCCAGACATCCTTGCCGGAATAGCGGGCCTGGTAGGACAGTGGGCGGGGACTGCGGTTGTCCAGAATGATCTCGCCTGTCCAGCCGAGCTTTGCCGCCGCGAGAAGAATCAGCACCCCGCAGAATGCACGTGCCACGATGGATACCTCCACAGTACTGGTGGACGATCCAGTTCACTTGCTAAAGGCCCATTGAACTTGAGACCGGAGGGGAGTGCAATACTAATCAGGCGTACACAAACAAACGACATCGTTAGCGAGTTGGCCCGGTTATGGCACCGGTCGACAGGACCGGATATGCTAAACCGAGTTTCACGACTGGTGGAATGATCGTGGGGGCGGGGCCGCCGTTCCAGCCTCCAATCGTGGCTTCCACCGGGCGAGCCCGGCGGCGGCGTGTTCCACGAGTTGTGAGATTTGATTTGGCGACGGGACAGCGGCCCCTTATGCTCAGGAGTCGATTATGGACAGACGAGATTTTTTCAAGACGGGTGTCAAAGCGGTTGCGGCAGGCGCCGCTCTTGCAGCGCCCGCCACGGTTAACCAGGCATCGGGCTCGCCGGCGGCAGAGACTGCCGCCGGTGGATCGAAGGCACCGGCGATCCTCTTCAGCTACACGGCGGACGACCACCGGCGGCGGCTTGCCAACATCGGCATCTGTACGCAGAAGATTCGCAAGTGCATGCGCAAGCATCTGATCACGGACTACCTTCCCGGGCAATGCGTCTACAACATGGGCGAGTATCCCAGCCGCGAGCCATGGAAACCCGAGGAGTACGACGAACAGGAGTTGGACCGGTTGAAGGACCATGGGATCCAACTGATCCATGTGATGGATGAATGGAACGATCGCTATGGACTGTTTGGAGGCAACAAGCTGACCGCGGTCAACCCGGAGGGATTTCGCCGTTTCGTGTCGATGGTGCATCAGCGCGGCATGAAGATTCTCGCCTATGCATCGAGCGGGTACTTTGCCGGACACGATCCGGACTACCGCAAGGAGTGGTCGCGGCCCGGTGATGCCATTGGCGGGTGGTGGGATTTGCCGCGGTGCTCGCCGGCGAGCCCGGGCTGGCGAGCCTATTTCCTGCCGCGGATGGTGCAAATCCTCGACGATTATGAACTCGACGGGCTTTATAATGACTGGGGGTATGTTCCGAACAAGGAAAAGCGGATCAAGGAGCCCGCCCAGGACGAGATGGTCGTTTTCGAGGAAACGCCCGAGTATGACGGTGCGGTGACCGATCTGTTGCATCTCATCTACTCCGAGGTGAAGCGACGCGGAGGAATCTACAAGATGCATGCCGATCGCACGAATGAGCCTCGCACGGGCGGGCTGAAGGTGTACGACTATCTCTGGGTGGGTGAGAACGTCGAGAACGCCGACGGCCTGCGCGAGGCGACGAAGAACCATACACCCTACGTGGTTCCTTGCATCCAAGGGACTGCCGCGAAAATCGAAGGCGAAAGCGAGCACTTCCTGCATTCGATTCCGTACATGCAGTTTCCACTGCTGCAGGGCGGACGGCCGCTCACGGGCGAGCGGGCCGTGATTCCCATTCCGCGGCTGCCGGGGGTGCAGGCGAAAGGGTTTTACGAAGCGGCGTGGAAATACTACCAGGAACATCCCGATGGTCCGTACATTTACGGCGGCTGGGATCCCATTCCGCCGAATCCCCAGACGCGGCCCGCCCACGCGCGATGGCTCAAGCAGTACCTGCCGATGGTGGAAGACGGGACGTGGGCGTACCTGGAGGTCACCGAGTCAGGGCTGTTCGCAAGGCCTTTGCCGGAGGGCTGCGTGGCTTCGGTCTTTGCCAATCGCGAGTTGTACCTGCTTCTGGCGAACTACGGCCAGTCGACTCAGGAGGTCGAGACAGCCGACGCGTATGTTTCGGCGGACGACCGTAAGGGTGCGTCTGCAAAGCAATGGCAGCTTCCGAAACGGTCAGTTCGGATTCTGCGGTATTCCGCGTAGTAGTAGGTCCCGCTTGCCGAGCGGGACCTGGAGCGTCAAGCACGGTTCGTGTGGCGAGGTACCGCTCGGCAAGCGGGACCTGCTTTGCCGAGCCGGAGTGTTTTGAGAGGCAGAGTGTGGGTGGCTCGGAGCGGGTTGGGGGCCGCCGAGGTGAATGGTAGTTCCAGGTCCCGCTCGGCAAGCGGGACCTGCGTTGGGAGTGCAATATGCGCTGGAGTCGCGTCTTTTCGATTGTCATGATGCTCGTTTTGGTTTCGCTTCCGGCGGTGCACGAGGACGTGCCGGAAATCGAGGCCCGGGTTGTCGCGGCCGACGAGCCTTGGGCCGACGGACCGGAACTGCTCAAGGCGGCAGATTCGTGGAGCCGTTTTCGGGGCCCGAACGGCAGCGGGATCAGCACGGCGACCACGATCCCGGTCCACTGGACCGACGAAGACTACTACTGGAAGGTCGGCTTGCCCGGCGCCGGCAGTTCGTCGCCCGTGGTTTGGGGCGAGCGGGTTTTCGTGACCTGCGGCGACCCGGCAACTGCGGAGCGGATCGTGCTCTGTTTGGATGCGAGGGACGGCCGTACGCTCTGGCAGCGAAAGTACCCGTCGAAACCCCATCGCCAGCACCGCGACAACGATCACGCCGCGTCGACGCCGGCGGTGGATACCGACGGAGTGGTCGTCACCTGGACCGACTCGGAAAAGGTCGTGCTCCTGGCCCTGGACCTCGACGGCCGCCCGATGTGGCGCCGCGACCTCGGTCCCTACGTTACGGTCCAGGGGAGCGGCACTTCGCCTATCCTGTTCGGCAGTCTGGTCGTGCTGTCGAACGACCAGGAGGACCCGAGCCTGGTTCCGGGGCAGAAAGCAAGCCCGCCCCAGCCACCGGGCAAGAGTTTCTTGATCGCGGTGGACCGCAAGACGGGCGAGACCTGCTGGCAGGTCGATCGGCCGACGACGTTCTGCGGGTACTCCACTCCGTGCGTTTATCAGCTCGAGGACGGGCCAGCCCAACTGATCTTCACCAACACGGCGAATGGGATTATGGGCGTCGATCCCGTGACGGGCAAAATCCATTGGGAGTATGGCGCGCCGTTCATGGACCGGACGATCGGCTCTCCGGTGATTGCCAACGGGCTGATCTTTGCGGGGCATGGCGCCGGGGTGCGCGGAGCTCGCCTGATCGCCGTCCGTCCCGGATTGCCGCACACCGGCCGGAAGCCTTCCCTGGCGTTTGAGATCAAGCAGGCGGTTCCCTTGGTGCCCACCCCCGTGGTCAAGGGCAATCGATTGTTCCTCTGGACGGACGACGGGGTGGCTTCGTGCGTGCGGTTGCCGGATGGGGAAGTCGTGTGGCGCGAGCGTGTCGGCGGGGCCTTCTATGGCTCGCCGGTCTGGGTTGACGGCCGGCTCTATGCGATTTCCAAACGCGGCGAGGTGGTCGTACTCTCCGCGTCGGACAAGTTCGAGGTCCTTGCGCGTGTGCCATTGGGAGAGCCGAGCTTCGCGACCCCGGCGGTCGCCGGAGGAGTGATGTATTTGCGGACGCGAAGCCATCTTTTCTCGCTCGGCGATCGGGAAAAGCCGCGGAGCGGTGAGACAGCCCGTTGACGTCGCTACGTCCCGATGCTGATGATAGGAGATTCACCTCCCTCTCCGAAAGTTCCTGCCGGTATTTCATTCAAGAAAGGCATGTTCTATGAAAAACAACGCAATGCTTACCTGGATCATCAGCCTTCCTTTGCTCGCCATCGGTTCGCCGGGCTGGGCGCAGATGATCGACCGGACGGATTCCCGCGTGCAGACTACGCTGAGTACCGGCTGGAAATGCCTGGGGACGATTCAGCCGCGGAGCGTCGCAGAGATCCCGGCGGGGCAGAACTGGGCCCTGGGCTGCGAAACGCTTTGCCGCGACTATATCTACTGGGACACGTACAAAGACTATGTCGTTCCGCTGGGAATCAAGACGATCCGGCTGCAGGGCGGATGGGCCAAGACGGAGAAGGTCAAGGGCGTGTACGACTTCGCGTGGCTGGATTACGTGATCGACGACGCGCTTTCCAAGGGGCTGGAAATCTGGCTCGAGACGGATTATGGAAACCCCGTTTACGAAGGCGCGGGGACCGCGGACCTGGGGGCCGGCTTTCCGACGTCCGAAGTGGGCCTGGCGGCGTGGGACCGGTGGGTGGAAGCGATGGCAACCCGGTACAAGGATCGAGTCAAGAAGTGGGCCATGTGGAACGAGCCGGATATCGGTGCGAAGAAGACGCCGCAGATGATTGCCGAGTTCAACATCCGAACGGCGGAAATCATCAACCGAATCATCCCGGATGCGAGGATCGGGGCCCTGTCGCTCGCGCGGATCGATCCGAAGTATCTGGACGCGTGCCTCAAGGTCATCGCCGACCGGGGCAAGCTCGACCTTTTTGAGTGGGTGATCTATCACGGCTACACGAAGAACCCGGACGACGCCTACAAAAACGTCGAGGCGATGAAAGAGGTCGTCGGCAAGTACCAGCCGAGCTTGAAGATGTGGCAGGGTGAGAACGGCTGCCCTTCCGAGAGGGCGACGAAGTTCGCGCTTTCGGGCCACGACTGGACGGAGCTGACCCAGGCGAAATGGAACACCCGCCGCATGCTTGGAGACCTGGGATACGATTGCATCTCTTCGGTTTTCACGATCTGCGACTTCGACCACACCGGCCGCGAAATCAACCGGAAGGGGCTGCTGAAGATCAACGACAAGCGGAACCTGGCGAAGGTGAAAATGGCCTACTATGCCGTTCAGAACGTCGTGTCGGTATTCGACAACAGCCTGGTCCGCCAGAAGGATTACGCTTGCACGATCGAGTGCGAACAGCCGATCACCTGGTTCGCCTATCGCCACGAGAAGGCGGGCTCCGATGTGTTGGTTTTCTGGAACGGAACAACGTATCCGCGCGACGCGAACGACACGTTGCCGGCAACGATTCGCGTGCAAGGCGGCAAGTTTGCCGATCCCGTGTGGGCGGACATGATCACCGGCCGGATCCACGAAATTCCGGAGGAGTGCAAGAGCCTCCGCGCGGAAGAGATGTTGCTCAAGAAGATCCCAACTTACGATGCACCGGCGATCATCACGGATCGCAAGCTCCTGTTGGGACCGGGATCAAGCGGTGACTGAGAGCCTATCCCAAGACCTTTAGGAGAGGGGGACAGGCACATTTTACTCCGAAGACTCCATAAAATGAGCCAGTCCCCGGCGGTCTTGGGATAGGCTCTAAGCTAAGGGAAGAACAGCGGCACGGCCCACTTGCCGATTTCGACGGCGTCGCCCGCGGCGCAGTCCTTTTGATACAGTGTGCAGAAGTTGGCGGCACTGGCGGGATTGAACAGGCGGACTTCCGGCAAAGCGACCTTCTTGAATCCTTGATCGAGCAGGGCCTGCGACTGGCTGTCCCGGTTGCGGTCCGGCGCGGGCGTGAGGAAGTAGACCGTGCCCGCACGGCTGCACTGCACGCGTTTTGTTCCATCGAGATTGACGTGCAGGAACGTCGCACCGCGAAGGCCGGCAGGCACTTCGCTCAGGACATAAGCTCGATCGGTGAACAAGACTTCGCCGACGTCGAACGGCTTCGGTTGTGCATCTTCGGCCCGAAGCTCGCCCGGCGTCATTTTGCGGAGCGCTTCACCGTCGTCGTTGCTCACGACCGGGGGCGGGATGGGGCGAGGCTTCTCGAGCCCGCCGGAGGCTTCGCTGACGAGTTGACGGAGATGGACGTCACCGGTTACCGGTTTGCCCGCGGAGACGTCCTCCTCGCGAAACGACGCCATCAGGATGTGGCGGTCGCCGGTGCGGCTGTAGTCGTAGATGATGCGGACCAGGCCGTCGGCGGTCTGTTGGCCGTCGGGATAGGAGACGCCATTGCGCTCGTCCAGCAACAACCCACCGCCCCAGGTGCGGCCGTCGTCGGTGGAGAGAAATGCGGTCAGATGCGATCTTCCGGTTTTTTTGTCGATAGGGCCGTGCTTGACGAGGAGGAGGTTGCCGGAGTTGAGTCGCCGGATGAAGAATCGCGCACTGGGGTGGGCGATGGTCGAAGGCTGCAACTCGGGCCAGGTCCGGCCGCGGTCGGTTGAGATGCTCTCTCCGATCCCGTAGTTGGTGCGAGCCAGCAACCAGAGCGAACCGTCGTTGCGCTCGATGAACATGTGCTCGTCGAACTGGCGGTCTTTGAGCGGCACGTTGCAGCCGCCGCGGATCGTCCACGTCTTGCCCTTGTCGGTGGAGACGACCATCTTGGCGCTGTCGTCGGTTTTTCGCCAGGTGGAGGCGGGCAGCGCCCATTCGCCGGTGGACAACACCAGGGGCTTGCACATCATCACGCCGTTAGTGATTCGGACAGGCGAACTCCACTCCGGACTCTCCGATTCCGGCTGCTCGGTTTCCAGGCACCAGACGCCGCCGACGCTGGCCTCGTGGCCCTCGGTCTGGGCCCAGAAGACGCGGAGCTTGCCGTCGGGAGCCACCCAGAGTTCCGGATCGAAGGCTCGCAACGGTCCTTCGCCGTCGGGATCGACGACGAGCACTTCCTTCCAGGTCTTGCCGCTATCGCCGCTGGTGCTGAGGACCATGTAGTTATTCTGGTCCTCGCCGGGCGTCTTGCCGGCATACCAGTTCGCCCAGAGACGTCCGCCGGGCGAGACCGCCATGCTGGGGATGCCTTGAAAGGCGCGATTGGTGACTGCGTGCTGAGCCAGCGGCGGACCGACATATTGCGGCGGGGCGTGCAGTTTCGGTTCCGCGGCAATGGCGGAGTACGCCGCGGATGCGAAAACGATGAGCAAAAGTGAGTGTATGGACTTCATGCTGCTCCCTCAATTTCTAGCGAAGAACGCGGGCGTTGCCCTCCCAGATGCTCCAGATTTGATCTTCGTCCGCCGGTTGGGCGTAGTCGGTAAGGTGTGTGGTCGCCAGGGCTCCGCTGGCCCAACCGAACTGGACCCATTTCTGCGGTTCCCATCCGCGGAGGATGGCATGCAGCATACCGCCGACAAAGCCATCGCCGCCGCCGATGCGGTCGAGAACGGTGATGTCTCGCGGCTCGACCACGTACCAGTCGTTGCCTTCGGCCATAATGGCACCCCAGAGATGACGGTTGGTGCTGACGACCTCGCGGAGCGTCGTGGCGAAAACCGAGGCATTCGGATAGGCCTTCTTGACCCGGTTGATCATGCCTTTGAAGCTCTCGATCTTCTTGGCCAGATTTTTGCCGCCCTCCTCGGGACCTTCGATTCCCAGGCAGAGCTGGAAATCCTCTTCGTTGCCGACGAGGACGTCGGCCACGCTCGCGATCTCGGAAAAGATTTCGCGAAGCTCTTGTTCGCGGCCCTTCCAGAACGAGGCGCGGTAGTTCAGGTCGAAGGAGATCCGGGTGTCGTACTTCTTGGCGGCCCGGGCGAGCTCGAGACAAAACGTGCTGGTCTCCGGAGAGAGTGCGCCGATGAGCCCGGAAAGGTGGACGATCTGAACCCCTTCCTGCCCGAAGATGCGGTCGAGGTCGAAATCCTTGACGTTGAGCGTCCGACCGACTTCGCCGGCGCGGTCGTTGTGGACCCTTGGCCCCCGCGAGCCGTAGCCGCTGTCCGCGATGTTGAACTGGTGGCGATATCCCCAGGGCCCTCCTTGTTCCACTTCCGGGCCTTCATAAGCAATATGACGTCCGGCAAGGTCGTCTTTGATGAAGCGGGCGATCGGGCTGCCTTTGACGAACGTGGTGAGGACCTTGACCGGCAAGCCAAGATAGGCGGGGATGCTGGCCACGTTGCTTTCGGCGCTCGTGGCCTGCATTTGGAAGAGGTCCGAGCAATGGACCGGCTGACCGTTTACGGGGGTAATCCGGATCCCCATGCTCGTGGGCACCAGCAGCGACGTGGAACAGTTCTCACGAAGTTCGAAAGGCATAACAGGCTCGCTCCTGAATAGTTGGGAGTTATTGGCTGGGTGTTTTTGCCGGGGATATGCAGCCGTCGCAACCCTGTCAGAATAGGTTTCGCCGAACCTTGTCGCAAGGGCTTAAATGCACAGAAATCACAAGAGAAGGGGCCCGACCGGGGCCGCACCGTGAACGGTTACACGGCGCGGAACGAGTGTTGTGAGGAGTTGGCGCAGTGCGGGACTGCGGCGTGAGCTATAGAGTAGAAGGGTGTCCCTTCCGGAGCCCCCCCTTCCATCCCGAGCCTCACCACGCCAGAATGCCAGAAGCGGCCTTCAATGAGAAACGCGTTGCGCTGCTTCCAGGATAGGAAAGAGCAATGAACCGAGTACTGAAACGGACATTGGCAGGGGTCTCCGTTCTGACGCCGCTTGTTTTCGCGGGGTGTGGTGGCGCGGCGATTCCCGCAACCCAAACACCACCGACGGTCGTGGTCGTCAGCAAGCCCCTCCAGCAGGAAGTCTCCGATTACGAGGATTTCACGGGTCGGACGGACGCCGCACAATCGGTCGACCTGCGGGCCCGCGTCAGCGGATACCTCTCGAAAATCAACTTCAAGCCGGGCGACGAGGTGGAGCAGGGGGAATTGCTTTTCGAGATCGATGCCCGCGAGTATCAAGCGGCGCTGGATCGGGCTGAGGCGGAAGTTGCGGGACTGGATGCGCGCGTGAAGCGGACGGAGGCCGATTTCCGGAGAGCCGAGAAACTCCTGCCCAGCAATACGATCACGCGGGAAGAGTACGACAAGATCGTCGCCGACCGGGCGGAAGCGGCGGCGGGATTGAGTTCGGCCGGCGCGAAAGTGAAGCAAGCTCGGCTCGATCTTGAATTCACCCGTGTGACGGCCCCCTTGTCCGGCCGAATCGGGCGCAACCTGATCGATGAGGGAAACCTCGTCGCGGCCGACAATACATTGCTGGCCAATATCGTGTCGGTCGATCCGGCGTTCGTCTACTTCAATGTCGACGAGCGGACGATCCTTCGCGTGCAGCGGATGGCGATGGAGGGGAAAGAGCCCTCCGAGAAGAAGCTCCATTTGCCGGTTCATGTCCGGCTGGCCGACGAGAAGGATTACCCGCACCAGGCGGAAGTTGACTTCATCGACAACCGTGTGGATCCTTCTACGGGCACGATCCGGGTGCGGGCGGTGATCCCCAACCCGATTGTTGCGGATGGCTGGCGGCGATTTGCGGCAGGGCTGTTTGTGGGCGTCCGGGTACCGATTGGCCGCCCGTACAAGGCCCTGCTGGTTTCAGAACGGGCCCTGGGCACGGATCAGGGACAGAAATTCGTTTACGTGGTGAACGACAAGAACGAGGTCGTCTATCGGCCGGTACGGATCGGACGATTGCAGGATGGACTGCGCGTGATTGAAGAAGGCCTGCAGGCGGACGAACGAGTGATCACCAGTGGGTTACAGAGGGTGCGGCCCGGGGTTGCGGTCCAGCCCAAGCCGGGACCGATGCGCCAGACTGTTGCGGGCGCGAAGCAAGCGGCCGATTCGTCCGATCCAGCGCCGGCAGCAGCCGACGACCCGCGGTCGTAAAGGGAGTTATGCCATGTTTGCCCGCTTCTTCATCGACCGGCCGGTTTTCGCCTGGGTCATCTCGATTGTCATTGTCTTTGCGGGATTGGCGGCCGTGGCGATCCTGCCGATTTCCCAGTACCCGGACATCACACCGCCAACCGTACAGGTCACCTGCCAATACACCGGCGCCAACGCCGAAGTCGTGGCCGACACGGTAGCGGCCCCGATCGAGCAGCAGGTCAACGGTGTGGAACGGATGCTGTACATGTCGTCGCAATGCGGCAACGACGGCACGTACAACCTTTCCGTCACGTTCGAATTGGGCACCGATCTGGATATGGCGCAGGTGCTCGTACAGAACCGCGTCAGCCAGGCACTGCCGATGCTGCCCGACGTGGTGAAGGCGACGGGGGTAACCGTCAAGAAGAAATCGCCGAGTGTGCTGTTGGTCGTCAATCTCTATTCGGAGGTCGACCCGCAGACCGGGCAACCGCTTTACGGCCAGCTTTACCTGTCGAACTACGCCACGATCCAGGTGCGAGACGAATTGGCCCGCCTGGAAGGCGTCGGCGACGTGGTCCTTTTCGGCCAGCAGGACTACAGCATGCGGATCTGGCTCGACCCGGAGAAGATGGCCGTCCGCGACGTCGCGGCGGGCGACGTCGTGCGGGTGCTCAAGGAGCAGAACGTGCAGGTCGCCGCCGGGCAGATCGGCCAGCCCCCGGTTCCCTCGGGACAGGATTTTCAGTATGCGCTTACCACGCTGGGCCGGCTCAGCGAGACGGACGACTTCGCCGAAATCATCCTCAAGACGGGCAGCGACGGCCGGATTACCCGGCTGCGGGACATCAGCCGCATCGAACTGGGCGCACGCAATGAGGACACGCTCTGCCGGCTGGACGGGCAGCCGTCGGCCGGCGTCGCGATTTACCAATCGCCGGGCGCAAACGCCTTGGCCGTTGCCGACGAGGTGCGGGCGAAGATGGAGCAGCTTCGTCAGCGGTTTCCCCAGGGTCTGCAATATTCGATCGTCTACGATACGACGCCGTTCATCGAGGAGTCGGTCCACGAGGTCTTCAAGACACTCCGCGACGCCGTGATTCTCGTGGCGATCGTGATCCTGCTTTTCCTGCAGGACTGGAAATCGCTCGTGCTGCCGATGATCGACGTGGGGGTTTCGCTCGTCGGCACATTCGCCGTGATGTACCTGATGGGCTTCACGCTCAACAACCTTACGCTGTTCGGCCTGGTGCTCGCGATCGGCATCGTGGTGGACGACGCGATCGTCGTTCTGGAGAATATCGAGCGTTGGATCGGCATGGGCTACGAGGTCCGCGAGGCCACGATTCGGGCCATGGACGAGATTACCGGCCCGATCATCGCCATTACCCTGGTGCTCTGCTCGGTGTTTCTCCCCAGCGCGATGCTCGGCGGGATCACGGGCGAGTTCTACCGCCAGTTTGCCCTGACGATCGCTGCGTCAATGATCATTTCGGCGACCAACGCGATGACCATGACCCCCGCCCGGGCCGCGGCAGTTTTCAAAGGGCGGAAGCCAGGAGCCCACGAACCGGATGAGGCTCGCGAGGTCCTCCCTCGCTGGGTGGTGGCGGCAGTGAGCGGGCTTGTGGTCGCCTGGCTGTTGGACGCAAGGACCGTTGCTCTGATGGGCGAAGGTACGGGAGAGACGCGGCTTTGGATTGCGCGAGTGGGTCTTGCCCTGGTCGGCGCCGCGGGCGGCTGGTTCTTGGCGGGGCGGGTGAACCGTTTGCTCGGGCGCCTGTTTCGGGGCTTCAACCGGTTGTTCGATAAGGTCACGGAGTTGTACGGTCGGCTGGTCGGGCGTGCATTGCGGTTCAGCGCGATCGTGCTGTTGATCTACGGCGGCTTGCTCGGGCTGACGTGGTTCGGGCTGACTCGAGTTCCATCGGGCTTCATTCCCAACCAGGATAAGGGTTACCTGGTGGCGAACATCCAGTTGCCGGACTCGGCTTCGCTGGAGCGGACTGTCGAGGTGACTGCGGCGGTCGAGCGAATCGTCCGGGAGACGCCGGGCGTGGACCATACGCTTTCGATCCCCGGGCAATCGATCGTGCTGAACGCGACGAGTCCCAATTTCGGTTCCATGTTCATCATTCTCAAGCCGTTTGAGGATCGTCACGGCATCGAGGAATCCGCCAACGGTATTGCGGCTCAGTTGCGGAGGCGGTGTTATGCGGAGATCCTCGACGCGCAGGTCGGCGTTTTCGGAGCCCCGCCGGTGGATGGCCTGGGCAATGCCGGCGGATTCAAGCTGATGGTGGAGGACCGGGGTGATTCCGGTCTGGACATTCTCCAGGGACAGGCGGACAATCTCGTGGAAAAGGGCGGCGCCCTCCCGGGTCTGGTCGGCCTGATGAACAGCTTCCGGGCGAATACTCCGCAACTCTACGCCGACATCGATCGGGCGCAGTGCAAGACGCTCGGCGTGGAGTTGAACGACGTTTTCGATACCCTGCAGGTGCTCCTCGGCGGTTACTACGTGAACGACTTCAACCGGTTCGGCCGCACGTGGCAGGTGAAGGCCCAGGCGGAGGGCGACGACCGCATCTCGCCCGACAAGGTCCGGCAGTTCCAGGTTCGCACCGCCGTGGGCGAGATGGTTCCGCTGGGCACCGTGGCGGAGATCCGCGATTCGAGCGGGCCGGTGATGGTTACCCGTTACAACATGTACCCGGCTGCCGCGATCAACGGCGGATCGCTGCCCGGCGTGAGCAGCGGGACGGTGATCGAGATGATGGAAGGGCTGGCCGGGCAGGAACTGCCCCGCTCGATGACGTCGGAATGGACCGAGTTGACGTACATGGAGAAGCTGGCAGAGGGGACGGCGGCCTATGCATTCGTGGGCGCGGTGATTCTTGTGTTCCTGGTGCTTGCCGCCCAGTACGAGAGCTGGTCGATGCCGCTGGCGGTGATCCTCGTGGTGCCGATGTGCGTGCTGTGCGCGGTGGCCGGAGTGGCCCTGGCGGGGCTCGACATCAACATCTTCGTCCAGATTGGGTTCGTCGTCCTGGTGGGCCTGGCCAGCAAGAATGCGATCCTGGTGATCGAGTTCGCTCGGCAGCGCGTGCAGGAGGGGCATCCAGCGTTCGACGCGACGATCGAGGCCGGCAAGGTCCGCCTGCGGCCGATCGTGATGACCTCGTTCGCATTTATTCTCGGCGTGGTGCCTTTGGTTTTCGCCCACGGCGCGGGGGCGGAAATGCGCTACACGCTGGGCGTGGCCGTGTTTAGCGGGATGCTGGGGGTAACCGTTTTTGGCCTGCTGCTGACGCCGGTGTTCTACTACGTCGTCGAGAAGGCCCTCCGCCGGACGCGGGCGGCGGGACAGGTTCCACCCACCGCTACGGATCGGACCGTATCTACGGGACAGGCAACGGGTTAGCAACGTTCAAGAAATAAGCTTTTCGCTCCGCGAAAGAGGAACCCTCGCGGAGCGAAAGGCAACAACTGTGGCAGTTATTCTCCGACCGATCCTTGGCAGCCCGGCGTGTCGAGCGGCGCGAGATCGAGTTTGATCCTGCGGAAGGCCGATCAGACGATTCCCTCCTGCAGCATCGCGTCGGCCACTTTCACGAAGCCGGCGATGTTGGCTCCCTTGACGTAGTTGATCGAGTTGCCGTTCCGGCCGTAGCGGGCGCAGTTTTCGTGGATCGACTTCATGATCTGCTGGAGCTGGCCGTCGACCTCGCCTCGCGAGCGGCGGAGGCAGCCGGCATTCTGCGACATTTCGAGGCCGGAGACCGCCACGCCCCCCGCGTTGGCCGCTTTTCCGGGCCCGTAGAGGATGCCGGCGTCATGGAAGACATTGATCCCTTCCAGGGTAGTAGGCATGTTCGCGCCTTCGCTGACGCAGTAGCAGCCATTGCTGACCAGCGTCTTGGCGTCTTCGAAATCCAATTCGTTCTGGAAGGCGCTGGGGAAGGCAAGCTGGCAGGGAACGCCCCAAGGCCGCTTGCCCGGAAAGTACTGGGCGCTTTTGAATTTGTCCGCGTACTCGCCGATCCGGCCGCGGCGGCCGTTCTTGAGGTCTATGACCCAGGCGAGTTTCTCTTCGTCGATGCCGTCGGGATCGTGAATCATGCCGGAGGAGTCGGAGAGTGTTACCGGCTTGGCGCCGAGATGGAGCAGCTTTTCGACGGTGTATTGGGCCACGTTTCCCGAACCGGAGACCGTGGCGACCTTGCCCTTGACGCCGTCGCCTCGCGTGGCGAGCATTTCTTGGGCGAAGTAGACCGAGCCATAACCGGTCGCTTCGGGGCGGATGAGCGAGCCGCCGAAGTTGAGCCCCTTGCCGGTGAGCACGCCATGGAAACGCCCGGTGAGCTTCTTGTACTGGCCGAAGAGATAGCCGATTTCACGTCCGCCCACGCCGACGTCGCCGGCGGGGACGTCGACATCGGGGCCGATGTGGCGGTATAGCTCGGTCATGAAGGCCTGGCAGAACCGCATGACCTCGTTGTCGCTCTTGCCCTTGGGATCGAAGTCGGATCCGCCCTTGCCGCCGCCCATGTAGAGGGTGGTGAGGCTGTTCTTAAAGATCTGCTCGAAGGCGAGGAACTTGAGCATGCCGACCGTCACGTTGGGATGGAAGCGAAGGCCGCCCTTGTAGGGGCCGATTGCGCTGTTCATCTGGACGCGGTAGCCGCGGTTGACGTGAACGTCGCCCTGGTCGTCGACCCAGGTAACGCGGAAGGTGACGACCCGCTCCGGCTCGACGATCCGTTCGAGGATCTTGGCCTGGCGATAGGCGGGCGTCGCCTCGACGACGGGCATGACGGATTCGACAACTTCCCAAACGGCCTGGTGGAACTCGAGTTCGCCATGGGTCCGGGCGATTAACTTGTCCATGAAATCGCGGACGGCGGCCGAGGTGCTGCCATTGGATGAGGTAGGGGGTTCGAGCTGGGTAAGGGCGGCGTTCATCAACAAATCTCCTGAGAGTGAGCAAACGTTAGGTTTGCGGTTTATCCTCGCCCGCCTCCCGGCAGAAGCGAAGGATGTAGTCCAGATAGTGTTTCAGCAGCCAGAACTTCTCCAGAAACTCCGGCCATCCGCAGGAAGGCTGAAAACCGTTCTCCATTTCGGCGGTGACGGCCCCGGCGGGAGTGACGCCCTCCTGGAATTCCCGCCACAATTCGTCCCAGACCTTCAAGGCACTCTCGTCGACGGATGCGACGACGTAGCGGACGTCCTTGAGGGTCTGTTCCATGGACCGGCCATCGTGGAAAAGCTTCCGCGCGCCGATCTCTTCCGGCAGCTCAAACGCTCGTACCATCGGTGCCTCCTATCCGCTTCTCACGGCCGGCAGCAGCCGAGCCACTGGCGATTCTCTTGCGAACTTGACGACCCCGGTATGTCTGCCGCTTTGCGAGGCGTGGTTCGAACAGATCACACTGGTCGATCCATGTTCCCGGCTGGCGGAGCCGGCACGACGTGCGCCGCCGGCAGCAACCACAGATTCCAAAGCTCACAGCGGTGTCTCCTCCCCGGTCTCTCAGCCACGACCCCCGAGGAAACGAACAAACGGCGTGCCAGTGAAGAGAGCGCTGGTGAAGTGTGTCTGCAAGTCTGTAGTACGCAAGGAGATCTGAAATGGGTTTGTCGGAAATGGAGAGGCCGGTCGGCGGGGGCGGCTGGTGGTACCGAGGAGATGCAGGTTGGGCAGGGGCGGCGACTTTGGGGTGTAACTGATTGGCGCGGGAGGGTTTAGGGTGGCTGTTCAGGAGTTGCACAGGACTGGTGGCTTGGCAGCAGGGCAATCGCCGGCCCGAGTAGGTCCCGGTTGGGAGATTCCACAACACGCGCTTAGCAGGTGAACCTTTGGCTCCTGCCAGGCGAGCTGGCAGGGGGCCGGTATTGTATTGGGGGCGTGGTGGCTAGCTGTGAAACCTTTGGCTCCTGCCAGACGAGCTGGCAGGGGGCCGATATTGTATTGGCGGCGTTGTGGCTAGCTGCGAAACCTTTGGCTCCTGCCAGGCGAGCTGGCAGGGGCCGGTATTGTATTGGCGGCGTGGTGGCTAGTGCGTCGTCCAGACTAAATTTTCGGTCGGGCACGCGATTTCGTGCGGACAATGATCAATCGCTCAGCAAGCGCGACCCGAACTTTTAGCGTGGACAAGGCACTAGCTGCGAAACTCTTGGCTCCTGCCAGGCGAGCTGGCAGGGGGCCGATATTGTATTGGCGGCGTTGTGGCTAGCTGCGAAATCCTTGGCTCCTGCCAGGCGAGCTGGCAGGGGGCTGGCATATTGGGGCGTGGTGGCTAGCTGTGAAATCCTTGGCTCCTGCCAGACGAGCTGCGCAGGGGGCCGGTATTGTATTGGGGGCGCGGTGGCTAGTTGCGAAATCCTTGGGCTCCCGCCAGGCGAGCTGGCAGGGGGCCGGTATTGTATTGGCGGCGCAGCTAGCTGCGAAACCTTGGCTCTCTGCCAGGCGAGCTGGCAGGGGGCCGATATTGTATTGGCGGCGTTGTGGCTAGCTGCGAAACCTTTGGCTCCTGCCAGGCGAGCTGGCAGGGGGCCGGAAGATGTTCAGCTTGGCATACTCGTGAAGCGGTATCCGGCGGTTGGGCCGTCAGGTTTCGGGGTTTTCGAGGTTGTACTTTTTGATGCGGTGTCGGAGGGTGTTGCGGCTGATTCCCAACAGGCGGGCGGTCTGCACCTGGTTGTTTCCGCAGTGCTTCAAGGCCTGGGCGATGAGGGTTTCCTCGACCAGATCGACGATGTTGGCGTGGGCCTGCTGATCGGCCAGCCGCAAGAGCTCAGGAACCATCTCCTCGATACGGACCCGAAGTTTGTGGAGCAGGTCTTCGCGAGTCGCCGAGGCGGCCCGGTCGGAGTCGGATTCGAACTGAAGGTGCTCGGGCAGGAGCACGTCGCCCTTGCACATGAGCACTCCGCGGCGGAGACAGTTTTCCAGTTCGCGAACGTTTCCGGGCCAGCCGTGGGCGTGCAACTTTCGCATTGCCGGCTCGGCGACGTACTGGATCGGCTTGGCGTATTGCTCGGCAAATCGGCCGACGAAGTAGTCGACCAACGGATTGATGTCATCCAGTCGCTCGCGCAGCGGAGGCAGCTCGATCGAGATCACTTTCAAGCGGTAATAGAGATCCTCTCGAAATCGCCCCTGCTCGACTTCCTTTTCCAGGTTCTTGTTTGTGGCGGCGAGGATCCGCACGTCGACACGGATCGGCTGGCTGCCTCCGACCCGTTCGAATTCGCTCTCCTGAAGCACGCGGAGCACCTTGGCCTGTGCGGCGCGGGAGATCTCGCCGATCTCGTCGAAGAAGAGGGTGCCCGTGTGGCAGCGTTCGAACTTGCCGACGTGGGAGCGGTCGGCCCCGGTAAACGCGCCGCGCTCGTAGCCGAACAGCTCGCTCTCGAAGAGAGAATCGGGGATCGTGGCACAATTGACCGCCATGAAGGGTCTGTCCTTGCGATGGCTGTGATGGTAGATTGCTCGGGCCGCCAGCTCTTTGCCGGTGCCGCTTTCGCCGGTGATCAGCACCGTTACGTCTTTTTCGGCCACCTGGCCGATCAGCTTGAAGACCGCCTGCATCTTGCGATGGGCGCCGACGATCCTGACCTCGCCACTTCCGGCCGGAGAGACTTTCGTCACGGAGCCGGGCAGGCGGACCACCTCCTTCATCATTTGATTGACGCGAAGGGCGTCGGCGGCGATCCGCTTGAGCTCCTCCGAGTCGAACGGCTTGAGGAGGTAATCGTAGGCGCCGATTCTCATCGCCTCGATGGCCGTTTCGGTGGTGCCGTGGGCGGTCATGATGATTACGGGCGTTTTCACCTGGGCCTGCTTCATCGCCGTCAGAGTCTCGAGGCCGTTCAGCCCCGGCATCATGTAGTCGAGCAGGATCAGGTCGAACGCCTCGGCGGCCAGGAGCTGCAGCGCCGCTTCGCCGTCGGCTCGCGCATGGACTTCATATCCCTGGCGGGCGAACAGCCGGGTCAGGAAGTGAGTCAGGCCTTCGTCGTTGTCGACAATCAGGATTCTTTCCATGATTCTGTCTCTCAACCGGCAGCCGGCAGATGAATGGAGAATGTCGCGCCGGCACCGGGCTCGGTATGAACGCGGACCGCGCCGCCGTGGAGCTGAACGGTGTTCTGGACGATCGGCAGCCCGAGGCCGGAACCCCCGGTCTTCGTGGTGAAGAACGGTTCGAAAAGATACTGAAGATCTTCGGGCGTGATGCCGGGTCCGGTGTCGGCCACATCGATCCGGACGCCGGTGGCGGCGGCGCTTGCCGAACCGTTTTCCGGCGAGACGGACACGGTGAGGGCGCCGCCTTCGGGCATGACGTCCAGGGCGTTGACCATCAGGTTCACCAGGCACTCGCTCAACTGGCGGAGGTCGCCCTCGACCCGGGGCAACTCCTCGGCAACGGAACACGACATGGCCACTCGCTGCTGTTTCGCGCGGGGCCCGACGATCTCGGCACTTTCGTCGACGAGCCGGCGGAAATCGAGATCGGCCATGACCGGTTCGCGCGGCCGCGCGAACTGCAGGAAATGATTCACGGTGGCTTCGATTCGGAGGATCTGGCGCATGGCGACGCAGAAATCTTCGCGATCTTCGGGGGAATCGTCGAGGGCCTCGCGGCAGGACTGAAGAAAGAGCTTGAGCGAGGCGAGCGGCGTGCGGATCTCATGGGCGACACCGGAGGCAAGTCGTCCGAGGGCTGCGAGGTGCTCGGAACGCGCCGCGGCTTGCAGGGCCTTCTGGAGCCGGAGCTCGACCTTGCGGAGCTCCTCCTCGGTCAGTCCAACGCGGTGCTCAAGCCGGTCGCGGTGTTCCCGCAACCGACCGGCCATGTCGGCGAAGGCCGCGTACAGCTTGCCGATCTCGTCGTGCCGGCGGGTGTGGGCGCCGGCCAGGGCCTCGTCGAAGTTGCCGGCAGCCAACGACCTGGCCGTTTCGCTCAAGGTACGCACCGGGGCGGTCACGTAGTATCCGAGAAGCCACGAAATGAGCACGGCGATCGCCGCGGTGGCGGCGATCATCAGGTAGATGGCGCGGGTCAACTCGGCGGACGGCGCGAACGCCTCGTCGCGGTCCTGTTCCACGACCAGGTGCCAGTCCGTTCCCGCGACGGGACGAGAAGCCCCGAGAACGGCAACGCCTCGGTAGTCGGTATAGACCGGTTTGCGTCCCGTGGTGCCGAAGATCTGCGAGAAGGTCTCCGAGCGGGAGATGTTTTCCCGGAGGATGCGATGCGGATGTTGGTGGACGAGAAAGGTTCCCTCTCCGTCGACCAGATAGCTTTCTCCGGTGCGACCCAACGAGACACGCAGCACGTCGGCGAGGATGGAAGCCGTGCTGACGGTGGCGCGGACCGCGCCCAGGGGATTGCCGCTGGGAGCTTGGATCGGAGTGGTGATGAAGAACACGGATTCGTTGCCGCCCGGTTCGAGGTGGACGGGGGACATCGTGGTTTTTCCGCGGAGGGCCTGGTGGATACCGGCGTCGCCGGCCGGCAAATTCTTCTGCTCCGCGGATTTCGTGTCGAACTGGACTCGTCCGGAGGCATCGACGACCAGGAACCGGCTATAGACGCCGTACTGGCTTTGCACCAGCTCCAAATAGGAAGCGATCCGGGTCGGGTCGAGGCTCCCGAGGGGTGATGCGCCGGCGACGACTTCCAGGTCGGCCTTTCGTTCACGAATCCATCGCTCGAGGAGCCCTTGCTTCTCTGCCGCCACGTTCTCCAACTGGCTGGTGACGATTGCGGCAATCACGTTGTCGGCCGTCCGCACGGCAAACACGCTCACGACCGCCAGCGGGGCCAGGGCGACCAGGAGAAAAATGAGCGTGATCCGCAGTTGCAGACTGCCGAGGAGGGTCGTTTTCACGCGTCAGCGGGCAAAGTATGGCCCGGAGGTGAGGGGAGCGGGACGGGGACCAATAGTCAATTATATTTCTCGGGACGGGTTTACGCAAAGCGGCGGCGAGTCAGTGAGTGGTCAGGGGTTCGACTTTCGGTTCACTCCAGCAGGCCCAGTCGAAGCTGAATGGGCCATCGGAATCGGTAATGAGTGAAAGGACCACCGGCCGCTCTTTCCATGGCGAAAGGTCGACGGAAAGCGGCTGCCAGGAGCCGGGCAGCATGTGCTGTCGGGCCATTTGCCGACCATTGACTTCGACGATGAAAAACACGCCTTCGGAACGCGAGCCTTCGCGCAGGCCGACGCGGCAGGTAAATCGTGCCGGAGTTGCATCCAACGTCATCGGGAAGTAGGCCAGTGTCTGACCGAAGTGGGGCGGATGGGCGAAGAACCCACGGCGCACGGAGCCGTCGATGGAAAACTGGTCGGGTCGCATGACGGCATGTTCGGCGTTTTGGAGTGCGTGTCCGGCGTCGTCGAAGAACATGACGACGGGGTGCTCGCTGGTGAGTTCCAGCGGGAGCCGAGCCGCAGGGGGCGGCTCTCGCAGCAGGAAAACGGAACCGGGCAGCAGGGCCGTGGTTTGCAGGGTTCCGGCTTCGCGGTGCAGCGGCCGCCGGCCCCGGTCGTCGATCGCCATCGCGTAGTCGGCACCGGGAGCAAAAGCCACGGCGGCTTCTCGCTGTCCGCGGCGTTCGATTCTCGTGTCGTGCCAGCGGGCCCAATCGAAGCTCGGGGAGCGGGCCGGTCCGGGTTCGACGGCGAGTTCGACCGTGATTTGCTTGCCAGCCAGCGGAGTCAGGTCGAGTTCGAGGAGACGGGGTGTTTCGGAGGCGTGGTGCACTTGCTCCTGGAGCGTCTGCTTTCCGTCCGTGGCCGATATCCGAAATGTCACGCCGTCGGAGCGGTCGGGCTTCATGGCAGCTTCGGCCATCGCTACCCTGCCGGTCAGCAGATATTGGCCTTCCCGGGGGAGATCGATTTCATAGCGGGAATAGGCCACGCCGGTTCTGCCTTTCCAGGGCGGATGGGCAGCCAGAACGTTGTCGCCGTGTTCGGTGAACCCGCCCCCGTCGTCGGCCGACCCCGGTCCTTTCCACTGGCGGGCCTTCTGTCCGTCGCGCTGCGAGCCGCACATGGCCCGATCGATCTGCTCGGCGAGATTGAGGAGCGTGCTCGCTCGGCTGCGCGTGCGAAGGATGGCCAACCGGTCCGTTGCCGTGACGCCCGCGCAGACGACATCTTCCGGGAGCGACGTCACGTGGAATGCCTCGTCGCTGCGTGGTTCATCGAAGTAGGGATACCAGCGTTCGGACTCCAGGCCGAAGAGCCGTTTTTCGTCGTAGGCGCGCCAGTCGGGAATAGTGCCGGGGCCTTCCGCCTGCCACACTCCGGTTACGGTGCGGCTGATGAGGCGGTCGCCGCAGATCAGACGCCCATCCGTGGTGCGCACTGCGCGGCGGCCATCGTTGGTCTGCCAGGGGAAAGCAACATCGGCGGACCAGTCCGATTCGAGGTCGATGTCGAGCCGGTTGTCGAGCCAGAAGCGGGCTTCGTCGAAGAACTGGCGGGAGAACCCGGTCGGCCGGCGGAGCTGTTGGAGGTTTGGCTTGAGCGTGGGGATCACACCCCAGTGTTCGTAGGCGTCGTTCCACGCGGCGTAGAGTTGGTCCTGGGTCGGCGGGGCACAGCCCAGATAGCCATTGATGATCGTGAAGGGGCGCAGCAGGTAGGAACTGATTGGATGGGCGGTCGCAAGTTGACGGCGGTTCCAGGTGCCTTCGGAATGCTGGACGCCCCAAGCGTGGCGTTGGGCGAAGGCCTCGTGCCGGAAGGTTACTTCGTTGAGCCCTTCGCCGCTGATGGCGACTTCCGGCAGGGCGTCGCGAAGCTCGCGGTGCAGGGCCAGGTTGCCGTCGATCATCGACATTCCGTCGATCAGGCCGTTGTGGTCGTTGAAGAGGCAGAGCGTCTGATCGAGGTGGAGCGAATCAATTCTGTACGTGCGGCAGAGTTGGACCATGGCGTTGACGAAGTGCTCGCGCCAGGGCCGGTGGGCCGGATTGATGTAAGCGAAGCGGATCTCCGGCTCGGCGCGATCCCAAAGCCACCAAAGCTTCTCGTGTTCGCCCCAGGGGCTGCGAACCTGGTACGGTTCGAATTTCGTGTAGAGCGGGTTGAGCGGGTCGACACCGAAGTAGTTCACGTGGAGCATGACGCGGAAACCGAGGACGTGAGCTGCCTCGACAAAAGGGGCCAGAGCTTCGCGAGGTTCGTCGTAGACCGGATAGTCGCGATCGTAGCCCGCCTTGCGCCAGTCGGGGACATAGAGAATCGTCTGCTTAGGGTCGAGCCGGCCGGTGAGCGGACGCAGCAGATCGGGGCTCAGCCCCATGATGACCATCGCCCGAATGTCCTTCACCCAGCCGGGCTGCTGCTTCTCGATCGGGACCGGCTGGAATCGGTCGACCATCCATTGTCGATAGCGCCGCGCGGGCACGCGCCAGTCGCCCTGGTAGACATCGAGATGCCATGGCACCGATTCGCAGGCCGTGAGTTCGTCGAACGGGGCGTAGTTGATCGTGGCGAGGGTCAGTTGCCAGCCTTCCGCGTCGCGCTGGACGATGAGGCGTTTGAACCGCCCCTTTTCGTCCTCGGCCCAAACGAAGAAGCCGCAGTCCGGACCTTCGACGATGACAAGTTGCGCTTCCCAGCCAATCGGGTAATCGAACTGGTGGCGGCGGCCGGGGCTGTCGGCGGTGAGGCGAATGCCGGAGCGGCCCGGAACCAGGATGGAGTAGTCGAGCGGAATCCGGCCGATCGACCAACTCAGGCCCCAAACTCCCGCCTCGGGCGATGCGGCCTTTTGGGTGACGACCAGTTCGCCTTCGGCAGTCGTGCGGTAAGTCGCTTGGGCGGTGGCCCCATCGAGATCGGAGAAGCCACTGTATCGCCGCCGGACTTCGTTGCGGTCGCCGAACTGGTGCGGGCCTTCGCACGCCGAGGCATTATGCTCGGCGGGCACACGATGGATTGTGATTGACGGCGTATCCTCGGCAGGGTGGACGAACACCTTGCCATCGCTCTGAAGCTGGACGAGCGAGCCGCATCGAAAGGATGCTTCGAAGCGAGGCGACTCAACGCAGAGCGGCTGGCAGAGGGGCGCGTTGGACAAAAGGAGCAGACAAGGAAGTAAGGCGGGAGGGCAAATCATGGGGAGTCTCGTGGGAAGGGGGAAGAAGACGGATGTGATTCATGGGACTCATGGGGCCGGTGGGGCGCGGCGGCTAGGGCGAGGCGGTGGGGCAGTCGATCAGGAGGTTGTCCGCGCTGCTTGCGTCGGATGGGCCGGGTCCGGTTTGCGCAATGGCTTGGGCGCAGCGCTCGAAGATATTGTGATGGGCCAGGGCGCGGATAGGGCGAGCGAGCGGGTCGGGGAAGAGACGGACCGCGGCGCTGCTGGGTTCGTCGAAGCCGAAGATGTGGTTGGAAAGCAGGGTGAAACTCCCGTGCAGCTCAACGGCCTGGTTGACGCCGGTTGCGGTGCCGCGGTTGATGGTGTTTGCACGAAGGAGCGAGCCGGGCCCGCCGTAGGAGTCGAGCACGATCGGGCGGCGACAATCGGTGATGGTGTTGCCGTGGATGTTCCAATTCGGCGACGGCGGGATGAGCTCGAACCTGTCGCCGGCTTGGAACGTGTGCGGCGCCTGGAGTGTGATCTTGACCGTGTCGGTCCGGGCGGCACCGGTGATCGACTCGATGGTGGAGAGCGCCGTGGGCCGACCGGCCGTGAGCCACGCCAGGCCCCAGCCGCGGCACTGGGCGGCGGCGCGGTGGTCCAGGGGGACGGTGCGGACGCCGAGCGCGAAGGTCCGGTCGTCGAACACCTCGCCCACGCGCGACGAGGCGCGGCCGGTGAGAATGCCGGCGCCGCAGTTGCGGATGAGATTGTCGTGGACGTTGATGTTGACCGCCGGCTCCTGGACCTGGATCGCCGTGACCTGCGGGTCGCAGTCGCCGCGGACGTAGATCTGGTTGTCGGCGACGATCACGTCCGAGGCACTCACGTCGACTGCGATCCGCGGCGAGGACTTCTCGCCGATCTCGGTCATGTCGAAAAGGTTGCCGGAGATCGTAGCGTTGGCGGAAGGGTAGTGGGTGAGGTCCGACTTGCCGCTGATGTTGACCGCGGAGGAGCCGAAGTTGACGAAGAGGTTGTCGCGGACCAGGACCTGCGTGGCGCCGACCGCGGCGCGGATCGCACAGCCGCCGTAGGGGACGGCGCTCTCGAAGACGTTGTCGGCGATGATGTGCTGGCCGGCGCCGAGTTCGGGAAAGGTGTCGTCGTGATTGGCGGGGCCGAGATTGCCCATCGCCACCGTGCCGGCGTTGCGGACGTAGTTGCCGACGAACTTGACGAAACGCGAGGCGCCCTCCCAGGCGCAACCGCCGACGTCGACGATCCGGCAGTGCAGGACGCTGGTATTCTCCGAGCCGCACATGACGTCGTTGAATCCGTTGCGGCCGCAGTCGACGGCCGAGCAGCGGAGATAGGTGGTTTGTTTGCAGTGGGCGGAGTTCGGCTTGTCGGGCGTGCCGCGGCTGGCGCTGCCGGAAACGAAGCACTCGGTGGCCATCCGGCGGCCGTGACAGTTTTCAACGAGGACCCGCGCGGTGCTGCTGATCGAGACCGCGTTGCAGCCCTTGGCGCCGAAGCCCCAGAAATAGCTCGATCCGCGGGTGCGCAAGTGGCCGCACTGGTCGCGCTCGGCAAAGCCGGAATGGCCGACCATGGTGAAGTTGCGCAAGGTGACGTCGAGGCCTTTGGAGAGCGTGATGCAGGCTCCCTCGCCCTCGCTGATGTCGAGGACCGTGTCGACGGGGCTGGCGCCCTCGATGGTGATCGCCGCCGCATTGCGGACGTACAGCCCACGCGAGAGGCGGTAGCGGCCGACGGGGACGTGGAGATTTCGCTTCTCATGGATCGCACGGTCGATCGCGGCCTGCAGGGCGGCGTCGTCGCAGTGGCGTAGCGCGGCGGCGGGGACGGTTCGCGTCGGCGCGTCGCGGAGCGTGAGCACCTTGCCCTCGATCTTGTCGATGGCCGTTACGAGCTGGCCGCGGAGCGAGAAGTGGACGGTGTAGCCTTTCTCCCAGTCGTGCTCGTTGAAGCGGACTTCGATCCCGTCGCGAAGGGGCTGCCAGTCGCCGTTGATCGCCGCGGGCTCGGTCCAGGTGCGAGCGAGGTCTTCGGACCAGCGGAACGACCTGGTACCCTCGGGGACGTCGAGCAGGAGGACGAGCCAGTCGCCCTGCGTGCCGTCGTAGCCGCGGATCTCGACCTTGTTTTCGAGCGGTCTGCCCATGACGACAACGTGGCGCGGGCCCCAGATCGTCTGGCGGGTGCAGCGGGGATTGCACTGGGAGAGCATGATCCCCTGGCCGACCTGAAAATCGCCGGGGTCTGCGACGGTGATGTTGGTGAGGCCCTTTTCGGTGGCGGCCGTGGTGGAGAACTCGGAGCCGGACGCGCCGCACTCGCGGGCATCGAGGAAAGCGAAAGGCGGCGAGGAGGCGAGGGCTGCGAGGAGGGTAAGGTATGGGAGTGGAAGTGTGAGCATGACGCAGTCCTCGTGGTGGCGCGGGCAAATGAGGTATGAGACGGATGGGACTCGTGGGGCTTATGCGACGTGCTGCCGTGCTACTGTAGCAGATCGGGGAGGAGCAGGCTAGCACCAAATGGTTCTGATCGAAGTGGGTCGGGCGTCGCTTGCAAATCGCCGAGGCCTGCGACGTGATCTTGCTGCGGCCCTTTTCGATGGCGGCCGTGGTGGAGAATTCGGAGCCGGACGCGCCGCACTCGCGGGCATCAAGGAAAGCGAAATGGGGAGAGGAGGGTAGGGCTGCGAGGAGGGTACGGTATGGGAGTGGAAGTGTGGGCATGACGTGGGGAGATGAAAACGCGCGATCTTCTGGCAGCGTGGTATTTTCTCGTTCTGTTCCGCAACGACAGCGGACAAGAATACCTGGGAGCGATCGAGAAGGTCTTCTCGGCGCTTCGTTCCTCTGCGTTGCCCCTTGAACTCCTCAATACGTAGAGGGGACAACGCAGAGGAACGAAGAGCCGCAGAGGATTGGTTTTGGGCAGCGGAAACGGAGACCGAACAGGCTAATGAATTCGTCGACTTTCACCTCCCCAGGCATGACGGAGTCCTCGTGGCGCTGTCGACGAAGTGGCATTTCTGGAAAGCTGCGAACAGTTTATGTTCGCCCCCATCGCGTTGGATCACTCAGCGACGACTCTGCGCGCAGGCTTGGTCAGGATTTCACCACCGCGCGGCTGACCATCGAAATCGATACGTTCGATTTGCTCCTGTTGAATGCGTCAACCGACTGCGACTTTTTCCCAGTGCTGACGGAGCCGCTTGTCGGAAATGGTGAGCGACGTTCCGAGCTTCTGGGCGAAGAGGGATACGCGATATTCTTCGAGCAGCCAGCGGAATTGCTGCAGTTGGGGATCCTCGATGCCCATCTGACGATGCTGCTCGAGGCGGGCGAGATATGTGTCCCACCAGCGGCGAACGGCTTCGGTCGCCTCGCGGTCGCGAGCGAGGCTGCCGGAGCGGAGGGCGTCGAGCCGATGGGAGATGGCAGGAGATACCGGGGATGATGCACCAGCCACGACCAGCGCTAAGGTCAGAAAGCCGGGACCGATGAGCTCCTGAAGCTGCAGGCGGACGTCTTCCGCCGCGTGCTGCCACATGCTCCCCGATCTGCTCCAGGGCCAGGCGGGCCTGGTGATACTCGGCGAACAACGGACCGGCCAAGTCGGCGACGTCCTGCGTGGCCAGTCCGATCCGCTTCGTCGCGAGCTTCAGCCAGCGGTTGAATTCGTCGCGGGTGCGAGGGATCGGGCCGCCCGTGTCGGCGGGCATAGGTCGGCGATGAGTTCCGCCAGCTCTCGGCGGATGTCGAAGTTGCGGATCGAGGCCGCCTGGAGCCGCATCTGCTCGAGCCGGGGAAGCCATTGCACCCTGGCTGTTGAGCTGGCGGCCGGAGGCGAGGGCCAACAGCCGGCGGAGGGCCTTGCGGGTCTGCTGCTCGGCACGCTCCGGGGAGTCGGCCAGACGCAGGCCGACGCCGGTCTGCTGGTCGACCAGCATCGGATAGGCCTTCAGCGCGAGCCCGCCGCGGCGGATGTCGATCTCGATGGGCAGGGTGTCGAAGTCCCAGGTGGTGAGGCCGTCGCGATGGTACAGCGGATCGTCGTGCGTGGAGAAGACGGCGGCGGCCTCGGCGCCGAGCTGGCGGCGGATATCGTCCAGATCGCGGCCGGTGGCCACCGGCTCGCCGTCGACGCCGATCACGCGGAGATTCATCCGCATGTCGCTGGGGATCTTGTCGACTTCGAACCAAGCGGGCGAGATCGGCTGCCCGGCCAGGCGGCTCAGCGCTCCGGCAACGGCGGAGACGACGTCGCCGCGGCCGAACTCGATCCCCGCGAGCACCTTTCGGGCCGTGTCGGGTGCGGGAACGAACTGGCGGCGGACGTGCTTGGGCAACGTCTTGATCAGGGCCACGATCTTCTGCTCGAGCAAGCCCGGCACGAGCCAGCCGAGACGGCCGGGGTCGATCTGGTTGACCGCTTCCAAGGGGACGTTGAGCGTGACGCCGTCCTGCTCGGAACCCGGCTCGAAGCGGTACTCGACGGGGAACTTCATCTGGGCGACGTGAATTGCGTCGGGATAGGCGCCGTCGGCCACCTGGAGCAATTCCTCGCGGACGAGATCCGATCGCGACATGAACAGGATGCGGCGGTTCTTTTGTTCGGCCTTGCGACGCCAGCGATTGAAGCTGGTGCCGTCGACGACGCCGTGGGGGATCCGCAGGTCGTAGAAGTCGTATTCGGCCCACTGGCCAAGGAGGAAATCGTGGCGGCGGAGCTTTCGCTGGAGCTGCTCCATTTCCTCGCGAAGCCGCTGATTGTGGGCGAAGAATTCGGCCTTGCAGTCGAAGTCGCCCTCGATCAGCCCGTTCTGGATCAACAGCGCCCGCGAGACTTCGGGCTTGATCGGACCGTAGCGAACTCTCCGGCTGGGCACGATCGTCAGGCCGAAGAGCGTGACGCGCTCGAAGGCCATCGCCGAAGAGCTGGCCCGCTGCCAATGGGGATCGCTGTACGACCGCTTGATCAGATGCGCGGCGATCCGCTCGATCCAGCGGGGATCGATCTTGGCACAGGTGCGAAGATAGCGGCGGGTGGTTTCGACGAGTTCGGCCGCGACGACCCAGGTCGGCCGTCCCTTGAAGACCGCGGAGCCGGGCCAGAGCAGCGCCTTGCCGCCGCCGGTGACGGTGTATTCGCCCGAATCGGTCCGGAAGCCGAGATTCGAAAGCAGGCCCGTGAGCACGGCGCGGTGGATGGAGCCGAAGTCGTCGCGGCGCTTGCCGGGCTTGAAGCCGGCATGCTCGACGAGCTGGAGCAACTGCAGGTGGACGTCGGCCCATTCCCGCATGCGGTTGTAGGAGAGGTAGTTTTGCCGGCATGCCTTGCGGAGCTGATTACGCGACAGCGTGCTCTTCAGGTGGTGGTAGAAGTCCCAGAGTTTCAGGTAGCCGAGGAAATCGGACGAGGGGTCGGCGAACTGCACGTGGGCTTCGTCGGCGAGCTGCTGCTTTTCCAGCGGTCGCTCGCGCGGGTCCTGGACTTCCAGGGCGGCGGCAATGACCAGCATCTCCGCGAGGCACTTCTCTTCTTCGGCGGCAAGGATCATCCGGCCGATCCGCGGATCGACGGGCAGGCGACTCAACTGGCGGCCGATCTCGGTCAGCTCGTTGTCCTCGTCGATCGCGCCGAGCTCGTAGAGGGTCTTGTAGCCGTCGCGGATGGCTTCGGCGCGCGGCGGGTCGAGGAAAGGAAAGTCCTCGATCGGGCCGAGTTTCAGGGCCTTGGTCTGCAGGATGACCGAGGCGAGGTTGGTCCGCTGGATCTCCGGCGGAGTGTAGCGGTCGCGGACCTGGTAATCCTCTTCGCTGTACAGGCGGATACAGACGCCGGGGGCAACGCGTCCGCACCGGCCCATCCGCTGATCGGCGGAAGCGCGGGAGATGGCCTCGATCGGCAGGCGTTGGGTTTTGGTGCGCGGCGAGTAGCGGCTGATCCGCGCGGTGCCCGGGTCGACGACATAGCGGATGCCCGGCACGGTAAGCGACGATTCGGCCACGTTGGTGGCGATGACGATGCGGCGGTGCGGATGCGGCTGGAAGATCCGCTGCTGGTCCTTGGTGGAGAGCCTCGCATAGAGCGGGAGGATCTCGGTCTTGCGGCTGCCCAAGTCGCCGGGAATGGCGTGGCCGCGGAGGCTCTTGGCGGTCTCGTGGATGTCGCGCTCGGTGGGCATGAAGACGAGGACGTCGCCGGTGTCGATGCGAGCCAGTTCATCGACGGCGTCCAGCACCGTCTGCTCCCAGTCCGGTTCGTCGGAGCCTTCCTCGGCAAACGGCGGCCGGTAGCGGACCTCGACCGGGTAGGTCCGCCCGGAGACCTCGAGAACAGGGGCGGGGCCGGTATCGGAGGCGAAGTGCCGGGCGAATCGGGCGGCGTCGAGCGTGGCCGAGGTGATAATGAGCTTGAGGTCGCGGCGCTTGGGCAGGAGCCGCTTGAGATAGCCGATCAGGAAATCGATGTTGAGCGACCGCTCGTGGGCCTCGTCGAGGATGATCGTGTCGTACTGGTTCAAGTACGGGTCGCCCTGGGATTCGGCCAGGAGGATGCCGTCGGTCATGACCTTGACGTACGTCTGCGGGGCCGTCGAATCGGCAAAGCGGATCTTGAAGCCGACCTCCTTGCCCAGCGGAGCGTGGAGCTCGTCGGCGATCCTTGCGGCGACGCTCCGCGCGGCGATCCGGCGGGGTTGCGTGTGGCCGATCATCCCTTCGACACCGCGGCCGAGTTCGAGACAAATCTTGGGCAGTTGGGTCGACTTGCCGGAGCCGGTCTCGCCGCACACGACGACGACTTGGTGATCGTGAATGGCGGCGGCGATTTCGTGGCGCTTGGCGCTGACCGGAAGGTCTTCGTCGTACTCGACCTTCGGCACCCCCTCGCGGCGGGTTTGTCGAAGGGCGATCGAGCGGTCCAGGTCCTTGGTCAGGCGACCGAGGCTGCGATCGAACGGTTTGCCGGCGGCTTCAGCCCGACGGATCCCGTCCAGCGAGCGGCGAAAGCGGTAGCGATCCGCTTTCATCGCCTTGCCGATCTGGGCTTCGAGGTGCTGGAGGGAAGAGGTGGGCATGAAGAGAGTTTATCGACCGTGTGAGTGGGCGATAAGAGGAGCGTGTGCGGCGAGAAGTGGTTCGGTTTGGACTTGCCGAGCGGGATTGGCGGGGCCAGGTCCCGCTCGGCAAGCGGGACCTACTTGGATACGTAGGAGGGTTCGGGTTCGATCATGAAAAGCGGTAGCGGCCGGGCATGGCGATGGGCGGGATGGGGTAGGGGCCGAACTCGTATTTCTCCGGCCCAAGGCGAGTCGTCGACTGGATGGCTTTGTCCCAGGTGACCTCCTGTCCGCTGTAGGCGGCCTCGCGGCCGAGGATGCCGGTCATGGTGCTTTCGGCGACGGCCATCGCCTCGTTCAGAGGTTTTCCTTCGCGGATGCTGGCGATCAGGTCTTCGTGCTCCTGCCGGTAGGGGCTCGTCACCTTGTCGCGGAATCGCCATTTCCGACCGGAGTTGGGCTCGATCACGTCCTTGCAGTTGCTCCGGCCGCCGGTGCCGACCACCAACTCTGAGACGAGGTTTTGGCAGCCGTTGATCTGCCTGGCCTGGCTGAACATGGTGACTCCACCCGGATACTCGAATTCGACGGCGAAGTGGTCGTAGATATGGCCGTGCTCCACGCCGGTGCGAACCTGCCGGCCGCCGATGCCGGAGACCGCACGGATCGGATGGGCGCCCAGAACCCAGTTCATGATGTCGAGGTTGTGGACGTGCTGCTCGACGTAATGGTCGCCGGAGAGCCAGGTAAAGTAGTTCCAGTTGCGCAACTGCCACTCGAGGTCGCTCCACTGGGGCTCGCGCGGGACGACCCAGATCTCACCGCCGTTCCAATAGCTCTTGGCATAGACGATCTCGCCGATCTCGCCATCGTGCAGCCGGCGGATCGTTTCCTGGTAGTTCTGCATGTGCCGGCGCTGGGTGCCCGCGACGATGCCGAGGTTCTTCCGGCGGGCCAGCTCGCCGGCCTCCATCACCATCTTCACGCCGGGCACGTCGACGGCGCCCGGCTTTTCCATAAAGACGTGCTTGCCCGCCTCGATCGCCGCCTTGAGCTGGACCGGCCGGAAATGGGGCGGGGTAGCCAGGATCACGTAGTTGATCTCCGGCACGGCCAGCAACTGCTTGTAGGCGTCGAAGCCGGTGAAGCACATCTCGCCGGGAAGTTTGATGCCGAGCTTGCCGAGCTGCTGGACGCAGTTGGCGAGCCGGTCCTCAAACAGATCGGCCAGAGCGACGACCTTGATGTCCTTCTTCTCGATCGTGGCGCCCTCGGCCACGTCTTCGGTGTGGTAGCCGGTCGACGGGTAGATGACCTTGGTAGCCGCTCCAAGGGCGTCCAGCAGAGCCCCGGTCCCGCGGCCGCCGCAGCCGATCAGCCCGATCTTGATCTGAAGGTCTTGAGCGCCGAAGGCGGTGTGAACCAGCGGCAGTCGTGCGGCCGCCACCGCGGCCGCTGCGAGACCGGACCGCTTGAGGAACCGACGGCGGGAAACGCCGGAGCCGGGATCTTTTTGCTGCTTGTCCATCGGTCGGAGGACTCCTGGTTTGTTGGAGGATGACGTGCGGAGAGGTCGAAGATTCATCCTAGCACCGCGGGTTTGGGAGATACAAGAGGAGCCATGCCGAACCTCGTTCACCCGTGGGTCGAGCCCACGGGGGTCCTCAAAGCTAGCTGGTGAACCTTTGGCTCCTGCCGCGCAAGGCGGCAGGGGGCCGGAAGTGGAATGGAGCGTGTTTTAGCTGCCGAACCTCGTTCACCCGTGGGCCGAGCCCACGGGGGTCCTCCAGCTTGGTTCTTGGCGACGGGTGGGCTATAGTGGGGCGCAGGTTTGCTGGGAATCATCAACCGGGAGGAGGCAATCATGAGAGTCTTCATGTTCGCCGCAGTGATGGCGGTAGCGTCGATCGCGAGTGCGGTCGAGAACCGGTCGGCGGCGTATATCCAGCGGACAATGAAGATGCTGGAGGAATCGACGAAGGAAAAGCCGGCACACGTGCGGGTGATGTTTTACGGTCAATCGATCACGGCGCAGGCGTGGACGAAGCTGGTCGAGAAGCAACTCCAGGAACGCTATCCTACGGCCGAGTTCGAGTTTCGCAACGCGGCGATCGGCGGCTACACGTCGAACGTTCTCATTCGCACGGCCGACCACGACCTGTATCCGTGGTATCCCGATCTTCTTTTCTTTCACGTCTACGGGCCGATGGAGCAATACGAGGAGATCGTCCGGCGGGTCCGCCAGCGGACCTCGGCCGAGATCGTGATCTGGACGAGCCATCTGAACATCGCCTCGGTCGATAAGCCGGACGAGATCAACACCAGCCACGACGAACGGGCGGCAGAAATCCGGAAGGTCGCGCCGAAACACCAGTGCATGCTGATCGACCTGCGGGAGAAGTGGCGAAAGCATCTGGCAGAGAAGAGCCTGGCAGTGAAGGACCTGCTCACGGACGCGGTGCATCTGAACCCGCAGGGATGCGAGCTCTATGCCAGGCTGATTACCGAGGAATTGGTCCGCGTGCCGGAGTTGGGCGACAATCCGACGGCCGCCGGTACGATCACGGCGGTACCGGTTGGCTCGCAAGAGCTGACTCGCGGGTCGGACGGCAGCCTGACACTCCGCTTTTCGGGGAACTGCGTGGTGGCGGTTTCCGACGCTACGGGTGCGCCGGGCGCCAGGGCGAAGGTGTTGCTGGATGGCAAGCCGATGGAGGGAAGCAAGGAGCTGTGGGCGATCTCGCGCCCGAGCGTCGGACCGGCAAAGATCTGGATGCCGGCGATCAACCACATCGGCTTCGAGCGGCCTCCGATCGAAGAGGACTGGACGCTGAGGTGTCTGCCCGATTCGACCCCGGACGGCACGAAGATCCATTTCCGGGTGCAAGGCAGTGTGACCGGCGAGGACGGCGAGGGGTGGAATACCGAGCGGTTTGTTTCGCGTTCGGGCCGTGCGGTAATCGAACCGGGCGATTGGCGAATCGCCTGGACCTTGGGATACCGCAAGGCGACACTGCCCGAAGGATTCCAGGTAACGTGGCAAGCCTATCCCCTGTTCGCCTCGACGTATCGGCCGCAGCCGGACGCAGCGAGAACGCTGCTCGTGCAGGGCTGCGACAACCGGCGACACACGCTGACGCTTGTCCCGGAAGGCGGCGAATTGGGGATCGGACAGTTTGTGGTGTACGCTCCGGCGGCGGGTGCGGACGCAGGCGACCGGGCCGGCAGTGCCGCTGCGAAAACGGCGGAAGAGCCGGAAATCCTCACTCCTCCGCCCGCTCCGGAGCCGCGGATCAACGGGGCGAAGGTTTTCGGGGTGCGGCCCGGTCATCCGGTGCTGTACACGATCGCGGCGACCGGCCGGCGACCAATGACGTTTTCGGCCGAGAACCTGCCGGACGGCCTGAGCATCGACGCGGAGACCGGCCAGTTTTCCGGTTGCGTCGCCGAGCGGGGAACGTACCGCGTCATGCTCCGCGCCGAGAATTCGCTGGGCTCCGCCGAGCGCGAGTTGCGGATCGTGGTCGGCGACCAGCTTCTGCTGACGCCGTTGCTGGGATGCAACACGTGGGGAGGATGGGGCGCAAAGGTCACCGACGCCAATCTCCGCGCGGCCGCCAAGGCGATGGTCGACTCCGGGCTGGTTCAGCACGGTTGGCAATATATCAACATCGACGACGGCTGGCAGGGACACCGCGGCGGGCCGCACAACGCGATTTTGCCGAACGAGAAATTCCCCGACATGAAAGCCGTCTGTGACTACATCCATGGCCTGGGCCTCAAAGCGGGCATCTACTCGACGCCGTGGACGACGAGCTATGCGGGTTTCGTCGGCGGGTCGAGCGATGATCCCAAGGGCGCGTGGGAACCGCCGAAGCGGCGTACGGACGGTTGGCGATGCGGTAAGTACTTCTTCGAGACCAACGACGCAAGGCAGTGGGCGGAGTGGGGCTTCGATTATGCCAAGTACGATTGGCGGGTCGACGACGTAGAACTGACGCGGCGGATGGTCGACGCGTTGGCCGGCTGCGATCGGGACATCGTGCTGGAACTTTCGAACTCCGTACCGCTGGACAAGGCAGCCGAGCACACGAGCCTGGCGCACCTCTCGCGAACGACCGGCGATCTGGTCGACTTCTGGGACCGCTCGCGGATGCCCGAGAGTATTCGCCGCTGGGCGGTCGGCATTCGAGAGGTGTGGCTCGCGCACGACGTCTGGGCCCCGCACCAGCGGCCGGGACATTGGAACCACGCCTGCAACCTCCGAGTCGGCTTGCTGGGCGGGTGGAGAGATCAGCCGCTCACGCCGACACACCTGACTCCCGACGAGCAGTACACGCATATCAGCCTGTGGTGCCTCTGGGGTTCACCGATGATCATCGGGACGCCGATCGAGCGGCTCGATCCGTTCACGCTGTCGCTCCTGTCGAACGACGAGGTCCTGGAAGTCCAGCAAGACCCGTTGGGCATTCAGGGCCGGCGAACCGTTGCTCGCGGAGGCGAGGCGGTAGTCAAGCCGCTGGAAGACGGATCGAAGGCCGTGGGCCTGTTGAACCCCGGCGATGAGCCGGCGGAGGTCACGATCGAGTGGTCGACATTGGGGCTCAAGGGGAAACAGAAGGTCCGCGATCTGTGGCGCCAGAAAGATCTTGGGGTGCACTCCGCGAAGTTCACGGCGAACGTCCGGCCGCACGGCGTCGTGCTGGTGCGGGCGGAGGCCGCCGGGGCACCCGGCAGCGGGAATTCCGGAGGCTGATCTTGCCCTGTCGCCGCAACTTAGGTATTACTCGCCGCCGGTGATCAGGAGGATTTCGTGACGCAGCGGAAAGGAGACGCGGCGATGGGTAAAAGGGAGTCGCAGGCGAGGGGCGCAGTGACCGATCGCTACGTCGACATGTGGGCGTTGAAAGGCCTTCACCCGACCAACGTCGACCTGCTGCAGCGGTTGAAGTCGGCCGACGACCGGCAGTTTGGCGCGAACATGGACGTCTGCGGAACGGTCTCGGAACATCAGAAAGACGGCTGGGACGAGACGCACATCGTCGGGATCCGCAGCGACATCTGGGATGCGGACCTGGAACGCCGACGGCTCGTGATGAAGCTGTTCAAGTCGACCGGCGAGCGGATCCGCTGGGCCGGAACGATCGAGGAGGTCACTACCCGGGAAGTGCACAATTCGATCGGGTCCCGGCGAACCGTGCTGTCGATGGCCGTGGTCTTGCCGGACTACGAGTACCTGGTCATGGTGCAGCAGAACCACCGCACGTTCCGGATCCCGTCGATCTTCACCTTCGGCTTTTTCGACGAGAAGCAAGGCCGCATGCGGTACGTCGGCATCAAGCGGAAGTGGTTCTCGGTCGGCGCCGACTTCGTGGTCGAATCGGAAGGCCGGAAGATCGGAGTGATCGACGGAAAGCTGTTCGGGTTCGGTTACAATGCCTACGTTCGCGTCGCCGAACCCTCCTTGGCGAGAGATCGCAGCTTTCTTGATCTGCTTACCCTGTTTGCCGGGACGGTCGGTTACCACCGCGCGATGCGGAGGAGCGTGAGGCGACGGGTGCGGGCGGTGGGGGCCGGCACGCCGTTCTTACATCCCGTGGAAGACGAGGAGTTCTGGTTGCTGAAGAATCCTCGACGGCGGGCAGCGTGATTCTCTTTGCGCCGTCGCTCAAACTGTAAACGCCGCCACCGACCCCGCGTCGGTGGGGCGCTGTTTGGCCACGACAAACCCCCTGTAGGCCGTTCTTGGCGTTTGTAGTTGCCGACATCGCCCACCGGGATAAACCGCGGTGGTGGCGTTTACGGTTTGAGTACGTTTACAGTTTCAGTAACTGCTGCTTGCCTACAGCGGTTGCGGTGCGGTGGGCTGCAGCACGTTGGCCTCGCCTTCGGTCCGCGCGATCACGACTGCGCCGCAGGAATCGGAAAAAATATTCACCGCGGTGCGGCACATGTCCAGCGGACGGTCGAAAACGAAGAGCAGCCCCATGCCGACGATCAGCGACGGGGCTTCCGGCGGCAGTTGGTTCTGGACGCCCTGAAGGATGATGGTGATTGCCACGAGCGAGGCCGCCGGCACGCCCGCGACGCCGACGCTCGTCAGCAGCGCCACCAGCACGACCATGAACTGCTGGGCGAACGACAGCTCCAGCCCGAACGCCTGGCAGATGAACATGGCGGCAACGCACTCGTACAGGGCGGTGCCGTCCATGTTGACCGTGGCACCCAGCGGCAGGACAAAACTGGTGGTCTTGCTGGAGACACCGGCATTCTGCTCGACACACTCCATGGTCACCGGGAGCGTGGCGCTGCTGCTGGCCGTGGAGAAGGCGGTCATCAGGGCGGGGAGCATGGCCCGGTAGTGTCGCCACGGATTGACGCGTGCGACCACGAGGAGAATCAACGGCAGCGTCACGAAGAAATGGATCGCCAGGGCCGCCAGGGCGATCCCGCCGAACTTGACAATACCGCCAACGAATTCGCCGAGCCGTGCGTCGGGCGCGAGCTTGGCGTATTGCTCGCCGATTGTTGCGGCCAACAGTCCGAAGACGCCGATGGGCGCCAGGGCCAGCACGATGTCCGTGATGCGGAGGGTAACGTCGTACACGGCCTGTATGAAATCGATCAGCACCTGCTTGTGGTCGCCGGGCAAGCGGACCAGGACGTATCCAACCAAAAGCGAGACGACGATCAAGCCGAGGAGTTGTCCCTCGGCTGCCGCGGCGATTACGTTGGGCGGGACCATCTGGCGAAACACGTCGAGAAAGTCGCGGGCCTGCCGGCCGCCGACTTTGCCCTCCACTTCCTGCTGCGCGTCGGCGAAGGCGCTGAGGTCGCGGCCTTCGAGAATCCCCAGTCCCGCGCTGCCTGTACCCGGCGAGACAACGTCGACCAGCACGAGCCCGGTGAGGATGGCGATCAGCGAGGTACACAAGTAATACGCGAGAGTCTTAGCGCCGAGGCGACCCAGACCTTTGCCCGTGCCGATGCCGACGATCGCCAGAACGATGGAACTGGTGACCAGCGGCACGATGATCAGCATCAGTCCCTGCAGGAAGAGATCGCCGATCAGGTCAAGGATCATGTACGGGTAGGTGGAGACGGCGAGGTCGGCGGCAACCGCGCCGGCTTTTCGCGAGTCGATATCGGCGGGAAGCTGACCAACGGCACTGATGCCGATCGCGGCGCCGACCAAAGCACCAAGGACCAGCCCGAGGAGGATTTGCCAGTGCAGTTTCCAGCGCCAGATCGCCACGCTTGTGCCCTTGGTTGCCGCTTGTCGTCGAGTTCACCAATGGTCTCATGATAACAAGTCCGGCATGCGTGCGGAAGCTACTTGCCGCCCAGGCACAGAAGACTGCCGTCCTCAAGCGCGAGGAACAACCGCCCTCGCGCGGCCGCCAGGCCGTCGAACACCGCTGGTGCGCTCAATTCGCAGCGTGCCAACTCGGCGCCGTCGCCGGCCGCGTAGGCCACCAAGAGAGCACTCCCGTGCTTGGCCGCGGGCTCGGTCCGCTCGGCGGTCTCGGCAGGGGGACCGGCAGTGAAGAGCGTGTCTCCGGCCCGGATCATGGCCTGGACGTGGATCGGCACGGTTTTCGACCAGGCCGGCTCCGCCGCCTCGCGCGGTCGTGCGAACAGGCGGTAAGGGCCGTCCAGAAACTGGTTCGACCAGTCAACGTTTCGGCGCGCGTAGCCGCAGATGGTGCTTTCGTCGTAGAGGAGCAGACGCCCGTAGATCAGATTCTTATCGCGCGAGCTGCAGCCGGTGGCCAGCGACGACTCGGCCGCGAATACCCAATAGGAGCGATGGGTCCACGAATCGTCGAGGAAGTCGGTCAGCGTAAACAGGTGCGGTACGCGCTCGTCCAGTTGCACGCCTTCCTTGGAGAACGGCACGTGCCGAAGATAGACGTGCTCGTCGTCGGCCACGAGGATATCCGACCGCGAACCGGGCATTTGGTTCTGGTTGTATTGGGGAGGCTGCCGTCCGGTCTCCGGATCGGGGCTGTAGATGCCGGTCTCCGACAAGGCCTCGCCGGTCCGCGGGTCGAGCCTGTGGAGGTCCATGCCGCCGTCGAGATATGAGGACCGGCCCGCAGTGAAATAGGCTACGTTGTTGTCGACAAGGATGCTCCCATGGATTGGCCAGATCGACTCAAGCTGGCCGTTGGACGAGATGCTTTGCAGGTTCCGGGCGCCGCGGAAACGCCAGGCCACGGCGCCGTCGCTCGCGCGCAGGGCGTAGGCAAAGCCGTCGCAGCAGCCGAGCAGGGCGTATCCGTCGTGAATGGTGGGCGGGGAATCGATGCGGCCGCCGGCAACGAAGGTCCACACCGTCCGGCCCGTGTCGGCGTCGAGAGCCAGGAGCGTGTGCCGGTCGGTGTCGGCCACAAAGACCAGCCCACAGGCCACAGTCGGCGCGGTCAGGCCGACGTTCAACACAGCGCGCCACTTGACCTCCAATTCCGCGGGCACGCGGCAGGCGGCGACGCCGCTACGGCGGGAATCGCCACGGTAGGTCGGCCAGTCCTCGGCATGCGGCGGTGCAGACGATCGACCGTAGGCGGGCCCTTTCTCCAATCGCGGCGATGCGGCCGGGGCTTCGCGGCCGGACGGCATGCGCTCCGAAGCCAACGCGTTGAATCCCGTCAGCCTCGCCGTGATGTAGCAGCCGCAGGAATGAGGAGGGGCATACAGCAAGCCGTTGGCGGGCATGACGCCGTAACGGCAGACGCCCCGCGCCCAACTGTTCCACAAGTACTCTCCCGACTCCAGGTCGATGAACTCCGTCCCGCGTCGGCCTCCGAGGATGTAACGCTCGGTCGCCTTGCTGATGTAACATCGGTGATGGTGGCCGGGGTTCTCCGGGGCGATTTCCCGGACGACCTTACCGGTCGCCAGATCGCGCTCGACGGCGAAGTACGGTCCCCAGCCGGGGCCGGTGTGCTTGCGGCCCGTGTCGAACGGATGGAATCCCCCGATCCACACGGAGTCGCCGGTGATGAACACGTCGCGGACCGACACCAACGTCGGCGGCTGGGTCCAGTGGACGCTGCCGTCGCGGGGGTCGAGGAGAGTCACCGCCTTGCTGCTCCAGCAGACCAACCCGTTCTCGCTGGCGGCGTGAGGCGCATCGGCCTTTTTGGACCATAGCAGCTTGCCGCTGGCCAGGTCTCGGCAGGTCAGGGTTCCATTGAAATGGCCATAGACTCGCTTGCCGCAAGCCTGCAGGCTCAGTGTCTTGAATCCTGCGGCGTCGGGTCCGGTCAACTTCCAGAGCTCGGCTCCGGTTTGGGCATCCAGCGCCGCGACGGACCGGCCCGTGCGATTTTCGGCCTGGTTGAACACTGCGATCAGCGGCCGACCCGTCTCGCGATCGTGCAGGGGACCGCCGCGGCGTCTGGTCAAGTCTTGCAGCTTGCGAAATTCGGCCAGGCGATCGTCGGTCACCGACCTGGCAGCCACCAGGAGCACGCCGTCGTGCCAGAGGATTTCGTCGGCGCCGTCCGTCCCCTCATAGACCCTGACGGGCCGGCCGGTGGCCGCATCGAGCTCGCTGACCGCGGCATGATAACCCAACGTCACGTAGACGCGCTCGCCGACCGCTACCAACCGCCGCTGCAATTGGATCGGCACCGACGTCCAGCCGCCCAGGTGCGTATACCACTGCTCGATCGGACGTTTCCAGAGCAGCACGCCGTTGTGGGCGTCGCGGGCCACGACCTGCCAGTTTGCGGCCGCTTGCAGATTGCCGGTCGAGCCTTCATCGGCCAGGTAGAAGATGCGCCCGCCGGAGGAGACGACCGCGGCGATGCTGGAAGCGTATTCGTGGCTGCGTGTGTGCGCGGGCCCCGCGGTCCAGTGAAGATGGCGCGGCGGGCCGACCAGCCTGTCCCGGGATACGGGATTGCCGCTGGCATCGTAGAGGTAATGCGTCCACTCGTCAGCCCCGGGGCGCGCGGGCTTGACGAGCTTCGTCCAGGCCGAGCCCTTGTTCACATACGCGACGCCGCCCGAAACCAGCACTCGCAGCCATTCCTCCTGGTCGATTCGGCCGGGGGTCTCCACGACCAGCAAGTTGACAAGGTGATCGACGTACGGCAGCGACTCGCCCTGCCAGTGCGTCACCGATACCGGCCCGTACAATCCCCGGGCGCGGATGTGCGCACGTGCGGCGGCGACTTCCTGAGCATCGGCCGAGAGGCCATGCACGATGTTTCGGCCGCCGCGAGCCAACGCGGCCGTCAGTTCTCCCGTGCCGCATCCCAAGTGCACCACCAGGCCTCCGCGGACCCCCGTCGACGCGAAGATCGCGTCCGCCCGTTCCGCCGGCTCGCCGGCAACGGCTCGACCGGCGAGCGCCAAGAGAATCAGCAGGACCAACAACGGCGGTTGCAACGGCTGCTGGCTTGCCGCGATATGCCGGGAAGCGGACTGACAAAGCGGGAGGGGGTGCATCGCTTGTCCTCCGGAAAAGGCGGGAGGTGGAGTTTGTTGCGTGCATTGTAGACACCGTGTACCCCGGGCACAATTCCTTCGGAGACCGAGGCCTTGATTCCACGTCCACGTTCATGCCAGGAAATCTTGGCGCATCGCCCCCGGTCGAGCAACAGCACTTCGCGCGGGGCGATAATTCCCGACAATAGGAGAGGAAAGCAAAACTGGGACTGGATGGCGACAAGCGACAAGGAGACGGGCGTGGATATTTCCATGATAGCACTCAACCGGATGGTCGAAGACAAGATGGCCGAGGACAAAGCCTATCGCGAAGGATTTCGGAAACGGGGCAGGCCGGTCGTATCCGACGGACGTGCCCTCTCCGATGAGGCCCTGCTGGCCAAACTTTGCTCGTTGGGTTTCGATGTCGACCGGGACCGGCTCCTGCAGCTCTTCCCCCGCTACGCATCCGCGGAACAGATGAGCGAAGCCATGATCGCCGACGCGAGGCCCGATCTAAAGGGCTTCGACGAGGATTGGCCCTGGATCGCGCTGGTCTGCCTGTGGGAGCGATGGCAGCCGCATTTGCCCAGCATGGAGCTGATCGACGACAAGATGCAGGCGGGCTACCGGGCGCTGGAAGCAGAAGACAGCGTTAAGGCGTCGCGCATCTGGCTGGAAACCTGGCAAGATATCCTCGGTTTCATGGACCGAGCCGGGCTCCAGTCGCTCGACGATTTCGACCGCCAGTTCCGCGGCTCGCAGGCCGTATTCAACTGGATCCAGGATTTCGAGATCGAATTGCACAACGCCGGCCTTGACGACCCACAGTTCTTCCATCAGCGGGTCGCGCTGTGCAAGACGGTCCTTGACCGCTTCTCCGAGGGCGACTTGCCCATGGGCGGTTTCAAAACGGGTATGGCGGATGCCTACGCCATGCTCGGCGACCTGGAAACGGCCGATCGCCTGTACCTTGCCTGGCTCGACGAAAAGCCGCGGTGGGGCTGGGGTTGGATCGGGTGGGCGGACTGTTACTGGTTTTCCCGTGGGGAGGCCAAGAATCCGGAGAAAGCCATACAGATCCTCAAGCGAGGGTTAGCTGTCTCCGGCGTCGACGACCGACACGATATCCTGGAGCGGTTGGCGGATGTTTATGAGGAACAAGGCATGACGCAAGAAGCGCAAGCCATTCGCCAGCAGATCAATCGGCCTCGGCCCGCGAGGAAAGCCACGATGACCCGCGGCCCCGGCTCCCTACAAACGAAGACTACTTACGACTTCGGCGAGGAAGGGCTTCCCTTGGAGCAATTCTCGGAATTCTCGGAATCTTCGCGGTCGGCCGCACCTGCCCGCTCGGAGCCCACCGGGCCGCCGTCGAAAGCCGGACGGAACGATCCCTGCCCGTGCGGCAGCGGCAAGAAATACAAGAAGTGTTGCGGCAAGCCGGGGCGGGGAGTCAAGTGACGGTCGCGCGGTGGTTGGGGAGTTCTCGCGCGGCTGTCCCCACCGGTGCACGTACTGTGGCCAGTGGTCGTTTGACAGCGGTGGCGGTATCGTGTCTCGGCCGACCACGGAGATTGGCTGCCTGCCCTGCTGTTCCAATAAAGGCATGATTGCATGTCTGCCGTTCCTGCTGGCGGAACTGGCTCAAGGCGGCTGGTTGTGATGTTCAGTGGTTTCCGAACTTGCCGGGGCACGCAATCAGGGATATGCTTTGCGCAGGAGGAAATAAGCCATGTCTTCGCCATTTCCCGGCATGAATCCCTACTTGGAGCAAGAGGATGCGTGGCATGATTTCCACGAGCGATTCATGCCTGCGACCGCGGACCGGCTCGCCGCGCAGGTCGACCCGCGGTATATCGTCAAGATCGACGAGCATATCTATGTCCATGAACTGTCTGGCGAGCAACGGCAGTTCTTGGGACGGGCCGATGTCGCAGTCGCCCAGCGCTCGCCTGCTGCCAACGCTGCCGCCGCAACCCCAGTTCTGGCAGCGCCAGTCGAAGGCTACCTGCCGGCTGTGGATGTCGAGCGCTTGTCGTTTGTCGAAATCCGCGATCGACGCAATCGGCAGTTGATCACTCTGATCGAGCTATTGAGCCCGTCGAACAAACGCCCCGGCGGGGATCGAGACCAGTACCTGGCTAAACGCAACGAGATTCTCGCCAGCGCGGTGCACTTCGTGGAGATTGATTTGCTGCGCGGCGGCCGAAGGATGCCGGTGGAGAATTTGCCGTCGTGCCACTACTATGTGCTGGTGAGCCGCCACGAGACGCGTCCACGGATCGGCCTCTGGCCGCTCAGCCTCCGCGAACGGCTCCCTCTCATTCCGATCCCGCTTCGCGCCCCCGACCCGGACGCGCAAATCGATCTTCAGGAGGTGCTTGACGACATCTACGGAAAGGCTCGGTACGAGACCTACATCTACGACGAACTCCCTGACCCGCCGCTTTCGCCCAACGACGAGGCGTGGGCACTCGAATTCGTGCCGCCGCGGCCATCGTGAGACCCGCTCGTTTGCCGATCTTCGCGGCGTTTCCCCGAGTCTGTCCATGAGGATACGGCGTGGCCGGTGGCGGTTCCATTGGATTGCGGCCGATCGGGGGCTTTCGTGACCGCAATGTGCGCTAAGCTCTCGTTCTGGTTTACCATTCGGCCAACGTCGTCCCGTCGGGAGTTACGAGGAACAGGCGATCCGTGATGGGATAGTCGGACGTTTCGAAATCCTTGCGGACCAATTGCTGAGCCGAGCGCCTCAGTTCTTTGTTGTTGGGGAAGAGTATCAGTGCGTCGCGCGACGGGATCGCCGCGATGAACGGCCCACCCAGCGACCCGGCAAACTGTTCGTAGAGGCCGGGATTCAGCAGTCGGCTCGCCTCCATGTTGTCGCCCGCCACCACCATCACAAACGGCAAGGCTTCCGCGGGCAGTTCAGGGCTCTCGGCTTTTGTGTCCAGCCTGGCAAGATTGGCGACGGCAAGTTGGTGCAGGTCTTCCCGCCCCAGTCCCCAACGCTTCAGGTCGGGTTCCGTAATGTACCGAAAGCCCTTCGGGATGCGAATCACATAGACAACGCTCAGATTCGCCAGCCACTCGGCTTTCACCAATCGGCCTTCCTCTCCGCCCAAAGAGTCCGGACGAATGAAAGGGAAGATTTCGTCGCGCACGTCGCAAAGTTGCTCGTTGCCGAGTTGATTGAAGTACAACACCTTGACGGCCGACTCAACGAAGTCGTCCGTGAGCTCTTCCCAGTTACTCGGGGACCTCGCAATTCGGGCCATGAGATTGCCGAGCGGAATCTTGCGAGTCCGGCCTTTGAATTCGTACTCCTCCAACCGATATTCCTCATCGGGATATTCTTCCCTCAGCTTTCTCAGCAGCCGCGTAATCGACTTGTTGGCTACGGCTTCCATTTCGCGCGGGATGCGGAACGTTGACAGCATGCGTTCGAAGATCGGACTCCAACGGTGCCCTTCGCCGTCCGGGAAGTATGTGGAGAGGCCCAGAAAGATATCGCAGGCGGCGACGAACCAATAATGTCCGTCCAGCCCCTTCTGGTTGCGGTCGGCTTTCATGGCGAAGTGAGGAATCGTGGCATCCCGCCGAGGATTCACCGCGTTGGCCCTGGCAAATAACGTCTCACAAAGCTCGACTGCCTTCGGGCTCTCCACAATGAGGTCCGTATCGATCGAGTACGGCAGGATGTAACACGACAGTGCCACGTCGTCGCGATCGACGGGCCTGAAACCAATGGATCGCGAGTCGTCTTCGATCGTGTGGGTCCAATCCGAAGGGAATTCGATTTGGAAGACTTTCTTGGGGTGCTCGAACAAGGTGTAATCGCCCCGCGGCGTCAAGCGAGCCTGGAGCGCAAATCCCTTCTTTTTTCGTTTCGGGAGGGACTTCTCGCTCCGCAGTGGACGCTGCTTTCGGTTGCGATTCGATCGCCTGGCCATGGTTTTCACCCGTCGCTCAAGGAGAGTTCAAGTTGCGAATGGACTCAATTCGCTCTTCCAAATCGGCAATATAGTATTCTCGCCAGTGCGGGTCGTCCGAACCCTCGCCATGCGGCAATTCGACCACGAGAAACTGACCGTCTACCCTGTAGTTTCCAAACATCGTCCCACCGACGCGGGGTCGGTTGTGACGTTTTCTGTTCGGGGATTAAGACTATCTATTCAACCTTCCAAGAGGCGCGTCCCAATCCTGTCGTGCTCAGTTTTCCAACTCATCCGTCCAGCGTTTGGGTACGCCGCCAAACGCATCCATGTAGGTCGGTTCAAGCGGCACCGGGATGTAGCGGCCCGGCTGGAGAAATAGAGGCATTTCCGGCAACGGGGTGCGGCATGCGACCGGTTCGACAAAGGCGCGCTTCAGTTCGCCGGCCGAATACGACGCAAGCGTGAGTCGCAGATCCGGCGGAAGCCTGAAACCAGTGTCCTCGATCTCCGACCAAATAGCGCCATGAATCCCTTCTGGATCACGCGATCCCGGAGGAAACAGATCGACAACCATCAGATGGATGCCGGCTTCCAGCAACTCCAGGGCTTTTTCCACAAACGCTCGCAGTGCATGCCGGCTTGATTTGTTGCCGGGTGAGACAATCTCGACGATCGCCACCACTCTGTCGCCGCTCTTGTGGCGAACGGCAATTCGGCTCCGCTTTCGCGCGTAGCGCTCGCGTTCGGAAGTGAGCGTGAAACGGACATTGGGCGGAGCAGTGCTCAGAGCGATTCCGCCGCCATCGTCCACATCCGCCGGGGACGTGCCGCCATCCGAATGTAACGGTCTCGAGCCAACGCTCTCCAAGGTCAATACGTCGGGGATCGGGCCGCCCGTGATCTGTTCGGCCAGCGCGTAATAGTGGGGTGGAAGGAGGCCGGCATTCAGTGCGCGTTTGATCGTCGAGATCCACTCGTGGTGGAAATCGTGAAAGATGCCGGCGTCCACACGAGTCCAGTCGTGAATCGGCATGGCATGGATCTTCCGGCTTTAGGGGAGGGGACCTTAGTCTATCCATTATACGTAGGCCGTTGCGCGCGACAAAGCCACGTAACCGTTCACGGGGCGGAAGGGGGGGACAGGTCCACGTTTTCGGCCAAGTCGTTGACGCCAAAACACTCGAGTTGGCCGAAATTGCGGCCAGTCCCCGGCCGCGGGCGTAAACGGTTACCGTTAAAGCAAGCTCGAAGGGGTCGCCCGGGCGACCAAGGTTGCCTGATAGCGGCTGGCAACGTGTACGTGCAGTTCGTCGCCGAGCACCTCGCGGTGGGTTTGCAGGGCCAGTGCGGGGCTGTTGTTCTGCTCGGAGAGATGCCCCAGGCAGAGCCACTTGAGGCGGCTGCCCGCCGAGCGGGAGACCAACTCGGCGGCTTCGCGATTGGAGAGGTGTCCGCCCGGGCCGCGGATTCGCCGCTGGAGGAACGGCGGGTACGGCCCCCGCTCGAGCATCGCGGGATCGTAGTTGCTTTCCAGCACGGCTCCATCGAGCGAGCCGATGATCGACCCCAGCTCGCCGAACACGTGGCCCAAGTCGGTGAGAATCCCGATTCGCTCGTGCCCGTCGTCGACGACGTACGCCACGCCCTCGGTGCCGTCATGCGGCGTCGGCACGGTCTCCACTCGGACTCCGGAAAAGTACAGGCTCTCTCCCGGGCGGAAGTGAAAGAGATGGCTGATTTTTCCAAGTCGGCAACGCCGCGCCGCGGCCGTGTAGGACCCGGCGGTCGTCCAAATCGGCATTCCGAACTTCCGCTGAAAAATCCCCATCGAGCGGCAGTGGTCGGAATGGTCGTGGGAGACCAACAGTGCGTCGACCCGGGTGATGTCGCGACCATATTCCGCCAGGCGGTCCCGGGCCTGGCAGCCGCTGATCCCTGCATCGAACAGCAGTCGGACGCCGCCGGCCTCGACATAGATGGAGTTTCCGTTGCTGCCCGACTGAAGGGAGAGAACAAACATTACCGGCTCCGCCACACCATGCGATCTTCAATTCCCAGCGCGGCCTGAGCCGTCGCAATCGCCTCTTTGAACCGCCGCGCGTCGCCCGGGTACCCGGCGGTACGGACCAGCCCCGGCACCCGCCCACACCAGTAGTCGTTGAGTGCTCGCATCGCCAATTCCCGAAGGTATTTCGACGCCATCGAGGCCAATGCGGCCGGCAAATAGCACTCCGCCCCAGTGCAAAATCGGACTTCCACCCTGCGCTCCGCAGGTCCGAACCGATAGACGCTCAGTTCGCGGGCCTCGCCGTAGATCTCCACCAGGGTTTCCGGAAAATGGTCGGCAAGGATCCGGCCGTATCGGTTCCGTCCGCCGTGCTTGTCGCAAACCACTGCGATCGGGCCGCCGTCAACGGACGCCGCCAACTCGGCGACGAGGCCCAGGGTGACCTGCGAGAGCGATTCCCCTTTCGTCCCGTACCGGTCGACGAGGAGGTTGAACTGGTTTTCGAAAACAACGCGGCTACGCATCTCGACCAGGCGCACGCCGGCCGTGGCAAGGCCCTCGGAGAGGCGTCGGGCAGCCGCTGCCAATTGGTCGAGATCGAGGTCGACGGGCACCGGCGCATCGTAGTCCGAGTACCAGACCAGCGCGTCGCGGTCGCAAACCGAATCGGGCGAGAGGGCCGACCAGGTTTCACGCCAGGTGGCCGGTCGCCTGCCGAGTGTTGCCAAGGCGGCCAGCACGCCTCGTTCCAGGTGCCGCAAACCTTTGCCCGGCTGGTAGAGGAGTTTCGAATCCGCCACGGCGATACGGCCGTCCGCAGAGCGATCGGATCGGTCCAGGGCGGGCGCCACGGTGTCGCGCAGTAGCTCATACAGGCCGCCGGCGTCAACGCCGTGGGGAAGCTGCCACAGCGTCGCCGAAATCACCAGCGGTCCCAGGTTGGGCCCGTACCCGGCTTCGTCCGTTCCAATCAGATAGGCCATTGCGTCCTGCGCACGCTGTATTTCGACGATCCTGAAAACCCGCTGCATTCCGGCTGCCGCGACCGAGTCCGATGCCGGGCCACGGCAGCGCGTCGAAAGGAGCCGAAGGTGCTTCAATCCACGTCGTCGGGCATCAAGTGCTCGGTCGGGATGACACGCATCACCTCTTCCATGCTCGTCACGCCGGTGGCGACCTTCAGGAAGGCGGACCGCCGCAGGTCGAGCATTCCCTCTTCGACGGCCTTGCTGTGCAGATCTCGCGTGGAACGGCGATTGAAGATCATCCGGCGCATCTCCTTGGTGCCCCGAAGGACTTCGAACACGCCCGTGCGACTGACATATCCTTCGCGGTGGCAGTGATCGCAGCCGGGAGCGGAGTAAATCTGCTCGCCCTGGCCCGGCTCCAGCCATCGCTTGACCTCGTCGAACGTCTCCGGGGCACCGCTGAGGTCGTAGGCTACCTTGCAGTGGGGGCAGAGCGTTCGAAGCAATCGCTGGGTCAGGATTCCCAGAATGCTCGTCGAGAGGAAATGGGGGTGTACGCCGAAGGCCAGCATGCTGTCCACGGCCGCGGCGGCAATCGGAGCATGTAGCGTGGCCAATACCAGGTGGCCGCTGTTCGCCGCCCGAACCGCCGTGGCGGCCGTTACGTGATCGCGAATCTCCCCCACCATGATGACATCCGGCGACTGCCGCAGCACCGCGCGGAGCAGATCGGGAAAATCAACGTCGATCCTCGCATTGACCTGCGACTGGCGAATGCCCTCGAGCTCATACTCGATCGGATCTTCGATGGTGTTGATCTTGCGCGACCCGTCGTTCAGCCAGCGGAGGCAAGCATAGAGAGTGGTCGTCTTGCCGGCCCCCGTGGGACCGGTTACCAGCACGAGGCCATTCGGCCTGTTCAACAGAGCGATAAGATCCTGGAGATCCTTCTGGTGAAATCCGAGCGTAGGCAGTTCCAGGCGATCCATTCCGTGCTCCAGGAGGCGGATACTCATATCCTCTCCATAGAGCGTGGGAATCGTGTTCACGCGGAGGTCGACTTTCTCGCCGTCGTCGTGCTCGTAGACCCATCGTCCGTCCAAGGGGCGGCGCATTTGGGCCACGTCCATTTCCGCCATGGCCTTGACGTGCGTGACGTACCGGCGGCCTTCCTCTTTGGATACCTCGGCCACCGGCTTAATGATCCCCAGGTGGCGGACGAAAACCCCTAGTTTATCACGGTCAATATTGAAAAACAGATCGCTGGCAGGAAGGGCGATTGCATAGCGGATCAATTCGGCCACGGCATCTTCCGTCGCCAGATCTTCAAGATTGGCCAACTCGATCGGCTGGAAATCGGGCTTCTGCGGATGTTCCTTCACGTACTGCCTCCTCGCGCCATTGCCACGGCGTCGCGTTCGGTCTCGGCCAGTTCGAGCACCCGATCCAGACGCATAATCTTGATCACATCGCTGACCACAGGTGGAGCACTATGTAGAATCAGCCTTCCTCCGGCCGATTCAAACTCTCTCCGGGAAGCGACCAGCCAACTCAGCCCACTGGAGCCGACATGGCTGGAGCCGGACAAGTCGAGAAGCACGCACCGCCGGTAGCACTCCGGCCCCACCGCCCGGTTAATCGGGTCGTCTTTGACGATGCCCTCCTGCACGATTCGGCCTTCCGCCCGTAATCGAACCAGATCTCCGTCATCCGACACCCTGCTGATAAGCATTGCTGGCTGCTCCAGGTGGAAGGCGAAACCATCGCCGCGTATTATGGCAGGTTAACCGATCAGCGTCAGCAGGCCAATTACCGGGTCGGGTCATTTTGGGCCAAGAAGACCCTGCGACGGCCAGCTAAACGGTGGGTGCGACTCCGCACTTTAGAGCGGATCTTTTCATGCTTTCGCTCCCGCTGGGCTTGGGTTAGAATGGGAAATGCCGTTGCCGTTGGATTAATGCAGTCAGGCCCCGCACGCAGAGGATTTCAAGCGACATGACAAGCCATTTGCGGACCCTCTGGTCGAGATTTGCCTTCACGATAGCAGTCGTGGCGATCTGGATCGCCAACAACGTCGCATGGGCTCAGGAAGCGGCCGAAAGTAGTAACAAGGCGTCGGGCGGCGCCGCATACGTTGCTCCCTATGCTCTGGCGATCCTTTGCGTAGGTGTCGGCGTTGCAATCGTCTGCAATCCCAGCCATCGGCGGGAACGGGCGAAGGCCGAGGACTATCAGCAGAAGCTCTGATTCACCGCCCCGGTGGAGGCGATTTCGCGAATGCTGGATTAAAAAGGTGGCAGGCAACGCACCTAGTAGTGGGTTGTCTCGGCAGCAGTTACGAGGTGTTGCGGAGGCAGTCCCCTTTTTCGTCACCCCGGGATCAGGCGTCCGCGAGATCCTCGGATTCTATCGCTGAACTGCGGGTGGCCGCGTGCTTGAGGAATTTCGGGGCGGCTAGGGTATGCCCGCCCGTCGCCCGCGTGAAGAACGTGGCGATTTTCTCGACTACGAATTCCTGCTCCGGGGCGGTCAACTCCGGGAAAATCGGCAGGGCGAGCACTTCTCGCGCCGCACGGTCGGTCTCCGGCAGATCGCCCGGCTTGTAGCCGAGGTAGCGGAAGCATTCCTGCTGGTGAAGGCCCAGCGGGTAGTAGATCTCGCTGCCAATCTTCGCTTCCGCCAGATGGGCGCGGAGTGCGTCGCGCCGGCCATCCGGAACGCGCACGACGTACTGGTTCCACACGTGGCGGGCCTTTGGGCTCGAATGGGGCAGCCCGAGAAGCCGGTCCAGGCCGGCTTCGGCAAAAAGGTCGGTGTAGCGGGCGGCGTTCTCCTGCCGCAGTCGGGTCCAGTCTTCCAGGTGTGGGAATTTGACGTTCAACACGGCGGCTTGGAAGGAGTCGAGCCGGCTGTTGATTCCGATCAACTGATGGTAGTACCTGGGGCGCATTCCGTGGCCCCGGAGAAGCTGAAGGCGGTCGGCAAGGTGGTCGTCGTTGGTAGTGAGCATGCCACCATCGCCGGCACCACCGAGATTTTTCGTCGGATAGAAACTGAAGCAGCCGATCGCGCCCAACGAACCGACTCGCTGTCCTTCCCATTCCGCCCCAATCGCCTGGGCTGCGTCTTCCACGATCGCGACGGCAGCTCGCTGAGCGAGCGATCCGAGCTGATCCATATCTGCCGATTGGCCGAACAGGTGGACCGGCAGAATGGCCTTCGTTCGGGGGCTCAGCAGAGCTTCGACGTGGGCCGGCGCGATATTGAAAGTCGCCGGGTCGATGTCGGCGAAGATCGGTTTGGCACCCAAACGGGTGACGGCACTGGTGGTAGCGAAGAAGGTGAAGCTGGGAAGGATCACCTCGTCGCCGGGGCCAATCTCAAGCGCCATCAGGGCTAGCAGCAACGCGTCGCTTCCGGAGGCGCATCCGACCGCGTGCTTCGACTGGCACGAAGCGGCGATGTTGCGTTCCAGTTCCTCGACGTCGGGGCCAAGCACGAATTTCCCGGAATCGCAGACCTTCGCAATCGCCTGGGTCATTTTCTCTTTCAGCGGCCTATGCTGACGGCCGAGGTCCAGCAACGGCACACCTTGCGTCTTCGGGTTGCCAACATTACGACGCGCTACCGAATCCATAGACGATTTCCCGACGTTCATATCGCACCCCCTGTGAGAGTACTCGCCCAGTCAGCGAGACGAGAGGGGAACGTACGAAGTCGCGGGGTTTGCGTCAAGATTAGATACTTTGTCCGCGTCTTGCGGTTGACAACGGCCTTCGGTAAGTTGCGTCTCAAGCGGGCTTGACTTTTGTTACCTGCCAACGTGGAGATTCGAACCATGCCCCTAGTCTATTGGCCAAGATGGGTGTTCTGGTCGACGGTGGTTCTGTTTCTCAGCGGCAAGGCGGCAGCCGTGCCGAGCGCATCCGCTGCGGAGTTCACGCGGCTGGTTCCTGTTGAACGGGTGCGGGTGATCGCTTGCTCGGCCGCCTATCCGGGCGGCCGTTACGAGGCGACGAACCTGGTCGACGGGGACCCGAAAACGGAATACTCCTCCGCCGGCAAGGGCGTGGAAACGTTCGTCGATTTGGACTTCGGCGCCCCGACGCCGATCGGCGGATTGAAGCACGTCGATCGCAACGACCCGGCCACGGTGGACCAGGCCGAGTTGATCTTGAGCGACCGGCCCGATTTCAGCACCGAATTGGCTCACTATGAGATCGACCACGTGGCCTCCCGGGCCGGGACGACCGTGTTTCTGCTCCCGCAGCCCGTTGCCGCCCGCTATGCACGTTGGCACGTGACCAAGGTCGGACCAAACCGGCACGGCACGGTCGGGGGCGCCGAGTTGGCTTTCTTTGCGGCGGCCGGGTCCGACGCGTTGCCGAAGCAAGACACGGTCGACGTTCAGATGCTCCCGGCCGTGGTTCGCCAGGATGGGGGTGAGCGGCAGCCGGTTCGCCTGACGATCCACCATCCTTACGCGCAGCCGACGGATGCTCACCTGGAAATCAGCGGCGGGCGGTCGATCCCGGTGCGGCTTGCATTCGATCGGCAGACCGTCGAAGTGGGCTTTCCGTCGGTCGATCACGACACGCCGATGGAGATTTCGCTCCGCATCGGCGAGCAAGTGGTGGCCCGGTCGCAAGCCACGATCAAGCCGGTCCGCCATTGGGAACTGGTCCTGCTGCCGCATTCGCACGTCGATATCGGCTACACGCACGTGCAAACCGAGGTCGAGCAGAAACAGTGGAGCTACCTGGAGCAGGCGATCGAACTGGCCCGGCAGACGCAAGAAAACCCGCCGGGGGCTCGATTCCGATGGAACAGCGAAGTGCTTTGGGCCGTCGACAGCTACCTGAAGCAGGCGTCGCCGGAAACGCGGCAGGCCGTGATCGAAGCGGTCCGCAAGGGGTGGATCGGATTGGACGGCCTTTATGGCAACGAACTGACCGGGCTGTGCCGGCCGGAGGAACTCTTCCGACTCGTCGACTGCACGCGGCGACTTTCGCGGGAGCACAATCTGGCGATCGATACGGCCATGATCAGCGACGTGCCCGGCTACACCTGGGGCATCGTGCCGGCCCTGGCCCACAGCGGCATCAAGTACTTCTCGATCGGGCCGAACCACATCCACCGCATCGGCCGGACGCTGTCGGAGTGGGGCGATCGGCCGTTCTACTGGGTCTCGCCCAGCGGACAGGAGCGAGTCCTTTGTTGGGTCGCCGGGCACGGATACTCGTGGTTCCACGGGGGACTGCTCGGAAAGGCGGTCGACGCCAACCAGACAGCTTTCTTGGAATACCTCCAGGAGCTGATCGCGGCGGACTACCCCTATGAACTCGTGCAGCTCCGCTATTCGATCGGTGGTGATAACGGGCCGCCCGATCCGGAATTGCCCGCTTTCGTCCAGCAGTGGAACGAGCGGTATGTGTGGCCGAAGTTGCGGATGGCGCTGGCATCCGAACTGATGCACGAATTCGAAAGCCGCTATGCGGACAAAATCCCCGAGGTCCGTGGCGATTTCACCCCCTACTGGGAAGACGGCGCGGGCTCGTCGGCACGGGAGACGGCCCTTGCCAGAACGGCCGCCGAACGGCTGGTCCAGGCGGAAGCGCTCTGGTCGATGCTGGATCCGAAGCGGTATCCCGACGCCGATTTCTATGCGGCATGGCGCAACGTGATCCTCTACAACGAGCACACCTGGGGCGCGCATTGCAGCATCAGCCAGCCGGATAGCCAGTTTACGAAGGATCAGTGGGCGATCAAACAGGCATTCGCCCTCAACGCCGAGAAGGAGTCGCGGCAGCTTACGGCCGGAGCCCTCGCCGGCCGGCGAGCCGAGGAGGCGACGGTGCGTGCGGTCGATGTCTTCAATACCTGCTCCTGGCCGCGGACCGACCTGGTCGTTCTGCCGAGGGACGTTGCCGTGGCGGGCGACGCGGTCCGGACGGCCGATGGTGCGCTGGTCCCCTCGCAGCGGCTCTCGACGGGCGAGCTTGCCTTCCGGGCCGACGACGTTCCGCCGCTGGCTGCCAAGCGGTTCTTGTTTGCTGAAGGCAAGGCAGAAGCGAGGGGAAACGCTCGCGCGGAGAACGATGCTCTGACAAACGGCCGCTTGCGACTGGCGATCGATCCGGCGACGGGCGCGCTGGCCAGCCTTGCCGCGGAAGGCGTGGCTGCCGAGTTGGTCGACCGCAAGGCGGGGCGCGGGGTGAACGAGTATTTCTACGTCGCGGGGCGGAGCCCTGCGAATCCCTTGCCGAGCGGCCCGGCGGCAATCCTGGTTCAGGATGCCGGGCCGCTGGTCGCTTCGCTGCGGGTCGAATCGGAGGCGCCCGGCTGCAGCAGGCTCGTTCGGCTGGTCCGCGTGGTCGATGGATTGGACCGGATCGACCTGGTCAATACGCTCGACAAGCAGGACGTTCGCGACAAGGAATCGGTGCATTTCGGCTTTGCCTTTTCGGTTCCCGCCGGCCGGATGCGGCTCGACACGCCGTGGGCTGTCGTCCGCCCCGATGAAGACCAGCTTGCGGGCGCGTGCAAGAACTACCTGACGGTGGGCCGCTGGGCAGATCTCTCCAACGACCTGTTCGGGGTGACCTGGGCAACGGTCGATGCGCCGTTGATCGAGATTGGTGCGATCACGGTCGACGTAGCGAGCCCGTTCGCCCCGGAGGCCTGGATCGAGCGGCTCGGCCCCAGCGGAACTTTCTACTCCTACGTGATGAACAACTACTGGGAGACGAACTACAAGGCTTCGCAGGACGGTCCGACGACGTTCCGCTACGCGCTGCTGCCGCACGGGAAGTTCGACCAGGCGGCTGCCGCGAGGTTCGGCATCGAGCGAAGCCAGCCGCTGGTGGTGGCGCCGGTAGAGCGGGACGTGCCGCAGCAGAAGTCGCTGTTCACCGTCCAGCCGCCCAGTGTGCTGGTTACGTCGTTGAAGCCGAGCCTGGACGGCAAGGCCCTGATGGTCCGGCTGTTCAACGCCGGCGGCTCGGCGGAGCGTGTCGCGCTTGAGTGGCCGAAATCGACGGCGCCTCGCGTGATGCGAAGCAGCCCCAAGGAAGAACCGGGCTCGGAACTGAGCGGGCCGTTGGAACTTCCGTCGCTGGGGATCATGACCTTGCGTGTGGAGACAAATCCGTAGCATCGCTTCTCTTCTACCATTGAACCCCGATTGATAACCGGCCCTTGCCATGACTCCACGACGGCGCGTTCTGGCAGCCTTGAACCATTCTGAACCGGACCGGGTGCCGCTTGATTTCGGAGGGCACCGGTCGTCGGGCATCGCGGCCATCGCGTATGCGAAGCTTCGCAGCGCTCTGGGCCTTGCTGAGCGGCCGATCCGGGTTTACGACCCCGTCCAGCAGTTGGCGATCGTCGACGAAGACGTGCTGGACCGGTTCGGCGTCGACACGATCGAGTTGGGCCGCGGATTTGCTTTGGAAGACGACGACTGGGCCGACTGGGTCCTGCCCGACGGCACCCCGTGCCAGATGCCGCGGTGGGCGCTGCCCGAGCGGGACGGCGGCCAATGGGTTATCCGGTCCGCCAGCGGCCGGCCGATCGCCAAGATGCCCGATGGGGCGATCTACTTCGAGCAGTGCCACTGGCCGTTTCTCGAAGTGGACGAACTGCATCGGATCCCGGAAGCGATGTCGGAGTGCATGTGGTGCGCGGTGCAGTCGCCGCCGGGGCCGCTGGTTGCCGGTGAGGATGGGGCGCGAATCCTCGCCGACGGAGCCCGCCGCTTGCGCGAGCGGACCGAGCGGGCGATCCTGGGGCTTTTTGGCGGAAACCTGCTGGAGATGGGGCAGTTTCTCTATCGAAACGACCAGTTCTTCGTGCTGCTGGCGGAGCGGCCCGAGCGTGCCCATGAGTTTCTCGATCGACTTCTCGCGCTGCATCTGGCGAACCTCGAAAGCTACCTGGCGGCGGTCGGCGACTCGATCGACATCATCCTGTTCGGCGACGACCTGGGGATGCAGGCGGGACCGCAGATCTCGCCGGCAATGTACCGGGAGTTTTTCAAGCCTCGCCATGCGGCGATGTGGCGGCGCGCGAAGGAACTGGCCGACGTGAAGGTGATGCTCCACTGCTGCGGCGGCGTTCGGCCTTTGCTCAACGACCTGATCGACGCGGGGCTCGACGCGATCAACCCGGTGCAGATCTCCTGCTCGGGAATGGCCTCGCGGCAGCTCAAGGCCGATTTCGGCGAGCGGCTGACACTTTGGGGCGGCGGCTGCGATACGCATTTCGTCCTCTCTCGCGCCACGCCCGAGGAGGTCCGCCAGCATGTCCGCGAGCAGGTCGCCATTCTCAGCCCCGGCGGCGGATTCGTGTTCCAGCAGGTCCACAACATCCTGGCCGACGTACCGCCGGAGAATGTCATCGCGATGTTCGACGCCGTGAATGAAGGGGCGCCGGCGCCATGAACCTTCTCGACTGGTCGGTCATCGCTCTGTATTTCGCCACGGTCCTGGGCATCGGCGTCTGGTACCAGCGACGCGCTGCCCGAAACCTCGACAGCTACTTCCTTGGCGGCAAGAGCCTGCACTGGCTGATGCTTGCCATGGCCGGAGCGGTGTCGAACTTCGACATCACGGGGACGATGTGGATCGTATCGCTGATCACGCTGTTCGGCATGAAGTCGATGTGGAACCACTGGATGTGGGGCTTCTTGATGGGCGCGTTCTTCATGGCGTTCATGGGGAAGTGGGTGCGGCGGAGCGGTGTGATGACGGGGGCGGAATGGATGGTGACGCGATTCGGCTCTCGCCGCGACGGCCGCGCCGCGCGGACGGCGTACAGCCTGATGGCCGTCGTGACGCTGACAGCATTTGTCGGCTATGCGTTTCAGGGGATCGGGAAGTTCGCCGCGGTGTACGTGCCGACCGGGCTGCCGCCGGAAACTGCGGCGAAGGTATGTGCGATCGGCATCTTTTCGATTACCACGCTTTACGTGTTGCTGGGCGGACTGTACAGCGTGGTGATCACCAACGTGATCCAGACGCTGATCCTTACGGTCGCCGGGATCCTGATCGCTTCAATCGCCTACGCGACCGTGACGCCGGAGTTGTTGGCCGAGAAGCTGCCGGCGGGCTGGACATCGCTGGCGGTCCCCTGGCGGCTGGACGATACGGCGGCTCTGGAAGGGACCGGATACGCAGGCTACGAACTGTTTGGGGCCCTGGTCGTCGTGTGGGTCTTCAAGGGGCTGTTGCTGAACCTGGGCGGCCCGGGCCAGATGTACGATTTTCAGTTGTTTCTCGCCACGCGCGACGCCCGCGACGCCGCGAAGGTCGGGGCGGCATGGAGCGGTTTTCTGGTCGTACGCTGGGCGATGGCCATGGGGATCGCGCTGTTGGCGATTACCGGCACCCAGGGCGTCGGCGATCCGGAAAAGGTGATGCCGCTGGTGCTCGATCAGTACTTGCCGATCGGGGTTCGCGGGCTGGTGATTGCCGGGCTGTTGGCTGCGTTCATGTCGACCTTCAGCGCCACGGTTAACGCGGCCGCATCGTACCTGGTTCGCGACTGGTGGCAGCCGATCGCCAAGACGGACGCCCGGAGCCGATCGCTGATCCGGGCCAGCTATGCGTCGACGCTGCTGGTGGTGGCCGCCGGGACGGCGATCGGGCTGAGTGTTCCCTCGATCGGGCGGATCTTCAGTTGGATCATGATGGAACTGGGCGCGGCGTTCGTGATCCCCAACGTGCTTCGCTGGTTCTGGTGGCGGCTGAACGGATGGGGCTATGCGACGGGCACTTTGATGGGACTGCTTGGGGCCGTGGCGGTTCCGGTCTTGCCGAGCGAGTTGCCGCTGTATCTGACGTTTCCGGCCATCTGCGGGCTGTCGCTGGTCGGTTGCCTTGCCGGAACCTGGCTGGCGGAGCCGACGGACCGCGAGGTCCTGGTGAGTTTCTATCGCAACGTCCGGCCGTTCGGCGCCTGGGGGCCGATTCGGCGGCAGTCCGGTCTGACGCTCGACGAGCTCGATGCGCCTTCCGAGAGTTCGATGTTTGCATTGGTGAACACGTTGTTGGGAGGCGCGGCGATTCTTGGAGTTTATCTGGCCCCGATGTACCTCGTCGGGCACTGGCATGCGCGGGCGGCGGCTTGGGTGGCGCTGACGGCCGGCTGCTCGGTGGTGCTCTATTTCACGTGGTACAGGACGCTGCCTGCGGCCGAGCCGGAGAGGTAGGTAGAATCAACGGTAGTTCAGGGGCAGTGGCCGTGACCATTGCGGATCAATCGGAGGAAGAAGGTATGGCTCGTAAGATGATTCCCGATGAAGTCCGTCGGCGTGTCGAAGACGTCGTCGAGGAGTTCAATCGGAAGCATTTGTTGCACGAAGAGGTCCGCTATGTGCCGCGGTTTCGCGGATCGTTCCTCTATCTGGATCGGGAGGTGTCCGGCCGGCTCGAGCCTATTTGCCGCTTGAAGTACACCGGGAACTTCCAGAAGTGGGAGTTCGCGATCTTCAAGTACAGCTCGGAGACGTATGATCCTGACGAATGGATGTTTCCCGGGAGTGAGTGCGTCAACGGTACGATTGAAGGGGCAATACGTGCCGGACAGCGGGCCTATCCATGCTGATGTTGGGCCTTCGTTCAGCATTTCGTCCGATGACGCGGGCAAGAACGATACGCCCGCGGTTCACGAAGATGTCCTAGAGGTCGCATTTTGCGACTTCCGAACGTCGAGCGGCAGGCATCGGTCGCGGTTCCCGTGCGCGCCGAGCCGTCTGCGGACCGCACTCTTGGTATGCTCCGCGTCGAAGGGGCCGACGCGGCCGGCCGCGATCTGCTCGTCGGCCTTGCGGACCATGTCGCGAAGCTCTTGAAGCCCGCGCTGGCGTCGCTTGAGGGCATCGATCTCCTCGCGAAAAACGTCGTCTTCCGTCTCAAACTGGCCGCTCTCCATCTGAGCCCGAACCCGCTGTTGAATGTCTGGAGGAAATGGCTAGGGCACGAGCATCACTCCTATGCTGCGTCTGCACGGTATTGTACCTCGACGCCAGATGCCGAGGAATTCTGCGGAATTTCCTGCCCCTTCCACCCGAGCGGCTGGGCTGGTAGAATCGTTTCGCCAGAGGAGGGGAATTGCTGTGCCTGTCGAACGAAAACCGCTGTTTCGCCCGGACGTGGTGCGGGCTCATTTGGCCCACTTTCCGTTGCCGGCCGAGGTTGAGGATTGCCGGGAGAGCCTGGAGCACTGGGCGAAGCTGATCGGGTCGGGACGGGCGGATGGGTTCAAAGAGCAGGAGCTGTTGCCGGATTTTCTGACGGACATGTTCTGTGGGCTGTTGGGATACCGGCGCCCGGCGGACGGGGGCGAGCGGTATACGATCTCGCGCGAAAAGCACGTGGAGGTGGACGGGAAGTTCGCCGACGCGGTGCTGGGCCAATTCGGCGGGGGCGGGGGCGAGAAGTTTCTTGTGGCGCTCGAGGGGAAGGGGCCGAAAGATCCCTTGGAGCGGCCGTACGGCGGGCGGCGGCCCGGGGTATCGCTGTGATTTGCGTTCCGAAAGTGGATGCACTGCGCCATGGATGATCTGGCGCGTCGACGAAGCGACGTAACGTGTTTTTTCCTTCACATCTGACAGAGGAAGCCAGCCCGTGCCATTCGATCTGCGCATAGATTCAGTCACATTCAGCGACGGAACAACCGTGCCAATCCCGGCACACGGTGTGGTCGCGTTAGTCGGGCCAAATAACGCAGGGAAATCTGCCGCTTTGCGCGAAGTTCTTTCGCATATTATGGATGTGACTCCTGGAACCGTGATCAAACGCGTCGCTTTCAGCGTGTCGGGCACCGCCGATGATGCTCTGCGTTGGCTGGAAACCAATTGCTACAAATCCTTGCGTCGCGATGGAGGCCCGCCCACGACATATCTGCGCGGCAAGAGGAAACTTTACGCCGACTACATTGATCAAGGCCGATTCAGCCCAGACGCGTCTCAGGGCCTCGGCAACGTCGCACAGCTGACCTGCGTGCTTCTAACAGCGGAAGAACGGCTGGAAGCGGCCTCATCTGTCGCCGCTCACGACCCAGGAGAAGAGCCTCCAACAAGTCCGATTCAGGAGTTGATTGGCCGAGACGACCTTGAACAGCAACTTCGAGCAGAGGCGAGTCAAGCGTTCGGCGCAGAGTTTATCATACGTCGTGCACCTGACAAGCGAATATACCCGAACGTTGCATAAAATCTGAAGGAAACGAGCGTTTCGCCCCTTTTTTAGGGCTGAAACCGACTTTTTGGCGTTTAACTCGGACTTCACCGGCGGTGAAGTCTGATATTTCGACCGTTGGAAGTGTTTGATGCCGAAAACCAGGGCGTTTCCGGCACCGTTCGCCGAGATTTTTGCAACTGATGGGTGAACTTGTTTGGGAATTGGTCAGCGAGCCGAGCCAAGCTGGCGCCTTGGATCGCGTCAGCTCGGTATACTTGCAGAACCTGCAGAAGCTTCCACTTCTCGATGTACAGGGGGATGGAATTCGAAGCTTCCTTGGCACGCTATTCCACTTGTTATTAGCTCGCGAGTTCGTCGTTATGATCGATGAACCAGAAGCATTCTTGCATCCGCCGCAAGCGCGTCAACTTGGGATCCTGATTGGGCAGATGGCAAAGGACCGGCAAGTATTCCTTGCCACTCATAGCAGCGATATCCTGCGCGACCTCATGGACGGCGACTTGGAGAATTTGACTATTCTGCACCTACGCAGAGAGGGCAAGATCAACAAGCCGATGACTCTTCAACGAGAAGCTCTCGCGAAAGCTTGGGCTGACCCGACGCTGCCACAGCAATATACTCGACGGCCTCTTCCACGACTTGGTTGTTCTCTGTGAAAGCGAAGCGGACTGTCGGTTCTATCATGCTGCTTCGACAAACTCCTTGAGGGTACGGCAAATTCGTTGCGGCGACCCGACGTGATGTTTTCCGAGGTCGGCGGCAAGACAGGGTTTTCGCGAGCTGTGTCTGCTCTCGCCGCTTTCGGTATTCCCGTGAAAGTTATTGTTGATTTCGATATACTGAACAGCGAGGACCTTCTTCAGAAGATATGTCCGGCTGGGGATGAACTGGGCAGACCTGTCTGCCCCGGCACGCATGGTCCGATCCGCTGTTGAGAAGGTTGGGGCGCCACCCCCGACCATCGGTGATCTGCGTGGTCGTATGGACGCGCTTCTTGCCGGTAGTCCAAAGGAGCGATTAAACCAGCATCGATCAACGCAACTGGTGGAATTGGTCCGTTACCCCAGCCCCTGGTCACTTCCGAAGAAGATCGGCAAGAGCTTCATCCCCTCTGGTCAGGAGAGTGCTGCGGTGGAGACGCTGCTGACCAAGCTGCAGGCGGGTGGCGTATTCGTTGTCCCAGTTGGCGAACTGGAGTGCTGGGTCCGAATTGCTGGGGGACATAGTACAGACTGGCTTAGCACGGTTTTCGACAGAATGCGATCAGGAGAGAATCCTTTTAGCGACGATTTGCTCCATTTCGTCGCATCGATCATCGGCCAGGAATCGTCGAACAACGCCGTAGTTTCCGCTACGACATTATCTCAGGCAGTCGATGGCATCGCCAATGGGAAGTTGTCTGTCGTCCCCGGTGCGAACGGTAGTCGTCCGCAAGACCACACACGGACACTGGCGTCATATTGTCGCCGGTTTTGGATGCCACTTGGTTGTCGCGATACAGTCTTTGCCGTCGGAATACTGATTGCGATTTTCCTCAGTATCGTTGCACTAGTCAGCGGTTGAGTGAACCGTGGCTGGCGGAAAAACGACAGGCAACGAAGGCACGGAAAGGACAGGCAATGGGGCGTAGACCGATCTGATACGGTCGATAGGAGCGTGCGACAAAAACGATGGTGCAAGACGAGTTGAACTTCTGAAGGGCTTGAAGAGCCAGACAATGCGGTCCGGGACGATCTGGTGCCCGTGGCACCCGTCGGTTCCAGCGCTTAGAATGCAAGAGGCATCGGGCGGGGTGCTCTGACCGCAAAGTTCACAAGGTGGGAGGCAGGCAATGGCACAAGTGCAGCTCGATAAGTTCGCGGGGCATCAAGTCAGGCTTTTTCCGTCCGTGCACATCAAGAGCGAGCGGGAAGCCGAGCTGAGAGCAACGTCGTCTCTGTTAGCCGTCATCATGGCCGTGTCGGAATTCGGCAGATTGCTTGTGCACCGGGCCGGTGGCCCCGGTGGGCGGCTGTCTTGCTTCACGGAGCCGCCGTTTGAACTTCGGGTAGGCGACGGGATCAAGCCGGAAACGATTCGACCGGACGGTCTCGTCCGCTCGGTCCATGGGAAGAGGCGGTGGGTGGGGCTGGTCGAAGCCAAGGTTGGAACTTGCCCCTTGGAGCAAGACCAGATCGACCAGTACCACCGGCTTGCCAAACAAGAGCAGTTCGATGCGCTGATCACGGTGAGCAATCAGGCGGCAAAGGCAGACGGCACGCCGCCGGTGAAAGTGAACGGTCACCTGTTGAAATCAGTTCCCGTTGTCCACTATTCATGGGACCGGTTGCTGAGCGAGGCGCAGGTTCTCAGCCGGAAGAAGGCGGTGACCGACCCGGATCAGAAGTGGATGCTCGACGAATGGATCCGCTACGTGGACGATCCCGAATCGAAGATCATTGTGCCTCCCCACCTGGGCCGGCATTGGGTCGACGTCCTGAAGGCATTTCAGACAGGCAGCCCGCCGGCGAGTTCGCCCGAACTTCAGGACGTGGTTCGCCACTGGGTCGGGTACCTGCGGAAAGCGGCTTTGCGGCTGCGGGCAAAGCTTGGGGTCGAGGTTCGCGTGAAGGTCACGAAGGCGGAAAAGGAAAACCCGCTGAAACGTGCACTTTCGGCGAGCGTGCAAAACCTCGGTGGGCCGGAATTGGCGGGGTGCGAGGGGCCGCGATGAGTGTGGCGGGGGCCGGGTACGTGAGGGGATCGGCGTCGGCTGTGCCTGCAGCGGTCAACGGCGACGGTGCAGCCGCTGAAATGCGCGCGGCGTGGCGCACACGGCCGCCCTCGCGAGGGCGAGGAACGCCGTTCTCGGCACGCCGTCCGCGGTGCCGGCCGATCGTCGCAGGGACAACTCCCGTCAGCCGGTGCGACGGCGGGGCGGGCTGCGGCCCCGGTCTGGCTCGGATTCCGTCGCGACTAATTGCGCGCGGTAGTTCCAGGGCATCCAGTCGCCGGGAGCCGCCCGCACCCGCTGGTGATTCCGTTGCAACTCGGTCAGGTAGTCGACCGGCGAGGCGCCCGATGAGTAGCAGGTATGGATGAGGCTCATGTACAGATCGCCCACGGCGGCGCCGCGCGGAGTCTTGTAGAACAGCGAATTCTTCCGGTGCCGAATGGCCATCTTCAAAGCCCGTTCGCACACGTTGTTGTCCAACGGGGCGCCGGGCACGCGCAGGAAGAGCGTCAATGCCTTCCAATGGTTCAACATGTAGGAGATCGCTCCTCCCAAGGAGGAATTCGGCTCGACCCGCTTTTCGTCCAACTGCACCTTCAGCCAGCCCTGCAGTTGTTCCATCACGGGACCGCTTTGTTGTTGATGCAACCTCAGTCGCTCATCGGCCGACAGTTGTTGCTTCTTGGCCTCGGCATCGGTCTTGTAAACCTTTTTCAAGCACTCCAGGACGTAACGGACCTCGGCCGGAAAACATTCGACCACGTCGACGAAGTTCCGACGCCCATGGGCCAAGCAGTTGCCCAGCAGTACGCACAGATCTTTGGGCATGTTGCGACTCAAGGCGTCGCACATTTGCATGGGCGGCGGCAATTCCTGCAAGCGAGCTTCCAGGAGCGAGCGGAGGTTTTCTCCGGCATGATGCGGACCGGTAAAGAACAAGATGATGTCGGGCCGCCCTTCCGCCATGGACACAATGCCCGTCGTAAAAACGCCTCGCCGGTCGGGATCCTCTTCCAACAAAGGCTCTTGGCGTTTGATCTTCTCCGTGAGTTCCAGCACCTGCATGCCGGTGTCGTCGTTGTGCAGGAGGTCGCCCTGCGCCGCCAGGGCGAACAGATGTTGATACGCGTCTCGCGGGCCCTGTTCCGCGGCGTCCCGGACCAGTTCCCACTGAACGGACGCAGGCAAAGGGACGCCCGCTGCCTGCTGGAACCGTTGCAGGCGATTGCCAGGCATCCCTTCCCCATAACGCAGCGTCGCGACGACCGCCGGCACGCTCGGATCACACTTCTGGGTCCCTGCTTCCTCGGGCAACTCGGCTGTGAAGACCTCGCCACAATCTCCGCACCGTAGCCGCTCAAGCTGAAAGACTTTGCCGGTCACCGGAGCCTGGCCTTTCAAACGCACCACCGGCGACCAACGCGGCTGACGGTACACCGTTCCGTGGATGCAAAGCGGACAGCCGTCGCCCGGATGCAGCGATTCGTGGGTCACCACCACTTGCGCGCAGCCCGTGTAAGCGCTCGCGGGAATTCGGCCATGGCCTGGCCGGCGGCGGCGCCCAGCACTCTCCTCACGCGAGCAGTCGCTGCCGCGGCCTGGGTTCTCGGTTGTCGACGGAGTTTCCCCAGGGCAGGCGGATGGGTCTTCTGCATTCCCGCTCGAAGCGTCCTCGCCTTGGCCGGAGGATACAACGTTCGATGTCCGTTCCGTCGAAGCTCCAAACAGCATCTTCTGGAGCCGACGGATACTGAGCTTCTTCTCGCGGAGCAGTCCCAACAGGCAGGCGTACCAGCCCAGCAGCAGACGAAAAGGCTCGGCCATCTCCGCGCCCAAGGCGGCTTCGATCTGGTCCAGCTTGGACTCCAGATCCGCTTCATCCAACTCGATGACTTCCGGATTCGACTTCACGTCACTTGGTTAGGTAGCTTGCTTGCGTGACAGTGTTTCACTCATCGGCATCGGGCATTTCAGCTCTGCGCCTCGCTCTGGACCGTCCTCGCCGTTGGATCGGCCGGTTCTGGCGCCATCGGTAAGCTCCGGGAGCTCTTCCTGCCCATGGGAAAAGTGCTCACGAGCGGTCCCTCGAAGGCTCTTGACACAACCACTGGCGAAACTGCCGGCACAGCGGATAGCCCAGCACTTCCTTGATCGGTCGGTTGGGCCGATGTGTCTGGTCCGCCTTGCCCCGCCCCGTCGTGTAGCCCAACGAGATCCAGTTCGCCGCCCGGTAGCACGTGCCCCGGAATCGCGTCGGATCGATGAAGGTCTCCAAAAAGTAGACCGGATGTCCATACACTTGTTCCCAGTCCTGCGGCAGTCGCTTTGCCATACGGCCGAGGATATGCGAGGCCAGATGAGGAACCCGAACCCACGGCAGAATGAGGAAGCGGGGGTTGTAGGCGATGCCCTGGAGGTTCCTTCGGCGGACCTCGGCCGACCAGCCGAGAAAGCGATCCCGACAGCCCAGGTGACGCGGCGGCGAAGACCAGGCCAGGCAGGCAACCGGCCGGCCCGCGGCAAACACCAGGTACTTCAACTGTTCGCCCACCGGCTGCGTGTAACCCAGATAGTGGTACTCTTCGATCAAGCTGTTGAACAACCGCTCCTGGCCGGTCCGTCGAACCTGCTGGAAAACCAGCGGACCGATCGTGCGGAGCGAGCGCTCCAGCGGTGTCCGATCGACGTTGGCCGCGGGCGGCCGGGATCGGATCGCCAGAGGATTGGGAGGAGCATGCTGCTTGGCGGGCAACTCGATGTGGCCCGCACGATGCAAAGCCAACATCAAGCTCCGGCACAGCATGTCACGCGGTTGGCCGTTGGCTTGAACCCAGTTCCAAGCCTCACAAAGCTTCTGGGATAAGGCCCGCCGGCTCAGCGACGGATGCGCGGCGATGAGCTGCCGGATGAACGCCACTTCGGCATCCGTCACCACGCGACCACGGTACTTGAGGACTGCGCTCATGGCCCGTACTGTAGCACGAGCGGGCGTGGAACGCAAGAGGCACGCCGGGCGTTTTTTTCAGATTCCCGGACTCACCGATCGCCACACGGGCGCCGCTTGGTCTGCCGTGGGGTTCCCGGCGGCCAGCAGGACCTGCAGTTGGTGCGCTGCCAGCGTCTGAGCCGGCTGGCTGGCGTCGCTTGGCCACCAGCGAAAACGCCCGCTGGACAGCCGCTTGTGGCATAACCAGAACCCTTGCCCGTCATAGACAAGGATCTTGACCGCCGTGGCTTTGCGGTTGCGGAACACAAACATCCAGCCGCAGAACGGATCCTGCTGGAGCGTCTGTTTGCAGAGGCGAGCCAAACCATCGATTCCTCGGCGGAAATCCGCGGGCTCAATCGCTACCAGGACGCGCATCTGAGGTGTGATCTGGATCACGGCTCATCTTTCCCAGAAGCTCCGGCTCAGCCCGATCAGGTCAGGCGCCGCGACTCCCTTCAGGTGAACTCGCATCTTGGCCCCGCCAGCATCTTCCCACTGCAGGACGCATTCGCCCAGGCCGATCGACGCGGGAGGAACCAATTCCACGAATGCCGCCCCAACACCGTTGCCGGGACCGGCGAGGGATGGGGGCGATTGTTCCTCAAGGCGTCTCTTGAGTGCGTAGTAATTCACTCGCAGCGTCTTGCTGGTCTGGTGAATCCCATGAATCCGAGCCATCTTCACCGCCAGCCTCCAGAGCGAATCCGGAATCCGCGAGCGTACCGGACGCGTCTGACGCCAACGTTCGAACCGCCGCCTCACGCCCTCCAATTGCGCCGGACGCCCGTCTCTCTTCCTGGTGCCCATCCGCTGTCCTCCACAGAATCCTGCTCCGACAGCCAACTCTACCCGATGCCTCCGAATCTTTCATGCACGCTTGCCGAAAGGACACGCTGAAACACGTCCAGAAACTCGCGGCCGACACATGCGCTGGGGGCGCGCTCTGCGGCGTCTTGAAGGTGCCGGACGCGGCAGGCAACATTATGGTGGAGGTTTTCTTGTCGAGTAGATGCGTTCGATACAGCCTGGCGGTAGCGGCACCGAACAAGGGTTTTCAGGCAACTCGCGTCAAGTGGCTGGCAAAGCAGTTGCGCGGGCTGTCGGAAATGCCGGCTGCGCTCCGAGTGACCGCGCATTGGAACTCGAAAGGCGTTTTGTCCGAAAGTCTGGCACGCGACATTGCGGAGGACGCGACCCTCTTGCTGGTCGACAAGCAGAAGGTCCCCGTTTCGAAGACGCTTATGCCCCGGCAGTTTATCCTTCAATGGACGACGCCGCTGGCGAAGTGCAAGGGGCGATCGAGCTCGCCAGTGCTCGACGGCATCACACGCGGGCTGGAGGATTTCTACCGTAAGGTGGTGGAAGAAATGGTGGCCTATGTGCCGAAGGCTCCTCGCATGCCGGAAGAGGAGGAGGCTTCGATCGAATGCGAGCGTGACGATTTCACCGTCGTTGAAATTGAACAGCAAGCATTGGGAGATGAGATTGCCGAAGCCGTCGCAAGCGAATCTGTTCCGGTGGACGGCCCGGCGTTGCACGGCAGTCCTGAGCAAGCAGAAAGGGCGAGGGCGAACGAATAAGCCGGGCTAGCACCGCGTTGTGAGGCGAGGTATACTGAAGTCGCCATCCGTTGGTGGTCGGTCCAGCCGTTACGCAGCGACGTGAGACTGTGAGTCAGGAAAGGCAGGTGACTTAAGATGAGCCTTCGAGAGCGAATCTCGCTTTCCAGCAAGATTGAGGAACACCGAAATCGCCCGTTGCTCGTGTACGTAACGAGCAAGAGGACAGGGGTAAATGCGTCGATGGCTACCGATGCGCTGCCGTACCTCATCGACCAACTGGATCTGCTCCCGCAGAATACCACCGAGATTGATTTTCTTATCGTCAGCTTTGGCGGAGACCCGATGGTGGCTTGGCGGATAATGTCGCTTATCCGCCAGCGAGTGGACAAGGTCTACGTTTTAGTGCCGCAAAGCGCGTACAGCGCTGCAACGCTTCTCGCGTTAGGCGCCGACGAGATCGTAATGCATCCTAACAGCCACCTCGGCCCTGTCGACATGCAAATCACGACTGTCACCGAAGGCCACCGTCGCCAGTTTTCCACAGAGGATATCAGCGCCTTTCTTGATTTCGTGAGAGAGACTCTGCACATCACCGATCAGGAGCACCTTCGGAGGCTGTTCGAAAAGACCTGCCGAGAAGTGGGCACGCTTGGAGTAGGATTCACCGCGCGCAGCCAGAAATTGGCCGTGGCTCTCGGCGAAAGGCTGCTCGGGATGCACATGGGCGACGATGCCGAGGGCGCGAGAATGCAGACACTGGTTCAGAACTTGAGCCGGCAGTTTCATTCGCACCAGTACCCCGTCAGTCGCTCAGAGGCAATCGAAACGGGCCTTCCTGTTAACGAGCACCGTGACGCGGTCCTAGAGGGGCTAATGTGGTCGTTATGGCTTGATCTGGAGGATGAGCTTCAGGAGAGAAAGCCGTTTCACCCGCTTACGGAATTGCTGAATAGCCCGGCGGCGTCGAAGTTGCTGTCACCCGTTCCTCAATTGGAATTGCCGCTGAATGCCCCCGGACCGTCGAACTTCTCAGCGGACATGGACGCGGTCCACAACGCCTGCAGCGTAAGTGTCGAACCCGTCGATTTTGCCACGGTCGAAGCTATTATGGAGTCGCCTCGGCGCGCGTACCGAAGTATCACGAAAGGGAAGATCCTGGCTTCAAGACTCCCGAATCTGAGCATACAATACAATTCGCTGGTCACCTTTCGTGGCTGGGAAAGCGTTGCCCTCCCTTAATAGGGTTACACGATGTGTCGAACCCCCAGTTACCCAACTCCTTACAACGCTTATCCTCGCGATGTGACGGCACCTGGGCCATATCAGCAGTCCGGAGTGGCGCAATCAGAGACTACAGGTGGCCCACCCGACGAGGGGGCGCAACAGCAGCCGAAGAATGGCGACGAGCCGCTGTCGCCGGGCGAACCGCCACGCGAACCAAGGGAGTAAGCAATTGGAGCGCGGACGCTGAGGAATCGAAACCGGGACGGAGCTAGATTTTGGTACTCGACAACCAGCCGCGTTTCAGTTCCGATTTCTCTGGTGAAGCCGGAGGGGCCTGAGCGACCGGACGAGACGGAGCGGGTCTGACCGGCGGATCCGGAGTTGGCTAGCAGCGGCGCAACTGCCCCAGGCTTCCTGGGAAAGTCGACACGGCACTCCGCGAGGCAGTCCCTCACCGAATGGTCACGACAGTTCTTCCCACCATGCTTTCAGCGCCAAGACAGCCTCTGCGGAAACCTCGACGCCAGTCTTTTCTGCGTATCGAGCCACCGCCCGAGGTACAAACGGCCGCCATTCAGTCCCTTGTCCCGATTTCCGTGCTGCCATCAGCACAGCCATTCGCTTGACCCGCACCTCGTGAGGAATGTTCTGTGCTAAGCGGCCATCGTCTTCGCGGATCGGTTGACGCTGCGGGGTCGTGCGCCAGCGGCGGTAGCTCTCCTGCGGTGTTACGGGCGGTGACGACTCGCGACGCCGAAGGAACTCCTCAAGGGCTGCCGAAGAAATTCGCCAGCGCGGGCGCATTGTCAGGCGTTCAGCTACGTTCACTGCGCGCAATTCGCCATTACGGATCCAGGTGAGCACTTTTTGGGAGTCAACGCCAAGCTGTTTCGCAAGTTGTGGCGGCGTCAGCCACTTGGAGTCGCCGAAGTGTTGCTGAGTCATCGTTTTAGACCAAGAAGGAGTGTTCTCGCCCCTGCATGTCCGATGATAGTGGAATCTCCAAGTGGTCGGCAATCAAGCAGTCAACTCGAATCACGTCGCTGGCGGGGTGGCCCTGCTCGTCTTTCAAACTCCGCACGTTTGGCATTGCGAGTGTGGCGGGGCGGCCCTGCTAGCGTGTGACGAAACTCAACCCGTTCGGCTGCGGTCAGTGTGGCACTGCTTGGCGTTGAAGGTGCGAACCATCGGAGCTGGGCTTACCACAACGCCAAGCAGTGTTCGTTGGCGGACTGGCGGACTGAGTGACCGCTGCAACTCCCGAACCGCGGCGTTAAGTTTGTGTCGACCGGCTGATTGGTTGAAATCGATACCGCGGTGTTCATGCCCCGGAAAGGGATCGCCGAGTTCTGTCCCGCTCGAACACTGCTTGCGATTGTGGTAGGCCCTTCTCGTATGGAGAACCAATTCAATCGCAAGCAGTGGCACACAGACGCGTCATCCGGCAGTTGCAGGAGGATTCGGGGCAGTGGCTGTTGAGGACACACTCCCGTACCGATTTGCTGATCGTGAGCGACGGCGATGGTCCACAACCTGACTGTCGCGACCCCCAATCAGAAGTCGAGTCGCAGCCCGTTGGGCTTTGGCGGTCCGCGGTTTCTGGCCTTCTCGCGAGGGCTACGCGGCCTGCGTCCTGGGCCGGCAAGTCAGGGCCTTTCAGGCTCGCAGTGGGCCGATCCGGCGCGCATGTCGGGCTGGTGCGGCGGAGGGGGGAATCGCAAGCATAGCCGGGCGCGACGGTTACCGGTGAGGAGAGAGAAAAGAAGATGGTGGAAAAGAAGATGACGCGGCTTGTGTGTCGGTTTACAACAACTCCAAGCAGTGGCCGTGCAACCAGCGATCAATGTTTCCTGTTGGGCGGAATCCTCGCGGCCTTGGGCCGCTGGCGTGAGCGATAGATCGCCAAAACCCAACGACCCGTCACGAGAAGCGGGTGACGGCCCGTTGGGCCTTGGCGATGCGGCGGCGTTTCCCCGCTTCCCAGGGCTCCGCAAGGCCTCCGCCCTGGGCTGCCGAGTTGCGGCCCTTCAGGCCGAAGAGAGGCCGTCGAGCCCGGCCACTTCAAAAGCGACAAGGGACAGGCAATGGGACTGTGTGGCGGGGTGGCCCTGCTTGCGTTTGACGAAACTCAACGCGTTCGGCTGCGGTCAGTGTGGGACTGCTTGGCGTTGAATGTGCAAACCCTCGGAGCCGGGCTTACCCTAGCGCCAAGCAGTGTTCGTTGGCGGACTGGCGGGCTGGCCGGGAGTGGCGGGGTGGCCCTGCTCGTCTTCCAAACTCCGCACGTTTGGCATTCGCGAGTGTGGGACTGCTTGGAGTTGAATCGATGAGCCATTGGAATGGGGCTTACCACAACGCCAAGCAGTGGCCGTCCAACCACGTAACCGTTCACGGGGCGCGGAAACAAGGGGACAGGTCCATGTTTTCGGCCAGCGTCTTTGCGGCCAAAATGTGTCCACCGGCCGAAAAATGGACCAGTCCCCGGCCGTGGGCGTCACGAAAAGCGGGTGACGGCCCGTTGGGCCTTGGCGATGCGGCGGCGTTTCCACGCTTCCCAGGGCTGCGAAGACTCCGCCCTGGGCTGCCGAGTTGCGGCCCTTCAGGCCGAAGCGGGATCGCCGAGCCCGGCCACTTCAAAGAGGCGGGGCCAGGACAGGCGATGCGGCGGCGGCCGGACCCGGTACAGCCAGCGCGCACCTCCCGTAAGAGGCGGTTCGCAAGAGAACGTCAACTCTTATTTGTCAGGTAGTTACGGCATTGATTGACGGTCAAGCCAAGAGAACGAGTCGGCACGGAATCGTGGCGTGTAGCGGCTCCCGTACGCTGAAACGAACCTGCTCCCCAAACACCAAGTCCGGGCAATTCCCGTTAACCGCCACGCTGCCAGCCCTGTCGAGGATGATTGGCAATTTTTGCCAGTCCTGGTAAAATGGATGAGTTCTCAGCAAGAGGGCAGTAGGACAGGTGCAACATGCCGACGCGGAATATCAACTTGACGGACCATTACGACCAGTTTGTCGAGGGTCTCGTTTCGTCGGGGCGGTTCAAGAACGCCAGCGAAGTCATGCGCGCCGGGCTGCGTCTGTTGGAGGAGCATTCGCGCGAAGCGGAGGAAAAGCTGGCGCTGCTGCGCAGCCTGGCAGCGGAAGGTTTCCGCGAGTTGGATCAGGGCGAAGGCACGCGGATCGATAGCGAGCAGGAGTTGCGGCAATTCATCTGTCAGATCGGTGACCGGGCTGGTGAGCAAGTCCGAAATCGCAAGCGCGGCGAGTAAGTCGATGCCCCGCTATGTCATCTCGCCGGCGGCCGAACGCGATATGCAGTCGATTCTCGCATGGAGCGAGGATCACTTCGGCGTGGAGGGCCGATGGCGCTACGAGGCCCTGTTGGTCCAGGGAATTCTGGATGTGGCCGAGGATCCGGAACGAGCCGGCAGCCAAACGCGTGCGGAGATTGCTGCAACTGCGCGGACGTATCACCTGACGCACAGCCGACTCCGCGTGACGGCGGACGTGGGCTAGGTCCGTCGCGCTCGCCACTTCCTGCTCTACCGAACGCGAGAGGATGGCCAGGTCGAGATTGGACGTGTGCTCCATGAGCGCATGGATCTTGCGCAACATCTTCCCGATGAGTATGGCCGCGAGTCCGGGGCCGAGGACACAGCGAGCTAGGATTGATCGAGAAATAAGTGTCAGGAACCATTTGCCGGAAACCGGCCCTTCGGGTGCTTCGCACAAATGGTTCCTGACACTTTTTTCTCGAACGTTGCTAAACGGCTCGCTTACTCGTTTTTCCACTTGATCTGGAACTCGATCTCCTCCTCGTTCCCTTCCCGTTCGTGCTCCAGGTTGAACTCCGCGCGGACGGGAACGTAGATGCGTTCGCCGGCGATCTGGATCTCGAACTTCTGGCCGGACTCCAAGGAATCGGCCAATCGTCTCAGCTTGGCCACGAACTCCGAAGTCGAGTAGACCTTTTCGACGTCTCGTTCACGCTTGTCGCTCATTGAATTACCTCCGTAAACAGGTCGTGTCGCACGCACTACCGTTTCGCACCCTACCGCCGCCGCTTTCAGAAACGGAACTCAGCCATCGAATTCTACACACACACTCTGAGTTTGTGGATCCGTCCGTCCGCTCGAACTCCAAGGCGTTCGTCGGCTCAATCGCCGGGGGGTGTGCTGGTTCGCGCTGCTATGCCCAATCAGCCTCTTCCCTGTCCCGCCTTTCGAGAACGACGCCGGGTGTGGTACAGACGGGCGAGGAGTAGTAGAATCGAGGAGTTGTTCGACGCGTGTCGCTCTGCAGAAGGCGGCGTCGACGCCGACGACGCAAACGCCTGGAACGACCGGCCGCGCCGGCCAGGGCTGGAACTCCCGCAAGTGTTTCCGCAGATTGCCCGGCTGTGATGAACGAACGAATACCCGCCCTCTCAACCACACCCCCTGCCACGGCTTACCCACGGTGATCGACTATGAAGAAACCAGCCATCCTTTTGACATGCTTGACCGTCCTCGTGTTCTTCGCGATCCGCGCGGCATCTGCCGGTCCAGGCGATCAGGTGATCGTTGCCATTCCCGCCCCCGCGGCCAAGGTGGAACTCCCATCCGGTGCGGTGTATGCACGATTCAGTCGCGAGGAGATCGACTACGCCAAATCGAAAGCGCGGAAGGCCTATCAAGACGCGAAGGCCGGAAACGTCAAGAAGGCGATCGTCGTTCAACTTCCCGCCGGTATTTTCCAACTCGCCGAGCCGGTCGTCCTCGGCCCGCAAGATAGCGGCGATGCCGAGCGCCCGATCATCTGGCGTGGAAGCAATGCGCAGCCCAAGACACGATTCAGCGGCGGCGTATTCCTGTCGGACTGGACGGAGATCCAGCCCGGCGTTGTCCAAACGACCTTGCCCGAGGTCGCTGCCGGAGACTGGCAGTTCCGCACCATCTGGAATGCCGGAAACGGCAAGCAACCGGTCCGTTGCCGTATGCCGAAAGACGGCTATTTCCGTATCGAGAAATCCGGGGAAGACCGTCGAACCAACTTCGTCTGGCAAGACGGGGACCTGAAGCCGTACGCAGACTTGTCGAATGTCGAACTCGTTTTCATTCATGACTGGTCGATCACACGCTGCCCGATCCAGTCGCTGGACACCGCGACAAGGACGCTGCGCGTGCCTCGCCGGATCGGCAGCGGCTTGCCCTTCTTCATGATCGACCACTGGGAAAAGCAGCCGCGATACTTCCTCGAGAACTCCAGCGAGTTTCTCACCGAACCGGGCGAGTGGCAACTGGATCGCGCGACCGGGAAGTTGACCTACCGCCTCCGGGAAGGTGAGACCGCGGACCGCCTGGTGTTGATCGCACCCAAGCTCGAGACCGCGCTGGCGGTTGCGGGGACGGCCGACAATCCGGTGCGACACATCCACTTCGAGAAGGTTGGCTTCAGCCATACGGCCGCGAAGGCGGAGAACGAAAACACCTACTGGGGCATCCAGGCGACATGGCATCACCAGCCGAAACCGGGTGGCGACGGCACGGTCAACGCGGCTCCGCTGGGCGGCGCCGTCAACGTGACGTACGCCGAGAACTGCCGCTTCGATGACGTCGCCGCTGAGAACGTTGCCGCAACCGGAATCTCTTTCGGACGTGGAACGGTCGCCTGCACGCTGAAGAACAGTCTGGTCGCCAACTGCGGCGGCAACGGCGTGATGGTGGGAGCCGCGGATCAGGACGACCCGGCGCGGGCGAACACGATCGGTCATTGCCGTGTGGCCAACGCGGGCCAGGTCTTTTATGGAGCGATCGGTATCTGGATCGGTTTCGCCCAACAGACAACCGTGTCCGACTCGACCATTTGCGACATGCCCTACACCGGCATATCCTGCGGCTGGATCTGGAACCCGAAACCCACCGTCGCCCGCGAGCAGAGAATCCTCAACAATGACATCGGGCGCTGCATGCAGGTGCTGTCCGACGGCGGCGGGATCTACACGCTCGGCTTCCAGCCCGATTCGGTACTGTCGGGCAATTATATCCACGACATTCCGTTGAACGCCGGCCGTGCCGAAAGCAACGGCATGTTTCTGGACGAGGGCACCAAGGGCTTTACGATCGAAAACAACTTCATCCACGGCACGGACAAGAGCCCCCTGCGTTTTCATCGTGCCGACACGAACCTCGTCAAGCAGAACTACCTGATCGTGCCCAACGCGGAAACGCCTATGATCCGGTACAACAACACGCCGGAGGCGAACATCACGAAGGTCGGCAATATCGCGGAGGTGGATGATCTCGAAGCCGCCGTCAAGACCTGGCGGGAATCGATGACGCGATGACCTTGGCAGTCGGCTCGCGCCGGACGGGCGCGATCTACCTTTGTGGAGAGTAGGTCGTGCTCGATAGACCTCCGCCCGCACCCAAACGCTATGATCCCTTTTCCGGCTCGCCTGGTAAACGGCCGGAACCGGGCTCATAGGACGGGGATCACCTGGCCGATCTTAGAAGATGGGGGTAACCGTTCACAGGGCGGCCGGGGACTGGTCCATTTTTCGGCTAATCCATGCTTTTTGGCGTCAATGACGTTGGCCGAAAACATGGACCTGTCCCCCTCTCTTCCGCCCTGTGAACGGTTACAGAGGGGGCGGTCCCGTCCGAGCAGGATGTCAGGAGCAGGTGCATGGGTTTCCCCTACGATCGATCCAGGGTGCGCAGCTTGCCATGCAGCATCGCCAGCAAGACCGGACAAGCGGTCCGCCTCGACCTGCTTGGGACCGATGAAGACGCTCGGCTGAAGGCCATGTACCTCGCCTACCAGCCCCGCAACTCGTTCCAGGGGCTCCCGCCGATTCGCGACGAGATTTGCGTTCGGTGGGTGGAAGACATGCTTGCTACGGGCATTCACATCGTCGCTCGCTCCGGAGATCCGGAGATCCTGGGGCACTGCGCGCTCTTCCCCATGAGCGAGCAGCGGTCCGAGATCCTTGTGGTCGTCACTCCCGAGCATCAGAATATCGGCATCGGCACGCAACTCACCCGGAGCGTCGTCCACCTGGGACGTGAACTGGGGTTCGAGAAACTCCTGCTCACCGTGGCAGCCACGAACCTCCGCGCGCGGCACGTCTACAAGAAGTGCGGTTTCGAATACACCAGCACCGGGCCTTGCAGAGAACTCGACATGGCCTGCGATCTGACCAGGCCCGCGGCGCTCCGCGAGGACCCGCCTCAGGAGTGGAATCCGGCTCCGCATTTCGCTGCGGGCGACTTGGACGCCGAAACGCCGACGCGGACCACCGACGTTGCGAGTTGAAGTCGACGATGACGATGAGCTGTTCGGAGCGCGCGTCGAATCGCAGGTTCCGTAGCAGTTGCCAAATCTTCTCCGGTCCTATCGGCAATTCCAATCATGCCGGACAGGAACGGGGCGGCTGGGAAGTTCACCTTCCGGGGGCCAACCGGGCGAATCTACCTAACAGGGACCGTTTTCCCCAAAGCTGGCTCCGCTTTTGCCGATACCCCCCGGAGAACACCAAGTGGCCGTTTTCGTGCGACCAGGCATCCTTTGTTGCGCAGTCATCGCTGCCTGTCAGTCCGGGGCAACCGTTCACGGGGCGGAAGAGACGTCGATCCTGGCCCAGCCCGCTTGCTGCGGCGAATACGGAAGGTACGACCAGGCGCCGCTGCCCGCCAACGAGTGCCATGTCTGGGTCGACGAGCCCATCCGGGCGTCTCGCCCGGTTTGGACGATCGACTACCGAGTCCGCCCGATGGTCGATAGCTACACCTCGTATGAATTCGGCACGGCGCCGGGCGATCCCCACGGTCCCTATGCGCCTCTGAGTCGGCTGGATTTCGCCTTGGATTCGACCTGGCACGGTTTTCAGATTGGATTGGAGAAGCCGTGTTGGCGCATCCACTTCGAGTGGCTCACGCCAATCCAAGACAAGATCGACGGAGACCTGGCCGACTACGATTGGAATATCGACGATCCCCGAAATGCCCCGGGCCGTCTCGACAGCCTCACACTTTCGCCGCTGCGGTGGCACGACGGCCAGATGCTCGACCTCGCAGCGGAGTTCAAGCTGGCCAATCGCCTGTTCCACCTGCCCGTGGAAGTCTGGCCGGCGGCGGGTTTCCGGTTCCAACGGTTCGACATGACGGCCGACAGCCTGACGTATCTCGTCCCGGCGATCGGCCCAATCGCGGAGTTGAACGGCGTTGACGTGATCACGTTCAATCAGCAGTACTATGTCGGGTATTTTGGCGGCCAGCTTCGCACGACGTTCGCCGTGGGCCGGGTCCCCTTCGACGTGCGGCTCCAGGCAGACGCGGGCCCGGCGGCCGGCTACAACGTGGATCACCACCTGCTCCGCGAAGGCGACCGCTACACGATCGAAAAGACGAGCGGAGGATGGTGGCATATCGGTATGATCCTCGAAGCCTCGATTACGAAACGTTTCAGCCTCGGGTTCCAGGCCGATCACGCGGAGCTCCGCACCGAGGGCACCCACCGATTGCTCAACAAGCCGATCGATCTCGACCTCACGTGGGACAACGGCGTGCTGGTGAAATCGGATCAGACTTCGCTCACGGCGTTCGTCCGTACGCGATTCTGACTTCCCTCGACCGCACTGGATGCGTTCGATTCGGGCCGATCCTCTGGCCGATGCAATCTCGCGCCCATCACCTGCGGAAGTGAAGCCGTTGCAGCTCTATTCGCCTCCGGCGGCCACGGCCAATGCACCGTGGAGGACGACTTCCTCTCCCAAGCTTGCCGGCACGATCTCAACGGTATTTGCCAACGGGGGAAAGGTGTATTGACCGACATAGGCTCGCAGCGGCTTGAACCACAGTTCCTCGCCAACCAGAGCCACGCCACCGCCGACAACGACGACACTTGGCGCCAGGAGCGTGATCATCTGCGCGATCGCCCAGCCGTAGGCCCGGCAGGCCCGGTCGAAGGTCGCGACGGCAAGCCGATTTCCCTCCGCGGCAGCCGCTGCAATCATCCGGGTATCGAGGCGATCGAGCCGGCCGCTGCAACGGGCCCGTAGATCGCGAACGTCGTTCTCTGCATTGGATGGGCCCGACGCTTGCTGAAGAGCCTGCCGCACGGCCGCCGTGATGGCCCAACCGCTGGCCAGCGACTCCAATGTCTGCGCCGACTCGCTGCAATCCAATCCGGGGCGGAGATGCCCGATCTCCGACGCCACTCCGCCGCTGCCGGGATAGACCTCGCCGTCGATCACCAGCGCCCCGCCGATACCGCTGCCGACATTGGTGTAGAAAACGATCCGATGGCCCTTGCCGGCGCCGAATCGAGCCTCGGCGAGTCCGGCCAGGTCCGAATCATTGCCGAGAACCGCAGGCAAGCCCAAAACCTCGTGACACCACCGGGCAATGGGAAATTGATCCCAGCCCTGCACCTGGTGGCTGGTGATCGTGCGGCCGGCGGCCGAATCCACCGGCCCGCCAAATCCGATGCCGATCCGCCGAACGTCGTGCTCCCGGACAAGGGGATCGGCCATTTCCTCGACTTGCCGGCGGATTCCCTCGGCCCCGTTGGCCGGGTCGACGTCGGCGCGGACCAACGCCACCGGCGGCCGACCGTCGCCGCTGCCGACCGCCAGTTGAAGCTTGGTGCCGCCGATCTCGATGGCAAGCAGCATGCGTCACTCCTGCCGATGGCCTTCCAGCGCTTGCCGTCGCCCTTCGGCGACGTTCACGCGCGCCGCCAAGACCCAGCCGATCAGGAAGAAGACCACCAGGCTGACGATGGCCTGGCGCGAACTGCCGGTCAGCAAGATCACCAACCCGAAGGCAAACGTGCCCATGAAACTGGTGGCCTTTCCCGAGAGGTTGAAAAACCCAAAGAACTCTGCGGTATGCCGCTCGGGAGTCATCATCCCCATGATCGCCCGACTCACGGATTGGGTGCCGCCCATGACCATCGCCAGCACCACGCCGAGCGCCCAGAACCACAGCTTGGCGTGAATAAAATAGGCTGCCACGACCAGCCCGACCCAAATGGCCAGGCAACCCATCAGAGTCGCCTTCTGCCCGACCCGATCGCCCAGCCAGCCGACCAGCAGCGCCCCGGGCATGGCGAGAAACTGGATCATCAGGATCAGTCCGATCAATTCGCCGGTGTCGAATTCGAGGTCTTTGATCGCGAACGTCGAAGCCTGACTGATCACCGTCTGGATTCCGTCATTATAAAACAGAAAACCGAGCAGAAAGATGGCGAGCATCCGATACTGCCGGATGTTTCTCAGGGTGCCGCCGACCTCGCGGACCGCCTGCCGACCGGCCGCAAAGAATGGCTTGCGGCGCTCCGGTGGTGGGCGACGGTCGCGAAGCACCCAGAGCGTCGGCAGCGTGAAGAGCCCCCACCATCCGCCCATGATGACCAAACCGATCCGCAACTGGAGCGTCTTGTCGCCGATGCCGAAAGCGTCGCCGAACTGCATGACCAGGATGGCCAGCACTAACGCCAGGGCCCCGCCGATGTAACCCAGCGCGTATCCCCGGGCCGATATCCGGTTCATCGTCTCTTCGTTGGCGATCTCCGGGAGAAAGCCGTTGTAGAAGCCGAGCGAGAGTTCGAACAGCAGACTGGTAAGGAAGAAAAAGACGACGACCACCCAGGGCCAATCCGGCGGGATCAGCCCCAGCGCAACGGCGGCGACGGCGCCTCCCAATCCCGTAATGGCCAGCCATGTCCGCTTGTTGGAGTTGGCATCGGCCATGGCCCCGACGACCGGAGCGAGGATCGCGGCCAACAGCATCGACCCGGAGATTCCCCATGCCCAGACCACGGCACCCGTGTCCCCGAACCGGTCCGAAGGGAACACGACGCGTTGGAGGTAGTTGACGAGGATGGTGATCGACAGGGTCGAGTAGGCGCTGTTGGCCCAGTCGTACGTCGCCCAGGCAAGGACCTCGGCAGAACGGCTGAAGCCGGCAGGATTGGCGGTCGGCTGGTTGGCCATGGATCGGAGCGACGCTTACAGTTCCCTGATCCGAATATTGCGGAACTCGATCCGCGACCCGTGGCCAAGGAACCCGATGTAGCCCTTGTGTTGCTTCAGCCCGGGGTGGTCGTGGCCGTCGACGGGTTTCACCTCGTCGAGGTTGGCGTCGACGATCACCTCGCCGTTTAAAATAATGGTGACGCGGCGTCCGTCGCAACGGATCTCCTCGCTGTTCCACTGTCCGGCCGGTTTGAGAAAGCCGGTCTTCGCCGGAACGACGCCGTAGATCGAGCCATGGGCTTGCCAAGGCTGGATCTTATGGTTTTTCTCGTACTCGGTATCGAGAATCTGGATTTCCATGCCGCAGTATGCCGGATTGCACCCCAGGGGAGTGCGGATACCGACGCCATTATTGGCCGCCGGTTCGAGCTTGAACTCGAAGCGGAAGGCGAAATCGTCGTATTCGTCCTTGGTGAACAGCATGCCGCCGCCCTTTTTCTTGCAGACGAGCAGGCCGTCCTCAGCGACGTAGCCGTCCGTCGATCCCTTCCAGCCGTCGAGGTTCTTACCGTTGAACAGGCTTACGAACCCCTCTTCCTGTTGCAGAGAAGATGCCGGGGCAGCGTTTGTTTCGGCAGCGAGAGTCTGTCCCGCCGCGCAGAGGAGGGCAAGCACGAGAAAGCAGCACATTCGCATGGGATTTCTCCTTCACGGTGTCAGTTGTGTCATCGAGAGAGATCATCGAGAGAAACAGGAATTTCGTGCACAGTTCGCTCATGGCTGACCAAGACGCTGCAAGAGCGGCTCCAGCGCGAATCGCAGGTAAAGCCTGGTGTCGGGCGAGTACTTGTCTTTTCCCGCCTCGCGAAGAGCGGCTTCGATCGCGGGGCGAACGGGTCGGGCGCGGTCGCCGAGGAGCTGCAGGGCGCGTGCGGCACGGATGATCACGGCCGGCGATTCGCCCTGTAACTCGGCAGCCAGCGTCTCGAGCGCCGCTTCATCACCACCCAGCGCGACCAGGGCAGCGGCGGCTTCGATCCGCACGGGCGGCGAGGGGTCGCGGAGCGCCGTTCGGAGGGTCGCTGCGGCGGCCTGGGCAGCATTGCCTTGTGCCCGCAAGCCAACGGCCGCCCAGTAGCGGATCGCGCTGTCGGGATCGCTCAGCAACTGCGTCTGGCCGGCGAGCGAACCGGGACAGCCGACAAGATCGGCCGCTGCCAGAATCTCGTCAAGAGGATACCTGCCGGGCTGCCGGGCTAATTCGTAAGGCGTGGTGCTTTCGGACCGGCGCCATGCTTCCGACTCCGGCAGAAAGCCCAGATCGTGGGTTTCCTTCATCCACTGTCGGTGAGCGTGCCGCATGCGGTGCAGGACATCGCCGAAATCGGGCATGGCGGCAAGATTTTCAAGCTGCTGCGGATCCTTGACGGTGTCGTACAACTCTTCAACGGCCCGCGTGGGGCCCGCATAGGCGAGTTGGACGGCGTTGAGCTTGTCTTCCGCAGCCAGACGGGTGATTTCCCGGCGGACTTCCGCCTGGTCCGAAAAACCCTCCGGCTGATTGTAGGAGAGATGGGGCATGTAGTTGCGGACGTAGAGGTACCGCTTGTCCCGGACCGAGCGAGCCAGGTCGTACGCTTCGTCCACCCGGTCGCGTGTCCCGTAGACATACTGCCTGGGCTCGGCCGCCGCCCGACCGAGGAACGGCTTGCCCTGCATATACTCGGGGACCGGCAGGCCGACCAGGCTGAGCACGGTCGGAGCGAAATCGACGAAGCTCACCAGCCGATCGATCGTCTCTCCGGGTTGGGCCGGGGCCAGGTGGCGGTACTTCGCGGGAAAGCGGATCAGCAACGGCACGTGCAGTCCGGAGTCGAGCAGGAGCCGCTTGTGCCGCGGCAGGCCCGCGCCGTGGTCGGAGTAGAAAAAGACGATCGTATCGTCCGCCAGGCCGGCCTCGTCGAGTTCCGCGAGGAGCCGGCCAACGTTCTTGTCCATCAAAGTGATGCAGTCGTAGTAGCGGGCAATCGTTCGCCGGGTGATCGGGGTATCGGGCCAATAGGGCGGGACGGGGGCTTTGGCGGGGTCGTGAATTTCCTCGGGGGCGAGCTTCGACTGGTACTTGCGCTGAAATTGTTCATAGGGAAAGACGCTGGTCGGCCCCTGGTGCGTCACCATGTCGTTGAAGACGCTGAAAAACGGCTGCCCCGGACTGCGATTCCGCCAGTGGGCCTTGCCGCTCGACTCGTCCCACGAAGCCTTAATGATCTCGGGCTCCTTGCTCGTGTTGTAGTCGGTTTTGACGTTGTTGGTGGTGTAGTAGCCGGCCTGGCGAATATACGTGGGAAACCCGATGATCTGCCGGGGAATCGGGAAATGGGAACGGAGCCGCTGAGTGCCTAGCGTGGTAGCATAGACGCCCGTGATCAGGCACGACCTTGCCGGCGAGCAGACCGGAGCCGTCGCAAAGGCGTTGGTGTAGCGGACGCTCTCGCGGGCCAGGCGGTCGATGTTGGGCGTGGTGGCGTAATCGTCGCCCCAGCAGCCGAGATTGGGGCTCATATCCTCGCAGGTAATCCAAAGGACGTTGGGACGTTCGGCTGCGCGGCCTGCGGCAGATCCCCAGGGAGCCAGATTGCAGAACGCTATCGCCGGCAGAAACGTAAGCCATCGGTAAGCGTGCATCGTCAATGTTCCTTTGTTTAGAACCTCTTACTCGGCCTTCTCCAGTTTCAGGTAGTCCAGACCGAACATATGCCGCTTGATCGCCTGCTCGTTCGCCCCAACGATCTCGATCTCCAGCCGATTCGCTCCCCGGTTGAGCGGAAACCGGCCGAGTTCCACGGGCTCGTGGCTCACCTCGGTGGCGTAGCGGTCGATCGAGTTTTCGACGGGTCGGCCGTTGATGGACAGCCGCACGATGCCATAGTCTTTCGCCTTGGTAAGATCCGCGATCACGCGGTGCGTTCCCGCTGACTCACTGGGAAATTCCAGCACGAGCCGGTCGCCCGGCTTCGCGTCGATCCACCAGAGTTGCTGGTCGCCGCTCCATTGCCAGGTTTCGCTGGCTTGCACTTGCGTCTTCCCGCCCGTTTTCTCGACGATCTTCAATTCTTCGCCTTCAATTGCCCCGGGGACCTCGACGACGTCGACGATGTCGCTCCGTTTGCGGGGGACCGGCAGGGCGGCGGTGGCAGGATCCGGCCCCACGTTCGATTTTGCCCCGGGACGGGCATACCAGAACGTCGTCGGGGCGTAATTCACCAGCGTACTGCGCCAGTGCCACAGCTCCATGTCGAACTTGATCGACTTGGCAAACGGCAAAGCGTCGAGGCTTCGATAGCGATTATTGACCGTCAGCCCGCTCGTCAGGTTGCCCGAGCCGGTTGGCTGGGCATGGAAGGGCGCCTGGAAAAACTCGGGCCGGCACCACGCATAGCCGTAGTAGTCTTCCGTGCCCGTGCCGATGTGCGAGGGAAACGACTCGCCGTCGAGGAAGATTTTTTCGTCGCCCTCACCCCACCAGGCGGCAATGCCGTTGAAGACGGTGAGGGTGTCGCCGACGTACTGGCCCTTGCCGGAGACCTCGACGTAGTTGACGTCGAAAGCTCCCTTCGCCGCCTGGTCTTTGTTCGGACCGGTCTCGACCTTGGTATACTGCCGCCATGCGGCGTGGAAGTGGAGGCTGCGATCGTCCCAGGACCATGGACCGGTATGCACGACCGCATCGGCAAGCTCGACCTCCTGATCGCCGAGGTTCCGCACCGAGATCGTACACGACTTCTGAAACGGCATCACCCAGAACGCCTTCATCGTGCCGTCCTCGGCCACCTTGGTGTACCAGGTCTGGTACGGGCAGAGGCGATGGCCGGTGCCGAAGAAATCGCCCAACGGACACCATGCGGTTCGCTCGCCGTCGAACTCGATCTGAGCGACGGTCGAGCGGAGCGCCTGCGGAAGATCCTCGGCCACCAGCCGGCAGGTCACCTGGCGGATCGCTGCCGGGCCGTCGAGCGAGAGCGACTGCTCGTCGCCGGGCGGGAGCCTGACCGACACGTCGTTGGCCTGGAGCTGGTCCACGTTGGCGACGCCCGAGTGAAGCAGCCTCGCACCGACCTCGTTCACCAGCGGCAACAAGCCCTGAAGTTGCCGGCGAGCGAACGAGCCGACCTTGGTGGACGGTTCGTAGGTGCGATAGTTGATCTGGTAGTAGAGGGCTTCGCCCTGTTTGCCGCCAACGTCGACGACCTTGTCGCTTTCGTAGGTGATCTTGCAATGCTTCGCGTAAGGGATCGGCAGATAGAGGTTGTGGCCGCGGCGCTCGTAGGGTGACTCCGGAGAGACCGAATCACTCAGCGGCGGCGGCACCAGCGCCCCACCGCTGATCAGGTCGGCGATGGGACCTTCGATTGCCGGCTGAGGGCTTTGGTCCAGATATACCCGCATCGTGCCGTTGCTGAACGGGCCGCCGCGTGGCCCGTGCCAGGTACCCCAGATGCGAACGACCGCACCCGGCCCCTCGACATCGAGCATGACGTGCTCCCGCCGCCCGGCGTTCTCCTCGACGCGGATGAATTGGCTGCGGTCCCAATTGGCAAACCAGCCGGGCTGGTCGGGGGCGACGGTGTCGCGGTCGTAGCTGCTTGCCTGGCGGCAGGTATACGCGGGGCTGGGAAACCTGGCCAGGTGATCGCGGTCGATCATCTCTTTCAGGAGTGACTCCAAGGTGACCGTCTCTTGGGCGGCGGACTGCATGGCCCGGCCGACCAAGACGGTGAATGCCAGGAGGGCGAGCAGCAGTGGCATCGGCGCGCGGGGTAGCGACATGGTTGGGTTCCTTGCGGCAAGTCGGGGATGCTCGAAACCGGCCAAAGCCCCATGGTAAGGCCGCGAAAGGCCCCGTGTCAAACCTGCCGCACATCCAGTTCGGGGGGCTGGCGAGACGGAAGCCTCTTGCGGATAATCTTGGGTAGCTCTTGCTGCAACCACCGCATTTTTTCACCGAGGTCGAGCAATGGTCCGTCATGGCGCACACTTTTCCAGGTGCCTCGCGCTCGCCGTTAGCGTTGGCTTCCTGGCGTATCAGAATTCGCTGGGCGGCGACGGCCGCGTTCGCACCGCTGGCTCAGGGAGTGATTCGATTATGGACATCGGGAAGGAAATCCTGGGAAAGACGTCCGAGGGCGTCGAAGTCGAGCAGTACACGCTGGCCAATGCCAACGGTTTCAAAGCGAAGGTGATGACGCTCGGTGCGACACTCACCGCGTTCGAAATGCCCGACCGCAACGGCAAGCCGGAGAATGTCACGATTTCGCTCAACTCGCTCGATGAATACCTGCAAGGCCACCCCTGTCTCGGCTCGATCTGCGGCCGGTACGCCAATCGGATCGCCAGGGGCAAGTTTGCCCTCGACGGCAAGCAATATACGCTGGCTGTCAACAATGGCCCCAATCACCTTCACGGCGGCATGCGGGGATTTCACAAGGTGGTGTGGACCGCAGAACCCGCGAATACGGAGGATGGAGTCGGAATCGCGCTCGTCTACCAAAGCCGCGCCGGCGAGGAAGGCTATCCCGGCAATCTGACGGTCAAGGCGACCTATCTTTTGACGGCCGCCGACGAGCTCAAGATCGAGTATACCGCGACGACCGATCAAGCGACGCCGGTGAACCTGACGAACCACGCCTACTGGAACCTTGGCGGCGCCGGTTCCGGAAGCGTGCTCGAGCATGAACTGATGCTCAACGCCGACCGTTACCTCCCGGTCGACCCGACGCAGATCCCACTCGGAGAGCTGCGTCCGGTCCGAGGCACGCCGATGGATTTCACCTCGCCGCAGAAGATCGGTTCCCGAATCGCCGAGGTCGCGGGCGGCTATGACCATTGCTATGTGGTCAACCACGACGACGAAAGCGAACTCGCCTTGGCAGCACGTCTCCGAGATCCGTCCAGCGGCCGGGTCATGGAAGTCTACACGACGCAGCCGGGCGTGCAGCTCTATACCGCCAATGGGATGCGTCTTCGTCGCCGAGACGGCGTCGAGTTCGGCCCGCACGCGGGCGTCTGTCTCGAGACGCAGCACTTTCCCGACTCGCCCAACCAACCGCAGTTTCCTTCCACGATTCTCCGCCCGGGAGAGACGCTTCGCGAGGTGACGGTGCACAGGTTTCAGGTCCGGAAGGATGAGGGGTGAAGGATGAGGGGTGAAGGATGAGCCAACCCTCATCCCTTGTGTTTCATACCGTTTGCCGTCGGGTTGGGGAGTCGGGTGATCATCAACCGGTCGATACGCAGCCCGTCCATGTCGACGACTTCGATGGCAATCGCGTGCCATACCGTGCGGTCGCCGACGACGGGGATCCGACCCAGCAACGATTGCACCAGACCGCCGACGGTCGTGACCTCCTGAGGAGCCGACGTTCGCAATTCAGGTAAATTGACCGTTTCCAGAAGGTCACCGATGCTGACCCCGCCGTCGACCAGCCAGCTCGAATCATTGCGTTGGACGATTTCCTGCTCCTCGTCGCGGCGGTGCTCGTCGTGGATCTCTCCAACGAGTTCTTCCAGGACGTCTTCCATCGTGACCAACCCTTCGGTGCCGCCATACTCATCGAGAATCACGGCCATCTGGGTCCGCTTCGTGTGGAAGAGTTCCAGGAGCTGATCGAGGTGGAGTGTTTCGGGCACCAGGGGCGCGGGCCGGAGCATCTTGCGGAGGTCGATCGGCCAGCCCATATGCAACTGTCGGAGAAGGTCCTTGTTGTAGATAAAGCCGAGGATGTTGTCCAAATCGCCCTGGTAGACCGGCACTCGCGAGAAACCCGACATCACCACCGCTCCCACGATCTCGTCGGGAGGCGTGTCGACATCGAGCGCATCGATTTCGACCCGCGGACGCATGATCTCTCGAACGGCTCGATCGCCCAACCGCAGCGCCTTGGTGGCGGCGCGGAGTTCCGCCGGGTCGAGCACGCCCTCTTCGCTGCCCGACTGGATCAGGTGCTCGATGTCTTCTACGGAAACCGACACCTCGGGCGCATCGCGGCTGCGAAGGATCGTCAGGACGGCATCCGTCGAGATACCCATCAGCCAGACGAAAGGCTTCGCGGCGATCGACAGCCCATGCATCGGCCGGGCGACCAGCTTGGCAAGCCGTTCTGCGCCGCGAAGTGCAAGCCGCTTGGGAACCAGTTCACCGAACAACAGCGAAAGAAACGTGATTCCGAGCACCACGAGCCCTAGTGCGAGGCTCTCCGCGTAACCGGCCAGCGCCGGTATCGGCATTTCTTCGACGTGCTCGGCCAACGAGCGCACCACGCGGGCGCCGCCGAATGCGGCGGCCAGGGTGCCGACGAGAGTGATGCCGACCTGCACCGTGGGAAGGAATCGGTTCGGATCGCGGGCAAGCTCCAGGGCGACGCGCGCCGCTCGGTCGCCCGCGTCGGCCTCCGGCTCCAGGCGGCTCCGGCGAGCCGTGAGGATGGCGATCTCCGCCGCGGCGAAAAAACCGTTGGCGAGAATCAGGGCGAAGATGATCAGGATTTCCCACTGGATCGACATGACGAAACCGCTCTCACTTCTCTTGCACGAGCTCCAGGACCGTGGCCATCCTCACCAGCACCAAACGGTTTTTCCGGCTGTTGGCATTTACTTTCGCCCTGTCGCGAATGCCCGCGGCTTGTCCGCGGGATGGTTACGTTCTCTGCTACATACGCCACGATCGCCGCTAGCCCCTTGGGTTTCCCCCGGGGCGCAAACCCCGCCGCGGCCGAAACCAAGGGGTGCCACGCGGGGAGGTTCCTGTAGCGGCAAGCGTGAGCCTCCCGCGGGCAAGCCGCGGGCATCCGTTATAAAACCGTGCCGTCTCAAAACGGACACTTCCAGTCGAAAATACCGTTTGGTGCTAGTTCCAGAGCCATCCTCCACAATTCTCCGGCCATCCGAGCGTTCAGCGATTCGGGGGCTCGATCGTCCATCCATCCCCGAGAATGCAATCATAGTCCGATCGGGGCGGAGCCGCAATCGGGCAACACGGCTACGGAGCGCCGCGTTCGTCTTGGCGCGTGCCGTGCAGTCGGGTGATGAAAAAAGGGACTGGCTCCGCAAGACGTTGTATCTTCACTCCCATCGAGCTACGATTACTTGCGGTGCCTGTCACCTTTTTCATCAGACCAGTCGTGCGGCGTTTCATACTCTCAGTCATCGGCGCGCTAGAGCGAGAGGGCGCAGCCGTCCGCGAGCTGATCCGGACGGTTGTCCGAGTGCTTGGATTCAGCACCGCCGGTGCGCGTTCCGACAAAGTGATGGCGGCCGTAGGCGTGCAGGGGTTTGTCGTCTGTCCTCCTTGCGGGAAGGACCTGTCGCAGGACACGATCCGTGCGCAACTCGCCTCGACCCTCGAGCTTGATCTCCCCACGGCTCTCTACCAACTGCCGCAGGTGACGAGTAACGAGATGTCGCCCGAAACGGTCGGCTCGCTGGCAGCCGAGTACGGCAACGCCCCAAGGCCATGGACTTTCCTCCACCCCGACTGCACGCAGGATCGGCGGTTCCGGACGATTGCTTGCGCGGTGTCCACGACCTGCTGTCTCGATACAACGTGCTCCCCGCGCGCGGCTATCTTGACGCGCGGTAACGCAAGTTGCTTCCCGACGCGAAAGTCGCGTGGAAGGACGTCTGGATCGGGGCATGAATCAGGGCGGTCTTGTTCACGATCGCCTAGTCTCCCCCTGCCGCCGACTGCTCGTCGCGCTCCCGATGGAAGTGCGTGTGCCGATTCCAGCGCACGTCATCTCGCTCCGGAAAGTCGGTGCGTACATGGCAGCCTCGCGACTCTTCCCGCTCCAGCGCGGCCCGAATCATGAGCCGGGCCACGCAGAGCATGTTCTGCAGTTCCCATCCGACGGGATCGTGGAACTGCAGGGCCAGCACGTAGCGACACCAATGCTCAATATTATCCATCGCTTCGTGCAGCCCGTCGGCGTTGCGCCGCACGCCCATGGCGCGCCACATGAGGCTCTTGAGGGAGTTATGGATATCGGTCAGATCGAGCCGCTCGCTGGAAAGGCGGGACCGGGGATTCTCCAGGGAAGGCGCCCGGAACGTGTCGTTGACACGTGTGGCTTCGAGCGATGCGCCTTCGCCCGTGTGAGCACCGTAGACCACTGCTTCGAGCAGACTATTGGAAGCCAGGCGGTTCGCTCCGTGCAGCCCGCTGGACGTGACTTCGCCGGCCGCCCAAAGGCCCGGCAGCGTCGTGCGGCCTTCCAGATCAACGGTGACGCCTCCCATCATGTAGTGCGCGCCGGGCCGAACGGGGATCCGGTCCTTGGTGATGTCCAGGTCGAACTTTTCGCAGATCGCCGCGATGCCGGGGAAACGGGCGCGGACCAATTCGGCGTCGAGGTGAGTGAGATCCAGGTAGACGTTGGGATGACGGGTCTTTTCCATCTGGCTGACGATCGACCAGCTCACCACGTCGCGCGGCGCCAGTTCGGCCCGCTGGTCGTAGTCGGGCATGAAGCGGTGGCCGTGGCGGTCGACCAGGTGCGCGCCCTCGCCGCGCATTGCCTCGGTGATCAGGTGGCGGCTGCTGCCGGCGATATAGAGGACCGTGGGATGGAACTGCATGAATTCCATGTCGCGCAGCTCGGCGCCGGCCCGGTAAGCCATGGCCATGCCGTCGCCGGTGGCCACGTCGGGATTCGTCGTTTCGCGGTAGATCCGGCCGACGCCGCCCGTCGCCAGGATCGTCTGCTTCGCCCAAACGAGCGTCTTGCCGTGGCGTTCGTTCCAGACGATCGCGCCGCGGCAGACGCCGTCGTGGGTTGACAGATCGATCGAAAAGGTGTTTTCCCAAACGGAAATGTTGCCGGCCTTTTGCATCCGTTCCACAATAGCCCGCATGATCTCGCGTCCGGTGGCATCGCCGTTGGCGTGTGCGACCCGCTCGCGGCCGTGGCCTCCTTCGCGTCCCAGCGCCAGCGCACCGTCGACCTGGTCGAACTCGGTACCCCATTCCACCAGCTCGCGCACACGCGAGGGGCCTTCCCGTACTACGTGCTGGACCACGTCGTAATCGCACAGCGGCCCACCGGCCACCATCGTATCGCTCACGTGGTCCTCGAAACGGTCGCCCGGCCCCAGTACCGCCGCGATTCCGCCCTGGGCGTACACGCTGTTCGACTGTTCCAAGTCGCTCTTGGTGATGACGAGCGTGGAAAGCCGCTTGTCGACACCTAGTGCCGCTCGGAAACCCGCCAACCCCCCGCCGAGGATGAGCACGTCGGTGAAAAAGTGCGGGACTCGCTTGGGATGAAACGGAACAAGGTAGCGCGGAACCAAGGCGTGCATGGTCGGGGGGAGGTTGGTTAGAGTCGCTGGCAGGAGAATAAGGCGGCTGCGGGAAATGGAGAAGCCTACGTGCGGGCGTTGTCAGCGCATTATTGTAGTTCGTGAACGGGACGAAGCATAGCTGCTAGCTACGCCTGGGGGGATTGCCCCACGAGATCCGCTTTCCGCGTCGCTTCGGTAACGGCGACACCGAGTTTCGAAAACGCCGGCTGACCGGGCACCCCCACCCGGGCTGCCTAGCCGCTCGAATCCACCTTGACCCAACTGCTTCGCCAGGGAGAATTGGGCACTTCTGGTCCGCAGTTCCGCCAGGGCGATCCTTCGGCGCACGGGTGATTGCTGCAATTCCCTTTCAAATCCGCCCCGTCCTTATCGGGTCGCATTTCGCTCCCTCGCATAATCGCATTCTTATGAGTTCCTCAAACGCCACCGGGGACGCCTCGTCCACCAATCGCTCCGACCTCTCCGGCCAGTTCACCCGTGTGCCGGAGACCCTGCGTCCGCCCGAGCGGGAAGAGCCGCTGGCCGGTGTGCTTTCCGGGAGCTTCCTCGGCTTGCTGGCCACACAGTTCCTGGGGGCAATGAACGATAACATCTTTCGCTGGCTGGCAGTCTGGATCAGCAAGGATCTGGTGGCGCCGCAGCACCAGGAGGCAGCCAAGTCGGCCGGCCTGGCGATGCTCGTGCTGCCGTTCATCCTGCTGGTTGCACCAGCCGGGTACCTGGCCGACCGCTTCAGCAAGCGAACGGTCATCGTCGCCTGCAAGCTGGCCGAGGTCGTGATCATGGCCCTGGGCGTGGCGGCAATCCTTTCGGGCAATATCTATGTGCTGTTCGCCGTGGTCTTCGTGATGGGATCGCAGAGTGCGATTTTCGGCCCGTCCAAGTACGGCGCCATCCCCGCACTGGTCCGCGCGGACCACATCTCGACGGCCAACGGCTTGATCGGCATGACCACGGTGGTCGCAATCGTCATGGGCACGCTCACCGCCGGCTACGTGTATGCCGCCACCCAACCACTCGGCCGGGAAAATTGGTGGCTCACGGCCGCCGTGCTGTGCGGGGTGGCCGGAGTCGGCCTGGCCACGAGTCTGCTCATCGGGCAAGTTCCCCTCGCCAATCGCAACCGGCGATTCCCGATCAATTGGGCAGCCCAGACCTATCGCGACGTCGCCGCGCTGGTCTCCCATCGTCCGCTGCTGCTGGCCGCGGTCGCGACCGGGCTGTTCTGGTCGGTTGCCGCACTGTGCCAGGTCAACGTGGATCTGTTCGCCGACCAGCACCTCCACGTTGGCCCTGAAGAGGTCGGACCGCTCTTGGCCGTCCTCTCCATTGGTGTCGGACTGGGCAATGTGTTGGCCGGATGGTGGTCGGCGGGCAAAATCGAGTTGGGGCTTGTGCCGTTCGGGGCGGTGGGGATCGCGTTATCGTGCATGCTGCTGTCGTTCGTGCCGGGCGGAACCGGCAACGTTTGGTCGGCCGGGTACCTGTCCAGCGGCGTGCTGCTGTTCGCCTTCGGCGTGGCTGCCGGGCTGTACAGCGTTCCCTTGCTGGCATTCTTGCAGTATCGCAGCCCCGAGCAGTCGCGCGGAGCGATCCTCGCGGCGAGCAATTTCCTGACCTTCTCCGGCATGCTGGCTGCCTCGGGCCTCTTCTGGCTGCTCAGCAGTCCACTGGCGATTGCCGGCCGGGGCATCTTCTTGCTGACGGGCCTGGCGATGCTGCCGGCCGCCGCGGTCATCGCCTGGTATGTGGTGACCCCAACCGTGCGCGTGCTCGTGCGGTTGTTCGTGCGACTGTTCTATCGCGTGCAGGTCGTCGGGCTGGACAACTTGCCCGAGACCGGCGGGGCACTGCTGGTGCCGAACCACGTAAGCTGGATCGACGGCGTGCTCCTCCTCCTGGTGTCGCCGAGACCCGTGCGGATGGTGGCCGACAGCCAGTACGTCGGCGGACGGTTGGCCGGCCGGCTCGCTCGCGACCTGGGCGTGATTCCGATCACCCCGGGGAAACGTTCCATGTTGGCTGCCATCGACGCTGCTCGCGACGCGTTGCGCGGCGGAGAACTCGTCTGCGTCTTCGCCGAGGGAAAGCTCACTCGCACCGGCGAAATCGGGCGATTCCGCCCCGGCGTCCTATCGATCCTCAAAAGCACCGAAGCGCCGGTGATTCCCATCCACCTCGGCGGGCTCTGGGGAAGCGTGTTCAGCTACGAGCGGGGCCGACTCTTCTGGAAATGGCCTCGGCGCCTGCCCTATCCGGTTTCGATCCGCATCGGCCAACCGATTCCCCAGCCGACCGATCCGCAACAGGTCCGGCTCGCTGTTCAGCAACTGGGCGTTGAGACCATGAACCAAACGGCGGATGCTCAACGGATTTCGCCTCGGGCCTCGGTCAAGAGCTGCCAAGGAGAGTCGTCTAGGGATAACGGCGCTACGCGGCGGTCTGCGCTCGCACCAGGACAAAGTAGGCCAGCAGGACGACCGCCATGACGTACATAAGCCACTTCACCTCCCTGCCCTGGCCGGCCAGCAGCTTGACGATCGGATATGTGATGAACCCGAGCGCCAGCCCATCGGCGATCGAATAGCTCAAGGGAATGCCGATCATCACGAGAAAGGCCGGCATCGATTCGGCGTAGTTGGCCCAGTCGATCTTGAGCACATTGCGGATCATCATCGAGCCGACGATGAACAGGGCCGGGGCGGTGATCGGCGGATAGCTGCCAACCATCGCGATCAGCGGGCTGAAGAACAGCGCCATCAGAAACAAGATGGCCACGACCACCGCCGTGAGCCCGGTTCGCCCGCCCTGCTCGACTCCAGCCGCACTTTCGATGAAGCTCGTGACCGTGCTGGTGCCTAAGGCCGCGCCGGCGACGGTGCCAATGGCGTCGGAAGTAAGCGCTTGCCGTGCGCGGGGCAGCTTGCCGTCCTGGATGAGCCCCGCCTGCTCGCTGACACCGATCAGCGTTCCGAGCGTGTCGAAAAGATCCATGAACAGGAAGATGATGATGAACGGCGCCATCGTCCAGGTGAGGGCAAGGCGGAGATCCATTTTCATGAGCGTCGGGGCCGGCGACGGGGGCGTCGAAAAGACCGAATCGGCAACGGCGAAGTTCTTCAACAACCCCGACTCGGTCACGACTTTCGCCGACGCCAACGCCGGAGGAAGGAAGGGCATGCTCGACTTGAGAACCAGGGCCAGCACCGTCGCAGCCAGAATGCCCCAGACGATCGCGCCCCGAACGCCCCGGGCGTGCAGACCGGCGGTGACCAAGAGGCCGAGGAAGAACACGATCAGGTCGGGCGACCCGAAAGCCGTGTTGAGGCGGAAACCGTTGGCATCGGCCAGCACGAGCGTGGCGTTGCGCAGGCCGATCAGCGCGATAAACAGGCCGATGCCGATGGCGATCCCGTTGCGCATGCTGGGACTGATCGCATCCATGAGCATCTCGCGCACACCGAAGAGCGAGAGTGCCAGAAAGAGTATTCCGGAGATGAAAACCACGCCCAGGCCGATCTGCCAGGGGCTCGTCTCGCCGGGCGCCGCCGCTTGGCTCGCGATCATCGCCGAAGCGGCTGGGAGAACCGAAAAGACGAAAAAAAAGTTCTCGCCCATCCCCGGGGCCTGCGCGATCGGATAGCGGCCGTAGAGCCCCATGATCATCGTCGCCAGCGCGGCGGCCAGGCAGGTGGCCGTCGTGACGGCCCCGAAGTCCATCCCGGTCTCGAATCCGAACATCGAACCCGACAGGACCGCCGGCTGGACGAAGATGATATAGGCCATCGTCAGGAAGGTCGTCAGGCCGGCGAGCAATTCGGTGCGGAGATTCGTACTGTTCTGGGACAATGCGAAGAAGCGATCGAGCATCGCACAGGTCTCCTGTTGCAGACGGCCCATAGGACGTAGCCGGCGGACCGAGCGGGCGGTTTGCAGTCCGTTCCGAGGCATTCAGGCGGAGTAGTTCACGATGGCAACAGCCGCGGTGGTTTGGCGTTGCCGCGAGACGCTCCGTGAGTAAAATACACCATCTCATGAGTTACGATAAGCCATATCACGACTCGGCACTGGGCGGCGAAGACCGCTGGGAGTCGGGTACGTTCGGTGTCCCGACAGTCGTCGCGGAGCCCCCGGAAGAAGAGGCGGCGACCCCCCGTGTCCGGCGGCGGATCGTCTTGCCGGCGGTGCTTTTTCTCGCCACGTGCTTGAGCACGTTCCTGGTGGGCGGGTGGCTCTATGCCGTGTCGGTCATGACAATCCTCGTCTGCCATGAAATGGGACATTTTCTGCAGGCCCGCAGGTACGGCGTACCGGCAAGCCTGCCGTTCTTCCTGCCGATGCCGATCTCGCCGATCGGCACGTTCGGGGCCGTGATCGGGATGGATTCACGGGTCGGCGATCGCAAGGCGCTGTTCGACATTGGTATCAGCGGGCCCCTGGCAGGGCTGGTGCCGACGATCTTCTTCTGCGTGATCGGAATGCAGCGGGCGCAGGTCGACGTGGTGCAGAGCGGCCACATGCAGTTCGGGGAGCCCTTGCTTTTTCAGTTTCTGGCCTGGCTGCGATTCGGGCCGCTTCCGGAAGGATATGCCGTCTACATCGGGCCGATGGCGATGGCGGGGTGGGTCGGGCTGCTGATCACCTCGTTGAATCTCTTTCCGATCGGGCAACTCGACGGCGGCCATATCTTGTACGGCCTTCTACGCCGCAAGGCGCATTCCGTGGCGACGTTCATCCTCTTCGCCGCGTTGGCTGCGATTCTTTGGTTTCAACTCTACCACTGGGCGCTCATGCTTTCGCTCATCTTTCTGATGGGACCCAAGCATCCGCCGACGACGAATGACGAGATCCCGCTGGGTACGGCGCGGATCGTGCTCGGTTGGGCGACGTTGGCTTTCATCTTCATCGGCTTCACGCCGACGCCGATTGACTTCTGAGGCAGCTTCCGCTTGCCCTTTCGGTTTTCCGTGGCGGTTTCTCCGCCGGGGCGTAACCGTTCACGCCCATGGAAGAGAGGCGGACAGGTCCATGTTTTCGGCCAGGGTTCCCATTGCCAGAATCCCCTGGTTATGTGCGAAGTCGGTCACCACATGGCGTTGATCATCTTCACCGTTTCTTCCACGAGCATCTGCCCGCCCTTGGGACCGACCACGTTGCTTTGAATGACGGCGCCGTATCCGCCACCGTTGGCGGCCCGCTCCGAAGGAAGGTAGGTTCCACTGGAAGCGTAGATCCAGTCGTTCCTGTCGTCTTCCGGCGCATCGGCCGGCGGTTCGGGGGCCGCGGCCCCGTTTGCCAGTTGGACGACCAAGGTCTGCACCGCTTTCGACCGGGCCTTCATCTGGACTCCAAAGTCGGTGTACAGCTCGAACTGGTTGGTGCAGATCACCGTGTCGCCGATGCGAAGCACGTTGACGGGGGTTGCATGGGTCGGTTTGGGATCGCTCGCCAGTTTTTCGTAGCGGGCCACCACGCGGGCGTTCCAGTTTCCCCTGCCGTCGCCGGGCCTGGCCTTGAGGCGTTCGGCTTCGGCCTTGCATGCCTGGTATTCCGCCTCGGTGACGATGCGCTGCGGAAGACTGAGGACGGCATGCTTGTGCTTCACGACCACGTCGTCCTGTTTGGCGTTTTGAACGACCTCGTAGGCCTCGTCGACTCCGTGGACGATCCGCCGGGCGATCTCCCGCAGCCGGTCCAGCTTTCGCAGGCTCGTCATCCGGTCGTCGGCCGCCTGCCGGTAACGGAGATGCGGCGACTGATCGCCGGCCGCTCCGCACAGCCCCACGATCGTGACCTCCTGGCCGTATTTTTCCCGGAGCATTTCGCGGGTCGGGCCCCAATAGTCGGAGGAGAGGAGGCGATTGCTCTCCACCTCTTGCGACGGGCAGGACACGTTGACGACGATTGCCAGCAGTCTGTCGCTGGTATCCCAGAAGAACATCGAGTTGACGTCATGATCTTCCATCCCTTCGATGGCGCGGAATTTGGGGTCGTTGGTCGGCCCGTACATGACGGCCGTGCCATCGGCGTAGACGGCCCGGCGGTTGTAGGCGACAACGGCATGGCCCAGGCCGTACGAGAACCTCGCCGGCCTTCGTCCCTCCCACGCCTGTTTGGCGGCAGCGCCGATTCTGGCGGCGGCAGACTTCACGTAGTCCGACGGAACCAGCACGCCCTCCTGCTGTTTGAAATGCCCGTCCCTGGTGGGCGGAGCGGAATGGGTGTGCGTGGCGGCGACGATCAGCTTGCCGAGGTCGAATCCCGGCAAATGCTCCTGGACTGCCGCGCGGATCGGCAGCAGAAAGCTGGCCCGCACGACGGCGGTGTCCACGCTGATGATGATTGCCGAATCCAGCGGCTTGTCGCCGTCGCGCGATTCCAGCGCGAGGGCATTGGCCGTCAACGGGTATTCGACCCCCTGGGACACCCGGGGCGAAAACTGGCCCGCGAGAAACGAGGGCATGTCCGGCGTGATATCGCAACTGGCCGCGCCGACGTGCAGCGTCGCGGCATGGACATGCGCCGCGGGAAGAATCGCAACGATCGCGAAAAGGCCAGGGAAGATGTAACGCAGGGCGCTCATGGCAGGTTCCTTCTCGAGAGTAGCAAACAACAAAACGACAAAACTACAGAGGTGAAAATGCGGGCATACGATCGGCTTGCCGGGCTTCTGCTTCCGTTCCTTATCTTCATCCGTGCCCCGGCCTTGCCATCCGTGCTATTGAGAGCAACCGGAAGCCAAAGCAGCACGGATGGCAAGGCCGGGGCACGGAGGAAAGGACATGCGACCGTCCTCGCGAGGAAAACAAAAGTCGTTCACGTGGCCAGTTTTCCGGCCGTTTTTTCGAAGAACGCCACCGACTCGGCGTGGAGCGCCGGTTCGGAGTCGGCCGTGCGTTCCCATTCGATGCCGAAGTAGGGGCGTTGGATGTTCTGCCGCTTCACCTCGGCCAGGATCTCGGCGATGCGGCCCTTGCCTTGTCCCCAGACCACGTCCTGGGCGTCTCGCACGCCGAACGCGTCGAGATCTTTCAGGTGGAATGTCTTCATCCGCGGTCCGATTTTTCGGAGCACCTCGACCGGCTCCAGGTCCGAGCGGCACCAATGGCCCGTGTCGCAGCAGAAGCCCATCCGTTTGGAGCGTCCGTCGAGCGCTGCCAGGCCGGTATCGGGGTTCCAGTACTGCGAGGGCTGCGGGTGGTTGTGCAGGGCGAGGTCGATCTTATACTCCTCGGTCAGCTTTTCGATCGCGTCCAGCATCGGCTCGGACGGTTCGCTGACAAGGAACTCGAAGCCCATCTCGGCGGCGAACTCAAAAAAGGCCTTCGCTGCATCGAGGTTGTCCAGGCCGGTATAGCAGCCGATCAACCCGACGCCGCAGTCCGATGCCTTCTTCTTCAGATCGCCCCGCAGGGTCTTCGACAGCTTCGGGCCCGGCTGTGCATCGGCGTGCTGCGGACTGAGCTTCTGCCAGGCGAACAGTTCCGTGAAGTGCAGGCCCGTGTCGGCGATCTTGTCCAGCGTCTCGAACAGCGTCAAGGCGCGAAACGTGTAGGCCGAGAACCCCACGCGCCACCCGAGCTTGTCCGCGTTGGGAGTACCGCGGACCAGCGGTTCGGCAGCGTGAACGCCGAATCCGGCGAAACCGGTCAGGCCGGCTGCGGTCCCCGCGGCTGCAGTGCCGGCAAGAAAGCTGCGTCGTGTTAATCCTGACATATGATGATCTCCTGTCGAACTGTTGATTGGAATTCCTACGCGTCCTCAGTCCTCTGCGTGTGCCAGAAGCAACAATAGCCACCTAGTGCGGTTCTGCCACGTCTTCCGGGTAATGCGATTATACTGCCTAGCTCAGTACAGGGTGAAATTCAGTCCGGTTCCCGCGGGGCGTTTTCGCCTCGGGAAAGCAGACGTGTCGTTTCGGTAGAGATAGGCCTTGTAAACGCCTTCTTTCATCGTCGTCAGCAGCACGTCGCGCGCACCGTGGCCGGCAAGGTCGACGTCAGCCATCAGCACGGGGCGTTCACCTTCCGCAATCGCAAGGCTCTGTACGCGGCGACCTCGACCGTCGAAAAGTCCTCGCGGAAGAGCGGAACCGATCTCCTGAAGCCCGTCACCGTTCCAGTCGACGAGGATGTGATGCCGAGTTTCGTCCGTGTCGATCCGGCCAAGCAGATTGCCCCGTTCGTCGAATAGGCACAACGGCTTGGGAGGAGCCGGCAAATGGTCGACATCCACGACCAGCTCGAAGCCGGGTACGTCGTCGCGGAGTTCGCCTACGTCCACCGATTCGTAGTGATGGCCCGTCACGCGCCAAATGCGTTTGCCGGAGCCATCGGTCATGACTAGGGCGTTCCCGCCGCACATCGTCATGACCAGGCGTGTGTCTTCGGGCCGGTCGGCCAAGCGGACGACGCGCCAGCAGTCGGCGTGCCCGGCATTGCTCCGTCCTTCTTCGGCTTGGAAGACCCAGCGAACTGAGCCGTCGGCGTTCAGCGCCGCGTAGCCGGCCAGGATTTCATCTCGGCCGTCGCCGTCAAGATCGAGGGGCAAAGGCTGATGCGCGGTTCGATACCCTCCGGGCTCCTTGACCGTCCAGAGCGGACGCCCGTCGGCGGCGTAAGCCCAGATCTGTCCGTAGCGTGTCTTGGCCAGGATTTCCGAAGGCCACCCTTTGCCTGACAGATCGGCGAAGACAACGCAATCGCTGGCGTGTTGCTCGATGGGAAAGGCACTTGCCGGTTTCCCCGAACCCCCGTCAAGAACCACCAACTGCCGATCCGCCGCCACGATAACCTCGTTCGTACCGTTGTTGTCGAGGTCATGGATCTGGCAGGCCACGTCGTGATGGAGTTCCCGGCGTCCGAGCTTCGGATCACCCCATCGCCAGAGGACGCTGCCATCGAGTTTCTGAACCGCCACCGACGAGGTGAAGTGGTCGTCATTCTTGTTGAAATTCCGGGCCGAGACAAGTTCGATCTCGCCGTCGCCATCCACATCGCCCGCCACAACCCAATAACCGCCGTACTCGGCGTCGAGCGTGATCGTCCGCCAGGGGGCGACAACCGGCGCATCGGCCGAAGGGACACCGCAGGCGTCGGTCTCGAAGGTCTCGCCCTGCTCCGCACGCGTCGTTGCACATACGACATTGGCCGCGACGAATGCGATGGCCAGGACTTTCCGAAACATCGGCGCGGGTCTGATCATGGTAAATCTGCCGGGACTCACGTGACGACTCCTTCGTAGTAAAAGGGTGCAATCATGGCTGTATCTTAGCGCAGAGTCTGCTCGGGTTGCTTTCCTCAAGTCAGACGCCTTCAATATACCGTGTCGCGCAGGTCACCGTCGAGGTGTCCTGGCTGACCTCGACCACCCACCGCAGTGCGCTGACGAATTCGTCGCGGTTGGAGTTTCTCGGATCGCGATACTGACGGTCGTTGACGTCGACCAGCAGCGAGACAAGCGCCGGCAACGTCTTGTTGTCGCCGAGGTTGCCCAGGACGAAGACGACGTCGCTGCGGAGCGAGCCGTCGTACCGACGCTTTGTTCTTTCTGAGATGGCGCAACCGCCAGCCTGTCCGTTGGCGAATGCGTTTGGGAGAAATGATCGGGCGTCCATTCCGCATTTAGAGACGAAACGTCTGCTCGAATACCCGGATCTGCCGTGCCTCTCGATCCGGTTGTATATCCGGGCGATCTGTCGCCAATGCGAAGACCCACCACACCACCCCGGCGGCCGTGTCGATTTCGTAAACCAGTGAGAGGTGCCCGCGCGAGCCGGGGAGCTGCTGAAGGTTTTCGCCCGATAGGCGGCCCTGGTTGCAGGTGAACCAAAGTCGTGCGTCGCCCAGCGCGATCAACCCCCAACCGCCGTCGAACCACCAGGAGGCGGCAGGGTCGCCGTGCCAACAGTAGGTCGCTTGAGGTGCGCTGCCCGCTTCGATCTGATCGGCGACGACCACCAGGTTCTTTCCCGACAGCCACACGTGCCGGACCAGTTTGTTCAGCGATGCACCGGCATGATAGCAGTTGGTTAGATCGATGGTTGCGTGGTGGACGCCGGGGCTGATCTGGTCCATCGCAATCCGGCGGGGCCGCTTCTGACTCGGTGCATGGCCGTTGATCTGCGGAGCGTTGTGGGCCATCGGGCCGATTGTGAATTCGCGCTCCTCGCCACGAAGCCGTCGTAGGCCACCCCTTCGGTGTGGCCTTGGGATCGCAGATCGAGCAAGGCCCCGAACAGGGCCTGCACCCGGCGGTTCAGAACGGCCGTTGAAGAATGGCCCAAGGCGGCGGCCGTCAGTGCCGCGCCCACCGTGCCGATCAAAGGAATGTTGTGTAGAAGAGAGTGCGGTGCGTCGCGACCGAGGACATCTTGGCTGGCGACGACCGAGGCATAGAGCTTGTCCGAGGCGGGAAGCACGGCGTCGACGTGCCGGGCACATGCCTCGCGAACGTTGCCACGGAGATCGTCGTCCAGCCATGTCCAGCGCGTGGAAGCCGTCCAAAGGATCCGGCCGGCATGGGCCGAACTGAGATCGGGCCTGGCGGACTGCTGGTATGTGGACCAGGTGGCAAGTGCGCGCCCAATTCCATGACAGGTCTGCCGGCATCCATGAAGAAGTTCAATAATCGGTGAAGTTCGGCGCGGGTGGGTTGGGATGATCCTTCAACGTCTCTCGATAGTCGTTGATCACCTTCATGTAAGGCCCCAGCACCCAGCTATTCTCGATCAGCAGATTCCACTCCTCGCGAGGATCCCACTCGATGTTGTAAGCAGCCGGGTAGCCACTGTTCTCTACAACGACGGCCTGCACGCCCGTTGTCCGCAGCGCATCGGACGTGGGCAGTACCGTTCGCGGGTAGAGTCGCCACTGCCGCCATCGCACGGCCGCGATCCGATCCCGGATGAACGTGATCAGGGATTCGCGCGGAGCCTCGGCCGTATTGCCGAGAAAGTAATCGCTGTGGTCGACCCCGTCGAACGGGCGGTCACCCGGCAGCTTGCCTCCGACGAAGCCGGCCAGCGTGGGAAAGATATCCAGCAGGGAGACCATCGCGTTGGTCGAGCCGGGCTTGATCTTGCCCGGCCACTTGATCATTCCGACGGTCCGGATGCCACCCTCATACGGATCGAAAAGCTCGCCGCGAAACTGGCCTGACGAGCCGGCGATGAGGTCTTCACGGAAAATGGTCGTACGCTGAGGGCCGTTGTCCGACAGGAACAGAACGATCGTGTTTTCCTCGATGCCGGCGTCGCGGATGGCGTCGAGCACCTGGCCGGTGCGATGGTCGAGTTCCATGACGCTGTCGCCGTATTGGCCGATCCGCGATTTGCCCGCAAAGTCCGGGTGCGTCACGTTTGGGTAATGCGGACGCGTCCAATTGATCATCAGGTAAAACGGCTGATTCCGCCTGGCATGGCGTCGGATATAGTCGACCGAGTAGTCCGCGATGTCCTTTTCGATCTGACGCCGGTAGTCGACGTCGAAGACGCGGACATTCTCTGCCGGCATGTTGGGGACCTTGGCTTCGACAATGTGCTGCGTTGTCTGCTCGATCATTGCCTCGGGCATGTGGTATTTCGACATTTCCCTGCGGTAGCTCGTCACGTCGGTGGAGCCAAGTAGTCCGATCCGCCACTCGTCGTATCCTTGGTATTGCGGTTGACTCTCGGGGGCGAATCCCAAGTGCCACTTGCCTACGCAGGCGGTTTTGTAACCCAGAGGCTTCAGCATTTCGGCGATCGTGATTTCTTCGGCGCGCAGCGTGTTCGTAGACCCTTTCACGAGCACGAGCGAAAGGCCGAGGCGGACGGGATACCGGCCGGTCTGAAGAGCTGCGCGTGAAGGCGTGCAACCAGGCTCCGTGAGAAACTGGGTGAATCGCAGCCCTTCGGCGGCGAGTCGATCGATTCGCGGAGTCGGCATGCCTCGCAGTTCGCCGCCGGTTCCAAGGAATCCCACATCGCCGTAGCCAAGGTTGTCGGCAAGCATCAGCACAATGTTCGGCTTCTGGGCAACCGCCGAAGCATGGAAGGCCAGGAAAGTGAGGCAAACGGTCAATGGCTGAAATTTCGTAAATCCTGGCAACATCGTTCAGAATCCCTTTACGAGGTAGGCCTGAAGCAGTCCGGATTCGTCGGAGTTGAAAAAGCCCATGGTGCCGTCCGGCGAAAGAAACGGATGGATGTGGGCCTCCTTCTTGCAGGTGGACTTTGGATTCAACAGGCGGACGAAATCGGTGAGCGGATCTCTTCCGGGTTCGCCGAAACGGGCCACGTAGATTTGGCCACCCTCGGCAAACGGCGCCGCGTCGGAGACGAACCTCTTGCCGGCAATGTCGGTGGCAAAGTGGTAGAAATGCGGACTGGGAAAGTCGCGAGTCAGGTCGTTGCGGACGCTGTCGGGCGTGTGGATGCCTACGTGCCCGGCGTGGGACGCGGCGCGCCCTTCGATCAGTTGCGCTTCGCGGGCCGAGCGGTTGCCGGTGCTTGTCACTGCCCAGGTGGTGCGGCCTCGCCAGCACTGGTGGCCCTGGCAGGCCTCGTTGCCGTCTCGCCCCCAGGGCATGTTGCGGAAATCCGTGCCGTCGTCACGGAGGACGTGGATATCGGCGCCTTCACCGCCGACGAGCCTGGTAATGCCGCCCCGCGCGTCGGTCTCGCAGCCGTGGTTCTCCTGGATGAGGACGTCGTGCGAGGCTTGGAGATCGGTCGAGCGGCAGTATTGCGGATGCATGTTGCACCAGGTCTGGCCGTGAATGGCAAGCTGGACCGTGGTTTTTTCCACGTCGAAGACCATGAGGCCGAATGGGCCGTTGGCCGCCTGGCCGTCGCCCAGGAAGGCCGAGATTGCCAGGCGTTTGCCGTCGGACGAGATCGTCGAAAGAGGATAGAGTTTGCTGGGGTGGAAGGTCGTGTCGGGCAAGGGAGAATCGACGACCAGGATTGTCTGGCGGTCGGTACCGTCGAGGTTGACCCGCTTGAGCGTCAATCGGCCGCCGCCGGTGGTCGTCTCGTCAACGAAGTAGTAGACATAACGGCCGTCGGGCGAGACCGAGGCCGCCGTGGCGCCGAGTTCGTGGGTTAGCGGATGCAGTGCGTAGTTGTCTTCCAGGTCGCAGAGGAGGTACTGGTGTTTGGGATCGGTTCGGCTGCCGCCATGGGCGGAGGCGGAACGGTGCAGGACAAAACGCTTCGAGTCGGGAGCGAAGATCTGCGCCTCCATGTAGAGGTGGGAGCTCGGCACGTCGGGCTCGCCGGTGAGTTGGATCACGTCGAGGCCGGGCGGCGATTTCTCATCGACGAGGTCCGGTCGCGGCTTGGCCTGAGAGCGGATCGGCGAGGTGATCACGTCCGGGGCGGCCCAGGCGGCACGGTTCGGAGCAAGGCTCGACGCGGCGAGCGTGGCGGCGGCCAGGCCGGAGCGGCGGAGGAATGCGCGGCGTGTGACGTGGTTGCCGAGGCAGCGGCCGGTGTGGTGCGAACGCATTGGTTCCATCGTCATCCGTGGAGACTCCTGGATTAGGACGGCCGAGCTCGCCGACGCCGGATCCGCAGCAAGGAAAGGAACCCGGGAAGCCGAATCGAGCGGACACGTTTGAAGCCCTTGTCAAAGGTAGAGACGTGGCGTGGCAGGCCGCTACCTAGGGGCCGATCCTATTCCTCGCACTGGGAGAAGTCAAGTTCGTCGGCGCTTGGGCCCGTTGAAAAGCTCTTTCGGCACTGTCATTGCCGTTCTGGGCAAGCCGGCCGATCGTCGGGACGTCCCAGGTGGAACCGAAGCTCACCGCGACGAGGTCTGCGTGGGCGGACGGCACCAATCAGCCGAGATAGGGCCGAATGGCTTCGACGAGTTGGCGGCGGCCAATCGGTTTGACGAGATAGGAATTGCAGCCGGCTTCCTTGGCGGTCTGGATCTGCCCTTCGAAGGCGTGGGCGCTGAGAGCAACGATTGGAAGTGAGACTCCCGCAGCCCGCAGCCTTTTTGTGGCTTCCAAGCCATCCATCCGCGGAAGCCCGATGTCCATCAGGACGAGGTCGAAGCGCGGCTGCGCCGTCTCGGATTCGAGAGCTGTCGCTTTAGGCAGGAGACGCTCCAAGGCGTCCAAGCCGTCGGAAACCACTTCAATCTCGGCGCCCGCCTTACGGAGCAGGGCGGAGATGAGGCGCTGGTTGTCCGGACTGTCCTCGACCAGGAGAATTCGGCCGCGAAGCGGCTCGGTTCTCTCAGTGCCCTCCCGGGAACGCACTTGCCAAATAGCGTCTTGTCGGACACCGTGAACCTCGCCTGTGGACGCTTCGCAGGCAGCCTCAAAAACAAGCGTGAATCGAGACCCGATGCCCAGTGTGCTCTGGACGGTCAGGTCGCCGCCGAGCATTTCGGCGAGGCGCTTGCTGATTGCCAGCCCCAAGCCGGTGCCGCCGTACTTGCGAGCGATCGAGACGTCGGCCTGTGAAAAAGGTTGGAACAGCCTCTCGACTTGTTCGGCGGACATGCCGATGCCCGTGTCGATCACTTCGAATTGCAGCCTGGACGGATGGTCCTTTGCAAGGCGGAAGTCGGCCAGGAGGCGAATCTCGCCTTTTTCGGTGAACTTGACGGCGTTGCCGAGCAGGTTGATGAGGATCTGGCGTACGCACTTCGGATCGGTCACCACGAGGTCGGGCACCTCCCCGATCAGCTCGAGCTTCAGCCCGACCCCCTTGGCTTCGGCCCGTTTCTCCATCAGCGATACGGTGTCGAGAAGGATTTCATGAGGCGAGCAGGGGGTCTTATGGACTTCGAGCCTTCCGGCTTCGATCTTCGAGATATCGAGTATGTCGTCGAGGACCGCCAGCAGGTGATCGCCGTTGCGTTTGATTACCGATGCCGCCTCAAGGGCTTCCGGTTCCTCGACGCCGGCCAACAGTTCCTCGGCATAACCCAGAATCGCGGTCATCGGCGTGCGTATTTCGTGGCTCATGCTGGCCAGGAATTCACTCTTGGACTGGCTCGCTTTCTCCGCCGCCCGCAGAAACTCTTCGGTGGCCAGTCGGTTGGCCTCGAGCGCCAGCCTCTCTTCGCGTTCCTTGATCATCGCCAGAGTCGACTGCAGATGGGCCAGCTTGAAGGTCGCGTGTTCCGTGCGGAGATGGCGATTCTCGGTCAGGATCAGTTTCGTTTCGGAACAGTGTCTCACGGCGATCCATCCCATGCGAGCACACGCCGTCAGCGTCTTGTGGAGTTCCGTGGCGTCCAAGAACGCGTCGGCGTTTTGTCGGAGTATGCCTCCCAGGATGAGCGACCGATCGCCTTCAATAACGCGAATTCCGACGGCCTCGCCGACGCCCGCTAGCAACGGCAGGGCGGTGGCGGCGAGCACGCGGTCCTTGAGTTGCTCGGCAAGGGCAAGGAGAAGGCGGGGGGCCACGCCGACCGACTCGCTGTCGTCGCATCTTCTGACGGCATAGAGCTTGCCTTCCTGGGTCCCCAGGATGAGGAGCGACGGCGCAAAGGGTTCCACCAGAGCGGCTATCGCGTCCAGGGAGCCGGTCTCATCCGCTGGGATTTGGACCGCTTCCAGGAGTTCATCGATTGTTTTGGGCTCGCTTGCCATGGTGGTTGAGCGGGACCCGCGTATCGCGGGAGTTCAGATGTTGAAAAGTTCCGCGTTGCCGGCAATCTCTTCGTCGAGGCGAGTCGACAATACCTGGATATCGTCCCGAGTAAGCGACAGGCCTTCGAGGGCCGAACGCGAGAAGGGAACGCATTTCAGGCCGATGGCCGAATGTCCTTTCAATGTGCAGATGAGATTGGCGACTTCGACGCACCGTACGGTCTGCAGGCAATCGCCGGTGTGGGCTTCTGCCCGATGGTGGTGCTGAATCGCCGCACGGACCGCTTCCGGAAAGCCCCAGTTCCGGGCGATTCTCTCTCCCAATCGGGTATGATCGAAGCCGAGATGATCACGTTCCAACTCCACCAGGGGCCGGTCCTCGCTGGCCGCGGCCATCATTTCCCGGAACTGGCGATGCACGTACTGGTCTTCCAAAATGATGCCGATGTCGTGCAGGAGTCCCGCGAGGGCGACATCCTCGAAATCCGTCATGCTCAGGCGCAGCGCCAGCAGGCGGGAGCAGATCGCCACACTGATCAGATGCTGCCAGAGGCCCTTGCGCTCATAGGCCCCGCAGCCCCCGTCCTCCTTGAAAAGGTCGCTGACGGCCGCGGTCATGGCCAGGTTGCGGACCTGCTTGACGCCGAGGTAGGCGATGGCATACTGCAGGTTCGTGATGCGTTGTCGAACACCGATCGCCGAGGAGTTCACGTAACGGAGGACGCGAGCGGTCAGCGCCGGATCGCTTTCCATCGCTTCCTTCATGTCCGACGCGCCGGAATTCGGATCGTTGGCCACTTTCATGACCCGAAGCGCGACGTGCGGCAGCGTGGAGATATCGCGTATCCGGCGAACGACCTGATCCAGCGTCGGACGCTCGGCAGCGGCGGACATTCCTGAAGACGGCATATCGTGGGATCCGATCCAGAGCACCCTGCTGCACGGCGGACCGATTTCTTAGGGCCGAACCGCACTCGTGCCGCGTTGCACAAAAAACCTCGTCTCTGCCAGGATAGCTTACGAAGCGAGCCCGGAACGCAATCGGTTCGTCGTAAGAGCCAGTCCCAAAACCTCGCGAGGAGAAGGGGACAGGCACATTTTGCTCCGAAGACTCCGCAAAATGAGCCAGTCCCCGACGGTTTTGGGACAGGCTCTAAGCGGATCCGGCCTCAAGGGACGGACGGTCAGACTGCAACAACGATGCGGATCGTGCTGATTGTGCCGTAGCCGACCTCGCGAGACTTTGGACGTCTGGCCGCTGGACCGAAGGTCTCACAAGTTCGGCTGCCCATTCCGCCGGCTGTTTATCGCCTGCCTCAAAGGTCCTAACAAACCGGGGACTCGCTCTGCGCCAAAACAGCGGCAAGGCACGCAGAATACGCGTCCCGGCGAGGTGCCTGCCCCCGTTTTGGCAGGGCCTCTCAGGAGTTTTGCCGCACTCGACCGGCGTTTGCAGGCCGCCATGGTTCCGAATAGGATCGTAAGCAGTGGGGCCCGCCACGGGACGACCGAGCCGGCCTCATCGCGGAGCGGTCACCGGTGGCGCAGGCCCCAAACGAGTAGTACCCGAGAAGACAAGTGGCATCGATCGGGAAGGCAACAACGAGAAGGGGGGGAGCGGGAGCCGCGCTGGCCCTGCTGGCGTTTGCCGTCGTTCCGGGCGTGGTTTGCCAGTTCCTCGCGCAGCCATCCCGGCACCGCTTCATCCATATCGAGTCGTTCCGGTACGGAAAAGAGCCCGCAACGATCCGGTGCAATCGCGGCGACTGGCTGCACCTGACCTTCGATACACGCGATACCGGCCATTCCTTCTTTCTGGAAGAATTCGACGTCGACGTAAAGATCACCCCCGGCACCCGCACGGTGGCGGTGTTTCGTGCAAGCGATCCGACGGCTCCGCCCAGGCTGACCCGCGAGCTGGTGCTCAGGGCGGAGCATCCCGGTTGGCTGGGCTGTTTCGTCTCCAAGAGCCAGTATCGCTGCCATGTCTATTGCGGCCCGATGCACGCCTTTGAACACGGCAATCTCATTATCGAGCCCAATACGCTGTGGTTCGCATCGATGGGGCTGTTGGTCGGCATACCGCTCGTAGGACTGGTACGGCTGCGGGAGCCGTTGTGGTGGAATTCCCGCGAGGCGGCGGCAATCGAGCGGCCCGAAGGAGAAGGGAAGGACCTCTTCCGGTATATGCCGTGGCTGAAACGGCTGCTCGAAAAACGTGGTTTTCAGGCTGCCTGCATGGCGGTGCCGATGCTGCTGCTGTACGTCGTGGTGCTGACTACCCTGTTCGGCACACACATGCCGGGGCGCAATCTCGGCGTAATGCTCACATGGGTCGTGTGGCTCTTTCTCCTCACGGCCGTGCTGACCCCGCTGGGCGGACGGATCTGGTGCCTGGCGTGTCCGTTGCCGGCCGTTGGCGACGTCGTGCAGCGGGGCGCACTGACAGGAGTGCGAAGCGGATCGACCCGCGGCTACCACAATCGATTTTTCGGCCTCAACCTGCCCTGGCCGAAATGGCTGAGAAACGATTGGCCCCGAATGATTGGGTTTCTCACCTTGGGCACGTTTTCGACGATTCTGGTCGCGCGGCCGCAACTCACCGGCTGGCTGGTGCTGGCCCTGGTGGCGATTGCTTCCGCGATGGCGATGATCTGGGAACTGCGGGCGTTCTGCCGCTATCTCTGCCCCGTGAGCGCGTTCGTGGGCCTGTATTCGAAATCGAGCAAGCTGGCCCTGCGAGCCGCCGCGCCGAGCGTTTGCCGGCGATGCACGGGCCAGTGGTGCCGGCGGGGAAGCGAAAAAGGCTGGGCCTGCCCCTTCGGGCTGTGCGTTGGCGAGATCCAGGAGAATAACGACTGCGGCCTGTGCACCGAATGCCTGAAGACCTGCCCCTTCGGCAACGTCGCTCTCCGCTGGCGGCCCTTCGGGCACGAAACGACGATCCGCAGTGCCGGCGAGGCCTGGCTGGCCATGGGAATGCTTGTGATGGCCGTGGCCTATTGCCTGATGCACCTCGGGCCCTGGCCGGTGCTCCGCGACTATGTGAACATCCTGGACAAGGGAAACTGGGGCCTGTTTTTCCGATATGCCGCCGCGCTCTGGACGGCGGCGCTGATCGGCCTGCCCGCGGTGATGCTGCTGTCGGCCTGGATGGGCAAACGGCTCGCGGGTTTGCAGCGGTCGGCCTGGAGCCTGATGACAGCCTCGACCGGCGCATTGGTGCCGGTCGGGCTGATGGTCTGGATTGCCTTTGTCGTGCCGATGCTCATGGTGAATGCGACGTTCGTCGTGCAATCGCTGTCGGATCCGTTTGGCTGGGGATGGGACTTTTTTGGAACCGCCGGCACGCCCTGGCGGCAACTCTGGCCGCGCTCGATTCCCTGGCTCCAGGCCGCGTGTGTGCTGATCGGGCTGGCGTACGGCCTGCGTGCCGCGTGGCGGATCTGGCTGCAACAGACCGAGCGACCTCGCGCCGCGTTGCGAGGCATGGCTCCTTTGGCCGGCCTGCTTGTCGGACTGGCGGTATGGCTCTTGTGGTTCTTCACCAATTAGCGGTTATCCGGAAACGGGGACTGGCTCCCGGAAACAGTGTATTCGAGACTGGAGTCGTCACGACGTAGGGTGCCTGTCCCCGTTTCCGAATAACCAATGAAAGGTCGCGAATGAAATCGAGTGTGCGGGTGGTGTTGGCCGTGCTGCTGGCGTTGGTCGTTCTGGCGGGGATTCCCTTGGGGATCGTGGTCTACGAGGCCGGCCGCACCGGGATGACATGGCGGCAAGTGGTCCGGCGGATGTCGGTCGGCGCGGGAATTCCCCGAGCGGGCCAGTCCGCGGAAAGCCCTTCGCAGCCGTCGCTGCCCAAAGGCGAGAAAGTCGACTTTCTCGTTCCGAAACCGATAGGAGATCCGTTCACGGAGCCTCCCAAGGTCTCGCATGTTCTGGCGGTCGACCTGGACCGGGACGATCTGCTCGACGTGGTCGTCTGCGATTGCCAGGCGAACCGCGTCTGCTGGATCCGTCAGGATCCGCCGGATGTTTTCACGGAGCGAGTCTTGGCCGAGGATCTCATCGCGCCGGCCCATGCGGAAGCCGTCGATTTCGATCGGGACGGCGATCTGGACCTGCTCGTCGCCGTGCTAGGGATGCTTTTTCCGAACAACGACCGGATCGGCTCGGTGGTGATCCTCGAGAACAACGGCCGCGAGGAGTTCACGAAGCACGTGGTGGTGGAGCGCGTGGCCCGCGTATCCGACGTGCGTGCCGGCGATCTCGACGGCGATGGGGACCTCGACCTGGCCGTGGCGCAATTCGGCTACGACGACGGCGAGACGCGTTGGATCGAAAACCTGGGCCAGTGGAGGTTCACAAGCCACCCTCTCCAGAGTCGCTCAGGCCCGATCCATGCGCCCGTCGCCGACTTGGACGGCGACGGCGACCTCGACATCGCCGTCCTCGTGAGCCAGGAATGGGAAGAAATCTACGTCTTCGAAAACGACGGCAAAGGCCGTTTTCAACCCCGGCAGATCTTCGTCTCGAGCAACCAGGATTACGGCTCCAGCGGCATGTGGCTGGTCGACCTGGACCAGGACGGCGACCTCGACGTGCTCTACACCAACGGCGATGCGTTCGACTATCTCCCGCCACATCCATGGCCCTGGCATAGCGTGCAGTGGCTGGAGAACCAGGGCGGGCTGAGGTTCCAGCACCACCATCTCGTGCAATTCGGCGGAGTGGTCAACGCCCGCGCCGTGGATCTTGATCGGGACGGCGATCTGGACGTGATCGCCACGAGCGCGTTCAATGCGTTTGAAAACCCGCATTCGCAAAGCATGCTGTGGCTGGAGAACGTAGGGGACATGCAGTTTCGGCCGCACGACGTGACGAATGCTCCGACGCACCTGCAGGCACTCGACGTCGGTGACTTCAACGGCGACGGCCGGATCGACCTCGTGACGGGCGGCATGCATATCTGTGAGCCGTACGACCGGGTCGACCGTGTGGTGCTCTGGATGAACACGCGCAACCCCTGAATTCAGCGGCCGTAAGAAAACAAGTCATATAATATGACGTAGGGTGGATTTTAATCCACCCGGAAAACAAGCGGTGGATTGAAATCCACCCTACGACATCGGCCAGCTTATTCTTACGGCTCACGAAGAATCGCTTCCGAAGCCGCCTCGCCCGGGCAAGGTCCCTGAAGATCCGGCCGGGACCGTGGGCCACCGTCTGCCTGCCCCGTCAGCCTCCCTTCTCGCGGTACAGAGCGATCTTCTTCTCGATCCGCTGGGCGGAGCTTCGGTCTCCGGTCAGCCGGAAGACGATCAGGGCCCGTTCCGCCGCGCCGACGGCGTCGTCGAACCGGCCGGCCATGGCATAGACCTGGGCCAGGATCTCCAGCGAGGCAGGATCGCCATTCTGCGTCAATGCACAGGCCTTCTCCGCACACCGGATCGCTTCGGCAAGGTTCTGCAACTCGGGCTTGAGCGGAGAGATGCAAATCGCCGCCATCGCCAGCAGCGGCGGCACAAAGTCGGGGTCGTACTGGATCGCGGCGCGGTAGCGGGGCACCGCTTCCTCCGGCTTGCCCAGGCGATGCAGGACGTGGCCCAAGTAGTAATTCGCCGAAGAGTCTTTCGGCTGGATACGAACCGCTTCGGTAAGGTGCCGGCGAGCTTCGTCGACCTGGCCGGTATACAGCAGGATCAGCCCCAGAGTCTTGTGAGCCTCCAAGAATCCCGGATCGGTTTGCAGTGCCTCGCGACACTCGGCCGCGGCCTCCTTCAGTTTTCCTTCTTCATTGAGGATCCGTGCGAGGCCCAGGTGCGCCTCCTTGCGATTCGGCCGATATTCGAGCGCCTTGAGGAAGCAGGCCTTTGCCTTTCCCGTTCTTCCTCGGCCGGCCAGGGCCTCGCCGAGGTTGACGTAGCAACTTGCGCTTTTCGCCTCGGCCCCCTCGGTTTGAATGTGCGAAAAATCGACGCGGTAGACGCGGACCCGCCCGGACGATGCTTGCGCAAAGCGCTCGGCGCCCTCCGGCGTAATTTGGGTTCCGGCCACGTGCAATGTGTGCAACCGGGACAACCCTTGCAGATTTTCGAGCCCCGCGTCGGTCACCCGAGTGTCAGTCAGAGCGAGGAGGTTGAGATTGGCGAGCCCCTGCAGGTGCCGCATTCCGTCGTCGCCCACCTTCGTGCCGCTCAGATCGAGAAACGTCAGGCTCTTCAGGCCTTCCAAATGCACAAGCCCGGCGTCCGTGACCTGGATCTGCGATAGATCGAGAGAGACCACCTGATTTCGATCGTCGCGCCGCATGGTCGCGACGGCTGTCCAAACGTCATCCAGGCTGCGGCCCTGCAGCGACGTGAAGAGATGGACGACTCCGGAGAGCGTGCAGCCGCTTTCGCAGACCTGCAGCTTCCGGAGGTTGACCAGGTCCTTGAGACAAGCCAGACCGGCGTCGTCCATCGCCGTGGCCGGGACCGACAATTCTCGCAAGCCGACCAGCGCACCAAGCTCCTGCCCGGCGGCGCTCGAGATGGCCGTACCGTCGAGGATCAAGAACTGAAGCCGGCGCATCTCTTTCAGGTACGCGAGCCCCGTTTCGGTCACCTCCGTGCCGCTCAGGTCCAGCCTTTCCAGGCGCGTCAAGCCCTGAAGCGATTTCAGTCCCGCGTCGCCGACACGAGTGCAGATAAGATGCAACTCGCGGAGATCCGTCATGCCTGCGAGAGAGGCCAGGCCGAGGCCCGTCACCTCCGTGCCGGAAAGATCGAGCCGCTCGAGGTCCACGCACTGCCGAAGGTGTTCGATCCCGGCATCCGTCACGCGCGTGTCAGCCAACGAGAGGTGCTTGAGATGCTTCATCCCCTCGAGCGCCGCCAGCCCGCCGTCCGTGATCCGCGTGTTGCTCAACCAGAGGGATTCCAGACCGGTGAGACCTCGAAGTTGGCCGAGGCCGGTCCCGGTGATACGCGTGCCGGTAAGGGCCAGGCGCCTGAGGTGAATCAGTCCTTTCAGATGCGTCAAGGCGGCATCGGTTATGCGTGTGCCGCTGCAATCCAGTGCCTCCAGGTGGGGCAGCCTTTCGAGAGATTTCGCAGCGGCGTCCGTGAAGGGTAACTCAGGGAAAAAGAGTTGCTTGAGATTGGCGCTCCCGGCCAGGTGCGCCACCCAATCATCCGAGATCGCGGCCGTACTCAGCCACAGCCTTTCCAGAGAGGAGAACTCCCCAAGCTGCCTGAGCCCGGCATCGGTGAGCCGGCGCCCGTCAAGGGCCAGCCAGCGAAGTTCAGGCAACCCCTTGAGACAGGCGAGTTCCGCATCCGAAAGATACCGCGTTTCCTTGACCAACAGCCGCCCCCGGTCGCGACGCTCAAACTGCACAAAACTCACCGAGACCACGTCGTGCAGGAGATCTTCCCCGAGCAGGTCTTCCAGCCATCCCGGACGGGACGCCGCCTCGCTCGGCGCCGGCCACGCACAGGATGGGTCGCACTGGTAGTCGTAAAGCACCTCTCCGCCAAGGCTGCGGATGCTGGCAACCAATTCCCGCTGGGCGGTCGCTTGTTTCCGCTTCGCGGCCAAACCGACTGCCGCGGCAGCCAGGATCCCTGCCGTAAGAACGAGCAACGCCAGGCCTCGGCGGGAAAGGAAGCGGAGTCGGTGGGGATTGGCTGTTTGCATGGGACATATCGGGCCGGGAGAGCAACAGGTCGTCTAGAGGATAGCGCAATCGAAAAATCGATCCTCGTCAAGTGCTGGACCGGATTTCTTGGACGCTTTTCCGTGTGGCGCTACCAGTCTCGCCGACTGCCCTGGAAACTCGCCGCACACGGTGTTTTGCCGCTTGCTTCGCGCTGCCCGAGTGAGGATGATGGTATGGGAGCTCAGGAACCTGCGAGACTCAACAACGGAGAAAGCCTCTATGACCTTGCTTCGTACGAAGATTGCTCTGCTACTCGTCGCCGCGACCGGCTTCTGCCCCGCCGCTCTTGCCGCCGATCTTTCCGACTCGTCCGATTGGCGTTCGCTGTTCAACGGAAAGGACCTCTCCGGCTGGGACGGAAATCCCGAACTCTGGTCGGTCAAGGACGGCTTGATTGTGGGCCGGACCACCGGCCCGGAGCAACTCGCCTACAACCAGTTCCTCATCTGGCGCGGCGGCACACCCAGGGATTTTGAACTCCGTGCCACGATCCGCGAGACGGGCAACAACAGCGGCATCCAATATCGCAGCGCCGAGATGAAGGACATAGGCCGCTGGTCGGTGGGTGGCTACCAGTGTGACATCCATCCCACACCCGCCAACAACGCAATGCTCTATCACGAGCGCGGCCGCGGCATTGTTGCACAAAACGGGCAGAGTGTGGTCGTCGACGAGAAGGGGCAGAAGTTTCTGGTACGGCAGCGGGAGCCGATAGCGGTCGACGTCTCGCAGTGGCACGAGTACACGATCATCGCCCGGGGCAACAAGCTGGTCCACAAGCTCGACGGCCAGGTGGTGATGGAGCTTGCCGACCACGACCCGGCAGGGCGATCCCTGGAAGGGCTGTTGGCGATTCAAATCCATCGCGGCCCGGCGATGCGCGTGGAGATCAAGACTGTGGAGCTCAAGGAGTTGCCGGCGTCGCCCGTGGTGACGTTGGCCGATGAGCCCCTTCCGGCCGACGCGAAGTTATTGACCCGTCCCAAGCCCAAGGCCGCCCCGAAAAAGAAATAGTCGGCCGCGGTCCCGGGCAGCCGAGAAAGCAGGGACGGCGGTCGTCACGTGCATTCGTCCGCTCCGGCGAGCAGGGTCTTGATTCCGCCTGTGAGGGCCGCGTCGATCTCCGGACCGCACCAGGCAACGCTTACGGAATAGCCGCCCTGCGGGTAGGCATCGGCCGTGGGAATGTACCACGGCCCCCCGTCACCGTACGCGGCACAGGCAACAAACCGGTCGGGCGCCGTGGCCTGGGCTCGCAACTGGTACTCGACGTAGCATTCCCCCGGCAAGTGCAGCATCGAGGTATCGTTGACGTGCAGCGAGGTGAGGGTAACGGGGATTTTCTGCCGGCAACGGCGGATCCATGAGACCGTGAATGTGGGACGGTTGCGGTTGACGACCGGTTGTGAGCGGTCTGCGATCTGCTTGAGCAGCGCGTCGAGTTCGAAGCGGGGATCGTGGAAGGGGAGGATGTCGTGCGTCGTCCAGCGCAGCGAGCGGATCGGCTCGGGCTGCAGGTCGGCTTCGGAGCCGACGATGCCGTCGTAGATCCGCTGGGTGAGCACGGGCCGCATCTCCTTCGAGCCGTCATTGTACTTGCCCGCGCCGATGTTGCCGCCGCAGCCGTTGAAGTAGAGATGGATGCAGCCGGGCTCTTCCTTCTGTCGCCGCTTGCGTGCGAGGCCGCAGAAATCGGAGCTGACGCGGCCGTCGCCGTAGTAACTCATGGGATGGCAGGCGTAGTAATGGCAGGCGGCCAGCTTGCGATCGCCGTGAAAGAAAGCGACCGTCTTGAGCATCGGATCGATCAGCCCCTCCGGCAGCCGGCGATGCTCCGGGTTCTTGGAACTGCTGCCGCGCTGCGAGGCGACTTTGCCGTCCGGCCCGAGGATTCGTCGATTGGAGGCGACCTTTTCGACCTTTGCCTCACCGTGCGCGACGTGGGTGACCGGGACTGCCCGATCGAGCCCTTCGCGCACCGCGGTGCGGCCGGCGTCGAGGCACTTGCCGAAGAAATCCAGTTCGACGATGTGGGGCAGGTCTCCCTGGGCCAGGATGATCCGCTCGGCTTCGAGGCATGCGAAGGGTGCGTTGTGCTGGTGCACGCAGTGGACCGTGACCCGGTCGGCCGTCGTTCCGGCGGCTTCCGCCAGCGCCGTCCGCCACTGGATATGGGCTTCGTTCAGCAGCCCGATCCAGTCGACGACACACAGCACGATCGGCTTGCCCGCTCCTAACAGCACGAAACCGATCGCCTCCAGCGGGTCGTCGACCGCTTCAACCGGCTTGATCCATCCGGCGTGGAGGGAGTGTCCGATCGGCGGTGTAACGTCGAACCGGAAGGGGGCAAGGCGGAGATTGCCGACGTTTTCGGAACCGTCCGCGACGGCCGCCGTCCGACCGAGCAATCCTGCTCCCAATGCTCCGGCCGCCGTTCCGAGAAAGAGCCGTCGATGGATGCGTGTCATGAGGGGCCTTTTGTGTGAATTGTCCAGTTCAGGCGAGGATGTCGCGGACCACGTGGCCTCCGACGTCGGTGAGGCGGAAATCGCGGCCCTGGTAGCGGTAGGTCAGTCGCTTGTGGTCGACGCCCAATAGGTAGAGCATCGTGGCCTGCAGGTCGTGCACGTGGACGACGTTCTCGACGGCATTATACCCCAATTCATCCGTCGCGCCATAGGTGATTCCCGGGCGGATGCCGCCGCCGGCCAGGAAGCAGGAGTAGCCTTTGATGTGGTGGTCGCGGCCGCTGCCCTGGCTCATCGGCGTACGGCCGAATTCGCCTCCCCAGAGGATCAGCGTGTCGTCGAGCATTCCGCGCTGCTTGAGATCGTGGATCAAGGCCGCGGTCGGGCGGTCGACTTCTTCGGCGGTGAGCTCCATGCTCCGCTTGATGCCACCGTGATGATCCCAGGCGCGATGATAGACCTGGATGAATCGCACGCCCCGCTCGGCCAATCGCCTGGCCAGAAGGCAATTGGCGGCAAACGATCCATCGCCGCCTTTGGTGCCGTACATCTCAAGAATTTCGGAGGGTTCGTCAGAAATGTCGACCAGCCCGGGCACGCTGGCCTGCATCTTGAAAGCCATCTCGTACTGGGCGATGCGGGTGGCGATCTCGGGATCGTCGACCACCTCATTGTGCAAGAGATTCAGCGCGTTGGCCGCATCGACGACGTCGCGCTGCCGGTCGCGAGTGCCCCCCCGGGGATTGCCGACGTAGAGCACGGGGTCGCCTTTGGAGCGGAATTCCACGCCCTGGTACTTGCTGGGGAGAAACCCGCTGTGCCACTGCCGCGCGGCGATCGGCTGGGCCTGGCCGCCTCGGCCGATGCTCGAAAGGACGACAAACCCGGGCAGGTCGTCGCATTCGCTCCCCAGGCCGTACAGGAGCCACGAGCCCATCGAGGGGCGGCCGGAGATCGTCGTCCCCGTGTTCATGTAAGTGTGGGCGGGGTCGTGGTTGATCGCCTCGGTCACCATCGACCGCACGATGCAGATCTCGTCGGCTACGGAGCCGATTTGGGGAAAGAGCGAGCAGATCTCCTGGCCGTTCCCGCCAACCTTCTGAAAGGGGAACTGGGGGGCGAAACACTTCAGCTCCTTTCCCTGAAGCTGCGCGATCGGCTGACCCCGGGTGAACGATTCGGGCATCGGCTGGCCGTCGAGTTCGGCCAGCTTGGGCTTGCTGTCGAAAGTTTCCAGGTGCGACGGCCCGCCGGCCTGGTACAAGTGGATGACCCGCTTGACCTTGGGTGGGAAGTGGAGCGGGTTGACCGTGCCCAGGCTCTGCGGCGACGGATCGGTAGGTGATGCCTTGGGTGCGGCATGATTCAAAAGCGTTGCCAGCGCGGCGGCGCCGATGCCCGCGGTTCGGCCGAGAAAGGCGCGGCGGGTCTGGCGGATGCCGAGGATCTGGTCGAGGTTCATGGCCGGGTAATCGTCTCGTGCAAATTGAGGATGGTGCGGGCGACGGAGGTCCAGGCCGCAAGTTCGGCCGCAGGCGGGTCGCTCGGCGCCGCGTACTCACCGACCCCAAGGAGCGCCTTGACCGCCGCCTCGTCGTCGGAGTACTGCCGGTGGTGCTTCTGATATAGACGACTCAAGACGTCTTGCTCGGGCGGTTCGGCTCCGCGGCCCAGGGCCCGATGGAAGGCGTAGTCGATGCGTTCGGCCTCGCTCTCGCCGGCTTCCCGGAGAATCCGTGCGGCGAACACTCTTGCCGCTTCCACGTAAGTCGGGTCGTTCAGGAGCACCAGGCTTTGCAGCGGAGTGTTGGAGCGGGGGCGCTCGGCCGTGCACTCTTCGCGGCTTGAGGCGTCGAAGGCCAAGAGGCTGGGATGCAGAAACGATCGCTGCCAGTAGGTGTAGAGGCCCCGGCGATACTGGTCTTCGCCGTGGTCGTGCACATACTCTCGCTTGGGAAAGTTGAGATGCATCCAATACCCTTCCGGCTGATACGGCTTCACACTCGGGCCGCCGATCTTCGCAGACAACAGCCCGCTGATCGCCAGGGCATTGTCGCGGACGAATTCCGCGGAAAGGCGGAAACGGCCCTGGCGGGCCAGCCAAAGGTTTTCCGGATCGCGCCCTCGAAGGTCCCGGCTCGACATGGACGATTGCCGGTATGTGGCCGAGGTGGTGATCAACCGGACCATGTGCTTCACGTCCCATCCCGACTCGATCAGTTCGACCGCCAACCAGTCGAGCAACTCGGGATGGCTGGGCAGCGAGCCCTGCGACCCGAAGTCGTCGACCGATTTGACAATGCCCCGACCGAAAAACAGTTTCCAAAGCCGGTTGACCCACACGCGGGCGACGAGCGGATTCTTTCGATCGGTCATCCATCGGGCCAGGTCGAGCCGCGTGGGCCGGCGGCCGGCGACGTCGAGTTTGCCCAGGAACGCCGGAATCCCCGGCTCCACGATCTCGCCGGAGTCGTCCAGCCAGTTGCCGCGGGGCAGGACGCGGATCGTCCGAGGATTGGTGGCGATCGAGATGAGGCTCGTCGGCGCAGCATCCAGGACCGCCTGCTTCTGAGATTCGAGGTCAGCCAGCCGCTTTCGCTCGTCTGCCAGGTCCGGGGCAATCGTGCGGTAGTAGGCGGCGATTGCACTTGCTTGCGCATCGCTCCGTTGGTCCGGGGCGACCGCGATCGCGGCGGCGGCCTCTTTCGGAAGCCCGTCGACGCCGTCTGCGTGGACCGGGCGGACCGCCGTCAGCGAGCTTTCCCAATCGCGCTGGGCGGCATCGAGCTGCCGCGTCCGGGCGGCGAAGGCCTTGCGAACCGCGGCGATTTCGCGGTCGAGTTCAGTGATCCGGGCCGTATGTTCCGCGGTGGGCAGCCTGGTCTGATCTTGCCGTCCGACGGGTTTTTCCTGGATATCGGCGAAGAAGGCCGCAAAGCGGTAGAAGTCGCGGGCCGTATAGGGATCGAACTTATGGTCGTGACACTCCGCGCAGCCGATCGTGGCGCCCAGGAAGGCCGAGCTTGTGTTCCGCACGCGGTCGGCATCGTACTTGGCCTGATATTCCTTTGGCTGAGCCCCGCCCTCTTCGGTGGTTTGCAGCAGGCGGTTGTAGCCGGAGGCGATTCTCTGCCAGCGGGTCGGCTCCGGCAGAAGATCGCCGGCGAGCTGCTCGCCGACGAACTCGTCGAACGGCTTGTTCTCGTTGAATGCACGGATGACATAGTCGCGGTAAAGCCAGACGTCGCGGTGATTGTCGCTGTGATAGCCGCCGGTATCGGCGTAGCGAGCCAGGTCGAGCCAGTAGACGGCCATTCGTTCGCCGAAATGGGGCGAGGCCAGGAGCCGTTCAACCTGTTTCTCGTAAGCATCGGGCGACGTATCGGCTGCGAAGGCGGCAATTTCTTCCGGTCGAGGCGGCAGGCCCGTGAGATCGAACCCGAGGCGGCGAAGCAGGGTGGGGCGGTCGGCCTCGGGTGATGGAGCGACGCCGTGGGCCTCGTGGCCTGCGGCCACCAGACGGTCGATTGCGCCCCGCGGCCAGGACGTGTTCTTCACTTCGGGAACCGGGGTCCGCGTGGGCACCACGTAGGCCCAATGCTCGTCGAACTTCGCTCCTTCGTTGATCCAGCGGCGGATTAGCTCGACTTGCTGGCTGGTGAGCGGCGGCTTGTGGCTGTCGGGCGGGGGCATGAGATCGGCGGGGTCCTCTGCGGCAATCCGCTCGATGAGATAGCTGTTGTCCGCGTCGCCGGGTTCGATCACCAAGTCGGTGGCACTCTCGCGAACGTCGAGCCGAAGATCCGCCTGGCGGTTGCCCGCGTCGGGACCGTGGCAGGCATAGCACCGATCGGCCAGGAGCGGCTTGATGTCGCGCGTGTAATCGACCGGGCGTTCAGCAACGCCGGTTTGCGGAGAGGCATTTGCCAGGGCCGCCAACAAGAGAAGCAGCGACACGCTCTGGCGAAAGGAGGTGGGTGGCATGGTGGGCCCAGTCGGTCCGAGGACGATGGGTAGGAACCGGAAGGGGCGGGCGATACTCCTCAAACTGTAAACGCCACCACCGCGGTTTATCCCGGTGGGGCGATGTTTGGCAACTACAAACGCCAAGAACCCTCGTTTTGTGATTTCGCTTCCGCCGCTCGGCCCTACAGGCCGAGCGGCGGAAGCGAAATCACAAAACGGCCTACAGGATCGCCGTTTGTAGTTGCCAAACATCGCCCCACCGACGCGGGGTCGGTGGTGGCGTTTACAGTTTGAGGGTACGCCATGGTCATGATACGGGGCGAGGCGAATAATGACAATCATTCTTGTTGGAAATCTGCTATGGGGAGAAAGCGGGGGCTGGAAGGCTGGAACCGTTGGCCGCATCTCCACTTTACAGGCAAGCCCTCTTTGCGTATCCTCCGCCGACGCAGGCGCCGGTTTCCGGACCGAATACCCCCCCTCCTTTGGCAGGTGACGGTGATGGGCAAACCACTGACCCTAATTCTCCTACCATTCGCCTTTCTCGGGATCGCCGGTAGTATGGCGATCGATCGCTTGGCCGCGGCCGAGGATTTCCGGGTGGAAAATGCCGTCTATGTGGGCGACGAAAAGGAGCCTCGCATCGTAAGCACCACAATTTTCCTCTCAGGGATCGTCTACGACTACCTGAAGTCGCCGGCCGAGATCACGGTGTTCGACAAGAGCAACGGCCGGTTTGTACTGCTGGACGTCTCGCGCCGGGTCAGGACCGAGTTGCCGACGGAGAAGGTTGCCACCCTGTGCCAGCACCTGAGAACGTGGGCAATCGGCCAGAAGGATCCGCTATTGGTTTTCCTGGGCAATCCGCGTTTCTCGGAAGAATTTGACCGGTCGACGGGCGAGTTGTCGTTGTCGAGCGAAGCGGTGAACTACCGCCTGAACACGGTGAGCGCCGACGATGGAGAACTAGCCCGACAGTACCGCGAATTCTCCGACTGGTATTCGCAGCTCAATACCCTGTTGAATCCCGGTTCCCGGCCGCCCTTCGCACGGATGGCCGTCAACGCGGCCCTGGATCGCTACCAACGATTCCCCACGGAAGTGGAGCTGGAGTTGCGGCTCGGCGGCTTTCCGCCGAAGCGAATCACGATTCGTAGCGAGCACCAGTTGGTTCGCCGGCTGGTCGAGTCGGACCGCGGCCGCGTGGCCCAGATCGACCAGTTTCTGGCGATCTTCACGCCCGTCGACTTTGACGAATATCAAAAAAAAATTCTCCAGTGAGCCCCCCGCGGCCGAACGACGGCAATTCCGCACGCAATGGGCGGTGAACCGCCGCGGGACCGGTGGTTTACGCTGTGTGCGATTCAGCCCGGGCTTCGCCGACTCCTTCTAATGCGGGGATCGCTATGGCTTTGCTGGCACCCCGTTTTCCGGCGCGGTACGATAAGGCAATGCGCAACGGAGCGGGAATGCGTGCCGCGAAACGACTGCTTGCGTGCGACCGCTTGCGAAGTGCCGGTCTGAGATACGCCTTAACTTCCTTGGGAGCTCCTCATGATGTACCGCTTAGCTGTCCCAGTTCTGCTGTCTTGTTTCCTTCTGGCCGCCGTCTCCGCCCAAGCCGAGGTGACCGCCGAGAAAACCGACCAGGGCGTGATCGTGAAGATCGACGGCAAACCGTTCACCGAGTATCTCGCTTGCTCGGGAACCAAGCCGATCCTCTGGCCGGTGATCGGCCCGACCGGCAAGCCTGTGACGCGTGCCTGGCCGATGAATAGCGACAATGCCGACGAACGCCAGGACCATCCTCACCAGCGGTCGATTTGGTTCACCCACGGCAACGTGAATGGAATCGATTTCTGGGACGAAAATCCCAAGAAGGAGACTCGGGGCACGACGAAGCACCTGGAGTTCGTGACAGTGGAAAGCGGCCCGCAAGCGAAGGTCGTTTCGCGCAACGCGTGGCTCGGTCCCGACGGCAAGAAGGTTCTGGAGGATGAGCGCCGCCTGACCTTTGGCGCCGAAGACGGAGTTCGCTGGATCGATTACGACATCACGCTCAGGGCCACCGAGGGGCCCGTCACCTTCGGCGACACGAAGGAAGGAACCATGGGCGTTCGGACCCCGGCGTCGATGAAGGTTGACGCGAAAAAGGGCGGCCGGATCGTTAATGCCGAGGGGCTTACCGACAAGGAGGCCTGGGGCAAGCAGTCCCCGTGGGTCGACTACGTCGGTCCGGTGGACGGCGAGACGGTCGGGATCGCTTTCATGAACCATCCGTCCAGCTTCCGGTTCCCCACGTACTGGCACGTGCGGACCTACGGGTTGTTCGCCGCGAATCCATTCGGCGTGGGCGACTTTACCCAGGCGGAAGAAGGCGCCGGCGCGTATACGCTCCCTGCCGGCGAGTCGATCACCTTGAAGTATCGCCTGCTGTTTCACAAGGGCGACACGAAAGAGGGCAAGGTCGCCGAGGCGTACGAGGCGTACGCGAAGTAGGAAGAGGTTCACCCGGCGAGCGAGGCGTCGAGGCGCGCTGGGTCCAAGCCGGCGGAACGGAGGACCTCGAGCACACGGAGTTCGAAAGCTTCCCGGGGTTGAAAGCCGAGCATCATGCCGCACGTCGAGTCGAGCCAGCCGCGGCGGCGAAGGACGAATTTCAAGGTGTAGGAGAAATAGGAGAACGACTCTCCGATTTCGTCGAGCCGAAACAATTCGCAGAGATCGACGATCTGCTGCTGGTAGCGCGCGGCGGCCGGATCCTGCCGCTCCCGATACGCGTTGTAAAGAGCCACGTGCCATTCGGGAGCGACTCCCGCCATCGCCGCGACGCATCCGGCGCCGCCGAGTCGGAGGCTGTCGTGGATCAACCGTTCGCTTCCTTGCAAAAGGGACAGATTCGTGCCGGCGGTCGCTGCCACCAACTCGCGAAAACGGTCCAGGTCGACACTCGTATCCTTCATGGCGACGATGTTGGGGTGCTCGGCCAGGCGGGCGACCGTGTCGATGGCAAACTCCGTCGGCAGGCGACGATGGTGGTAGAGGGCCACGGGAATGGGAGAGGCATCGGCGATGGCGCGAGCGTAGGCCAGTAGTTCCGGCTGGCCGAACTTGAAGAATCCCGGGGCCATGACGACGGCCACGTCGGCACCGTCGTCGGCCGCATTCCTGGCGTATTGAACGGTTTGGCGTACGCCGGTGCCTGTGGCGCCGCTGTACAGGACCGCACGGCTGCCGAGGGCCTCGGCGGCGGCTTGGGTGAGACCGCGGCGGTCGCGCTCGTCCAAGAGAGGCATTTCGCCCGTCGATCCGGCGACGAAGACACCGTGGCAGCCGGCGTCGGCAAGCTTGCCGCAGAGCCGGCCGAGCGCTTGCGGGTCGACCTCTCCGGCAGGGCGGCACGGGGTGATGGTGACTGCGACGACGCCGCCGTAGAATTTCTTGGTTCTAGCCGTTTGGGAATTGTCGGTTCTTGCTTTGTCGCGCGGGTTCATTCGAGCTGATCCGATATGTTATTCGTAACCGTTCACGGCCGGGGACTGGTCCATTTTTCGGCCAAATCGAGTGTTTTGGCGTCAAAGACGTTGGCCGAAAACATCGACCTGTCCCCCTCTCTTCCCGTGAACGGTTACCGCTTTTCGATTAGGTCGACGTGCGTCAGCATAATGGCGCAAGCTGTCGGCCGCAATCGAAGAAGTAGAGTGCCGGGGAAAGCGAAAGATGCGCAAGCCATGAAAGCAGATAGGCGATCGATGAAACTCGAAGCAATCCTTTTCGCTGCAGCCGTTTTGATTGCCGAAGCCGCTGCGGCATGCGGACAAGCGGATGCACCGCAGAGCCGCGCAGAACGGATCAGGACAGGCGAGTTCCACAGCCGCGTGCTCGATGCGGACAAGCGGTTCACGGTGGTCTTGCCGAAAAACTACTCTCGCAGGCGGGCGGACTGGCCGGTTCTCTACCTGCTGCACGGCCGCGGGCGGACCGAGCGGTCGCTCGTCGAGGATCCGCGGGCTTGCCATGCGCTCTTGGCGGCCCCGTTCGTAACGGTCTTGCCGGACGGTGACGACGGATGGTACATCGACTCGCCGGTTCGCAGCGCCGACCGCTATGCTTCTTACCTGGAGGAAGTGATCGCCGCGTCCGAAGCGGAGTATGGACTGAGCCGGCGGCGGGAGGATCGGGCGCTGTCGGGCTGGTCGATGGGCGGGTACGGCTGCGTGCGGTTTGCCGAGACGCACCCGGACCGCTTCGCCGCGGTGGCTCCGATTATCGGCCTGCTCGACTTTCCCCGGCGAGGATTGCCGGAGGGACAAAGCTACGACGTGCCGGTGAACCGGTTCGGAGATCGGCCGGAGGTGTGGCGGGAGTTCAATCCGATCAACCGAGTCGAAGCATTGCGAGACATGACGGTGCTGCTGATCACGGCCGACCGGGCCTTCGATCGAACGATGAACGAGAACTTCCGTAATCGGCTTCTGGCGGAAGGAATCTCACATCGTTGGGTCGTGCTTCCGGGTGGCCACACGTTCGAGGTCGTCCGTGAAGCGATCCCGATGGTTGTTGACTTCACCGCGCAGAGCATCGCCGGCGACGCATTGCGACGATGAATCGCTGGCCCGGATAGGCCCCGACCGCCAGGATCGAGCGGCGGTCGGGGCAAGGCTCGGGCGCAGGTTCGTCAGTTTTCGGGAGTCTTTTCCGCAGCGGGCGTCTCCGCAGCGGGCGTCTCCGCAGCGGGCGTCTCCGCGGCGGCCGAGGGCGTCTCCGCGGGGGCCGATTCATCAGCCGGGAATGCCTCTGATGGAGATTCGGAAGACGGAGGGTACATGCCCTCGTCGGGATTGGCGCTGGGATTGCCGGCACCGTTTCCACCCCCGCCGCATCCAGCCAGCGCAGGTCCAAGGGCGAGAGTCAGTAGAAGCAGACAAATCGCTGCGTAACGCATAATGACGCGATCCTTTTGAAAATGGTTGAGGGGGACTCGCCAGTCGGGCCGGCCCCCGTGAACTAAAACTCACCGACAACCTCGCCGCCCGCTTTGGAACCGAGCGCGCCCCAGACGCCGTACCTGCTTGCGCCGGAATCGGGCTGCGGGACATTCAGGGTGCCGGTATCGATCGTTTCACTGACAAAGCGAACCGAGCCGTCGGCAAGCAAAGCGTTCACGCCGCCAGGATGGTAACTCGTCGGCGGTTGCACCATGTCTCGCCCGTCGTTGTACGTCTGGCCGCCGTCGCGGCAAGCGGGAGAATTCGGCGCGAGAACGGTATTCAGCGCAACGTTCTCACACAGCCCATCGACCCACTGACCGCCGAAATACGCTCGGACGGTTCGGCCGGCTCGGTAGTACTGACCATCGGTGACGTCCTTGCACAGCGCGGGCGAATTGGCGAGGCCGCCGACACCGATCGTCATTGCCACCACGTAGCGGATTTCACCCTGCAGGGCGGTCCGATTGCTGAAGTAGCCCTTCAGACGCTCGCTCATGAGGATCGTGTTGCTGGTGCCGTCTCGGATGTCCGCTATCTTCGTCCACGCCCGCGCCGAGAAGACACCGCGGATCGAGGTATCGTAGGGGACGCTGGCGATCTGATCGCCGATCGAAAAGCCGTAATTGTGAAGGCCCAGTGTGTTGGTACTCAAGGCAGGCGTGCCGCCATCGGAGGGGCAAAGCACCATTTGCGGCGTGCTATCCCACGCCGACCAACGCGACCACGCGGACGGGCCTTCGGGCGGATGAGTGGCGTCGCCGGCCTTGATTCTGTCCCACATGGGGCCTTGCTCGAGATAAGGCAGCAGCGAGATGAAACCACTGCGGCGGTTCTCGTTGCCGCCAACCCCTGTGCCTGCCATTCGGGAGACGAAGGTCCCGAAGCTGTCGTGATAGTTGTGGTGAGCAAGCCCGAACTGCTTGAGGTTGTTGATGCACTGAGAGCGTCGAGCGGCCTCCCGCGCCGCCTGCACCGCCGGCAAGAGCAGCGCGATCAAGATACCGATAATCGCAATGACAACAAGCAACTCGACGAGAGTAAACCCTCGTCGCTTTCGAAAGTCCGCCATGAGTCCTGTCCTCCGAAGATTGAGATAGAACGATGCCACAACAGGGAAATGGGGCACCGGCCGAGCCGAGCTTGCTCGGCCGCGCATGCAATGCTGCGAAAGATGCCCTTCTCCACCCATCGACCAATCCAACCGGCGATAGAGCCTATCTCTTCTCACCGACAATGTCGTGGATTGGCCTAAACTCAGTTATAGTCGCACTTGTCAGAAGATCAAGCCGTTGGCGAAAATACTTCGCGTTTGCCCATTGCAGCGCTTTCTGATCCACCCATTCGTGGTGACAGATTTTTTGATGTAACAAGATTCGTTTCGGCGTTCGCGGGGCAAGCCATAGGAGATTCCAGTTGCCCAAGGATTCTCCCCGCGCTCAAACCATGCCTACTCGCGGATCTCGTCGAGCGGCTTTCGGTGGCCGATTGGAATCAGGCTGACCAGCATTCCAACGGCTACTTGAATTGCAAGCCCCAGGGGCATCGCCCAGAGGAAACTGATGCCGCGCGTGCCGGTCAGCTCGTACCAGAAGTTCACGGCAACGACGGTGGCCAGGCCGAACGCCGCGCCGACCAGCGTGCCGGGGCCCGTGGCCCAGCGGACGAACAGGGCCATGAAAAAGAGCCCGAACAAGGGCGCCGTCAGCAGGTTGCAGACTTTGTAGGCGATCTCCAGCAGGTTGCCTTTGACCAGGCCGACCAGCGAACTGAGCAGAACGACCACCACCCCGATGAGAATCGAGACGATCTTGGCCGTTTTTACACGGCTGGAATCGGACTGCTCGCGGCGGCGGAAGCGGTCGAGGAAATCGACCGTGATCACCGAGCAGGAGGAATTCACTCCCGAGGAAAGGCTCGACATCGCCGCCGCCAGGAGTCCGGCGAGCACGATCCCGGTGACCCCGGTAGGCAGTCCGTAGGCGATGAAGTGCGGGAACAGTTGGTCGGCGTCGGACATCATCCGCCCGCCGTCGGCGAGCATCGAAGGTTCGAGGCGGACGTACGTCAACAGCGCCAGCCCGACAAGACTTACCAGGAATAATGCCAGCGCGCTGGCCGAGAGCGCGTAGATGAGCATCCGCCGCGCCGAGCGCGCGTCTTTGGTGGCCAGGTAGCGCTGGATGGCCATCTGGTCGGAGCCCGAGGTACAAACGTACCAGACAAAGGTGGAAATCAGTGCGCCGGCGAACGTGATGCGGGCCTCGGGGTCGTAGCCCCATTTGGGCTCGGGCCAGTGCGCGAGCCATTCGGTCGGCCACCACTCGGAGAACCCGCCGGCCCGATGGCTCACCAGCATAATCGTGAGAATTGCCCCCGCGAAGAGGATGCCGGACTGAACCGCGTCGGTGACGACCACGGCGCGGAGCCCGCCCATCGACGTGTAGGCGACGGTAATCGCGCCCAGCGCGGCGCAGATCCAGGGCGCGGTCGACGGATCGAGCCCGGTGAGCGGGATGAGGACCTTCGTGGTCGTCGCGTAGATGATCACGGCCATCCACATCAGCCGCAGCGAGAGGAAGAAGACCGAGCCGAGCATCCGCACTCCCAGCCCGAGTCGCACCTCCAGGATCTCGTAGGCGCTGGTGACCTTCAGCCGCATGATGTACGGGATGAGCAGCCAACCGACCACCAAAGCGATCAGGGGATACGAAGCCACTTTGCCCAGTGCCAGGATCGGCCCGTACTTGATCATCTCGCCGGGCAGGGCAAGATAGGTGACGGTGCTGAGCATGGTCGCGAAGAGCGAGAGCCCGACCATCAGCGGCTTCATGCGGCGGCTACCGAGGAGATAATCCTCGCGCGTACGGCTGCGACGCGAATAGTACCAGCCGATCGCGAGCAGCCCGAGGGCGTACAGCCCGATGACGGCCCAGTCGAGCCAGGGCAATCCGTTGCGGACGGCGGGCAAACAGTCCCTCGCGACGAGGTACCGGCCGGCCTGCGCGGATGCCTCGGTGCGTGTGTCGTCCAGGCCTTGGCGGAGCACCGCGACCGCCTGGTCACAGAGTTCCTTGTCGACCGGAGTGCTTCCTTGCGCGGCTGGGTGACCGCCCCAGGGGACCAGCACCCATGCCAAGCCGGCTACGCCAACGCAGATTGCACAGCGAGCAAGTGATCGTTCGGCCGGCATCCGCACCGTCAATCCGATTTCTCCCTTTGCGTCGACGACCTGGACCACCGGCCGTTCTTTTTCATTCCACCCGTGGAAATTTCCAATTGCCGCGGGCGTTTCACCGGGGCAGCCCGTCTGTTGAGCTATTGACACACCGTAAGCGATCTGGATAGTCTAGTTAGTAGATTAGCATACCCGGCCAAGAGTCGAATCACAAACCCGGACTCGGCCGCCGAAATCCTGCCGGGCAGTTTTGACCGCGAGGCATGCCGCATCGTGCGTCTGGGCTGCACCCCTCGCCTGTGGTGTGAAGATGAACGCTTCACGTTCTCGTTATTGGGTCCTCCTCGGATCTCTCACGCTCAGCGGCCTGCTGGCCGGGGCGTTGATCGCCTCAGTGGCTGTGCGCAGCGTCGCCGAGCGGCAGCTTGGCGACGCCGAGTTTCTCCGAAAGCGACTCGAACAACTCGACGGGCAGAGCCCGGCAGCCGCGGCGCAGCCGGCGCTGGTGCGGGTGGCCCTGGCCCAGCAGAAGAAGATTCAACCGCAGCGGTCGATTGTCGGCCGGCTGATTGAGATCAAGAAGGCCACGGTAGCCAGCGAGGTCACCGGCAGAATTACGCAGATGCCGGTGGAAGAGGGGACGGCGGTCATGGAGGGCGAGACCCTGCTGGCCCAAGTCGACGACGTCTGGTGCCGACTGGCCGTGGAGCAGGCTCGCGCGAAGGTGGCATCGACGGAAGCCCAACTCAAGTACGAGTTGATCGAACTGGCGCGATACGGAGAACTAAAAGAGAAGAACGCGATTTCCCAGAGCGAAATCGATTCCAAGCAAGCCCAGGTCGCCGAGCTCCAGGCGAATCTGGCCGAGGCCAAAGCGGTGGTCGAGCAGGAAAGCGAGCGAGCCATCCGCTCGGCAATCTACGCCCCTTTCAATGGAACCGTGGTTGAGAAATACGCCGAGCTCGGCTCCCATGTTTCCCTGGGCACGCCGATCGTCGACGTCGTCTATCGCGGGCAGGTCGATGCCAGGCTGATGGTCCCGGAGTCGGTGATCAACCTGGTTCACGTCGGCCGAAGCCTGCCGATCCAGATCGATCCGTTGAAGGAAAAAGTCGTGGGTACGGTCGTTTCCATCACCCCCTACGGGCCGTCGGCGTCGAGGACGTTTCCGGTCCGCGTCCGCCTGGACGATGCCGGCGGACGAATCAAGGTCGGGATGAGCGTAACCGCGACCATCGCCACGGCGGCGGAGCATGAGGCGCTCGTCGTCACGCGCGACGCCGTGCTGATCCGTCCCGACGGTTCGACGGTATGGGTCGCACTGCGCGGCGAGGATGGCGATACGGTAACGGTTCAGCCGGTGCCGGTGACGATTTCGGCGAGAATGCACGATGAGTACGCCGTGGAACCCGAAACCGACCGCGGGCGGAAACTGCTCACGGCGGGCGCCTCGGTCGTTGTGGAGGGCGCCGAGCGGCTCACGCCGGACCAGCAGGTCCGAATTGTGACACTCGAGGAACAGCCCGCCGAGGTTGCAAAGGCGAACGCGGGCGTCGAGCAGTCGGCCCCGGCGCCTTCGTCGGACCATACCGGCCGACCGGCGAAGCGGCAGGAGAGCTGACGTGGACCTGATCCGTTTCTCAATTGAAAACCCGGTAAAGGTCGCCGTCGGCGTGATTCTCATCCTGCTGTTCGGCGTGATCTCGCTCACGGCGATCCCGATCCAGCTTACTCCGGACGTCGAGCGGCCGGTGGTCACCGTCCGCACGGAGTGGCGGGGCAGAAGCCCGGAGGAGATCGAAGAGTCGATCCTGATCGAGCAGGAGGAAAAGCTCAAGACCCTGCAAGGCCTGTGGAAGATGACCTCCACGGCAGATCTGGGCCGCGCGATGATCACGCTTGAGTTCAACGTCGGGTTCCCGATCACCCGCGCCCTTCAGGAAGTGGCCAGCCGGCTGGACGAGGTGCGCGAATATCCCGACGACGTCGACCGGCCGGTGATCCGGGCCTCCGACTCGGCGAGCGACGACGCGGTGGCCTACGGCCTGCTGGAGGCCGAGGACCCGGATTACGAGGTGGCCCGCTGCTACGACTTCGCCGACCGATTCGTGAAACCCGCCCTGGAGCGAATCCCCGGTGTCGCGGAGATCGGCATCTTTGGCGGGCGCGAGCACCAGGTGCAAGTGCGGTTTCATCCGGTGGCGCTCGCACAGCGGGGCATCACGATCGACGAGTTTCGCAATGCTCTGCGGATGGACAATGTCAACGAGTCGGCAGGCGACATGGCCCATGGCCGGCAAGATGTGCGATTCCGCGTAATGGGCCAGTTCGAATCGCTCGAACCGTTGCGGCGGACCATCGTCAAGAACGACGCCGAGGGCGTGCCCATCCGCGTCGAAGACGTTGCCGACGTGGTGCTCGATCTGGAGAAGAAGGTGTACTTCGACCAGTGCAAGGGCAAGACGTCGATGACGGTCTACGTGAAGCGGGAGACGGGGGCCAATGTGCTGGACATCATGGACGACGTCCGCCGGGTGCTGGCGGAGTTGAACGCCCCCGGCGGCCTGTTGCGGTCGTACAAGAACGACCGCTACGGACTCAGCCTGCGACTGGTCGCCGACGACACGTATTACATCCATCGTTCCGTGGGACTGGTGCAGGAAAACATGGTCGTCGGCGGGGGCCTGGCCGTGCTCGTGCTGCTTCTCTTCCTGCGGAGCACGCGCCCGACGTTGATCATCGCCGTCGCAATCCCGATCTCCGTGGTCGGAACGTTCGTGGTCATGGCGCTGACGGGGCGGAACCTGAACGTGATTTCGCTGGCCGGGCTCAGCTTCGCGGTCGGTATGGTTGTCGACAACGCCATCGTGGTACTGGAGAACATCGATCGCCACATGGCGATGGGCGAGAGGGCCGTCGAGGCGGCCTACCGGGGCACCAAGGAAGTCTGGGGGGCGATCCTGTCTTCGACTTTGACCACGGTGGCCGTCTTCGCGCCGGTATTGACGATCCAGGAGGAAAGCGGGCAACTGTTTTACGACATCGCCCTGGCCGTATCCGCCGCGGTGGTTCTCTCACTCGTGGTCTCGGTCACGGTGATCCCGACTGCCGGCACCAAATTCCTCCGCAGCCGCCGAAAGACGCACGGACCGCTCGGCAAGGCCTTGCACTCGCTTTTCGGTCTTGCTCCGCTCTTGGAATGGGGCTGCGACACGTTCGCGCGGATCATCCATCTGATGACCTACCGCAGCCTTGCCGGGGCCTGGCTTCGGGTGGTGGTCATCGCGGCGATTACCATTGCGGCAGTCGGTCTGAGCTGGGCCCTGATGCTTCCGGCGAGCTACCTGCCGGACGGCAACAAGAACTTCACGTTCGGGATGATGTTCAATCCGCCCGGCTATTCGCTCGAACAGAACACTTCGGTGGCCGAGCGGCTGGAAGACTCGGTTCGCCCCTACTGGGAAGCGAAAAATTCCGAGGAAGCCGGAGCGATCGCTCCGCTGGTCGACATGCAGACGGGCAAGCCGATCGAGAACGTTCCCGCCCTGGACGAGTTCTTTTTCGTCGTCTCGAGGGGCCGCGTGTTCATGATGACGACCAGCAAGGACCCGGAGAACGTCCGGCCGGTCAAGGCGATCCTCACCCGCGCCATGAGCAAGATCCCCGGCAGCTACGGCTATTCATCGCAGCGGTCGATTTTCGGCCGCAACTCGGGCGGATCGAATTCGATCGAAGTGGAGGTCGTCGGCACGGACATGCAGCGGCTCAAGTCGAGCGCCGCCTACTTGCAGAACCAACTCATGGCGACGTTCTCCAGGTTTGCCGTCCGGAGCGACCCAATGACCTTCAACGAGGCCGGGCCCGAGCGGCAGGTTGTGATCGACCAGGTTCGCGCCAAGGAACTCGGACTGAACGTGCAGTCGCTCGCCGTGGCCGCGCGGGCGCTGATCGACGGCGCGGTCGTCGGCGACTTCAACTTCGACGGCGACAACATCGACCTGGTGGTCATTCGCGACCCGCACATCGAACTTACCCCCGATGACCTCGCCGAGGTGCCGCTGGCCGTGGCCGAGGAAGACGGCCGCAGGGCAATCCTGCCACTGGGCGACGTGGTCCACTTCGTCGAGGCCGACGCCTCGCAGTCGATCCGCCGGGTGGAACAGCGCCGCGCGGTGACGTTCACGGTCAACCCTCCTGCCGAGATGGCCCTGGAAGAGGCACAGGCGAAGATCGACGAACTGGTCGCGGCCGCTCGGCGGGCGGGCGGCATGGCTTCCGACGTGCGGGTCAACCTGTCCGGCAATGCCGACAAGCTCACGCAGGTCCGCACGGCGCTGTTGGGCGACTGGACGGGTTGGAATGTCGAATCTTTGAAGAGCGTGGGACTGAGCCGGTTCTTCCTTGCGCTCTTGATCACGTATCTGCTGATGGCGGCGCTGTTCGAGAGCTTTCTTTATCCGTTCGTGATCCTGTTAAGCGTGCCTTTGGCCACGGTGGGCGGATTCATCGGCCTGCGGTTCGTCCGCGTAATGGATCCGACACAGCAGTTGGACACGCTGACCATGCTCGGGTTCATCCTGCTGATCGGTGTGGTGGTGAACAACGCGATCCTCCTGGTCCACCAGGCGCTGAATTTCATGCGGGGCATCGGCGAAGGCGAACACGATACGTTCGAGCCGCTGCCGCCGCGGGAAGCGATTCGCCAGTCGGTAAAGACCCGCATCCGGCCGATCTTCATGACCACGGCAACGAGTGTGTTCGGAATGTTGCCGCTGGTCTTGGCGCCGGGTCCTGGAAGCGAACTTTACCGCGGCCTCGGCGCGGTGGTCGTGGGCGGACTGGTCTGTTCCACGCTCTTCACGCTCCTGGTCGTTCCGCTCTTGTTCAGCCTCGTCGTCGACGCAAAGTTGCTGGTGAGCCGGCGAAAAGCTTCGGAATTGCGGGCGGCCGTGACAGTGGAAGCCGAGCAGGAAGAGCCGACGGACTCCCCGGCGGAACTGGCTCCCGTTTCGGCCCGATAGAACCCGGCCGCGTGGCGGACGATATGCGTGTTTTCAGCGATTCTTCCTCGCGTTCTCCGGGCGAACCTTTCCAGGAATGCATCTTGCCGGAAGGTGACGACTGGAGCCTCCCGCCAGGACGTCGGCAGTTTCGGCTGCGCGGACTCCTTTGGCTGCTGACCGTCGGTGCGGTGGTGATGGCGGTGGGGAGGACGTTGGGCGGTGGTCCTGTCGAGTTGATCGTCGCCCTGTTTTTCACAATCGCTGTCTGGTGGCAGCTTGCAGAGATCCGCGGTGTGCCAATCCCGCGAGAGCCTAACGATCGTGCGGAGAAGTTGCGGGAGGAGATCAGACGATGGCAGGCGGAGCGCCAAGTGCGACACCCGGAAACGGCTGGCGAAGATGACGTGGTTGGCCCCCAGGCGGTCTAATCTGCGACAAGCCTTCTTCGCTGCTTAGGGGCCGCTGGCCTCTCGTCCCGGAGTGAGATAGGTTGGCGCGTTGCACGCCACCGGATCGTCTGCTTGCTTCCCACCCGCGGCTGCGCTACACTGGCAGACTGTGAACAGACTAAGAGCCTATCCCAAAACCGTCGGGGACTGGCTCATTTTGCGGAGTCTTCGGAGCAAAATGTGCCTGTCCCCCTTCTCCGTGCGAGGTTTTGGGATAGGCTCTAAGCTAAGCCGCCGCTACGACATTCCCGGGAGATCGACTCATGAACCATCACAGGCATTCGCGTCGGACTTTTCTGAAAGCTGCTTCCACGGCGGCCGCGGTCGCTACGTTCATCCCGCGGACGGTGTGGGGCGCCGGCGAGCAGGTTAACGTCGGCTGCGTCGGCATCGGCGGGAAAGGCGCGAGCGACGTGACCGGCGCAGCCGGGGCCGGCGGCAATATCATCGCGCTGTGCGACGTCGATACGAAGCGGCGGGGTCCCAAGATCGTCGAGCAGTTTCCCAAGGCGACGTTCTATCACGACTTCCGCGAAATGCTCGAGAAGGAGAAGAATCTCGACGCAGTCACCGTCTCCACGCCCGACCACACCCACGTGCACCCGGCAGTCATGGCGATGCGTCTGGGCAAGCATGTCTATTGCCAGAAGCCGCTGACGCATTCGATCTGGGAAGCGAGGCTGATGACCGATACTGCCCGGGAAACGGGGGTCGCGACCCAGATGGGCAACCAGGCTCATGCCGGCGAGCCGATCCGCCGGGCGGTGGAGTTGGTTCGCGCAGGGATGATCGGCAAGGTCAACGAGGTCCACGCCTGGACCAACCGGCCGATCTGGCCGCAGGCAGTGCAGGAAAAGCCCGCCGGCGAACCGGTGCCGGAAACTCTCGATTGGGACCTCTGGCTGGGCCCGGCGCCCGACCAGCCGTACAGTTCCGCCTACGTGCCGTTCAAGTGGCGAGGTTGGTGGGATTTCGGCACCGGGGCGCTGGGCGACATGGGCTGTCACATCCTCGATATGCCGTTCTGGGCGCTCGATCTCAAGTATCCGACCTCCGTCGAAGCCCAACAGGAGGGAAACACGCCCGTTTCGGGACCGGTCTGGTCAACGGTCACCTATACGTTCCCGGCCGGAGCCAACCACAACGAATTGAAGTACGTCTGGTACGACGGCGTCTCGAAACAGGGCGGCCATACGCCGCCGGCAGAAGTCCTCGCCGACGCCGGGATGCCGCCGGACGAGGCCGTTAGCCGATTCAATCTTGTGATGATTGGCGAGAAGGGCAAGCTCTATTTCAATCGCGGCAACACGAAGTGGGTCACCAGCCCAAAATCGCTGTCGGAGCAGTACACGAGCACCCCGGTGACCCTCGCGCGCGTTGCCAACGAAGACGTGGAATGGATCACGGCCTGCAAGGGCGGTCCCGCGGCCTTGTCGAACTTCAGCTACTCCGGTCCTTTGACGGAGTTCGTCCTTCTGGGCAATCTGGCCGTCCGCGCCGGACAGAAGATCGAGTGGAACGGTGAGCGGATGAAAGCGACGAACTGCCCCGCGGCCGACCAGTATATCCGGCGGGCATATCGTAAGGGATGGGAGCTGACATAGGGCAAGTAGATGCTCGCACAACGGATTGGGTGATATAATTCAGGGTAACCGTTCACGGGGTGGTCGGGGACTGGTCCATTTTTCGGCCATTGCGCGCATTTTGGCGACAAAGACGTTGGCCGAAAACATGGACCTGTCCCCCTCTCCTCCGCCCCGTGAACGGTTACTAATTCAGGTTGTCGACGTGAAGTAAAGAGCTCGAACTGCAAACGCCGCCACCGGGTCTATCCCGGTGGGGCGATGTTTGGCAACGACAAACCGCACTCCCACAGGTGTGTTTGCATAGCCTTGGTAGTTGCCAAACATCGCCCCGCCGACGCGGGGTCGGCGGTGGCGATTACAGCTTGAGCAAAGCGGCTTCCGGGCGGGGTGAAGTCACCCCGCCGATGTTCCCATGGCGCAGGAGCCAGATGTGAGCGATTGCTGGGAGTCCGGTTCGGCCGATGCGAGTTTTTCCGTGCCGTTCGTGCACCGTCTGCGATTTACGCACGACCTTTTCGGCACCGACCGGCATGTCCTCGCCGGACTGCTGGAACCCTCGGGGGATCGACTCGCGCGCGTGCAGTTCTGGATCGACGCCCATGTCGCGGAAGCCCGGAACGATCTGACGGAGAGGATCCAACGCTTCGCCGGGGAGTATTCCGACCGGGTCATCTTGACCGGCCCGCCCCGGATCGTCGCGGGCGGCGAGGCGCTGAAGAACGACATTCACGTACTCGAACGGATGCTTTCGGAATTCCACTCCGCGGGGCTCGACCGCCGCAGCTATGTCGTCGTGATCGGCGGCGGCGCGGTTCTCGACACGGTGGGGTTTGCCGCTTCGCTCGCCCATCGCGGTCTGCGGCTGGTGCGGCTGCCGACCACCACGCTGGCGCAAGCGGATTCTGCGGTGGGTGTGAAAAGCGGCGTCAATCTGTACAACACGAAGAACTGGTTGGGTGCGTTCGCCCCGCCGTGGGCCGTGGTCAACGATGCAGGCCTGTTGGAAACGCTTCCGGATCGCGATTTTCTGGCCGGCTTCTCCGAGGCCGTGAAGGTTTCGCTGCTGAAGGATTCAGGGCTGTTCGACGAACTGTGCGAAGCGGCGCCTCAGGTTCGCCGCCGTGAGATGCCGGTATGCCTGCCGATCATCCGCCGGTCGGCCGAACTGCACATGGAGCATATCACGCGCGGGGGCGATCCGTTCGAGATGCTGGAGGCACGCCCGCTGGATTTCGGCCACTGGTCGGCCCATAGACTGGAAGCGATGAGCAGTTTCGGCCTGCGGCACGGCGAAGCGGTGGCCATCGGAGTAGCCATCGATACCGTCTATGCTTCGTTGGCCCTGGGCCTGCCCGCGAGCGATGCGATTCGAGTTCTGGCCTGCCTGGCACAGTTGGGGTTTGCTCTGAACCATCCCCAGCTCGAGGATCTGGAGGCATTGCTCGGAGGCCTCGAAGAATTCCGCCAGCATCTCGGCGGCCGGCTGACGCTGACCATGTTGGCCGCCATTGGTGACCCGATCGACGTGCATGACGTCGATCGCGACCTTATGGGACGTGCCGTTGCCGAGGTCCGACGGTATGCGAACGCCTGCCGGGCTTCGCGCACATGCTCATCGCAGCCCGAGCCGTGCGGCCCCAAGGGGTTCGAGTTCCAGTTGCTGTAAACGGAGCATCGCGGCGGCCGCACGAATTCACACGCAGGCAATGGAAATCGTCGCCCAACCGTCCAAAGGTCCGATAATAGCTCCACCAGCGGGCGGCGTCTCGGAATCGCGGCGGCAAGGCGGGTGGCAAGGAATCGATGATTGTCTGGATCGCATCAGCCACGCGGTTCAGGAGAGCTTCGTACTTGGGAAATGCCTCGGCATCGCGAGTAGAGAACTTGGCGATCTCCCGGCGGTTCGACAGCTCGTCATGCCCCAAGAGGAGGTGGCGGCCATCGAGAAGCGGAGTGAAGGATGAGGGGTCGCGGGGTAAAATCTCCAAGCCGTGCCGGGCCAGCTCCAATTCCCGTATGATCTCAGGCAGGAAGAGGCTGATCACGTAGGCGGCAGGAGACGATTGGAAGCCCGGCCAGAGTTCCTCGGTGGAGGTGCAGCCGCCCAGCACGTGTCGCTTTTCGACGACGAGCACTTTCTTGCCGGCCTTCGCCAGATAGGCGGCAGCGACCAATCCATTGTGCCCCGCGCCGATGACCACGCAATCGTACGTTGGCATCGCATGCTCCTTGGGCTATCGGTCCGATAGGGGAGGAACCAACACGCGGATACAAGCATTGCTGAGGATCTTGCCAGTCGGTCCCAGGTACCGTCGATGCGTCGTCTTCTCGTGCGTCAAAGCCCCGATTGTGCGCAAAACCCGCTCGCGCAATGGCATTGCACATTGTATCTCCTTGTCTTCCACTTGTCTTCCACCCTTGTCTTCATTCGCTGGCATGTTTGGATGGGGAAAAAACGCAACGGCATAGGAACCTGCCTCGTTTTATCTCGAAGCAGGCGACTTGCGACGGGTTTGGAAGAGGACTACGATGGCCGATGCCCGAAGAGAGGGATCGAAGAATCGGTACAGCAAGGCTGGGTGAAGGGTAGTCACATGGATTTGCGAAATTTCGCCGTCGCGTTTTTTCTGGTGACGTCAGCAGTCGCGGGCCGGGCGGCGGAACCGGTCCAGGTGGTTCCGCCCAAGAACGGGCAACTCGATGTCCGCCGGCAGGATTACGGGGCGTTTGTTCCTAACCAATCCGTCTTGAAGACGCCATTGCGGATCGGCTCGAAGGATATCCGCCGCGGGCTGGGATCCCATACCCACAGCGAAATCGTCGTGCGACTCCCCTCGCCCGGGCAGCGCTTCGAGGCCACGATCGGCGTGGACCACAATCGCGACACGAAAGGTGGGCGTGGAAGCGTCGTGTTCCTCGTCGAGGTGGGCGGCAAGAAGGTCGCGAAGTCGGCCACCTTGCGTGGCGGAGACGAGCCGGCTAGCCTCGCGGTCGATCTCAACGGAGCCGTTGAGTTCACGCTTCGAGCGACCGACGCCGGCGACGGTCCTTGGGCCGATCACGCCGACTGGGGCGAAGCCAAGGTAACGCTGGCCGATGGGCGGACCCTCTGGCTCGACGAATCCGAGACGCGGACCACGGACATGATCGCCAAGCCCGCGCGGGGCGCCGCTGAGCCGGCCGCCGAAGTCCCTTGGGCGACGGAACTCAAAGCCGGTGCCCGCCGCGAGGCATGGACCCTCGTCACCGACGACACGCAATTGACCGTCGGCGCCACCGTCGATCATAAGCTGTGCGTCTTCGAGCTGAGCAGCCGAGCCGCGGGTTGGAACTGGACCCAAGCTCCTTCGGCCTTCCCGCTCGTGGAGCAAGCGGAGATGGCGGGCGTCGAGTATCGCCCGGACTGGGTTTTCCAGGAAGGAACCCTCGATCGGAGCGACGGGACCAAGGTGACCCTCCACTTCACGAGTTGCCGGCCGGCGCTCGATTTGAAATCCGTCTGGCACGCCCGCGGCGGCCCGGGGCCGATTCGCCACACGATGTTCATCCGGAATCAGGCCGACCAGCCGGTGGTCATTTCCAAGCAGGAGAGTCTGGCGTTGCACGCGGTCGGCCCCGACAACCGGACGAGCGTCTGCTACATCAACGACGACGGTTCTCTTCCGGATGCGACGGGGGTCTATCATGACACCCTGACCCCGCAGTACCGAAAGACGCTGCGGATCTCCGAGGAGCAGGACTGGATTCCCTTCGCGATGGTCGATGCGGCCGGGATGCACGGGATCTACGCGGGCTGGGAGTGGAGCATCGGGCGGCTGACGCTGGCGGGCGACTCCGCCTCCCGCGGCGTTTTCCTGCAGGCCGGCAGCCGCGGGGACTTTCGCACCCGGTTGGCAGCCGGCGCGACGTTCGAGGTGCCGCCCGCTTTCGTGGGTGCGTATGCGGGCGACCTTGACGACGCCGGCAACCGGCTTCGCAAGTACTTGTTCAACTACTCCATTCCGACCGCACTGAGGAACGATGCGACGTATCCCAAGGTGGAATGGAACGCCTTTGCCGCCACAGGCAAAGCTCAGGGAAGCTGGGATTCGGTCGAGGCAAAGTATTACCCGCTCGTCGATCAGATTGCCCCCTTGGGATTCGAGGAGGTGGTGCTCGACGTCGGTTGGTGGCAGGGCGACACCAAAAACCAGCCGCACCCGCCGGTCGGCGACTCGATCGACTGGCCGAAAGGGATGCTCGCGGCGCGGAACCACGCCAACGCCGCGGGGATGCGTTTCGGGCTGTACTGGAACTGCAATCCGCCGATGACAACGGCCGAGGGAATCCGGCACCGTCGCGAAGACGCCAAGTATCTCTACGAGAAATTCCGCATCGACTTCTTCCGCTCCGACGGGACGGACGGAAACGTGCTCCAGACCGGCGGCTACGGGCCGGGGACTCGTGCCCTCGGCGCCTCCGACGCCGGCTACTGGCAGACGAAGGGCTACTACGAGGTGCTGGACTCGCTCTATGCCGAGATCGGCAACTTCTCCTACGAAAACTGCTCGGGCGGCGGCCGAATCAAGGACTACGGCATCCTGCGGCGCAGCTTCAAGGTCCAGAACCAGGACCGCTACTATCCCTTGGACGCGCGGCAGTCGTTCTACGATGCGTCCCACGCCCTGCATCCGATGCAACTGGCGACCCTGACCGGATCGTGGGCCAAGTGGCAGGCCGAAGGTTCGCTCTACGAGTTTCGTTCCAGCGCGCTCGGGGCCGCCACCTGGCACCCCGACGCTCCCCGCGGCGGCAACGGCGGCCCGGTCTGGTCCGCCGAGCAGAAAGACGCCATCAAGCGGGCGGTGACAACCTACAAGACCAGGCTCCGACCGTTGATTCGAAATGCCGACCTTTACCACATCTTCCCTCGCCCCGACGGCAAGCGTTGGGACGGCGTCGAGTATTTCGATCCCCAGGCGAAGAAGGGCGTCGTGTACCTGTTCAAGCCGGCGGCGCAGCCCGATTCGACGACCGTCCGCCTCTGCGGCCTCGTCAAGGACGCCCGTTACCGGGTGACGTTCGAGGACGGCTCCAATCCTGCCGTGTTGAAGACAGGCGCGGAACTCGCGGCCGGGATCGACGTCACCCTGCGAGGCGAACGGGCCTCCGAACTGATGTTCTTCGAGCAGTTCTGACGCTCCCCTATCGCCCGGTGAGATCCAAAGCCGAGTCCTGCGGGAACTCGATGTATTTCACCACACCGTCGCGCCAGTAGTGGAGATTGACCTTCAAGGTGTCCTCCGGGGCCAATCGGGGTCAGCGCCCTGATGCAAAACCACTACCATATCCTGATCAAAACGGAGCGGGCCAATCTGTCGCGGTTCATGCAGAGGCTGAACACGAGTTATGCGCTGTACGTCCACTACAAAAGG
>JAXGMN010000027.1:0-193420 GCA_040768665.1 Thermoguttaceae bacterium
TGCGGCTAAACGACGAATTCGCAAGACTTCAGGACCTTTACAGGAGTGCCCGTGCTACCCGCCCTTTATACAACCCAAGTCGAATGACAACAAGGGATTCGCCGCTGATGACGCTCGGTGTTCGCGAGCTGACTTCCCTGGTAGAATAGGAGTGGGTAGCCGGCCCTTCATGGCTGCTCCCCTCATCGCCGTGGCTCCGTAACTCGCACTTAAAGGAGTTCGCCCAATGCCCTCGCCCTTTCCCGGCATGGATCCCTTTCTCGAACACCCCGACTTCTTCCCGGACCTGCACGGCGCGATGCATGTTTACATTCGCGAGTCGCTCCAGGGGGCGCTGCCGGCGCCTTACTTTGCCGTCATTCAGGAGCGGCTTTGGGTGGAAGCGTCGGCCCGCTATGTCGAGCCGGACACCGATGTGATCCACGGCAGCCTCGATATCGATCAGCCGGGAGCAGGCGGCGTGGCGGTCGCGGCGAGGACGCGCACGGAACCGCTGGTCTTTGAAATGACGGATGACGAGCATAAGCAGTCTTTTGTGGAGATTCGCACCCGCTTGTCCGGCAGCGGCGAGCGCGTGGTGACGGTCATCGAGGTTCTCAGCCTCAGCAACAAGACAAGCGGAGAAAAAGGCCGGGACCTTTACCTCGAGAAGCAGCAGGAAGTCCTCGCCAGCCCGATCCACCTGGTGGAGATCGATCTGTTGCGCGGCGGCGAGCATACCACGCCAATGTTCCGAGAGAGGCTCGAACGAAAGGCGGGGCCCTTTGACTACCACGTCTCCGTTCGTCGCTTCGACCAGCCGGGGCGATTCTCTATCTATCCATGGCAACTCGAAGTCCCCCTGCCCGAAATCGCAATCCCGTTGCTGCCGGGAGACGGCGAAGTGCCGCTCGACCTTCAAGCCGTATTCACTCGCTGCTACGATACGGGGCCCTATCGCCGCCGAGTCCCGTACGATCCCGCCCGCATCGTCCCGGCACTGCCGGAAAAGAAGATGCAGTGGGTGAAGGAGATGCTGGGGTACGCGAAAGACAAGGCGTGATTTAGTGCGTCGGACAGTCGACGGGGAACTGCGTGCATTCACCACTCGAAACGAATGCCCTGCGCCAGGGGCAGTTCCGACGAGTAGTTCACGGTAATCGTGGCACGCCGCATGTAGGCTTTCCAGGCGTCGGAACCCGACTCGCGCCCGCCGCCGGTGTCTTTTTCGCCGCCAAAAGCCCCGCCGATCTCCGCGCCACTGGTGCCGATATTCACGTTGACGATTCCGCAATCCGATCCTGCCGGCGAACAGAATCGCTCCGCCTCACAAACGTCTTGGGTGAAAATTGCCGAGGACAGTCCCTGCGGTACATCATTGTGAATGGCAACCGCGTTTTCCCACGAGCGGTAGCGGACGAAATAGAGGATCGGTGCAAAGGTCTCCTGACGCAGGATGGGAGCATCCGGAGCGATCTCGACGATGGCCGGGCGCACATAGACGCCTCCCTCCGGAACACCCTCGGTGACGCGGCCCCCGCCGTGCACCTTTCCGCCTTGCTGCCGGGCCTGCTCGAGTGCTTCCTCCATCGCCTGGGCGGACTGCTCGGCGATGAGCGGCCCAACGAGCACGCCTTCCTGCCAGGGGTTGCCGATGGGAAGCCTCGGATAGACCTCCAGGAGCCGTTGGAGAAAGCCGTCGGCGATGGTCTCGTGGACGATGAGACGGCGAAGTGTCGTGCAGCGCTGACCCGCCGTGCCCACCGCGGCGAAGACGACGGCGCGAATCGTCAGTTCCAGGTTGGCCGACGGAGCGACGATCATGCCGTTGTTTCCGCTCAGTTCGAGAAGCGATCGGCCCAGCCTTGCCGCCACTGTCTGAGCGACTGCGCGGCCCATCGGCACCGAGCCGGTTGCGGAGACAAGCGGCAACCCGGGCGACGAGGCCAGGGCTTGACCGACCTCGGGCCCCAGCCCGACGATAAGGGCGACAACCTCGCGAGGCACGTCGGGCATCGCTTCCATGGCGTTTTGGACGATCGTGTGACACGCCATGGCACACAGGGGCGCCTTTTCGGAGGGTTTCCACACGACCGGGTCGCCGCAGACCAGGGCGAGCATGGCGTTCCACGCCCACACGGCAACCGGAAAGTTGAATGCCGTGATCACACCAATCGGCCCCAACGGATGCCACTGTTCGGCAAGCCGATGCTGGGGGCGTTCGCTGGCGATCGATAGTCCGTAAAGCTGCCGGCTGAGCCCCACGGCGAAGTCGCACATGTCGATCATCTCCTGGACTTCGCCGCGGGCTTCTTGCGGGATCTTGCCGACCTCCCAGGTCACCAACGCCGCCAGGTCGTCGCGATGCCGGCGGAACTGTTCGGCGATCCGGCGGACGAGCTCACCGCGCCGAGGCGCCGGCACCATCCGCCACGCCTTGAAGGCTTCGGCGGCCGCTGATACCGCTTCCGCTAAGTCGTCCGGCCGGGCGGCCGCAAAGGAAACCAGTTCCGCACCGTCGATCGGCGTGCGGACCGTCAGCTTCGGGCCGGTTGCCGGCCGCCAGCGGTTGCCGATCGCGATTGCCACGGGCTCGGGAGGAAGGTGCAGCCGGGTGACGACTTCATGAAGTTGAGGGAGCATGGACGCCTCCTGAATCAAGAGCATTGTGGCCGTCTTGCTCCGCGGGTTCGCCGGAGCAGTACAGGCGGCCGAAGCGGTTCGCCAGAAAGTCCTCCAGTTTCACATCCTCCTGTTTTACGAAACCCGAGGCAGGCAACCTCTCCTCGACGTGCAGATCCAGCGCGGCCGCGATTCCGGCGGCCGTGGTGATCTGGATGGCGCTCCAGGACTGTTTCCGGAATGCCTGCTGGTAGATCCTGCGAGCGTCGCTGATCTGAACGAACTGTCCGTCTCGCCAGCCGCTCACGCTCGAGAAGATCACCACGACGTCCTGGAACGTCACCGGGATCGCGCGCTCCAGAATGTCCTTGAGCAGGTCGCGGCGCTGTCCCAGTCGGAGATCGTTGATCAAAAAGGCCATCAAGTCGCGATGCCCGACGTAGCGGATCGTACGGTAGTTGAGTTCGCGGACGCGGCCCTCCAAAGTTTCACACAGAGTGCCCAGCCCGCCGGATGTGTTGAACGCCTCGTAGCGCACGCCGTCCAGGGCAAAACCTTCCAGACCTTCCAGGGGCAAGACACTGACGCGACGGCCCGCGTGGATCGCCTCGCAGGGATTGCAGTACTCGTTGATCAGTCCGTCGGTCGACCAGGTGAGATAGTAGTTCAGGGCGTTCGACGGATAGCGGGGCAATGCACCAACCCGCATGTGGACCGCGTCCAGCGCGTCGAAACTCTTGGTAAGGTGATATCCGAGGATGCAAATGAATCCCGGCGCCAGACCGCACTGGGGCATGAACACCTGCCCCGGCGAGGCTCGAGAAGCGAGCCGCCGGATTTCATGCGCGGTCTCCACGTCCTCCGTAAGATCGAAGTAGCTTGCGCCCTGTTCCAGTGCGACACGTGCCACCACCGGATTGTGATGGTAGCTGAGCGCGGAGACGATGCTCCGGCACCCGCGAGCCGCATCCCGTACCGCTTCTGCACCGGACGCATCAAGCTGGATCGTGTCGACGTCCAGTAAGCCGCGGAGGCGATCAAGCGATTCCGCGTTGACGTCGGCAACTCGCAGGCGGTAGTCGCCCGTTCCGGCGAGGAGATGAGCGATCGCCTGCCCGATCTTTCCACAGCCCAACAGCAAGACAGGATACATGCAACACCTCGTCTGTCCCGAACGGGATTTCTGCGTAGAATTCCTTGGGCAAGAGCTTCCCGGGAATTATACCGTCCGCGCCCGGCAGGGGAGGCTGCTGAAAAAGGGGACTGGCAGCCCAGCATCTCGTATTTCGTTCTGGCGCAAGCCGCTGCCGGTTGCGGAGCCAGTCTCCTTTTTCAGCAGCCGGCATCGGCATGGGCAAATCGCGGACACTGGTTGGACGACACGCCATGGCACATCAAACGGAAACCTCTCCGGCTGCTTTCGACTGGACACCCTTGCCGGAAGCCACCCAATGGATCGCTGAGGTTCTTGAGCTTTGCTCGGGGCGGTGTTCGGCAATCCGCGATTTCGCAGACCGCCTGATGGAGGCGACCGGGACACGTCTTCTCGACTGGGTCGATCACCTGGCGCTGCCCGCCGAGGACCGCCTGGAAGCCAGGCTGACTTCCTTGGGGTTCGAACCTCGCAATGGCGGCCCTTCGACATGGGAGCATCCCGGCGGTGTGTTGCCGCCGATCATGTTGAACGATGCGGGCGTGCGGCGGGTGGCTGTTCGAGTGGAATCGGTCGCGGATTTCATGGTGAGACACCGCCTCGACCTGGCAACGCGGATCGAAGGCTTGCCGTTGGGCCGGCTCCGAAAGGCAAGAGTGGCCGCCGAGAGTGACGTCGAGTTGTGGGCGGTTGAGCGGCATGGCGAGCGGCGGTGGGAGCCGCGCAAACCTTCCGCAGACGAGATCCGGGCAGTCCTTTGGCACCAGGAGTGTTTTCGGAGACGCAAGCGGGAGTTTCCGTCGGATGAGGAAGGTTTTCAACACGCCGCGGAGTTGATTCGATCCGCCGTCGACGACCTCGGGGTCGACCGGACCTGCGATCTCTTCTTTGCCGCCGAACGAGAAAATTGGGCCGGCCGGAACCGGGCCGCGAGCGTGCAGCACGCGAGGCAAGAGGCGCTCGGCTTGGGCTGGGCGAACCACGACCACCACACATATCGCTCCAGCAGGGAACACTTCGCAACGCTGGTTGCGGTGTTGGAAAGCCTGGGGCTGGTATGTCGCGAGCGCTTCTATGCCGGCCGGGAGGCCGGCTGGGGAGCTCAGGTCCTGGAACAGCCGATTGCGGCAGTCGTGGTGTTTGCCGACGTGGATCTGACACCGGAGGAGGTGAGCGAGGACTTTGCGCATCAGCCGCTTGGGCGGCGCGATCGGTTCGGCACGGTCGGACTATGGTGCAAACTCCACGGCGAGGCTTTTCTCCAAGCCGGCATGCACCACCTCGAGTGCCGCTTCGACTTCCACACGGCTGGCGAGCAGTTGCAACAGTTGGGCGTAACGACGATGAAGCCCTTTACCGACCTCCCGTACTTGAAGCAGGCGTTCACCGAGGGGGAGGTTTGGCCGGTCGCAGCGGAGCGGATCGCGCCGCTCGTTTCCGCCGGCGCGATCACGGCCGACCAGGCCGAACGATTCCGGGTGTCCGGCGCGATTGGTTCACACATGGAGATCCTCCAACGGGACGAAGGCTACAAGGGGTTCAACAAGACGGGAATCAGCGAGATCATCGAGACTACCGATCCCCGCCGCCACGGTGGTGCATGATGAAGGCGGACTGACATGAGCAACGTCAATACATCTCTGCCAGCGTACCACGCCTTCGTTGCTCGAAATAGGAGTCCTCAATTCCATCAGCTCGTGTATTGCCGCCTGGTGGGCGCAGACGAGCCAAGTCCGGAAGCGACTCGGGAAACCCCATAAGCCGTCGATACACCGAAGGAGCGTACTCGTGTGCCAATTCAAGGACCCTTATCCATGTCTGGCGCCATAAGCGATACTCGTCGGAATCCAAATCAAGCATGCGAATCAGACGATCGGCATCCTCGGTCAGTCCGTCCATCCCACCATCGTGATGAACGATCACCTGTTGACGAGTGAGTACAAACGTTGGGTTCGGCACTAGCTGATCGCCTTTGGTGGAGTTGCACGCCGCACACGAGTACACCAGATTGTCGTAGTCGGCAGCTTGGTGCGGACGAAGTGTCTGCGGGTAATAGTGATCCAGATCGAACTCGCCGGCGGTGCGGCCCCACTGTTCGCGAACGAGGCAGTATACGCATCGGAATGTGAACTCGTCTCGCAACCAGGGGCGGTATGACTCGTAGCTTGCGTAGCCCTGGGGCCCGTGGCGGCGCCGATGCGAGAATTCGGGATAGTCGAACCCAGTCGGCATTACGTCTCCTCGTGCACCGGCCTTTCCTGGCGATGTTTCATTTCCAGGAGCTGTGCGTGCAGTTGCTTCGGCGTTTCCATCGGAATAGGGGCGACCCGGCGGCGATGGACTCGCATCTCGTGCGTCAATAATTCAAGCTCACGTTTTTCCGTTTCAGTAAGCGTGCCTTGAATGTCTTTGTCGATGAGATCACATCGGCGACCATTCTTCGTTTCATTCCACTCGCCGCGCAGGGGTGGCAGATCGGCCTCAACAGACTTGAGGATCTGGGTCGCAAGGTCTTGACGCATCTCGATTGGCCACTGCTTCACTCTCTGCCAGACGTGGAAGTATTCTGAATCCGTCGTGCTCATGGACTTGACTCCGGACCTGCGCTCCTCTCCACACCCACCTCTATCTTACGCCAAGTATACTGGGTGAACAACCGGCCGTCCATACGCTCACCTGCCCATCGCTTGTCCCTCTGTGCCCAGGTATACTGAGAGCGGACAATTCTCCTGGGAGGTCCCCCATGACTCACTCGGCAAAAGTGTTGATGTTCACATGGATCGCGCACGCAATGGCGGGTCCCGCCTTCGCGCAGCCGAAAGACACGATCTTCGACGAGGCCAAGGTGCCCGCCTACACGCTGCCCGATCCGCTCGTCCTGCAGGACGGCACCCGGATCACGGACGCCGAATCCTGGGCGGCGAAACGGCGGCCGGAACTCCTGCGGCTCTTTCAGGAGCACGTCTACGGGCGCACCCCGAAGGCAGTCGCGACGATCACCTTCGAGCAAACCTCCCTCGACGCGGCGGCACTCGCAGGCAAGGCCACGCGCAAGGAAGTGAGGATCTATCTTACCGGCCGCCGCGACGGACCCCGGATGGACCTGCTCCTTTATGTTCCCAATGCAGCGCGGATGCCGGTTCCTGCCTTCCTTGGTCTGAACTTCTACGGCAATCACAGCATCCATCCCGATCCCGGGATTACGCTTTCCACGCAGTGGATGCGGGCGAATCCGAAATGCGGCATCGTGAACCACCGCGCCACCGAGGCCTCGCGCGGCTGCAATGCACATCGTTGGCAGCTCGAGAAGGTCCTCGACCGTGGCTACGCCCTGGCCACGATCTACTACGGCGATATCGAACCCGACTTTCCCGAGGGCTGGAAGGAAGGTCTCCGCGGTGCGCTCAGCCCGGACGGCGAGAACACCGTCTTCAGTCCCGACGATCCCGGCGCGATCGCCGCCTGGGCTTGGGGGCTGAGCCGCGCGATGGATTATTTCGAGCAGGATTCGGCCGTCGATGCAAAACGTGTGGCAGTCATGGGCCATTCCCGGCTTGGCAAGACCGCCCTCTGGGCCGGCGCGCAGGACGAACGCTTCGCGATCGTCATCTCCAACAATTCCGGCCAGGGTGGCGCATCGATTCTCCGTCGCCGGTTCGGCGAGGCGATCCATCACTCCGTCAGCATGGTTCCCTACTGGTACTGCACCCGCTATCGCCAGTACGCCTGGCACGAGTCCGACCTGCCGGTCGACTCGCACTTGCTCGTGGCGCTAATGGCGCCGCGGCCCGTCTATATCGCCAGCGCCACGGAGGACCTCTGGGCCGACCCCCGCGGCGAGTTCCTTGCCGGCAAGCACGCCGAGCCTGTGTACCGCTTGCTCGGCCTGGCCGGTCTCGGCGTCGACGCGATGCCGGATCCCGACAAGTCTGTTGGCGATTTCGTCGGCTACCATCTGCGGACCGGCGAGCACGACGTCACCGCTTTCGACTGGCAGCAGTATCTCGACTTCGCGGATCGGCATTTTCGTCACGCGCTTCAGGAGAAACCTTGAGGTGTATTCAACGAGGGCTACACTCGGTGGGAAGCATTCACAGCGTCCCCGGCGGAGACGAGTCCCGCTAGGGTTGTCCCTTGCCCCAGTGCGGCTTGTTCTCCCGCACCCACGCTCGAAATGAACGAACCCAGGCGGTCTCGCCCATCTCGTTGGAGCGAGTGAGGAAGCCATTGACCTCATCCAGCGGCAGGAAGGGGAAACTCGGGCTCCGATCGGCGTGGTGATACTTGCCGTCGTCACGCAGGACGAAAACGCGGAAGCCGTCGCCTCCATACCTCCAGATCTCTCGCACGCCCAGGGCCGCATAGATCCCCAACCGGTCGACAACGCGGCGGCTAACTTCCACCTCAATCGCCAGGTCGGGCGGAGGATCGACGGCCGGATCGATCGTCTCGCGACCGCGGACCAACGGCTCGTGCTCGACATAATAGCACTCGTCCGGCTCCAGGCCCCGCTTCTTCCGCTTCTTGCGCCACGTGGTCGAGCCCTCGCTGCGGATCTCGATTTCCAACTCTTCGGTGAGCGTCTCGATCAGCCGGCCCAGGAGTCTCTTGGATCGATCGTGTTTCTCGGAAGGCGACATAAACTCCAGCGTTCCGCGGTCATAAGTCAAACGAATGTTGCGGTCGCCCAGCTCTTGGAGACAAGCCTCATAGAACTCCCAACTCACGTCGTGGAGAACGTAGAGGTCCGGTTGGATGATCTCGTCGGTGATCGTCGTCATAGCCATTCTCGCATACCCCTCTGATAGCTAGTATAGCAGGCGCTAGCCACAGCGACAAGATCGTCTATGGCGCGGGCAGGTGCTCTCTGAGTACACCGTCGTCGTTCGCCGGGCGGCGACCGCCAAGGGCTATGATCTTTGCGGCGCGAGTTGACAAGCCCCCGTTCGCCCCGCTTTGGGACGGCAATCGCTTGCAATAGGCTGGGCCCAAGCTAGAATTTGTTTTGGCACCGGAGGAGGGCAGACGCACGAGAACAACCCGTGGCAGACCACCCCAACAAACACATTCGCGCAGCCATTCAGTACGCCGAGATGAATGGCTGGCGGTTGACCAAGGCTGGGGCGCGTGCACACATATTCGGGACATTGTGGTGCCGGCTGGGAGATCGCAACGGATGCCGATTCCGCGTCTACTCTACGCCACGTCATCCCGAGGACCATGCCCGCGACATCCGCCGTGCTGTCGACCGCTGTGCCCATTGACCGACAGGAATAAGAACATGACCTGCAAGCATGAGTTTGCCCTAATTCTGGCGCAGCCCGAGCAGTCTGAAGAAGATGCGAACAGGCTGTATGAGGCGGGTTGCGATGACGGCTCGATCTGCACCTCCGAAGGCGTCACTCGGATCGACTTTCACCGGGAAGCCGAATCGCTGGAGATAGCCATACGCTCCGCAGTCGCCGACGTACGTCGGGCAGGCTTCCAAGTGGCTCGCATCGAAATCGACAGCCCTGCCTATTGCTCGCCCTAAGCCGCGTCCTGTAAGGCGGGCGGCAGGTGAGAATTCACCCGCAAATCAGCCCGGCTGCTCGGAAGCAGCCGGGCTGATGGCACTCGTGAGTGCCACACGCCTAAACTCCGAATCCCGTGCCGCCGAATCCGGCGTGGTGGTCAGAGGGGAGTTGAAACAAGGACGGAGCTGGAATCCCCAGTTCGGCAGGGCCATTCCCCGGCCGTGGTGAACGGTTACCGCTGTGCTGCAATGCAGGCGTGAATGCCGCGACGGGCAGGCGAAGCTACTCATCGCCTTCAACGACGACGCTTTTCTCCAACCGGGCGTCCGGTGAGACGCGAGGTTTCTTGCCGCTGGCAGTCGTAAGGCCGCGGACCTTGACCTTCCCGCACCATGTGTACGGGAAGGGGCGATCCGCCGGATCGAAGCTCTCGCCACGACCGGCCGCGCCATCGGGATCACTGAAGAGGTACATGCCCTGATAGTCTTTGGGGTGATTCGAGTCGTCGACGAAGAGTCCGTCGATGGTGATCTCCCGAGGCATGAAGCACCGGTAGCCGAAGTCGTGCGTGCCGTCGTTGCGTACTGCAATCATCTGCGGAGTGCATGGTCTCCCGCCGGCCGGAATCCAGCGGGAATTGCGGATGACCACTTCACCTTCCCAGGTGCTTCCATAGTCGCTGCGGAAATTGATCAGAGCGCTGCCGTACAGGGTGGAATCCTCGACGGTGAGTAGGCCGCGGCCGATGGCGTTCAGTCCCATATAGCCGAGGGTGCAGCGGCGGATTGTATAGGTGCCGGAGACGCCCATGTGCGTGTCCATCCTGGAGAGCGTGCAGTCCTCCAGCAGGATGTTCTTGCAAAAGTTGGTTCCGATGACTCCCCACCGACTACGATCAAGAATGTCATCCATTCGGCAGTGGATCATGCGGAAATTCACCACGCTGTTCGCGCTATAGTCGTACGATCCCATGTTGACCGGCTTGCCCGCCGCACCGATGGTCGAATAGGTCTTGTGGGCGGTGGCGAAGCAGTTGCGGAGCGTGACATTGGCGCAGTTGCTGATGCTGAGGAAACCGGAATAGGGGTGGCCCACCTCGGTTTCCCCGACGACGTGGTGCGCAAGACCGTCGACTTCCGTGTTGGAACGCGTGATCTTGATGTTCCTGGCCCAGTAGTTGTAGCCGACTTCCTGCTTCATCCGATTCGCCGTGGTGGTGAAAACGCCGCCGCGCAGGACGAGCGGCTCTTCGTCGATCGGGCGGGCTTCCACACGGGTGACACGGTCGTAGTCCCAGTCGATGTCGCCCTCGACCGACCCGTCCCGACGGAGAATGAAGCAATCGTGCTGGGAAACCCCCGAGTTCTGATTGAGCCCTCGCCGGATGTAGCGTTTTGTCTTGCGGCTTGTCACCACCACGTGACAGTCGTGTTTGGGCCGAACGTCCAATTGCTTCTGATCTCGTGCGAGCCGGTCGATCTGCAATGGTTCGGGCTTAAGTAGCGAACGCACTTCGAAGAGCGACTTCCTGTGGTTGTCCACCTCGGTGTCGTCGATCGTGAAACGCGACGTGTTCCAGTCGGTGTCGGTGGCGATGGTCGCGGTGAGGGTCTGCCTGCCGAGATGGTATGTCGCGTCGGGCCTGGCCTTGACGGGCCGTCCATGGGCATTGGCATACTCATGGGCTTTGCAGATCGCCGGCAGATCATCGTGAACGCCGTCGCCAACGGCGCCGAATGCCTCGTAGGTGACGAGTTGCTTCCCGGCCTGCCCCTCGAATCCTTCGGCTGCGACCGAGAGCAAAGCCGGCAGGGTCACGGCGATCAACACAAATGGAATAGCTTTTTGCCTGAGAATCATGGAGATGTCTCGTTGTTGTACGTTTGGTGGTTTTGGGTCTGTGATCCGTGTCTTCGCTTGGCAGTCGATAAAGTCCTGTTTTGTCCGTCTTAACGGGGTCGGGCAAGAAACACTTTTTGAGGGGTCCCGGTGTTCCGCGCAGCCGCGACGCTGCGACTACACGAAGGCTCTTCGGGATATCGATCATAACCGCTTGCGCACCGTGATGCACGCGACGCGCAATTCGGGTGCGTCGCCGTGCCGGAAGAGGCCCCGTCCACCTGACTGAACAGGAGACCTTCAGCGCCAGGCCGTTTTGGATCAGGCTTCGTCGCCGGCGAGCAGTGTCAGGACGCCATCGACGATGTCGCCCACCCGGCGGACCTGATCGGCCTGTTCGTCGCTGATGGAGATATCGAAGTGGTCTTCGACCTCCATGGTGATTTCCACCCGGGTGAGGCTATCGCAGCCGAGGTCCTCTTCCAGCAGGTGCTCCTCGCGGATTCGCTCCCGGCGGGTTCCCACTTGCTCGGCCACGATCCGCGTGACGTCTTCCAGGACGGTTTCGCGCGTGAGGACGCGAGCGGCAAGGTCTTTGTTGACGGTCATTAGAGATTTCCTTTCGAAGTGAGGGGCCGGGGCGGTGTTCGATTGGCTCGTATTGACTGGCTCCCGCTACTGATGAGGCGGTTTGGAAGAGAGTGGCTCGGCCCCGTCGAAATCGGCCCGATCGAGGTGTCGGCAGGTGTCGGCAGATGTCGTTGAACGACCCGTCGGCGCCGCGGAGGACGGGGAGGCTCGCGTCGATGCCGCAGAGTCGGACGACGCGCTGTGCTTCGGCGAGGTGCTGATCCACGCCGTCCTCCGCCCGGGTCCGGTTGACGGTGATCTCCTCGACGTCGAACACGTCGCCGTTGAACAGCCGAGTTGAAACACGTCGCTCTTGGGGGTGGATGAGCTTCGCCTCGAACACAGGCGACCAGATCCGGCGTGCGGTAATGACGCGGCATCCCCACACCGACGCTTTCCTTGACCACTTCGCGATCAACTTCAATCGCAACGCTCACTCGCGTGCCCGAGACCGCTTGGATGTCCTGTCGTCGAGGTCGTAGCGATCTCCGTCGATCAGCCCGGCAGGCGGCCTTTCGCGAGGCTTGTCCCACCGGCTCGCCTGGCGCGCGGTGGCATCAATGAGATTGAACACTACCGGAGTAGCTCGGTGTTCTGCTGAACGATGTCGCGGTACTGGGCCTTCAGGTCATCGGGCAGAAACGAGGCTTCGATGAAGCGAAGCGATGGTTCCAGGCCGTCGATTTGTTCCTGAAGAAGCCTGGCCGCAGCGCGCTCAGGGATTTGGCTGTACCTGGCGAAGTCCAGCCAGATTTGCCTGCTGAGATTGCTTTTCTTACCGCAGATCGGCAAGGCCAGGTCCCGATCCGACGGAATCGGCAGACGAGTGCAGACCAGATCGTAAGCCGGAGAAAGCCGCCATCGGCCCTCGGTCGTGCGAATGAGCGAGAAGTTCTTGAGGTGCTGGTCGCCGTTGGAGACCCACCAACTGAACAGAAGCACCTTGAACAGCTTACGAATTTCGATCAGAGGTTCGGTGGCATACTTCCGCAGGATGCGGACACAGAGTTCCCCGGAACCTTGATACTTGTCTCGAAATCGCCCCCTTCGCTGCGAGGTGCCTCCACCGGTCCGAGCATCATGCCGAACACCGCCAGCACCCGGTTGGCGGCATCCATGCGAAGCGTGACCTTGCCGCGCTCCAACTCCGAGACCAGACGAAGGCCGACCCCGGCCAGTTCGCCCAGTTGGCGTTGGGTGAGATGGTTTGCCCGTCGTCGTTGGCGAACCCACTCGCCGATCTTCGTGGAACTTGTGGCGGCAATGTCGTTCACCGGAGCAATCAACCTGTTGGAGTGGTGCCGCAGCTTCGTTTTCCCGTTCGGGAACACCATGAAGTTTACATCGGCGTTCCAAGAGGTCAAGCCACTGTTGTCCCGAACGGGAATACAGTATGGGCTCTTTCAAGCCTTGGACGCCGCAATAACCGTCGTGCCATGTTCCTGATCGGGATAACGGGCGGAGGAGAGCCCGCTCTTGTGACGACTGCGAGGGGTGCCGAGTGCACGTCGGCGGGGAGGCCGCTGAAAGGCGCGAGCGAACGAACAGCGGCTTGCGTGCATGGTTCGGCTAATCGATCAACCGATGATATCTGCCCATCCAGTACGGCAGCAGAATGAAAACACCGTCACCGCGAGCCCGGCCGCCGTCGCCGTTGTCGAGCTGATACGGATCGGCGTTCCACCGCATTATCAGCCGCTCCGCGATCGGCAGCACCCGCTGGCCGGACGTGCGGCCGAACCGGTTGGCCACCAGATCGCCGACGTCCCGACGCCCGCTGTTCTCGATCCGCCAGGAGATCGTGTCGGCGGGCACCTCGCGGAACCACGCCAGACACTCGTCGAGGTCGTAGCGATCTCCGTCGATCAGCCCGGCAGGCGGCCGTTCGCGAGGCTTGTCCCAACGGCTCGCCTGGTGCGCGGCGGCATAGATGAAGTTGAACAGCGGCGACTGCTCCGGCCGTTCGATCTGCCACGAACGTTCGATGCTCCACAGGTAAAACTCGCGACGCTTGGGGTCCCGCTCGAGCCACACGAGCGGATAGTAGGCAAGAAACGCCAGCTCATCGTCGCTGTGGTTGATCTCGCTTTGGGGCCAGAGGATCTTCTGGCGAACCGTGTTCATCGCATAGGCGTGCGTGTCGATCAACTCGCGGGCGGCCTCCCGGTAGCGGGCGCTGCCGGTAATGTGCTCCGCCACCTTCAGGTGCGACAGGATCTCCAGCGAATTGAGCCCGCGTTCGATGATCCATTTCAGGTTGTGGTTGAGCTGCTCCGGGGCCCACACTCCCCAGGTCGTCGGCTTGCCGGACGGCCCGACAAGATAGAACCCGTGGTCGAGGATATGATCGGTAATGCGGGCGACCACGTGCCGGATCTTCTCCTTCTGCTCGGCCGTCGCGGCCACGTCGTAGTACACCGCGTAGGCAAAATAAAGTCCGTCGATCTCATCGCTGGACGTGTCGCCTTTCCACCACCAGCGGCCGTCCGGCGTCCGGTGCCACTCGCCGCCGTAGATCTCGGCCGGGTTCGGGCGGTCGCCCGGCACGATGCTTCGCGCCGGGAAGCCCGGGATCCCGGTCACCTTCTCAAGCTGCATCAGCAACTCGACCGACCGCCACGCGTTCTCCCGCGCTTCGGGATCACCGGTCGCCCCGTAGCGAAACGCCTCCGCGGCGACATACAAACTGGTCCACAACCCGTCGTTGTCGCTGCTGTGCTGCTCGTATCCGGCTTCGAGCGTTCCCGGCTGATTGAGCTGGATATTGCAGATCATCCCCAGCCGGACATGATGCTTCCGGAGCATTTCGTGGATCGCGGCCATTTTTTGCTCGAGTGTCCAGAGCCGTTTGGCCAGCCGGCAGGTGCCCGCCTGGGTATTTACCCAAACGGTGCCGTCGGCCGCAACGCTCAGGTCGAGCACATGATCGCTCGGGAGCCAACGGCGCGAATGGAACAGCCGCCAGTGTTTCGCCCCGGGCGCCAGGCACATCAACCCGCCGCTGGAACCGGCCCAGACGGTTCCATCATCCAGCCTGACGGCGGCCGTGAAATCCTGGAAGGGCGCGATAGGGTGCCCTTCTTCAAGAGCGTCTAGCGATTCCGCCGAAAGACGCGTTCCCACGCAAGGCGGAAGGTTTTCGTTTCCGCGGTCTTCCCGCACCCATTGGTCGAACGGTTCGCCGGGGGCGGCAAGCATCACGACGAGCGCAATCAGACTACACATCGTTAAACCATCTCCAGATTTTGGAGTGCGCGTGGGTGAGTGAAAACGCGGTTATTTCATCGGCTTGCCCGGTTTCCGCATTTCTTCCTGATCGTCAAGCCGTTCGCGACGAGCGGTAGCCGGGGAACCTTGGGCTCCTGCCGCACGAGGCGGCAGGGGGCCTGTCATGATAATCGACGAAGTCGGGTAGCTGCCGAACCTTGTTCACCCGTGGGCCGAGCCCACGGGGGCCCTTATGGTATAAATGAAACCCTCTTCTACCGCCTCACGTTCCCCGCCAATCCTCCGCCAGCTTCTCGAGCCGCTTCATCGGCGGCGCTCCGTCATGCACTACCAGCCGATACCGCAACCTCAACGGCTCGCCCTCCTTCATCTTCACCGATCCGGGAGCCACGATGCACGGATTGAGCATCGCAATCGCCTGCAAATTATGCCACGCCGTGGGCGGGTTTTCCGGATGGTCGACGATCGCGATCCCGCAGGTCTTCCCGTTCTCGAGCGTTGCCGTGTAGTCGTACCACGGCTTCGCCGGCCAATCCGTCTCGGGCTTGAGGTGATGCGGAGCAGGCCGATCGACCTTGCCGCTCGGATCCGTATAGTACGAGTCTTCCGTTTTCTGACACTTCGCGCACAGCCCTCCGAACGCCGTCTGTTTCAACACGACGTCGGCCTTCGGTGTAAGTCGAAAATCCAGATCGATCACGTACCCCGCCTCTTCCTCACGCGCCGTGATCGACGTCGCTTCCTCGATCATGACGTCGTCCTCAACCATCCAGTCGTTGCGAACGGCGATCGTCGCCTCCTCCGGCGACGCCTTTTGCAGCTCGACGCTCCCGTTGCGGATCACTCGCCCCGTGGTCGGCGCCCATTCTCCCCATCCCCAAAAATCCGCCGGTTGGCGGCCTTCCATGGCATGCCACGTGAGAAAAACCCCGCGGTGGTGCGGATGATCGCTGGGGGCGAACTCCACGACCGACACACCCGCCGGCGTCTCGACCGGGTACAGGCAGCAGACGCTGTTCGCCGTCAGCTTCGTATCGGCCGGCTTCTCGGTCATGTACCGGAAAACGACTCGCCCGTCCGGCGTCTTCAGCGTCATGCCGTATTCATCCCGCACGAGCGTGTAGGTCATCGTCTTGTCTTTCGCAGAAGTGGTGGCGGAAACCGTATTGTGCCAAGGCACCCAGGAAGGATACGTGTCTTCCTTAGGCAATCGGTGCTCGGGCTTCGCTTTCTGCGGCGGACCTTCGTTGTAGAAGACGTACAATCCTCCCTTGCCGGCCACCACGATATCCTGATCGCCGTCGGCATCCATGTCGGCGATATTCAGTTTCATCCCCACCGCCGGCACGAAATTCGGCGGAGGATTTCGCCGCGTCTTATCGTCCTCCATCTTTGCCAGGTGATTGAACGCCAACGGATGGCGCCGCCACGGCCCGCCGTCGATCTCGTACCAGAAGGCGAACAGCGGTTCATAGCAGCTCACGTCCCGCCCATGATGCGCGAACAACCGCTTTCCGGTCACCAGGTCCGCCTTGCCGTCGCCGTCCAGGTCGCCCAGCGCCATCGTGTGGAACTGCCCGTAGTCGGTCTCGACCCAATGCTGCCGAAAGCTCCGCTTCCCGTCGCCGTCCTTCGACTGCTCGAGCCACGCCAGACCGTAGGTGTGGAGCGCTCGATGATGATATCGTTCAGCCCGTCGCCGTTCACGTCGTGGACGAGGATCAGGTGCGACGCGGCGGCGGAACCAAACGCGACCTCGAACTTGTAGTCGGCGTGGAAAGGCCACTGGCCGCTGCTTCCTCCCGGCCGGCTGTTCGTACCAGCCGACCGGCGTTACGATATCGCAGCGACCGTCGCCATTGATATCGCCCAGGCCGTTTCCATGGGTTTCGCCCTCGGTGCCCACGACGTGCTCGACCAGCCACGGTTCGCGATCGATCGATTCGTACCAGGTCATCGCCTGCCCCGGCACGGGCTCAATGATTCGAGAGGATGTCCTGGTCCCCGTCTCCATCGATGTCGCCGTGGATCACGCCCTCCATCGACTTGGCGGAATGGAAGCGAGTCGCCTTCCAGACTTTGCCGGCTCTTACCGCTTCCGGCCCCGGGTTCTGTACCAGAACGCCCCCTTCATCCTCATCCACCCGGAGCTGACGATATCCATACGGCCGTCGCGGTTGACGTCCATCGCGAATTCGCTGTTGTTGTCCGTCTCCGGACCGTTCGTTTCCGCGCCCTCGCGGAAGTCGGCGTGCTTCGTCCACTCCGGGGCTTCGTACCAGTTCCGCCCCGCCGCGATGTCCAGATCGCCGTCGCCGTCCACGTCGAGCACCGACGCGCACTCGCTGAACGGCCCATACCAGTAGGTATGTTTCGGCGGATCGTGCAGGGCCATCGATCTTCACCGGCACGAACACCGGTTCGCCGCCGCGCGTAGTTCCCAGCATCGCGAACCCAACGACCAAAACAAGCGACGAAGTAAATCGCATGGGAAATCTCCTTGAACAAACTTGACTTGCGGCCGACGGACCTCACCGACTTTCTGAGGCGTCTGCCGATTTCGCCTCAATCGCAAACCGCAACATCGACTCGTAGAGCGAAAGCTGGATGTCCAGGATCTACCTCCAGAGCTGACCTGGCACTGCTTTCGCCGGCCACGCCGTGCGGGCATTCGAACGTGAATGGGACCGCGCCGCTGATATGATACACCGCGCTGACTAGGTTGAACGACGCCGGGAACGCACTCCCTCAGGCTGGACTTCGAGGCAGTCGGCCGTGCGGCAGCTTGCGAGCGTCCAGGAGCGTGTAAACCTGGCCGGCGAGCAGCGAACCTGCTCCTGGATCTCCAGCGGAACGAAAGCCGGACGGAGCAGGGCAGGGGCCGACCCGTGGCTGTGGAGCGAGACGGCCAGGTCCGGACCCTCTTGCATGGCCACTTGGAGAATGGCGGGGGCCTCGGTGCTCATCGGGGCGAGGAACTCGTCGTGCATCGGGTTGATCCCCTTGTCGTTGAAGTAGCACCCCATCCAGCCGATCTCCGGCCCGATGAATGGATGCTGCCGCTTCGATGCGGGCCAGAAGGCGATCGAGTCGTCTTTCCAGGTCCCCTGGCCCCAGAACTGAAACTCGTCGAGCGGCATGCCGTGAATGGCCCGCGGCTCGAAGCGGGCGATCCCATCCGGATTGCCGGCCGGCACGATGAGCACTCGGCACTGCCGGGCCAGATCGCGCAGCACGGGTTGCTCCCGCCCACGCAGATCGCGGCCCGTCTCCAGGATTTCGATCAGGCTCACCAGTCCGGTCAGGCCTTCGACCTCATGGCCGTGCACGGGGCCAATGAAGTAGACGACCGGTTTGCTGCGGGCCGCCTTGTCGCGATAGGCTGCCCGGTCGCGCCCACCGATGGCGGAGTTGAAATTCGCCCGCTGCGCGACCGGCTCATGCTCGCCGTAGGCAATCCGGTGCAGCGGCCGCCCGCCGGGGCTCTTGGCGATCTCCCGGACCCGCCCCACTGACAGGTTTGCCCATCGCTTGGGCAAATCATCGACGGTCGCCATCCAGAACTCGGGCAACTCTCGCGGCTGCAACCGCTGCCGGGCCTGCTCGTAAGTCAACTTCTGGCTGAAAGTCAGGCCGGGGAGCAGAACGGCAGCAAAAATAACGATGAGGACATTCGTGGAGAACCGATTCATTGTTAGGGCCTCTGACTAAGTTACTTGCCCGCCATAATCCCCGATTGGGGCTCAACGGTCGGCCCGAGGGTCACGTCGAGCTCGCCGCGGCCGCCGCTCCGCCGTAGCCGGCCCGAAAGGTCGCCGTCGGTGGCGAAGGTTATCTCCCAGGTTCCGCTGTTGGTATCGAGGCGAACCCCGCAGTGACGATCATCGCGGACGAGTTGGGCATCGCTGGCGGCGGCGAGCCCTTGATCGCCGACTTCGATGACGTGGAGGAACAGGTCCTCGCGGTCAGGCTTGCCCGGCGAGACCTCGACGCGCCACTGGCCCATCATCGCCCGCTGCTGGGGCTTGAGCGTGGGCGCCGCGATCTCCCAATTCCTTCCGGCTGCCCAGAACTCCTTGCCCGGACCGCCGACGGCCGCCAGCCGGGCGTCCTCCGGCAGGAACGTCCGGCACACGAGTCGCCCCTGGCCGTGATCGGCGCGGAACGTTCTACCTTCGATCTGTGGTTGGTGGGCGGTGTGCAGGAGCCAATCCTTGCGATAGCTCGGATCGGTCGTGGTTACCCGGTCGAAGATCACGAAATGGCGGGGCAGTAGAAACACGATCTGCCGCGCGGCCAGGCTGCACTTCTGCGGCAGCGGCGGCGAGAGTTTTGGCCCGCCGTGCTGGTAGCAGGCCGTGGCATCCCCGGCCACGTAGACGAAGTCGCGATCCGCTCGGAAGCCCTTGACCACCGAGCCCAGCGCCTGGTGCTGGCCGCCATGGTTGCCTTCCACGGTACCTCCCCAGTATCGGGCCGGCGGCTCGCCCGGCTGGTGAATCACCACGCAGTTATGGGCCACGGTCTGGGCGAAGTAGTTGGCCAGATGTTGCCCGTTGCGAAACTCATCGTGCCGCGTGCCACTGTCGAGGGCCAGAAAGCCGCGGTGGTAGATCACGAAGTTCAAGGCATCGTAGTGCCGGTGCTGATTGAGAATGCCGCCGCAGGAGAACAAGGCGTAGGTGTCGTCGGGACCGGTCCCCGAGCGCATGAAGACCTGGCCCATCGATTCGAAATGCCTGGCCGATGGCAATCCGCTCGGCGACAGCGGCGGCGGCGACTCTTCCAGCCGCGACAGCAGAAACGGATAAATGAACCAGGTGTTGGAATAGGTCTGTTGCGGCAGCGTCTCTTGGAAATAGCGGGCCAGGGCGGCGGCCTCCAGCGCCCGCTCGGCGTAAAGGTGGCGGATATTGGCCATGTGCGTGTATAGTTGGCCGACGGGCAGGCGATTCGTCTCGTGCAGTGTGTCGCCGTAGCCGAATTCCAGGGGCGCGGGCTGCGCGGGGATCGCGGTCCACATCGCGTAGTTGGCCAGCCAGGCGCCGTGCGGCCAGTCCGGCGCGATGTTTTCGCCGGTGCTCGAAAGCCAGGTGTAAAAAAAGTTCTGCTCCGCCCACGGATAGGCTCCCAGCACGTAACCGAGGGTCGCCGAGGCCCCGCCGCCGTCGTCGCCGCAGGCGTTGCGGCGGTGCTCCAGCATGCGGAGGTTCTCGTCGTGTCCCCACACGAGCCACTGGTTCACCAGCTCCGGCTCGATCTTGGCGCCGAAGGCCGTGCAGCCGATGAACCAGCACGTATTTCGGACACCGTAGAAGCCGCTCGCATGGCCTGAAAGGTTCTCGCGATAGATCGGCGGCTTAACCTTCAGCACCCGATCGACGACGCGGACCAACCGGCCCATGATCTCGGCGCGTTCCTGCTCGGCAAGGTGGTTGTAGAGCCAATCCCAGGCGAGCACGGCATGGACGCGGCTGGTAGAGTACCAGTTCACGGTTTTCCGCTCCTCGTAGCACTGCTCGTAATAGCGGAGGCTCGACTCCAGGCACCTCTTGGCAAGCTCCAGGTAGCGAGGCTCATCCGTTACCAGAAACACGAAAGCGGACCGCGCGGCCTGCGGGCCAAGATCGCGAGGCTCCACCTCGCCGGTGCCGACCCGCGGCAGCATAGCGTCTACGCTTCGCCGGATCTCGTCGTACCAAGCGGATTCCTCGCCCAACGCCCGCTGGCGAACGTGCGGCCAGGTCTCCGCATTGAAGAACAGGCGCGGGTGATCTTGCCGGATCCTGGCCGTCCACTCCGGCAGCGGATCGGCGACCACAGACTGAACCGCCGCAATCATCACTGCTGCGAACACACCGACGTTCATCCGCCATCGCATTTTGCCACCTCCTTTTCCCATCATGGACCAAACCGCGACCCTCGCACAACCGTTCCCCGAGCAACCGGCCCCGCCATGGAGTCCCCGCAGACCACGCACACCTTGCCGCCCCGGTTGATTCCGCCCTGGCGACCCATGATAGCACACGTGCAGCCGCAAACGCGAGTCTGCGGCGGATTGGAAATCGAATCGCCGCCGATCTCCTATCGGTGTTCCTGACGGTTGACGACCGATTCGAGCCTGGTTGCCCTTCTTGGCTGGGTCTTCCATCCGAAACCGATCAGTGCGTTTTTTCCTCTCGACGGCTGCCCGGAGGATCCATCAGGTCCACGATCTCGTTCACGATCCTGTCAAAGCGTTTGCTGCTCAGCGATCGTTCCGAGTACGAAACACCGAGTGTCTGCGCCGTCCGACTCGCGTTGAACATCTCGATGACCTCGCGTTTCGTCCACCGCTTGTGAACCGTGAAAGGGGAGAAGACCATCAGCTTCGACCTGAACGACCAGCCTTCCGCCGTGGAATCGACGAAGTCCACCACGTCATGACCCGACAGATCAAGTTCCGCGAGTGACTTCTGAAGCTGGGCATCGGACCTGGCGCCGATCACGAGACCATCCACCTCGCCAAGCACCGGAAATCGAGGCACTCGCACGAAGTATCCGAACTCTTTTTTCTCCAGGATTCGGCCCTCCTCACTTACCTATTTCCCGCCCACGACGATCACGGTTCGCCCGTCTCTACGCCCGTGTTGACGACCTCGTTGGATTCCACGACAGCACAATCCGCGTGACGTACGTCGATCGCGCCGCGAGCCTCCAGCCGGCGAGCGTTCCCGGCCGCCGCAGACAAATCCGCCGTGGCTATCTCTTCGCCAGCTTCTTTAGCGCTTCCACGCCGCGCTGGATCACCGCGTCCGGCGCGGCGTACGAGATCCGGAAGTGCGTATCGCGCTTGCTGAACACGTTTCCCGGGATGATCAGAAGCTGGTGCTCCTCGATGGCCCGGGTTACGAACTCGGTGGCCGTGCCCCAAGGCGCCTTCGGAAACGCATAGAAGGCGCCGCCCGGAGTGACCAGTTCATAGTCGCCGGCCAGTCCCTCGACGATCATATCCCGCTTGCGGCGATACGCCTCGACGTGGACGGACAGGTCGAGGTCCATCGCGGCCGCCGCCGCCCATTGAAATGGATGCGGAGCGCATACGAACGTGTACTGTTGAAGCTTGACCATCTCCTGGATGATCGCCCGCGGCCCATGGGCGAAGCCCACCCGCCACCCCGGCATGCCGCTCGACTTGCTGAATCCGTCGATCACCAACGTCTGCGGATTGAAACTTACCGGCGACACGAACTCGCCGTCATACGAGAACGCGCGGTAAATCTCGTCGCTCACCAGCACCACGTCGCGCTCGGCCGCCAGCCGGGCGACGCCTTCGATTTCTTCCCGGCTCGCCGCCACGCCGGTCGGGTTGGCCGGACTGTTCAGCAGGATCATCTTGGTCCGAGGAGTGATCGCCGAAGCCACCCGGTCCGGATCGATCCGGAAATCGGGATACGTCTCGATGGTCACGACCTTGCCGCCCACCACCGCGGCCAGCGAGTCGTACATCACGAAATAGGGATCGAACACGATCACTTCGTCGCCCGGATTCACCAGCGCCATCATGGCCAGCACCAGTGCGCCGCTCGTGCCCGAGGCGACAAACACCCGGCGGTCGTCATGCCGGTACTGCTGGTCGACAATTCCCTGCAACTTGTCGCGTAGCACGGGCATTCCTTGCGTCAGAGCGTAGCCGTTCTTTCCACTCTGAATGGCGTCCACCGCCGCCTGCCGCACCGGTTCGGGCACGTCGAAATCAGGCTGGCCGATGGAAAGGTTGATGGGATCCTTGAGCTTGGCCCCCAGATCGAAGACCTTGCGGATTCCGGAGCTATCGAAGCACTTGGTACGATCGGCAATCCAATGAGCGGACATAAGCTTGATCCAGACAGCGGCTTGAAAACATGAAAACCAGGCCGCATTTTAATTCGCGCAGGTTTGGCCGTCGAGGCCCGGCGGGGCAGGGGAGGGCAGGGGAGGTGCGCACCGCAAGCAGCCGGCAGGCCTGGTGGCTCGCAGGCACTGCTTCCTTCATCGCTTTTCGAGCAGCGCGGACAGCGGCCTGTCGCTCCGGCTGCGTTGTGCCAGCAGCAAACGAAGTTCCGCCATCGAACTGTGGCGGTCAAGACGCTGAGTTTTCCAAAACTCTGCGGCCCTCACCACCCGGTCACTGCGGAGGGGTCGCAAGAGCGGCACGGCAGGAATAAGCGGGATGGCCGCGCGGAAGTCTTCGTGCGTGCGACGGCAGGACGGCACTGTCGCCTTTGGCGAGCGGCAGATGATCCCTTCCTCTGCTGCTCGCGTTTCACGGGCGTCAGGGCTTCTGACGTTTCCAAATTGTCAAAGATCGGAGCAGTGCATGCGTACACTATTGTAATCGTTGCGGCGCGGACTGTCAAGCGAATTTCTTGAGCAGGACGGTGCGGGCGGCCGAACGGCGACGTGGGATGGGGGAGTTTCGCGTGTCGCGATTCGTGGAAATATTGTGGGGCCGGGCGCGCGTTCTAGCCACCAATCGTGGCTTCCACCGGGCAAGCCCGGCGGCGGCCTGTTCCAGAGTGTCCGAGAGTTCTTTCCCGGACTCTCTTGAGCGGCGACGCAGCACTGCGACGCTCACCAACGGTGATCGAGCGGCGAACTCGGAGGAGCCAAAGGGTGTCAGCAACGTTTGTTCGGAAATCGTACTAAAGGCCCCTGACACCTCTTTGCAGTTTCCCGACCGCTTGGGTTGCAAGGCGGAGTTGAAGCATCCGATTCACGTCTACCTTACTGCCGCGAACACACCGACGATCATCCGCCATCGCATTTTGCCATCTGCTTTTCCCATCATGGGCCAAACCGCGACCCTCGCACAACCGTTCCCCGAGCAATCGGCCCCGCCATGGAGTCCCCGCAGACCACGCACACCTTGCCGCCCCAATAGATTCCGCCCTGGCGACCCATGATAGCACACGTGCAGCCGCAAACGCGAGTCTGCGGCGGATTGGAAATCCGACCGCCACCGACTGGGGCGGAGAGGGTTCAGGCACTGCCGTCGCCGCACCCGGCGTCTACTTTCGTTTTTTCATCATCAGCGCGTTTGCGGGCAATCGCCGGGGGAACCTTTGCCGAACAAACGGCGTTGTGACGGAGTCATTGTTCGCCGGTTATCGCCCCCCGGGAGTGCAAGCATTCGGTTGACTATTTGACCGCCAGGAGACTCCGAGTTACGATCGAGTATCTCGCGTGTAGTTTCATGCGGGAAGTTGATGTTCCGGAACGAAGAAGCAGAGGAGAGGCGATGACGTTGCATTTGAGGGGAGCGGTGCGCCTGCGGAAGGCCACCGGAGGATTTACCCTGGTCGAGCTGCTGGTGGTGATCGCCATCATCGGCATTCTTATTGCCCTTTTGTTGCCTGCCGTGCAGGCGGCGCGCGAAGCCGCGCGAAGGTCGCAGTGTTCGAACAACTTCAAACAGATCGGCCTCGCCCTGCACAATTACCACGACACCCACAGGTCGCTTCCCTCGGGGCTCATCCTTGCCGCCAGCGATCCTGATTACGATGGGTCCACCAATAGCAATACGCCGAATGTCGAGAGTTGGGGCTGGGGAGCCTTGATCCTGCCGTTTGTCGAGCAAGGCCCGCTCTATGAAACGGCGGGCATCAGCCGGGGCGAACTTCTTCAGAATCAACTAGGGGCGACGGGGGCTGCCCGTCAAATCATCGCCGGTTATCGCTGCCCCTCCGATTCGGGCGACAAGATCGGCACCATGCAAGACCGCGGCAGCGGTTTTCTGGAGGGGGCGTTCTCCAACTACGGCGCCATCATTTCTCACAACACGGGCGTAACGGGCAGCGGCACCGGGAGCTTCTGGCGCAATAGCGCCGTCCGCTTCGCCGATATCATGGACGGCCTGAGCAATACCGCCGCCGTCTCCGAAATCGCCACCCGATTGCACGGAGTCAAGACGGGGCCGAAGGTATGGGCCGGTGCGAAAAAGGGCTGTGGCACCAGCTACATCGATGATTTGATGCTCAGCGGTCGTTGGCCGATCAACGATACCACTGGCACCAGCGACCAACGCGCCGAGGCGCCCAGCAGCCTGCATCCCGGAGGAGTGCACGTTCTCCTGCACGACGGTTCGGTCCGGTTTATCAGTGAGACGATCGACTTCGTCAGGACTCCCGGGAATGTCAATAACGACAGCCCCGTCGACAGCACCTGGGAACGTTTGCTGGCCAGGGCCGACGGCCAGCCGTTGGGCGAATTCTAGCCTGAAAAGCAACCATTCACACGGCGGAAGTGAGGGGAAAGCTCCACGTTTTCGGCCAACGTCTTTGACGCCACCATTCGGCGAAAAATGGACCAGTCCCCGACCGCCCTGTGAATGGTTGCGCTGAAAAGGTTGGAGGCGCGGACTTCTCGCGCAAGCGACCGTTCACCCTCTCCGCGCTGGAACGTTTTGCATGGGGTGGGCCGGCGCAGCCTGAATGCCGCCGGTCCCGCCCCTTTGGCTCAAGCAAGTATGACACGAGGTCGAAAATCATGGATATTCGTTTTTCTTTCAATCAACACGGGCGGCGGACTGCGTTGTTCTGTCTCTTGGCCCTGCTGGCGGCTCCCTGGACCGGTTGTGGCGGCGGAGGCGATCACCCGCCTCTCGGCCAAGTCAGCGGTTTGGTGACCCTGAACGGACAGCCGCTGGCCGATGCGGACGTGACCTTCCAGCCCGAAGGACCGGGCCGCGCCTCGATTGGTACCACCGACAGCGAGGGACGCTACGAGTTGATCTATCTGAACGACGTCCACGGCGCCCTGATCGGGCCTAGCCGAGTGATGATCACCACGGCCAGAAGCGGAGCGGATGATGGCAGTTCTCCCGCGGTTCCCGAGAAACTTCCCCCGCGCTATCACGAGCAAAGCACCGAGAGGGTCGAGGTCGTCGCAGGCAAGAATACGTTCGACTTCGATTTGAATTCGGAGTAGACCACGGACACGGCATCGTCGCGGAGTTGGCCGCTGCGGTTCAACGAATGAGCTCAAGAGGAATGCGAAAGGAAGGGCCTGATGGCGCTCGGCAGATTTTCGGCAATCATGGCGGTCATTCCGTTGGTGCTGCTGACGGCGGACCGGGCGGTCGGAGCGATGGGCAAGCAGGCCGCGGGCTGGCGGCACAGCGTGGTCGTCGAAGACGGCGGGACGGTGCGAGCCTGGGGAGACGGCCGCTACGGACAACTGGGCAACGGCAACTTCGATACCGGCAAGGTGCCGGCCCAAGTGGTCGGGCCGGGCGGAAAAGGAGTGCTCAACGGGATCGCGGCGGTCAGTGCCGGGCAACACCACACCCTCGCGCTGGGCGAGGACGGTAGCGTGTGGGCGTGGGGCAACAATACGTTCGGGCAACTCGGCAACGGCGCTTGGGGCATGCAGAGAAATAGCGCCACACCGGCGCGGGTGCTGGGCCCCGGCGGCCAGGGTTTCCTCGAAGGCGCCGTCGCGGTCGCCGGCGGTTGGGACCATTCGGTGGCGGTGTTGGCCGACGGGACGGTGTGGGCGTGGGGCAGCCGGTGCCAGGGACAGCTCGGCGATGGCCGGCGCGACGCCAATAGCTGGAGCACGTTGCCGGTTCCCGTCGCCGGTCCCGGCGGAGAGGGCGCCCTGAGCGGAATCGTGGCCGTGGCCTGCGGAGCCTTTCACACCGTGGCGCTGCGCGACGACGGCGCCCTGTTCTCGTGGGGCGGCAACCATGAGGGGCAGTTGGGGCGCGGCGCGCTGGCCGACCGCATGTACCGGTTGAGGGCGCAGGTGCCGTGGACTCCGCGGAGCGCCGGCCGTTGGAGCGCCGCGCTGGGGTACCTCTACACGAATCCCAGCCGCCGCGCCGCGGCCGACCGGTTGGAAGTGACCGACGAGTTCGACGGGCCTCCGCTGACGGTCGTCGCCGACGGCGCGGACCGGCGGCGGCAGACGGCGCGCAGCCGGCGCCGAACGGATCACGTTGCCATGCAGGCCACGCTCGACTACCCGGCGCAAGCTGAGGTGGGAAAGGCGGTGGTGCTCGACCTCAAAGAGATCCTGGTGGGACTTCACCTGCGCGACGACGATTTCGCAGAGGACATTCACCTGCTGCTGACCAATCGCGATACCGGCGAACAAGTGCGGCTCGACATTGGCGACGGCCTTGCCTTGACGCTGGCGCTGCCGGCGCCGGTGGTCGGCCCCGAAGGTCAGGGCTCGCTGGGCGGCGTCCATGCGATTGCGGCCGGAGTCTACCATACCGTCGCGCTGGGCGAAGACGGGCGAGTGTGGGCCTGGGGATACAATGCCACGGGGCAGTTGGGCAACGGCACGCGAACCGGGACCGGAGTGCCGACGCCAATGGTCGCGGGCGAGAAGGGAGGCGATTTTCTTGGAGGCATCGTCGCCGTCGCCGCGGGCTACGAGAGCACCTACGCGCTGGACGAGGGCCGCCGAGCCTGGGCCTGCGGCTGGAATGTCTACGGGCAACTCGGAGCGGCGGAAGAGGCGCACAGCGCCGCCGGCTATCCGGCCGTGAAACAGGTCCGCACCGGCGCCGAGCCGGCCGTGCCCGCCGAAGGTCTTGCCTCGATCGCGGCGGGAGCGTATCACGCGCTGGCCGGCACCCGGGCCGGTGCGTTGCTGGCGTGGGGGCACAACGGCTTCGGGCAGTTGGGGGACGGAACGGTCCGGGACCGCGCCGTCGCGGTGCCCGCCGCAGCGCTCGCCGCCGGCTTTCAAGCCGCGCCCCAGGGCCGGCCGGCGCGGTTGGCGCCTCCGCCCCCGGCCGTGGAGCTGCGTTTCGCTGAACTCGCCCCGGACGAACCGAACGTGTTCAACGCGCTTAAGCACGGAGCCACCGGCGACGGAGTGCATCTCGATCAGCCGGCCCTGCAGCGGGCGATCGACGCCGCGCATGAGGCGGGAGGCGGGGTGGTGCTGCTGCCGCCGGGAACCTACCGCACCGGCACCCTGCGCCTGCTCAGCAACGTGCGGCTCCACCTCGACCAGGGCGCGACGATCCTGGGCAGCACCAACCGCGACCACTACCAGGTCGGCCAGTCGCGGCCGGGCGTGATCGTAGCCCAGGATGCCGAGAACATCGCCATCACCGGGAAGGGTGTGATCAATGGACGAGGGTATTTCTGCCCGAATCGCGGCTGGCGTCACTACCTGCTGGGCATCTACGACTCCACCGGCATCACGATCGAAGGGATCGCCACCAAGAACGCCGGTTCGTGGACGCAGCACTACGTGAACTGCCGCGAGTTGATCATTCGGGGAGTCACGGTCAACAGCGTCCGCCCGCGGCGCAACAACGACGGCATCGACCTGTCGGGCTGCCGCGACGTTTTGATCGAGGGCTGCATCGTCGCCTCCGAAGACGACGCCATCGTGATCAAGAGTCAGTCGGCGGACCGGGTGAACCGCAACATCCGCGCCGTCAACAACACGGTGTACACGATGTGCAACGGATTTAAGCTGGGCACGGAGACGCGGGGCGACTACGAAACGATCGCCTGCGAAGACCTGAGGGCCTTCGGCGGCTCCACGCTCGCCGTGTGGTCGGTCGACGGCGCACGGGTCCGCGGCGTCGAGATTTCCAAGGTGAGAGCGTCGGATTCGCGGTTCGCCCTGGGCATATGCCTGGGCGCCCGCTTGCGGGCCTCGTATTTCGCGGAGGGCGAACGGCGCGTGCCGGGGATCATGGAAGGGGTGACGATGCGCGATATCGACATCGAGATGTCGGACCGCTCGTTCCGCGACGTGCTGATCGACCACGGGATCGAGAACGCCGAGATTGCCCACCAACTGTGGGCTCGCCCGGCGGTGGCGAGCTTCATTTCCGGACTCCCGGGCCACAAGGTCCGCAGCGTGCTGCTGGAGGACGTGCGGATTTCTTATCCGGGCGGGGGCGCCGCGGAGCTGGCGGACATCAAGGTCCCGGAACGTGCCACGGCGTATCCGAATGCCGGGATGTTCGGACCTCTGCCCGCATGGGGCCTGTACCTGCGCGATGCCGAAGCGGTCACGCTGCGCCGTCTGCGACTCGAACTTCAGTCGCCCGACGGCAGGCCGGCGCTGGTCAACGCGAATCTCGATGAAGGCGAGTTGGTGATCGAGAAGGAATAGGGGAGGGGAGAGATAGGGGGCGTTTGCGTGGCTGAACGGGCCGGCCTCCTCGATCCCATAGCGATCTCCGCCTCACGCGCGGGACGACGAAAAACGGAACCAGATAGACGTAGTGGAACGCAAGAAACACACGCCATTCTAGTTCCGGCCCGCCGGCCCGTCGAGGCCCGGCGGGGTAGGGCAGGGCAGGGGAGAGTAGGGGAGAGGATGGCATCATTCCTTCCCGAGCAACTCCGACAGGGGCTTGTCACTCCGGCTGAGACTTCCCAGCAACAGACTGAGCGTCATCAGTCCGTCGGGCGTCCACGGGCTCTCGTTCTCTCGGTACCAGAAATGCCCCTCCCCGTCGACCGCCAGAACTTCCTCCTTTCGTCTGAGATCCAAGTACGTCGCTTCGCGAGTCGCCACGTCCAGGATCGCGTGCGGGCGTTCCGACGGCAGTTCCCATGCAAGCAACGGCGCGAGGATCCGCGGCGCGACGTCGCAGCCTCGCTCGTCGACAACCTGGCACCGTTCGCCATCCTCATCCACTCGGATGCCGAAGTGGGCCCGCCGGTGTAGCACCTGGCAGGCCAGGGATTGCGGAACAGAACTGACCGTCAACTCACAGGCTGTTGCCGCGATCAATTCCCCGACGAACGAAGCCATCGCCGGAATCGAGCATTCGACAACGAATCGAAGTGGCCTCAACGCGTGGTATCGCTCCCGAAACGCGTCTAGGTAGACGTCGACTGCCGAAAGCCGTGTTGCCGAACCGTAGCGCCGTGTCGGCCGGTTCAGCCGATTCGCAGCGATCTCGCCGATGCCCTCGAGCGAGCCGGGCCACGAGAGCGGAACGCCCTCCGGACCCCAGAATCGCACTCCCACCTGGGCCGCACCACCGGCCGGGTTGCCGACAAACACACCGCCATCGCAGCCGAACCGGCTTACCGCCGCAGCCGTCGCAGGGGCTGTCGTCGGGCCGATCTCCACCGTGTGGCATCCCGTCCAACGAAGACCCTCGCCGACCGCCGCGACGAACTGCGTTGCCACCGGACGGCCATCGCTCGCGATGAGCACGCTCGGTATGTGTTCGTATGTGCAAATTCCTTGCAGGCGGAGCCCATAAGCCGCGGCCGACTCTCGCACCAGCCCGGGCGTTAACTGGTTCCAGACGACTCCCGCGATGCCTTCTCCCCAAACTGCGCCCTGGCGAGCCCCGCGTCGCTCGACCTGGCGGAGCAGCCGCACCCGCCTGGCGGAAAGTGAGCCCGTCTCGTCGCGGCGAGGACACCGGCGGCACGCCGGATAGAACCGGCCAAGCCGTCCGAGGTGAACGGCCCGGCTGATCGCGTGGCGTTCTCCGGGACACCGATACTCGTCGACAATGGCGGATTCTTGCATCGCGACTATAACCCGGGACGGGGAAGGGCAGGGGGGCTGATGAAAAAGGGGACCGGCTCCACAAGATCTTGTATTTTCGGTCCCATTCACCCGCCATGACTTGCGGTGCCTGTTCCCTTTCTCGTCAGACGGAAGCAGGGGAGGGAGTCAACTTTAGGAGAGAATGCCGCAGCCAGTCAATCCCAACTGTCTCGAGACTCGCCCAGTAACCCAGTAACTTCGCCCGCCACATCTCTCGCGGCGACTACACTCTAAATCGTTCGTATAGTATGATACTCAAATCGTAAACGCCACCACCGGGTTTATCCCGGTGGGGCGATGTTTGGCAACTACAAGCGCTGCGCCGAGCCACCCGTTCAATGGGCGTTTCGCGTTTGCCGCTCGGCCCCGTAAGGGCCGAGCGGCATCACGGAACCGCCAGGCAGGGTTGCGGTTTGTAGTTGCCAAACATCGCCCCACCGACGCGGGGTCGGTGGTGGCGTTTACACTTTGAGTATGATAGGGCAGGGCAGGGGAGGGGAGTCGGTAAGAGGGGCTCACGAATTCGATGGGTCTCACGGATTCGACCTGCCACGCTACGGAACCAGACCGCTCACGCGAAACATGCTTGCCTTTCTCTTCACGGCGATCGCAATATCCCTTTCTGGTGTCATGGCTCCCGGGCCCATCACCGCGGCAACCCTGGTGGCCGGATCCCGGGCGCGGCACGCGGGTGCCATGATTGCCCTGGGGCATGCTGTCGTAGAAGTTCCCTTGATCCTGCTTCTCGTTGCCGGTCTCGGCACACTCCTTGAGTCGCCCACGGTCCGGACGGCGATCGGCTTCGCCGGCGGCATTTTTCTGATCTGGATGGGGGGACAACTCCTCCTCAGCCTTCGAGCCGCCGAAATCGCTTCCTCTCGCGACGTTCGACATCAGCCGTTTGTCACCGGGATCGTCCTGACGGGAGCCAATCCCTACTTTCTGGTCTGGTGGGCCACCGTCGGCCTGGCGCTTGCGTCCGACGCGCTCGCGTTTGGAATCGGCGCGCTCGTGCTCTTCACGATTGTCCACTGGCTTTGCGATCTGGGCTGGCTGGAGGTATTGTCCCTAGCCGGCCACAAGGGAACCGAAAGATTCGGCGACACCAGTCAGAAGGCGATCTCAGCCCTGTGCGGCAGCGTGCTCGTCGGCTTCGGCGCGAAGTTCCTTTACGACGCCGGACTGAGCCGATGGGCAACTCTTTGAAGAGTTGACGGATGGCGAGAGGCCCAAGAGTCTCTAACGCACCCGGCAGCGGAACCGAACGACGCCCCCGTCGCCCGGCTTCATCGCATCCGTGACTTCCCAGCGCAGCACCAGCGAGCCGACCTCGTTCGGCTGGGCGGAGAAGCTCGCCGGAATGCTGCTCTGCGCCGTATCGGGCACGTACTCGAGCCGGGTCGTGAGGTTGTCGATGATCGTCACGTTCCCAATAGGCTGGTTCCCGATATTGTCGAACCGAATCGTGAAGTCGACCGTGTCCCCCGGTTCGGCGAACTGCGTCGAGGCGACTTTGATGACCCGAAGTTTCGGGCACGGCGGCGGCTCGTCGATCGTATAGACCGTCGAGACCTGATCGACGTCGACGGCGGCGGTCGCTCGCTGCGTGTCCAAAATGATCTGCACCGCCTGGTTGTTCGACCACACAACCGCAGCCGTCACACTCTCGGCAAGAAAGGGCATTTCCGCCATCTCGACCAACCCGCTCCGTATGGCGGCGAAGTCTTCGTAAGGCTGGAACTTGTTATGAAACTGCACCGGCCCGATTGCCGTCGAAATCGCGCCGTCGCCTTGGCGCATCCGGAACGCTTCGGGCAGAATCTGGCTGACCTGGCGTTCGGGTTGGAGATTCTGCGTGCTGACGTCGGCGATGGCCAGGTCCTGGTGGCCCGCGAGCTTCTGGGGAATGAACATCCCGATCGTCTGTTCCGTTTGCTCGTTTTGCCGCACGCTGACCACTTGCCGCACCGCGCGGAACCGCGGGCTGTACAAGCAGACTCGGTTCGAAGGTTCGACCAGGGTTCGCCCATCCACGGTATCAAAATGCGCGACCGTGTCTTTCACGTTCAGCCCTCGCACTTCCCAGTCGGGCATGACCGCCACGGCGGGCTGAGCATCGCCGCCGTCGCAGAGGTATTCGCCGGGTGGCCAAGGTTGCCCAATTCCCGGCGGTGTCCAAGGGCCGGCTGCCGCGTACGGCAATGGTACTCCCATCTCCATCCCCGGCGGCCCAAGTGGAACACCCGCCGGTCCGCCGATCACACATCCAGCCGGTGTCGCCATTGCCGCATCCGGTGCCGGGGCAGGGCAGGGGAGTCCCGGTCCCGCCATCCCCGCCGGGCCGGCCGGACCGCGGCACGAGCAGAAGCTCAGCACACAACAGACGACTACCGCGGCCCATGCCATCCATGGCCGCAGCCCCTTCGTCCCATGTTTGACAGCGCGGATGTGCATGGATGGTAATCTCCGGTGCAACTCTCTCATTTCGTTGCCCACGGAAGGGCGGCGACGCGGCCGTTGCCGCTTGCCTGGGGTGGTGAAACAGGGGACGTGCTCTGCAAGACCTTGTCGGGTCGCGCCGGCAACTCAGGAGTACTTGCGGCCCCCGGCTTCTTTTTGATCATGGCCCGAACGGCATCTGGCGGTGGGGCCTGATTCGGCCCCTGCGGCAGTGCCTCGGCAGGTGCCGGCGACGTGAAAGCCGCGCGCGGCGGAAACTTGACCAACGGTGGACTGCCATACAGAAAGCCCGAATCGAAACCTTCGCTCGTTGCGGGAAGCCGCGCGCCCAGTCGCAGGATAGCGACCGGTCGTCCAAGTTCATCCGCGATCGCCAACGGGTCTCTGCCGGGCCCGGCTTCGAACCAACTCTGCTCATCGCCCACCTGGGCCACGGGCAGGGCCTTGTCCGGATCCTCCAGGTAGATCACGCGCGTGACGAACTTACCGTCCAACGCCAGCGCCAGGTCCTCCTGGGTGAGCTCGATCACGACCGGAAATCGGATTTCTTGCCCACGGGGCGTATATAATCGATCGATCAGCTCGATCGTTGGGAAGACTTCCAAGCCCTGATAAAACGGGATGTTCATCACACGCATGCGGTAGACGGGCCCGATGAGCAGCCCCGCGCGGACGGGAGCGGCCATCGGTTCGCCGAAAGCCCCTCCTTCCGCCAGCGAGATCGTTGCCCCCGGCGGAGCCGTGACTTCAACCGGCTGAAAATAGCCCGGCACTGGACCGCCCCGATCGAGTTGAACGGCAGCGATGGCTCCCGGCGGCATGGCGCCGTGGTGCCAGAAATGCACCGCTGGCTGCTGCGCTTCCACCGGCGCTGCCGCTGCGACGCAGATCGCTGCCGCCAGCAGCATGCCGCACGCCAGGCCTGGCCGGGACGTGAATGCGACAGCGATCATCCGACGGAGCGAAGGAACCATGAGCCGGTTATCCAAATCGAGACTGCTGGGACGCTTACCACCGAGGCCGGTGGGCGGCGCTCGCCGCGGCCCACCGGCCCCTAACCATCAATTCACGTCATCAGTACGCCGGGCACTGGTCCACACACGCTCCCTCGGCACCCGACGTGATCAGTTGCCTCTTGTCCGTAAGCGGCTGGTGGAATATCCCCGTATTCGGATTGGCCGCGTGCTCGACGACCAGCGCGTGGTTTGCCGGCCTCGGATAGCTCATGCCCGGATGCTGCTTGACATCCACACGGACCTTTTGCGTCGGAGGTGGCACGTTCACGCACGTCCAATTCCGCATGACATGCTTCTGCAGACCGGCCGGACCTCCCAGCGGAACGTGCGGCGGCCCGGGCAGTCCGATCGGTGTCCCGCTGATCGGCATCCCGTACTGAGGACCGGTTACGCCCGCGACGTAGTTGGCCGGCATTGCACCTCCGGGAGGCACCGGGCCGGCACATGGAACGCCAGGACCCATACCCGGCATCATCGGCATACCGCCCGGAATCATCTGGCCATTGGTCAAGGCATTGCCCGGAACCTCAAGGTCCTTGTTGCCCAGTCGGATGACGCCAAGAATCGAGCCGCGGCGGTCCGCTTCCACGATCGGATCAATCCCCGGATCCAACCGGGTGCTTACCAGCGTCTCGACCCCGGCCAATGCCAACTCTTGATACTCGGGATCCGGCAGGTAAATCACTTTCGTGACAAAGTTGCCGCTCAAGACCTGGTCGAAATCTTCCTCGGTGAACGCAACCGGAATCGCGTTATGAGCGAGGAAGGCGGTCGTTCGCGGCATTGCCGGCCCGACTTCCAGCGTCGGGTAGAGCTCAACGCCCGGGCGGCCCGGAATGTTGGTCGCTTTCAGCCGATAAATCGCGCCTTGCGGGAAGTTGTAGCGACCCGGGGCGATCAGCGGTTCGGAATCGAACGCGCCCGGCATTCCTACATCCCACGCGACCGCCATTCCCTCAGGGCCAATGAACGCCACCTGAGAGGTCAACGGAGGCATCGCGATGGCCGGCTGGTAAACCATCACGCCTGGACCGGGGCCGTCGACCCCGGGGCCGGGATGCATAATCCGTTCGGCGGGCGGCAGGTTGTTGACTGGCCCGTGGCAGCCCACTACGGTGAACACGACCAGTATCAGACAAATTCCATATTTCATCACGTAACCCCCCTGGCCATCGCGTCGGGTTCGGGCCGGACCGACTGGACCGGCCTCTTCGACGCGAGAGTCGAATTGCAGATCTTTCATCAATGCACAACCGCCGTGGTATCTCTGGAACGATTGAGGTGGACCACGCCGCGGAGCTTCTCTATAATGCCGCGTTTGACACCGCAGCAGGTCCTTTCCGCTGACCAGCCTTCCGCTAGCCGGGGCAAAACTGGGCCGCGCAGGAGTTCCCTCTGAGGACTTATGGTCGGTCTGGCCAATCGTGAATCTTTGGTAAATCCGGCAGGACCGGCTTAATGTGTATAAGAGGCCCCAACAAAACTGCGGTTCGTAAGCAACCCGGCTGCTCTCAATCGGGCCGCGGTAACTCCGCCATGGGAGTTGATGGTAGCAGCCGGGCTGCTGGCACCCGCTTGGCAGGGGCCTTGTTAGGACCTCTAAGAGTTTCTGTCGCTATTTTTGCCGCTGCGATCGGTTTCGTGGCCAACGGGCCGCTCGCAACGGCCCAACTCCGGTCCGCTCCTGCACCCGGAGAGGCCACTCAACCGCCATCCCGGCAACCTGCTGCCGGGGCCGAACTGCTCGTCAATGCAATCCGTTTTTTAGAAGCCCGACGAACAATTTCCGTTCGGATACGTCAGCAGATCAACCTGTTCGACAAGGAGCTTGTCGGCACCGGGACCTACCTGGAAGAGCGGTCGGAACAGGGGCTTCGCTTCCGACTCGAATCGAAGATCAGGCTTGGCGAGGAGACGGGAACCCTTCTAGAGGTGTGCGACGGCGAGTGGATTTGGAGATATCGCCGGCTTCACGGTGAGGGAACCCTTGGGCGAATCAAAGTCGACCGCGTCGTGCAGGCTTTGGAGGAGGCAGGCCATTTTGGGCGGATGGAAGCCATAGAGCACTGGCCTGGTCTGGGAGGTCTGGCAAAGTTACTTCGAGGCCTGCAGGCAAATTTCGATTTCGTAGACGTTCAGCAAGTGTACTTGAACAGTGCTGCGACAGATGGCACTCTTGGCGCAGTTCCGCTGCCCGTATGGAGGGTACGCGGTCTCTGGAAGCGAGAGAAACTGGCCGAGTTGCTCGAAAACCGCAGGGAAGAGGTCCTGGCGGGCAAAGCGGTGGATCTATCGGAATTACCGTTGCCGCTGCCGCATTCAGTTGTCTTCTATCTCGCGGCCGACGACCTGTTCCCGCACCGCATCGAGTATTATCGAAGTCGGCCTCAGCGAGCAGGGGAGGGCAGGGGGGTGGAGCGGCCGATCGTGGTCGTGGAATTGACCCATCTGATCACCAATGTGCCGATCGATCCCAACCGCTTTTCCTACAACCCGGGAAATCTCGCGTGCCCCAATCAGACCCTTGACTTTCTCCGCCAACTGGGGCTTGAGGAGTGAGCCGCTCACCGCCGTGCACGCATCGATTTCGTGGAAGAGCGGCTTCTCACGGCAACTTCGTCTCGCGCGCCGCGTCGAGGTGGAAAACACCGTTGATCGTCACGATCTGCGTCCGACCATCCTGGTGTCGGAGGACATTGACACCGCAATTGTCCTGCGGGATGTTGCGGTACTGGGAGAGCGGAATCTCCATCAGATGAGCGAGATAAACGCGATTGACCACGTTGTGAGCGACCACGGCGATCGTGCGGCCGGCATTTTCTTCCAGTAGCCCGTTCAGCGCCGGCACGGAGCGGGCACGCACGTTCTCCAGCGACTCGCCGCCGTGGTAGGGGTGAATGCCTGCGTCCGTGGTGAATGCCTGGTACTCGTTCGGATACAGATCCTGAACCTCGGCCCAGGTCATTCCTTCCCAACGGCCCACATCGACCTCCGCCAGGTCTTCGACCACCCCGACTGCCAGCCGATGCAGCCCTGCGATCGCTTCGGCCGTCTGGCAGGCGCGGCGCAGCGGGCTGCTGTACACGGCGTCAACAGGGTAGGGGGCCAAGAACTCGCCGGTCAGCCGGGCCTGCTTTCGTCCCTCCGGCGACAACTCCGCGTCGAGCCTGCGACCCTGCAACCGCGGCGGCCGCGCGCAGTTGTTCTTCGTCGCGCCATGTCGAATCAAGTACAGACGGCAGATACTCAGGGCAGGGCAGGGGGGCATCGGAAACAAATGACGAATGACGACTGACGAATGACTAACCACTAACCACTAACCACTAACCACTAACCACTAACCACTAACCACTAACCACTAACCACTAACCACTAACCACTAACCACTAACCACTAACCACTAACCACTAACCACTAACCACTAACCACTAACCGCTACTCCCGCACCCTCGCCAACCGACTCGCAACCCGAACTGCCTCGATCAAACTGCTGACCTCGGCCTTGCCTTGCCACGCCAGATCGAACGCGGTGCCGTGGGCCACGCTGGTGCGGATGATTGGCAGCCCGAGCGTCACGTTGACCGCCCGGTGCATACCGAGCAACTTCAGGGCGATGTGCCCCTGGTCGTGATACATCGCCACGACGGCGTCGTACCGGCCGTCCCTTGCGTGAACCATGAGCGTGTCGGCCGGCATTGGACCTTCCAATTGCATTCCCTCTCGGCGGCCGCACTCGACGGCCGGCCGGATGATCGTCTGCTCTTCGGTGCCGAAGAGTCCTCCCTCTCCGCCATGCGGATTGAGCGCGCAGACGCCGATCCGCGGCCGTACACCGTTCAACCGGGTCATGAACCGATCGGCGAGCCTGGCCTTCGCGAGCACGCCGTCCTGGTCGAGTTCCTTCAGTGCGTTCGCCAGTGCCGTATGGAGCGTCACGTGGACCACCGCCAGCCCTCCGGCCGCCGCGAGTGGATCGCCGGGCCCGAGATAGAGCATCATGGCGAAGTCGTCCACGCCGCACAATTCCGCCAGCAGTTCCGTGTGGCCGGGATAGGGATGCCCGGCCAGGTGCAACGCTTCCTTGTGCAATGGAGCCGTCGTGATCGCGTCCACTTCCCCATCAATCGCAAGCCTCGCGGCGGCGACGACGGCGTCGTAAGCGGCCTGGCCTGCCCGGGAGTCAATTCGGCCCGGGTTCATGTCCAGCACGTCGTCCGCGCCGCACCGCATGCATGGGACGACGTGCTCGCTTGGCACGGCCTCTCGCGCGGAACCTACTTCGACGATTTCTGCCCGCAACTCACGAAGCCTCGCTGCACGCCGGAGGATTTCCGGGTGGCCGACCACGATCGGCCTGGACTGCTCGGTCAGGCCGGGCCATTTCCAGGCGCCGGCGATGATTTCGGGGCCTACGCCTGCCGGGTCGCCCATCGTCAGGGCAACCGTTGGTCGATTGTTCTTCATCGGCGGTGACGATCTTGTGTTGCCGTGGACTGTAAAATCGGTATTGTACGGCTTTCGCAGGCGTCTTGCCACGGCCTTGTGGCCCGCCTCCGCATCGGCTATCGTGATCGGGCCGGGCCATTCCCACAATTCTGCAATTCGAAGATCATGCGAGCCTGTATCCAGCGAGTCAGCCGTGCGCGAGTCACGGTCGGTGGAGAGACAACCGGCCAGATCGGCTTGGGCGTACTCGTTCTGCTGGGTGTCGCCCACGGCGATGATGACGACCGGGCCCGCATGTTGGCCGACAAGATCGTCGGCATGCGGATCTTCGAAGATGCCCAGGGCAAAATGAATCTCGCGCTGGCCGATGTCGGCGGCGCGATGCTCGTTGTCAGCCAGTTCACGCTGCTGGGCGACTGCCGCAAAGGCCGCCGTCCGAGTTTCACGGAGGCTGCGCCGCCCGCCGAGGCGGAACGCCTCTACCAAGTCTTTGTCGAGACAGTGACCGCCAGCGGTATCGAAGTGGCAACCGGACGATTCCGGCAGCACATGGAGGTGGAACTCGTCAACGACGGTCCGGTGACTCTGATGTTGGATACGCTCGATTGGGAGCGAAGCCGACGGTCAGGTCCTGACCGGTGAATCCGTTCCACGCGGCCGTCTCGTTCGTCTCCTGCTCGATCGGCAACGCACCGTCGAATCCTTGCTCGGCGATCGGTTGTCCGGCGTCCGGCGACTGTTCATGACGGTATTGCTCCATCCACCCCGGTTCGTTCAGCACCAGCCAGGTGAACAGGCCAAGCTTGGCGTAGGTGGAGAGATTCGGCCACCATTGGTCTCCGAAGAGTTTCAGGGCCGTACCGAATGACTTTTTCAACCGCATCCTGCCCCGGTACCATTCGACACTGAAGAATTCGTCGAGCAGAAGATGGACCAGGTATCCGGCGACGACCCCGCCTGCTTTGTAGCAGCGGATAGCGACGTCGCCGGAAGCCAGCAAGAATGCCAGCTCTCCGGCGATGATTGCAGCCGGGATGCTGTGGAACATTCCCCGGTGCACCGTGTAGCGCCGCAGAAACTCGCCGAACCCGAATCGGACGGCCAGATACGCGCCCGCGCCGGCCAGCACGATCATCTCGGCGGAAAGGCCGAATTGCTGGAACCGGTCCACCATCATCATGGAGACCACGGCTGCGGCAAACGCCAGGCTCTCGCGGAGCGGCACTCCCGAGTTGCTGTCCACGTCGGGCAGCATGCCGGACACGCTGCAGAGCCCCCCGGCCAGCAGGCACGTGCTCACCGGCACACCGTACGCGAAGTGTGCCCCGGCACCGTAGCCGATCCCGGCTACCGTGCTGACGGTAATGTGGGTTTTGAAGTCGGCCATAAGCTATTCGTCATTCGTCATTGGCTTGCATCGGGCTTTGTACCCGAAGTCTCGCGATTGACCAAGGGCAGTTGCCGGGGCGCAAGTTGCCTCGGCTGCGCAAACCCCCGGTTCTCCCCCGGCACTGCTCTTCGCATCGCCAAGTGGCCTCGCTATACTCCTCGGCTATTGCTCCCGGCAAAGGACCATTGAGCAATGACCAATGACCAAAGACCAATGACCAATATGCAAACCTACGACGTCTTCATGCTGGCAGTGATCGTCCTGACCGCACTGTTCGGCGCGTGGAAGGGAATGGCCTGGCAGCTCGCATCGCTCGCATCGCTCGTGGTGAGTTGCATGGTCGCTACGCGCTTCAGCGGCGAGCTGGCCCCCTATATCAGCCAGCAGGAACCATGGAATCGGTTTGTGGCGATGTTGGTCCTCTACGTGGCCACCTCGGCGGCAATCTGGCTGGCGTTTCGGCTCGTGGCCGGCCTGATCGACCGGGTGCAACTTCGGGACTTCGACCGCCAGATGGGGGCCCTTTTCGGGCTGGCCAAAGGTGTGCTTCTCTGCCTGGTGATCACCTTCTTCGCAGTCACTCTTTCTGAGACTGCCCGGCAGGCGATTCTTCAGACCCGCAGCGGCTATTACATTGCCCTGCTGATCCAGCATGCGACGCCGGTCATGCCCGAGGAGATCCGTAGCGTCTTGGGCAAGTACATCGACGAATTAGACCGGCGATTGGACCCGGCGGCGCCCTCGGACTTGCCGCCGGACGCGTCGCCGCAGGTGCCGCTCAGCGCGGCTCGCAACATGCCGCTGAGCATGCGGCTGCCCGCGGCGGAAAGTGCCAGGGCCGCGGCAGACGAGGGCCGGACGGCTGCCGGCGAGTTCCTCAATATCTCCGGGCTTTTTGGGGCCTTTGACCGAACATAAGAAACATTATCGGACGTTCGAGCGGGCCGGCCGGCCGTGCCGGATGGCCGGAAAACGCCACGTCCATGGCGTCTCGGTCGCGTCTGCGAAATCGCTTCGCCGACGCCGCAGACGCGGTTGAACATCGGTCGTTCAAAGGGGCGCGGCGCCGGTTCGAACTGCGGCTCGCTCCCGAGCTCGCCGGCGCGTATGTGCAGACGCAAGGCCGCTGCCGCGTCGGTCGCCCCGGACAAGATTTCTACGCCGCGTGAAACATCGGTTTTTGCGTCGCGCGGAAGGCGCCGTGGGCGCTGCGAGGGCTGTCTCGCAGCGGACCGGGCGCGCTCGGTTCCGGAGCGGCGGGGCCGTTGGCGCCGCGGTTATGCCCCCTGGTGGAAGGCAGGGTTGGACGCCAGCTCCCGCAACGCTTCTTCCCGGGGTGTGGTTCAGAGACACGAGCCGGCGCCGACGCGCAAGTAGGTCCCGCTTGCCGAGCGGGACCTGAAACCACCAACCACCCCGGCAAACCCCGACGCGCTGCCAACGACTGCTGCAAAGTCGCTCCTGCGCCCGCCGGCCCGGACAAGATTCTACGCCGCGTGGAACATCCGTTTCGGGCCGCGCGAAGCCGATCGCGTCAAGATACCTGTTCCACGTCCTGATTCCGCTGGGCGGCACCGTCGCCGTTCGGGGATGGAGCGGAGCGGAAATGGACGGAGAGCGAAGTCCCGTTGAGTCTGCTTCCCTCGAGGAAGACTCCCATCCGTCGGAACTTCTGATAGCGGCGCTCAAGAAGCTCCTCGGTCGGCTGACCGATCAACTCGCGGAGCGTGCTTCGCAAGAACAGCTTGAGTCGTGACGCCATCTCATGATGGTCACGATGGGCGCCGCCCAGCGGTTCGGGAATCACCGCATCGATGACGTCGAGTTTGGTCAGATCTTTCGATGTCATCTTCAGCGCACGCGCGGCTTCTTCCTTGTAGGTATGGCTTTTCCAAAGAATCCCCGCGCAGCCTTCAGGGCTGATCACCGAATAGTACGAATGCTCCAGCATGGCGACACGGTCGCCAACGCCGATCCCCAACGCGCCGCCGGACCCGCCTTCGCCGATCACGACGCAGAGAATCGGTGTGGGCAGCCGGGACATCTCGTACATCGCCTGGGCGATGACCTGGGCCTGGCCGCGTTCCTCCGCTCCAATGCCCGGCCATGCGCCCGGCGTATCGATGAAGCAGATCACCGGTAGGCGAAACTTCGCGGCCAGCTTCATCTTGAGAATCGCTTTGCGATAACCCTCCGGATGAGCGCAGCCGAAATAGCAGGCGTTCTTCTCCTTGATCGTCTTGCCTTTCTGATGCCCGACAAGGAGGCACTTGTACGTGTCGACTTTCGCCCAGCCCGTTCGGAGCGCCCGATCGTCGCCGAAGCATTTGTCGCCGTGCAACTCGACGAACTCGTCGAATACCAACTCGATGTAGTCGGTCGTCATCGGCCGATCGGGATGGCGCGCAACCTCCACCACTTCCCAAGGCTTCAGGTTGCGGTAGATTGACTTCTTCAAATCGATCAACTCGCGCCGCATCCGGTGCACTTCGCCGCGCGCGTCGACATTTTCGCCGGCCAAACGCTCGAGTTTTTCCAGCCGGGCCTCCAGTTCGTAGATCGGTCGTTCGAAGGAGAGCCGGTATTCGCCTGTTGCCATCGTCTGCTTGCCTGTCTGCCGGGTATTGATGATGTCGATCCGCTCGAATGACGGCGCTGCCGGTAGCCGTTCGGCGCGCTCCGTATTATTGCCTCTACTATCCAAGTCGGCCAGACCGACTGTCCGTCCGTAGTCATTGGCCTCCGAGAGCGGACCGACAGTCGGTCAATTCTCTTGCTCCTGGGCCGCTTTCGGGGGAGCCGGCATCGCGCGGAGGATGCTGATTCCCCGCAATTGGGAATAGAAATCCTCCGTCGAGTTCAAACGTGAACTGGGCTTCTTCGACAAGGCCTGCCGGAGCAGGTCAGAGAATTCGGGTGTCGCCTCATGGTTAAGTGCCTGGACCGTGGGCGGCGAGGCTCTGAGGTGTTTGACGAGGAGATCGTTGGCGCTGGCCCCCGTGTAGGGAGGCCGCCCTCCGACCAGTTCAAAAAGTGTGCAACCGAGGCTGTAAAGGTCGGCACGAGAATCCAACGGTTCGCCGCGGATTTGCTCTGGCGACATGTAGCTTCGCGTCCCTTGAACGATGCGACTGCGCCTGGAGAAAAGTCGTCCCAGGCCACCGCTGGCTCGCTGGGCAAGCGCGAAATCGATCAGCTTGACGTCTCCCTCCGGGGTAATCAGAAAATTGTCGGGCTTGACGTCCCGATGCACCCATCCATGGGAATTGAAGTGGGCGACAGCCTCGGCTGCCTGCAGGGCGACCTTGGGAATCATGTAACCGATATTCTCAAATCCTTGTCGAATCCACTGCTTCATATTCGGGGCGGAAAACCACTCCATCGCCAGATACGGCGTGCCACGCTCAGTCCCGAACTGCTGCATTCGAATAATGCGATCGTGGGAAATCTTCGAGCCGACCATATACTCCCATCGCAGCAAATGAACGTATTCGCGACTCTTCCGGTACTGGTCCAGAAGTGCCTTCACCGCATAGAACTTGTCCTCGCCGTCATGATACGCCTGCCAGATACGGCTTGATTGGCCGGTATTCACGATATTCAGCAGACGGTAAGGCCCAAGGAGGCCGGCGTTGATGCTCACGGGGAATCCCGAACGATTCGTGCAGCAGGTGAAGGGAGTGTGTAGAAGGGTGGAGTGGAAGGGTATAACCTATCTAGTTTAACGGAATGCAGCCTGCCGGACAATTGTGTCGCCCCCGACCTGGGCTGATAAAAACTTGATAAAAACGGGGACAGGCACCGCAACTAATAGCGGTTTAGCCAGAGCGACCACACAAGATGTTGCGGAGCCAGTCCCCGTTTTTATCAGCCCACCCCCGACCTGTGCCGCCCGGGGGGTGAAAAAGGGACTAGCTCGCGAGCCCCTGTCTCTTCGCTCCCGTTTACCCGCTATTCTTTGCGGTGCGCGTCCCCCTTTTTTATCCAACGACCTGTCAGAACATCAAGCAGCCCGGCTGCTGACATCGAGCAACCGCTTGGGGCAGCGGGAATCCGTTTGCCAGCAGCCGGGCTGCTGAACCTTTTGAAATCGTGGCGGGTGGTTGTTTTCATCACGCCAGCCCCGCCCCCCCTGCCCTGCCCCGCCACGAGTATCTATTTCTCGTTGAGCAGACGTTGATACAGGGTCCGGAGTTCCGCCGTCATCCGTTCGTGGCGAAACAGGTCGGCAAACCGCCTGCGACCCTCGAGGCCGTAGGCATCCCGCTGTTCCGAACTTTCCGCGAGACAGCAGACTGCCTGAGCCAATTGCTCAACACTCGTCGGCGGAATCAGGTAACCCGTCTTGTCCGGAAGGACAACCTCGCGCGCCCCATCGATGTCGTAGCTGACCACCGGTTTTCCGGCGATCAGCGCCTGCGGTAGCACCCTCGCAAGCCCCTCTCGGAGGCTGGCGTGGACGACGATATCCATGGCCGAGATGAATTCGGGGATCCGCTGTGGCGGGACGAGTCCAACGAGCTGAAAATGCTCCACAAGTCCGGCCGCCGCAATCTGTCGCTCAAGCGTCTCTCGAAGCAGGCCGTCGCCCACAAGCAGAAAACGAACGTGCGGGTGCCGCTCGATGATTCGCCGTGCGGCCTCGATGACATAGGTGTGGCCCTTTAAATGAAACAGTCGGGCTACTTTGCCGACCACGATATCCTCGGGACGGTATCCCAATTCGCGTCGCATGGTGTCGCGATGGCGTTTGGAGTCGAGAAACGGCTCGACCTCCATTCCGCTATAGATCGTCGTGAATTTCTCTCGCGGCGCAACGCCGGCTTCGACCATCAGGTCCGTCATGGCATCGGCCACGCTGACCATCGCATGGCACCTCGCCGCCGCCCAGCGCTCGGCCGCGCGGATCAGTGCGCGAGCGATTCTGCTCTGGTACGGGTGGAACGGCGCTCCGTGCACGCCGTGAACGATGGCCGGGACCCGTAATGCGCTCGCCGCAGCCCGCCCGAGAATACCGCCCTTGGCGCTGTGCGTGTGAACAACATCGGGCCGAAAGCGGCGAATCGCTCGTTTGACAGCGAAGTAGCTCGATGCGTCGCGCCAGGGATGAACGGCGCGGCCGAGTTGAGGAACCATCTCCAGTGGCACCTCCCCTGCCCTTGCCCGCTCGATCAAGCTCCCTTCGGGGCCAAGCGGCGGTCCGGTGATCAGGAGCACGTCGTCGCCGTAAATGCGAATCAAATCCTCGCACGACAGCAGCGTGTTTTCCTGCGCTCCACCGAGGATCAGTCGCGTAATGACGTGGGCGATTCGCATGCGTGAGGCGTATCTCTGTAATTCACTGTTGAAACACGGGGCAATCGAGGAAATATGCCGCGTTGTCGCCGCCAGCCTACCCCTGCTCTACTCCCCTGCCCTCTTGCTTCCCTTTGCGCCTGCCTCGCCGTAGTCGACCTTTACCAGGAAAAGACCCTGCGCGGGCGCGGTTTGCCCGGCGGCGGTTCGATCCGCCGCAGCGAGCACTTCGGCGGGCCACGTCTCCGGTCTTGCGCCTCGTCCCACCTCGACCAATGTACCGACGATAGCCCGCGCCATATTGTACAGGAATCCGTCTGCCTCGATTTCGGTCGTCACCAGGTCCCCCTCCCCTGCCCCGCCCCGCCGGACCTCAATTTCCAGCACGGTCCGAACGGTGCTGGTACGCGGCGACCCACTCGTTTCAAAGCTACGAAAGTCGTGGGTGCCTGCCAACGCCTGGGCCGACCGGTTCATTCGCTCGGCATCCAGCCGTGCGCCGAGATGCCATGCATAGCGGAGTTGGAATACGTCGCGGACCGGGCCGTCGTGGATCGCGTAGCGATATCGCTTGCGGACGGCATCGTGGGTCGCGTGGAATCCGTCGGGCGCGTCCTCCGCGCCGATCACGGCTACGTCGCGCGGCAGCTCCGCGTTCATTGCTCGCTGGAAAACGTCGGCCGGCAGGTGGCTAGCGGTCGAAAAACTGACGACCTGCCCAAGAGCATGCACGCCCGCGTCGGTACGGCCGCTGGCCACGGTGCGGATCGTCTCACGCGTGATTCGGCCCAAGGCGTCTTCCACGACACCCTGGACCGTCATCCGATCGGGTTGGTACTGCCAGCCGCAGTAAGCCGTGCCATCGTAAGCAATTGTCAGTTTGATCCACCGCATCCTACTTGTCGGCCGGCTCACCCGGTGCCGGCAGCGACCCGAGGGGCGTAAGAAAACAAATCATACACTTTGACGCAGGGCGGATTCTAATCCACCCGGAAAACAAGGGGTGGATTAAAATCCACCCTACGACTCTTGGCCAGCTTATTCTCTTACGGCTCCCAAGCGTCGGTTCGGGCTGGCATCATCAAAGGAAACACGACACGGACCCGCGTTCCCTCACCAGGACTGGTGTTGATTCTCACCCTGCCACCGAGCAGGCGGGCCCGTTGCTGAATTCCCTCCAGCCCGAAACTCGAGCGGCTGATTTCGCTCGATTGGAATCCTCGTCCCCAGTCCTGGATCTCCACCTTCAGCGAATCGCTCGTGCTCTTGAGCATCACGCGGATCCGATCGCTTCGGCTATGCTTCCGGGCGTTCGTCACGCTCTCCTGGACGATGCGAAAAACCGCCGTTTCGAGAATCGGGGCCAGACGCATTGCCCCAAGGTTCTCCGCAAACTGGATTTCGACGTTTGTGTGCTGGACGATCGGGTCAAGAAAGTCTCGGATCGCCGCGACGACCCCCGCGCTGTCAAGCACCGGAGACCTCAGGCCGCTGATGAGACGGCGGGCTTCTTCGACACTCTCGCCCAGCAAGCGGACCCCTTCGTTGAAGGCCTGCGCGGCCTTTGCCGAAGCGTCTTGCTCGAACGCCCGAAATGCATTGAATTGCATTGCCGCTCCTGCTGCCAACTGGGCAAACCCGTCGTGGATCTCGTAGGCGACCAGGCGGCGTTCCTGCTCGTGCAGGTCGAGCAATTCGAGTAGTACTCGTTGCTCTCGCCGTAGTCGTTCCTCGGCGGTCGGCTGATCAACATGGTCGTCGTCCAGACGGCGATACTGCTTTGTGCCTCGCTCCACCACGCCCCATTCCAACTCCGGCACACTCGACATGGGATAACTCCGGATCGCGTCCTGCTGTTGGCAGTATGCTAACACACCGCATGACGTGCCATTCTAATAGAGCGAAGGCTCGGCGATATACCCCCGCATGGGCATTTTGTCGCAATTTTACGGGGGATCGCCCCCTGAAGAACTGAACCCCTATAAAGGTTATGGAAGTTCTTCGCTGTTGTGATCGGTAGAGGACAGTGCGAACCGTATAATTCTCAGATTGCCGTATCCGCCCAGATCGGCAATTCGGATGACGAGATTGTCTCTCTGCTGGCGGTCCCCTACGAGATCGGCGGCACCGCCTCTGGACTCGCGGGTGAAGTGGGGCAGGAAACCGTCGATTCGCCTTCTCTTACCCTCACGGTAACCCGTTTGGGCGGGATACTTGAAGTCTTCTTGAGACGAATCGTCAAGACGCCATGGAGGTATTCCGCCTCAACGTTTTCCGCATCGATGGCCTGAGGAAGCGGAATCGTTCGGCGGAAACGGCCAAAGCGGCTCTCGGTGTGGTAGAACTCTCTGCCGCTGCCTGCGATGATGTCGTGCTTCTCACCGGCAAGCACAAGCTGACCCCCCGAAAAGGTTACTTCAATCTCACTCGGGTCAACCCCCGGGACCTCCGCACGAACAACCACCTCGTCGGGATTCTCCGCCAAATCGACTGGCGGAGCGCAGCCTCGCTGACCGCCGAATGGGCCCCCTAGCGTGCTAAGAGGTTCTCGTACATAGCTCTCTAGCAGGCGGTCGATTTCGGTCCGCAGGTTGGCGAACGACGATGGCATCGATTCGCTTTCCCGCTGCCTGCTTTTCCATGGGACAAAGTTCATTTCCAGTACCTCCTTCGTCGTGTGCGAAATCGGCTGATTCAGGTGTGCAAACGGGATGCCAGAAGCGGGGGCGTGGTCGTTACCCCAAGACACAAGCCGGTTTGCGGAGAGGGACCTGGACAGCGAGCAGCCAGGTGCTGCCATAGTGGCAGCCTCCCCCTCGCCAACTTTCGCCGTTGTGGCGGCTGCGTTGGAAAACTATACTGAGTCGTTTGATTATTCCTGACCGTGCTTCTCTTGCGCAATCGGAAAATCTTGCCAGGAACGCCATGCGGTTCTCTCTTATCGATCGGATCGAATATTTGGAGCCGGGCGCCAAGATTACGGCGGTCAAGGCACTCTCGCTGGCCGAAGAATACTTGGGGGACCATTTTCCGGGTTTTCCGGTTATGCCGGGTGTCCTGATGTTGGAGGCGATGACGCAAGCAGCCGCCTGGCTCGTGCGAGCGAGCGAAGATTTCTCACACAGTATGGTGGTGCTCCGGGAGGCAAGTGGTGTGAAGTACGGACAATTCGTGGAGCCGGGGCAAACACTCCATGTAACCGCGGAGGTGGTTAGCCAGACCGAGCGCGAGACAAAGCTCAAGGTCCAGGGTACCGTCGACGGAAAGACGACGGTCAGCGCCCGCTTGATCCTCGAGCGTTTTAATTTGTCTGAGGCCCAGCCGCTGCACGCCGCGACCGACCGGCAAGTCAGCTCCCAGATGCGAAACTGGTTTCACCTACTGTATCGACCCCGGGATACAGCCGCGCAGGCGGCAACCGGCTGATCGGTCGCCCCGCTCGATCGATAACCAATTCTCTCGACTCACACTTCCAAACCATGCGACTGCAAAGCAAGATAGCACTCGTAACCGGCGGCAGCCGCGGGATCGGCCGGGCGGTGGTTCAACAGTTGGCCGCCGAAGGAGCGGATGTCGCGTTTCTCTACCACAGCAACCAGCCTGCCGCGGAAGAACTCGCGGCCCAGATCGGCGGACTGAACCAGAAGGCCCGGGCGGTTCAGGCCGACGTCCGAGACGCCGCACGCGCCCAGCAGATCGTCGACGAGATCATCGAGCGCGCCGGGCGCCTCGACATCCTGGTCAATTCCGCGGGCATCGTGATCGACGGCCTTATGGGCGCCATGACCGCCCAACAGTGGCGAGACGTGATCGAGACGAATCTCTTCGGCACGTATCATTACTGCCGCGCCGTCTCCCAGCAGATGCTCTACCAGCGGAGCGGGAGCGTGGTGAACCTGTCGAGTACGGCGGCCGAGTTCGCCTCGCGCGGGCAGGTGAATTACGCGGCAAGCAAGGGCGGAATCGACGGCCTTACCCGCGCGATGGCAAAAGAGTTTGCCCCGCGCAAGGTCCGCGTGAACGCCGTCGCCCCCGGAATGATCGAGACCGATATGAGCAAGGCCGTGCGAGGCCTGGCGGGCGATCGCATCAAAGAAGTCATCCCCATGAAACGGATCGGAAAGCCCGAGGAAGTGGCCCGGGTTGTCGCCTTTCTCGCCAGTGACGAGGCGAGCTACATCACCGGACAAGTGCTCCGTGTCGACGGTGGCGTCAGCTTGGGAGGCTACTGATCGCGAGACATGCTATTCGGCAACAGGATCGAACCATCGCGCACGGAACATGGCGCGCGCAACGCATGATTTCACAAACCAGTTTGGGAGACCCGTTGAAATGCCCACGAAAGACGAAATCTTCGAGAAGATCCAGAATGCGCTTGTCGAGGCGCTCGGTGTCGACGAGGACGAAGTAACCCCCGAGGCCACTCTGGTGGGCGACCTGGGCGCCGAGTCAATCGACTTTCTCGATATCGTTTTCCGCCTCGAAAAGGCGTTCGACATCAAGATTCCACGCGGAGAGCTTTTCCCGGAAGATATCCTGACCAATTCGGAGTACGTCCAGGACGGGCGACTGACCGAATCCGGGCTGGCGCAACTCCGCAATCGAATGCCGTTTGCCAATCTCGACCAGTTTGCCGAGAATCCGGTCGTGCAGGATTTCGGCAATCTGCTGACGGTTGCCGATATGTGCCGCTTCGTCGAGAGCAAGGTGGAAGTGACCGGATGAGTAACCGGTCACGCCCGCGGAAGAGAGGCGGACAGGTCCATGTTTTCGGCCAACGTGTTTGACGCCAAAATAATCGAATTGGCCGAAAAATGGACCGGTCGCCGGCCGTGGGCGTGAATGGTTACCCGGATGAAAGCGGCGCCGCAAGACGCCGCCCCGTGGCGAAGAAGCGAAGAGTGGCTTATGCGCTGGTACTGGATTGATCGGTTCGTTGAGTTCGAGAGCGGCCGCTACGCCAAGGCCGTGAAGTGTGTCTCCCTCTCGGAAGATCATCTCCACGACCACTTCCCCGGCTATCCGGTAATGCCCAAGTCGTTGATCATCGAAGGACTGGCGCAGACCGGCGGGCTGCTGGTCTGGGAACACAACGGATTTCGGGAAAAAGTGATCCTGGCGAAGCTGCCGAAGGTCCGCTTCCACTCGGAAGCCCTGCCAGGCGACTCCCTCTTGTACACCGCCACGATGGAGGCGATCCACGAGAGCGGGGCCAGCGTTCGTGCCACCAGCCACCGCAACGGCGAACTGCACGCGGAGGTCGAGTTCGTCTTCGCTCACCTCAATGCCGATTACCAGGACAAAGTGCTCTTCGAGCCGGGCATGTATCTATGGATGATGCGGATCCTGCGGGCATTCGAGGTGGGCCGCGCGGCCGACGGCGGGCCGCTCCGGGAGTCCGATTACCATTTTGACACGGACCCGCGGAAACAGGCGTCTGCGCCGCACTAGGGTTCGATCCGGGAGCTTGGCAGGAGTCAGTGATGCGACGGCGAGTAGTGGTCACCGGAATAGGCTGTGTGACTCCGCTTGGAGCGGATATCGAGACGGTATGGAAACACCTTCTTGCCGGCGACTCCGGGGTCGGCTACATCAGCCTGTTCGACGCCGGCAGCTTTCCGACGAAAATCGCGGCCGAGGTCCGCAACTGGACGATCGCCGATGCCGGTGAAGACCCCGAGCACTGGAAGCACCAGGGACGCCACACCCACTTCGCCGTCGGCGCCGCCAAACAGGCCGTGGCCGATTCGGGCGTCCTCGATGGCAACCTCGACCCCACACGTTTCGGCATTTACACCGGCAGCGGAGAGGGCCAGCAGGATTTCGATCGCTTCACCCGGATGATGGTTGCTGCCCTCGACGGCGGCAAACTCGACCTGGGCAAGTTCGCACGGAAGGGGTTGGAAATCCTCAATCCGATCGCCGAGATGGAGCAGGAGCCCAACATGACCGCGGCCCATCTGGCCAGTCTTTTCGACGCCCAGGGGCCAAACGTCAACTGCCTCACGGCCTGCGCTGCCAGCAGTCAGGCGGTCGGCGAGGCGAGCGAAATCATCCGCGCCGGGGAGGCCGACGTGATGCTTTCCGGCGGCACGCATACGATGATCCATCCGTTCGGTGTCACCGGCTTCAACCTTCTGACCGCCTTGAGCACACGCAACGACGAGCCTCAAAAGGCCTCTCGCCCCTTCGACCGCAACCGCGACGGATTCGTTCTCGGCGAGGGCTCCGGCATGGTGATTCTCGAGGAGCTGCAACGGGCCAAGGCACGCGGCGCGCACATCTACGGCGAGATCGTCGGATACGGCTCCACCGCCGACGCCTTTCGCATCACCGACGCTCATCCGGAAGGCCGCGGAGCCATAAGCTGCATGCGTATGGCGCTCGACGACGCCAAGATGAATCCCGGGGACATCCACTACATCAACGCCCACGGCACCAGCACCTCGGTCAACGACAAGGTGGAGACCCTGGCCGTCAAGCAAGTCTTCGGGGAGCATGCCTACAAGGTTCCGGTCTCCAGCACCAAGAGCATGATGGGCCACCTCATCGCGGCCGCCGGTGCGACCGAGTTGATCCTCTGCCTGCTGGCGATTCGAGACAATGCCCTGCCGCCGACCACGAACTACGAAACGCCCGACCCCGACTGCGATCTCGACTACGTTCCCAACGTGGCTCGCCAGCAGCGCTGCGATGTCGCGCTGACCAACAGCTTCGGCTTCGGCGGCCAGAACATCACACTCATCGCACGACGCTTCGCCGCCTAGGTAGGTCCCGCTTGCCGAGCGGGATCTGGCCGTGCGAATCCGTTCGTAATCTCGTATCCGTTCTGTTTCGCGTCAAAACGCCCGAACTGGCCGAAAATGGACCCGTTCCCGTGGGCGTGAACGGTTACGTAGCCTTCAACCGGCTGTCGCGAGTTCCCCTGCTACCCGACGCAGTTCCCGGTCGGCGCGGCTGGATCTCCCGCCCCGTTGTTCTCCCCCCGCCGAAGCTCTACACTCAATATTTCCGGCGCCGGCCCCGCTCGGCGCCGATCGCCGTCCCGTTTGGAGATCGAGTGAGGTGTCGACCGTCCCGCCATCCTCCCCAGAAGCCGCCAATATCGCCGCGCGCCTCGCGGCGGTCGCTCGCCGAACGCCTCGCGCCGTTGCTGTCGCCGAAGCCCTCGGAGTCGATCGCCAAGGCAAGCGGCAATACCGGCAGGCAACGTTCGAGGAGTTGGACGACGACAGCAACCGTATTGCGGCCGGACTGCGCCGCATGGGCGTTTTTCCGGGGACAAGGCTCGCCCTGCTGGTGCGGCCCGGAATCGACTTCATTTCGCTGGTCTTCGCGCTGTTTAAAGCCGGCGTTGTCGTCATCCTCATCGACCCCGGCATGGGGAAGCGTAACCTGATCCGATGTCTGTCCGACGCGGAGCCCCAGGGATTCGTCGCCGTGCCTCTCGTGCACGCAGTGCGAACGATCCTGCGGCCGCGGTTCCCCGCGGCCCGATTCAATGTGACCGTAGGGCGGCGGTGGTTCTGGGGCGGACCGACCATCGACCAGTTGCGCCGGCAGCCTGCTCCGGATTTCGAGCCCTCCCCGGCGACGAGCAGCGACCCCGCGGCCATCATCTTCACGACCGGCAGCACGGGGCCTCCCAAAGGTGTCCTTTACGCCCACGGCAACTTCGACGCCCAAGTCGACGAGATTCGCGACTTTTTCAAGATCCAGCCCGGCGAGATCGATCTGTCCTGTTTCCCGCTGTTCGGTCTGTTCAACTGCGCAATGGGTGTCACCGCGGTGATCCCGCGCATGGACCCCACGCGCCCCGCGCGCGTTGACCCGGTCAACATCATCGAGGCGATCCATGATTGGAAAGCGACGCAGGCATTTGGCTCGCCGGCGCTGTGGAACCGTATCGGCTCGTATTGTCGCGAACATGGGATACGGTTGCCGACGTTGCGGCGAGTCTTGTCCTCCGGAGCGCCCGCGGCAACGCACGTCCTCCAGGCGATGAAGGATTGCATCCATCCGGAAGGCGACATGCACACGCCATACGGCGCGACCGAGTCGCTTCCCGTCGCCTCGATCGCAGCCGGCGAGGTGCTCGGCGAGACGGCGGCCAGGACACGCGAGGGAGCCGGGGTATGCGTCGGCCGCAAGTTCTCGCGGATACGGTGGAAAGTCATCCGCGCCGTCGACGGCCCCATTCGTTCGCTCGAAGAGGCTGAAGAATTGCCGGCCGGCGAGATCGGAGAACTGATTGTCCATGGGCCGGTAGTCACCCGGCGTTACGTCACTCGGGTCGAGTCGAATGCCCTCGGAAAGATTCCGGATGGCCAGGCCGTCTGGCATCGGATGGGCGATGTCGGCTATTTCGACTCTCAGGGGCGGTTCTGGTTCTGTGGCCGTATGGCTCATCGCGTGCTCACCGCCGAAGGCCCGATGTACACGATCCCCTGCGAGGCGATTTTCAACCGGCATCCGGACATCTTTCGCAGTGCTCTGGTCGGCGTCGGGCCGCCAGGCCGCCAGCGGCCTGTCATGGTGCTCGAGCCGCACCCGGGACGCATGCCGGCCGACGCAGCCGCCAGACGGAAACTGATCGAGGAAATCCGGCAACTCGCCCGATCGCAACCTGCCACCGCGAACATCGACGACTTCCTGCTGCATCCGGCGTTCCCCGTCGACATCCGTCACAATGCCAAAATATTTCGCGAAAAGCTGGCTGTCTGGGCAGCCAAAAGGGTGCGCATTCAGCGGCCGGATCGGATCGTTTCACCGCAAGCGGCCGAAGACTGCTGAAAACGAGGGGACCGGCTCCGCAGACCGTGGTGGTTCGACGTCGGGATGAGGCCGGGCCGGAATCGACTCCCGCCCCCTATCCCTTCTGCTCGGAAAGTTTGAACCGTAAACTCCGGTCGCGGCAGTACTTCGGTTCGTATTGGCAGATCAGCGGCTTTTTGATACGGTATTGGCCAGCTCACGGAGCCCGCTCTCGAATCCGACGAGAACCGGCGGCCGGGGCAAACGACGCAGGGGTGCGTCGAGGGAATATTGCACGGGTTTGCGGCCGTCAGCGGCCGCGCCGGCCGACAAGGAAGGAGGCCAGCATGACTTCCGGCCAGAAGCAAGAAGTACGGGTCCATATCCGATGGATGATTCGGCGTGACATGCCTGAGGTGTTGAAGATCGAGTCCGAGTGCTTTGAGTATCCCTGGTCGGAAGAAGAGTTCATCCGGTGCCTGCGGCAGCGCAATTGCATCGGAATGGTTGCCGAACATGAAGAACGCGTCGTCGGCTTCATGATCTACGAGTTGAACAAGACCCGGCTGCACGTTCTCAACTTTGCAGTGGCCGCCGATTTTCGCCGCTGTGGCATCGCCACGCAGATGGTCGCAAAGTTGACCGGAAAGCTCTCGCCGCAACGTCGAACGCGGATCACGCTCGAAGTGCGGGAAACCAACCTCGCCGCGCAGTTGTTCTTCCGCAACGCGGGTTTCCGGGCCACCTCCGTGCTCCGCGGCTACTACGAGGACACTCCCGAAGACGCCTACCTGATGCAGTTCCGCTATCGCCCGGAACGCGTCGATGTGGATGTTCCGGAGCACGTCGCTCGGCTGGCCGGCTGACCTGCCAACCCTGCAACGAAGTTCGATCCCGCAAGGTGCGCCGCGCGTTGGGCCCGACCGGCCCCCGCTCAGAGCTTGCCTCAAGACTGTCGGGGACTGGCCCATTTTGCGGAGCCTTCGAAGCAAAATGTGCCTGTCCCCTTCTTCGCGGGAGGTTTTGGGACAGGCTCTCAGTTCAGCATCTCAAAGAGGGGTGGGGTCGCTCAAGTCGGCCAAAACGAGGTCGGCCGCAGTGGTGCGGAGCAAGTCGACTGAAAAATGGCCCGTCGCCACGGCCACAGCCAGGCAATCGTTAGCTTTTGCACAGTCGACGTCGCGAGGCGTGTCGCCCAGCACAACCGTGTCCGCGCACCGGGTCGATTGGCTTTCCTGACAGCTCCGATGCCGCGTCCATCGCCCAGCGGACCAGCGGACGCGTCCTCGGCCATCGCCGCAGCCGTGGATGACAAACCAATCCGGATCGATGTCCACGTACCGGCGAGCAGGTCATGTAGTTGCCCGTGACGAGCCCCAGGACCACGCCGTCCGGTCCGCCGCAATCTCGCCAGCAGATCGAGCACCCCGGCGAGGTCGTGCGGGTGCAACCTCGCCGCGAAGCAGCTCGAAATAATTCCGCCGGAAGATATCCAGTTGCTCCTCGGTCGCCTCCACGCGATTGGTGGCCAGGGCTTCGACGACGATTTCCGGGTCGAGTCGGCCGTTGAAATCGATCGTTGCCAGGCTGAACCCCGGGCAGAAGACGCGGCATGCCGCCCGCGTCATCGCACGCACACCTCCGCCGTTGGAAAGCAGGAGTGTGCCGTCGATGTCGAACAGCAGGAGCTTGGGGGATCTTATGGCGCGGTTCACTTCGCAGACTTGGAAAAGCGATGGCAGCCCGGCTGCTTCAAACGCGAAGAGCGGCCTCGCTGCTTGCGGGTCATTCTTCAAGTCTTCGCCGCGTACACCTCGGCGAATTCCAGGATCCAGCGATCGATCGTTTCGGTGAACGTGTGGAGATCGACCTCGCCGAGACGCTCGAAATGCGTGCGATTGAAGATCTCACGATTGCGTATCGTGGCCCTTGCGCTCAGCTCCAGGACATTGAACTCGCTCTGGGGACGGATCGTCATCTCCAGGCGGCTGAAGAAATTGCTGCGCGTTCCCCGATCGGTGATGCCGACGTCGTCCCGGCTGACCGCGGCGCCCCAGCCTCGTTCGGAGGCCACCGTCTCGAAACGGAAGCCGAGCAGGTGATTTGTCAGACGCCGGAATGCCCGCTCGATATGCTCGGAGAGCTCCAGGCGGTACTGCGTGTGCAGCCGGCGTAGTTCCTGTTCGTTCAGTGCCCGTTCGGCGTCGGCGCGGGCGCGTGCATCGCTGGTCCGCTGTCCGCGCTCGATCGCCTTTTCCAGTCGTTTGTCGAAGTCCGTCATGAATCAAGCAGGCGCCGGTGGCGACTACTTCTTTTTCTTCTTTTTGTCTTGATTGTCCTCGTCGTCCTGACTTTCCGCAACGCTGCCCGGCTGTTGGGCTTCGAAAAACTGGGCCAGATCGCTGAAGCTTCGCAGCGGGGCCTTCCCTTTCTTCATCTCGTCGGTGATCGGAGTCACTGGCTTCGGGCGGGGCTTGGGCCTATGTTCGAATGCGGGGCGCCCCTGGCCCTCGCCTCGGCGCGGCGGCTTGCCTTTCGCGCGACGATCCTGGCGAGGACGGGGCGGCCTTTCGCCGCGCCCTTCCTCCGGTTTGCCTCGGCGCGGCGGAGCCGGTTTCTCCGCGCCCGGCGGGACCATCGTCAGGGAAACCCGGCGCCGCTGTTTTTCCACTTCCACCACCCACACCCGGACCGTGTCGCCAACCGTAACCACCTCATGCGGGTCGCGAACGAAACGGTTGGCCAGGCGGCTGACGTGCACCAGCCCGGTGTCGTGCATGCCGATGTCGATGAACGCGCCGAAATCGACCACGTTGAGCACGGTGCCGGTCAGTTCCATTCCCGGCGTCAGGTCCTCGAGCTTGAGCACACCCTTCTTGAACATCGGCGGCGGCAAATCTTCGCGAGGATCCCGTCCCGGACGCGCCAGTTGCGTGAGGATGTCCTTCAGGCTCAACTCGCCGACGCCAAGCTCCTTCGCCATCGCCGGCACATCCACTTTCGCCGCACGTTCCGCAAGGCCGCTCGCCCCGTCCCGCCGCGAAATCTCCTCGGGCGTCGCATCGAGTCTGCTCAAGACCCGCTCGGCGATTTCGTAGCTTTCCGGGTGAATCCAGGTTGCGTCAAGCGGCCGGTCGCCGGTCGAAATCTTCAAGAATCCGGCCGCCTGGACGAAAGTTGCCTCGCCAAACCCCGCCACCTCGCGGAGCTGTTCGCGGTTGCGAAACGGCCCGTTTTGCATGCGGTGCTCGTAGACCCGCCGCGCCGTCAACTGGTTGAGGCCCGACACGTATCTCAGCAGCGCGGGGCTGGCGGTATTTACGTCCACGCCGACGTAGTTCACGCACGATTCGACCACTTCGTCGAGCGATGCCTGCAGATGCTTCGCTTTCACGTCGTGCTGGTACATCCCGACGCCGATGTTGGCCGGTTCGATCTTGACCAGTTCGCTCAGCGGGTCCTGCAGCCGGCGGCCGATGGAAATCGCGCCCCGAAGCGAGGCATCGTACTGCGGAAACTCCTCGCGGCCGGCCTGGCTGGTCGAATAGACGCTGGCACCGGCCTCGTTCACCATCACGTACGAAATGCCCTTATCCTTCAACTCCTCGGACATCATCGAGGAAACGAAATCCTCGGCGGTTCGCCCGCCCGTGCCGTTGCCGATCGCAATGACCGTAAGGTGGTACCGCTCGATGGCTTCGGCGATGGCCCGCCGTGCCTCCTCCCGTCGCTTCTCGGCGCCAACCAGGTAGACCATGTGATGCGCCAGCACGTTGCCGAACTGGTCCAGGGCGACCAGTTTGCAGCCGCTCTTGTAGCCGGGGTCCACGGCAAGGACGCGCCGGCCCCGGACCGGCGGTTGCAACAGCAGACCGCGGAGGTTCTTCGCGAAGACTTCCACCGCATGCTGCTCGGCCTTCTCCGTCAACTCGCGGCGGATCTCGCGTTCCAGGCTGGGAAGGATCAACCGCACCAGCGCGTCGCGGGCGCAACCGCACAAGAATTCGGTATGCGGATGCTCCGGCGGAACGCACATCTCGTCGACCGTCTGATTCATCGCTTCCAGATCGTACTCGATCTTCACCCGCAGCATCTTGGCGCGTTCGCCCCGATTGATTGCCAAAATGCGGTGAGGCGGCAGCTTGACGAGTTCTTCGCCGAAGTCGAAGTAGTCGCGGAACGACTTGCGTAGTCTCTCCTCGACCCGCTTCCTCTGCTGTTCTCGCTGCCGCTTCTGCTCCGCCTTCAGCGCCTTCTGCTTCTTCCGCTTCGGGCGGGAAGACTTGGGACCGGCCGCAGGGACTTGTTCGGCCGCCGATCCTCTCGCGGCCGCCGGTTCGACCGACTCGAGTTCCGCCGTCTCGGAATTGCCGCTTGCCGGAACTACGGTCTCCGGTGCTGTGCTGCCGCCCAATTCCACGGGAGGTTCGAGCTTGCCCTCGGCAGAAGGCTGCTGCTCCCCTTCTTCCGACCCTTTCTCGTGAGCGGTCTCCGTCGAGACCGTCCCTTCTCCCTCAATTTGCGATGGGTCCTCCGAATCGCCCCCTCCCCCGCCCGAACTCGGAGGCGGCTCCGGCGGCGAGACAACTTCCGGCGCGTCCTCGACCCCGGTCGGTTCACTGCTCTGCAATGTATTGTCGGGATCGCTGATCTCGGGGGCCGCGTGTAGCGGCGCGGTCTCCTGCGGACTGACCACGTCCACCTGGGTGAGAAAGTCCTCGCTGAACTCCTCGCCGGGTTCGACTTGGACCACCTCCGTATCGGCAACGGCGTCGGGCCAGCCGGTCTCCAGCGACTCGATGGGCAGACCGGAACTCGGCATCCCGACCGTCTCGGGCTCTACGTCGAAAGCCGCGGACAACCGTTCCGCCTGCTGCCCTACCGCGGCCTTTCCTCGCGGCGGTTTCTCGGACTGCGTGCCGCTGGTAACCAACCGCCCCTTTTGCTCGAGAATATCGCGAAGCCGCTGCCTCAGTTCCGCCATCTCGCTGAACCGTTCCGCCAGGATGTGTCCGGCGCCGAGAAGCGCGTCGGCGGCGCTTGGCACTTTCCGGTCAGGGTTGGCGTAGTCGGCGGCTCGCGCGTCCAAATCCTTGCAGATCGGATCGGCCCGATAAATCTCGTCGGCCAAAGGCTCCAGCCCCCGGCTGCGCGCGGTGGTGGCAAGCGTCTGTTTCCGAGGTTTGTAGGGAAGATAAAGGTCCTCAAGCCGCTTGGTCGTGTCCGCTTCCCGGATCTGGTTGGCCAAATCCTCGCTCAGTTTCCCCTGTGACTCAATGGAGCGGAGAATCGTCTGTTTTCGTTCCGCAAGCAACCGCAGTCGGATCAGCCGGCTTTGGATCTCCCGGATTTGCTCCTCGTCCAAGCCGCCCGTCCGGTCTTTGCGATAGCGGGTAATGAAGGGGACGGTGTTGCCTTCGTCCAGCAATTCCACAGCCGACTGTACCTGTCCAAGCGGTATGTCGAGGCCGCGGGCCAGATGCCGCAGATTGATTGTTACCGGTTCGGGCATGGATGCACTTCAGACGTCGAGGGGAAAACGACGCAACACTCGTATGAATAGAGAGTTAACGACGCCGCATTGTAACTTGATCTCGCCGCCTTGTCGAGGCTCCCTCCCCTGCCTGTGAGGCAAGATCTTCACTCCTCCCCGTTTCTGAACCATGCCTTGGGACCTTTGCAGGGATAGGACCTGAATCGTACCGGAAAAGCCGCAAATCCGGCAATGCGGGCAATATCGATTCCTTGGGAAAGATCCGACCAACGAGACGGCTGCAAAAAAACCGCATTTTCAGTCAGTCAAATCAAACTCGTACGACGCGCCCGGCCGATACAAATAGGCGCAGACCCTGGACGAGCCGAACAAGCGAGGCTTGCTTAACCCCGTTCGACTCGGTTCCAACCCGGAGAGATGAAAAAGGGGACTGGCTCTGCAAAAACTTGTATGCTCGCGCCGGCAACCCCTGGTAGTTGCGGTGCCTGTCCCCTTTTTCATCAAACCAGTTCCAACCCGGGATTGAATCCGCAAGGAAGAGTTACGCCATGCCAGCACCGCACCTAAGAGTATATTATGGGCCCCTGGATGACGCTGCTAGCATCAACGGGGCTCGCTGTGAGGAGGGACGCCCCACCGTGACCGTGCCGCTGGTCGAGGTGCTGCCTTTGCTGGCCGATGCCGTCCAATCACAGCGGACATGGCTGCGGGATTTCAAAGACGACGAAATCACCATCTCTATCGATTTGTACGAAGTCATCCTCGCTTACCAGCATTATCGCCGCCCCTCCGCGTGAATCCGCCCGGCTGCGCCCTGGGGGATGAAAAAGGGGGCTGGCTCCGCAAGAAGGCTCTCAGTCCGCCGTGAGACGCTCACGAGCGACGGATAGCCTCCAACGCTTCCTCGCGCGTCGGGTAAATGTTCCAGATCGTCGTCAGACGCGTGACCTCAAGAATCTCCAGGCAAAACGGCTGAACGCCGCAGAGTGCCATTGTTCCCCCACGCTCTTTCAGACGCTTCCATGCCCGGACCAATAGCTCGATGAAGCTCGACCCGATGAAAGTCGTGCGAGAGAAATCGAGCACAAGCCGGGGCGGTTCAGCATGAGTGGCCTCGGCCAATAGTATCCCCCCAAACTCGCTCAAAGCCTGATCGTCCAGCGGATCGTACTTCGGGCCGAGTTCGATGATCGTGATCTCGTTCTCGCGGACTATGCAACTCATACTGCTGAGTGTAAGTGCGGGCAGTGGAAATGGCAAGACGGCAGCCGCCGAGACCTAAGCAAAACAGCCCTTACATTCTTCCCTGCTCCGCCAAGCAACCGATCAAGCCCCTGCGACCGGTACCAGCGGCACGACCCGTACGCCCTCCCCCCCGCGCCGGAAATAGGGAGTTGATTTGGCGGAAGTCGTTGATGCGATTGCTTTTAGGGAAATCGGCACTGCCGCGTGCCATGTGCGTGATCCGCGCAAGACCCTGGCCAACCGCGAATGTCCCGGCCGCAGGCAGGTTATAATGAGGCTTTCGGCAGGGCATCCGTACGGTAACCGTTCACAGCGGTCGGGGACTGGTCCATTTTTCGGCCTGTGGAGTGAATTCGGCCGGTGAGGCGTTGTCCGAAAACACGGACCTGTCTCCTTCTCATCCGCCCCGTGAACGGTCACTCCGTACGCTGCCGGCCGCCAGCAGTGAGCCATGGGCGCAGAGAAGATTTGGCACCAGGAATCGCTGATCGACGAGGGGCTTTGTGAGAGATTTTGAGAAAAAAACACGGCATGTTTCGCGACATCACCATATTCCCCATGCACCCGCTCCGAAACCGCATCCGGCCGCCACGGAAGGACAGTTGCTCACCGATCCGGCCGATTACGCGGCTCGCCGCGCCGGCTCTTCCCATATCTCGGACTTGATTGAGAAGATCCGCGAGTCGGCGGACAAGCTGGCCAGCGACCGGACGAGCCGGGGTGATCTGAAGATTCTCAGTCGCACGCTTCGTGAACTCCGATACGCATTCAAGGTCTTCAGCCCGTACCGCCACCGGCGGAAGGTCACGGTGTTCGGATCGGCACGGACACTGCCGGAAGAGCCTGCTTACCGGCAAGCCGTGCGGTTCGGCCGCGCAATGGCCCAGCAGCGATGGTTCATCGTCACCGGAGCCGGGGCCGGCATCATGGAAGCGGGCCATGCCGGTGCCGGACGCGAGAACTCCATGGGCTTGAATATCCTGCTGCCCTTCGAGCAGTCCGCCAATCCGATCGTTGCGGGTGATCCAAAGCTCGTGCATATGAAGTACTTCTTCACTCGCAAGCTGATGTTCGTCAAAGAGAGCAACGCCATGTGCCTCTTGCCGGGCGGCTTCGGCACCCTCGACGAGGGCCTTGAAGTGCTCACCCTCCTTCAAACAGGCAAACGAGATATGGTGCCCGTCGTCTTCCTCGATGAGCCCCGCGGCAGCTATTGGCGGGATTTTGAGGATTTCATCAGGCGTCATCTGCTCGCCCGAAAGCTGATCTGTCCCGAAGACCTTTCGCTCTACCGCATTACCGATTCCGTGGAAGAGGCGGTCCAGGAAATTCTGAACTTCTTTCGGGTTTACCACAGCATGCGGTACGTGAAGAGCCAGCTCGTTCTCCGGCTCAGTGAATCTCTCGATTCCGCCGCGCTCGACCAGATCAACACTCGCTTCGCCGATATCCTCATCGACGGCCGCTTCGAGCTCAGCGGACCGCTTCCGGAAGAAAAGGACGAGCCTGATCTGATCGAACTACCCCGGCTTGTTTTCCATTTCAACCGGCGCGGCCTCGGCAGGCTGCGGCAATTGATCGACTTTTTGAACGCATCGAACGAGGTTTCGGAGAGAAAGCCCCGCCTTCCGCAGTCTACTTCACGACCATGAGCGTGAATGGGTACACATAGGCCTGTAGCATGACCAACAGGCCGACCAGCGAGGCCAACACGAGGCTGTGGCACAGAACCCGCCGCAGGATCTGGCCTTCGTGGCCGTAGAAATTGGTCGCCGTACTCGCCACGACGATACTCTGGGCGTCGACCATCTTGCCCATCACCCCGCCCGAACTGTTGGCCGCGGCCATCAGCGTCGCACTGACGCCTGTCTGCTGGGCCGTGATCTTCTGCAAACTGCCGAACAGAACGTTCGACGCCGTGTCCGATCCGGTCAACGCCACGCCCAGCCAGCCAAGCAGCGTGCCGAAGAAAGGATAGAGCACGCCCGTCTTCGCCAACGCCAGCCCCAAGGTGGCGTCGGTTCCCGAATACTTGGTCACGTAGCCCAACGCCAGCATCGCGGCGATGGTTACCAACGAAAAGCGGACGCGAATCAGCGTTTCCAGGTAAGTCCCGGCCAACTCGCGAATCGAGAAATTCATCAACAGTCCCGCCAGCAGTGCGGCCACGAGGATCCCTGTTCCTGTAGCCGAAAGCCAGCCCAGCTTGTAGATGGCATCTTCCGGCCGCGTCGGCGCCGACGCAGTCGGCTGCGGCGCCACCGGATAACCACGCAGGACCACCTCGTGCAAATGGGGCACTTCGAACCGAGGCTCGGACACCGCGTTCAAGCCCTGTTTCACCTGGGGCAGACCCCAGATGAAGATCACCGCAGTCAGCAAAATCCAGGGTGCCCATGCTTGCACCACTTCCCGCCGAGTCGCCGCAGCCGACGCAACCGGATCCACGCCCGCTTCGCTCTCCGGCTGGTCGAGATGCCGGGGCCGCCAGAACCTCACCAGGACGATCAAAGCCGCCATGGAGAAAATCGCGCCCACCACGTCCACCAGCCACGGGCCGTGAAAATTGGATACCGCAAATTGTGCAGCCGAAAAGGCCAGGCCCGCCGTCAGTGCCGCCGGCCAGACGCCCAGCATGCCGCGAAACCCGCTGTAAGCCCATACGACCCAGAATGGAACGATCAAAGAAAAAAGCGGCAATTGCCTGCCGATCATGGCGGATAGTACGTGGACGTCGATCCCCGTAACGCCGGATAGGGCAAGAATCGGTGTTCCCAAGGCCCCAAACGCGACCGGTGCCGTGTTGGCGATTAGTGACAGGACCGATGCCTCCAGCGGTTTGAACCCGAGTTGGATGAGGATCGCCGCCGTGATTGCTACAGGAGTGCCGAAACCCGCCGCTCCCTCGAAAAAAGCGCCCAGCGAGAAAGCGATCAGGATCAATTGAATCCGCTTGTCAGGCACGAACGATCCCAGGTGCTCGCGCAGGACGGCGAACGAGCCTTTTTTCACGGTCAACTGATACAGATAGATCAAGTTCAGGATGATCCAGCCGATCGGCATCAGGCCATACGCGGCGCCGTAGCCCGCGGCCGCCAGCGCAGCGCGCGGGGGCATCTCGAAAGCCAGCAGCGCCACGGCCAGGGCAATTCCCAGCCCCAGCATCGCTGCCAGGTGGATCCGCATCTGAAAAATGGCGATTGCCCCCAAGAGCACCACCAGCGGCAGCGCGGCACATGCCGTGGAGAGCAAAGGGTTTCCAAAAGGATCGTAGTTCTGTGTCCACTGCATGGGGCGGGCGCCGGAAGGCTGGAGCAATGAAGCAGTTGTCTCTTATCTCTTATCTCTTATCCCTCATCCCTCATCCACTCCCCCGCCCTGCCCTCCCCTTCTCCGTTCACGCACATTCCGACTCCTCCAGGTAATTCGACAACGCCGGCAGCAACTGCTTCACCTCTTCTTCGAGCCGATCGAGCATTGCGCCTGCCTCGTCCAAACGATTCCCCGTCGCTGCCTCCTCCATCTTGCGAGCGCGGTCGAACGCCGCCGTCGGGCCAAAGCACCGCAGCGAAGCCTTCAGCTTATGCGCGAGCCGTCGCAACGCCCCCGCGTCCTTTTCGGCGATCGCCTCGTGGATTTCAGCCAATAGCCCGGGCGCTTCCTCGAGTGCCGTCTGGATGAGGCTGCACAGGAGCGATCGGTCTCCTCCGACGGCCCGCAGCGCCTCCTCCGGGCTCAACGCCGATTCGTACCGCGGCAAACTCGCCGGGGCATCGAGCCGTCCCAAGCTCGTCAGCACCGATTCCAGCGTGCGAAACAGTTGCGCGGCGCGGATCGGTTTCGAAACGTAGTCGTCCATTCCCGCCGCCAGGCACCGCTCCCGATCGCCTTTCATCGCGTGCGCGGTCATGGCGATGATCGGCAAGTGCATGCCTGACCTCTTCTCCTGCTCGCGGATGGCTGTCGTCGCTTCCAGCCCGTCCATCTCCGGCATTTCGACGTCCATAAACACGGCGTCGAATGATGTCGACGCCAGCGCCTCGAGCGTTTCCCGGCCATTGGCGGCCACCTGCACGCGATGGCCGTGTTTTTCCAGGAGCCCGACGGCGAGTTTCTGGTTCACCACGCTGTCCTCCGCCACCAGAATTCTCAGCGGTGGCAGGACCGCTTTCTCCTCCCGCGGCGTTGCCCAGACATTGCTTTCCTCGAGGGTATTGACTCCCAGCGCCGTTCCGATCGCTTCATAGAGTTCCGACTGCTTGACCGGTTTGGTCAGATAAGCCGCAATGGAAAGCTCCTGGACTCGCCTGGCATCTTCCGGACGGGGCCCGGAAGTAAGGAGAATGAGCGTCGTGTCCTTCAACTCCGTTTTCGCTCGGATCCATTCTGCAAGTGTGAACCCGTCTACCGAGGGCATGTGCACGTCCGACACCAGCAATCGATACGGTTCGCCACGGGCCCTTGCCTCGTCGAGCCCCCGGATCGCTTCCGCGGCCCCGGGCGCACTGACCGGCCGCATTCCCCAGTTCTCCAACATCCCTTCAAGAATGCGGCGATTGGTCGCATTGTCGTCGACCACCAGCACCCGTACCCCCTGAAGCGATACCGGATCCGTGATCCGCACCCCCGCTTGACGTGCCGTGACTTGTTGAAAGCGGGCCGTGAAATGCATTCGGCTCCCTTTTCCCGGCTCGCTTTCCGCCCAAATTCGTCCGCCCATCATCTGCACCAGCCGCGAGCAGATCGCCAGGCCCAGGCCGATCCCTTCGTGCTGTCGCGTCCTTGAGCCGTCCGCCTGCGTGAACGCTTCGAAGATCACGTCGACCTTGTCTTTCGGAATGCCGATACCCGTATCGGCCACCGTGAAATGCAAGACCACCTCGCCTTCTGCGTCCGGCTCCCGCCGCACCTCCGCCACGATTTCGCCCCGGTCGGTGAACTTCACGGCGTTGCCCACCAGGTGCGTGAGGATCTGGACAAGTCGGTTGGGGTCTCCGGCCACCGCCTCGGGCACTCCGGAATGGATGCGGCAGGCAAGTTCCAGCCCCTTCTCGTGCGCACGCCGCGAGGCCGACTTCATCACGCCGCTGATCCGCTCCCGCAGGCTGAACGCTGTCCTGTCCAGGTCGAGCTTGCCTGCCTCGATCGTCGAATAGTCGAGAACATCGGTGATCACCGTCAGGAGCGAATCGCTTGCATCCTGGACCACCTCGAGATACTCCCGTTGCTGGGCCGTCAACTCCGTGTCGAGCGCCAACTCGGTCATCCCGAGGATGGCGTTCATCGGTGTGCGTACCTCGTGGCTGACGTTGGCCAGGAAGTCGTTCCGGGCGCGGTTGGCTGCCTCGGCCGTCTGTACGGCCGAGGCCAGTTCCCGGCGTAGTTGGGCCAACTGGTCCGTCAGTTCGCCTGCGCGAGCCTTGAGTCGGTTATGCCGCTCTGCGAGACTGGCTGCCAAGACATTGAAGCTCGCCGCAAGGTCTCCAATCTCATCTGCCCCGCCGACCGTCAGCGGCGCCACGGATGCATCGGTTGCCTGGCCGGCCTCCCGCTGCAACTGGTCGCGGATCGCCGTCAGCCGCCGGACGACGAGTTGGCGGATCGCAAAGCCTACTCCGGCCACCAACAGCACGAGCCAAATAGCCGCAGCCACCACGTTCGCCCTGGCGGCAGATGCTGCTTCCGCTTCGAAATCCGCCGCCTCGGCCTGGGCTGCCGAGACCCTCTCGACCAGCGCGGTCGTCGTTGACCGGCTACGATAAAGGACCAACGCCGCAAATACGAGGGCAAAGATCCCGACAGCGATCGACACCCGTGCCGCGATACCTCTCACGGCGAACCCCCTTTAGCAAAACCTGGCGTTGCGCCAACACATCACGATCCACCGATACTTCCCTGCCAAGAAGCCATGGGAAAGGGCCCTCTTCACACCTCCCACGTGATCCGAGTGTAATGCCCGCAGCAGACTTATGCAATGCTCGCAAGCCGGTCTTTACCCCTTTGTGGTGATTCGGGGTTAGCCCCCTGCCCCGCAGGATCCTTGACTTGCCGGAATCACGCAAGGCGATCTAGACGTTCGCTTCCACCGCCTCCCCCATCTTCTGAAGCATTCGGCCCAGTCTCGCGTAGTCACCGGGTCGCATAGGCGACTCGAAATAGATCCGAGCAGCCAAAACCTCTCCCTGCTCACTGAACGCGAACGGCACCCGGATTCCCTTTTCGTCCACCGAGGGTGGACGAATCGCTGGCGTCTCGGTCAGGCGGAGCAGCAGTTTTTGCACCTCAGCCGGATCGGAAAGCCGCGCATGAATCACCTCCGGCGAATCGCCTTCGCCCCCGGGTTTCCGTTCCTCCGCCCGTGCTTCGCAGGGGTTTTCGGCGACGGGCCGCAGCCACTGGCGGTCGCGCAGCAATTCGTGGATCGCACACAGGCAGTAAAACGCGTTCTTGTGGCCTCCTCGCTTCAGATCATGACCCGAAAACGGGCCTTGGAGCCTCGCCTTGATTTCTTCACGCGAGATGGCATCACGGCCCAGCCATCCGAGGCTCTCGCGCCGGCCTACCCCCGCTTCCGCATACGCCGCGACTGCCAATTCCCGAAGCAACTCCGCGTAAGCATTCGCATCGAGGCGGCAACCTGCCAACGGCTCGCAAAGACAATCCGAATCGTCCAGGGCACCCAAAAACCGCAGCAGAAATACCGCCTGTTTTGGCTGGGTAATCCCCTGGTCTTCCAGCCATTCGACCGACACCGGCCGCTGTGGCTTCACGACCCGGACCGACTGCAGCGCGAGTTCGACGTTCCCCGGATTCGCCTGGGGCAGCAGAACCGTCTCTGAGCGTTTGCGGTCGGCCACCGGTCTACATCCCTGCCATCGGTCGTGATCCAAGCCGAGAGTTTTCACAACCTACCGCGTTATGATGCATAACGCAACCCCTTCGAATAGGGGCTGCTTGCAGGGGCGAGCGGGTCTGCGACTCCTAGTCACTGGTCTAAAAGCCTCTAATTTGTGCCTATTTCCGGGCATAATCTCTTGCGATGCTCTCTTGCGGCTGGCCGTTATGAAATGGAAGGACCATGAGAATGACATGTTATGAAAACCTCCGTTGTTCATACCATTCCCAGCGCGGTATCCTTTCGGCCGTGCAGAATCCAGGCTCGGCTCAACGGCGGGGGACTGGCTGCAAGCCGTACCACTCGCAACCCGTAGAAGCGGACCGCAGCGGGGCCGTGTCCCGATTGTTGAGCTATGCCAGAATCCAGCAGGTGCAAAGCAGGAGTAGTCCCATGCCGTTTGCAACAACCCGCCGTGTAGGAGAGTCGGTCCTTGCTTGTCCCGCCCGTGTCTCGGATCGGTTCGACCTCCGAACCCTGCCCGGGCCGATTCGGTCCGACGAGATTTCCCCGCCCGACTCCTGGTTTGCCCGGGTCATTCTCGTCCACGTGAGCGACAGATTCGTGATCTTGCGAACCGAGTCGAGCGAGGGCGTCCAACAGGAGGTCCCCGTGGCCGGTCGCCAGGGCGTCGAGTTCCGCACGCCTGCCGGCGAATGCATCGCGGTCTCGGTCCGGCCCCGGGGAAGCAAAGCGTCGTTCGTCATCGAAGCCCCACCCAGCGTCCTCCTGATCCGAAGCGAACTTGAGGAGCAGTGGCGGCAGGGCAACAAGTGGCACGCGCAGGGAAATGCCCTGCCCTGATGAAAAAGGGGACTGGCTCCGAGCGTGGTTGGGTCGGAATCGTCGAGAAAACGCCTGCCGCGCGGTGCCTGTCCCCGTTCCTGGGCTACCGCGTTTACAGTTTTCGTTTCTTAGCAGATCACGCCTTACCCTCCCTCCTGCCCTGCCCGCTTCAAGAATCGCTTCCAGTTCACTGGTACATCATTCTTCTGAGCCGGCCCCGGTGTGCTCCGCCCCTCGTCGACGAGCTTTTCCATCAACGCCGTCATCTCCTCGACGATCTCCGGATGCTCGCCGTGCAGATTCCTGGTCTCCCCGATATCCTTGGCAAGATCATAGAGTTGCGCCGGATGCCCGTCCGGCTTCGTCGCCGACACCTTGCTCCATCCTCCGCCGCCCGTCGGCCCAAACAGCATTTTCCACGAACCGATTCGCAGGGCCGGCAGCCCGCTCGATCCATGGCTCACGGCATGTTCACGCACCGGCTCTTTCCCGCCTTTCAACAGACGTATCAGGCTGAAACTGTCCTCGCCGGCATCCGCGGGCAGCTTCACCCCCTGGATATCCGCAACGGTCGCCATCACGTCCGCCTGATGGACAAGCTCGTCGCAAACGCTGCCCGCCGCGACGACGCCCGGCCACCGGACGATGAACGCCACCCGGTGGCCTCCCTCCCACGCGTCCCCCTTATAGCCTCGAAGCGGCCCGCTCGGAAAGTGCCCCTGCCCTTCCAGTTCCTTCGCGCCCACATACGGCGCGAACCCGTTGTCGCTCGTGAATAGCACCAGGGTTTCCTTCTCCACACCGTTTTCTCGAAGCGACCCCAGAACGCGGCCCACCACGTCGTCCGTCTCCATGATGAGATCGGCCACCGGCAGCCCCAGTCCGCTCTTGCCTTGCCAGGGCTCGTTCACCGCCAGCGGCGTGTGCGGCGAAGTCAGCGGAAGATAAAGAAAGAACGGCTTCCCCGACTTCGAACGCCTCCCGATATACTCCTCTGCCCGCTTTGCCAGCGCTGGCAAAATTCCCTCGAGTTTCCACTCTTCCAAGGCGGGCCCTGGCAGGCTCGCCAAGTGATTTCGCAGCAGCTCCTGCGGCAGAAACACCGACGGAATCCCCACCGTCCGCTCGTTCTCAATAAAGCAGTATGGCGGCCAGTTCGGAACGTCGGTGCCGAAATACTCGTCGAACCCCCGCGTCGTCGGCCCGCCTTCGATCGGCCGGCCGTAGACCTCGTTCCATGCCTTCCGATGGCGGGCGGTCACCTCGGTCGTCTTGCCGCGCGGCGGCGCGAACAACTCCCGCTCCTCCGGCCGGACGTTCCACTCCCAACCCAAATGCCACTTCCCGATACACGCCGTATGGTAGCCCTGCTGCCGAAGAAGGCCCGCCACCGTCAACCGATCCGCCGCGATCAGCGGCGGCTGGAGATAACCGACAATGCCCGACTGCAACCGGCTCCGCCAGTGGTAACGCCCGGTGAGCAGCGTGTACCGCGACGGTGAACACACGCCCGAACTCGAATGCGCGTCCGTAAACCGCATCCCTTCCGATGCCAGCCGGTCGATATTCGGCGTCTGAATCTTGCCCCGCTAGGGGTTGTAAGCCTGCACGTCGCCGTACCCGAGATCATCCGCGAGAATCACCACCACGTTCGGCTTTCTGCCCGTCTCCGGCTCCCCGGCCTGCACGAAACTCACCAGCACTCCTGCGCCGACTAGCGCGATAACGGCCGATTTCATACGCACCTCCCGTTCATCAATGCACGTTTGTCCCGAACCAACCGCAAACCAAACGCTCGCAGAATCAACAGGGTGCCCGACACCGTGAGACACTGCGAGAGATTCACCACGAACACCAGCGTGTACCACATCGCAATGCCGAGGAGAAACGACCAGGACAGTCGCAGAAGAATATTTCCAGGGCCGAGGACGGCAGCCGTCGCGATCAGCAACAACTGCCCTGCGCACAGGCCATAGAACCCGCCCACAATCCCCATGAGAATCCACTCCGGAATCCATCGGGCCGGAGGATCCTGAAGCAGGCAGGGCACGACGAAGTCGACCAGCAAAAGACCGCACGTCACCGTGCCGGCCGCGATCCACAGCGGGGAGCAGCCGACTGACGGGTCGGCCCGTGTGCCATTTGCCGGCCGACTATGGTCCCCATTATCGTGCGCATTGCCGCCGGAACCCGGTTGCTTATCCGCCTCTATCCGCCCCGGTACGCCGACGTCTTCCCCGCACCGCACGCACCGCCCCGTCTGTCCCGCGTATTCCTCCGGGATCTCCAGCCCGGCGCCACAGGCTCGGCACGTGATCGAGATCATCGCCGCTCTGCCCCCTTCAACTCCCTTTCAATCGACTCGGCCACCCGCTGACCGAGAAACGCGTATCCCGCGCCGTTGAAATGGACGTCTCCCGGGTTCTGCATCGTCGCCAGATGCGGCGTTACCGCCGAAAACAGGTCGTCGATCGCGACGCCGTGCTTTCGCATCACCTCCGCGGCAGTCTCGTTTCGTTCGACGATCGACGCGGCGGTCTGGCCGTTGGCCGGATCGTCGGGGATCGGTGTCGTGCTGGCCCAGATCAGTTTCGCCCCGGTCTTTTCCATCCGCTCGACGAGTTGCTCAAGCCGCGCCACATACTCGGCCACCGGAGTATTGCGGTCATGGATCCCGAAGTTGAAATGGATCACGTCCCATTTCCTCTCGCCGAGCCAGACGTCGATCTTCTGGACTCCCAGGCGGGTCGGCCCGCAGTTCGCCGGCGCCCGGTGCACGTTGGCCTTGCCCTGCAACGCCTTCCGCACCGCCTGCGTATACCCCCGCGACACCGAGTCCCCGATCAACAGTACCCGCGGCCGCCTCGGGTCGTCCTCGATGAAATCCCACGCGTTCGACCTTCCTGCCACCTTCTCCCGCTTATGGATCGGTAGATAAAAACTACCCAGGTTCTCCTGCAATACCCGTTCCCACGCCTGTTGCTCGGCCGGAAGCGTGCCCACCCACGCCGCGTACTGCGCATCGATCTCCTTCTCGGCCGCCGCCTTCTTCGCGCCAGCCTCCGCCGCATTGGTCGGTTCACCTTGCGCAGCCTCGCCACGCGAAACGCCGGTGGGAAAAAGGAGCGTCAGAAACAAGACTGCGAAGCGCACATGCATGGTCGGGCATCTCCGTCCGATTGGGATTGTATGCAACACTCGGCCAGTATAGGCTCGGTAACTCGCGGCCTGCAACCATGGGGTCCCAAGCCTCTTCCCGAATCCGACGCGTCAGCCGGCTACTTAAAAGCAGCCGGGATGGTTCGATCTAGCGAACGATTCTGACCTGCAACTCCTGAAGGTGTTGTACTCGCTGCCTGCAGGCTAAGGAGGAGCTAGCCGCGAAGCGGCGAAAGACAATAGCCAGGGGTGCAAACCCCTGGAAGATTGGGGCAGGGCAAACGAAGCAAAAGCCCCGGAGGGGCGACAGACGAGCGAGTTGTTCACGGAGACTATGCCCCGGTGATGCATCGCTGCCCGGCCGCCGACCACCTCATGCCGCACTTGCCGTCTTTCACTCCCCTCCCCCGTCCAGCCACCCTCCTGCCCGCAGCCACTCCTCGCACCGCTTCGGCCACGACGACACCGGATTCTCCGACGCCCGCAATCCGTACCCATGGCCGCCCTTCGTGTAAATGTGCAATTCCGCGGGCACTCCGGCTTTCTTCAACTCCACGTACAACATCGCCGCATTCATACCTCGCAACGCATCGTCATGCGTCACGGCGATGAACGTCGGAGGCGTCTCTTTCGTCACCCGTACCAGTGGGTTCAACGGTCCCGGCACCTTCTCATCGCCGAGGTACGCCGGATAAATCGGAACCAGAAAATCCGGCCGGCAACTCAGCTCATCCGCCTCGTCTTGTTTCGGATACGTTTGCTCGTCCCAATGTGTGCCGGCCATCACGGTCAAATGTCCGCCGGCCGAAAACCCCAGCACCCCGATCCGCTCCGGATCCACCTTCCACTCCCCTGCCCTCTTCCTCAGCAACCGCAGCGCCCGCTGTGCATCCTGCAACGGCGCCGCGTGGGGCGTCTCCTTATCCCGCCGCGGAACCCGGTACTTGAGCACCGCGGCCGTCACCCCGATCGAATTCAGCCACTCGGCGATCTCCGTGCCCTCCAGATCCCACGCAAGAATGTTGTACCCGCCGCCCGGGCACACGAGCACGGCCGCACCGCTCGCCTTTTCCTCCGGCGCCCGCAGGATCGTTATCGTCGGCTCGGTCACCAGCGCCAACCGCAGAATACCATCATTCCTCGGCGAAGGCTTCGTGCCCGGCGCCTCGAAGCCCGCCTCTCCCGGCACCTCGCCGGGCCACAATCTGATTTGCTCCCCTTCCTCCGCTTTCGCTAGAGTAAACTGCGAAACGCTGAGAGTCCAACAAACAAACAACGTCGCCATCATCAGCGGTCTGACTAATCGTCGTTTCATGTGTCCACCTGTCGTTACTTCCTTCACCACTTCCGGCCCCCTGTCGCCTCGTGCGGCAGGAGCCAAAGGTTCGCCAGCTAGCCTCGCAGCTCCGACCAACCACGTTCACGCCCCTGCCACCTCGCGTGGCAGGAGCCGCAAGGTTAGTCAGCTAGCCGCGAAGGATGTCCTTACTTCTTTCACCACTTCCGGTCCCCTGCCGCCTCGCGCGGCAGGAGCAAGGTCCGCCAGCTACCCTCGCAGCCCGACCAACCACGTTCACGCCCTGCCACCTCGCGTGGCAGGAGCGGAGGTTTGTCAGCTAGCCGCGAAGGATGTCGTTACTTCCTTACCCTCCCGGCCCCTGCCGCCTTGTGCGGCAGGAGCCCGTTCACCAGCTACCCGCGCAGCCTCGACCAACCGCGTTCACGCCCTGCCACCTCGCGTGGCAGGAGCGCCAGGTTAGTCAGCTAGCCGCGAAGGATGTCGTTACTTCCTTTACCACTTCCGGTCCCCTGCCGCCTCGTGCGGCAGGAGCCAAAGGTTCGCCAGCTACCCGCGCAGCCTCGACCAACCGCGTTCACGCCCCCTGCCACCTCGCGTGGCAGGAGCGCGAGGTTTGTCAGCTAGCCGCGAAGGATGTCGTTACTTCCTTTACCACTTCCGGCCCCCTGTCGCCTCGTGCGGCAGGAGCCCAAGGTTCACCAGCTAGCCGCGCAGCCCCGACCAACCGCGTTCACGCCCCCTGCCACCTCGCGTGGCAGGAGCGCGAGGTTTGTCAGCTAGCCGCTTCCTCTACCACTTCCGGCCCCCTGCCGCCTTGTGCGGCAGGAGCCAAAGGTTCACCAGCTAGCCCCTCGCAACGCGGCCGATCCGTCAATCCGCCCTCCCGACTCGCCTACCTTTTCGGCTGCGGCTTCGGCTCAACCGCCGCAGGCCCGAACTTCGCCAAATCAGGCGTCTCCGTCCTCACCCCTTCCGCCGGAATCTCGATTTTCGCGGTCCAGCAAATCCCGTTGAGCACCAGGATCCGCAGGTCGTCGATTGCCCAGTTCCGATAGAAATGCGGCACGACGATCCCCATCCCGCGCCCGCCGTCCTCCCTTTGCACGGCCCAACCGACCGTTTCCTTCTTCGGCGCCTCCGGCGGCAGCATCGACCACACCAGGGGCGTCACGTTTTCGGCCGGTCCGTTGGGCCCGAAGTAGTTGTTCCAATACGGTTCATCATCGAACGTAAACGGCTTCCATCCCCGCAGCACGGGATGGTCCGACTCTTCCGGCGACAGCGTCGCCTTAACCACGCGCGCAACGGACCGGTGGTGAGGACACCCGCTGGCAAAATATCCACCGAGCCATCCCAGCAGCGGATGATCCCCGCTCTCCGTCACCTGCTGCGCCCGCAGCCCCGTCGCATAGTGCACGCACACGATCCCGCAGCCGCGCCCAAGCAATTCGCCAATCTCCGACTTCACCCGCCCCGGATTCTCCAGCGTCTCCCCGGGAAACAGATCTCCTATGAACACGATCGTGGCGATCTTCTCGAGCATCTCCTTGTCTTCCGGCCACTCGCTCACGATATCGGCCCGCACGGGCGGAATCCCCTCCGCGTGCTCCAGCAGATACTCGATCACGCGTGCCCCCGCTTCTACCTCATGCGTCCCCGGCGGATGCTTGCTCGGCCCCACGACGACCAGCACCCGCGTCTCCGCCCCCTCGGCTGCCGCCGCCGGACACTCGGCCGCCATCGCAGCCCATACCGTCAGAGCAAGCATCCCCATAGCCAACAGCCTGCAAGATTTCACGCCGATAGCTCGGTACATCATCGACAGTTCTCCCCATACAAGGCCACGGTTATCGAACAGGAGCACACTACGAAGCTCACGGCAATTGCATCGCAGCCGGAGAAAAGACCCACGTCATCTCTCGTCGCCGCGATCAACTTCCTTCGCCAGCGATTATATCAGCTTCATATTTTAACGGCTATTTTTTAACTCCCCTCTTGGCCGCCAACTGCCAGGAGGTCGAGCCGCATTCGTCACACCTGCTCGGAGCCGCCCCTTCCAGCCTCGCCATTTCTTCTTCGACCGCAGCAGTTTTTCGGGATGCCGTTCGAGGTATCGACGCAGCCACTCCTTGTCACGAAAGTTCCGTCGCGCAAAGAGGGGAGCAAGCCGCCGGGCCTCGCCAACGGCTTCGTCTTCGCTTTCGAATGCGCACATTTCGAAATCCATCGGACCGATATGGTACTTCTCGGCAACGACCGAGACACGATAACCGCCAAATCTTCCCGGCACCGTCTGATTGACCTCGATAAAGAACTTCAGGTTACTCGTGGACCAACAGGTCACAAGCGTTCCAACCGGCAGGCCAAGACAAGTCGCCGACGTTAGCCTGATATCCGTCCGTTCGATTCCTCGCCATCCCAACTCGACTGCAAAACGACGTACTTGATCGGTAGGGTCTGTCAGCTCCATTGCCGCCAGTTTCTCTTCGCGGCTCAAAACGCCAATCATCACTTCAAGGGACATTGCGTTTCCTCCGACCAGATACCCACTGTCAGTATATCGGCTGCGCGACTGCACAACAATCACTTGCAGCGTGTGTCTCTTCTTCGACGATGGTGAGCCTGCGGGGGCGCCGCGGTCCGGTTCATGATGGATCGGGATCGTAATCGATGCCCCGGCCCGTCTTCTCGTAAGGAGGTCTTTCGCAGCGTCAGACTCTAAAAACGCAATTTCGATGCGGGAAAGTGGAGTTTTAGAGTCTGGCCCCGCTGGCCCGCCCGGCGAAGGCAAGTGCTCTTCGATCAATCGGCTTGTCGTACCCGTACTGCGTCACCGGCGCCAACAGCGGCCCGTTGACTCCGCTGGCGGCCGGCCGCCTTCTTGATCGATGGGTCAGGTCCTGCCGCACCCATCGGCCGCGGCAAGACCTCGTTGCCACACCCGTTTCCGAACCTGCACTCGGCGCAGTTCGGGAGTCGGCTGCTGAGAATCGCCACATACCGCTCGTAAACGCAAGCGACGAGCATGACGCGCCCGCGCACGCCCAGTTTGCGGTAGAGTCGCTCAAGATACGTGGCCACCGTGCCGGGTTTCAGCCCTAGCCGGCAAGCGATCGTGGTATTCTTTCGATCCTCGAGCACCAACTGAACAATTTGCCTTTCCCGGCGCGAGAGATTCAACGAATCGTAGACGGCTTCCCAGAGGTCCTCGGGCTCCGGAGAACCTTGGATTGTCAGGCGGCACATGCTCACAGGAGTCTCCTTTCGCGTAGTGGTGGACTTCGACCAGCCTCTATCCTCTTAATGGAGCGAATTGCCAAATCCCGCAAAAAAATACCGGAGATCTTCGAAGAATTTTCGAAAAAATACGCCAGCAGAGCCACCAGAGGAAGACTAATCGCGACGGGCGAAGAAACGTCAGAAATCGGGGTCAGGCTTTAAATATTAAGTTTACCGCGGGTAAGTTTCCGAACCATTGGGTCCACAAGTTCGGCGATCGGGTACTTCCCCTCACGGATGTTGCGCCGAATCGTACTGACCGCTGCGGAGGTGATGCCTCCGTAGTGTTCTCCGATCTCGCGCTGGGTTGCTCCAGTCAGGCGACAGGCCAACTCCACCGCCAGAAACTTCGCCACGCCTGCGGAGTGCCCGTGACGCTTCAGTTCCTCCGGATCGACACCGAAATGCGCCGCCACCACCGCATCGACTTCCGCGCGTAGGGCTAATTCCGGGGACAGCTAATTCCGGGGACACCATACCTATTTCTTTTTCGCGATACGCTGCAACGGTTTCTGACGCTGCAATACTCGGCCAGAGTCTTATGCGAGTCGACCGAGAAAGTCCTCGTCGCCCAGGGGACGCCCGTTCGCTCGTGTTCGCGCAATCGCCTCCATTCCTCCTCGCTCACCGCGCTGCAGAGCAGCCGACTCCAACTCCCAGCCATTGCCAACAGCGGTGCCACCTTCACCAGAGCGTCATCCCGACGCAACAAGTGAGCCCGCGCGCGCTCCAGCAATGATAATCTCTCGAATATCGCCAACCCGGCGGAGATTGAATTCAGTTCCATGCCAGCCGTGCCAGCAGGTACGGCTCGTCCATCACAAAGGACGCGAACCGACCATACCAAGGTGCCTTGGCAAAGTTGATGCGTCGCGTATCGACGATACGGCTACCAGTAGCTCGCCTGGGCCATCTTCCGAGTTCGGCACGGCGCTGCAAATGCGCGGCGATTCGGCATCAGACAATAGGCCCAGATCTCCACCTCATGCGCGGCGCACCACTCGGCCATCAGATCGATATAGGCCTCATAGTCCTCCTCGCAAAGAAGGTCTCCTGTCGCCGTTCCCGCTGATAGCGTCGTCCTTGTGCAGTCAGAATGTGAAGTCAGGCGGATCTGGAGGTAGTGTTGCAGGATTATGCCAGGCATGGTAGAATTGTGGCATGGCACGACCGTTACGGATTGAATTTCCCGGAGCGCTGTACCACGTCATCTCGCGCGGCAACGAGAAGGGCCCCATCGTGCGCGATGATGCGGACCGCCAGAAACGGCTGGACTGGCTCCGCCGCACGGTCGAGGTCTACGGCTGGCGTCTCCACGCGTTCGTGCTCATGACGACGCACGATCATTTGTTCGTGGAAACGCCTGAAGCGAACCTCTCGATCGGGATGCAGCATTACAACGGCAGCTACACGGGGTACTTCAATCGGCGGCACCGGCGTTGCGGCCACTTGTTTCAGGGACGATTCAAGGGGCATTTGATCGAGGAGGAAGGATATTTCCTCGAGGTGAGCCGCTACATTCATCTCAATCCGGTTCGCGCGAAATTGGTCGGGCGACCGGAAGAGTGGAGGTGGAGTAGTTGCGTGGGGTACCTGCGCGCCAACAGACGACTCGACTGGATATGTTACGATCGCGTACTGGGAGAGTTTGGGCGTCACGGCGAGCAGGCGCGCCGCGCGTACGGAAGGTTCCTGCAGGGGGCCCTGGAGCAACCGCCGCGGTCCCCTTTCGCAGGTGCCGTCGGCGGTCTGATCGTGGGAACGACCGAGTTTGTGGATCGGATCCGGCGCATGATCAGAGACAAACCGGAAGATGGTGAGGTGCCGCAACTGAAGCAGGTGCGGAATCGGCCGGAGTTGGCGACGATCGTTGCGGTGGTGGCCGCCCACTTCGGGGCGGATCCGGAGCGTTGGGCAGCCGGGCGGCGGAGCGATGATGCAGCGCGGGCTGTGGCCGCGTACTTGGCGCGGCGTCGCTTCGGGCACGCGGCTACAGAAACCGCAAGGGCTTTAGGTTACCGCGATCACAGTGGCGTAGGGCGCGCGGTGCGTCGAGTGGAGGAGGCCACCGCTGAGTTGCAGCGAACGGCTCAAAGGTTGGAACGACGTCTTGCTAATCCCTAATCCCGGTCTGACCTTGCGCTACGAAGTTTGGGAAAGGAGGACGATGAGCATGACGTAAATCTGAAACCTTTCGTTGGGACCATGCGGGTAACCAAGCCCGTCCGGTAAAGCTTGGCCAGCAGCCGGAAGCGAGTCTTGGGTGGTGACCGGGTAACCGGCACTGCTAGGCGTAGACAGCGAGTGCTGAAGCCGTGTGATTGAGCCTCGAAAGTGGGCAATGCGGGAGTCTTCGGTCTGGTCAGTCGCGAGGACAGCAGCATCATGCGCCGTGGCCTCGTGCATCGCCTCCGCCGGGGAGTCGAAGGCGACGGCTTCGGCCAGCGGTCCCCCGGGAACGGCAGGAGATCCTGTCGTCTGCTGCAGAGAAACTCCCGGCAGGAGATACCAGGTCAGCAACTCGGGCCCGTCGCTTGGCATTCGGTGGCGACGGGAGAAACGAAACAAGCCGGTCGCCCGCGGTACCGTGCGTGCGAAGACATCGAAGCGGCGGGATGGGCAACGGGAAGTCGCAGCGGCCCTGATAGGTACCGACGAAGCTGAAATCTTGCCGGGGGCCGGTGGAGGAAGGGGCGTCAAGTCGTTTTTTACCGTTGGAGGGAAACATGACCGAGACATCGAACTCAGGTTCCGTGTTCTACATCACCATGATCGCCAGAGTTGGCGAAGCAGGCTCCGCAGATGGCGTTCACGTCGTTGAACCATTGCCTCGATCTCTCGCGCTTGCTGAAGACCTACCGGCGTACGCGCGCGACAGGGCTCCGGGCATCGACGGACAAACCGCGGTCGATTACGAGCGAGACTTGGAGCAGAATCTCCGGTCTCTGCTGGACCGCGCCAAGTCAGGACGTATCGGGCAGCGCCGGTGCGACGGGTACTTTATTCCGAAAGGAACGGGCTCAGAAAACCCGCCCGATCGGAATTCCCACGTTTGAGGACAAGTGCTTCAGCGTGCCGTGACGATGGTATTGAAGCGATCTACGAGCAAGACTTCTACGACTGCTCGTGGCTTTCGGCCAAGCGATCGGCGCACCGGGCGTTGGAAAGCCTGTGGCAGCGAACGATGGAAAGCGGGGGAAGCTGGATCGCCAGTCCGGTTTATCAAAGTTTTTGACACTTTGGATCATGGCCATCTGCGTGCGTTTTCCTCGCGCCAGGGTACGCGACAGGGTGCTGTTGCGGTTGATTGGGAAATGGTTAAAGATGCTGGAGTGCTGGAAGAAGGGAGTGTGGACGCATCCCGAAACCGGCAACCCGCAAGGCGGGGTGATTTCACCGATGCTGGCCAACGTCTACTTGCACTATGTGCTGGACGAGTGGTTTGCTCAGGAAGTACAGCCTCGCCTGAAGGGCAAAAGCCGATACCGGTTCGCTTATGCGACGACTTCGTCATTACCGGTTCGTCTGAAGGCCTGCTGGCCAGTCGATGGTCTTGGCAAACGCCTGGCAAGTGGCCTCACGCTTCGCAGACAAGACCCGGATGGTTCCGTTCCGTCGACTACCGTTGAGGAAGAAACCTCGCGGAGATTCCCAACTGAAACCGGCCGGGCGTGTTCGACCTGTTGGGCTTCCGCTGTTTCCGGGCGCTGGTCTCGACCGAAGAGGAGAACCGTTGGTGCGGCGCGGGCGTCATCTGGCCGCTTCACACGTGGATTACGGAAGATCTCCGAGTGGTGCCGGAAGAACCGGCACCGTCTATCCGCCGAGCAGTGCCAGAAACTGAGTCAAGAGCTACGCTTGGCCACTATGCGTATTACGGCATCTCTACGAGGCTCAGCCACCGCTTGAACTCCTTCCGTGAGGCTGTGAAACACGCATGGGGCAAGTGGCTTCGGCGGCGGCGGCGGAAGAATCGTCCGCCTTGGAGCTGGTTGCCGGATTCTGGAGCGATACCGGCTTCCATATGCCAAGGCCATACACTCGGTTTAATCAAACGATGTGCCGACTTGGGAACTCGGGTGGGAAGTCTGCACGTCGGATCAGCAGGAACTGGGTGAACGTCACCCCGGCGGCGCAGTCCAGCCCTATTCTTCCCTGACCATATTCGCCCACCAACGCTCAATGCCCCTCAATCACACTCGCGGCCCCGCTGGCGATCCCGTCCCTGCTTCGGGCAGAATAATAGACAGATACTGCCGTGCGTAAAGTGCCGCCGACGCGCTGGCGGCGGCAGATGAAACCTCCCCGCTGCCATCGGCCATTCTCCGGAAAGGCCAGCCGGGCTGATGGCAATCGTCGCAATAAAATGAGACCCGACCCCGTTCCCCCTTCCCCTGGCACAAGTCACTCCGTTGCGTCCGCTCTGGCGGCATCACATTTGAGTTCCCAGTCATCCGCTGCGTCAATACTAGCTGCGTCCCCGTTTCGAGTCCCTCCGTCTTCACTCTCACGGATCCCCTTTTTCCAATATATGCAGCGGCTCAGCGGCTCCGGAATCAATCGGCCGAAAGGCGCGTTGTCTACGGGCAAACCGACGATTCCTTCGTGTGGCTCGTTGTGTAGCGCATTGCCATTACCGTCCTGTTCCTGCCAGCGAAATGATTATCGAACGTTATGTAACCATCGGTCGGACCAGAAGCAGTTGATGGACATTATTTCCATTTCCTTTCGCGACCTCGGTCTTCCAGTGTCCTTCAATCTTCTTCGGTATGCGTGCCGTTCTGCGGCGAGCGCCGTTTTCGCGCTTAAAATCGCCGGTCGGCATATATCGTTTGAGAGAAGTCCTCGTCGTAGGCGTTTGCTGCCGATGTATAGCGTAATGCACCCCCACCACGGCGCAGCGAGTAAGCAGTACGCCAAACTCAATATTATAGCCATCGCCAGCCACTGGCCTTCCCGGTTGTGATGTTGCTCGGTAGTCGCCATTGTTCTTCTCCGACCAATACCCTGAAAGTAGTTCCGTTGGGGACAGAAAAGCCGGCAAATTCCGGGGACACCATACCCTATTTCTTTTTCGCGTTACGCTTTAAAACGGGTTTCTGGCGCTGTACTCATTGCGGAGTGCTCGAGTCGACCGAGAAAGTCCTCGTCGCCCAGGGGACGCCCGTTCGCTCGTGTTCGCATCATATCCATTCCTCCTCGCTCACCGCGGCAAACAGCCGACTCCAACTCCCAGCCGCGTTGCCAACAGCTGCGTTCTCACCCAGAGCGTCATCGACGCAGCAAGTGAGCCGCGCTTGCTCCCAACGGTAATCTCAGACTGTCTTCAACCTGGCGAGTGGATTCAGTTCCACGTACCGGCCGTCGCAACTGGGTGCCGTCTGATGCATCTGGGGCGCAAATGACCTGCCATGAGTACAGCAGCCTTCCCGAAAGTTGATGCGTCGCGTGTATCGACGATGCGGCTACCGTGCGGCTCGCCGCAGACCATCTTCCGAGTTCGGCACGGCTACCGATGGCGATTTCAGCATGAATGGCTGGGCCCAGATCTGCACCTCATGCAGGCACCTGCTCGGCCATCAGATCGATATAGGCCTCATAGTCCTCCTCGCAAAGGCGTAACCGGTGTTCCGGCGGCTGCTTCCGTTAAGTTGGGTAAGGTACTGCGATTGAGCTGGCAAAAACGGCCTCTATCTAACGCCGAGGCGGTCTTGTCCAAAGGACCCTGGCATGGAGGCCGCACAATGACATCTTCAATCCGCAGGACAGAATCAGGGCAAATCGTTGGTTGAGTTGGCGATGCAGTGGAGCAACGATTGAAGAGGAGACTGGACGGAAATCGCTGCTGACACCGAAGAAAAGGCCACCTTCGAGCGTGTCCTGCAAATGGGCCACGCTGCGATCGAGCAATTCCTCACACTGCAAGGCGATGGAGATCTCGGCAAACATAAGGCACTGCGGAGGGCCGGCGACTCAAACAGAGCGAAGAACCGGTGGGGCGGCCGTTGCGGATACCGGCGGTGTGGTCGAGCCTATGTAACCACGGCGACCTGAAACCGTTGAATATCCGGCCGGTCGACGCACGGCTGGAGTTTGCCGCGTGGCGGATGCTCGTACTTTTCGAGGGAATTCTCGCAGTACTTCTGCGTGGACCAAGCGTTTGGGCAAGCTGCGCAGGGCTGGCGACGGTGCTGCGACAAGAGGTTTCCGTGGATACTCTGGAACACATCGTCGCATGGGAGAACAGGCAGAGGCGTTCCTCGACCGGCTTCCCGCCTCCCGCCAGAAGAAAGGGCGATTTACTTCATTCGTTTACGGCCGATGAAGTGCCCGCTGGTCAGGAGGATGCGCAGCGTGTGCCTACCTTCGAGAAGAGCGAGCGACCGGGCAATCGCCGCATGGCGACGTTGGCCTGCGTCTACACGATCGACCGCTACGTGCGGACCCCGGAGCAAATCATTGGCGGCGTTGTTTCCGCGACGATACCGGACCGCGGCCGAAGTCGCCCGCAACCTGGTTCAAACACGTCACGGCACAGTTTACCAGGGTACGCGAGGAGCCGGACGGGGAGTTGTGGGAATACAACGGCACGATGGAAGCCTTTTGTTCGGCAAAGCCGACCGTTAATTCGCGCGTCAATGACGAAGGTTCCGGCAATGGACGGCCAAGCCCGGCAATGGAACGCTTTGCGGATTCGTGTCTGGAAGTGCCGCCGGAAGAGATCATCGACATCTGGATATCCTGCACGTATCCAGTTACGTCTGGCAGGCGGCAAAGGTGTTTGATCCGCATAAGGAGCACCAGGAGGTGTTCGCCCGCGGTCGTTTGCTGCGGATTCTCCAGGTGAGGTGCGGCGTTGTGGCGGGGATTGCGGCAAATGGCCGCAAGCGGGGCATCAGGGGCAAAGAGCTCGCGGAAATCGCGCCACATTGCGGCTACTTCGAAACACGCCAATCGGATGCGTTATGACGAATACTTGGCGGCGGGCTACCCAATCGCCACCGGTGTCATCGAAGGGCTTGCCGCCACTTGGTAAAGGACCATGGAGCGGAGCAGGATCGTCGGCGATTGGCAGGTGCCCAGCCGATGCTTCACGTCCGAGCGGTCTATCAATCTTCCTACTGGGATCACTTTCACCAAGATCGTATGGCTCCGGAACTGGCCAACATTCACCCAAATCGTGCTCTTCTATGCAACTACCAGCCCTCGCGCTCCGCGAGCTAATAGGCCAGGGCGTCGGTTACGCCCCTCGCAAAAGAAGGTCTGCTGCCGGCGGTTTCCCCGCTGGGTAATGTGGTGTGGCATGCCAGGGACTACGACTCGTGCTAATCGTGCCATGCGGCCACCTAACCCCAGGCTCAGCCTTGTCAAGATAGGTATGGTGTCCCCGGGTCATGACCAAAACCTCGTGGGTGATCCGGAGCGTCCGTGGTGCAAGGCGGCCCCAACATCGTCTCAACCGACTCATCGCCAGCGCGCAGCTGTGGTCAAAGCGGGTCCCCAAAATCGCCTGGATCGGCTCCGAGGTGACAGGCGTGGCATCCGCGTGGGGAAGTGTGTATCAGCGAGTCTCGATGCGTCGGCCGATGTTGTCCAGCAGCGCGGCCAGTTGAGCGGGAAGTCCGTCTCGAGGCCGCTCGACGGCAAGCACCTGGTAGCAGCCGTCCGGTTCGCCGTCGCGCCCAGGGCCGATAGGCGATGAGATCAACTGAGCGAGTCGGTTACAGGCGTCCCACAGCGCATCGCGGTCGAAGCAGGGGATGTCCCGTTCGATGCGGTCCAACCGCCAACGGAAAGCCCGTCGCGATCGGCGGCCAGTGTGAGGAACAGGTACAGTCCCGATATCTTCGGGCGAAGCTTCTTGAGCAGACCTTCGCTTCGAAGGCGATGGTCGATCCATGCGAACGAGCGCATTGCCTGCGGCGGGCCGGTGAGGCTCCAGGACAGGCAAGGGCTTTTTCAGCGGCATAGCGGCGTTGCCTCAACGGTAAACATGTGCCAAGACGTCAATGGTTCGCATTCTGGTAGGCTTTTCGGCGCGTCGGGTGTGGCCATTTCAAACTCAGTGAGAAAAAGTCGTACTGCATCAATCCTCACTGCTGCATCACTGATCACACCGACGGAGCCCTCCCAGGCGAAGGCTTCTGTGCAGGAAAACGAACTGATGAGGCAGGACTGCAACGACATGCAGCGGGAAGCAGATACTCGGAAGCAAATTCCATGGAACAAGCAACCCTGGGAGGAAGCGCATTAATCAGGGAAGCAGGAAGACAACTCAGTGTCTAGGCAGCGAGGGAAGTAGAACCGTAAGTCCCTTTCCCGTAAGTGCTTCTGATCCGAGTATACGAGGTGTCAGGAACCTTTAATGCGAAAGAGTGGCGGCAAGAGAGTTCGATTTCGCTGTGGCGACATTGGAAACATCTAACAAAGGTTCCTGACACCTTTATCGGCTTCCATCCCCGTCCAATTCGAATTCGTGAATTCGGATAGCATCCATGTCGCCCGATTCAAGGAATTCATTCGCTTGACGGAGCAGAGCGCCTTGGTCAATCGCCATTTGTATTCTCGCAAAACTGGTGTGAAAAACAGGAGTTTGCCGGATAACGACCGAGCATGAACGGGCGGCGAGGCGCTCGGCGAAAACCAACCATTCCATTCAACCTTGCACCGCCGAAAGACCGCCGCTCCGGTCCATGCGCTGGTTCGCCGTCCATTTCTATTTCCGCCAATGCGCGACCGCTGCCGCAATCCAAAATATGGCCAACACTGGAAACGCGTAAATCCCTACGAACAAGAACGCAATCGGAGACTGGGGATCGGGATTCAGAAAGACCGCCTGCGCGTAGACAAACGCAAACCACACGCCGTACAAAACGGAGCTTACCACGAGCAGGTATTGAGCGAGGGTGGAACGGAATACAAACGCCAGCGCAATTGTCACCGCGAGGGGGCCAAACGCGAATGGCACGAAGAACAGTCCTCCAAGAAAGGGTTCCGATTTGGAGCACAGGAGGAGCGTCCCCACAATGACGACGGTTGCCGTAGCCCAAAACGCGAGAGTAGACGGCATGGGAGTCCCTCACATGGTTCCTTCGGTAGCGTACGGGGGATGGCTGCGCTCAGGTGGCACTTATAACTCCTGACGTTTCATGCGTCGAGTTCCACTTCCTTCGTCTGCGCGCCGGCCGGAACCGGCGCCTCCTCGCCCTCCCGCATCAGGGCATACGCATCCTCAATGTTGGATTCCAGCTCTTCAAGGGTTTCACCCTGGCTGAACACACCGGGAACCTCTTTCAGACGCCCCACGAACCAGCCATCGTCAATCCAGTATTCCAATGTCAAAGGTCGTCGCATCATCCTTCTCCACAGACATCTCCAGGCACACCCGGAACTATCGCAGTGCCGGCCCCGGCAATTATGCCGTCAGGCGGCCTCCAGCCCAGCGGCTGTCTGCTGCATTGCTGCTCCATCTAAGTTCAACGCGGCCCTTCTACATTCGCCTGCCGCCGCGGCTGCCTTGAGGAGCAACAAACTGCGTGCCCGAACCCGGGTCACAATCCGAAACGTCAGCCGCTACTACCCCGATGTTGACCAGTACGCCGCGTAATACTCTCCGCCAACCTCTGCTACCGCCGACTGCCGGTTCCACTCGTTCTCCATCCACTGGCCCAGTGCGAACTGGCCCAGGGAGCACAGCTTCGCGTCGAATATCGGCGAATGCAGGCACTGGGCCAGCAGGCGGAGGAACTCCTCCTCGCTGATTGGCTGGCATAGCGCTCTATCCACGTCCCCAAGAAACCGGGCCTCGAGGACCCGGTGAGAGTTGATCCAGAAATGCGATAGGCTGTAGTAGGGGAACTTGTTGGCGCGGTGAATGACCGCCCTGGATTCCGTACGCCAGCAGGTCACGCTCACCGCTTCAACCGGCAGCAAGTCGAGCTGCCCGAGCGCTTGTTGTTGCCGCTGCAGTTCATCCCAGGTGAAGACCCCAGATCCTCCACCGGCCAACAACTGAGACCTTTGTTCCGAACTGGTTCCCTCTGGATCAGCCATGGCACTGCTGGTGAAATGTACGACGCTTTGGGCAACTGGATCAATGTACATTTCGTACCGCCGACCGGACAACCACATTCCCGCTCTCAGTAGCTGATTGCCGACGTAGGGCCAAATAGCATCCCGCACCTGCTGCAATCCTGCCGCGCAACGTGGTCCCATCCGTGACTGCCTCGCCGCGATCATCCGATCCCAAATTGCCACAGTGGCCTGAGTAATGTCCTCCTGAACGAGATAATTGATCTTTCCGTATTCGCCAACCTCGCGGAGATCCGGGGCGTCGGCGCCGCCGAGCACTCGTTGCAACACTGGGACATGCTCATCTGCGACTTGGACGCTTTTCATGTATGCCAATCCCCAGCCGAACGACCAGGATCAGTTGCCGGGGACCGCGGCGGCGGATCGGACCATCCCGAAAACGATTCACCGCGGTCCCCGGTCAACTGCATCCAGTTCGGCCTTGCCGCGTCGGCAACCCTCCCGTCAGTTCTCCTCAGCCGCCACAATGATGACTCGGGACCGTTCCGGCAATCTTACGGTGGGATCGAGAGGGCGCACCATACCATTCTCTACGACGCCCGCCACGGCCAACGGCCGCCTGGGCTGCCTCGCAAGGTGCGCCTCCATTGGCGACGCGACCGCGTCCGCCGGTAATTCGAGGGGAGCCAATGGCGGCTCCGCGGCGATCTGCTCGTCGCGAGCGCGGCGTCCGGGACTCCGCTGGTCGATTTCGGGTCTACTCATCGTGTATTGTATCCTTCTCAATAGGCAGTAATGACGAAGATGGGCACTTCGCCCAATTCGCCGAAAATGTCCGGAATTTCGTCTTCCTCCCGATCGTACCGCCAGATCACCCAGATCCGGCGGCCCGCGGGTGTCGCGGCGAACATCTGGAACGAGCCGTCTCTGCGCTGGTGGAGGCTGAACACGTGGTCGAAGGCAGCCTCCACCTCCTCGGCCGAAAGGCCGTGAGCGTCGATCTTCTGCAGATTCCACTCGATCCACTTGAACTGCCGCATTGGCACCCATCCTCGTCGATCGCTGTTCACACAGCTTTCCGCAGCACCGCAATCAGGCCCACACGACACGCGGAACGGGAAGAAGGAATCCGTGCAATGACCAGAGCCTCGTGGCCGCCGCAAAGGGGCTACTATTACGCCCCTGGTCACCCCTATTATACGGGCATGGCCGGAATACTCAACGCCCGTTGAAGGAATCGCTCGACCGGGTCCGGACACTCTTTCATCTTCCGTCCGGAAATCGCTTTCACATGCGCCCCTGCCGCGTTTTTTCGTTAGGAAGACGCGGACGAATACTGCGCCTTGAGTTTTGGACGCGCTCCCAGACATCGTCCTTCATCCTGTATTTCCTCACGCCTCCAAGCATTCTGGCGAACACTGGGTCCGCCGCCGTCTGCACCTCGACCGCGTCGATGTAATCGCCGCCGTGCCAGCCCATCAAATGCTCCATCGGACCGGCAGCGATATGGCCCAACTCATCGTCTGACCGAGCTTGCGATACGGCGGCCTGAATGAATCGCCACTGCTGCTCGGGTGTAGCGGTGAAGTTCATCATCACGACCGACTGCCCCACGTCGGACTTCGCATCCTCGGGCGTGCCTCGCAATTCCGCCAGCCATTTCCGGGCAAACGCCTCCCAGTCTGACGGCTCTAGACGTTGCCAGCGATCATCGATTGGCATGCGCACACCCTGGCCGAACGAGCGGTGTTATCTGACAGGCTCCGTGCAGGATAACGCGCCCACCTCTGAACCGCATCCTAGCGGCTAACCTCTGCATTGTAAAGCACTTGCGCGGCAGAGACTCTGCCGCCCCCCGCGCGATATCCGGCACTCAGGCGAACTGCAAGCGGATCAACGACTTACAATGGTCCCGACATCTTTTCCGCCGGATTAGCACGGCACGCCGCTGCAGGATAAACGCGCAGATTCCTCCACCAGCAGGGTTTGCGGCAAATCGCCGGAACCCGCTTGCGATGTGTACATGGATTTAAGTAAAAAGATGTCCACATATCGTGGTCGGGTTCCCTGCTCGGTGATTCTTTCTGCGAAGGAGGCTGGCAACCATGGCAAGCGACGTTCACCCCTCGGTTCCGCCATCTGGGAGAGGAACAGGGGTCATCACTGATTTTCTATCATCCTTGCGGGGACGGCCGGGGCCGCGCATTGTCAAGGCCCAAAAAAGCCTTCAATCTCAGTGATATCCCCTCTGAGCCCTCTCGGCGAACATCCACCGCGCCAGCTGATCCAGTGGGCGGCACCCAGGTGGTCTGCATGGGCATGTCGTCGAGCACCAGGGCCTCCCGTACTCCTACTGGAATCCGCCCGAGATAACCCCGAACAGCACAAGCGCGATCGTAGTCGGTGCGCTTTCCGCCCGGGCTAAATGACTTCTCCGTGCTTGGCCCTTCAATCTCATCAACTACACCGCCCCATCTAGCCAGATCCCGTTCGTCCAACAACAGTAACGGACCACCTTCTGAGTAGACCCAAGGCAACATACTGGTACTCGATGTTCGGCTCACGAAATTGACTCCCATCTAACCAAATTCACGGGGACGACTCGGCAGGATCACAGCTTGTTGACCGTCGGTGTCTACTGTTGCCAAGCCCGCACCTGTCCGCCCTGTACCCTAAAGCAATGGTCGCAATGCGGATAACCAACTTGCGACTGCCCTGGAAGAGCCATCGCATGCTCTTTCGCAGGGTCAGACTCTAAAAACTCAATTTCGATGCGGAATCGATGCGGAAAAACTGAAGTTTTAGAGTCTGACCCCGCTGCTGGCCTTTGCGGAATCGATGCGGAAAAACTGAAGTTTTAGAGTCTGACCCCGCTGCTGGCCCCGTCGAGATCGGTATTCAAATAACATATCGTACCGTCCATCCCCCCGACACCTCCATGGACGAACGATCCGGTCCATCTCGCGATGCTCGACCGAATCTCAACGCTGAACTGCCTCGCGGTCAGCCCCGGTACAATCGAATCGCGCACAACAGTCTCGCAGCAAAACCTGCCACGCCGCCACACACCATGGAAATCACAATTGCACCACCCCCTGCCCTCGCCTGACACCGATCCCTCGCTCTGCTAAATGCAACAGCCCCCTCATGCGAGTGGCAAGCTCCGGCTGCTCCGCATCGCGTCTAACCCCCTGCCTCACAACCCCTTGCGTCACAACCTGCTTCTGTGCAACACTGCCGTAGTGCGTTGCGTAGCGCGGCCGCCCGTAGCGCATTGCCCCACCCGCGCATCTACCCCCATAGCCCCAAGTAAAAACAAAAAGGGAGTCATCCGATGACCAATCGCCTTGCTGCCTTGACTCGCTGGACGGGATGGATTGGCCGCGCCGCCGTCTTCATCATCTTCTCCGTTGGCGTCGTTCTCCTCCTGCTATGGCTCGCTGGAAAGTTCGAGCCAAAAGTCTCCGAAAACATCGCCGCCGCGGCCGGCACAACCCCGGAGATCGACGGGCAGATTGTACCCGTCCGCTCGATCTCCTTGCCCAGGGTCGAGTCCGCCGTCGGCTCCATCCGTGCCGTGCACGAAACCAGCATCGGCTCCAAGCTCCTTGCCCGCGTCGTCGAGGTCAATGTCAAGGCGGGCCAGCCCATCGAGTCCGGTGAAGTCCTCATCCGCCTCGATGACACCGACCTCCAGGCCAAGCTCCGCCAGGCCAAGGCAGCCCTCGCTTCTGCCGAAGCCACCCGCGCCCAGGCCGTTGCCGACGAAAAACGCTACGCCCAGCTCGCCAAGGACCGCGTCGTCAGCCAGCAGGAATACGAGAAGATGGTCACCGCCGTGAAATCGGCCGAGGCCGAAGTCCGCCGCGCCGAAGAGACCATCAACGAACTGCAGGCCACCTTGGATTGGGCCACCATCCGCTCGCCCATCAACGGCATTGTCATCGACAAAAAGGTCGACGTCGGCGACATGGTCACCCCGGGTCAGACCCTCGTTACCCTTTTCGATCCCAAGCGGATGCAACTCGTCGCCTCCGTCCGCGAGTCGCTCGCGCACGAACTCTCCGTCGGACAGGACATCGGCGTCTACGTCGAGGGCCTCGGCAAGCATTGCAGCGGCACCGTCAGCGAGATTGTCCCCCAGGCCGAATCCGCCAGCCGCGCCTTCGAGGTCAAGGTTACGGGCCCCTGCCCTCCCGGCATCTACAGCGGCATGTTCGGCCGCATTCTCATCCCCCTCGATCAGGAGCAAGTCCTCGCCATTCCCAAAGAGGCCGTCCGCAGCGTTGGCCAGCTTGAGCTGGTCCAGGTCGTCCACGACGGTCACCCCAGCCGCCGCGCCATTCGCACCGGCCGTGAAATCGACGGCCAACTGGAAGTCCTCTCCGGCCTCCGCGAAGCAGAACAAATCGTCGTCCCCAACTAGTCGTTTAACCGCAGTGCCCAACGGGCCGCGCGTCGCACCCCAAACCCCGTCACCACCTCCCACCGCGCACCCCCAAAACACTGCCCATTTCCGAGCCCAACCATGGCCGAGCCCCAACACCAATCCACCGCCCAGGAGCACCACTTCACGAACAAGATCGTGAAGATGTTCCTTGAATCCAATCTCGCCCTGATCCTCATCCTCCTGGCTACCGTCCTCGGCCTTGCCGCCCTCGGCGTTACGCCCCGCGAAGAGGATCCCCAGATCGTTGTCCCCCTGGCCGACGTCCACGTCAGCTTTCCCGGCCATTCCGCTGCCGAAGTCGAGCAACTGATCACCACGCCACTCGAGAAGATCCTCTACCAGATCGACGGCGTCGAGTACGTCTATTCGATGAGCCGCGAGGACCAGGCGATCATCACCGTCCGCTACTTCGTCGGCGAGGATCGCGAGCGGAGCCTCGTCAAGCTCTACAAGAAGCTCGACGAGAACGTCGACATGATTCCGCCCGGCATCGGCGGTTGGGTGGTCAAGCCCGTGGAAATCGACGACGTCCCGGTCGTCACCCTCACGCTCACCAGCGGCTCCTCCGACGGCATGACCCTCCGCCGCGTCGCCGAAGAGCTCACCCAACGCCTCGCCTCGATCGATAATGTCTCCCGTGCCTACGTTGTCGGCGGCCGTGCCCGCGTGGTCCAGGTCCTCATGGACCCCGACCGCATGGCCGCCCACAACGTCTCCCCGGTTGAGCTCCAGCGTGCCATCCAGGCCGCCAATGTCCGCCGACAGGCCGGCGATTTCCGCGCTCGGGACCAGCTCATCCAGGTCGAGGCGGGCGAGCCGTTCGACAGCGCTGCCCAGTTGCGCGATCTTGTCGTCGGCGTTTTCGACGGCCGTCCTGTCTTTCTGAAAGACGTCGCCCGCATCGAAGACGGCCCCGAGGAAGTCGAAAGCTATGTACGCCACGGCTGGGGTCCGGCCCGCGGTTTCACCGAACACCACAACTTCCCCGGCACCGTCCTCGGTCGATCGCATGGCGACGAGGCCCGCCCCGCCGACGATTCCACCTCGCAGCCCGCCGTCACCATCGCTATCGCCAAGAAAAAGGGCTCCAATGCCGTCTGGGTCGCGGAAGAAGTCATCGAGCAGGCCGAAAAACTCCAGCGCGAGATCGTCCCCGACGACATGGACTTGGTCATCACCCGCAACTACGGCCTCACCGCCGACGAGAAGGTCAACGAGTTGGTCGAAGCCCTCGCCATCGCCGTCTTGCTCGTCGTTGCACTCTTGACCCTCGGTCTCGGCTGGCGTGAAGGCCTGGTCGTGGCCGTCGCCGTGCCGGTCGTCTTCGGCCTCACGCTCGCGGTCAACCTCATGCTCGGCTTCACCATCAACCGCGTAACGCTCTTCGCCCTCATCCTCTCCCTCGGCCTGCTCGTCGACGACCCGATTGTCGACGTCGAAAACATCACCCGCCATTTTGCGCTCCGCAAGAAGGCGACTCGCCGCATCGTGCTCGAAGCGGTCGCCGAGATTCGCCCGCCGCTAATCACCGCAACCCTGGCGGTGATCGTCAGCTTTCTCCCCATGTTCTTCATCACCGGCATGATGGGTCCCTACATGCGGCCGATGGCGCTGAACGTCCCGGTGACGATGATCATGTCGATGGTGGTTGCCTTCACCATCACCCCGTGGCTCGCCTACCATTTCCTCCGCCGCAGGTACACCTCCGGCGACGTCTCCCACGCTCACGAGCCCGACGACCTCGAAGCCGTCAAACAGTCGCGTCTCTACAAAGTCTTCTATCCGCTCATGGCGCCGCTGCTCCGATCCCGCGCGGTCGCCTGGAGCTTTCTCCTGGTCATGGTCCTCCTGACCTTTGCGGCCATGGGCCTCGGGGTCTACCGGAGCGTTCCATTGAAAATGCTCCCCTTCGACAACAAGAACGAGCTCCTCCTTGTCCTCGACTTCGAGGAAGGAACAACCCTGGAGCGCTCCGACGCCGCCGTTCGCGAGATGGAGGCCTACCTGGCCGGCGTCCCCGAGGTGTCCGACTATACCAGCTACGTCGGCATCGCGTCGCCCATGGATTTCAACGGTCTCGTCCGCCACTACTATCTACGCCGCGGAGACAACGTCGCCGAGCTGCGGATCAACTTCGCCGGCAAGAAGAACCGCGAACTGCAGAGCCACGCCATCGGCCTGCGGATGCGCGACAACCTGCAGGCCATCGCCGACCGCCACAATCTGCGGATGACGATCGTCGAGACTCCCCCGGGTCCGCCGGTGATTGCCAGCGTCGTCGCCGAGATCTACGGGCAGCCCGACCACACCTACGAAGACCTCCTCGCGGCCGCCGACACCGTCCGCGCCCGCATGAAGGTCGAGCCCGGCGTGGTCGACGCCGACGACGTCCGCGAAGCTCCTCAGCCCAAGCTGGTCTTCGTCACCGACAAAGAAAAGGCGGCCCTGGCCGGCATCTCTACCGACCGCATCGCCGCCACCCTCGAAACCCTGCTCGGCAGCGGCACGGTCGGCATCATCCGCAGCGCAACCGAGCGCAACCCCTTGCGGATCGAGCTTCGCGTGCCTGTCGACCGGCGGACCAGTGCCGCCGACCTCGCTAAAGTCTACGTCAAGGGCGACACCGGTCAGCTCGTTCCCCTGGCCGAGCTTGGCGAGTGGACCACGGCCCGCGTCGACCAGATGATCTACCACAAGAACCTCCACCGCGTCGCCTACGTCTTCGCCGAAACCGCCGGTCGCCCGCCGGCCGACGTCGTCGTCGACATCCTGGCCGACCAAACCTCAGCTCCGCCTCCCAGCGCCGAAGTCGATCAAGTCGGCAGCGGTTGGCTATTCCCCAGCGAGCCCCGCCCCGTCGACCAGCGCAGCTTCGTCTCCAACGGCAGCGGCGTCCTTTGGGGCCTCCCCGCGGGCTTCACGGTCGATTTCGCCGGCGAAGGCGAATGGAAGATCACACTGGACGTCTTCCGCGACCTCGGCATCGCCTTCGGCTTGGCGATGATCGGCATCTACGTCCTCCTGGTCGGCCAGACCGGTTCGTTCGCCATCCCGATCGTTGTGATGCTTGCCATTCCGCTCACCGTCCTCGGCGTGTTGCCCGGCTTCTGGTTGCTCAACGCAACCAGCGCCCAGTACGTCGGCGGCTATCTCGATCCGGTCTACTTCACGGCCACCGGCATGATCGGCATGATCGCCTTGGCAGGAATCGTTACACGCGACTCGATCATCCTGGTCGACTTCATCCACCTCTCGCTCAGCCGCGGCCGATCCTTGTTCGACGCCGTCATGGAAAGCCGCGTCGTCCGTCTCCGCCCCATCCTCTTGACCACCTTGACTGCAATGCTCGGCGCGGTGCCGATCATCATCGACCCCATCTTCTCCGGCCTTGCCTGGTCGCTGATCTTCGGCCTCTTCGCCTCCACCCTCTTCACCCTCTTCGTGATCCCGGTGGCCTATTGGCTCCTCTACGCCAACACCCCCGGCCACGGCATGCCCACCTCACTCATGGACGAAGAAGAAGCCTTACCGGCACCAAGCAATGGCCAAGCCGAAAAGCAAGAACATCTCGCGACCGTCTAACACCATCAGCGTTCACGGGCGGAAGAGAGGGGAACAGGTCCATTTTTCGGCCAACGTCTTTGGCACCAAAAAATGGACCAGTTTCCGGCCGTACGCGTGAACGGTTACCTAACGCCAGGCGGTGTGCCACTGCTTGTGATTGGAAGGGCTATCCACTCACATACGCTTACCACAATCACAAGCAGTGTGAGCGGCGGCTTGGTCTACGACTACCGGACTCCCTGTTCACACCTGCCTCTCACTCCCTTCGCCCGCCCCCTTCCCCCGAATGATCCAACAAGAAGGATGCGAACTCAATCCAATATGCGGATAGTAGCTCGCCGCCTTGGGCGCCGCCAGCAGAATTAGCGTCGTCGCCGGTCCAGCCATCTCATGCGTACGCCGGATCAACTCCCGGCCAATCCCCCGTCGCTGGTACGCAACGTCGACCGCCAGGTCCGACAGATACGTGCAGTAGCTGAAATCCGTAATTGCCCTCGCCACCCCGACGAGCTTCCCATCGGCGCGCGCCGTGACAATCACATCCGCATGCTTGAGCATGCCGTTGATCGTATCCGGCTGGTCGACCGGCCGTCGCTCAGCGAGCGTGGAACGGCGCAGCAGATCGATGAACTCGTCCGCCGACACGTCCCGCTCTTCGGCATAAGACACATCCATCCGTCCGCCACCCTGCGTTCCTGCTCGGCCGCGCTACAGCGCAATCTTCTCCCCCGGCTCGATCACGATCGGTTCGGCCTGCGTCTCCCGCCGGACCCGCTCGGCCCATCCCTTCGCATCCTGCTCGATCAGCGGCCACGTCCCGCGATGCACCGGCACCACGCGCTTCGGCTCGATCAGTTTCACCGCTTCCAGCGCATCTTCCGGCCCCATCGTGAAATTGTCTCCGATCGGCAGCACCGCCAGCGCGATCCCCGCTGCGCCGATCAGCTTCATGTCGTAGAAAAGTCCCGTATCGCAGGCGAAGTACACATTCCCTTCCGGAAACGACACGACAAAACCCGCCGCCGCCCCGCCGTTCGACCCGTCCGGCATCGTCGACGTGTGCTGCGCAATCGTCATCTTCACCCGCCCGAACGGAAACGGAAAGCTCCCGCCGATATTCATCGGATGGTTCTTATCCACTCCCCTCTTGGTGAACCACTGGCAGACTTCGAAACACGAGATCAGCGTGGCGCCCGTCCGCTTGGCAATCCGCTCCACGTCCGTCACGTGATCGAAGTGGCCGTGCGAAGCCAGAATGAAGTCCGCCGGCACCTCGTCCGCCTTCATCGAAGCAGTCGGCGAGTCGGTCAGAAACGGGTCAAGGACAATATGATGCCCGCCCGCGGCGATCAGCCAGCTCCCATGTCCCAGCCAGGTCAGTTCCGTCGCCATCCATTACTCTCCTTTCAGAATCGCCTTCATGTTCTTCTTGTACGCTTCCACCCCGGGTTGCCCGTAAGGATTGATCCCGATCAGTCGCCCCTCGACCGCCGTGGCCAGCATCATCATTTGGAAGAACTGCCCCAGCGCCGACTCGTCGAGCGGTTCCAGCCGAATGTCCGCCGTCGGCCGCCGGCCATCGCGGTAGGCCCGGTTCGTCCCGCGGAACGCCGCTTCCAGGATCTCCGGCACCGTCGTTCCCGCCAACTCGTTCAGCTTATCCTGGTTCAAGTCCGATTTTTCGATCGTCAGCACCCCCGGATGGTACCGCTGGCCGACGAGGTTCGTAATCAGCTTGTTGCGAGCGCCCTCCTGGTGTTGCTGGCCCCGCGAATGCAGATCCCGCGTATTGACCACCGTCAGCGGCAAGGCCCCCTGCCCGTCTTTGCCCAGGCTCTCGGCGAGCAACTGATCGTACCACAGCCCGACCGACTCCAGCCCTTTGCCCCAAGTCGACAGCACCCGCACGTTCGCTCCGCGCCGCGTCTCCATCAAATGGCAGACGCCCACGTAATCCAGCACCGGATTGTTCCCCGGCGGATCCTCGCGGAAACGCCGGTTCATTTCCGCAGCCCCTCGAAGCAGCTTGACCATGTCCAGCCCCATCACCACACCCGGCAAAAGCCCCGCGGCCGAAAGCACCGAGAACCGCCCGCCGACACCGTCCGGAATGTCGAAAACATCCGGTGCCTGCAGAGCCTTGGCCAACTCGCGGAGCCGCCCCGACTGTCCGGTGATTGGCACGACCCGTTGGCGAACCTTTTCCATATCCCCGCCGCACGCCTGGCGAAGCACCTCCAGGAACAGCCGCAGCGCGACCGCGGTCTCCAAGGTTTCCCCACCCTTGCTGATCACGATGATCGCCCAGTCATCCGCGGCATGTTCCGTGGTCAGCAGATCCATCAGCCCAAGCATCGCCGTGTTGTCCGCGTTGTTCCCCTCAAAATAGACCCGGGGATGATCGTCGCGGGCGATCCGCGGCATTTCGTTGTGGTACGGGTGGCAACATGCCTCGAACATCGCGCGGGCACCCATATAGGAGCCGCCGATCCCGAGAATCACCACTCGGTCCACCATCGCCCGGAGCCGCTTGCCCAAGGCAAGAATTTGCCCCAACTCACTCTTCTCGCCTCGTTCGTCGTATTCCCTAAGCAGCCGCTCGGGCAGATCCGTGAAGCCCGCATCCAGCGGCCGTTTTTCCTCCGGAATCGGATCCCCTCGATGCCACAAGTCCAGGTCCGCCAGCACCTCGGCGCGGGCGGCTTCCAGCCGTGGAGCGAGCCATTTCAAGTCGGCCGGCGACAGGCCGGTCTCCGGCATCATTACGCCAGATGGATCATACTCGAGAGAACTGAGTGTCTTGTCGTCGGTGGCCATGGCACATCAAGGGGGTTAGAGGGCTCGGATCAGCGAGAAACGCGCAATTCGGCAGTGCATTCTAGCGCAAGGCAGCTCGCGGCTAGCCGGCAAAGTGAGCAGAATACCGCATCGACCCGCCGCCTTCCAGAGCCTACCACCCGAAGTCGCCGAGGAAACCACCACTTTGCGGCCCCCATTGCAAATCGCAACTTTTGCTGGACACTATCAAAGCTGCTCAAAAATTCGACAACCGATTTCTCGACCGCCACTCAAGCAGGATAGCGCCATCATGAACATCCAAGACCTGACCCGAACCCTCAAGAACAAGAACAACACCAAGATCGTCATGCTCGTGGCCGATGGCATTGGCGGACTGCCGAACGAGCCGGGCGGCCCGACCGAGCTTGAAGCCGCCAACACCCCTAATCTGGACAGTTTGGCGAAAAAAGGCGTTTTAGGTAGTATGTGTCCCATAAAGCCGGGGATCACGCCTGGAAGCGGCCCCGGGCATCTCGGCCTCTTCGGTTACGACCCGATCAAGTACGACATCGGCCGAGGTGTCCTGGAGGCCACCGGGGTTGGTTTCGGCGTCGGTCCTAGTGACGTTGCCATTCGCTGCAATTTCTGCACGCTCGACGCCAGCGGCAACATCAGCGACCGCCGCGCCGGCCGCATCCCGACCGAAGAGAGCGCCCCCCTGGCGATCAAGCTCCGCGAGGTGAAGATCCCCGGCGTGGAGGTATTCGTCGAACCGGTCAAAGAGCACCGTTTCGTCGTCGTCTTCCGCGGCGAGGGCCTCGGTGGCAACGTCGCCGACACCGACCCGCAGAAGACCGGCGTCCCGCCGCTCGACCCGGCTGCCGAAGACCCGGCTAGCCGGAAGACCGCCGACGTTGCCGCCGAATTCGTCAAGCAGGCCAAAAAACTCCTGGCCGGTCAACCCAAGGCCAACGGCCTGACGATGCGAGGCTTCTCCACCGCTCCGCACCTCCCCTCCTACGAAGAAGCCTACGGACTGAACGCGGCGGCCATTGCCGTCTACCCAATGTACAAGGGCCTGGCCCAGTTGGTCGGCATGAAGCTGGTCGGCCAACCCGGCTCGCTTTCCGAAGAAATCGATGTCCTCGAAAAAGCGTGGAACGACTACGACTTCTTCTTCATTCATTTCAAATACACCGACAGCCGCGGCGAGGACGGCAACTTCGCCGAAAAGGTGAAAATGATCGAGCAGTTCGACGGCATCGTGCCCCGAGTCGAGAAACTCAATCCCGACGTCCTCATCGTCACCGGCGACCACAGCACTCCGGCGGCCATGAAAAGCCACAGTTGGCACCCGGTCCCCACCCTCTTGTGGGCGCCAACCTGCCGTCCGGACCGTTGCCAGGCGTACAGCGAGAGCGAAGCATTGTATGGCGGGCTGGGCCACTTCGAGGCCGTCTACCTGATGCCGCTCGCACTGGCCCACGCCAATCGGCTCGCGAAATACGGGGCGTAGTCGTCCCAACTCATCCAAGAGGTAGATCGTGGCAATTCAAGATTCAGTACAGCGATTCCTCGCCGGCGACCGCTTCGCCGTCGTCGGCGCATCCAGCAACCGCGACAAGTACGGCAACAAGGTCCTCCGTGCTTACCTGCAAAACGGCCGCAAGGCCTTCCCGGTCAATCCGAACGAGACGGAAGTTGAAGGCGTAAGCTGCTATCCCGACCTGGCCTCGCTCCCGGAACCGGTCCACGGCGTGTCGATCGTCACTCCGCCGGAGGTCACCGACAGCATCCTCCAGCAGGCAGCCGAGGCCGGCATTCGCCACGTCTGGATGCAACCCGGAGCCGAGCCCGACAACTGGCTCCAGCGGGCCGAACAACTCAACCTCACCGCAATCGGCGGCGGGCCCTGCGTCCTCGTCACACTCCGCTACCGAGAATAACAGACGGCAGCCCGGCTGCTTCTTCGCAGCCCGGCTGCTAAAGCCTTTTCTTCGCAGCCGGGCTGCTAGGAGTTCCTACCGCTCCTTGACAATCCTCGCATCCAGCCAGTCGGCATAATCGCAGACATCCGCCCGATCGGCAAAATCGACGATCAGGTCCACTCGCTTTGCCCCCTGGACATCGATGGAAATGGGAGCCGGCGCATCGCTGCCGCGCACCGTCGGACTCGTAAACTTGACGCTCCCATCCACGAACACCCGGAACCCCACACTGCCCTGCCCTGCCGTGCTGTCATCGATCGCCAGCGACGCCTGGAGTCTTGTGTACTCTCCATCGAGCAAATACGTAATCCTCGACGCGCTATGCATCCCGAGGCCTTTTGCGTAAACATCCTCGCCGGCCCGCAGCCAGCCGCCCCTCACATTGCGATCAGTCCGGTACGGCCACGCCAGTTCCAGAAACGGCACGTGCCGGTAACCGTCCGCCTCCAGATCCGACAGGTAAGTCACCCGGCCGCCCAGCGGTTGAACGTAGATCAGGTCCTCGGCAACCGCATTCCAGGTGAGCCCACTGGTAACTACAACCTTCAGCGAGTCCTCATCGAGGGCCAATTGCCTGGCGACCAGACGGCTCCCGTCGCCAAATCCGACCAGCGAGCGCAATCCCGTGGCCGCGGTGCTAGCGATCAACGAAGGATTGAAGACCAGCGCCCGCAGCCGATGCCGTTCAACGTCGACCGGACCGACCGCAGACTCGATCTGCACGGAGGATTCGCCAACTGCCTCGAGCCGACCGCTAATGCGGTCGCCGTTCGAAAGAATCAACTCATCGTGGTTTCCATCGGCGTTCAACACACTATCGAGCAGCAAGTCCCGCTCCTGCCGCTCGAGCGGCAACTGGAACACAATGCCCCGCAGCAATTCCAGCGGCACCTCGACGAGACCGAAAACCGCCGACTCGGCACGGAGTGTTTCCTTATCCACCTCCAGAACGTCGGCCGAAACCAACCCGCCGTCGGCCAGCACCACCACTGGCCCGCGCCGGATTTCGCGTGGATTGCCCCACCGGACAAGGTCCTTGGCCCCAATCTCTCGCGTACTGCCATCGACAACGAACTTGATCTGCCAAGACTCGTCGATTGCCGCAATCTCCGCCGCAAATGGCTCACCATCCGCCGGCACCGCCTGCGGTGGCTTGGCAACCGCAGATGCCGCCAGAGCGACGAATGTCAGAATGCTTGCCGGGAGTAATCGCCGATCGTGTAAACCCATCCTGGTGACACGCCTCCATTCGGTAACTGTTCACGCCCACGGCCGGGGACTGGTCCATTTTTCGGCCAATTCGAATGTTTCGGCGTCAAAGACGTTGGCCGAAAACATGGACCTGTCCCCCTCTCTTCCGCCCCGTGAATGGTTACCCATTCAGCGCTGGAAGATTGGCAAATAGTTGTTCGGCATTTGCAGGACGATGCAGGCCATCGCCGTCGCATAATCATGGGCGATCGGCGACATCCACGCGCCGTCTTTCAGTTGCCGTGAGACAAGCTCATCGCGAATCGCCGGATACCACCGGTTCCACCGTTCGCCGCCCGCGTGCCACATGGCCTGAATAGCGTAATAATGTCCGTAGAAGTAGTATGCTTCCCGCGATACCACCCCCTGCTCCGGCAGAAACTGCATCAGGTAGTCAAGCCCCTTGGTGATCTCCGGGCTGTCGTAAATCCCCGCGCTGTACAATGCCACCACGCCGGCAGCCGAACGCGGAAACGCGCTCTCGCCGCCTTGCAGCATGTACATAAACCCGCCGTCGGCGTTCTGACTCTTCAGCACATAATCCGTGCAACGATCCACGATCTCTCGCGCCACGTGAATTCCGGCGTTGCGGGCCGCCCGCAGCGCCATGATCTGGCAGATCGTCACCGAAAGATCCGCATCCATCCGCTGCGGCTGGTAGCGCCAACCGCCGTGCTGGTTCTGCGTATTGACGATCAGCTTGACCGCCTTATCGAGCTTCTCGCGGAGATCGCCCCGCGGAGTCATGCCGTAGCACTCAGCCAGGAACATCGTGGCGAAACCATGGCCGTACATCGGCCCGTGGCTGGCCGCCATCGAGTGATTGATGAAGCCGCTCTCCTGCGTGTTGGCCAGAAGATAATCGACGCACAGCGACACCTCGGCACCATAGGGCCCCCGTCCCGGCGTGCTTCCTCCGGACAGGAAGGCCATTCCGGCCAGCGCGCCGATCGCGACGTTGCCACGGTAATTGCCCATCCCGAAAGAGCCGTCGTCGTGCTGCATCGACGCGAGATAAGCCAGCCCCTGATCGATCGCCCGCTGTGCCGCGGGCGTGATCATTTCGACCGCCGTCTTCTCCGGATTCTCCGCCTCGGTATCTGCCCCCAATGCAGGGCCGTAACCAAGAAGGGAGAGCCCCAAAAGCACACGAACAATGCATTCCATTCATCCGGCTCCACGATTCCCCTAGGGCAGCGTCTCCTGCTCTTCGGCCAACCGGCGAAAATACTGCTCGATGAGCAACTCGTATTTGGGGTGAAACGCCTCATTGAAGAACTGAGCCATCTGCTCCCGCTCTCGCTCGGGCAATTCTCCCCAGAGTGCTTTCACCAGATCTCCCCACTCTTCACGGCTGGGCTGCTGCGACGGCGTCCCACCCGGTCCGAACTTGTTCGGACTGGCGATTGCGGGCGTCGGATCCCGCCCTCCGCCGCTCGCCTTCCGCTTAGGTTTCTTCTGGGCCTTCGGCTGCTGGACGGTTTGGCGCTCGGCGACCTTCTGCTTCTGGTTTTCGGACGGCTTGCCGCCCTGGCACCGACTGCGCGCCTGCTTCAGCAATTCCTCCAGATTGACGAGGATTCGGCTCTGCAGCTCCTGGGTCTCCTGTCCCGAGTTCCTCTTGGCGATCCGCTGCTCTACCTGCTGCATCGTGCGGGCGATTGCCAAGAGCGGACTGTCCGCCTCGGATTCCGCAGCCCGACCCAACTCCTGCAAAAGCCGCGCGTCCAGCTCCGAAAGGGTTCCACTCCCCTGCCCTGCCCTGCCCTGCTTCGACCGCCCATCCTCCGACTTCTGGTCCGGCTGCGAGAACAGCTCGCGATCGAACTCATCCAGCGAATCCTTGCCGAGATCCTTCAGCAACTGCTCGTCAAGAGAACGCGGCTGTTGCGCCTTTGCACTGGATACCGATACCACTGCAACGACTGCGATCGGGATGAAGAAAAAAGACTTCCTCATGGCAATTCCTCCGCCGTCTCCGGGGCGTCCTCCGGGACGAGCCCAAGGATCAGTTCGACCAAACGTGCCTGTTCGGTGCTAAGCTGATCATACTCGCGCAGTGCATTTTCGTCGAGCTTCACAGCCTGCCCGAACGTGCTCTCCAGATCCCGGGTCCTGCGATTGACCTCTTGCTGCATCAATTTGACCAGCTTCAGCTCAACAAGGCGCTGCATCGCGCCGGCGGAACCTCCCCCCTGCCCTCCTTGTCCGCCCCTGCCGCCGTCTTGCTTCTCCTCCGGCGGTTCCGGCTTGAGTGCTTCCAGGAGCATGGCGAGTCGGTCCAGCGCACGCTGTTGGGGCTGCTGTGTTGGCGGACCCGTCGCCTGACGGTCCAGCAGCGCAGCCGCACGAGCCATTTCGGCAGCCGCCCCGGAGAGAGCCAGGTTGACGACCTCGCTACCGACGAGCTGATCGGCCAAAACCGATGTCTCGCTCTGGATGGCCGATTGCTCGCGGGCAAGGTCCTGCAGGCTGGTGGCCTGTGCCCGCGTGAGCCGCTGCTGGCTCCGCTGCAATTCGTCGAGCCGGCGAGTCTCGTCGAGAGCCCGCTGCTGCCGGTCGGCGAGCGACTGGACTGCATCCTTGAGCCGTTCGAGTTGTTCCATCGCCAGTTCCGCCTCGGCGTCGCGGCGGCGTTCCGCCAGTTGCCGGACGGCGTCGTCGAGCGACTTCTTGGCGGCTTCTGCCTCCTTGCCAGCCGGCTTTGCCTCCCCCTGCCCTGCTGCCTGGCATGCCTGCTGCATCTCGCCAGCCGCCTGCTGCGTTTTACGGCTTGACTGCGGGGCCATCAGCCGCTCGAGTCGGCGGGCCATCCGCTCCGCTTCTTCCTTGAGCTGCTCCTGCCGGCGGCCGAGTTGATCGAGTTGGCGTTGCTGCTCGGCTTTCGCTTGCTGGGCGGCCGCCTGTTCCATCTGCTTCTGCATATCTCCCTGCCGCTGCGCCAGATCGGACAGGTCCTTTTCCGCTTCCCGCAGTTTCCGGACAAGCCGCCCCAATTCGTGCTCGCGACGGTTGGCAAGAATATCCAGAATCTCGGTCAAATCGAGGACAATCTGCTCCTGCCTCTTGAGAACCTGCCCCATCTGGTTCCGGTCGATTTCGGTCGACGCCCTGCGCATTTTTCCGCTTGTCGCCAATTCACGGGCGCGGGCAAGCGCATCGCCAACCGTCTCCGCGGCGAGCGGGTCGTCCTCGCGCAACGGTTCGATTGCCGCGGCCATGTCCTGCTGGAGGCGATCCAATCGCCGACCCAGTTCCGATTGTTGCCGGGAAGCGATTCTCAAGTCCGCCGAATCCTGCGGCGCAAGGCTGCTCAGGTCTCTTGCCAGGGTCCGCCGAGCCAGGTCGGTCGTGCGGCGATTCAGCTCTTCCTGCTCGCGCAGCAACTGGCTGGTGTCGCGATGGAACCGCCGAAAACTGTCCCATCGGGCAAGCTCCCCAAGCATCTGCTCCAGCGACTCAATCACCTTGTCCTGGTGCCCGCCGGCCGCAGCCAGGGATGCGGCCAGTATTCCGCTTCTCTTCGCGTCCTCCTCCTCTTCGCCCGGATCGTTCTTCGATGCGTTCTCCAACTGGACCTGTGCCGACTTGATGGCGGCAGTCAACTCGTGCCCGATAACCGGAAGGTGTTCCTGTGCCAACCGGTCAATTTCCGACAGCAGGCTTTCCATTTGCCGAACGATATCGGGGCTGTCGACCCTGTTGTTCTCAAGATCAGCAAGGAGACCGACGATATGCATCGGCACTCCTTCCGTGCGACTGGTCAATGTGGTGTTGACTTGCCGCTGGTTCAATTCGGCGCCGCGAAGGTGGTCCAGAGCAAGTTGGTTAAGTTCGCCCATCTGCTGGACCTGGATTTCCAGCTCCGCCACCTGCCGGCGGCTGCCGCGCTGCATCTGAAGCACCCGAGCCAGTTCGGAAAGAATGGAAGCTCGACGCGCGGCGAGCCGGTCGGTGAGCTGTTCGGGAGTGATGATCACCAACCGCCGCTGGTCGCTCTTGCCGGTCTGCGGCCGGTAATCGTCTGCCGTGGCCCAGAACGTGACCTGAAGGCCCGGCGAAAGATCGAGCCCCGCCAACTCCCAGTCTTGGCTGGCCACCCGGGTCTCGCCCAATCGACGACTATCGTTCAGCCCCTGAGCCTTCGGTGCCGGTTCCGCTCCCGAGTAAAGGGGGAAGGTCGCCGAGCTTTCATCGGGTTGGTCGGAGCGAGTGAACTCGACGCCTATGCTCCGCACGGCGAGATCGTCCTTGGCGGTCACGCGAAGCGGAACCGTCGCGTCCGGTGTGACAAAGATGTTCGCCGTTGGCTCCTCAACCGTGACCGAAGGCGGACTGTCGGGCACCGCACGGATTTCCCAGCGGTCGTCGCCTCCGCCCGCGAGGCCCTCCACGTCGATGAAGTTGAACCAGTACGCGCCCGATTTCTCAATGACGACCTGCTTTTGAGGATCGGCGGGGATCGTGAAAGAGACGCCGTCATCACCGACTCGGCCCGCGAACTGCCGACCATCTTCCAGTTGAAGCTGGACCGCTACGAGCGGCTTGGTTGCTCGGCCGGCAACGGCGATCGAAGTGCCAGCCAGCGCGCGGATGTGATCCTGGGTGTGCTCGTTCGGCCAACCGGTATACTCCGGGGGGATCAAAGTAACGGATACGGTTTCCAGGGCCGGAGGCTCCAGCACCTCGACGTCGATCCACGGCATCGAGGTATCGTCGCCACCGGTGACCCGATAGGAAAACGGCCGGACAACGTTTTCCCGCCGTGCCACCATCGTCCCATCGAGCAATTGCATCCGCTGGGATTCCTCGGTCGCTTTTCCATCGGAGTTCTCGAACCGGTAATGGATCAACACCTCGGCAGGCAGATTTTCCGTGGCATCGACGACCTCGACCTCAAAAGCCTGGCCACGCGCCACGCGGTCGACGTGTTGCCTAAGCACGAGGTGCGTCGTACGGGGCCAAAGTACGTCACCGAAAGGATTGGCCAGCCGCGCAAGGGCAATTCCGCTTGCCAGGGGATTGGCTGCGATGAGAAACAGCGCCAGCATGCTGACGGCCAGCGCAGCGAGTGCCGCCCGAATTGTCGGCCGGCGATCGATCGCTTCATCAAAGTCGAGCGGTTCGGTCTCTGCCGCCGTTTTGGCGATCACGGCCCGTCGCATCGCCACGGAACCGGCCAGCGGATTCTCCTCCGACTGGCGGAGGAATTCGATCGAACTGGCCAGACTACTGCCGACCGCGGGAAAACGACGCTCGAGATGCCGTGCCAGTTCCACGTCGGCTACTCTGGCCGTCAAACCGCGATAGAGATAGCGGAACCCGGCCCAGGCGATCACACCGAGCACCACTACCGACGCCAGGACCCGGATTCCGCGGTCTTCGAATCGAATCCCGTAGTCGGCCAACGCGATGAGGATGATCGCCGCCAGCACCACCCCCGCGGCACGGCTGAGCGCGTAGAGCGTCAGTAACCGCCGGACACGGTTTCGAAGCACCGCGATTCGCTGTTCAAGGGGATGAGTCATGCCGAATGCCTTCTGCCAACTTCTATTGTACACCTACCGCTTCAGAACAACGACCCGCCACGATTTCGAAGGCTCAGCAGCCCGGCTGCTGGCGAACGGCTTCCCGCTGCCCCAAGCGGTCGCTTGATGTCAGACGGCGCCGGCCCCCTGCCAAAGACCACCGCGGCGACGGTGTCGGTCCCCTCCTGGGTGGATCGGCCTCTTGCCCGAAGCGTTGTATCCCCTTCTCAGCCAGGATATATTCGCAACAGCGTCGATCGTTAAGCGTTGAGGGAAAGCAAGGGGAATGCGGCAATGTCACCACTTCGGTTCACGCTTGTGTACTGTCTCGCGCTGGGAGTGTTTCTTGTACCAAACAGCGCTGCCGCCGCCCCGGTCGCCGAACCCGCGCAGAACGTGACCGGTTGGCTGAACTGGCTCATCCCCCTCCCCAAAGAGGTCAGCATCCAACAGCAGATCACATGGCCGGCAACCGGTGTGAGGATTACGCTTGCCGGCGACGCGTGCGAACTCCAGCGCAACGCCGCGCGTAAACTGCGCGGACTTTTCCTGGAAAAGGCCGGCTCCGAGACGGATGCACCCGGTGGATTCGAGATCCTCTTGGGTATCTGCGATGCCCGGGGGCGGATCGGCGACGTGCTCGTGCCCGATGCCGCGCGCCTCCGCGACCTGCCGAACCGGGAGCAGGCCTACCTGATCCGGCCGATCGGCACGGACCGACTCACGCTGGCCGCACTCGATCCCCGAGGGCTCTTCTATGCGGCGATGACCATGCGCCAACTCCTGGAGCCGAAGTTCCATGGAGACGACGTCACCCTCCCCTTGGCCGTTGTCACCGACTGGCCCGACATGAGCGAGCGGGGCGAATGGGGGGGCTCCTCGGTCCGCGATATCGAGTGGATGGCCGAGCGAAAAATGAATCTCGTCGAGTTCCATACGATGCACGAATTCGACGAGAAGGGCATCGCGGTTACCGACATCAGCCAGTCGCTCCTGCGCCGCGGGCAGGTAAACGGGGTGAAGATGGTGCCGATCATTTCCCATCTCAACGGCATGGGACGCCGCGGCGTCTACAATGCCTATCCCGAACTGCGGGGAAAAGGCGAGAAAGCCCTCTACAAGCACGACTCCACCGAACTGTGGGCACCGTGCGCGTCGCACCCCAAGCTGCACGAGATCATGGCCGATTGGATGCGCGGCTACGCAGAGAAAGACGCCCGCGACATCTCCTGCTGGCTCGGCGAGCTCACGCAGCACTGCCAGTGCGAGGAGTGTGCGAAGGTGGGGCAGTTCGCGCTGGAAACACGGGCATTTGTCAAGGCCTGGCAACAAGCCCGCAACGACTATCCAGACCTGCGAATCCGCATTCTGACGACCCAGGGAAGCTACGCAACGAACGACCTCGTGCTGGCCGAGGTCCCGCCGGAAATCGGCGTAACCTACTACGACGGCGGCCGGACCTACGACTCGTCGCGAGAGCCGATGATCTATCCGCTTCTCGAACAGTACTCCGCCGAAGGCCGCTGGCTCGGATGCTACCCGCAGCTCACGCCCTCCTGGCGAATCGTGAGTCCGTGGAGTTGTCCGCAGTTTGTCAAAGCCCGCATGACTGAATTCGTCGACAAGGGGCTCGACAGCCTCGGCGGCTACGTGGTGCCTGACAACCGGCTGTTCGACTTCAACGTTACTGCGGCGGCGGAGTGGAGCTGGAATGCCCACGGCCGCGACGAGCGCCAGTTCGCCCTCGCCTGGGCGACTCGCAAGGGGTTCCTGCAGCCGGAGGCGGTTGCCGACTGGGCCGTGCTCCTCGGCCCCGTCTCGTGGGACATCTACGGCGCGAGGCTCGTGGAGCGGTATTTCTTCCGCCCCGGTACGATCGAGCGGATGGTGAAGAGCCGCGCCGTGCCACCCTTCGGCGAAGGGATCTTCCGTTACATTCCCAACGCGGAGCACTTCGCCAAGAACCGGGAAATCTGTCGCCGGGCCATGCACCTTGCCGAGCGGTGCGGATCGTCGGCAATCAAGGCCGAGACCTGGGCGGTGGACACCTACTACGAAATGCTCGACCGTCTTTGCCGGCTCTGCAGTTTTCTGGCTGAAAACAAGACGCTCGACGATGCCGGCCGGCAAACCGTCCAGTCGCACATCAACGCCCTGGCACTGGCCGGGACCTTGAACGCGGAGGCACTGTGCGACTGGGAACGGGCGGTCGGCGTGGGCGCCGGGTCGAGCCGGTTCCGCGAAGGGGTGCAAGCCACCGAGGATACCATCCTTGCGGTCGCCCGCGCGCTGGCGCCCCTGGGAATCCGCAACCCGGCTGCTCTCCTGATGACCGCCGAAGTTGGGGGATGGACCCTGGAGGATTTCCGCGAACAGGCAACGATTGAAAAAAGCTTCGACGTGACGGAGCAGGTCGCCGCACCGGGCACGTACCGCGTCACCCTGCAGTATACGGACGGCTGGAACGGGGCCGCCACGCTCCGGGCGGCGTTGGTGGCGGAACCGCGCGACGGCAACGGCGAGCCGACCGAGGTGTGTGTCGACGAGCACGACGGAAACACGGGGAATCGCAGCGAGAACAACGTCTACTCGCTGCGGCTGGACTCCCACGATCCGAAGCTGCGTTACCGCCTGGCTGTCCGAATCCGCGGAACGCGTCCCCAGGACCAACAACCCGGGCGAACCGGCTGCACGGGCGCGATCTCCTTCCAGCGGGAGCGAGATCCCGACTGGCAGATACGGGTGATGGAATTGAAGCCGTAAAGATTCCGTCTCGGTTGCCCTTGCGCGCCCGGGTCCCGGCGAGTTCGTGCCCCTCTCCCGGAGAGCAAGCACTTGTGCGCGGCCACTTGGCAAGGTAGGCTAATTGGACATTCCTCCGATCGCGGAGCAGGCCGTTGGGCGGTTGGGGATTGGTCCATCTTTCGGCAAGTATATCCGCTTTGAGGCGAAAGACATTGACCGAAAACATGAACCTATCTCCCCGCTCTCCCACGCCGGGAACGGTTACGGCGCCACGTGGGCGATGTACCGCGCCGGCCGCTCTCGATCGGAATTGCCTCCCACCGTCTCGGCGTTTTGAACCTCCGCAGTCCAAGAAGGAGTTCGCAATGTCCCTCCACGGCCGACCCGTCAGCAGCCGGCGAGAGTTTCTTGGCCAATTGGCAGCCGCAACCGCTGCTGGTTCTATCTTCCTCCCCGCTGCGCCACGGAGCAGCTTCGCCGCCGAGTCCGGTTCGCCGATCGATCTCGGTTCACGCCGCGAACTGTTCGTCGACGACTTTCTCGTCGCCGGCATGGAGGGCGTCGAGCGGAAGTTGCACAAACCGGTGCCGCGCGACGTCGCCTTAGTCTGTGACAAGCCCTGGGAAGGCAATACGTCGGCCTACTATACGATCTTTCCCGACGGCGATCGCTTTCGCATGGTTTACCGCGGCTCTCACTTCGATGAGACGACCAGGAAGGCCTCGCACTCCGAGGTCACGTGTTACGCCGAGAGCCGCGACGGCGTGAACTGGGAAAAGCCCGAGTTGGGCCTGGTCGAATTCAACGGTTCGAAGAAGAACAACATTATCTGGAATGGTCCCGGTACGCACAACTTCACCGCCATGAAGGACGGCAACCCCGCATGCCCGCCCGACGCCCGCTACAAGGCCTTGGCGGGCGGAACGACCACCGTCGACGGCAAGAAGAAAGGCTGCCTGAACGCGCTCCAGTCATCGGACGGGATTCACTGGACGATGATGTCGGAAGCAGTGATCACCGCGGGCGCTTTCGATTCGCAGAACCTCGCCTTCTGGGACGATGTGCGAGGGGAGTATCGCGCTTATTGGCGGATCTTCACCGCAGGCCACACCGACGAGCGAGGCTGGAAGCCGTCCGGAGTCCGGGCGATCCGCACGGCGACCTCGAAGGATTTCATCCATTGGGACCACCAAGCCGACCTCGAATATGTTGACTCGCCGGCCGAACATCTCTACACGAATGCGATCCTCCCCTATCCTCGTGCGCCGCACCTGTTCATCGGCTTTCCCACGCGGTTCCAGCCCAAGACGCAGCAGGTGGAGCCGGTCTTCATGACGAGCCGCGACGGTGTCCTTTTCAATCGCTGGAACGAGGAGCTCATCCCGATCACCGCTCCGAAGGACCGCGACGGAAATCGGAGCAATTACATGACGTGGGGCTTGCTCCAGCTCCCCGGCGACGACCGCGAGCTGTCGGTGTATGCCACCGAGGCCTATTACACCGGTCCGGGCAGCCGTGTCCGGCGGTTCACGTTCCGCACGGATGGATTTGTCTCCGTGCACGCGGCACGCGAGGGCACGCTGATTACCAAGCCGTTGACATTTGCCGGTTCCAGGCTATTGGTCAATATCGCCGGCAAAGGCAAGACGCGCGTCGAACTGCAGGACCAGCAAGGCAAGGCGTTGCCCGGATTCACGCTCGACGACTGCGAGCCGGTTGCGGGCGACTTGATCGACCAGGGCGTCCAATGGAAATCGGAAAAAGACCTCCGCGCCATTGCGGGCCGCCCCATACGGCTGCGGCTGGTTTTGGAGGATGCGGACCTTTACTCCATTCGCTTCTGTTAGACAATCCTTGGAGTGCGTGCGACCTGTCGCCGCTTTCCTTGGTTTGGCTACTACCTTTTTTTGTTTTCCATTCCTTAACGTTCTTTCACACCACCGCCATCCCCGAGGAAGACCGAAAAATGCGTACCGACAGAAAGAAAGCGGTGCCAGGTCACGCGCACTCCAAAGCCAAGGCGTTCCTCGCCCTCTTCGCCCTGGCCGTTCTTCTCGTCCGGCAGGCCCCGGCTGAGGTGTCCGCCGAAAAACAGTCGGCACTCGATTGGCTCGCGCAGCCGGAGAACGTCGAGAAATTCGGCAGGATTTCCGACGCGGTCTGGTCGTATGCCGAGCTAGGCCTGCAGGAAGAGAAGTCCTCGGCGCTGCTGATCAAGACGCTTGAGGAGGCAGGCTTCTCGGTCGAAAAGGGCCTGGCCGGCATGCCGACCTGCTTCGTGGCCAGTTACGGCTCCGGCAAACCGGTCGTAGGCATTCTCGTCGAGTACGACGCGCTGCCGATGCTTTCACAAAAAAGCCGGACGCCCAAGCAGGACCCTGTGGTCGCCGGGGCCCCCGGCCATGGTTGTGGCCACAACCAGATGGCAGCGGCCGCCCCCGCAGCCGCCATCGCCGTCAAAGAGGTCATTCAGAAACACCGACTTCCCGGCACCGTCAAGCTTTTCGGCTCGCCTGCCGAAGAAATGCTCGTCAGCCGTCCCTACATGGTGCGGGCCGGACTGTTCAAGGATGTCGACGTGGTGATCAACAATCACACCAGCTCGACCTTTTCGACGGCGTACGGTGTGGCTGGCAGCGCGATGTTCTCCGTCATCTTCAGCTTTCAAGGGAAGACGGCCCACGCCGGCGGTTCGCCATGGAGCGGCCGGAGCGCATTGGACGCCGTGGAAATCATGAACGTGGCCACCAACTATCTCCGAGAACACCTTCACTTCTCCGCTCGCATGCACTACGTAGTCCCCGGCGGCGGCGAGGCCCCGAACGTGGTGCCCGACCGGGCGAGCGTGTGGTACTTCTTGCGTGGTTCCGACGGAAATGTCGAAGAGATGTACAAGCGGGTCGTCGACTGTGCAAAGGGCGCGGCACTGGCCACGGGAACGACTCTGGCGGAGGCCCGCGTCATGGCCGCCGCCCACCAGTCGCATCACAACAAGGCGCTGGCCGAGCTGATGATGAAGAATGTCGAGCTCGTCGGCATGCCCGAGTGGAGCGAAGAAGACCATCAATTCGCCCGGGCGTTGCAGAAAGAGTTGGGCGCCGAGGAGAAAGGAATGCCGACGAAGGTCGGCACGCTGGGCAAACCGGCGTCGGTGTTTACCGGTGGTGCATCGAGCGATCACGGCGACGTAACGCTCATCGCCCCGACCGCCACGATCCGTTTTCCCGGCATTGCCACCGGCGCCCAGGGGCATCACTGGTCGACCGTCGCCTGCGGATTCGGCCCCACCGCTTGGAAGGGAGTCAATGCAGGGGCGAAGGCCATGGCGGCTTCGGCGGTGGACTTGCTCACCAGTCCGGAGGCGCTTCTGGCAATCCGAAACGAGTTTGAGGAGTATTCCAAGAAGCATCCTTACAAGTCGTTCCTGCCCGCCGACGCGAAACCACCACTCGAGTTCAACGAGAAGCTCATGAAGCAGTACCGGTCGGCGATGGAACCGTTTTACCTGAACGATCGATAGCCGCGCAGACTTCAACAATCAGCCCGGCTGCTCAAGAACAGCCGGGCTGATGGGGCCGACACCGAAAGACGACGCCCGACCCGAGCCCCACGTCGGCACGCCTCATCCGAGTTCGAACGTGGTCACGCCAAACACGTTGTCCATCGCAAGGGCGGGGGCCTGTTGCGTGTACATTCTCACGGTCGCAAAGCAAGGTTGCATGCCATGACGCTCTGCCAGGCCGACGGCAGCGGTGTTTATTTCGGGCGTATCGAGAAAGATCTCCTGACCGTGAGCGTGAGATGCCAGGCTCAGCAGCAAGCGTCCGGCGCCGGTTGCATCGTCTGCGAAGAGCGGCCCGATCTAAAGCCGATGAACCCATAGGCCCCGCTGTATGCGACGGCAGAAATGCACGCGATGGGGCTGCCGTCGAGCAGGCCAATGAGAAAAGCGTCGGGATCAGTCGCCAGGAAGGGGGCGGCGTCGTATAGGCCGGGGTTCCACCCTTCGGCCGCGGCCCAGTCTAACGCGAGATTGGCGTCCGCGCGCCGCATGGATCGGATGCGAAAGTAGGAATCGGGGCCGGAATCGGTGCCAGGCATGATTCGGCTCGCAGGGGATGGGGGTGACCGAAAGAAGTAGGAATCGCCGAATGACCAGTATATCGGATTCGAGCGAGTCCTCAACCGCGCGAAGGCCGCCAAGGCGTTGGATGCCCTGGTGACGGCCGTATATAATTGGTGTTTTCCGGCTGAGGAATAATTGCCGTTTTTTTGGGGTAAGGTGTTGCATGGCTGCCAGTACGGTGTCATCGTTGGTCAAGGATCTCCGTCGACAGCTCGGCCGGGAGAACGTTCTGTCCGCACGCTCGGAACTGGCCGTCTATGAGTGCGACGGCTACACGATCGAAAAGAGCAGGCCGGACGCCGTCGTGTTTCCGCAGTCGACCGAGCAGGTGGCGGCGGTCGTGCGAATCGCCGGCAAGTACAATATGCCGATCGTCGCCCGTGGTGCCGGAACCAGCCTTGCCGGCGGATGCCTTCCGGTGGGCGGCGGAATCGTGCTGATGTTGACCCGGATGCGGCAAATCCTTAAGGTCGATCTCCGCAACCGGCTGGCCGTCGTCGAGGCCGGCGTGTTGAATCTTCAGCTCGCCCGCGCCCTGGCGGGAACCGGATATCATTTCGCGCCCGACCCTTCGAGCCAGGGCGCGTGCACGATCGGTGGCAACGTGGCCACCAACGCCGGCGGGCCGCATACGCTCAAGTACGGCGTGACGGTCAACCACGTCCTCGGCCTGGAGGTTGTGCTGGGCGACGGCTCCGTTCTGACACTCGGGCCGGTTCCCGACCCGGGGCAACTGGATTTGACGGCCGTGCTGGTTGGGAGTGAAGGGACCTTGGGGATCGTCACGAAGATCTGGGTCCGCCTGACGCCCAATCCGCAGGACTACCGCACCCTGCGAGCGATCTTCGATTCGCTCGACGGCGCGAGCAACGCCGTCAGCGACATCATCGGCGAAGGGATCATTCCGGCCGCCATGGAACTGATGGACCGGGGGATCATCGGGGCCCTGGAGGAAGCCTATCACTTCGGCTTTCCGCTGGATGCCGAGGCGATTCTGGTGATCGAACTGGACGGGCCCTCGGCCGGTCTCGACCGGCAAAAAGAGCAAGTCGTGGAGATCTGTCGCAAGCACGCCGCGCGGGAAGTTCTGCAGGCGGCCACGGCAGAAGAACGTGTCATGTTGTGGAAATGCCGAAAGGCGGCAGCCGGGGCGTTGGGCCGGCTCAGCTCGAGCTACTGCACTCAGGACGGAGTGGTCCCTCGCACGCGGCTGCCGCATGTCCTTCGCCGCATCGTCGAGATCGGCCGCAGCCATGGAGTACGCGTCGTCAACGTGGCGCACGCGGGGGACGGCAATGTTCACCCCGTTCTGCTGTTCGACGAACGCGACCGCGAGGAAGTGGACCGCGTTCTCGCAGCCGGCCGGGCCTTGCTCGAAGAGTGCATCGCGTGCGGCGGGAGTGTGACCGCCGAGCACGGGATCGGCGTCGAGAAGATTGAGCTGATGAATAGCCTCTTTGCGCAAACGGATCTCGAGGCGATGCGGCACGTCCGTGACGCGATGAACCCGGGCGAGCGGCTCGGACGGGGGAAAGTGCTACCGCCGCCGTTGGCGCCCTGAATCTCATTGGACACGAGGAATTACGATGAAGTGCTATTGTCTCGTGTTGGTCACCCTGCTGTTCGCGTTCTCCCAGATAACGTCGCTGCCGGCCGCCGAGCGCCCCAATATCCTGTGGCTGAGCTGCGAAGACATCAGTCCGCACCTGGGCTGCTATGGCGACAAGCTGGCCACGACTCCTAACCTGGACGCGCTGGCCACGCGGGGTGTACGCTATACCAATGCGACCGCCACGGCCGGGGTGTGCGCGCCGTCCCGGTCGGGCATCATCACGGGCATCTATCAGACGACGCTTGGCACCCACCACATGCGATGCCAGGCCCGGCTCCCGGAATTCGTCAGGCCGCTTCCAACGTATTTGCGGGCAAAGGGTTACTACTGCACCAACAACAGCAAGGAAGATTACCAGTTCGTCACCCCTCAAGGCACTTGGGACGCCTCCAACGGTAAGGCCCACTGGAAAAACCGGCCGCGCAAGGATCAGCCGTTCTTCGCCGTGTTCAACTATACCGGCTGCCACGAGTCGGGAATTGCCATCACGGAGAAGTACCAAAAAGTAACCGAAGGCATCCAGAAGCACGACCGCGACGCGGTCGCGGCCAGCATGCCGCCCTACTACCCCGATACCCCGGTAACGCGCGAGGACTGGGGCCGTTATTATGACGTGATCACGGCCATGGACCGCTGGGCAGGGCAGAGGTTGGAGGAGCTGGAGGAGGCTGGTCTGGCCGACGATACGATCGTCTTCTTCTGGTCCGATCACGGCGTCGGCCTGCCGCGCGCGAAACGCTGGATCTACGACTCGGGAATGGTCGTTCCGCTGATCGTCTCCGTTCCTCCCGGGTTCCGTCAGGAAGGCCAGGGCCGGCCGGGCACGACGGAGGATCGCCTCGTAAGCCTGATGGACTTGGGGCCGACGGTGTTGAACCTGGCCGGCGCCGAGATTCCCGGCCACATGCAAGGGCAGCCGTTTCTCGGCCCGGCCCTTCCTGCAGCGCGCCAGTACGTCTTCGCCGCCCGCGACCGCATGGACGAGCGCTACGACATCATCCGCGCGGTCCGCGATAAGCGGTACAAGTACATCCGCAACTACGCGCCGTGGAAGACCTACTACCAGTACATGAACACCGCGGAGCAGGGCGCCACGATGCGTGAGCTTCGGACGCTTCACGAACAGGGCAAGCTGCCACCGCGGGCCGAGCGGTATTTTGCACCGAGCAAGCCCTTCGAGGAACTCTACGACCTCGAGGCGGACCCGCACGAGCTCGAGAATCTCGCGGAGTCGCCGGAGCATCAGGCAACGCTCGAGCGGCTGCGCCAGGCCCATCTCGACTGGGTGCTGACCACCCGCGACCTCGGCCTTATCCCCGAGCCCGAAATCGTTCGCCGCGAACAGAAGTCAGGCAGCCGCTATGAGATTCTCCGACAGCCCGGTTCGGAAGAGCTGATGCGGCGCGTGCGGGATACGGCATCGCTTACCCTCGAGGGGACGACGGCCCTGCAGGAGTTGCTGCGTGCACTTGAGGACGAGGATGCGGCGGTGCGTTACTGGGCGGTGATCGGGATCGGGAATCTCGCCCCGGGAGACGACTCCGTTGGCCGCCGAATGCTCAAGACGCTTGAGGATGATTCGGCGAGTGTGCGGATCGCGGCAGCCCGGGCGCTGGCGAGAATGGGCCACGCCGAGCGCGGGCTGCCGTTGCTCGTCCGTGAGCTTCGGGAGGGTCCCCAATGGGTGCGGCTGGGAGCAGCCGTGGTACTCGACGAAATGGATGCCGACGCACGCCCCGCACTCGACGCGATGACGGAAGCCCTCGAGCCGCGCGTGGAGCTATTCTCGCAAGGCAAGTACACCGTCCGTGTCATCAACCGGGCGATCAATGAGCTCTTGGGAACCAATCGCACCGTCAAATAGCATTCGTTCAGGCGGACATCATGAGACGATACGTCTTTGCGTTCGCCGCCCTGCTGGGCCTGCTACTTCACGCAAAAAGTCTAAAGACTTGCCCCGGAGGAACAAAAACAATCTCACTGTCCCTGACGTGACCGGAGACGCTGTTGCAAGTCCGCCAGAAGCGTCGAGAGTTCGTCGGTCGGACGTTCGAGAAGGCTGTCGGTCGAACTGGAGTCCTCGCCAAGGAGTTGTTGAAGCAACTGAATCTTCCCCGCCAAGGCGCCTTCTTGCCGTCCCTCTTGCCGCCCCTCTTGCCGTCCTTCCTGCCGTACACTGTCGAGCGCCCACTGGTAGTCGCGCTGCGCTTTTTCACGCTGGTCGTAAATCATTCGATCCTCCGTTTTGGCCGCGATTGCTTCGATCGCCGTAATCGCCTTCTCAAACTCCACGCCCGGTAGCAATTCCCGCAACCGCGCCGGCTCATACCCATCTGCGAATAAGAAGAAGAACGCCCACTGCTCGATCGCCGTCGCCTCATGGATCGTCTCCTCCCTCAGATGATACTTCGTCAGTTCCACCGTGTGTACTTCGACCGAGTCGGAGAGCTCCCGTTTGTGCTCCGGATCCGCCAGCCGGAAACGGTGGTGCGGCGTGGAAACGTCCGGAAACAGGATCTTGTTGGGAAGATCGAAAACAGATACGCCGATAGAATTGAGGATCTCGGAAAGAAAGTAGCAGCGTCCCTGTTGCGACACTCAATGGTCGGTTTGACACTGCAACAGCTCGCGAAGCCTCGCCGCTTGCTCGTCGCTCAAGCCGGCGATCACCTCTTCCGGAGCTAACCCACGGAGCCGCTCCTCCGGCGCCAGTCCTCGCAAACGCTCCTCCGGCGCCAGCCCTCGCAAACGCTCCTCCGGCGCCAGCCCTCGCAAACGCTCCTCCGGCGCCAGCCCCCGCAAACGCTCCTCCGGCGCCAGCCCCCGCAAACGATCCTCGGGAGGAAGCCCCGCCAGGACCGTCGTCAGGAGTTCCTCCTCCACTTCTCCCAAGTACTCCGAATCCTTGTGTTGCATGGCAAAGTCCTCACCCAAACTACGGAATTGCTGAACTTGCTGCAGCATGTACCACAGCAGTGCCATGTGGCCCGTACGGGTCAACTGTTCTATTATACGGTCGCGGTGCCTCAAGAACTCGCGGCTCACCAGCGACAGCAACGGCTCGCCACGTTGGGCCATCACATCCGTCTCCACCAGGTACGCCGCGAAGGGCAGCCCCGGCAGGCGATAAATCCCTCGCTCCTCCTCGCTCGCCCCTTGGCCACCGAGCGCCTCCAGTTCCCTGCGTAGCGGCTCGTTCAACGTCGGAGCAAGTACGATCAGCGATACATCTCGGTGGGGGATCAGCTCCACCTGCTGGCTGTGCCACAAGTACGTACAGCCGAGCAGTTGCGCCAGATCGCCCTGCTCGAGGGCGTCGCCACCTCTTTTTCTTCGGCGCCGGCGACATTCAGCTTCTTGCCCGCCCGCAGGTCGTAGCCGCACTGGACGCAAAGTACCGCGCCGGCCTTCAACGACGCTCCACAGGAAGGGCACCTCGTTTCAATCACCGGCGCGTCACCCGTGCCCCCTGCGGCGCCGGCGTCCGAAGATTCCGCTCTCCCTGAAAAACGTTCGTTTGCCCAACGTCTTAGCATTTCCGTCGCTTTAGCGATCCGAAGGGCTCTGCGGAAATGCTCTGTTGCACTGCCGCGAACCCTGCTTCTATGGGAATTCTATCGACGCTTTGCGACCCCAAGCAAGGGTGACTTCGCCGGACCATCCGCCCCCAAGGCCGGCTTCGAAATAAGCGGTGCCTGAGTGTAGGGCCCGCTTGCACACGAAAAACCTCGGATAAGCCCTCGAACGGCTGGAAAGCTCCGCTTCAAGACAGAGCTTCCCCCGGGCCAAACCCAAAAACCGGTCTCGATTATCACCGTACGCTCATGCCGTCACCCTCTGCTGCAATTCGAAATCCGGTGGCGCTCGACGCCGCCGAAACTCGCCGCACGGAACCAACTCCGCGCCGCAGACCCGACAACGCGCGATCGCACTCGCGGTCCACCTTCGCCAAGAACTCCTGCCAGGTGGTCCGCTCTGCGCCGGAGACAGTGGGAGATAGGGGCGAGTGTTGACTTGGAGCTTAAGGTCGCCGGAGACAGGGTCGGGTCTTGTTCTTTCCAGTTCGCTGTCTCTACGCCCTCGACCAGGTCGACGAGGCAATCGCGGTCTGGGAGAAAATGTACGAGAAACACCCCGAGCCCCAACGCCGCGGCGGTGGGCCTGGCGCAGGCGTATAGGGAACGCGAAGAGTACGCCAAGACGATCCCTTGCTACGAGGTCCTCGTTAAGGCGCTTCCGAAGCGGCAGTATTCACGACGGCTTGAAAGCGGCGCGTGAAGGGGCGAATGCGAAAGAGGAAGGGGAATCGGCCGAGAAGAAGTGAGCCTGGCCCCTTGAACCGAAAGGCTCACGCGAGCTTCTCGACCAACTGAAATGTCACGCGCCCTCTACGATTGCGGCGGCGCTTGAGGCGATAGCGGCGTCCCAGCACCGACGAAAGCTGATATCCCTCGGCATCCGCAACGACCGTTTCGAAAGCAGTTGGCCCACCCTGATGAATGCGGAATACGAGTTCCTCGCCGCGGGCGTCGACCAGCCAGAACTCTCGCACGCCCGCCCGAAAATACCTTGGCGGAAGGTATTGCGTATCCTTCACGACGGAACGATCGCTGACGACCTCGACGATCAGGTCGGCCGCACCTTCAATCTCGATGTAACGGTCCGGCTTGCCGCTTGCTTGGGGAACCAGCCGGGACCGCCCGCTCTCCAACGACTCCTCGGAAACGAAGACGACATCCGGTTCCGCAGATAAATCCGCCTCCGGACTGGATACGCGGGTGCGGTCGCTATAGGTTTCTCCCAATTCCTCCCGTTCCGTCAAGGTCCAAATCACCGTCGAAATGGCGAGCTTCACTTTTCCGTGAGTGTGCAGATCCTCGGGAGACATGTCGACCTCGATGGAACGGCCAAGGTAATCGATGCGGCCGCGGTCCGGGAATGCATCCGAGGACGCCCAGACGCGAAAATCCGGAAGCGATTGCACGTTGGTCGGAATCATGACTTCGTCGCCGAGACGGATGATCGTCGCCAAGGTATTTCTCCAGAACGGCTCTTGCGGCTACTGTTCTAGTCTATCCGCTCGCGCCACGCGGGTCGAGGGCAACGGGTCGATGTGGCGATAACTCCTTGGTAACACGTCATTTCCAAGACGGTCCGCGGAGCCTTCCTGCTTGGTGAAGGTCAAGAGGACCGGAAGCAGTGGATCGAGAGCCGCCTCGAGGAGCTCAGCGGCATATGTGCCATCGAAATTGCAGGCTTTGCCGCCCTCGACAGTTTACATCACCCGGCATACCAGCGCACCGGCTTCCTTCGCTTTGCTGCACAACGGTACCGCTGCCCGACGCCGCTCCCCTCGGAGCGAGAAACCGTCGAGCAGCGATGTCATTCTACTACTCCTCGGCCGTCTGCTCTACACCCGCGGCGTCCGCGCAGCGGCTTAGCGCGCGAGGCGTTGTTGGCTCGAATTCACCTGCTTGGAATTCCGATAACTTGCAGCAACATTGGGCCAAAACCAGCAACAACTACCAGTAGGAGAATGATGCCGTATCGAACAATAGCAAGATCCACGGCGGTGGGACTCATCGGTCGGCGGAACAAGATTATGAACACAGCCGCCCATTGACACAGCATTGCCACCCAGAACGCTCGGTGCGTCTGCTGCCCAGCGTCGAGGACCAGGGCTGTCAGCACTCCAAGGACGGCCTGAATTCCAAGACCTATCCGCATCGCTCGGTTGAAGGCCGGCGAGTAATCCGTCCCGTTGCTCACCTGTGACGGAGGCATCGTAGGAGCCGCGTCCGCCCTTGGAGACTCGTAGGGATTTGTTTCCTCGACCGCGGTACGCTCCGCATACCGGCCCCTTGCGGGTCTGTACGGCCGGCCACTGGTATACGTCGCGACCTGCACCACACGCCTTGGTCGCCCCTCCGTCCCGCCACTTGAACCTTCACGGAAGCCGCATACCCGGGACATGGTTGGCCCTCCTGATGCAATTCGTTCAAGCGATGCCGGTCCCATTCTAGCACAAAGCAGACGCGTGTACAGTACCCGCCGCGAAATTTTTTCCCTGCCGGCCCCCGCCACGCAACCCCTTCCCGGCCAGTCTCTTCCGCAGACGCCTTCCATCCATCCGACCCCTTGGCCGAAAAAAAACCTTGCAGAAACGCGCCGCACCCATTATCCTCAAAAGGCGATAGTGAACATTAGCACCCATTCCGCGCCGTGCCACCACGCCCGCCCCCACCAACGAACGAAGAACAAGAACAAGAACGAAGAACGAAGAACAAATGACCAACAATCCGAAAGAAGCCGCGCCGCGCCCCGGGGCTCCCTGAAACCGGCGACGACCCTCCCTGCTGGCTCCCGACTGGCAGCCTCTGGCACGACCTCCCTCCCGCCTTCAAACACAACCATGAAGACCAAGCCAAAACATGAACCGTTCCACCCAGAATGGTGTGGAGCCCAGAGTGCCTCCGTTCTGAGAAATTCGCAACTTGGGCACCACACACCACCGCCGACCCGAACGTCTCGCACGTCGTATCCGGCGGTTTGCCTCATCAACTCCCGCTACGGCTACCAGGTCCGCGGCCACCGCGGCGCCGTCCCCCGCTTGAAGCCCCGTCTTCCGCAATCGCATAATGGTGCACGAAGACCAATCCCATGCGAGTGCCCTCGGTAATCAGACGCCTGAGCAAAATGGGGTAGACGTATACCCACTGTACCTGTTCTGGGTATTCTCCAGGTGTCTGGCCAGGAGCCAGTCACCATTTTGCCCCGGGTCTTACAGTCTTCGCGAAACTGAGACCCTGGCACAAGAGACAGAATCGCACCCAGCTCTTCGGGTGACCTCAGAACCACTCCCGAAACGGCATTTTTCTTCCTGATTCTCCGCCTGTAAGGGTATTAGTTGCGTAATAGGAAATGGCAAAGGATGTCTTGGCATTCACGGCCGACCAGCGGGCGGTCTGCAAGCCGTAAGATAGGCCGCCGCAGTAGGCGGTCGGGTCGGGGGCGTGAGGCCTTTGCTTTCCTGTTTGTCGCCGGTTCTCGGCGGATTGGGAGCCCCTGCTGTCTTGCCGAACCGCGGATGGTTGGGAGTATTTCCGCCCAGCGGCCTTGCGGAAACGGTCCGCGGCGGCAGTCGCCCTTGATATGATAGACTCAAGCGCCAGTGCCCAGTCCACGGGCCCGGCGGGTTCAACGAGGAATCGCATGAGACGGTATTTTCCAGCCATACGGATCATGGTTGTCGCGACGCTGCTGGCGGCAGGGCTTCTTACGTCTCCGGCGCGATCGCAGCAGGAGACCGAGGAAGCGACTCGGCAGTATGCGGTGGCAGTGCGGTTTCAGAACCTGGAGTCGTACGACCTTGCCGCGGCAGAGTGGCAGAAGTTTCTCCAGCAGTTCCCTAACGACCCGCGCGCGGCTAAGGCACGGTTTAACCTTGGGGTCTGCCACTATTTGGACAACCAGTTCGAGCAGGCACAGGCGGCGCTCCAAGCCCTGCTGGAGAAATCTCCCGACTTCGACGCGGCCGACGCGGCGTACTTGTATCTCGGCGCCGCCCGGTTTGGTCAGGCCCGCGCCGGCAAAACGGCAATGTTCCAGACGGCCGGCGATGCCTTCAGCACGCTGATCTCGAAGTATCCCAAGAGCAAGTACTTGCCCGATGCGCTGTACTATCTCGGCGAATGCCTCTACCTGGAGGGCAAAAAAGAAGAAGCCATCCCGGCGTACGCTCGGCTCGTGGCGGACTATCCGGACCACAAGTTCGCGGTCGACGCGAGGTACGCCATGGGAGTGGCTCAGGAAGAAACCGGCAAGACCGAGACAGCAGGCAAGACCTACGAGGAGTTTCTCGCGAAATTCGCCGACCATCCTCTGGCGGGCGAAGTGAAGATGCGCCGTGCAGAGACCCTCTTCGCGCAGGGCGCGTACGCCGAGGCCGCCAAACGGTTCGCGGACCTGGCGGCTGTTTCCGGCTTTCCGATGGCCGATCTTGCCACCGTTCGCCAGGCGGATTCGCTCTCGCGACTGAAACAGTACGCCGAGGCAGCCGCTCTCTACGCATCGATTTCCAAAAAATACCCCCAGTCGAAACATGTGAACGAGGCGAATCTGGCCGGAGGCACCTCGTACTATCTTGCCGGCAATTTCCCTGCTGCGCGCGAAATGCTCCAGCGAGTGGTTCAAACCGGTGGGCCGGGGGCGCCCGAGGCTGCCCATTGGATCGCCCAGAGCCTTCTGAAGGAAAAGAAGTCTGCCGAGGCCCTCGCGGTCGTCGAGAAGGTTTTGCCGGCGGCCGGCGAAAGCTCGTTTCTGCCCCAGTTGCTGCTCGACCAGGCGGATGCGGTATACGAATTCCCGGATCGCAAGAAGGAGTCGGTCGGGCTGTATGCTGAACTGGCGGCCGGGCACCCGAAGTCGTCCGTCGCGCCGGAGGCGCTTTACATGGCTGGCTTCGCCGCTCGCGAAACGGGCCAATATGAAGAAGCGATCAAGCACGCGGCCGCCTTCATGCAGGCTTTCCCGCAGCATTCGCTTGCTGCCGACGTGCTTCACGTGACGGCCGAGAGTAACCTGTTGCTCGGGCGGACCGATCCGGCGCAAGAACTGTACCGTCGGCTGCTCAAACAGTATCCCGATCATCCCGAGTCGCAGCTTTGGAAGGTCCGGCTGGGGCTCACGCTGCAGATGCAGAACAAGCACGAAGAAGTGGTCGCCGTTATCGAACCGGCGCTAGACGAAGTCCGCAATCCGGAATTGCTGGCGGAAGCGAGATTTCTGATGGGCAGCAGCCTGCTCGAGCTAGACCGGCCGGAACCGGCGGTCTCGATGCTCGAGGCCGCGTTGAAAGCTCAGACCAGGTGGCGCCAAGCAGATGCAAATCTGCTTGCGTTGGCGCAGGGCTACCGCGAGATGGGCGACCTCGCCCGGGCCCGGGCAACGGTCGGACGGATTGTCGATGAATTTCCTGCCAGTGAGCTTCTCGACAAAGTCCATTACCGGCTTGGGGAATACGCGTATCTGTCGGGCGACTTCGCAGATGCCGCCGCCCAGTACGGCCGGGTGGTCGAGAAATGGCCGCAAACCCCGCTGGCGCCGTTCGCGCTGCACGAACTGGGCTGTTCGCAACTCAGCCGGAAAGACGCCGCGGCTGCCGAGCAGACGTTATCGCAAATGCTTCAGAAATATCCCAAGCATGAACTGGTCCCACGCGCCCGCTACGCCCGCGGCATGGCTCGGCAGCAGTTGGGCAAGCCCGCCGAGGCGATCGAAGATCTGCAGGCCATGTTGTCGGCCGATTCGACCGCCGAGGAGAAGGCCAACGCCCGATTTCTGATCGGCCTGTGCCAGACGGAATTGAAACAGTACGATGCGGCGGTGAGGACGTTCCGTGCACTCCTCGATGAGAATCCCGACTACAGCGGCGCCGACAAGGCCCTCTACCAGTTCGCCTGGGCCCTGAAGCTTTCGGGAAAAGAGGCAGAGGCGGCCGACGCGTTCGAGCAGCTTGCCCAAAAATGCCCCGACAGCCCGCTGGTTGCCGAAGCGCTCCACAATGTCGGCCAGTTCGCTTACGATGCCGAAGACTACCCTCGCGCCGGCAAAGCCTACTACGCGGCCATGATCAAGGCCAGTGGGACGGAACTGGGCGAAAAAGCTGCCTACAAGTACGGCTGGACATTCTACCGGATGAAGCGGTTGGACGAGGCGCAGAAGGCCTTTCGGTACCAGATCGTCACCTACCCGGCCGGTTCGCTGGCACAAGAAGGCGCTTTCATGGAAGCGGAGTGTCTCTTCGAGCAGGAGAAGTACGCCGAGGCCCTGAAAGCGTACGACCAACTCGGCAACCTGACGGTCAAAGACTACCGTGTTCTATCGCTGCTCCACGGCGGCCAGGCCGCTTCGAAACTCGGCCAGTGGGATCGGAGCATTTCGCTACTAACCCGGATTCCCGCGGAATTTGCCGATTCTTCGTTCCTTCCCGAGGCACTGTACGAATTGGGTTGGGCTCACCAGAACAAGGGCAATGCCGACGAGGCCGCCGTACTCTACGCGCAGGTGATCGGCAAGACCAATCGCGAGGTGGCTGCCCGTGCACAGTTCATGCTGGGCGAGATACAATTCGAAAAGAAGGACCACGCCGCAGCGATCTCGAGTTTCTTCAAGGTGGCCTACGGTTACAGCTATCCAAAATGGCAGTCGATGGCCACCTACGAGGCCGGCCGCTGCTTCGAGGTGCTGGGCAAGAAAGAACAAGCGCTCAAGCAATACCAGGAGTTGGTGGAAAAGTATCCCGAGAGCGATAAGGTCCCGTTGGCAAAGCAACGCATTCAGGAACTGAAGGGGTGAGCAACGTGGCAAAGTACGGCCGAGTGGCCTTGAGTCGGAAAGAGCGGGCTTCTGCCGTAACCGTTCACGGGGCGGCCGGGGACTGGTCCATTTTTCGGCCAGTTGATGTATTTTGGTGCCAAGAACGTTGGCCGAAAACATGGACCTGTCCCCCTCTCTTCCGCCCCGTGAACGGTTACGCTTCTTCCTTCCTCCTGGCGCTGACCGCAGCTTGCGCGTGGATAGCCGTCGGCGGACCGGCGGCGGCTGCCGACAAGACCGCCCCGAGTCGTGTCGCGATTCCGGACGAGCAGGCCACCGAGCGGAAGCTGGACGAAGCGGAGCAACGGGCACAGGCCGCTCTCGAAGCGGAAGAGCCGGCGCCCGCCGAGTCTGCCGAAGATGACCTCGCGCCGGCCGACCCCGCCATTCTGCGCGAGATCAATCTCCTGGACCTCGTGATCCAGGGCGGCTGGCTTATGCTGCCCATCGGGCTGATGTCGCTGTTGGTGGTGACGTTCGGTTTGGAACGCGGGCTCGGGCTGCGTCGTCGAAAGGTGCTGCCTCCGAGGCTGATCAACGGCTTGGGCAATCTGGCGTCGCAGACAGGGGGCCTCGACCCCCGGCTCGCATACCGGCTGTGCCAGCAACATCCTTCCGCTGCGGCGAACGTCATCCGTACGATGCTGCTGAAGGTAGGCCGTCCCCACATGGAAGTCGAGCACGCGGTGGCCGAGGCCAACGAGCGCGAGGCAGCCCGGCTCTACTCCAATGTCCGCTGGCTGAACCTCGCCGCCGGCGTGACGCCGTTGTTGGGCCTCTTGGGAACGGTCCAGGGCATGATCATGGCGTTTTTCCGCACGGCCAACTTGCCGGTTGGAGCGAACAAGGCGGAATACCTGGCCGAAGGGATTTACGTCGCATTGGTCACCACCTTTGCGGGCCTGTCGGTGGCCATTCCCGCCGCCGTGCTCGCTCACCTCTTCGAAGGTCGCATCCAGACGTTGTTTCGCGAGATGGATGAGACGCTTCTTGCGCTCATGCCGCAGTTGGAACGCTACGAAGGGCGGCTGCGCGTGAGCCGCGAGCAGTTCGAGAGCAAGACCCACAGCGTGCAGCCGCCGCCGGCGCCCGGAGAGGTCCGCCGCACCAAGCCCGCCCCCACGAGCCCGTAGCCCCGAATCCGGATCCGTCGCCATGACCGTAAAGATCGAGAAAGGCTCCTCCCTGGCGTCGCTCAGCCTCACGCCGCTGATCGACGTCGTCTTCCTCCTGCTGATTTTCTTTCTCGTAAGCACCAAATTCGCCGAGGAGGAGCGGGAACTGGACGTGCTGCTTCCCGAGGCGAGCGAAGCCCAGCCGTTGACCGGCCGGCCTCGCGAGTTGTTCGTCAACATCGATCAGGATGGGCGGTATTTCGTAACCGGCAAGATCATTGATCTGGCCGAACTCGAGCGAGTGCTGAAGGCGTCGTGGGTGAACAATCCGGGCCGGGCGTCGGTGATTATTCGCGCCGATAAGCGGGCCCGGATCGAGCCGCTCGTGGCGGCGATGAACGCCTGCAACAAGGCGAATATCCGCGACTACAAGATCACCACGCGCGAGACGAGCGGATAAACGAAGGGAGTTGTCATCGATGCCCGGTCGCTCGTCGAAACATATTCGCAAAGTCGATCGAAGTCCGCTGAGTGATTTCGACGATCAGCTTTGGCCGATCAACGTTGCCATCGTGATCCTGGGCGGCATCGCCGCCGGCACGATCGTCGCCACGAGCAGCTTCGACGACCCGCGGACCCTCCACAACGCCTGGGTTCGCCTCGGCGGCGTCGGCGCGGTCATGGCGGTGCTGTTCTGCGCGGTGGTCTGGCTGCAAGGCAAGATGCTCCGCCGCGTCCAGTTGTGCCTCATCGTCAGTCTGATGGTCCACATCGGGCTGGTGCTTTACCTTCGCGACCAGTACCTCGACATCCTCGCCACTCTGGACCGTGAGGGGGGCCAGAATCCTTCCGGTCAGCGAGACCCGATCACGATGCCGGACTACCATTGGGAGCAGATCGAACGGCCCGACGTACCGCAAAGCTTTGAAGAGCCGGTCGAAGTCGAGACGCCCGACCACCCCGACGAGGCGACGCCCGAGCCGCAGCCGGTCGACCCCCGGGTGCAGCCGCAGGATCTTCGCGTAGAGCACAAGCTCGTCGAGCAACGCCAGCCGGATCCGGCGGAGCTTCGGCGGGCCGAGCCGGTCATGGCGCCGCGGCGAGCGGAGGCGCTTTCGGGATCGCAGCTCAGCCGCCAGCAGGTGGACCATCGGCTGGAGAAGACTGAACCACAGTCGCAGCCGGAAGTGAAAGCCGGCGAGGCGCCGCAGGCGAGTCGCTTGAAGTCCCACACGGCGGAGGCCGATCGTCGCTCGACAGCGCCCGAGCAGGTTGACCTCGCCCGGCATGCTCCGGCGGAAGTGCCTCGCGTCAACGCGCAGCAATCGGCGATGCGAGCGGCGAAAGCGGAGACGGCGCCCGAGGCGGAGCCGGCCGTATCGCAAGCGCTCGCTCGCCGGCAGACGGCTGCGGCGGGGATGCCCACGCCGCTGGAATCGCTCCCTGACCAGATCGCCGCCGTCGCCGACCCGCAGCACCCGCGCACCCCCGGCCAATCGGGCGCAGTCGGGCGCGCAGCCGCTGCCGCGCCGAGCGTTCGTTCCGTGGCGGCTTCTGAGGCCGTGAAGGAGGCGATGGCCGTTGCCCCGGCGCTCGGCCAAAGCGGATTGCGACGGTCGGCCGCTCGGGAGAACTGTCCACTTCGAAGACTTCTCCGACTCCGCTCCAATTGCTCGGAGCGACAGCCGGACTCTCGGTCCGTTGGCGGCGTTGCCGCTGGAACAGCCGACGGCCACTGACGTCGCCGCGTCAGGTGCGTCACCCGGCTCGGCCGGCGATCTGGAAACGCCGATCAGCAGCGAGCCGCTTGCTCCTTCTGGACGTTCATCGACGGCGATTCCCGCGCAGGCGCTCGCGGGCGCGGGCGATCCGGCTGTCAATATTCCCTCCGGCGGCGTTGTTGCCGCGGGCTATCTCGATGCGCCGAGCCGACCGGGTGCGTCTTCCGGCCCCGGCGCTCGCGAGGTGGGAGGCGGTCCGATAGGCCGGGCGGGGGCCGTCGGATCGCTGCCGGGCCCCACCGTTTTGTTCGACGACTTGCCGCCGGCCTCCGTGGCTGCCGCCGCTGCATCGGAAGTCGCCACACCGGCCCCCGGATCGCCCGCTGCGGACGGCGATGTGGCACGTCGCACCTCGGGCGGCCTGCCGGTCGAGATTGCAGCGGCCTCGGGGCCGGGCGGACTCCGCTACGATCCGGCCCAGATGCTCGGGATCCCCAGCCGGAGAGCTCGCCCGGAGAGCGAGCTTGTCCACAGGACCGCCAGCCGCTTCGTCGCCCCGCGGAGCGGAGGCGACCTTGCCATGGAGGGCCGCCTGAGAGAGATGTCGAAGGAGGCGTTCCGCGAACGGGATCCGGGCACCCGTGGCCAAACCGCGCGAGCCCGCGGCGGCTCCGAGTCGACCGAGCGCGCCGTGGAGATGGGCCTCGATTTCCTGGCTCGCCACCAGTTCCCCGACGGCCACTGGAGCCTCGATCGGCTTCCCGCTGCCGATCGGGTCGACTCGGGCTGGGGTGCGGGGCAGATGAATGCCGACACGGCCGGCACCGGGCTGAGTCTCTTGGCGTTTCTCGGCGCCGGATATACCCATCGCGAAGAGAAGTACCGTACGGTGGTCCGCAGCGGACTCGACTGGCTGGTGGCCAATCAGCAGGCCGACGGCCGGCTGTTTAGCGACGCGACGGACCAGACCCTCTTCGGCCGCATGTACGGCCATGGGATCGCCACGATCGCGATGTGCGAAGCCTATGGAATGACGAAAGACCCCGATCTCCGCGAACCGGCGCAGCGGGCCATTGGGTTCATTCTCGACGCCCAGCATCCGACCCAAGGCGGCTGGCGCTATGAGCCTCGTCTGGAGTCGGACACTTCCGTGTCCGGCTGGCAACTGATGGCCTTGCGAAGCGCGCAGATGGCGGGGCTTATCGTACCGGATGAGAATCTCCGCCGTGTCGGTCGGTGGCTCGACCAGGCCCAGACCACCGGCGGCTCGCGATACCGCTACAATCCCTACGCCGCCGATACCCCGGAGCAGCGTCACGGACGGGTTCCCAACCGCACGATGACCGCCGAGGGGCTCCTGATGCGGATGTACCTGGGTTGGGCTCGCGACAACCCTTCGTTGATCGAAGGCGCCGAGTTCCTCAAGTCCAACCTGCCCGAGGTCGGCACTCGAGACCAGTCGCTTCGTGATTCCTACTACTGGTACTATGCCACACAGGTAATGTTCCACATGCAGGGCGAATACTGGACCGCATGGAACGACCGCCTGCACCCGCTCCTGGAGACCAGCCAGGTCGCTAAGGGGCCGCTAGCGGGAAGCTGGGATCCGAACGCGCCGGTCGTCGACCGCTGGGCGCAGGCGGCCGGCCGGCTTTATGTGACGACGCTCAACCTGCTCATGCTCGAGGTCTACTACCGCCACCTGCCGCTGTACCAGACCGAGAGGCTGTGATCCATGAGAGCCTCCTAGAGCCTATCCCGAAACCGTCGGGGACCGGTTCATCCTACTGCCCGTGCGCCTCAGGCTTACTCGTCGAGCCCCGGTTCATCAATACACCAGAAGAATCCTTTGCAGAGCCCTTCGGTCTCGCCATTACGGATCGCGCACAGGAGTCTCAGGGCTTCGTCAGGAACGAAATCGTGGTGCGCGCAGATCACGTCGTCCGGCCGCGTGCCGCCGCGCAAGACCGTGGCAAAACATACCAACTCGTGGGTCTTGCAGTCGAGAATCCTTATTCTCGGCACCGCTTGCTTCTCCTCTCGCCGTTTTGGGATAGTCTCTTATCGCAAAAGGCCAGCCATGGTATTCGCTGTGAGAAAGACGAGCACGCTCCAGACCCAACGCGGCAAGACAATCACCCGAAACATCACGCCGCAGCGGGTGCAAAACGCCAATGGCGGTCCATCCTCTATTAACACTCGCGCGGAGCAGTAGGGGCAGTTCATGATAATCCCTCATCATAAGTCTACCACACTGGCCGAGGCCGAGACTGGAAAAAATCTAGTTGTACAACGCCACCTCTGGAAGCCCCATCCGGCCCCGTGCCGGTGGAAAGAGGGTTTGGCGACTACGATGCGGCACCTCTCTGTAATTTCCAAACCCTCTTTCCACCGACACGGGGTCGGGTGGGGAATAACCTGTGAAGTGGCGCTGTACAGCTAGGGTGCGAAGAATTGGGCAGTCAAAGAAGTGCGAGAAGGGGACGGCGGCCACGCCCGCCTTTCTCCTTCCTGTCCCCTTCTTCTCGCGTGGGCGATGAACGAACGCCCCGAGGTTCAGTCGCCGCGGTAGGAGCCGGCTCGATTATTCCCGTTTACCAGCGCATCCTGCTGCCTCGCAGTTCGTCGACTACCGAGATCAACCACGCGCTGCCCAGGAGAATACCGCAATAAACGTCCAGGAGTGGCAAGACTTTCAGCAGTTTGAGGCTGTCCCGATGCATCGACAGGAAAAAGGCCGCGATGCACGATTGCACCAGCAGCAACGCTGCGAAGATCGCCAAAGCCGGCAGCAGAGTGCCAGACGTCGCAGCCAACGTGAGAAAGACTGTGAGGCCGACGACGTAAAAAGCCGGCATCAGTGTCAAATCGGGTAAATACGTAAGGCAAATCCACGCCCATATTCGCCCCGGCGGCCTCGCTCCCTTTTCATTTCTGGACCTGCGGATAAACTTCCGGAGAACCTGGAACGATCCTCGCAGCCACCGGTAGCGCTGGTTGATCAGGGTGAATACCCGATCGGGGGCCTTGGTGAGAGAAACGGCGTCGGGCTCGTAAACGATTCGCCTTCCGAGCGACAGAATCGCCATGGAGAGATCGAAATCCTCTGCGAACGTGTCCCCTTCGTAAGGGCCTGTCATGCGGCCGGGATCTCCATGCGGCGTGAAGTTGTACTGGGCAAGCACCTCTTCCATGACGGAGCGCCGGAACAGTCCTAAAGGTCCGGCGATAACCAGGACGGTACCGAAGAGGCTCTGGCCCATGCGCACCGCCCCATTGCCCATTTGGTATTCCAGCGCTTGCAGTTGCGTGATCAGGTTGTGGCGATTGCGGACTCGAACCTGGCCGGCAACCGCCGCCACGTTCGGATCCCCGAGCCGGCATACCATCCGGCGGAGCGCCCCCTCCTCGAGTCGCGAGTCTGCGTCGACGCACAGGATCAGTTCCCCCGCGGCTCGCTGGAATGCATAGTTCAGCGCGCTCCATTTCCCGCCGTTCGGTTTGTCGAACACCCGGACCGAGACGCCGCCGTACTTTCCCTCGTACTGTTTCGCTTTCCGGAAAGTATCGTCCGTCGAACCGTCATTGATCACGAGAACCTCGTAGCCGGGATAGTCGAGTTCCAGCAGCGATTCCATTGCAGGTCCGATGGTCTCTCCTTCATTGAAGCAGGGAACAAGGATCGAGACATAGGGCGAGCAAGAGAGCCCAAGCCCTCTCCGCCGCAGGTGCTCGCGTCTTGCAAGAAAGGAAAGCCCGATAAAAAAGGCTCCCCGGCATCCGGAAAGCACGGCCACCAAAGCAAAGAACACTTGCCCGGCACTCGCGCGAAAGCCCGGTGCGGAATTCCCGCCGAAGTCGCTCGGCCAGACGCTGGACCGGTAGATGACGAAGAGCAGGATACCCAACGAGGACAGGAAACCGGCGGCAAACAGCACCATTTCCACCCGCACTGAGATTTCCCGGCGGGGCGCTGAGGCATCATCGCCGAAAGCCAAAACTGCCATGCTTCGCACTCACCTCGGCTGCGCGATTTTGAGAAGAGATTTCCGCTGCGGCCGATCGGCGCGAAGAGCGGGGCTGTCCAACTCCCGCAAGAGCCGTTTCACTACCTTCTCCAGCTCCTCGCCCGCGATCGCTTGCACCACCTGGAGCAATCGGCGCAAATCGCCCCGAGGGGGAACGCCGTTGGTGCCGTGCAACTGGGCGAATCGGTTCTCCTCGACGAGTTGCCGCAGGTCGCTGAAGATCCCTTCGTCTTCATGCAGGCCGGCGGAGATCAGGCGAATGGCCCTGGCCCGATGGCGATCCAAGGCCCATTCCGCAGCGGCGATCAGATGACGGTCGATCTGGCGTCGCACAATGGCATCGCGCAATTGAGTTCCCAGTAGATGAAGCATGGCGCCCTCGGCCCCGTATTCGCCGAGCAAACATCCTTCCGCTTTCGTTTCAATTTCCGCTACGACGCCCTGTCGATCGGCCCTTGCCGGTCTCCGGGCGGCCGCTGTCATGTACCACCCTGCCACACCCAACGCGGCAAGGATCGCCCCCAGGCCGAAGCCGGGATTGCGGATCAACCAGACCCACCACCGAGGACTCACGAGAACCTCGCCTCCGTCCGCCAGATACCAGACGGCCTCAGGGGGAGGCGTACAGGCAAGTTCTGCCAAACCGTACCAGGGATCGTCGGGCAGTTTCCGCCAGCCGAAGAGTCTGCCCGTGAACCGCCGCTCCACAAAATGCCGCTTGCTCTTGCCGATGTTGTTTTTCGGCGAAGCCAACTCAAGGGCGACGGTCGTCGCCCTTTCCATCGATGCTTTATGCCACACCGGGACGCGAAGCCGCAGACGCAAGCCCTCCTGTCGACCCAGTACGAGCAGCGGCTCCTCTTCTTTGGCCGTGCGAGGCGAAGGGGCGCGGTAGACAAATTGCCCGGAAAACGGGGCGACTTCCTGCAGGGTTCCCACAAGTCCGGCAAGCTTCCCCTCTGTTTGGGAGAGTTGAACATCGATCTGCTGCAATTCCCGCTGCCGCAATTCCGCCGCTCGTGCGAGGTCTTCCTCCAATCGTTCGGTCAATGCCTGTTCTTCGGAAGCCACTCGCTTCAATCGCGTCGTCAGGCTGCCGATCTGCTCGCCGAAGGAAGCGCATTGAGCTTCCATCACCCTGGTGAATTCCGCCAGTCCCTGGTCGAGCTTGGCCTTCTGCGCGGCCGTGTTGGCCACCTGCTCACGCAGCTTGTTGACTTCGTCCCCGGCCAGCTTGAGATCGCGGGTCCACTGCTCATGGGCCGCCTGGCTCGTGGCTTGGGTCAGCAAGAGCTGGCCGCTCCGATTCAGTTGCTTTTCGTTGAAGTCGAGCGTCGAACAGGATTGATCGAGCTCTCGTTGGAGTCGGGCGACCGTGACCGACAGCCCGTTGATTTCGTGCTCTCTGGCCAGGCGTTCCCGCGAGAGTTCCCGCTGGACCGTCCGTTGTTCGACGTCCAACTCGTCGAAGGTGGCCTGCAAATGCCGCCGATCGCTGGCCGTCTCGAGCAGTCGGCGTGTGATCTCGGCGTCGGGCTCCAGCGGTCGCCTGTCGAGCACCGCCCGCTTCGCGCGTAGCTCATCCAACTCAAGCCGCACCACCCCGATTTCCGCGTAACGTTCCGGCGAGCCGAACCGTGCGATTACCTCTCCTGCCTCGACCGACCGCTTCGGGGTCGTCCACTCAACGAACAGATCCTTGGGAGGGCGGACCGTGAAAAGCCCCTCTCCATGAAGCAAGCCCTCGTTGCTGAGCGTCAGTTCCACCGCAGCCGTAAGGACCATGCAACCAATTCCGCCGAAGAACGAGACGGTCGCGATCGCTCGCATCCAGCGAATCGGCCGGTGAGCTTGAAGTCCGAGGTCTCCCGGATTCCTGTGCCTCGATCGCCACACATGCAAAGCGCAGCTCAGGCAATAGAGCCCAAAACCGCTCGCCGCACCGACCATGGCAACGGCAAGAACCTGGTGCAATACCATAAAAGCCCCTCCGCGAGCTCACCAATTGGCTCCCCTTGCCCAGCGACGCCAATGACAACGAACAGCTCGTCTACAAAAGATCCCTCCGTGAGGCTGGCCACGCTGGCGCTCCCCCGGGCGCCTCACGAGCGCCCTCGCGCGACGTCCCGATGTGCAGCAAAAGCAACGCCACCACCGACCCCGCGTCGGTGGGGCGATGTTTGGCAACTAAACCTGGGGAGGTGAAAACGGGGGTACATGATCGGCTTGCTGGGTTTCCATTTTTCTTCCTCATTTTCATCCGTGCCCCGGCCTTGCCATCCGTGCTATCAGAACAACTCAAGGACAAAGTAGCACGGATGGCAAAGCCGGGGCACGGATGAAGAAATCGGTGGAACAGAACCGGAGGTCGAATCACGGTTGGCTTGTTTATGCGGCACTTGTAGTTGCCAAACATCGCCCCACCGGGATAAACCCGGTGGTGGCGTTTACAGTTTCAGTAATGGCCAACGGCAAGACCCGGCGGCCAAACCGTGAGACATCGATCCCCCGCTCTACCGCTGGCAGCCAATACTGCTGGGATCCGAGATTACTTCACCGTGACCCAATCCGTACCACTGAAGCCACCGCCGTCAGCAAATTCCAAGGTCAGCGTCAGCTCTGCTCGGCCCGGCTCCAAGTCCAGATCGGCTACGCCGAACCTAGCCACGATGTGGCCGCAATTATCAGCCCAAACACCGGTCGGGACGACACCATTCAAGTCAACCGATCCAACCACGATGGCGGGAATATTGGTGTGGACGGTGATGCTATCCACCTTGGCCAGCACGACAGTGCTCGGGGAGACCATTATCGCTGGTTCATCGCCATCAACGGCACTATTGGCAAAGGCAATCCCGGCAAGGCCGAGGCCGAGAAGTCCGCAGAGCACAACGGTTCCGATAAGAGTTCCTTTCATCACGCATTCTCCCAACCAAAGGGTGTTTGAAAAGCGAACCTCGACTGCCTTGTAGCGCCTTGACAGTCATCCACGCATCCATGTCCGGTGTGCTTCCAACCAAGAAACCTACCACCGGATGCCTACCAGCTCGCCGCACAGGATGGCTACCGGTGCGTCACGGTACACGGTGTCACGCCGCGGTAAAGCAATTCCGGTGCCACACACATCAGGCTGACGCGCCCCGACGCCTCGAAACGATCAGCGCTGCGGATCTGGCCGGAAATTCCGTCGTGCCGGCGAACAAGAGGCCTATTCCCAAGCCCGCGCGGATACGATTGCCACGCTCGTCTGCGTCATCGAGTGTCTCACGAGTGTCGCACGAGTGTCGCATGCGGCGCGCGAATCTTGCGCGGCGGCTGAACTGAACGGGCCGCGCCTGGCTAACCATGCGTTCACACGAACGGTCCGCCCGGGCTGATGAATCGTCCCGTAAGACTCATGCGGACACTGGCTCGCCACATCCAACTCAATCCGATCAACATCGCCGCTGTTCGCAGGCTCTCTCGCCAGCAACGCGTCGATCGGTTGGAGAGTTACGCCCCGAGCAGCGATCCGGGCTATGAGGAACCGTGCGAGCGGCTGGAGTTTGTCAACGTTTTGGGCTTGGCTCCAAATGCCGTACACCATGACAAGATCGACGAGCGATTCCGTAATCTTGTCGGCTTTCCTGGTGACCAATTGCTGTGCAATGCACGCCCGCGCGAGCTCTTCGGCGAACGCATCGAAGTTACCGGCTTGCGCCTTCTGCGTTGCAGAAGATCTCCAGTTCGTGATTGCCGTTTCCATGTTGCTCCCGGCCGCGTACTCATACTCGGCGTGCGATACGCCAGTAACTCCAAACGTCACAGGCGAGCCACTCGAAAGAATCTCCGCACTGCCACAGAGTTGGCACTCTGTCGCGAAAACGCCCCCCATGCGATGCCCTCTGCACGACTGGCGTTCGGAATACGGCTATTCTCTTCCTTCAGCTCTGCTACATTGGCCGGCAAACTCGCGTTCGCCGAAACAACTTCGCCCGGGTTTGGCCCTGTGCTCTCTCCCGCGCGAAGGATGCTGAACTGACGGAACGGATTCTCGCCGTCATCAGGGCTACTAACGCCTCTTGGTTTCGCGGGAGCTCCGCAGCAATTGTCCGCACTGCCAATTCTCCCACACGTGCTGCGGGGAGCCCGGGCTGCCACGGTCGGGCCGAGGGCCTGCATCAGAATATCGATCACGGAGGGCTCCGCTTTCGAATCGGTCTTCTTCGGCACTGCCATGCCCGTGCGGTCGAGCATGTAGGCCTGGAGCTTCCACAGCCCCACGGGCAACGGAGCTTTTCCCGACCCGTCGCCTCGGACCTTCAAGAAGCCCTTGTCGCCGTACACGACCGCGCGGAATCCCTGGCCGACCAGCAGCGACGACAGGATGACGATCATCGCGCCGGTGGGCAGATCGGCCAGCGCGGCCAGGAGAAAACCGCCGAGTCCGCTCGCCAGGCCCAAGATGGCCGACAACGCCAGCGCTTTGCCGTAGCCCTTCACCAGCAGAAAAGCGGCGACAGCCGGGTTGGTCAGCAGGCTGTAGATCATCAGGCCGCCCACTGTCTGGAAATTGACCGTGAGGACGACGCTGGTCAGGATCAAGAAGATCGTCCAGACGGGCGTTACGGTCACTCCCGCGGCCGCGGCGTGCGCCCGCGAGAAGAGGATCGCCCGCAATTCCTTGTAGAACGCCGCCACGACCAGCACTTCCAAGATCGCGGCCCCAGCCATGATGTGGAAGTCGCGCCAACGGCAGAAGTTCAAGCTGCCCCAGAGAAGACTGCGGACTTCGTTGTCGGAAATGCCGTAGACGCTGAACAGCCCGAGCCCGAGAAAGGCCAGCCCCATGGTCAGCGAGAAGAGCATTCCCAACAGCACGTTGGAGTCGACGCGGGCCGACTCCGGGTCGAGAACTCCCAGGGCGAGAGCCGTTGCGGCGGCACCGGCCAACGCGGGAAGCATCAGCGCCGGCCCCGTCAGGCCGCACAGGCTCCCGAAGACCGCACCGGCCAGGGCGGCGTGAGAAACGCAGACGCCCAGGAAAGGCACGCGCATGCCGACGATGTACGTGCCGAGCATGCCGGTCGTCGCACCCGCCAAGGCTCCACAGCACATCACCGGCGCCCAAAAAAGCAGGTCAATCATGCGCGGAGCCTCCTGCGGTGGCCGTTCACGGTTTTCGAGGTTTCTGTCGTCAAAAAGTGATCTTGGCGAAACCTCCGGAGATCGGTTATCACGGAGGCTATGGCAAAGCTGTACACGGAATTTGAAGTCCGACGCCTGATCGAGGAAGCGACGGCACCGCTGCTCGCGAGGATCGCGGAGTTGGAAGCTCAGTTGGCGGCGGCGAAGAAGGATTCGTCGACCTCGTCGAAGCCTCCCTCCAGCGACATTGTGAAACCTCCGCGGCCGGATGCGAAGACCGGCAAAGGCCGGAAGAAGAAACGCCGGCCAGGCGGGCAACGGGGACACGCACGGCAGGAACGCCCGCTCTTTCCTCCCGAACAAGTGGACAAAGTCTGGTGCTATGAGTGGGCGGAGGCCTCGTCGCTGCCGGAGTGGGAGCCTCTGGACGAATATCAGACGGTGCAGCAAGTTGACCTGGTGCCGAAGCTGTTCAAAGTGGTCGAGCATCGGGCACGACTGTACCGGCACCGCGTGACGGGACAGGTGGTGGTGGCAGCCATGCCGGAGGCCGTCCGGGGGGCAGGCTTGATTGGGTCGCGCTTGTCCGCCTTGATTGCCTATCAAAAAGGCGCCTGCCACATGACCTATCGGGTCATCCAGACGTTCCTGCGCGACGTGCTCCAACTGGACTTCTCCACGGGTCAACTGGTCAAGATTGTCGGCAAGGCGAGCGACGCCCTGCTTTTCAGCTATGAACAATTGCAAACCGCTCTGCCCACGTGCAGGATGGTCAACATCGATGAGACGGGACATCCGGAGAACGGCCAGAAACTCTGGACGTGGGGATTCCACGTGCCGGGCCCGGATGGATTCACGTTGTTCCACATCGACGCGGCGCGGAGTTCGGAGGTGCTCAAGGAATTCCTGGGGGAGACCTTCTCCGGCGTGGTCGGCTGCGACTATCACAGCGCCTACCGCAAGTTCTTGAATGACCTCGGAGCCCAGATGCAATTCTGCTGGGCGCACCTGATCCGCGATGTGAAATTTCTCACAACGCTGCGTGATCGCGCCACACGCGGCTATGGCGAGCGACTGCTGACGGCGATCAAGGGACTCTTTCATGTGTGGCACCAACGGGACGTCATGCGACCGGATCGCTGGAAACAGTCGGCGGACCGTGCCCGACGCGAAGTGCTCAAGGTTGCCAGGCGTCCGCCCCGATGCCGCGAGGCACAGAACATCGCCAAGCGTTTTCGCAAGCACGGCGAACACTACTTTCGCTTTCTGGATACGCCAGGCGTCGAGCCCACGAACAACGCCATGGAGCAACGGTTTCGCTTCGTCGTGATCGACCGCAAAATCACCCAGGGGACGCGCGGCCAAGCGGGCCGATCCTGGTGTGAGCGTATCTGGACGGTGCTCGCCACGTGTGCCCAACGGGGCCGCTCGGCATATCTCTTCCTGCAAGAAACCATGGACGCATTCTTCGCGGGACGCACGCTTCCCACCCTGGAACTGAACTCCTCGTAGCTCATGGAATGTCGTCCCTGGGCATCAGCGTTATCCCCACAGACTGCGTCTGTCTCGCCGCCTCTTCAAAGGTGAAAATTCAGGGAAACTCCCGATGTGATGCTGCGCGCCCACGAAATCCGTGAACGGCGACCAAAAAGCCGAGAAGTGCTGCTTGAGCGATCAACGCTTGCCGCAGCAACGCTCGCGGGCGGCACTGTTAGGAATACGCAAGCCTTGCCCAAGTTACCTCAACAGCATCCTTTCATGGCCTGGAATGCCGAAGAAGCTATTGGATAGCAAGGGCTTGCGTTGAGTGAAGAAAACGTCCGGCTTCGGAGCAAACCGAGTTCAGTTGGAAACCCCGCAGCGAATTCTCGAGAAAACTCCCAATCGTCGGCCGACCAACCCCAATACGTAGCCGAGAGAAAGCCTACCAATAATATGGGGCGTCTGGCTATCCGAAATCCTGCCGGTAACCGCCAGAAAGGCGACCATTGGGGCCGCGGCCAGGTTCTCGCCGCGCCCATAAAATCCATGCACTCTTCGCTCTTCAGTGCAGGTGATTCTCCCGGGGCAAATAGCACCGTCTTGCGTAGGGCGATGTATTGATGAGATTTGCGAGTTCTGTGGCTCTGCGGAAGAAGAATTGAAGAGGTTCAGGGCCGTGTCCGACCGTTTGTACGGGCCTTGTCCAGTGCGGCAGCGAGGCGACTCACCACTTCCGGCTGCCTGCTGGCTACGTCGGTCGTTTCCCCCGGATCGACTGCAAGATCAAACAGGCGTTGAACTTCGTGGTTCTTACTGTTTCGCGTCTCGATCAGCTTCCAGTTGCCGGCGCGAACAGCCATGGCATTATCGTTCGTATCCCCCTGAATGAACGTGAACTCCCTGACAGGCGCTGAGGCCCTTCCGGTGAGCACCGGCAGCATATCGAAGGAATCCTCAGCAGCGTCCACAGGCAAAGGCACTTGGAGCATCGCGGCGACCGTGGCGAACATATCGGTCAGGCACAAGGTCTGTTCGGAGGTGGTGTTCGGTGGAATCTCGCCGGGCCAACGCGCGATAAAAGGAACGCGATGGCCACCCTCATATGGCGAGCCTTTGCCATCGTGCCATGGACCGTTGGTAATATGGCCCATCGCTCGGGCGTCGCGTTTGGCTGTCTTGAATTTCTCGCGGACATTCCCCGCCTCGCTGGCGAGATTGAGCACAGTGCCCTGCGTGCCCTTAAAATCCTTTGGGGTGCTCCCGTTGTCGCTGCTGAACACTACAAGCGTGCGGCCGGCGAGATCGAGCTGGTCGAGCAGTGCGAGGATTTCCCCCACGTGCGAATCCAATTCCTGAATATAGTCGCCAAATAGCCCGGCTTGGCTGGTTCCGCGAAACTTTGCCGCCGGCGTGACATGCGTGTGTGGGGCGCAGGGGGTGAAGTACAGAAAGAAAGGCCCTGCGCTGTGATCGCGGATGAAGCCGAGCGCCTTTTCGGTAAGCGTCGTATCCACCTGGTCTTCGACTCGAGGCTCGGCAAGACCTTTGGGGAAGGTTTGGCCCTTCACGATCCGCAGGCTCTCCCCCGGCTTCAGACCCACGAACTCGCGGTTCTCCACGAAGGCACGGAAATGGTCGTTATGGTTGGTTGGGACGCCAAAGTGATAGTCGAAGCCAGCCTCCAGAGGACCGGGCGTCAGTGGATGTTTCCAGTCCGGTCCATATCCCAGATGCCACTTGCCGATGGCGGCTGTCTGGTAACCTTGGGACTGCACCAGACCTGCAAGTGTGAGCCGCCCTGGCTCGAGGCGATAATCGTTGCCCTTGCGGTGAAGCCGCCAGGGGGATCGTCCCGTCATCAGTCCGTACCGAGAGGGAGAGCAAACGGAAGCTGCCGAGTGGGCATCGGTGAAACGCATGCCCTCGCGTGCCAGTCGGTCGATGTTGGGCGTCCTGATCTTCTTGGCGCCATAGCACGAGAGGTCGCCGTATCCGAGATCGTCCGCCAGGATTACAACGATGTTCGGCCTACCGGTAGGTGCTTCTGCGGCCCGCGTTGCGGTCACCGGAGCAAGAAGGTGGACGACCGAGAAAGCGAAGACGAGGTTACGAGTCGTTCTGTTCAAGGGGCTTCTCCTTCGATAGGCTCGTCGGCCGCAGAGGACTGGCGGTCGGCCAGCCTGTCAGCCCCCCATTATATCGACGCCCGACCTCGTATCACAGAAGGGCTCGGGCACCAGAACGGTACCGGCAGCCGCTGGAAGCTCTCGCTGGCCATGCCATACAAAAATGGCCTAACAAACGCGGCCTTGTGCACGATTATCGACGACAGAGCGGATGCCATCCGCCGCTCGTGAAAACTCGCCGCCGATTCGTTGGCGATTTCGCAGTTCAGCGCTGATACACCGTCCAAAGAAGATCAGCACCAACCCTGCTGCCAGCCCGCCAATCACATAGGGCCACTGACTCTCCGATATCCTGTCGATGGCTGCCAGGCATGCGACCATCGTGGCCGCCGTCAGTTGATCGAAGAAGTACCGCATCGGCCGTAGCCTCCATGGTGAACTGATTTCTGCGCCTCACGCACCGTCGATCACGGGAATTGGCCCGTAGCTCGCCGCTTCCGGAACGTCGCAGCTCTGCAGCCGCGCGGACCGCATCGTCTCGAGCAGGCCCGCAACGACTTCCACTTCCCGGCGAAGTTCCCGGACGGACATGCTGCCTTTTTGGCGGCGTTTGCCGTTTGTTGCTGCCCGAGCCTTTCCTTTAGCCGTCTTGGGACCGGTGGAGTGTTCCCACGGCCTGTTTCTTAGCGCGGCGGCGCGAAGCCTTTCTCGGGCCGCGGGCGTCAGAGGGCCCTGTTTCCGCTTGTTGCGTTTCCCCGCTGCTACCCGGTTCGGGTTGGGCGGTGACAAGCACTGGATGCTCAAAGGTCAGCTCCTCCGTCTGCTTACCAACCGGTTCGGTGTCACGGTCTTTTTCCAATTCGCGCCCCAAATCGTTTTTGCTGGGATCGACGTAGGCGATCTGCTGGCTGCCGGCGACGTTCTGCTGCCGGATCACCAATTGTGGCCTGGCGCTAGGGGGCGTACGGTACTCCTTCAGCGCTAGAGCCAGTCTCCGTAACTCACCCAGCAGTCGGGCCGCAGCCTTGTCATAGACGGCCGCCCGTTGCGCATCCTGAGATTCCGCGGCGCGGATGTACAGCCGGCCGATAATGTGGTGCGCCAGCGCGAGCTGTTCGATCAGCATTCGGGCAATCGGGTCCTCTGGGTCGCCACAGTCTTCCAACAGCTTCGCGAGGTAGATCGTGAAGATCTGCGGAGAATAGCTTTTCCTGATCGTGCCATAAGCGCTGCTGGACACGTAGATTGCGGCGGACTGATGGGCAAGAACGTAGGCCTGGGCGTGATGTAAGAGGTACTTCTGCCGATCCTCTTCGGGAAGATCGGCGGGGATTTCGGGTGCGGTAGGCTTCCGTGCCATTGGTTTCGCTCCTGGTGAGTATTTGACGGGATTGAATTGCGCAGCGCTCGGGTTGCCATGATCAGCGGCAGGGAACCCGAAACTGCGCGTGCTGGCCGGCTATCGGCTTGGCTGCCCGAGGCGGGGTGAGCCGTGCCAGGTTCGGACAGCGTGCCGGTCGTGAGATTCGGCCGCGGTTAGTGGCAGGGCATCCTGCTTTGCTGCGGCACTCTGGCAATAGCTCCGCCACACCTTCAGAATACCGGAAAGGCAGCGGGCAAGAAAAGCAAAGACGCTGTGAGGCTGCCGGGGAGATCGTGGTCGAAATGCGGAACTGGCCCCACGCACGAACAGCGAAATACTGGGGGGCGGAACTACGATAAAGAGGTGGGACTTAAAATGGGTATGAGTCGGCGCAGAGCGGAACCAAATCCCGACTTGCGGAGCCTGGGTAAGGTACAGCCCAACAGGATGATACTGCCTTCGAAGATCATCGGTCGGCAAATCGGGTCGCGAGGGTCTCCGGATTGCAGGTTCCAAAAGCCCTATCGCCTAGTCGACGTTTCAGGAGACCGCGATCGGATTATGGCGTTCTTGACGTAGGCAAGACCGAACGGGTCAGTTTGCCCTCTCCCGGATGCCGAGAAATCGTTGGCAGTACCGTTCTTACTGCCGGGCAAACTGGATACCCACACCAGTGCCCAACCAAGTGGACCGTCGTCGGAGGGCAGAGCTTAGGGGCCCTAACAAAATGGGGACAGGCACCTCGCGAGGAGGCCCATTCTCCACGTTCTGCAAATGTTTGGCCCGGAGCCAGTTCCCGTTTTGTTCGGGGTCCTTAGTAGAGCCCTCTGCTGATTATGCGACCTTAAGTCTACCGTAACCGTTCACGGGGCGGAAGAGAGGACAGGTCCATGTTCTCGGCCGACGTCATTGATGCCAAAACACCCGAATTGGCCGAAAAATGGACCAGTCCCCGGCCGTGGGCGTTCACGGTTACCGTTTTACCGAAACGAAGCAGCCACGAAAAGCAGCGCTGCGTGTCTGCCGAACGACGTTGTGTCCAAGACATGTATCCGTTTCTCGCTTCAAAGTACGCCTTCCCCCCGTACTGGATGCTCGCCGTGATTCCAAGGCCCGGCATACCGTGGCGACACGGTTCGCAGCAAGGTTTTGTCGCGCCGGCGGATCGCAAGTCCCTTTGGGCAGATCCGTTCGAGAGCCTGACCACATTTGAGGGGGGAATGCGGGGGGGTGGCTCTGAGGTCTCTGTCTGCCTACCGTTTTCAATAAGGCTGCAAGCGGCGGCCGCCCGCCCTGGTCTGATGGAGAAGGGGGCAGGCACCGCAAGTAATCGTGGTGATTGAGAACCAAGATACAATGCCTTGCGGAGCCAGTCCCCTTTTTCAACAGACCAGTTCATCGTGGCGGATTGCTATCCCGGGGGGCCCGTCGCGATTGTCCGGGAGATCTTTTCATGACTCCTTTATCGGTAGAAGAGAAAGAGAAAGCGACGTTTCCCTCCGTCGAGGATGTCGAGGTTCGCGGTCATATCATCGATAGCCTGATCCTGCCAAAGATTCTCGACTCGATCTGCGCCCAGGGCGGTACCTTTCAGATCAAGCAGATCGCCATTGGTCAGACTCCGGCCGATTCGAGTTACGCGCTGATCGAGGTCCGGGCGGCCGACGAGGAGTCGCTCGGGCGGGTGCTGGCACAGATCGCCGATCACGGGGCCGTGCCCACGACGGTCGAAGACTGCCAGCTCGGCGCCGCCGACATTGCCGGGGCTTTTCCCGAAGGATTCTACAGCACGACCAACCAGAGGACCGAAATCCGTCTGGGCGGGAAGTGGATCCCCGTCGAAGATCAGGAGATGGACTGCGGCATCCTTGTCGATGCGGAGAACCGCACGGCGCGGTGTGTTCCCATGACCGAGGTCCGCCCGCGCGACGATGTTGTGATCGGGCACGCCGGAGTGCGGGTTTTTCCGGAGCAGCGCATGCGTCAAGTCCAGGATTTCGAGTTCATGGCCAGCGACGTCTCTACCGAGAAACCCAAGCAGGTGGCGATCCGGCAGATTGCCCGGCAGTTGCACAAGAACCGCGGCGAGGGAAAGACGGTCGTGGTGGCGGGGCCGGCGGTGGTGCACACCGGAAGCAGCGAGTTTCTGGAACGGCTTATCCGCGGAGGCTATGTCCACACGCTGTTGGCGGGCAACGCGCTGGCCGCTCACGATGTGGAAGCCGCCTTGTTCGGCACCAGCCTGGGAGTTCGGCTCGAATCGGGTGGTCCGGTGGAAGGCGGCCACGCGCACCACCTCCGCGCGATCAACCGCATCCGGCGTGCGGGAGGCATCCGGCAGGCCGTCGAGAGCGGTGTATTGACCTCCGGCGTGATGCACGAATGCGTCCGCCACGGTGTCGATTTCGTGCTGGCCGGGAGCATTCGCGACGATGGTCCGCTGCCCGACGTGATCACCGACGTGCTGGAAGCCCAGCGGCTGATGCGGCAGAAACTTCGCGACGCGACGTTCTGCCTGATGATCGCGACGACGTTGCACAGCATCGCCGTGGGAAACCTGCTGCCTGCGTGGGTGCGGGTCGTGTGTGCCGACATCAATCCTTCGACGGCCATCAAGCTCGCGGACCGCGGCTCTTTCCAGACGACGGGGCTGGTTACCGACGTGGCTCCGTTCCTCCGGGCGCTGGTGGAGGAGCTGGCCGCGATCGAGGCCGCGGAGAGCTGAGGTTACGACGATGTCGCCGCATATCCTCATGTGTCCGCCGGACTATTTCGGGATTGAGTACGAGATCAACCCTTGGATGAGCCGCTCGCGGCAATGCGATCATGACGTTGCGGTCGAGCAGTGGGAGGGGCTTCATCGTCTGCTCGTCGAGGCCGGAGCACGTGTGTCGTGTCTGGCGCCGGTCGCCGGCCTGCCGGATCTGGTCTTCACGGCGAACGCGGCGATGATCTATCGCGACACGGCGATCCTCTCCCGGTTCCGCCATCCCCAGCGACAGGGCGAAGAGCCGCACTACGAGGCCTGGTTCACGAGGCACGGATTTCGCACCGTGCGATTGCAGTCGCACGGTGCGTTTGAAGGGGCCGGCGACGCGCTGTTCTGCGGCGAAACCCTGCTTTCCGGATATCGAATCCGCAGCAGTATCGCCACACACCAGGAGATCGGCTCGCTCGCGGCTTGCCGGGTGATTCCCCTGGAGCTGGTCGACGCGCGCTTCTATCATCTCGACACGTGCTTCTGCCCTCTGGCCCCCGGTATGGCGATCTATTATCCACCGGCGTTCGACGTTTACGGGCAGAAGGTGCTCAAGGCAGAGATCGGCGATCTGATCCCGGTCGAGGAAGACGAGGCGGTGCGGTACGCCTGCAACGCCGTGGTCTTGGGCAACCGCGTGATCGCCAACCGCGGTGGCCCGACGCTGCGCCGCCACCTTGAAGCCCGCGGCTTCACGCTGCACGAGACGCCGCTGGATGAGTTCGTCAAGGCGGGCGGTGCCGCGAAATGCCTGACGCTTCGACTGGACGGCGAGGAAGCGGCCGCATGGCGGATGCGGCAAGCGGCGGCTTCGACGGCCACTTGAGAGGCGCCGCCCAACGAACCGCCTCCCCCGAACGACGCTGGTGATCGGCGGCTCCTCGATTATCAGCACTTTCGCGAGTGGATTGCCGAAGAGTGGCCCCGTCGTCAGGCGGCGGCCATCAAGGCTGCTGACCCAGCCGCCCTCGTTACCGTGGGGCCTGGCGGCCAGATTGAACGGCGAGTTCATTGAGGCAAAATCGCCCACTGGACGCCCCAACCTCGATTGGGACCGAGCGATCATCGACCCGAGTATAGCCCGTCAGTTCCGGGAAGATTACTTGAAGGCGTTTGGAGAACATCGGTGAACGGCGGTCAATAGACCTCGATCTCGTCGACCATCAGCCAGCCTCTGGGTTTGAACTTGACGCTGAGAAAGCGCGCCCGCTCCGGCGGGAATGACACGGACAGATAACCGAGCACGGTTCTCGGGCTGCCTTCAGGCTCCGGGGGTCGTTCTGCGGTGATGCGGTCAGGGCCCCATGTTCGGCCGTCGAGGGAGGTGGCAACGGTCATCTGCCAGGGAAAGAAGATGCCCGCGCCTCCTCCACCCAGGAGGTGGGCTGCCACCTGAGAAATTTCGCGTTCAGCCTGGAGATCCACGACGATCCGCGGTTCGCCCTTGTTCCAGCCGACCATGCGTCCCTCGCTGAAGCTGGAAACGGTGTAACTCCCATCGGTGAGGAGGGCCGCCGTGTCGCCATACTTTTCCTTAGGCGTGGGAGGAGGAGCGATGGTGTAGGGCGCATCCGCGGCCACATTTCGGCCTTGGGAGAGCACCTCGGCTTCGCTCAGCATGACCCAGCCCCGGGGGCCCGAAAGGGCGAACTTGACGAAGCGGGCCGACGCGGGGGCGCAGTTCACCGCCATCCAAGCCAACTGGGTGCGTTGCTCGCCGGAGCCCATCTCCGCCACGACCTGCGGATCATCCTTGCACGCACCCAGGTGCTGCCAGGAAAGGCCGTCCGTGGAAACCAGCAGATCGAGCCGGGCGGGGAAGTTGACCGCACCGTGGCCGCCGCCGTCCATGTGAAGCCGTCCGCCGTCGATGATCTGCTCGCGCCCGAGATCTACCGCAACGGTTGGGGCGAGGCCATGCCAGCCCACGGTCCGCCCGTCGCCGAAACCTCTTTCCGTAAGCTTGCCGTCGGTGAGCTCCCGGTTGTCCGTGTCGGGATAGTGCACCAAGTGCTGGGGCTCTAGGATGTACGGCCGGCGGGCGGCGAGATTGTCCCCGGGATGGGCCTCCACCTCGTCGAACACGGCGATTTTCCCGGGCTGGGCTTCGGCCTCGATGCGTATCTGCGTAACCAACCGTGGGGCGACAGCAATGTCACAATAAGCGCCGCCGGGGCCGGACAGCGGTCGCGGCAGGACCGATCCAGCCGGAGTCCACGAGGCGCCATTGGCGCTCACGGACATGTGGAGCACCCGCGGCAGCTCGACTCCGTCGTCCGGGAAGGACACCGCATGCACCCGGACTTTGCCGAGAAAGGCGGGGCGCGCGAGCTTCATCTCGATGCAACCCTTGCCGGGCGTCAGCCAGCTCACGCCGCGGGCGGCGAGATTGTCCGCCCGCGCGTGGAGCCCGTCGGTCAGCGCGCAACCTGACGGGTCGGGGAACCGGGGATGCGGGGGACTAACCTGATACGCCGCATCCGAGGCAAACGACTCGACGGCGGGGACGACGATCTCATCCAGGAGGAATCGCGCGGGCTTGTCACCGGGCACGCTCAATCGCACATACCGCGCCTCCAGAGGCGGAAATCCGATGCACATGAACCCTCCGGCGATGCCACCCAGTTGACTGACGGGTGGGAGCCAGGACTCGCCGGCCTTGCGCCATTGTCCATCCGCCGCTGACACGAGGGCCTCCAATCGTCCGGGGAAGGAGAAGCCCTCCCGTTCCAGGACATGCACGCGAATTTCGCTGAGGCTGCGCGCGGAGCCAAGGTCAAGTTCCACGTGGGCGCCGGCGCCGGCGAGACTGACGCACCGCGCCATCTGCGCCTCATCCGTCACCAGGAGACCATCGGTGAGTTTTCGGCCGTCATCGGCGTACGGCGCGCACACCGGCGCCGCCCGGTAGGTGCAGCCCGAGGACGGGTGTTCCGTGCGCGTGTCGAGGGTTCCCTTGGCGAAACGATAGAGCGCGTCGTAGAGGGCGTTGTCGGCGGGACGATCGCTCTGGTAGAGTTCGCCGATGTGGCGGTAGCCCTGGTAGTAGGCATGGGCGGCGTTCTTCATGTAGCCGCACAGGTCGTCGCTGCCGAAGGAAAGGTAGCCCAGGAGATTGTCCCGCCCGGCGCGAGACCTGGCGCCGTCGAAAGGCACCTCGATTTCGATGCCCATGCCGAATTTCCGGCAGAGGTGGGCAGCCTCGATGAGGCGCTGCGGGTCGCGCCGGCCCTTCATGAAGGCGTAATTGGGCTGCATGATGGCGAAATCGATCCCCAACTCGCGCCAGCGGCCGCATCCGGGGGCGTTGAACCAGGGGATCCAATGAAGCTGATATCCGGCCTGATGGATGTGGTGCGCAGCATAGCTCACGATTCCCTCGTCGGCCGGACCGATGCCTTCGTTCATCCAGTAGAAACCCCACAGATCGATCTTCCGGTAGCCGGCCGCCTGCCACCTCTTCGCCAGTTCCGCGATGCACCATGCCACGGCCTTTTCGCGGCCTCCGGGGACGCTGAAGTCCTCGGTTTTCCCATCGCCGTCGACGTCGCCGAAGTTTTTCTGCTGAGGAGACGGGTAGGGTATCATCAGGATGGCGGGGGCTGTTCGCTGCCGCGGACCGAGGATCTCCTCGACACCGGCGATGCACTGGTCCAGAGCGTCGATGTATTGGCCTCTGGCGAACAGGGCATTGAAGTAGAACTCCCAGTCGGCCTTGGTGGTGTCCTGGCTGATGTAGTCCTTGCCGGAGGGGGCGCCGCCGTAGAAGAGAAAGAGCCACCCGTCGTAAAACCAATCGACCGGCCGTCCGCCCCGCTTCTTGTCCAGGTAGGCGACGTAAGGCAGGAAATGGTCCCGCTGCCAGCCGCCGGGCCGGCCATAGATGAGCATGATGTCATGGCTGAAACCGCTCTGCTCCGTCCCGCCGGGGAAGTAGCCGCCCGAATCCTGCGCCGGGGAGAAGGAAGGAACCGCCAGCACCACGATAACGACGATAAGCCGCGTTTTCATTGTCTTGTCCTCGGGCGGAAGAGAGGGGGACAGGTCCATGTTTTCGGCCAACGTCTTTGACGCCAAAATACTTGAACTGGCCGAAAAATGGACCAGTCCCCGGCCGTGGGCGTGACCGGTTACAAGCATACAACTCGCAGTCGGCGAGCGAACGGATCGCCGCTTCCGCCTGGCGAGCCAATTCGCCGCTTTCGTAACGACCAAGATAGGAAGAATCGCGGCGATCTGCCAGGGTCATCTGCCGGGCAATTCATTCGCCGAGTTCTCATCCGCGCGAACCGGTAGTTCAATGATCTTGCCGAGCCGTTGAAGGCGATCACGCGGATCGCCGGGTGCTCGGTGTGGCCACCAGGTTGCCGATTTCTCAGAACGGAGGTGTTTTGGCGGCCACCTTCCTCTGGGTGGAGCCGTTCATGTTTTCGCCAGGTCGTTGGTTCTTCGTGTTTTGTCATTTGTTTTTTGCCGGGGGCGGGTATGGCGGTGGAGCGCGGATTGGGTACGGGCGTTCACTATGCCTTGTTGAAGATAACGGGTGCGGCGCGTTTTTGCAAGGGTTTTTTCAGGTCCAGGGAGCGGATTGACGGAAGCCGTGTGTGGAAGAGACTGGCAGGGAAGGCGTTGCGTTGCGTGGCTGGCGGCGAAAAGAACTTCGCAGGATGTCATGTACACGTGTGCGCTTTTCATGAGAAGACGTACGGGAGTCGAGGATATCGCAAACATCTACGTTGACCGGTTGGTCATGCCAAAGGACCCCGGGGGCGATGCATTGCATCTCGCGGTTGCCGCAGTCCACCGCGTAGACGTGGTACTGACGTGGAATTGGCGACACCTGGCCAAGCCGGGTAAAATGGAACCTATCCGGCTGGTGATGGCGTTTGACCCTGAAGGAATCACCGAATTCATTCACACCAACGTAAAGCGTTTCTGCAATGGACATTCCACGAATCTTCAACATCACCGAAAGTGCTCACCGCATCCATAACCCATTCACGCCCGAAAAGCTCACCACTCTCGGCGCGGCGTTGCGTCTGGAACCGGAGACCCGTGTGCTCGACCTCGGCAGCGGTTCGGGTGAGATGCTGTGCACATGGGCGCGCGATTACGGAATCAGCGGCACCGGTATCGACATGAGCCAGTTGTTCACCGAGCAAGCGAAACTCCGCGCTCGAGAACTCGGCGTCGCCGATCGAGTCGAGTTCATCCACGGTGACGCTGCCGGCTACGTCGCCGACGAAAAGGTCGGTGTGGCAGCCTGTGTCGGCGCCACGTGGATCGGTGGGGGAGTCGCCGGTGCCATTGAGCTTCTGGCGCGGAGCCTCCGCACCGGAGGGATCATCCTCATCGGCGAGCCGTACTGGCGGCGGTTGCCGCCGACGGAAGATGTTGCCAAGGGATGCCATGCCGGTTCGATCTCCGACTTTCTCATACTTCCAGAGCTTCTCGCTTCTTTCGGCGACCTCGACTACGACGTCGTGGAAATGGTTCTGGCGGACCAAGACAGTTGGGACAGGTACGAGGCGGCCAAGTGGCTCACCATGCGCCGATGGCTCGAAGCGAATCCCGACGACGACTTCGCGAAAGATGTTCGAGCCGAACTGACCTCAGCACCCAAACGCTACGCCGCGTACACGCGTGAACACCTCGGCTGGGGCGTGTTCGCACTGATGGCGCGGTGATGGGATGCAGGCGCTGCGTCCTCAGTTGGCCGAGCGGGCGAAGGGGACGACGTGGCGCCGGGAGAGATTGGATGATGGAGTGGGCGTGGCAGGGGAGAGGTCCGGCCACAATCTCATCCCTGGTTCAACCAGGCGCTGCAGCAGACGGCGCTGCCGTAGACGGCGGCGAGCAGCGGTTAGCAACGTTCGAGAAAAACGTGTCAGGAACCATTTGTGCGAAGCACCTGAAGGGCCGGTTTCCGGCAAATGGTTCCTGACACTTATTTCTCGATCAATCCTTAGCCGGCCAACGGCGCAAAGACCCGCCGAGCATATTGTCCGCCCTCTCGATGAGCCCGGACCGCATCGAGGGTCTTGGGCGTCTCTTTTTCCACCGCCTGCTCCAAAACAACCAACGGTTCGACGCCGATCTGCGACAAGTAATCAGCCAGGGCCTTGTAGTCGATATCGCCCTCGCCGAATGTCTCCGTCCAAATGCCGCCGACCGATTGCCGGAGGTGCAGTTCGCTGATCCGCGGGCCGTAGAGCTTCGCCACGTCCATGACCGCAACGGCCGAGTTGCCCGAACCACGGTAGATCCAATGCGCGTCGAGGCAGAGGGTGACAAGTTTGGGATCGGTGCCCACCATCATGTGGTGGAATTCCCGCGCGGCGTTGCGAAGTTCGGCGTCGTGGTTGTGGTAAGCAAGCGTAAGGCCCAATGCGGAGAGCTCTCTGCCGAGCTTGTTGAGCGACGCGGCCTGGAAGCGAAGCTGGGCGTCGTCTTTATCTTCCTGCCCGCCCCAGCGAATCGGATTGGGATTGGTAACGATGATCCGGGTGCCGGCCTGCTTTGCCTTCTGGGCGATGGCCAGAACGCTCTCGATGCTCTGCCGGGCGGCGTCGGGCAGATGGAGCGTGCTGTTGACGTAGAGCGACCGTATTTCGAGCTTGTGCTTCGCCAGCAGCGGCACGAGTGCGTCGAGCTGCTTGGGGTCGGTGACCAGCGGCTCGAAGCCGTCCATTCCGCCGGCGGCCACCTCCTGAAGCGACTGGTCGAGCGAGGCGCCGAAATCCCGACCGTCGCGGCGGTAGAACGTAAACCACGGATACTGGTTCGTGGCGAGATGGAGCCGTTTGCCGGCCGTTTGCCCGGCGGCCGGAATACGAGCGGTGAGCAGGGCACCGCCCGCTGCGACACCCGCCCTGAAAAGAAAGCCTCGCCGATGCATGAGGAAGTGGTTGCTGGATGCTTTCATGATTGGTCCTTTCTCGGGGATTGGCCCGTCAATGCCGCCGTTTCACGTTTTTCACTCAGGTTCTGAAGAACGACCGCTCGAAAAGTCGCCACGCTTGCGTGCGGTCAGTGCACAAACCGCATACACGCGAGGCCCCAGGTCCCAGCGCCACGGGCGACCGGCTTCGACGCCGGCAATCTCGCGAGCAAGAACCGGGTCGCTGCGAAAGAGCGATAGGAGAACGGCGGGATTGACGCCGTGAAAGAAGTTCCGCTCACTGATCAACTGGGCGATCACGCCGAACAGCGACTCTTCAGGAACTGTCCGCAAAGGCGGATGCGAATCCGAGGAGACGAAATCCGTAATGAGCGCTCCGGCGCCGCCGGGCGCGATAAGGTGAGCCAGCAGGCGGAGGTGGCCCGTGCGGATCGCCTGCATCATCTCCGGAAACTGCGGATGGGTTTCCCCTACCGTCTCGGCGAGCGTGCCGATCAACTGGCTGAGCAGGCACGTCGATGCGACCACGTCGAACGGCCCCGGCAAGATCGAGCCAACCTGTCGAACGGGTTCCGCGACCAACGCATCGAGAAGGGCGGCTCCCATCTCGCCGTCCGGCGCGGTTGCTGCCAGGACGCCCAGAACGCCCGTTACATCGACGCCCCCGTACGATTTCACCGCGGGAGTATCCGCGAGATGCTGCCTGGCGATGCCTCGCGCCAGAGCGTCCGCATCGAGGTCGACGAGATGGATCTCCCGATAGGACCGCAGGAGCCGGGGGAGGTCCAAGTCATTGCAGTTGCCGGCGCCGAGGACGCAGAGCCGCGAGCGTGCCGGGTCCGATCCGGCACACAGAATTTCCATGACTCGATCGCGATGAGCCGCGAATGTGCGCCAGCCATCGAGAGTGGCCCGGTTGAATTCGACTTGCCGGTTCGCCAGAGGATTCATGATTGCATGATATATCTTACTTCAACTCGATGTCATCCACGAAAAAGGCCGCCGCCTTCGCATCCGCGCCCATGATGCCCAGCCATGAGCAATGGATAAGTTCATCGCTCTGGAAAGGAAGCTCGTTCTTGAGAACGGCTTTCCCTGCCGGGCCGGTGAGACGAAGACGGAAGGACCTGGGATTTCCACCGCCTTGAACGAACTCGATTTCGACGCGCGTCCATTCGCCGGGCACGACCTGGGCAATCTCCGTCCATCGGTTGCCGACGGCGGTTTGCACGGCGCCGTCGGGAAGGAAACGCAGATGCGGGCCCGTGCGGTACGTTGCACCGGCCGGCCAGTCGCGGAACTCGATTTGGAACGTGGCGGGCTGCGACGGATCATTTCGCACGGAACACTGCATCCGCACGACACCGTCGCGAGGCTCAAACGCCGCGTACCAGTGCGGCTTCCAGGCGGTCACGTCCGGGGCGTCTTCAAAACGCATGCACTGCCGGCCGGAGGCCGGCTTCTGGTCCGTCACCATCACGCGAGCCCCACCCTCGGCCGGCACTGCGCCGGCAGGAACCTCGCCGACGTCGTAGTCTTCCAAGTCCTCGCGGATCCGCCACTCGCTGATCTTGGGCGGCGGGGCCGCTTCGAAAGCGCGGTGGGCGACACCCGATGGCAATTGCTTCCAGGCTTCCGGCCCGTAGAGGCCGACGGGGCTCAGGTCGATTGGCTGGAAACCGATCGCGAGGGCCGGTGAGTCGGCCTTCAGGCGAAAATCGCGACTGTCCGCATCCACAAAGCCGGGATCCACGACAATCGAGTTCTGGTCGCGCCCGGTCGCCTGCCAGTCGGCGAAATTCTGGCCGTTGAATTGCGGGGGCCCGGCGGTGCTCCAGTAGCAATTCCGGTCGGATGTAAAATGGCTGTCCTTGCGCCAGTTGTTCCCGCCGAGCATCTGGGGCCCTTGCGAGTAAACGATATTGCGTTCCAGGTGGGCATGATTGCCGTCGGGCTCGTGATTGGCGTTGCGAATCAGTTCCGCGTCGTCGGACAAGGCGAAGATGTTGTTGGCGATCACGTCGCCGTAGGGATGGCCGTGGTTGTGCAGGTGGAGTCCTCCGTCACGAGTGTCGTAGACCACGTTGTTCTCGACGCGGATCTCCGAGCTCCCGGCGTCCAGGTAAATGCCCCAGCCGCCGTAGCCCTCGCGGCCTCGTTCAAACCGGGTAATGTCGTGGATCCGGTTATGGTGCAGCACGGTGCCCGGCGAGACGCCCAAGGTGTAAATACCGCCGATATCGCAGAGCACTCCGTTGCCAATATGGTGGATGTGATTGAAAGCCACTTCGTTATGGTGCGTGTAGGCGGGCCGGCGGCCGGTCCAGCTCCAGCCCAGGTGGACGCCCATCCAACTCAGGTCGCAGATCTCGTTATGGGTGATGCGGTTGTAGGTGGCGCTGCCGCCCAGGAAAACTCCGCAGCCGGCTCGGAACAGGTGGCCGCCGTCGTGAATGAAGTTGTTGTCGACGGTGTTCTGCGCCGTCAGGTAACCGTCGTCGGTTCGCGCCGGAGCCCCTTCCGACAAATAGATTCCTCCGCCGCCGAGGTCGTGCACGTGGCAGCGGCGGATCGTGTTGTGGGCGCACCCTTCACGGAGCGAGACGGCGTGCTCGCCGAGATGGGCGAACTCGCAATCTTCGATGAGCGAATTGCGCAGGCCGATGGCGAAGATCGCTCCCCGCTGGGTGTGCGCGCCCTGGACGCTGTGGGGATAGTCCGGCGAAAGGTCGGCATCGGAGTGATGGAAGGACAAGCCGCGCAGCACGAGATGCTCGACATACCTGCCCAAGGACGGGTCGCCCTTGACGGTTACCAGCGTCTGACGGATCCGCGGCGCGATCACCTCGGCGGTGCGAAGGTCTTCCTCAGCAAACGGATAGTAATAGAGGCGGCCCTGATCCTGGTCCAGGTACCACTCACCGGGCGCGTCGAGGGCGGCGAAGACGTTGTCGATGTAATAGCGGACGCTCGGGCCCAGGAAGAAGATGCCGGCGGGCCTCGCGAAGCGGATCCGGCGCCTCTGCCAGTCAATCTCGCCGATGCCGTTGAACGAGTTGACCCAGTTGTGAAACAAGACGATGCGTGCTTGCTCTTGAAGGCCGGGCCACGGCTCGATGTCACCCTCGGCAAAGCTCATACCCAGGCAAAGCGGATGGGGATCGCCGGATAGTTTGAGCCGGGTCGTGTAATGGTAGCTGCCCGCGTCGGGGGTTTGGGCGCGGAGGCGCCTGTGGCCGTCGACGAAGAGTTGTGTGAACGGTTTGCCCTCGACCGCCCAGGGGACTTCCGCGATCCACAGGCGCTCGTCATGTTTTCGCCAGCCGCTTATGCGTCGGCCACCGCTGATGATCGGTTTCTCGTCGCGGTAGGCTGCGTAGGTGATGGGGCGGGTCTCGCTGCCGGAGTCGGCGGGGGTGAACACCAGCGGCTTTTCCAAAGCAAACCGTCCGCCGCGGAGGTAAACGGTGGCGGGCTCCGTCAACTTCGTCTTGCGGAGTTCGTCGCGGGCACGCTCGAGTGTGGCGAACGGACCGTCCGATCTTGCTTCGTTCGGAGCAGCCGATTTGCCCGACCAGGAATCGTTACCCTGCGGCGAGACGTAGAATTCTGTCGCGAGTGACGGACGGATGAGCGCCATAAGAACAATCGCGGTTCGTGCAAAAGAGGCGGCCACGGGTACCTTGATCATTGCTGCTGTCCTTTTACTCCAAGCAGGCTCTTAATGTACATATGATTTGTATCCAGTGTTGTGGATGCCGTGCGGACTGTCAACCGGTTTCCTGAAGGCCCCGGTAGAACAGGGGCGTTGCGCCGCGGCGTGTCTCGTGGAATTCTCTCCGGTGCCGGCTGGGATCGGGTCCCCGTTTTGTTGAGGGCCTCTCACTCAAGGATCCGCAGGTGGACGGGCCGTCGGATCAGCTCCGACAAGCGCCGCCAGGCGTGTTCCCCGGGCAGCCAGCAAGGATCGCTTTCGCCGAGTTCGTCGGCATTTGGGACTGAACCACGCTACTGCATGAAATCTGTACCCAGTCCCCATGAGGGGTGCACACCCGTGTCGGCAAGGGGCCGGTCAATTTCCACCTGCTCGGTGACAGTTGTATTGACCCCCGATCCAGGTGTCGGTAGAATCGGGTTAAAGATGTTCAACAGGATGTGGCAGCGTTCGGTCAACCTACCGATATTTTAAGCCCACCGAAAACCATACCCGCCTGAAAGCCAACGCTGACCTGGGAGGCTCCAGGAAAGTCGCCAACGCGTCAAGGACGATTCCTCGCCGGCAATTCGCGAACGACGCGCCGGTCGAGGCCGCCTGGCCCAAGTTCGGTACACCCCATGCTTACTGCTCAGTCTCTCCTGAACAAAGGCATGCTCGATGCGCGCCAACTCCAATTAGCGCGCGACGCGCAGGCCGCGCATGGCCGGCTCAACGAAGTCGCCGCGGAGTTGAGTTTTGCCAACGAAGAGGATGCGCTTCGGGCGGTCGCTGAATCGCTCGGTCTGGACTACGTCGATCTTACCACCGCCAAGGCCGACCTCTCGCTGCTGGAAGAGTTTCCGATCAAGCTGATCCACCGCTACGGAATCTTTCCGCTGGGGTACGAGGACGGCTCCCTGGTGCTAGCCACCGGGAACCCATTTGATCTGGCTGCGATCGACACCGTCAGTGCCGCCACAGGGGCAAGTGTGCTGCCGGTTGTTGTGCTGCCCGCCGAGTTGAACAAACTGATCAAGACGCATCTCGGCGTCGGTGCAGAAACGATCGACGGTCTTTTGGCCCAACAGCAGGATCAGGACGGCGTCGAGATCCTGGAAGACGTCGAGTGGGACAACTCCGAGGCCTCGGAAGCGGCTCAGGAGCCCTCGGTCGTCCGATTGGTCAACGAAATTTTGACCGAAGCCATCGAAGCGCGTGCCAGCGATATCCACCTGGAATCGCAGGCCGCCGGGATCAAGATTCGCTACCGAATCGACGGGGTACTCCAGCGTCAGCCCACCCCGCCGGAAATCAATCGCTTTCAAAACGCGATCATCAGCCGCTTGAAGATCATGGCTCGGCTCAACATCGCCGAGAAGCGCGTGCCGCAGGACGGCCGCATCAAGCTCAAGGTGGTGGGCCGCGAGGTCGACATCCGCGTGTCGATCATCCCCATGCTGCACGGCGAGGGCGTCGTGATGCGAATCCTCGACAAGGATCGCATGCAGTTCTCGCTCCGGGGCGTCGGCATGGACGAGGATACGTACGCGAAGTTCAACCAGTTGATCAAGCTGCCCCACGGCATCGTTCTCGTTACCGGCCCGACCGGTTCCGGGAAGACGACGACCCTCTACAGTGCGTTGAACGAGATTCGCGACGAAGAGACGAAGATCATTACAACGGAAGACCCGATCGAGTATCAACTCGAGGGGATCAACCAGATCCAGGTGCACACGAAGGTCGGGCTTACGTTCGCGGCAAGCCTCCGCAGCATCTTGCGCCACGACCCGGACGTTGTCCTGGTTGGCGAGATCCGCGACCTGGAGACGGCCGAGAACGCCGTGCAGGCGTCGCTCACCGGGCACCTGGTGTTCAGCACACTGCACACCAACGATGCGGCCGGCGCGTTCATGCGGCTGATCGATATGGGCGTGGAGCCGTTTCTGGTGTGCAGCACGGTGGAAGGGATCATGGCTCAGAGGTTGGTTCGGACCCTGTGCAAGCAGTGCCGCCGCCGCTATACCCCTTCCGACGAGGATGTGCCGCCCGATTTCCCGCTGGAATCGTGCTTGAAGAACCGAACGGCGGTGTACCAGGCGGCCGGTTGCCGCCACTGCCGCGGCACGGGCTACGCCGGACGCGTCGGGATTTACGAGCTTCTGGTCACCAACGACGAGATCCGTCGTCTGGCGAGCGAGCGGGCGCCCACAAACCTTGTGAAGCAGGCCGCAATGAATGCCGGTATGCGGACCTTGCGGCAGGACGGTTGGCGCAAGGTGCTCCGCGGGCAAACCACCGTCGACGAAGTGCTTCGCGTTACCAAGGCCGACTAGCGGTCTAAGGACCTATCCCAGAACTTCGCGAGAAGGGGACAGGCACACTTTGCTCCGAACACTCCGCAAAATGAGCCAGTCCCCGACGGTCTTGGGATAGGCTCCAAGGCGATGCCTGGATGAAAAAGGGGGCAGGCACCGCAAGGAATCGTGGGTGAACGGGACCGCAGATACAAGGTCTTGCGGAGCCGGTCGCCTTTTTCATCCGGCTTTGCCGCCGCGCCGACTCCCTCCGCCTCAGCCCGCCTGATTTTGAGCATGCCCGAATTCGCCTATACCGCTCGTTCTCTTACCGGAGAAGACGTTGCCGGAGTGCTGACCGCCGGCAGCAAGCGGGAGATTCTCGCGATGCTGGCCGACAAGTCGCTCTACCCCCTGCACGTGGAGAGCCGAGAGCCGGCACGTCGCCGGTGGCAAGGGGCTCGCAAGAAGCGGATCAAGGCGCAAGTGGTCGCCATGAACCTGACGCAGTTGGCCGACCTGTTGAAGAACGGCGTGCCTCTGCTGTCATCGCTCGACATTCTGGCACAGCAGGCGACCCACTCGGCGCTCCGAGACATCCTGGTCGACGTCCGCGACCAGGTGGCCGAAGGCACGCCCCTGGACCACGCCATGGCGAAATACCCGCAGGTCTTCGGCGAACTGACGGTGAGCATGGTCCGTGCCGGTTCCGAGGGCGCCTTCCTGGAGGACGCGCTGAAGCGAACCTCCGATTTCCTCGAGCTTCAGGAGGAATTGAAAGGAAAGATGGTCAGCGCGATGGCCTATCCGGCGTTTCTCGCCGTGGCGGGCTTCTGCGTCACGGTGTTCTTGATCGTGTTTTTCGTGCCGAAATTCGCCGAGTTGTTCGAGCGACTGGAGCAGCAGGGCGGAGGGCTTCCGATGGCCACCGTCCTCCTCCTGGGGCTCAGCGACGGCCTGAGCCGCTTCGGACTCTTTCTGATCGCCGGGGCCGTCGCGGCAATTGGCGCGGTGCGCCGCTGGGCGGCCGCCGAGAAGAGCCGGATGCTCATCGACCGGTGGAGACTGAAGATTCCGGTGGCCGGGAAGATCTATCTCGGCTTCGCCGTGTCGCGATTCTGCCGCGTGCTGGGCACCTTGTTGAAGAACGGCGTTCCGCTGTTGCGGGCCTTGGAAATCAGCAGCGACTCGGCCGGCAACCGGGTCCTTGCCGAAGCCATCCGCGCGTCGGCGGAAAACATCTCTTCCGGCGAGACGCTCTCCCGGCCGCTGGCCAACTGCGGGCTGATCCCGCGGCCGGTGATGGCCATGATCAGCGTGGCGGAGGAGTCGAACAATCTCGACGAGGTGTTGATCAACGTGGCCGACGGCATCGACCGCAACAACGGCCGGCAGCTCGACATCATGGTCCGGCTCGCCGAACCGGCGCTGTTGATGGTGATGGGTGGTATTATCTTGTTCGTGCTGGTGGCGCTGTTGCTGCCGGTGTTCGAAATGAGTGCAAACATGAGTTGATGAAGGCCGCCGGCTCTGCCGTGTGGCCGGTTTCGAATTCGCTGTTTTCTTACCAGGAGGAACGAAAAAATGTCACGCCGAAACCGACGGGCCGCCGCTCGCCAAGGCTTTACGCTGATGGAAATGCTGGTCGTTCTGGCAATCCTCGTCTTGTTGGTGGCCATGGTCGCCCCGCGGCTCTTGGGCACCCAGAAGAAGGCAAACATCAGTGCGGCCAAGACCCAGATCGGCCTGTTGAAAGGTTCGCTCGAGCGCTATGCGCTGGATATGAGCGGCTTCCCGACGACTGAGCAGGGGCTTGCCGCATTGATCCAGGCGCCGACTGAAGACGGGACATCCATGGGCATGGGCACCGAGGACGTCTCCGTGGGCATGGACACCGGGACCACGAGCACCGGGTCGTCGAACTGGGCCGGCCCTTACGTCAACTCGAACGAGTTGCCCAAGGACCCTTGGGGGCGGCCGTACCAGTACGAGTATCCTCCGACGCACGGCACGGGCGAGTATCCCGATATCTGGTCGTATGGTCCCGACGGGGAGGACGGTACCGAGGACGATATCGTGAGCTGGACCGAGTCGCAGGAGGGTGGCGGAATGGGCGGCGAACTTGAAGACATGCCGGCGCCTGCGGAGCGTGCCCCGTAATTCCGCCGGCATTCCCGCCGCGAGAACCGCAAGAGAATAAGCCGGCCAATAGCCGTAGGGTGGATTTCAATCCACCCCTTGTATTCCGGGTGGATTAAAATCCACCCTACATCAAAGTGTATGACTTGCTTTCTTACGGCCCCCGCGGTGGAGCCCACCGATGTCGCGAGCGCGCGGTTATACCTTGCTTGAGCTGCTCATTGTGGGAGCGCTGATCGCGGTGCTGGTCGGCTTCGCCATGCCCGCGATGCGCCGCCCCCTGGCCAGGAGCCAGTTGCGCGATGCCGCCGCCGGGCTCCGCATCGCCCTGGCCAAGACCCGGCTGGAAGCGATCGAGTCCGGCACGATCTGGACCTTCCGCTACCAGCCGGGGACCGGCCGTTTTGTTATTTCACCGCAGGCGGAACTGACGGAGGAAGATGATTCTGGAATCGGTGCCGGTCTCGCGGGCAACGATGCGATGGAGGCCGCGTCCGCAGACGAACTGGACAACGGCATCGTTTTTCACGATCCCGAAACCGCGCCCCTCGTCACCCAACCGGACGCGACGGCACTGGCAAGCGACCCTGCTGCGGCGACGGTGCTGGTGCCGGTCGTCGCGGACGTTTCCCTGGGCGGCCAGGAATGGTCGGAGCCGGTGTTCTTCTACCCGACCGGCCGGACGTCCAGTGCCCGGTTCCGATTGCTCGGCCAGTACGACGAATTTATCGACGTGACACTGCGCGGCCTGACCGGATCGGCGAAGGTTGGCAAGCTGCAGACGCCGAGGCCGGCGCAGGGGGTGCTGCAATGAGCCATGCGTTCGGTCGGATTCCGAGGGACCGTCGCGGCGGTTTCTCGCTCCTCGAGGTCCTCCTGGCGACGACCATTCTGCTCGGCTGCTCGGTGGCGCTATTCGAATTGGCCGCGATCGGTCGCGAACACGTCCGCTCGGCCGAGGAGCTTTCGCTCGCCCAGCGGCTTTGCGAGTCGAGGATCAATGAGATTCTCGCCGGGGCCGAGCGGCCGAAGGAGATCGAAAAAGAGGAGATTTACGAGTATCCCGGCTGGAATCTCTCCGTCCAAGTCGATTCGGTTACCGCACCAGCGGGCCTCGTCGCCCTGCGGGTGACCGTGTTCCGCGAGGCCGACGAGTACCATCGAGGCAAGCAGTATACGCTGGTCCGCTGGGTTCGCGATCCCGATGGACAGCGGGCGTCGCCGTCGCCGTCGGATGTGCCGGGCTCGTTTTCTCTCGAGCCGATGGGCGGAGGGATGGAGCCATGAACGCCGGTGCAGCGCCGATCGTAAGTGGCAAGAATCGGCCGGCCGAGAACAATCCCCGCGGGCCGGCCCGTTGGGAAAAGGCCACCGGTCTTGTTTCGGTAAAAGGCTTCACGTTGCTGGAAGTCCTCCTGACGATGGTGCTCATGGCTACGCTGCTGGCCGGCATGTGGAGCATTTTCAATATCTACAGCCGGTTGTTCGAAACCGGGCAGATCCAGTCCGAACAGGCCCAGCTCGTGCGGTCGCTTCTGCGACAGATATCCGACGATTTCCGAAGCGCGATCCAGGACACCGCGTCGCGGCCGCCGCAGACGCCTGCGACGACGCCGCTGCGACGCTTCGGGCTGTTCGGCACTTCCCAGTCGGTGCAATTGGATATCATGCAGGTTGCGGCCCTCGAGCACCGGCTGGCACGATCAGACGAGTCGGCCTTTTCGGCCGTGGATGTCCCTGACATTGCGCCCTCGGAAGATTCCGGGCCAAGAGCCCCGGAGTTTCGAACGGTCATCTATTCATTCGAGGAGCGATCCGACGCACTGGAGTCGGGAAACTCCCCGGGAGCAGTCCTTGCGGGCGAGGAGAATTCGGAGTTTCACCGCCCGGGACTCCTTCGCCGCACGTTGGACTGGGAATTGCCCGGCGGGGAGGCGGACGAACCCTGGAACGATCCGGACCGCAAGTCGGCCATCCCGGACGCCGGTGAAAGCGCGCAGCCCCAGGACCCGTTGGCGGACAAGTCGCTCGACGAGCTCCTGGCGGACAACGAAGTGATGTATGTTCCCGAGGTGGTGAACATCGCGTTCCGCTATTTCGACGGCCGGACGTGGACGACTTCATGGAACAGCATTCAGCGGAAATCGCTGCCGGCGGCGATCGAAGTTCGTCTCGAAGTGGAGCCGCTTGAACAGAGCAAGCGCGATCCCTTGGCGGGCACAAGCCGGCAGGTCGAGGGCGTCGAGTTCGTCGAAGAGCAGAACCCTTCGGATCTCAATGCGCTGATGGCCGACTCGGGGGGCGTCACGCATCGCATGGTTGTGCACTTGCCGGTCTCGGCGCTGCAGCGGCCGGCGGAGCAGACCGGCACCGTTACGCAACGGATCAGGGCCGGCGTGGAGAATCGGGCCGCCCAGAAGCTTGAGGGGCGGCGCCAGCGGTACCGGCTGCGATCCGGTTCCGCGTCGACGCCTCCTGCGGACCAGCACCTGAGGAATTCGCGGTGAAAAAGCCCTCCAGCCAAACGCCGCTTGCTTCCGGCCGCCGCGCGCGGCCCGGGGTTCGCCGTGCGCGGCGGGGCATGGTGCTGTTGATCGTGGTGATCGTGGTAGCCATGTTGAGCCTGTCGGGATTGAGCTACGTCTCGCTGCTTTACACCGAACATAAGGCGGTGCATCTCAGCGGCGATGAGGTCCAGGCCGACCATCTGGTCGGCTCCGGCGAAGAGATGCTCAAAGCCTTTCTGGAAATGCCTTACGACCAGCAGGAAGAGGCGGGCGGCTGGTACGAAAATGAGGAGCGATTCTCGGGCGTCCTCGTCTTCGGCAGCGAGCGGTCGGCCTTGCGGGGTCGCTTTACCGTCTTCTCGCCGGTGATCGAAGGCGGCGAGACCGCGGGAGTCCGCTTCGGCCTCGAGAATGAATCGGCCAGGCTCAACCTCGGCATTCTGCCCCAGTGGGAACAGGAGCACCCGGGGGCCGGCCGCGAAGCGCTGATGGGGCTGCCGGGCATGACCGAGTCGGTCGCCGACGCGATCCTCGACTGGGTCGATGCCGATGCCAACAAGCGCGACTATGGGGCCGAGGAGGACTATTACGTCGGCCTCGGCGCGCCCTACGCCCCGCGCAACGCCCCGCCGACTTCGCTGGAGGAGCTGCTGCTGGTGCGCGGCGTCGAACGTTCGCGGCTTTTCGGGCGCGATCCGGTATTCCGTGCCCCAACGGAACAAGAATCGGTTCCGGATCGAGAGTCGCCCCTTGGATCGGCGATCTCAGGAACCGACGTTCCCTGGAAATCGCTTCTGACCGTCTATAGCGCCGAGCGAAATACCACGCCGGAGGACAAGCCGCGCATCGACCTGAACGGAACGGATGTCGCCGTCCTCCATCAACAGCTCTCATTGGTCCTTCCTGCCGACTGGGCAAGGTTCGTGATCGCCTACCGCCAAAACGGGCCGTACAAAGGCCAGGCGGAATCCGGCGGCGACGCCGGTTTCCAGCTCGATTTGAGTCAGCCCGGCAGGTTTCGCCTACGCAGCCCTTTGGATCTCGTTGGCGTGCGAGTTCGCGTTCCGCGGCCCGGCAACGAGAAGCCGATCATCCTGGCCAGCCCCTGGAGCGACGATCCGGGATCGCTCCGCGAGAGCCTGCCGAGCCTGCTCGACCAGTGTACGGTGATCCGCTCTCCGACCATCCTGGGTCGGGTCAACGTGGACTGGGCGCCGGGGGAGGTGCTGCGCGCCGTGCCGGGGATTGATGATGCGATGGCCGACCGTATCGTCGCTTCTCGCGGCGCGGGAACCCAGCACGACAGCGCAAGCCGCCGGCACGCCCTCTGGCTTCTGACCGACGGCCTGGTCAGTCTCGACGGGATGCGCGGGTTGCTGCCCTACGTCACCGGGGGCGGAGACGTCTACCGGGCCCAAATCGTCGGCTTTTTCGACCATCCGGGGCCCTCCGCCCGCGTCGAGGTCGTGGTCGATGCTACCGTCAGACCACCGCGTCAAGTATACTGGAAGGACCTGAAAATGCTGGGCCCCGGCTATCCGCTGGAAACTCTCGGCGGACAGCCGGGCGCCGAGACCCCGTCGGTGTGGAAACGCGATCAACAATAAACAGACCTTCCCCCCACCTCTCTCATGCCGCTGCTTGCCGTCGACTGGGACCGCCGCGAAGCCCGTTACGTCCTCGCCTCACTTTCGGGCGAGCGGCTCAAGGTCCACGCCGCCGCGGCCGTGCCGCTGGTCGACGTGGTCGAAGGGGGGCACGCTCCGCATCCCGATGTCGGCAACTCGCTCCGCGCGGCGTTGTCGGACCAGAAGGTTGGGCGCGTGACAACCCTCGTCGGGGTGGACCGCTCCAGCGTGGAGTTGCTTCAGTTCTCGCTCCCGCCGGCTCAGGACAGTGAATTGCCGGAGATGGTGGCCAATCAGGCGATGCGGGAATCGCCGCAGGTGACCGAAGAGTCGATCCTCGACTTCGTGCCGCTGGACGAAGTTCCGTCTGCCCCGCGGAACGTTCTGGCGTTCGCCCTTTTACCGAGCCGGCTCGCACAGATCCATGAAACATGCGCGGTTGCGGGCTTCAAGCCGAGTCGGCTCCTGTTCAGGCCCCTGGCGGCGGCCTCGCTCTTGGCTCGCGTGACCGCTCCTCCGGAGCAGGTCGCGATGGTGGTCAACCGATTGGCCGACGAGGTCGACTTGACGCTGCTCGTGGAAGGTCGTCCCGCGCTGTTGAGGACGGTGCGGCTGCCCACCGCCGCCAGCGAAGACAAGCTCACCGAGCGGTTGCTGGGCGAGGTCAACCGCACGGCGGTCGTGGCGATGCAGAACGAGCGCAGCGGCGGAGCGGTCGAGCGGGTTTATATCCTCGGTTCGCCGGCCAAGCGGCGGTGGCTGGCCGACCGCATCCGCGACGACCTTCTCTTGCCGGTGACCGTGGTCGATCCGTTTGAAGCGGCGGAGATTGCCGACGAATCGGTGCCGGCCGAGTCGGGCCGTTTTGCGTCGCTGTTGGGAATGCTCCTCGACGAGGCCCAGGGCGGCGCCCACGCGGTCGATTTCCTGCACCCTCGCAAGAGGCCGGAACCGCCCAACTACCGGCGACTCGCAACGATCGCGGGCGTGCTCGTCGCGGCGGTGCTGCTGGCGGCCGGGTACTTCATGTATGGCCAGGTCGCCGCGCTCGACGGAGAGATCGAAGCCCTCAGTCAGCGGAAGAAGCAACTCGAAGAAACGCTCAAGAAGGCCGGCCAACAGCAGAAGATCGTCGCGGCTTACGAGCAGTGGCGGGCCAACGATGTGACCTGGATCGACGAGCTTCGCGAGCTGTCCCAGCGGTTCCCGCCTTCGCGCGACGCCATCGTGCTGCGGATGACGCTCACTCCGGCCCGCGGCACGGGCGGATCGGTCGACATGCAGTGCCTTGTGCGGGACCCGACAATCGTGGTCCGCATGGAGCAGGCCATCCGCGATCGTTTCCATCAGATTCGCAGCAAGCGGGTGCAGCAGCGGGGAAGGGAGAAGGCGTACACCTGGCAGTTCGAAACGTCGATGGACGTCGCCCGCCGGGACAAGGAGGATTATCTCGGCAAGCCTTTGGAAGAGAAGAAAGAGGCTCCTGTCGTGGCGGGCAAGAATCCGCCGCGCACCGCTCCGGTGAAAGCTCCGTTGCAGGCAAGCCGATGATCGACAAGTATCGCAAACAGATCCTGTACGGTGTGGCGGCCGCGATGTTCCTGTTCTACCTGGGCGACCAGTTCCTTCAAAAGTTTTTGACGGAAGGTCCACTGCAGGAGCGGCGCAGCAGGATTGCGCAGCTTGAATCGGACATCGAGAAGCGCGAGGGAATGCTGCTCCGCGCTCGGGAAATCGGCAAGCGGCTCGACGTGTTGGAGGCCCGGTCGTTGCCTTCCGACGTCGAGATCGCCCGTTCGCTGTACCAGGGATGGCTGGTGGAACTGGTCAACTTCGTCGAACTGTCCGCCCCGAACGTCGACTCCGGCAACCCGGTCGGCCGGCGCGGGGTGTTCTATACGATTGCGTACTCGCTCCGCGGACGCGGCACGCTCGAGCAGCTCACGCGGTTTCTCTACGTGTTCTACCGGGCCGGCCATCTCCATCAAATCCGGTCGCTCGCCATCACACCCCTGAAGGGAAGCGGTCAGCTCGACCTGGCGATCTCGATCGAAGCCGTGGTACTGCCGACCGCCGACCGCAAGTCGCGGCTGACGAGCCTCGCGGCCGATCGCCTGGCCTACGCGAGCCTCAGCGACTATGACGTGATCGTCCGTCGCGATCTCTTCGGGACCGGCGGGGCCTCGGAGGCGACCGACTTCGCCTACCTGACAGCGGTGAACTACGTCAACGGCAAGCCGGAGGCATGGTTCGACCTCCGCACGGAAGCCAGGCTGTTGAAGCTTTGTGAAGGGGACAGGCTCGAAATCGGCCCGTTCGAAGGGAAGGTCGCCGAGATCGCCGATACGGACGTCGTGCTCGAGTCGGGCGAGGAGCGATGGCTTCTCACCGTCGGCGAGAACCTCGCGCAGGCGTCGGCGCTGCCGCCGGAGTTGAAGTGAGGACGTCAGGCGAGCGGCAGATGAGAGTTTACCCGCATATCAGCCCGGCTGCTTGGAAGCAGCCGGGCTGATGGGAACCCTCAGGGGATGCGACCATCTACTGCTCGCCTAAGTCTCTCAATCGAGCACTGGCAGCCCTCAACGAAGTTCCGAAAACATCTTCAGCAGGGCGTCGACGATTTTGGTCGAGGCTTGGACCTCCACCTTGCTCGTGCCGAGCCATGTTTCGTAGCCGCCGAGCTCGTGCTGCTCGGGAGTGGGCAGGTAGCCGTAGCCTCCGTTGGCCAGCTCGGTGGTGAACGTGGGCTTGAAGGGACTGCGGGCTTTCAGTTCCAATCCCGTTTCCGAAAAAGTCTCGAAGGGGATGGCTGCAATTCCGAGGTCTCCCACTCGGATTGCCTGAAGCAGGATGCCGACCGTCTCCGGCGACTCGTGCTGCTGGATCGCCTTCGCGGCGTACGCCCGCTCGTGAGGCAGCTTGTCGCGGCGCTGCGGCTCGGCCAGCAATTGCTGCGACCGAGCGAGTTGCTCGGCGGTCGGTTTGCGAATCGCCAGTTCCAGCTCTCGTTGCCGCATCCCCAGCGGCACCCAGTCGTGCCAGGTGAGATTTCGGTACTCGCGGAAGACGGCCTTGGCGCAGTCGTCGGCCACCAGGCGCATCTGCTCGTACGGTCCTTTCCGGACACGGGGGACCGCGAAGTTGATGTTATTGATGTTGCCGCTCGTGCCGTTGCTCATCGCGGCGACGAAAGGCGGATCGAGCCGATCGGCCTCGAGCAACTGCTGGATGCGATCGACGAACATGCCGAAGTAGTCGGCGGAAATGTGCCTGGGGCCGGTGCCGCCGACGTAGTGCAGCGAATAGTTGGCCAGCAGACCCAGCGGGCGGCCATCGGCCGTTTCCAGCGCGAGAAAGGCGATCTGCGGATCGACCGGCCCCGCCGGTTTGAGCAGGTTCGGACTGTGTCCGGGGTTCATCTTTGCACGGTCCGGCTCCCCGAACGGGCTGAACAGCTCGGTGCCCGGCTTCATCAGCCAGCGGCGGTTGAAGACATGGTCGGGAAGATCCACCGTGCCCCAGGCAACCCGCGCAGGGCGAAGATTGTAGATCGCGCAGCGAACGGCGTCGGCGATGCGATGCGCCACGAACTGCTGGTATTCGGTGAACTCCTTCTCCGGTTTCAGGGGATTGGGCCACCGGGCGCTGACCGATGAATGGGTGTGCGTGCCGGCCATGAGCATGTGGTCGGCCGGCAGGCCGGTTGCCTCGTGCGCCTGGCGTTTCGCTTCGTCCAGCACTTCCCGGCTGATGTAGATATTGTCTGCGATGACCAGCGCAATCCGCGTGGCCCCGTCGTCGAGCACGAAGCACCGGGCATACAGTTCGTCGTGGACGTATTCGGCGGGCGGCGGGGTGCCGAAATTGCCTACCAGCCCATCGCCGAGCCATGGGGTAATGTTCGCGGCGGCGACTCCGGCGCGAAACTGTCTCGTATCGGCCGAGGGCGCGGCGGCTTCGGCGAAGCAAGGAGCGGAAAGGAGGCCGAGAAGGCCAAGGGTAAGGAGCCACGGGCGGACAGAGGCAGAAGGAACAGGAGACATAATTTCACTCCATCTTACGGGGAACGTTGCGAACGCACCTATCTTGCGGTGTCCAACGGAGAGCGAACGGCCGTGACGACGGTGTAGTACGCGCCGATTTCGTCGCCATTGGCCGTGATCAAGACCGGGGCGAGCCGGTACGACCCGGCGGAGAGCGTGGTACGGAACGTGATCTGTTTGTCACCGGGAGATACCGGTTTGCTGTCCAGTTGCTTGCCGTCGATCCGAAGTGCAGCTCGGACGACGGGAATGGCGACGCCTTCATGGGCCCGGTAGGCCACGCTTGCGCCGGGGACGTCCGGCGCGGCAGGCAATCCGGCGGTGATCGGCTCGTCGGCTTCGACCGGCCAGCGGCGAAGGCTGATCTCGTACCGGCCTTCGCGGACGACCTTCACCGCCCAATGACCCTGGTGCACGGCGCGCTCGGCGGTTGGCGGCTCGGCCTTTTTAACTTTCGGCTTCCTCATGGTCCCGGGCAAACCGTAAGCTTGCCGGATGTGCGCCTGGTTCCACGGCGGCAGCGCTTCCTGAATCCAGTCGTGGCCAGTGAGGCTGACTACCGGGTGATCAGGATGGCCCAGATAGATCTCGGTGGTTCGGGCGAAGGTTGGCTCGAGTTCTGCCCACCATGCGTCGTAGAAGGCCCGCATCTTCGCAATCTGATCGGGGTGCGCGGCGGCGACGTCGCTGCGCTGTCCCGGGTCCTTCTTGATTTCGTAGAGTTCCTTGCCGTTGACGAGCCGCCAGTTTTGCGACATGACCGCCGTCTGCTTCCACTTGATCGGATCGCGGACGCGCTGCGAGTCGGTGACGAGGAAGCGGTCGGGCCAATCGCCTCGGGTGGCCGGATCGAGCAACGCGCGGATGGAGGTGCCATCGAACTTCAAGCCGTCGGGCTTCGGCGCGCCGACCAGGTCGAGTAATGTCGGCACGACATCGACGGCATGACAGAGGGTGTCGTCGACGTGCTTTCGGTTCCAGCCCGCCGCCGGCCAGTGGCAGAAGAACGGGACGCGATGGCCGCCGTCGTACTCGCTCCCTTTCGCACCTCGCATGCCGGCGTTGTAGATTCGGGCACCGGTGGCCGTGCCGTTATCGGTAGTGAAGATGAAGATCGTGTTGTCTTCGATCCCCAGTTCCCGCAGCAGCTCGCGGGTCTTGCCAACGTTGTCGTCGACATTGGTAATCATGCCGAAGAAAGCGGCAATGGTCTTGTCCTGATCGGCATAGAGGTCGAGATAATTCTGGGGAGCGTGCAGCGGGCCATGCGGCGCGTTCGTGGCGATGTACGCAAAGAACGGCTGACGCCGCCGCGTGCAGTCGCGGATGAACCGCCGGGCCTGATCGAAGAAGACGTCGGTGCAGAAGCCCTTGGCGGGAACGATTCGGCCGTTGTGGAAGTAGTGGCCGTCGAAGTAGGCGTTATTCCAGAGGTCGGGGGTCTGCCCGACTCCGCCGCCGCCGTGACGATAAGCTTCGGTGAAGCCGCGGTCTTCGGCTCGGTAGGGATAATTGTCGCCGAGGTGCCACTTGCCAAACATCCCGGTGGCATAGCCGTGGTCTTTGAGGAGCTGCCCGATGGTGATTTCATTTTCGCGGAGCATCGAACGGCCGTTGACGGTATGCCAGACGCCGGTCCGATCGGTCCAGTGGCCGGTGAGCAGCGCCGCGCGGGTGGGCGAGCAGGTCGGGGCCACGTGGTAGTCGGTCAGTTGCGACGACTCGGCCGCCAGCCGGTCGAGATGCGGCGTCTTGATGATCGGATTGCCGGTGCAGCCCAGGTCGCCGTAGCCTTGATCGTCCGTGATGACGAAAACGATGTTCGGCTTTTCCGACGCCGGCGCAGAACCGACGGCGTTCAAGCACAGCGTGGCGACAAGTGCAATGCAAGAGAAATAATCGGCGCAACGCATGGCAACACCTTGGGAGATTCCCGTTCGTTTGTGCGCGGGTGCCCGGAAAGAGACGGCTTGCACCTCAGTATCCGCCCCCGATGGCTCGCGGTCAACGAGCCGGCAATCGCCGCTTTGCGACGGGCTCGGTGGTGCATCCCCGTCTGAAACAGTAGCCGAAGGGAGCGGGGGCTGAAGCCGCATCGAAGGCGGGTGCTCGATTGCCGCCAGACTTTCCTGCAATCACTTTCCGCGGATCAGCAGCGTCGGTCCGTGGATCGCCTGAGGCCGCTGGTTCATCGAAATGGTCGCGGGCTTCGAGCCTGCGGAGAGCTTGTGCAGTTCGTCGCGGAGGGCTTTCAACTGGGCATGAACGACGTTGGGGGCTTGCTGCGACGAAGATTCCAAGGCAGTCCTCCTCGCGTGGGGCGAATCCTGGTGTCGGTGCCGTGTTCGTTCGGCAATCCGATTGATCGGCAAGACACGGCCGGAGCTTTGCAGGATAAAACACTCAAGAACCGGCCTTGGCAGACTGGTGAAGAGAAGCTGAGTTGGAGGCGTTTCCACGCCCGCTTCAAAATCAACAGTGGCACTGCCCATTTCGCGTCATTCGTGTATTTCGTGGTTGCCTGTCTTCATGAAACCGGGTCCCTCTCTCCCGCTCTAAGGGGGCGTTGCACAATTGCCCCTGATCCTCGCTTCGTCCCTTCAACGGTTGCTCTTCCGTCGGACAGTTCACGGCCGCTCGAATCGCTCGGTGAGATGCCGGCCTGCGCATCCAATGCGGCCCTTGACCACCGCGATTTGGGAACCTCTCCACCCGGAAGCGCGTGGTGCCCAAACAGCCCCGGATTTGAGAAATCGCCAGTCTGGGCACCACAACCGCCCCGCCGGCGACGATTCCGGCCGCCACCAGGCTTCTGAGGAAACGCCGCGAAACTCTGGCGGACTCGTGGTGTTTAACTGCTTAGGCGTGTGGCAGATGATCGGATCCCCTCACGATTGCCATCAGCCCGAACGCCTCCCGGCAGCCGGGCTGATATCGGGGTGAATTCTCATCTGCCGCTCGCCTTAGGATCGTCAGGCGCGGGTGCCGTGACGGTGATCGGACAACTTCAGAGCCTGTACCAGCAACGAGGAGTAGTGAAATGTTAGCACGCGTTTGCAAGGTGATTACGGGAATCGCTCTTCTTTCGGCGATCGCTGTCGCGGCCAACGCGCAGCCGCCGGGAGGCGGTGGCTTTCGCCCGCGCGGAATGCCGGGTGGCATGTTTAGTGGGGGCATGGGCGGCGGAGGAATGGGCGAAGTCTTTCTGCTCCGCTCCGAGCAGGTCCAGAAAGAACTCAAGCTCACGGACAAGCAGAAGGAACAACTCCAGAAGCTCGCCGAAGACACGCGTGGGGATTTTCGGGAGCGCTTCCGCGGCCTCGAAGGCCTGAGCCGCGAGGAGCGCGAGAAGAAGTTGGAGGAGATGCGGGAGGAAATGCAGAAAGAGGCGGCAAAACGTGCGGAAAGCATGAAGAAACAGCTCGCCGAAATCCTCGATCAAGACCAGTTGAAGCGTCTGCGGCAGATCGGATTGCAGCAAGCCGGCCCTGCGGCCCTCATGCAACCGGCCGTGGCGGAGGCCGTCGGCTTGACGGAAAAGCAGAAGGAGGAAATCCAGGAGATCCAGCGCAAAACCCAAGAGAAGTCGCAAAGCCTTTGGCAAGAGGCGCGGGGCGGCAACCGCGAGGACCGGGGTGCCCAATTCGAGCAGTTGCGCCAGAAAAGCCGGGAAATACGCGAGGAAGGTGAGAAGCAGGCAATGGCCGTGCTCAAGCCGGAGCAAAAGCAAAAACTCGGCGAAATGATGGGCGAGCCTTTCGAACTGGAACGACCCCAGTTCGGCCGACCCCAGGGCGGCGACCGCGAGCGAGGCGAGGGCGACCGACCGCGGCGAGGAGGCGATCGCTCGCGACGGGGCAACCGTGAGAGAAACACGTAGCGATGATGTGAATCCCCGTCGAAGAATCTGGCCGCCACCTCTTGGCTGGGGAAGCCGAACGCCTAGTTCGGGTGGAGCTTCTCGGTCGAAAAGACTTCCGGCGGGCGGCGGGGTCGTTTACCATGAATTACAGGGGTGCTCCGGCCCTCGCCGCTTCGCGGCGAGCAGGCCGGGGCGCCTTGATTTCCTTGTATCGTTTCGGCACGGCTGCACCAAAAGGCTGTTTGGAAAGGGGACAGGCACCCTATATCTTGTGGAAAGTCAAGGGTCGGTACACAACATCCGGGAGCCAGTCCCCGTTCCAAACAGCCACCGAAACATTTTGTTTGATCCAATCTCGGAAACTCCTCATGGAAGCCGGCGAGATTCTACTCCGACGCGGACTGCTCGACGCACGGCAGTTGGAAACGGCGCGGCGTGCCCAGACGGGCGGCTTGCGGCTCGATGAAGCCGCCGTCCAACTGGGATTCATCACCGAGGAACAGGCTCTCCGCGCCATCGGCGATGAGTTCGGGCTGAAATACGTCGACCTGAGCGAAGCGGAAATCGACCTGTCGCTCCTGAGGGTCTTCCCCGCGAAGGCCATCCACCGCGAATCGCTCTTTCCCATCTCCCAGCAGAACGGCACACTCGTCGTCGCCACGTGCGACCCTTTCAACCTCTATCCGCTCGATGAGTTGGCCGCCTCGACCGGTAAGACGGTCGTGCCCGTGCTCGCCGGACGCGCGGAAATCAGCAGACTGATCAAGACCCATCTCGGTGTCGGCAGCGAGACGGTGGACGGACTCCTGGCCCAGGCCGACGAGGATTCGCTCCAATTGGTCGAGCAGGTCGAGACCGACGGGTCCGAGTTATCGCGGATGGCCGAGGAACCCTCGGTCGTCCGGCTCGTCAACGAAATTCTCCTGGAGGCCATCGAACTGCGGGCCAGCGATATTCATATTGAATCGCAGCACTCGGGGCTGCGGATCCGCTATCGGCTCGACGGAGTTCTGCACCCTCAGCCGGTCCCACCGGAGATCAGTCGGTTTCAGGCCGCGATCATCAGCCGGCTGAAGATTATGGCTCGGCTCAACATCGCCGAGCGGCGGCTTCCCCAGGACGGCCGCATTCAGTTGAAGGTCTCTGCTCGCGAGGTTGACGTTCGCGTGTCGGTGATCCCGATGATCTACGGCGAAGGGATTGTGCTGCGTATCCTCGACAAGAGCAGCATGGATTTCTCGCTGGCGAGCCTCGGTATGGGCGGAGATCTCCACGCGATGTTCCACGAACTGATCCGGCTGCCGCACGGGATCATTCTTGTAACCGGCCCCACCGGCTCCGGCAAGACGACCACGCTATACAGCGCCCTGCGCGAGATCTGCAACCCCAGCACAAAGATCATCACGACCGAAGACCCGGTCGAATACCAGTTGGACGGAATCAGCCAGATCCAGGTCCACGCCAAGATCGGTCTGACCTTCGGCAATTCGCTGCGAAGTATCCTGCGGCACGACCCCGACGTCATCCTCATCGGCGAAATCCGCGACCTGGAGACCGCGGAGCATGCTATCCAGGCCTCGCTCACCGGCCACCTCGTGTTCAGCACGCTGCATACCAACGACGCCGCCGGGGCGTATACGCGTTTGACCGACATGGGCGTCGAGCCGTTCCTCGTCTCGAGTACGGTCGAGGCCGTGATGGCCCAGCGACTGGTTCGCACTCTATGCCGCGAGTGCTGCGAAACCTACCGCCCCGCGCGCGAGGATCTGCCCGACGATTTTCCTTACGAGGAACTCGGCTCGGCCGACACGCTTCAACGTGCCGTCGGCTGCCGTGCCTGCCGCAATGTCGGCTATCGGGGCCGTATCGGACTGTTTGAACTGCTGGTCACGACCAACCGCATCCGCCAGATCGCCCATGAACGGTCGAGTTCCTGGGCGATCAAACAGGCAGCCCTGGCGCAAGGCATGCGCACGCTCCGCCAGGACGGCTGGAAGAAGGTGCTCGCCGGGCGGACCACCGTGGAGGAAGTCGTTCGCGTGACCAAGGGAAACGACCTGGTGAGCGATGCCTCCGTTTAACTACACAGCACGCACCACCGCGGGCGAGCGCGTCAGCGGCACGATCGAAGCGGCAAGCCGTCGCGAGGCGCTGGCTTCGCTGGCCGGACTGCAACTGTTTCCTCTCGAGGTCGACGGGGCAGGCGCAGCCGGCAACGGCGAGGTCCGCATCGGCCGCGTGCCGGCGCAACTGTTGGCCACAACCATGGGGCAGTTGGCCGATCTGCTGGGCGCGGGCGTGCCCTTGTTGCGGGCCCTCGAAGTGCTCCGCAAACAGACCTCTCACGCGGCGCTCCGCGAGGTGCTCGCCCAGGTCTATCGCCAGGTGGAAGACGGCGCAACGCTCGCCGAAGCCATGGGCCGCCATCAGCGGATCTTTGGCGAGATGGCCGTCAGCATGGCCCGCGCCGGCGGCGAAGGTGGTTTCCTCGAAGACGCGCTGTCGCGGGTCGCCGCGTTCACCGAGACTCAGGAAGACCTCAAGAATCGAACCATCGGCGCCATCGCCTATCCGTGCTTCCTGGCCTGTGTCGGTACGGCGGTGGTGATCGTCTTGCTCGTCTTCTTCGTGCCCCGGTTCGAAACGATTTTTGCCAACATGCGAGAGCGCGGCCAATTGCCGATTCTCACCGAGTGGCTGCTGACCACCAGCGCGCTGACCTGGCGGGTCGCGCCGTGGGCGATAATCGGCGCGGGCGCCGGCGGTTGGTTCCTGTGGCGGTGGCTCGGCACCGAGCAGGGACGCACCGCGCGCGACCTGGTCAAACTGCGGTTGCCGATCGTCGGCAAGATCTTTCGCAACCTGGCGGTCGCTCGCTTCTGTCGAGTGTTGGGCACGCTGCTGCACAACGGGGTCCCGATCCTCCGTTCACTCGACATCTCCAGCGACGCAGCGGGCAACCGGATCCTCGGCACCGCGATCCGCAAGGCGACCGAAACCGTTTCCGCGGGGAAGACGCTTGCCGGGCCGCTGGCCGCCTGCGGCTACTTCCCGCCGACCGTGGTCGAGATGATCTCCGTGGCCGAGGAGTCGAACACCCTCGAGAAGGTACTCTTGGATATTGCCGACAGCCTGGAACGGCGGACGTGGCGTCAACTGGACCTCGCGGTCCGGCTCCTGGAGCCGATTATGCTGTTGCTGCTGGCGAGTGTGGTTTTGGTATTGGTGATTGCGCTGTTGCTGCCCATGTTCCGAATGGCAACAACGGTATAGGACGTGGTCGCCGGGAGGGTGGAATCCTCCCAAGGCGAGAAATGTGGCGTGACGAAAAAACGGGGACTGGCTCCGAGCCTGGTTCCACCAGCGCCCGCGGCAAACGTGTCGCGGCAAGGTGCCTGTCCCCGTTTTTGAACCACGCCGGCAACATGACGGGAGAACGAGATGTTACTACGCAAACGACGCTGCCGGCGCCGGGCCGGCCTGACGCTCATTGAAGTCCTCCTTGTGCTGGTGATCCTGGTCATCATCGCCTCGCTGGCGGTGACCGCCTACGGTCCAATCCAGCAGAAGGCCTACATCAATGCGGCCAGGACCCAAATCAGCGCATTCAAGACTCCCTTGCAGGCCTACCGGCTCGACCTGGGCGATTACCCCGCGACCGGCCAGGGCCTGGAGGCGCTGCGGGCGGCACCGTCGGGAGTGAGCGATCCGACCAAGTGGAACGGCCCCTACCTCGACAGTCCCGTGCCGCTGGATCCTTGGGGAAATCCATACCAGTACGAGTATCCCGGGAAGTATCAGACCGATCTGCCCGACATCTGGTCGCTGGGACCCGACGGCATCGACAACAGCGAAGACGACGTCGGCAATTGGATGCAGGGCTGATCCGACATGTTAGGCTTTGCGAACGCTTCCGTGGCTGAGTGCAGAAGGGACCCGCCGTGGCCCACCATGCCCGGCCAGGGAGTGTGCGGACTCCATTCTTGTCCGCACGGCGTCACATTGCTCGAAGTGCTCTTGGTGCTGGCCCTCCTGGTTGTGCTGGCCTCGGTCGCGTGGCCCGCCCTCGAGCCGGCACTGGCGAGCGTCGAACTTCGCAAGTCGGCGGAGCGGGTCCGTGTGGAGTGGAACCAGGCAAGGGTTGAGGCGCTCTCCACCGGCCGCACCGTCTACTTCCGCTATGAACCCGACGGAAATCGATACTGCCTGGAGTTCCAGCCGGAGCCGGAGTTCCGCCCCGGTAGCACGCAGAGCCAAGAGGGCCTGACATCGAACGAAGACGCCCAATCCCGCGAGTCGATCCTCCCGGAGCGAATCTCGTTCGCCGAAGGCGAAATCTCCGCCGGAACCCTGGAGGCCTCCGCCGTTCCGGCAGCGGAAGGCGATCTCGAGTGGTCCGAACCGGTCGTTTTCTACCCCGACGGCAGCACCTCCAACGCCCGGCTCACGCTCGAGAACGAGCGGGGACAAACGATCGAGATTTGCCTGCGCGGGCTGACCGGGGTCGTGACCGTCGGTGAGGTCTACTCCGAAGCCGAGGCATCGCCATGACGCATCCGCGGCGTATCCGTTCACAGGTCGGCCGGGGACTGGTCCATTTTTCGGCCAGTTCGAGCATTTTGGCGTCAAAGACGTCGGCCGAAAACATGGACCTGTCCCCCTCTCTTCCGCCCCGTGAACGGTTACATCCGCGGCAAGCTTTCTCGCTTCTTGAAGTCATCCTCGCCCTGGCGATCCTTGCCGGGGCGGTCGCGGTGCTCGGACAATTGGGACGCAGCGGCTTGGAGAATGCCAGGCTGGCGCGGGACCTTACGCTTGCGCAACTGTATTGTGAGAGCAAGATGGCGGAGATCGCAGCCGGTCTCTCCCCGGTCGACGCGCAGGAGGGCGTTCCTTTTGAAGATACCGACGAGCCGGCTGCCGATTGGACGTACACGGTCGAGGTCAACCCGACCGGACAGGACGGACTGCTGGAGGTGCGGGTCATCGTCAGCCAGGATCCGGCGGTCGAGATCCGCCCCGTCGAATACTCGCTGGTCCGCTGGATGGCCGACCCGGAGGCGACCAATGCAACCGAATAACCCTCCTTTGGAGTGCGGCGATTCATCGCCGCTTTCATCGACTCCCCTCTCAGCTTTACGTCGCACGATCCGGCCGCTCGACTCCGGCGACGAACCATCAGCGTCATTCATCACCTCTCGATCCCCGCCACTCGAACCGCTACCCCGACCCAACCCCGCCGTTGCGGCTTCAGCCGCCGCTCGATCGTGGCCGCTAAGAAAAAGCGGCGATGAATCGCCGCACTCCAAAGGTCGCTCGATCGTGGCCGCTAAGAAAAGCGGCGATGAATCGCCGCACTCCAAAGGGCTATACCCTCCTGGAAGTCGTCCTTTCGCTGGTGCTCACCTCGCTGGTGCTCCTTTGCGTCGCGATGGCCGTCGATTCCCAGTTGCGAATCGGCGACGCCGGCCGCGCTCACGTCGAGGAGGCGCAACTCGCCCGCGTGCTGCTCCACCGGATGGCCGACGACATCCGCAGCGCCCTGGTGGCCGATCCGCTTGGGCTGGCCGACCTCGCCTCTTCCACCACGGGCTCGGAGAGTTCGACCCGGGAGCAGCCGGGTTCCGGCGGCAGCGACGAGACCGAGCCGGAGGAATCGGAAGACGAGCCGTCTGCGGAAGCCACCGTAGAAACCGAGGCGACCGGCACCGTGGAGTCGCTCGTCCCTTCAGGAACCCTCGGCCTTTACGGCGAGCCGGACTGGCTCCAGGTCGACATCGGCCGCCCATCGCGACTCCCCCGGCAGTCATCGACTTTAGACGGCGAACCGTGGTCTTGCGGCGCGATGGGCGATATCAAGACCGTTGCCTACTCGGTCGTCGCGGTCGACGAGTCGGCGACGGACGACGCGGCCGCATCGAGCGGGTTGATTCGCCGCGAAATGGATCGCTCGGTGACGGCCTGGGCGTCGGAGCAGGGGCTGGAGGATTCGCTCCTCGCTGCCGAAGTGCCCATCGCTCCGGAGGTTGCCGCCGTCGGCTTTCGCTATTCCGACGGCACCACGTGGTGCGACTCGTGGGATACGGCCGAGTCCGGCAAGCTGCCGCTGGCCGTCGAGATCAGCCTCAGTCTCCGGCCCATCCGCCAGAGCGGCAACTGGGCCACGGCGCTATCGTCCGGCGAGACCGCCTACGCGGAGGAGGAACTCCTCGTGTACCGCTTGATCGTCGACCTGCCGATGGCCCGCTTGGAACCAGCGTCCCAGGGCTCTGCCGACTCGGAGGATGCAGGGATGAGTGAGATTTCCGACACCGATATCAGCCCGTCCGATCTCTGAATGAATACACTCTGTTCGTTTATCGTTGATCGTCTAACCGCAATGGCCAACGGCCTGCGCGCGCAGCGCCGAACCGGCCTGCATTTATCCCCCGCGCCCGGCCCGTTGGACACCGCGGCGAAACAAGTCGGAAGCCCCGTCATGGCGCGAATCCCGTCGCCACCCGGCTGCTTCCGTTCCGCGTCTCGGCGCCGTGGAATGGTCTTGATCCTCGTCCTCGTCGTGATTGCGGCGCTCAGCCTGGCGGCCATAACCTTCTCCGAATGGATGCTTACCGAGCGGCAGGCCGCGACCGTCTCGGGCCGCCAGGTCGAGGTCCGTGCGCTGGCGGAATCAGGCGTGGAGGCAGTCCGTCAGTTTCTCTCGATGGATCCGCAGTCGGCGATCGACGCCGGCGGCTGGTACGATAATCCCGGAGTCTTCTGTGGCGTGCTCGTCAACGACGACGATGATGCCCGCCGGCGCGGTCGCTTCACCGTACTCGCACCGGCAACCGAATCCGGTGAGTTCATTGGGACCCGCTACGGTCTCGAGGACGAGTCGGCAAAACTCAACCTCAACACACTCCTCTCACTGGAAAAGGCCAACTCCGAGGCCGCAACGAGCCTGTTGATGGGACTGCCCGGCATGACCGAAGACGTTGCCGCCGCGATTCTCGATTGGCTCGACGAGGACGACGAGCCCCGCGACTACGGCGCCGAGATCGAGTACTACTCGGCTCTCGACCCACCCTATTCGCCGAGGAACGGGCCGTTGGCCGCCCTGGACGAGTTGTTGATGGTCCGCGGTGTGACGCCGGAACTGCTGTTCGGCGTGGACGCCAATCGCAACGGTTACGCAGACGACACCGAGCCGGATCCATCGATGGTGGTCGGCGTCGACGCGTCGTTGGGCGCGATGGACTGCGGCTGGTCAGGCTATCTCACCCTCTTCAGCCTCGAAGCAAATCTCCAGCCCGACGGTCAGCCCAAGATCGACGTCAACCAGGACGATCTGCAGACGCTCCACGACGAATTGGAGCAGGTGCTCGAACCGGAGTGGATCCAGTACATCCTCGCCTATCGATTGCAGGAGCAGTCAGAGTCGTCCGGCCAGCAGAATGCCGGAGGAGACTCGCCGCAGCCCGATCCCAACACGGGACCGAACGGACCGGACAATCCTTCCCCGCCAAACAACGAAAACCGGAATCCGCAGGGCGGGGACTCGGATTCCAACCAGGATCAGGATTCGAATTCAAATCAAAGCCCCCAGAGCGGTTCCGGAGAGCTGGATCTCACCCAATCGGCCAAGGTCAAGCTCAAGAGCGTTCTCGATTTGATCGACGCCAAGATCCGCGTGAAGTTCCAGGGCCGCGAAGAGGCCGTCGAGGTGGAATGCCCGTTCCAGAGCGATCAGGCGGCCGACTACTTGTCCCAACTCATGGACGTTCTTGCGACCGACACCGCCAGCGCGATCCCGGGCAGGCTGAACATCAACGAGGCCCCCGCTGAGCTCGTGGCGGCAATTCCCGGAATGCCGACCGAAGCGGTCGATGCGATCCTTTCCCGCCGGCAGGCGGCGGTCGACTCCGACGGCAGCGACCTGCGGCATCCCACCTGGCTGCTGACCGAGGGGATTGTCGAACTGGAACAAATGAAGGAGTTGCTTCCCTTTGTGACCGGCGGCGGCAGCGTCTATCGCGCCCAAGTGGTCGGCTTTTTCGACCAGGATGGCCCCGCCGCACGGATCGAAGCCGTTTTTGACGCTACCCAACGCCCCGCCCGCATCGTATCCTGGAGGGAGCTGTCGCTCCTCGGCCGCGGTTTTCCTCTGGAATCCCTCGGAGCTGAAATGAGTTCGGAATGAGAGAGCTTTAGATCGTAGAACTGAGATCTTAGGGGTGATAAACCCGCGACTAAGATCTAAGCTCTTAAACCCGTGAGTCCACCATGCCACGTTATCTTGCCCTCTCCTGGAATGCTTCCGAGGCCAACGGTGTTGTCGCATCGCCCGGGGGCAACCGCCTGCTCGTTGAGCAAGTCTTCACGATCCCCCTCGCCGGCGGCCCATCGCCTGGCGACGCGGGCGAAGGCAGCTTCAGCAATCGACTTGCGGCAGAACTGAAATCGCGCCGGCTCGGTCGGATCGACACCGTGGTGGCCCTTGGGCGCGAGAGTGTCGAGTTGCGGCCTCTTGCGTTGCCCGCCGCTCCGGACGAGGAACTTCCCGATCTGGCTCGTTTTCAGGCCTTGCGCCAGTTCAGCAACCTGGAGGAGCACTGGCCGTTGGACTACCTGCCGCTGAGCGTCCCGGATGACACGGCCCGTCATGTCCTGGCGGCTGCGGTGCGCCCGGAACTGGTGCAGGAAGTACAGCATGTTTGCGAGGCAGCCGGCTTGAAGCTCACCCGGCTCGTGCTGCGGCCCTGCGCGACCGTTTCGCTCGTGGCGCGTTGCCTGGGCGAACGGAACGCGGGCGCGCGATTGGTTGTCAATCTCGAAGCCGACGAGACCGACCTCGCCGTCATGATCGACTCTCATGTCACTTTTCTTCGCCAGGCACGCCTTCCGGCTGATCCGCTTGCCGACGTTGAACACGCTGCTTCGCTCGTCGCCGAGCTTCGCCGCACGATGGCCGCCGCCCAGAATCAGCCGGGCAACCGGCCGGTCGATTCGATTGTGCTTCTCGGCAGCGGCGACCGCTACACCCGGCTGGCGGCCCGGATTTCCGAGGGATGGTCGCTGGCGGTCGACGTTGTCGATCCTTTCGAGGCGATCGACTGGTCCAGTCGGGCGGCCGCCGAACAGCAGGGATCGATCCGCACGTTGGCGCCGCTGGTCGGCGCTGCGTGGGACGAGGCCGCTTCGGCCGCGCCGACGTTCGATTTCCTCCATCCGCGGCGTCGGCCCGCGCCGCCCAGCCGCCGCAATACCTACGCCCTGGCCGGGCTCGCGGCTGGCCTCCTCGTGCTGGCCGTGATGGCCGCGAGCTGGATCCGCGGCGATCGAATGCACTCCGAAATCCTCTACCTGCAGCGAAACTCCAAGGCGCTGGACAAGAACTTCGAGCAGGCGGAAAAAAGCGAGAAGGAAGCGGCAGAGATCGACCAGTGGGTCGCCGGCGGAGTCAATTGGCTCGACGAGCTGAGGTGGCTTTCCGATCGTTTCCCCACCGCCGAAGACGCCATGCTCACACAGGTCAAGTTCGTCGTGAATTCCGGCCGCGGAGAAATCACTTTGGACGGAGTGGCCAGCGACGTCGATTCCGTCGCCGAACTCGACCGCGGCCTGCACGACGACCGGCACCGTCTGGCGGGCAAATCGAAAAGCGAAACCGATGCCCGCCGACCCTACGGCATGCAGTTTCGTTCCTCCGTGCGGATCGAGAGGCAACAGCAATGAACCTGAAAAAACGCGAACGAAACCTGGCAATCGTCACGGCCGTGCTCGTGGTCCTCTTCCTCGGTCGGATGCTCTTTTCGGCATGGGCGAGCCCCGACGGCCGGAATGAAACGCTCCGCAACGAATTGAAACGCGAAATCGAGCGCAAGGAGAAACAGATCGATCGCGGCCGCGAGGCAGAACTCCGTTTGGCCGACTGGCGCCGGCGGTCGCTCCCGAATGATCGCGAGGCCGCTCGCTCACTCTATCAGAACTGGCTGCTCGCTTCCGCCAGGAGCGTCGGCTTCGACGGAATCAAGGTGGAAACGACGATGGGCCGTCAGCGCGGCGACGTCTACCACGCCCTGCGATTCAACCTTCTGGCCCAGGCCACGCTTGAAGAACTGACGCAGTTTCTGCACAGGTTCTATTCCGCGGGCTATCTCCACCAGATCCTCAGTCTCGGCCTGCTTCCCTCGGACGATGGGCGAAAACTCGACGTGCAACTTTCCGTCGAAGCGCTGTCGCTGGCGACGGCCGATCGCAGCGACAGGCTTCCGGACCGGCCGCCCGAACCGCTTCTCGCGGCCGAGGCATCCGACTATGCCAGGAAGATCGCGGGCCGCAACATTTTCGCCCCTTATCGCAAACCTGATCCTCCGCCCCCCGATCCTCCGAAGTTCGACGCGGCAAAGTACGTCTACCTGACGGCAGTCGTCACCGTCGGCGAGGAACCCGAGGCGTGGATCGTCAACCGGATCTCAGGCGATTGCCTCAAGCTTCGCCAGGGCGACCCGTTCAAAGCGGGCGACTATCAGGGAAGGCTCCAGCGGATCGGCCGCCGCGAGGCGGAAATCGAGGTCGATGGCCAGCGTTGGCTTCTCCCGCTCGGCGACAATCTTCGTGAAGCGGTGAAAGTCACCGAAGAGTCGACCTAGACGGGCGGCGCCGTCAACGGTACGACTGGAATGGCTCCGCGCAGGGCTGTACACTCGAAACGGCTGCTGTGCTGAAGCCTCAAAGCTCTCTTTGGTCCGAACCATGAAGGAGTTTCGCAAATGAAGCGGGTGGCAACTTTGGCGGTGCTGTCGGCGTTGACTCTCTCATCCCCTGCTGGGGCCGACGCCCCGGTGCATCGCAAGCTGTCTGCGGTGCCGTTCACCAACGTGACGTTCACCGACACGTTCTGGGCACCGCGGCTGGAGACCAACCGGACGAAATCGCTGCCGCACAACTTCAAGTGGTGTGAAGAGACGGGGCGGTTCAACAATTTCTCCAAGGCAGCCGGCCTGACGGAAGGCGCCTTCGAAGGGATCTACTTCAACGACTCCGATGTCTACAAGGTGCTGGAGGGGGCATCGTATTCGCTCGCGCAGCATCCGGATCCGGCGCTGGACAAGATGGTCGATGAGGTGATCACCAAGATTGCCGCGGCCCAACTCGAAGACGGATATCTGAATACCTTCTACACGCTGGTCGAACCGGACCAGAAATGGACCAACCTGCGCGTCCGGCACGAGCTCTACTGCGCGGGCCATCTGTTCGAGGCCGCCGTGGCTCACCACCGAGCGACGGGGAAGCGATCGCTGCTGGACGTCGCCATCCGGTTCGCCGATCTGATCGACAGGCTGTTCGGCCCCGACGCGCGGTATGGAGTGCCCGGCCACGAGGAAATCGAGCTTGCCTTGGTCAAGCTGTATGAGCTGACCGGCGAACGCCGCTACTTCGATCTGGCGAAGTTCTTCCTGGATATCCGCGGCGACGGGTCGAAGCGGGAGGTCTTTGGCCCCTACTGCCAGGACCACGTCCCGGTCCGCGATCAAAGCGAAATTGTGGGACACGCGGTCCGAGCGATGTACCTGTACGCGGGGGTGGCGGACGTTGCCGCCTACACCGGCGACCAGGGCTTCGTGGATGCGATGAGCCGGCTTTGGGAAGATGTGGTTCGGCGGAAACTGTACATTACCGCGGGCATCGGCGCCCGGCACCAAGGCGAAGCGTTCGGCGATCCGTACGAACTGCCGAACGATACGGCCTACTGCGAAACGTGTGCGGCGATCGGGCTGGCCCTGTGGAGCCACCGGATGAACCTGATGCACGCCGATGCCCATTATGCCGACGTGCTGGAGCGGGCGCTCTACAATGGCATCCTTTCCGGCATCGGGATGGACAGGGAGCATTTCTTCTATGTCAACCCGCTGGCCAGCGGCGGCGGCCATCATCGTCAACCGTTCTACCCCTGTGCATGCTGCCCGACAAACGTGGTGAGAATCGTGCCTTCGTTGCCGGGCTACGTCTATGCGCAGGACGGGCAGTCGATCTACGTGAACCTTTACGTGGCCGGCAGCGGCGAAATCGCTTTGGGCAGCCGGACGGTAAAGATCTCGCAGCAAAGCCGCTATCCGTGGGACGGCGAAATCAAGGTGTCGGTCGAGCCTGCCGAGCCGGCCACATTTGCCCTGCGGTTGCGGATTCCCGGCTGGTGCAACCACGGGGCAAAGCTCTCGGTCAACGGCGAGCAGGTCAACCCGGTGCAAGTTGAAAAAGGCTATGCGGTCGTTCGGCGGGAATGGCGCGCGAACGACGTGGTGCAACTCAGCCTTCCGATGGAGATCCAACGGATCGAAGCACACCCCGGGGTGCAGGCGGACCGCGGCCGCGTGGCGATCCAGCGCGGGCCGCTCGTGTATGCGTTCGAAGCGGTCGACAACGGCGGCTCCGTCCGCGGGATCGTGCTGGCGCGCGATCCGAAGTTCGTCGCCGAGCATCGGCCTGAGTTGCTCGGAGGTGTGACAGTGATTCGAGGGCTGGACCGCACGGGAAAACAAGTCACGGCCGTGCCGTACTACGGCTGGGATCATCGCGAACCGGGCGAAATGGCGGTCTGGATGTGGCAGGACGGCAAATCGCGGCAGCCGGCGATCGATGATCCGAGTTGGGAAGGCAAGCTCTATCGGCCGCTCGCCCCGGCGACTCTGGGCGACTCTCTGGCCTTGACCGTTATGGAGCTTAGTGTGCCCTCGGCATCGTATGCCAAAGCAGGCAATGTCCTCGGCGCTCTGAACGACGGGATCGAGCCGAAGGACTCGTGCGACCATACGATCCCGCGGTTCACCTGGTGGGACCACCGCGGGACGAGCGAATGGGTCCAGTACGATTTTGGCGGACCGGCAAAGGTGTCCGCCGTGGAGGTTTACTGGTTCGACGACGAGCGGCAGAAACGTCACTGCCGGGCACCGAAAGCATGGCGGCTTGTCTATCAAGACGGCGAAACCTGGAAGCCGGTGGCAGGGGCCTCTTCCTATGGCACCGCGATTGACAAGTACAACCGGGTGACGTTTGAGCCGGTCGAAACCGCTGCGCTGAGGATCGAAGCCGAGTTGAACCCGCCCTGGTCGGCGGGAATCCTGGAATGGAAAGTGGAATGAGCGGCACACCGACCGCGGTCAAACGCGGTCAAGTAGGGCGACGCAGCAAAGTCACGCTCTCCGCGTGGCGACGAGCCTACCGAACTTCAAGATCGTATTCCCATCGCCCGCGCTGATTTCTCCGGCGGGTGAGGCGGAACCGTTTCGCGAAGACGCGGGAAACTTGGAATCCCCCCGGGTCGGCAACGACGGTTTCATACCCATGAGCACCGCGGTGCTGTACTTCAAACGCCAACTGCTCGCCGCGCGCGTCGACGAGCCAATACTCGCGGATTTCCGCCCGCCAATAGGCACGCGGGAGGTGTTGGGTATCCTTGACCACCGAACGGTTGCTGACGATTTCAACGATGAAATCCGGCGAACCTTCGATTTCGATAAAATCATCCTCCTTGCCGGAGGCGGCGGGCACCAGTCGCGCGCGGCCACTTTCGAGGGCGTCGTTGGATACGAATACGATATCGGGTTCGGCGGAAAGATCGGCAGCAGGGTTGGCGACCCGGGCGCGGTCGGAATAGAGTTCGCCGGATTCCGTTTCCTTGACGAGTTGGGCCAGCACCCGGTTGATCTCCGTCTTGACTTTCCCGTGAAAGTGAAGGTTCTCGGGAGACCTGTCCACCTCGATGTGCCCGGAGATGTAGTCGATTCTTCCGCTCCAGCTCCTCCCGCAACCGCCGCAGAATCCGCGACTTGGTCAGGCGGAATGCAGAGGGGGTGACGCTGAATTCGGCCGAGACGTCTCTGGCCGCGTGGCCTTCGACGGCCACAGGCTCTTATTGTTTCACGATCTGGACGCATATACCGCCGGCGCGGAAGACTTTGTGCATGCGAGTGAACCAGAGTTCCTTCTTCCACTGAAGGCCCAGTTCTTCGCAGGTTCGCATCAATTCCTCGCGGTTGTAGGTGCGGCAGCACCAGAGGCGGCTTGTCCATGCGCCGGAGAAATTGTCTTCGGTCGTCAGCAAGAGCATTCGCGCACCGGGCATCATCACGCGAGACAGCTCGCTCAGGCCGAGCCGGGGATCGGGGACGTGTTCGAGCACGTAGCCGCAGGTGATGCAGTCGAACGATGCGTCGGCGAACGGCAGATGCGTCAGGTCTGAAACGACGAACTCCGGGCGCTTGCTCTTCAGTCGCTGGCGCGCACGGCGAAGCATCTCGTGCGAGAGATCGAAACAAGTGATCTCCGCATCCGGATCGGCGTACTTCAGCAAGTGCTTCGCAATCTGGCCGGCGCCGCTGCCGACGTCAAGAATATGCCGCGCCCCGGCGAGATCGAACTTGCGCTCCTTGAACAGGCGATCGCCCAACGTCGTGTGCAAGGAAAGCATACTGCAGGTGGCAAGAATTGCGCCCTGCGGGCCGTCGTAGACATCGCGGACCCGATCGCGGTACTGTTCGTAGCTGACTCTCTTGAATAGGTGGTTCTCGATCAACCGGTTGACGATCTTGCCGGCATCCGGATTGCTCGATTTGTGTCTCTTGATCTTCGTGCGGGGCATGCGGAGTTTTGCCATGATGACGACCCTGAAAACAACCGCCGGAGCCCCCTTCCGCCGAGGGGGACTCTGCGGCGACCTACCACGCGACTCGACGGTTATACGTATACCACTCCGCGGCCAAAACGACTAGCCCCGCCAAGAGCAACAGTGGCCATATTTCGCGGCGGGCCGTTTCCCAATCGGTGCGAGCCGCAACGTCTACGTGTCCGATCCGTATGTCGGAAACCGAGCGGATATCGCTCTCCGACGCCTGAAAGAGGTTCACGGCGAACTGCTGCTGATTCTTCCCGTCCATCCGGACATTGTACACGCCAAGTTGCCCGGTGCCCGTGAATGTCGCTTTTCCACCCGGGTCGGGCGAAACCCGGACAGTCTCTCCCCCGGGAGTTTGTACCTCCATAGGCTTCCCTGGCATGGGGCTTTCGACCGCAACAGCCTGGCCCGGACGCACCGCCTCGACACCCAGCGAGGTTCGGTCTCCTCCGAGGTAGCGAATCACATTGAGAACAAAGAGGGGAAAACTCGCCCGGATCGGCCAGTTCGTGCCGATGTAGACGCCCTCGTTCTCCCCTCCGCCGGGTTCGCTGCCGAGGAAGACAAAACCGAGCACCGCATCCTCGTAGCGCCCGCGCGGACCTATCGCGAACAGCGGGCCGACGTGGGAATCGATCAGCGTTGTGCTTCCAGGGGGGGCCACCAGGGGAGCCGCTTCAGCAATGAGGACGTTGCCGAGGTTGAGCCACTGCATCAATGGGTGGGCCGCGTCGGTGTCGAGAATCTGGGGCGCCTCGATTTTTTGCCCTGCTTTCCAGTTGCCGGTCGGGGGGAGTCCGCCGATGAAGAGGGTGTTGGCCTGGGGCATTTCCTTCGGCTGGCAGCGATCGTAGATCACCAGGTCGTACGTTCCCGTGGCGGCCTGTTGCCGATAGGTGGGCTGATCGAGCAGCGCCGGCGTTTCAACGGCGACGTCGGCCAGCTCCAGGGCTTCGCTGGTCGACAGCGCGAACTCGAGCGGTTCAACGCCCGGTGTGACCAGGAGCACGCGGGCACGCCGCGGCGGATTGACGACAGCCCAAGCCACGTCGTCCACGGCAAGATCGTCGCCGGTGACGGCGGTCAGCTCGAGGACCCCCGAGTTGACCGCTCCCAAGTCGAATGTTACCCCGCGGGTTTCTTCCTCGGCGATCTCAAAGCGGTCGGCATTGATCAACTTTCCGTCCAGGCGCAGTTCCAGCGAGACTTCCGCCGGCTTTGAGGCAAAGCTCTGCAACTGGGCAAAGGCCTGCAACTGGTCGGGTCTGGCTTCATTGCGGCGGACGCTGAACGTTGTGACGCCCAGGTTGATCGACTCCGGGCTTCCGATCGGCTTGTACACAGCATCGAGGTTGCCCAGGGCGAAGCCGGAGACACTGGCGAACTTGCCATCGCTGAAGATGAGAAGCGTTGCGGGCATCGGCTCGGCGACCTGCACGTCGTAGACGTCGTCGGCGGAGCGTCCGGGGTTCGCCAGGCCCGAGGCCACCTTGAGTGCTTCGACGAGCGAGGTGGGCCGGTCGGTCGGTCGGATCGCGTCGACGGCCTGCCGCAGCTTGCGGCGGCTGTCGGTAAACATCTGCTCGATCTTCGCCGCATCGGCGAAACTGACGACCATGGCCACGTCGCCGGATTTCATCTGATCGATCAGCAGCCGGGCCTGGCGTTTGGCATCTTCGAGGCGTGTCGGTGCGACGTCCGTGGCTTGCATGCTGGCCGAGTTGTCGATCAGGAAAATGAAGCGATCACCGCTGAGGGCCACTCCTCGCCAGCCGGGTCGCAGGGCGGCCAGCATCGCGAGGACCAGGAGCAGGAGTTGCAGAAACAGGAGCAAATTCCGGCGCAATCGCTGCCAGATGGTGTTGACGTGAAGGTCTTCAACCGAGCGGTGCCAGAGATAGGTGCTCGGCACCTCGACGGGCCGCCGCTTGAGCTTCAGAAAATACAGCAGCACGATCGCCGGCGGTACCGCGGCCAAAATCGCCCATTGCCACCACGCAAGCATGTTCATCAGTTGCATCAGCGGACCAGTCCCCGTTGATTCAAGTAACCCGTGATGAGCTGTTCAACCGGCACGTCGTTACGGGCCGGAAGATAGACGATGCCGCGACGGGTGCAGAACTCGCGAGCCGAATCGATGAAGGCGGCGAGCGTCTGCTTGTATCGCCGGAGCAGTGGTCCGCTCACCGTGATCTCGGCCACGTCGCCGTCTTCACAGTCGATCAGGCGGAGGTCGCCCTGGAGTTCCGGTTCGATCTCCTCCACCGAGAGGAGGTGGATGACATAGATGTCCATCTCCTGGGCAAGCAGGTACCGCAGCGCGGCCTGGTAGCCCGACTTGTCCATGAGGTCGCTGATGAGAACCACAATCCCCTTGCCGGAATTGCGGACGCAGAAACTCTTGACGCCCTGGCCCAGCGGCTCATCGCCGGTCGGTTGCAGGTTCTCGAGATGTTCGAGCATCCGCCAGAGGCTCCGGCGGCCACGGAGGACCGGCGCCGGATCGCCGCCGGCCCGGGCGAGGGTCTCGATCTTCACCCGGTCGCCGCGAACGAGACCGACGAAACCGAGTGCGGCGGCCAGTTGTCTGGCGTAAGCGAATTTCGTGGGGTCGCCAAAGTCCATCGACTTGCTGGCGTCGATCAGGGCATAGAAGTGGAGGTCCTCCTCTTCGAGGAACATCTTGAGGAAAAGGCGGTCGAGGCGGGCATAGGTATTCCAGTCGAGGAATCGTAGGTCGTCGCCGTGGACGTAGCTGCGGAAATCGGCGAACTCGACGCTCTGGCCTTTGCGCCGGCTTCGCCGTTCGCCTTTCATCCTGCCGCGGAAGATCTTGCGGCTGACAAGCTCCAACCGCTCAAGACGGGCGAGCAGTTCGGGAGGCAGAAGGGTCGAAGCCGTGGACGACATGGTTACCTCACGGTAGGATCGACGATGAATACTCCCCATTATATGGAGGACTGGCATTGGTCGAAAGGGTATTCTTGTAGCTGCCGCCTGGCGGTCGACTGCCTCGCGACGATCCTGCGCGTGTTCTGTTTTTCGCACCAAGAGCCTATCACAAAACCGCCGGGGACTGGCTCATTTTGCGGAGTCTTCGGAGCAAAATGTGCCTGTCCCCTTCTCCTCGCGAGGTTTTGGGATAGGCTCCAAGACAAGGAGATCGGCCATGAGTCGTTGGATGGCGTTTTTCGGAGTGCTCTCGCTTGCCACTTGCGTACGGCTGCCCGCGGCGGAACCGATCGACATCGGTTCGCGTCTGGAATTGCTCGTCGACGATTTTCTCATCGATTCGATGGAAGGGGGCGCCCGCCTGGAGCTGCATCATCCGGTCCGTCGGGAAATCGTGATGAAGACCGACGCGCCTTGGGAAGGCAACGCGAGCGCCTACCAGTCGGTGTTCCAGGACGGCGACGTGTATCGTATGTACTACCACGGCGTGCATTACCGGCACAGCGGTCCGACGGCGCAGACGCTCGAAGACCATCCGTGGGTGTTCTGCTATGCCGAGAGCGACGACGGCATTCACTGGCGGCGGCCCGAATTGGGCCTGTTCGAGTTCGGCGGCTCGAAAGCCAACAACATCATTCTAACGCGTGAGATGCTTGAAGAGATTGGCGGCGATCCGGCGCACACCGCGGCGTTTTTCGACGCCAATCCGGCCTGCCCACCCGACGCGAAGTACAAAATCATGATCGTCGGCTCGAAGCCGCGCGGGCTGTATGCGCTGAAGTCCGCCGATGGGATCCGCTTTTCGCTCGTCAGCAAAGAGCCCCTGCTGACCAGTGGCGCGTTCGATTCGCAAAACCTCGCTTTCTGGGATCCGAGCCTGGGAGCCTATCGGGCCTACTGGCGGATCTTTTCGGCGGGGGTCACCAATACCGACCAGTGGAAGCCGAGCGGGTATCGGGCGATCCGCACGGCCACGTCCAAGGACTTCCTTCATTGGAGCGATCCGGCGGACCTGACCTACGTCGACTCGCCCGAAGAGCATCTTTACACCAACGCGATCCAGCCCTACTACCGTGCACCGCATATCCTCGTCGGCTTCCCCATGCGATATACGGAGCGTGAGTGGGGCGAGCCGCTGTTCAATCTGCCGGGGCTCGACGAACGAATGATCCGCGCCAAATCGCATCCCCGCTACGGCGCGGCGATTACCGACGGGCTTTTCATGTCGAGCCGCGACGGGCGGCTGTTCCGGCGCTGGCAAGAGGCGTTTCTGCGCCCCGGCCCGCGGGAAAAGGATAGCTGGGTGTACGGCGATAACTTCATCTTCTGGGGGATGGTGGAGACGAAATCGACGCTCGAAGACGCCCCGGACGAGATCTCGCTCTATGCAACCGAAGGCTACTGGGAAGGACCGTCGACAACGATTCGCCGGCTGACGCTCCGCGTGGACGGGTTCGTGTCCGCATCGGCGCCGATGAGCGGAGGCGAAATCGTCACCAAGCCGATTCGCTTCGAGGGCGGCAACCTGGCGGTGAATTTCGAGACCTCCGGTGCGGGCAGCCTGCAAGTGGAAATCCAAGACGCCGAGGGAAATCCGTTGGACGGCTACACGCTGGCCGACTGTCCGCCGATCTTCGGTGATCGGCTGGCCAAGATCGTTCGCTGGAAAAAGGCCGGCGGCGACGTTCGGCCGCTGGTTGACAAGCCGATTCGGCTGCGATTCGTGCTCAACGACGCGGATTTGTACAGCTTCCGATTCCTGCCTTACTCGCCCGACCCCACGCGGCCGGACGGTTTCTAGGTCGTGTCGAAGAAGCAACGCTGCGGTGACCCAAGCAGATCCACGGATCAGGGCGAGAGCGGGAGTCGTGCCAGGAACGGCGCGACCTGGGCTGTCGCGGGAACGTGGGGATGTTCGCCCGGGGCGATCGCGTTCAGCAGAGCCGCCAGCGGCATGGGCTGTTGGGGAATGCCGGTCAAAAGAGGACCGTGCTGGGAGGAGAAGATCGTACCGCGGTCGTCGCATTGGCCGCGGAATTGCAGGCCGCGGGAATCGATGAAAAACTCAACCGATAGTTGCTCGTAGGGAAGCGTTGGCGCTGTGAAGACGGTTTCCGGACCGGTCAGTGCGAACCGGCCGACAGCGGCATCGAGCAGGGAACGTCCGACAACCCCCGGCCCGGCTTGGATTGCGGCCCAAAACTCTTGGATCCGTCCCTGATAGATCTTTGCCGACTTGACGTCGATTTTCGCCTGCCCGCCGAGCGTGTGCGGCAGCCGGCTGGTGACGAGCCGGTCGAGATCCACAAAACTGAGTCGCCCGGTCGCCTCGGCGGCCCAACCGTCGGCTGTCCGGTTCGCCCAGCCGGCGCCGCTCAGGCGGCTCTGCGGTCCGAGTGCCTTGTCAAAGCCCAGCACGGGCGGGAGGACGGAGCAGGGCAGCGACGCGTTGCCGGTACTCCACTCGAAGCCGGTTTCGGGAGGGTCGGCCCGGCGGTTGCGAACGATCCGGAAGCGGGCAGGTTCCGGCATCGCTACCCCCGCGACCCGGAAACTGAATTCGATCTGGCTTCCGGCGGGCACGATCTGGATACGGCATCCGACCTGGTCGAATGTGTGAGCGTCGCCGGCGGTGCGGAGAACCACCTGGTCCGCGTGCAGGCCGGCCTCGAGCGTCGTCCAGCCCGCGCGGCAACTCGCGACACGGTCGAGCACCGCCCACGCCTGATCCCACTCGTCGGATTGCACCTCGATCGTGGCGGCGGAGAGGGCCAGCGTGCCGTCGGTAGTGGTTGCCGCGAGTCGAGGACATCGGAAGATTGGTCGCCCGGTCTCCGGATCGCAGACTCGCAGTCCTTCGTAGATGACATTGTGCGGCGTGGTGTGCAAGACGGCGTCCAGTTCGACCTTGGCACCCAGTTGCCGTCCCAAGCGAGCCGCCTGGCCCTGCGCGTAGCCCGGCAGTTGCCGTTGGACGCACCACGCGATCACCGCTGCCGTGGGCGCAATGCAGAGGAGAAAAAACAAGGCGATGCTGATTCGACGCCGCGTGCGGTCGTAGAGTTGGAACATCCGTGTTGCCCTTTCCAAGCGCGATGGGCCTTCCTGGCTCGCCATGTTCGGTCACTCCAGTGGCCGAACTACACCGGGCTACCGCTTCTTCGCCATCTCGTGAAACAGTCTCCAACGCGCCTGCATCTCCGCCAGGCTGTCGCCGCCGAACTTGTCGACCATTGCGCGGGCGATCTCGAAGGCCACCACGTTCTCGACGATGGCGCTGGCCGCCGACACGGCACATATGTCGCTCCGTTCGTACGACGCCGATTCGGGCTTGCGTGTTTCCAGGTTTACCGATTCCAGCGGCTTCGCCAGAGTGCTGATTGGCTTCATCGCCGCGCGGACAACGATCGGCTGCGCGTTGGTCATGCCGGCCTCGAGCCCGCCGGCATTGTTCGTCGGCCGAGTGAATCCGAGGGTCCGGGTGTCGGCCAGTGCTGGATCGTAATGGATCGGATCGTGGACTTGCGAGCCTCTGCGGCGCGCGGCTTCGAATCCCAACCCAATCTCCACCCCTTTGATCGCCTGGACCGCCATGACGGCCTGGGCCAAGCGGCCGTCGAGTTTTTCGTCCCACTGGGCGTGTGTTCCAAGGCCGAAGGGCACACCCTCGACGCGGACCTCGACAATCCCGCCCAGGGTATCGCCCTCCTTCTGGCACTCGTCGATAAGCGACTTCACCTCTTCATCCTGGTCGGGATTCAGCGAGTAGATTTCGCTGGCGTCGCGGAGGGCCTTCTGCTGTTCGAGGGAGCCCGGCTTCGCGTCAATCTTGATCGGTCCCAGCTCGACGACATACCCGAATGCCGTAATCTCAAAATGGCTTAGCAACTGCTTCGCCAGGGCCCCGGCCGCCACCCGGACCGCGGTCTCCCTTGCGCTGGCACGCTCGAGGACAGCCCGGATCGTGCCCAGGTACTTCATCGCGCCGCTCAGGTCGCCGTGCCCTGGACGCGGTCTTCCCATCTCCTCCATCCGCTCCAGTTTGTAATCTTTATTGGGCACCAGCAGCGCGATCGGGCTGCCCAACGACGTATTGCGCCAGATGCCGCTCAGGATCTCAACGTGGTCGGTTTCGATCCGCTGTCGTCCGCCGCGACCGTAGCCGCCCTGGCGACGTCGCAATTCGGCGTCGATCGGGTCGGTGCGAATCTCGACCCCGGCAGGCAGGCCGTCGACCAGTGCGATAAGAGCTTTGCCGTGTGATTCGCCGGCGGTCCAGTAGCGTAACATTCGGCGCAGTCTCTACTTACAAACAAGATAGGTGACAGGGGTGCCGTACCATGCAGCCCTCGGATTGTACCCCTGGGGCTTGGATGGGCATAGTGCGGTTCGAAGATGGTTTCCGGAGGGCGAATTCAGGCTGCTCGGGCACGGGGGGCCGCCGGCCGAAAAATGGGCATGGTGGTTCAACGGCGGGTCGCAGCCAGGTAGGTCCCGCGTGCCGGGCGGGGCCGGCACAGCTAAGCAGGTTTCCAAAAGGTGCGGCGTCGGGGAGCCAACACCACGCC